>NZ_JNZY01000004.1 GCF_000717655.1 Streptomyces katrae
GGTTCATGTTCCGATTGGCCCAGATCAGAGATGCCGAGCAGGAGCCCCTGTCCATCCGGAGCCAGTCCCCAGGACCACGGAGGTGGAGCAGGATGGTGCTGGGGGAAGGCTACGGTCCCCTGAAGGGCCCATAGGCACCCTTTCCGGACCCAGGCAGGGTCAACCTGCACCAAACAGCGGCCAGATGCGCATGTCGGTAGGAGTGGGCCCGCAGGCGCCCCAGATCGCTACGCGCTCCTCATCTCTCAGCGTCCGACGATCGTCTGGGGCCGCTCTAAGCCGCCCACGATCGCCACCTGTTCCCTGACGAGGCGACCGTGGGCTGTTTGTCATGGCGCGTGCCCCGAGTGGGAGGTTGAGGAATCCGGCAGCGGACTCCGTCTGACGCCTTGGGGTCAGTCGCGGATGAGGAGGACGGTGAAACCCACTACGACTCCCAGCAGCAGTCCGAGGAAGGAGTACCGGGCCCGCGACTCGCGTAGGACGGGGAGGAAGCGGTCGACGGAGAAGCGGCCCGGCCCGGTGAGGGTGAGGGCGACGACCCCGGCGAAGAGCACCGACTCGAGTTCCACACCCTTCGGGGCGAAGTAGGCGCTCAAGCCCCGGACTGCGAGGACGTTGATGAACGTACCGGTCAGAGCCGCGCCGGCGAGCGGAGTGAGCAGGCCGAGGGCGAGCCCGAGGCCACCCAGGGTTTCCGAGAGGCCGGCGATGACGGCCATGGCATCCCCGGCGGGATAGCCGCTCATCGAGAAGCCCTTGCCGGTCGCGGTGAGGCCCGGGCCCTTGAACCAGCCGAAGAGCTTCTGGGTGCCGTGGCCGGCGATGGTGAGGCCGACGACGAGCCGAAGCACGAGCAGGCCGGTGTCGTGCGTGGCGGTGGTGCCAGGAGTCGAGGTGGCACGAAAGATCGTGCGATCCCGCAGTTCGTACGCCATGAACGTCCGTTCTTCCGTCCCCTGCAAACGACGGCCACCCTATGGCGCTCGCCCGAAATGCCCAGGCCGCAACGTCGTCCCACCACATCGTCGACCCGTTCGGCGCAGACCGACCACGCCCTCGCAACGTTGCAGTCCCCACCCCAGACGGCCGTCGGACGCCGAGAGATGAGGAGCGCGTAGCGATCTGGGGCGCGCGGGCCCACTCCTGCCGGCATGGTCATCTGGTCGCTGTCTGGTGCAGGTTGACCCTGCCCGGGCCCGGAAAGTGCTTCCTATGGGCCCTTCAGGGGACCGTGGCCTCCCCCTGGCCCCATCCTGCTCCCCTCCGTGGTCCTGGGGACTGGCTCCGGACGACAGGGGCTGCCGGGCGGCATCTCTGATCTGGGCTGGTCGGAATCCGGACCCCCCTGGCCATCCTTCGGGGGCGTCCCGGCAGTCTGTTGGCATTCCGGG
The DNA here is from genome assembly GCF_000717655.1 of Streptomyces katrae. Taxonomy (GTDB): domain Bacteria; phylum Actinomycetota; class Actinomycetes; order Streptomycetales; family Streptomycetaceae; genus Streptomyces; species Streptomyces katrae_B. Next base: position 1,395 of record NZ_JNZY01000004.1, read on the forward strand.
GCGGGCCGGGCAGTCAAGGGTGGCCGAAGGCCATCGCGAAGCGACGCGACGACGAACGCGTGGACCCCGCCCCCGCCCCTATCCCGATCGACTCGCCGACCCCGAGCACGCACCGCGACAACCCCTGGAACACCCCCGCGGCGGCGATCCCGCACAACACGACGCACGACAACCCGCAGAAGGCCCAACAGCCCTGATAACCCGTCAGGATCATTCCGCTCCGGCTCCCAGCCGGACTTCCAGCCTCCCCACCCTCCCCTTCTCCCCCGCCGCCCAGCAGCCCCCGTCACCCGCACAGTCGACGGTGTCGAACGAGCCGGCCTCGAGCGGCCGCCAGCTCCTGCCGCCGTCCGTCGTGACGTCCGTGCCGGTCGGGCCCACCGCCAGGGCCGCGTCGTGCAGGTGCGGGAGCCAGGCCGCGCCCGAGCGGTATGACGGCGGTGGGGTGTGGGCCGGGCGCCAGGTGCGGCCCGCGTCCGCCGAGACGGCCGCGGCCTGCGGGGAGGCTTCGCCGGTGCGGTAGTCGCCGCCGACCGCGAGGCCCCTCGTACGGTCGCGGAAGGCCAGCGCGAAGACCCCCTTGGCCGGGTCGCCCGCCGGGATGCCCGATTCGGCGACCCGCCAGGTGCGGCCGCGGTCCGCCGAGTGCAGGATCCGGGCGGCCGCGCCGCCGCCGGTGGCCAGCCAGACGTCGCGCGACCCCGCGCTCACCAGGCACTGGCCGCTCGCCGCGAAGCCCGCCTCGCCCGCCAGGGCGTCCGGCATGCCCGCACTCGGCAGGACCGACCAGTTCCGGCCGCCGTCGTCCGTCGACAGGATCCGGAACCTGTCGTCCACCGGGTCGCTCATGGCCAGCCCGTGCCGGGAGTCGAAGAAGGTGAGGCAGTCGTAGAAGGCGCGCGGGTCGGGGTTGCGGAAGGTCTCGGTCCAGGTGGCGCCGCCGTCCTCGGTGCGCAGCACCCGTGACGCCTCGCCCTCCCCGATGGAGAGGGCCACCGCACGCCGCGCGTCGAAGGCCTCGATGTCGCGCAGCTCCAGGCCTTCCGCGACCGCGCCCGGGGGTGAGACGTCGCGCCAGCTGCGGCCGCCGTCCACGGTGCGCAGCACCGTGCCCTTGGAGCCTGCCACCCAGGCCGTGGAGCGACTGACCGCCGCCAGGCCGCGGAAGCGGGAGTCCTTGCCGGTCTCCTTCAGCGCCCAGCCCACGCCCCGCAACCCCTGCGCGTCGTACCCCTGCACGTCGTGCGCGTCCTCCGCGTACGCGGGGGCGGCCAGCAGCCCCACTGTCAGAGCCGCCGCGGCCATGCCAACTCCCAGAAGTCTCATGGCGCCGGAAGCTAATGCACCCCGGATCCGGCGTCCAGGGTGCATCCGGGTCGCCGCGTTCCTAGGCTGGGGCCATGCCATCCAAGGAACCCAAGGCCTACGACGGCAAGCGCATCACCGTCACGTACGACACCGGCCGGTGTCTGCACGCCGCCGAGTGCGTGGGCGGGCTGCCCGAGGTGTTCGACTCGGGGAAGCGTCCGTGGGTGCAGCCCGACGGGGCCGAGCCGGAGCGGGTGGCCGAGGTGATCCGCCGCTGCCCCTCGGGCGCGCTGCAGTACCGGTTCGCGGACGAGGGGCCGGCCGAGGAGCCGGACCGGCCGACCGCCGTCGTACGGTCGGCCGCCGGCCAGCTCGTGATGCGCGGCGATCTGCACGTGACGACGCCCGACGGGACCGTCCGCAGGGAGACCAGGGCAGTGCTTTGCGCCTGTGGAGTGAGCGGGAACCAGCCGTTCTGCGACCATTCCGGAGCGTGCGGCAGCGGCTGAGCCCCCTTGGCGCGCATCCGCTCCCACCACCTCACGCCATTACTCTGTGCAATCAAACGGACGCGTTCCAGCCAATCGGTGACACAGCTCACGTCAGTTCGCGTGCACGGATTTGCCGATTCCGGCGTCTATCCGGTTGCCGGGTTCCACCCACGCCCGGCAGCAGATCCGCCGCAAGGGAGCGAGCCTTGATCACTGTTATCGAGCAGGCCGTGCAGGCCCGTCTGGTCGCCACCGCCCCGAAGGTCGAGACCGTACCCGTCACGCTCTGCTACGACCGCGCAGATCCCTTCGCCGTGCGCATGGCCTTCCCCGCCCCCGCCACCCTCGAGGGCATCGAGGTCTCGTGGACCTTCGCGCGCGAGCTCCTCGAGTCGGGGCTGGACCGCCCGACGGGGTGCGGCGACGTGCGGGTGCGGCCGTACGACATCGACCGGACCACGATCGAGTTCCACGCGCCCGAGGGCGTGGCGATCGTGCTGATGCTGACGGCCGAACTGCACCTGTTCCTGGAACGGGCCGCGACGGTCGTCCCGCCGGGTCTGGAGCACCTGTACCTCGACATGGACCACAGCCTGGCCGAGCTGATGCGCGACCCGCGCTGAGGGCGGGCCCCACCTCCTGCCCGCCCGCTCCCCCGCGCTTAATTCGTTTGCGGGCGGCTCAGGCCGCCCGTAGCTTCGTAGACGCCCCACCGCCGTCGAAACGGAGCAGGACATTGGACTTCTGAGGTCCGAGACACCGACCCACCCGGCCGTCGGCTGTCTCCCCGCGTTGCACGCACCACTCACGCAACCTGGAGGCCTCCATGTCCCATACCCCTGCTTTCATCACGTGTTCCGCCCTGTCCTTCGACTGGCCCGACGGCACCCCCGTCTTCGAGGGCTTCGACCTGGCCGTCGGTCCTGGCCGTACCGGCCTCATCGGGCTCAACGGCTGCGGGAAGTCCACCCTGCTGAAGCTCGTCGCTGGTGAACTGACCCCGTCCGACGGCCAGTTGTCCGTGGCCGGAACCATCGGGCACCTTCCTCAGAGCGTCACCCTCGACACCGCCCTGCGCGTGGACGAGGCGCTCGGCATCCGCGCCATCCGCACCGCCCTGCACGCCATCGAGGCGGGCGAGGCCTCCGAGGCGAACTTCGCCACGGTGGGCGACGACTGGGACGTCGAGGAGCGGGCCCTGGCCACGCTCGACCAGCTCGGGCTCGCCCGGATCGGCCTGGACCGTACGGTCGGCGAACTCTCCGGGGGCGAATGCGTGTTGCTGCGCCTCGCGGCCCTGCTCCTGGCCCGGCCCGACGTCCTGCTGCTGGACGAGCCGACGAACAACCTCGACCTGCGCGCCCGGCGCCGCCTGTACGCGGCGGTCGAGTCCTGGTCCGGGGTGCTGCTCCTGGTCAGCCACGACCGGGAGCTGCTGGAGCGGGTCGACCAGATCGCCGACCTGCACGACGGCGAAGTCCGCTGGTACGGAGGGAACTTCACTGCGTACGAGGAGCAGCTCGCCGCCGAGCAGGACGCGGCCGAGCGGATGGTCCGGGTCGCGGAGGCCGACGTACAGCGGCAGAAGCGGGAACTGTCCGACGCGCACATGAAGTTGGCGCGGCGCAAGCGGTACGGCCAGAAGATGTACGACTCGAAGCGCGAGCCGAAGATCGTCATGGGCGCCCGCAAGCGCGCCGCCCAGGAGTCGGCGGGCAAGCACCGCATCATGCACACCGAAAAGCTGGCGCAGGCGAAGGAGCGGCTGGACCAGGCGGTGGAGGCGGTCCGGGACGACGACGAGATCCGGATCAGGCTGCCCGCCACACAGGTCCCGCCGGGGCGCCGGGTCCTGACCCTGAGCGATGTGCACCTGGTGCACGGGGCCAGGGCTGCGGGTGAGTGGGAGCTGCGCGGTCCGGAGCGGATCGCGCTGGTGGGCCGCAACGGTTCGGGCAAGACGACCCTGCTGCGCACGATCGCGGGCCTGCTCGCGCCGGCGTCCGGCGAGGCGCTGACCCATGTGCCGACGCGGTTCCTGCCGCAGCGGCTGGACGTGCTCGACGAGAGCCGTTCGGTGGTGGAGAACGTGGCGCGGTTCGCCCCGCAGGCCTCGAACAATCTGATCCGGGCGCGGCTCGCGCACTTCCTGTTCCGGGGCGCCCGGGCGGACCGGCCTGCGGGCACGCTGTCGGGCGGCGAGCGGTTCCGGGCGGCGCTGGCGGCGCTGCTGCTGGCGGAGCCGGCTCCGCAGCTGCTGATGCTGGACGAGCCGACGAACAACCTGGACCTGGCGAGCGTGCGGCAGCTGGCGGGCGCGCTGGAGTCGTACGAGGGCGCACTGCTGGTCGCGAGCCACGACGTGCCGTTCCTGGAGTCGATCGGGATCACGCGGTGGCTGCTGCTCGACGGCGAGATGCGGCCGACCACGGCCGAGGAGGTGCGGGAGACGCTCTGGCACGAGTGACGGGCGTGGTGGTCCCCGCCGTCAAGGACGGTCCCGGGGACCACCTGTCGGCGTGACTTTCGCTCCCCGACGCCCCTCCAGCACGCCTACAAACTGCGTAGATAACCGGATGTAACCGGTCATATGAACGCCTGGGGCTTGGCGGCTCCTCACGCTCCGCTTAACCTACGGGTTCGTAGGCTACGGAACCGTAGGTAATTCGCTTTGTCCCCAGGAGCACCCGTGACGATCACCTCTCCCCACCTCGGCAGCTCGGAGGCGTGGACAGACGCCAAGCTGCTGTACGCGCTGGAAGAGGTGGTCGAGCAGGAACTCAACCGCCATCTGAAGGTCACCAAGGACTGGATGCCCCACGAGTACGTCCCGTGGAGCGACGGCCGGAACTTCCCGGGCTTCTTCGAGGACGGGGAGGCCTGGGACCCGGAGCAGTCCAAGGTCACCGACATCGGCAAGATCGCGCTGGTCGTGAACCTGCTGACCGAGGACAACCTCCCCAGCTACCACCACGAGATCGCCACGCTCTTCGGGCGCAACGGCGCCTGGGGCACCTGGGTGCACCGCTGGACGGCCGAGGAGGGCCGCCACGGCATCGTGATGCGCGACTACCTGCTGGCCTCGCGCGCCGTGGACCCGGACAAGCTGGAAGCGTTCCGCATGCAGCACATGTCGGAGGGCTTCGAGTCCGACAACCGGCACTCGATGCTGCACTCCGTGGCGTACGTGGCCTTCCAGGAGCTCGCGACCCGCATCTCGCACCGCAACACCGGCCACCAGTCCGGTGACCCGGTCTGCGACCGGATGCTGGCCCGCATCGCGCAGGACGAGAACCTGCACATGATCTTCTACCGGAACCTGCTGGGCGCCGCCTTCGAGATCGCCCCGGACCCGACGATGCAGGCCGTGCGCGACGTCGTGGTCAACTTCCGGATGCCCGGACACGGCATGCCCGGCTTCGAGCGCATGGCCGCCCAGATGGCGATCGGCGGGGTCTACAACCTGCGGATCCACCACGACGACGTGCTGAGCCCCGTGATCCGCTTCCTGAAGATCATGGACATCGACGGTCTCGGCCCCGAGGGCCAGAAGGCCCAGGAGGAGCTGGGGCTGTTCATGAACGGCCTGGACTCCGAGGCCCGCAAGTTCGACGAGCGCCTGGCCGCCCGCGCGGCCCGTATCGCGGCCCGCAAGGCCTGACGGCCCGGACCCTCAGCCCGTCACCGAAACCCTGGCAGAGCCGTACTCCGCCAGGGTTTCGTGCTGCTCGGCCGTCGGGCCTGTGCGGCCCTCGTGCCCGGTCAGCTGCGCGGGCGCAGGGCGAGGCGCTCCGACTCCGAGAGGCCGCCCCAGACGCCGAAGCGCTCGTCGTTGGCCAGGGCGTACTCCAGGCATGCCACGCGGCCCTCGCACGCCCCGCACAGCCGCTTCGCGTCCCGCAGGGACGAGCCGGGCTCCGGGAAGAAGAAGCCCGGGCCCGTCTGGGCGCAGAGGGCGAGGTCGTACCAGGCGGGCGCGGTGGTGGCGGTGGTGGCGGTGGTGGCGGTAGCGGTGTTCATCGACATGCCGGAGATACTCACGGCCGCCGATGGACGTCCGATCAACGCCTGATCAACACCGGCTCACTCCGGGCCCTCCGCAGGGCTCAGGCCCCTGCCGCAGGAGCGCTGGCAATGACCGCGAACCGCGCACCGTAGGGGTCCGCCAGCTTCGCGAAGCGGCCGACGCCCTCCATGAACACCGGCGACAGCCGGACCTTGCCGCCCGACTCCTCGGCCCTGGCCGCCGTCACATCGCAGTCGGCCACCTCGAAGTACGGGGTCCAGTAGGGGCGTTCGGCGTCCTCCACCGGGTCCGAGCCGATCGGGACCAGGCCGCCGAAGGCCGCCTCGTCGGGCGTGCCGGCCGCCTTGACCACCGTGTACGAGCCGCCTTCGAAGGGCATCTCGCTGATTTCCCAGCCGAAGACCGAGCCGTAGAAGGCCGCGGCCGCCTGCACGTCGGCCGTGTACAGCTCGGTCCAGCACAGGGTGCCGACGTCGGTGACCGCGCCGAGGCCCTCGATCCTGCCCGGCTGCCAGATCGAGAACGTGACCCCCGCCGGGTCGGCGAAGATCGCCATCCGGCCGAGGCCCATGACGTTCCGGGGTTCGACCGCGACCGTGCCGCCCGCCTCGACCACGGCGGCCGCAGTGGCGTCGGCGTCGGAGCTCTGGAAGTACAGCGTCCAGGCGGACCGGACCTCCTCCGGCGCGACGGCCATGGCGCCCGCCACCGTCTTGCCGCCGAGGTGGAACATCGCGTATCCGCCGGCTTCCTCGCCGCCCGGCCGGAAGTCCCAGCCGAACAGCCCGGTGTAGAACCCGGCGGCGCCGTCGAGGTGGGGCGTGCCGAGGTCGACCCAGTTCGGGGAGCCGTCTTTGTAGTCCGTCGTGAGCATGACCCGTACTCCTTCCGTCCTCACTACGAGCATGGCACCCGCCACTGACAGCGGGCTCAGTCCTCGTGCTTCGCGCGGCTCGGCTGGACGCGCGTCGGTTCGCCCGGCATCTTCGGGTAGTCCGGCGGGTACGGCATGTCGCCCAGGCCGTGGTCGTGTTCGTGGCGTTCGGCCAGTTCCAGGGCGGCGTCCAGGGCAAAGGCGTGGTCGTCCATGTCCGCGTGCAGGTCGCCGAGTTCGGCGTAGCGCGCGGGCATGGTGGTGATGTCGAAGTCGCGGGGCTCGGCGGAGTCGATCTCGTCCCAGCGCAGCGGGGCCGAGACCGGGGCGTGCGGGCGCGGGCGTACGGAGTAGGCGGACGCGATGGTGCGGTCGCGGGCGGTCTGGTTGTAGTCGACGAAGATCCGCTCGCCGCGCTCCTCCTTCCACCACGCCGTGGTCACCTTCCCGGGCATCCGCTGCTCCAGCTCCCGGCCGATCGCGATCGCGCAGCGCCGGACCTCGGTGAAGGTCCAGCGCGGCTCGATCGGGATGAAGACGTGCAGGCCGCGCCCGCCCGAGGTCTTGGGCCAGCCGCGCAGGCCCAGGTCCTCCAGTACGTCGCGCAGCTCGTGGGCGCAGATCACCGCGTGGTGGTAGTCGGTGCCCGGCTGCGGGTCCAGGTCGATGCGCAGCTCGTCGGGCCGGTCGGTGTCCTCGCGGCGCACCGGCCAGGGGTGGAAGGTCAGGCAGCCCAGGTTGGCCGCCCACAGCACGGCGGCGGGCTCGGTCGGGCAGATCTCGTCGGCCGTCCGCCCGGAGGGGAATTCGATGTGGGCGGTGGGGATCCAGTCGGGCAGGTTCTTCGGGGCGCGCTTCTGGAAGAAGGACTCGCCCTGCACCCCCTCGGGGTAGCGCTCCAGGGTGGTGGGCCGGTTGCGCAGGGCGCGCGTGATCCCGTCGCCCACGGCCAGGTAGTACTGCGCCACGTCCAGCTTCGTCAGGCCCCGCTCGGGGAAGTAGACCTTGTCCGGGCTGGACAGCCGCACCGTCCGACCGCCCGCCTCCAGCTCGATCGCATTACCGGATGCACCCATGTGCGCCACGGTAGGCGGGCCCGGCCAGGTGCGCATACCGGGCGGACCGGGGCGTACCACCGCAGAATCTAAGACATGGATCTGCCCGTGATGCCGCCCGTGAAGCCGATGCTCGCCAAGTCGGTGGCCAGGATCCCGCCGGGCATGCAGTACGAGGCCAAGTGGGACGGCTTCCGGGCCATCGTGCACCGCGACGGCGACGAGGTGGAGATCGGAAGCCGCACCGGCAAGACCCTGGCCCGGTACTTTCCCGAGCTGGTGACCGCACTCAAGGACAACCTGCCGCCCCGCTGCGTGGTGGACGGCGAGATCGTCATCGTTCAGGGCGGCCGGCTCGACTTCGACCGGCTGACCGAGCGGATCCATCCCGCGCAGTCCCGTGTCGACATGCTGGCGCGGACGACCCCCGCCAGCTTCGTCGCCTTCGACCTGCTCGCGCTCGGTGACGAGGCGCTCCTGGACACCCCGCTCACCGACCGCCGCACCGCCCTCGCCGACGCCCTGTCCACCGCTCGGCCCCCCGTTCATCTCGCGCCCGCGACCACCGACCCCGCGCTCGCGCAGGAGTGGTTCGAGCGGTTCGAGGGCGCCGGGCTCGACGGGGTGATCGCCAAGCCGCTCGATCTGCCCTACCGGCCCGATGCCCGTCTCATGTTCAAGATCAAGCACGAGCGTACGGCCGACGTCGTCATCGCGGGTCTGCGTTTCCACAAGAGCGGTCCGATCGTCGGATCGCTGCTCCTGGGCCTGTACGACACCAGCGGCGCCCTCCAGCACGTGGGGGTCTGCGCCGCCTTCCCCATGAAGCGCCGCGCCGAGCTCGTGGACGAGCTCGCGCCGCTGCGGATGGACGACACCACCGGGCACCCGTGGGCCGCCTGGGCCGAGGAGGCCGCCCACGAGAGCGCCCGGCTGCCCGGCGCGCAGAGCCGCTGGACCGGCACGAAGGACCTCTCCTGGGTGCCGCTGCGGCCCGAACGCGTCTGCGAGGTGGCGTACGACCACATGGAGGGCGACCGCTTCCGGCACACCGCCCAGTTCCGCCGCTGGCGGCCCGACCGCGAACCGGAGAGCTGTACGTACGCCCAGCTCGAGGAGGTCGTCGGCTACGACCTCGCCGAGGTCCTCGGCCCGGCCGCCGGCACGTAGGCCTCCCCGAACCCGGCGCGGGACCCGCCCTCAGGACCCCGCCGTCAGCTTCTCCCACTCCTCCCGGTCCGGGCCCACCGCGTGCGGTGCGTAGTCCGGCCGCGCCGCCAGCCAGCGCGCCACCCGGGCCCGGACCTCCGGGTCCGCGTACGCCCGCTCCGGCCGCTCGGCCAAGTGCCGGACCCGGGCCCGGGCCCGCATCACCTCGGGATCCTCCAGGGCGCACTCGAACAGCGCTGCCACCTCGCGGGCCGTCCCCGTCCGCCCCGCCCGGGTCGCGAACCGCTCGCCGATGGCCGCGTCGGCCACCACCTGGAAGTCGAACCACGGCTTCAGGGTGCGCACGGCCCACGCGTGGTACTCGGCGGCGAAGCGCGCCGACCCCGGGTCCTGGTGCGCCGTACGGGCCACCCTGCGCGCCGCCCACAGCGCGAGCGAGGTGCCCTGCCCCAGCGTCGGGTTGGTGTGCGTGATCGCGTCCCCGACGGGTACGAGTCCGGTGGCCACCGGCCCCTGCTCGTCGACGAGGGCGCTCCACCGGTTGTCCAGGCTCGCCGTGGCCAGTACGCCGGACAGCGGTTCGGCACCCAGGTCCAGCCAGGCCGCACCGGGCGGGAAGGCCCGGGCGGCGGCCTCGAAGACGGCGGGATCGCGCAGCGCCGAGCGGGTGGTGTCCCGGGTGTGGACGAACAGGGTCACGGCGAACACCCGGTTGTCGGCCGGGAAGACCGCGCACCCGGCGAAGGTGCCGCCGGTCACCGCCCAGGGCCGGCGCGGCCCCTCCTCGAGCCCCCCGGGCAGCCGGTACCAGCGGCAGAAGTACGCCAGCCCCGTACGGTGCCGCTCCACGAGAGCCGGGCGGCAGCCCGCCGCGGCCAGCAGCCGCTCGACGCCGCCGCGCCGGCCGCCCGCGTCCACGACGAGGTCCCCCGCGTACGCACCGGCCTGCGTGGTCACGCCCGTCACCCGGACCGCCGCGGCTCCGGGCCCGGTCGGAGTCGACCCGGTCGTCGTCGGCCCGGTCGTCGTCAGCCCGGTCACCGGCTCCCCGTGGTGCATGACGGCCCCCGGTTCGGCGCGCAGGGCCGTGGCCAGCGCGCTCTCCAGCACGATGCGCCGGGCCTGCAGCATCACGAGGTCCTCGTCGCCGGGCCGCTCGGGAGGGCGGACCTCGAACCAGTCCAGCTCGTGCCGTTCGCGGGCGCCGAGCCGCAGCATCTCCGCGTGGACGTCGGGCAGTTCGTCCCGGAGCACGGTGCGGGCCGCGCCGAGCAGGGCGTGCGGCTGGGTGGCCTGCGGGACGCCGGGCCGGTGCCAGCCGAAGAAGTCCCGGTCGAGTGCGGCGCCGGGGGCACGCGCATCCCGTTCGAACAGCTCGGCGGTGTGTCCGCGCCGCACCGCGAGCAGCGCGGTCGCCAGCCCTCCGACACCTCCACCGATGACCAGCACATGTGCCATTGCGCGCCCCCGAGCCTATGAGCCGATGAACGGTACGAAGATCAGACCGCTCAGAGCTTGCACGGACGGGCCCTGACCGAAACCCGCACACCTGTCCGATGCGCTACGCCCCGCCCACGCTCCGGCCCGCGCGGTGGGCCTCGAGGGCCCGCCGGCTTTCCCCCTCGATCAGGTCGGTGTTGATCGCCACGGCCGCACGCACGCCGGCCGCGGCCGCGCCGGCCAGCTGCTCCATCGGACCGGCCACGTTCCCGGCCGCCCAGACGCCCCGCAGCGCGGTGGCCCCGGTCGCCGGATCCGCTTCCAGACAGGTGCCGATCGCCACCCCGGCCCGCTCCACGATGGCGACGGGCAGCCCCAGGCTCGCCGCCACCCCGGCGCGGGCGGTGAACCGCGGCCCCACCACGAGGGCCGTGCACGCCACGGTGCCCCCGTCGGCCAGGGCCACCCCGGCCAGCCGGCCGTCCGCGATCTCGAGGCCGGTCACCTCGCCCTCCGCCACCGCGATGCCGAGGGCGGCCAGCAGCTCCCGGTCCTCGTCGGTGAGCGGCCAGGTGGGGGACAGCAAGGTGACCCGGTCGCTCCAGTTCCGCCACATCTGCGCCTGGTGCACCGCGACGGGGCCGGTGGCCAGCACCGCGATCGGCTCGTCGCGCACCTCCCAGCCGTGGCAGTACGGACAGTGCAGCACGTCCCGCCCCCAGCGCTCCCGGAGCCCGGCGATCTCCGGCAGCTCGTCCACCAGACCGGTGGCGATCAGCAGCCGGCCGGCCCGGACCGCCGCCCCGTCGGCGCACCGGACCAGGAAGCCGCCCCCCGGCAGCCGGTCGGCTGCGAGTGCGGTTCCGGCCGCCCCGGACCGGATCCGGCCCCCGTACCCGGCGACCTCCGACCTCCCCACGGCCAGCAGCTCCGCCGGGCTCGCGCCGTCCCGGCCCAGGTATCCGTGCAAGTGGGCGGCCGGGGCGTTGCGGGGGCTTCCGGAGTCGAGCACGAGTACCGACCGGCGGGCGCGGGCCAGGGTCAGTGCCCCTGCGAGCCCGGCGGCCCCGCCGCCCACGACCACCACGTCGAAGAAGCTCGCCTGCATGTCTCTGTCGGTTGCTTTGTCCATACCGGTGAGGGTGGGGCCGGACCCGCCCGCTTGACAAATGCTCTTGCCGAACCGGCAAATTGAGTCATGGCCACCGAGGAACAGCCGCACCGCGGGCGGGACGACCAGCGGCAGCAGGACGACGAGGAACTCGCGGACGTGCTGAACGCCGTCGGGCCACGGCTGCGCGCCCTGCGCCTGCAGCGCGGCAGCACCCTCGCCCAGCTCGCCGATGCCACCGGAATCTCGCTGTCCACCCTCTCCCGGCTGGAGTCCGGGCAGCGCCGGCCGACCCTGGAGCTGCTGCTTCCACTGGCGAAGGCGCACCGCGTCGCCCTGGACGAGCTGGTCGGCGCCCCGGAGACGGGCGATCCGCGGATCCGTGCGCGCCCCTTCGTCCGGCACGGCTGCACGTACGTGCCGCTCACCCGCAATTTCGGCGGCGTGCACGCGTTCAAGCAGATCCTGCCGCCCCTGCCGGGGCCGTTGGCCGACCCGGAGCTGCAGGTCCACGAGGGTTACGAGTGGCTGTACGTGCTGTCGGGGCAAGTGCGGCTGTTGCTCGGCGAGCACGACCTCGTGCTCGGCGCCGGGGAGGCCGCCGAATTCGACACCCGCACTCCGCACGCCTTCTTCAACGCGGGTCCGCAGCCCGCCGAGTTCCTGAGCCTCTTCGGACCGCAGGGCGAGCGGATGCACGTACGCGCCAGACCCACCACCCCACCGCAGCAGCAAACCGGAGCAGAGTGATGACGACGCCGAACGACCGGCCCGAACGCCCCGCACGGGCCGTCCCGCAGCCCAATGCCGTCGTCGGCGTCGGGCTGGTCGTGACCGACGCCGAGGGCCGGGTGCTGCTCGGGCAGGCGCACGACGGCCACTGGGAGCTGCCCGGCGGGAAGGTCGACCCCGGGGAGAGCTTCGAGCAGGCCGCCGCCCGGGAGCTGGCCGAGGAGACGGATCTGCGGGTGGCTCCCGAGGACGTCCGGATCCTGACCGTCCAGCTCTCCCCGATGGCCGGGGTGACCCGCCTGACCGCCGGGGCGGTCACCACCTCCGCCCGGGGCACCCCCAGGGTCACGGAGCCGCACAAGATCCTGCACTGGCAGTGGTTCGCCCCGGACGGGATCCCGGATGCCCTGTACGCGCCCTCGACGGCGGTCCTGCGCGCGTGGCGCCCCGAGCTGGGGCAGGCCCTGCCGCCCGTCCCGTCGTACGACTACCCGACGCCACAGGGCCCGGCGGCGTAGGACCCGACCCGCCCACAGGGGCGGGCGACCTGCTGTGACATCTCCCACCCCCTCTTGCCACGGGAAAGAAGGCATACCTAAGTTCAGACGTATGGCTCCACACCACCCCACACCCCCCACCGGCCCGGGCACCCCGGCGCTGGTCGACTTCACCGTCGACCTCACCGCGCAGGAGGTGCTCCGACGGGCCCAGGTCATGGAAGCCCTCGGCTCCGACTGGGACCCGATCGAGGTACTGCGCGGGGAGGAGGCGGCGTACGACCTGCTGTACTCCGGCCTCGACGAGGAGCAGCAGCGCGTGTACGACGACCTGGTCGCGGCCGGCGTACTGCCCTCGCGCGGCGGCGGCCATGCTGCCGCTTGACCCGCAGGCGGACCTCGGGCGCCGCGCGTGGGTGACCTGTCCGAGCTGCAACGACAGTCGCGGGTGCGACCCGTGCGAGCAGCAGCGCACGTGCTCCGACCACTGGCGCTACCTGCTGTCCAACACGGGCAGCCTGCTGCACCTGCAGTGCCCGTCCTGCACGCACGTCTGGGTGCACGAGAGCGGTTTCGGCGCGACCCGTTCCCTGTGGAGCCGCATCACCAGCGGCCGCACCGGGCTCTGACCGGCGCGTTCACCCCGCTGCCTGAAGAGGCGGCGGATCACACCCCCGCCGGGGCCTTCTGCGCGAAATGGCCCTCGCGCAGGTCCTCGGCCAGCAGCCGCTTCGCGATCGCGTCGGCCGCCGCCCGGAGTTCCTCGCTCCGCGGGCGGCCGCGGTCCTTCTCCAGCTGGTCGCCGAGCCAGTCGCCCCACGCCTTGGAGATGGTCGCCGCCTCCCGCTCCCCCGCTGCCGTGAGCATGAAGAAGGTGCCCTCGTGGGTCAGGTAGCCCTCCTCGATCATCCGGTCGAAGACGGGCAGCAGGACCTCCGGCGGCACCGAGCGGCGCGAGGCGACGAGCCCGAGGCTGGCGTGCCCGACGGTGCGGGTCATGAGCTCCACCTGCATCACCGCCCAGGCGCCCGCCATGTCCAGCCGGGTGTCCGAGGCGTTCACGATCGCCCGCGCCGTCTCCGGGCCCATGTTCCGGACGAGTTTGCCGACCGCCAGCTCCAGCAGTTTGGCCGAGTCGCCGGAGGCCGTGGCCGGTGAGGCGAAGCCGTCGCCCATGTCCGTGGACGCCGCGCGGGCGGTGTCGCGCAGCCGGACCTGTTTGAGGAAGAGCGCGACGACGAAGCCGACCCCGGCCACCGGCACGGTCCACAGGAACACCGTGTGCAGCGTCTGCGCGTACGCCTCGACGATCGGCCCGGCCGCCGCCGGGTCGAGCCCCTGGACACCCTTGGGGCTCTGGGCCGCCTCCGCCAGCTGCGCCGGATCGCCCCCGGTGGCACGGGCGGCCTCGGCGACGGCCTCCTCCAGTTCCGGGCCCAGGGTATTGGCGTAGATCGTGCCGAAGACGGCGGTGCCGAACGAGCTGCCGAGCGTACGGAAGAACGTGACGCCCGAGGTGGCGGTGCCGAGGTCTGCGTAGTCCACGGTGTTCTGGACGGCGATCGTGAGGACCTGCATGCACAGGCCGATCCCGGTGCCGAGCACGAACATGTACAGGGATTCCAGCCAGGCCCCGGTCTCCGGACCCATCCGGGACAGCAGGTAGAGCCCGATCCCCATCACCAGGCAGCCCACGATGGGGAAGATCCGGTACCGCCCGGTCTTGCTGGTGACGTTGCCGCTGAAGACGGACGCGATCAGCAGGCCGATCACCAGCGGCAGGGTCCGTACGCCCGAGACCGTGGCCGAATCCCCGTCCACGAACTGCAGGTACGTCGGCAGGAACGTCATCGCGCCGAGCATCGCGAAGCCGACCACGAAGCTGAGCACCGAGCAGACCGTGAAGACCGGGTTCCGGAACAGCCGCATCGGCAGCATCGGTTCCACCGCCCGCGTCTCGGCCAGGCAGAACAGGGCCAGGGCCAGCACGCCGAGCACGAAGAGCCCGATGATCGTCGCGGAGCCCCAGGCGTACTCGTTCCCGCCCCAGCTGGTGGCCAGGATCAGCGCGCTGGAGCCCACCGCGACCAGGGCGATGCCCAGGTAGTCGATGCGGGTCCCCCCGGCGGCCCGTACCGAGGGGATGGTCCGGGCCGCCGCGATCACGACCAGGATCGCGATCGGGACGTTCACGTAGAACGCCCACCGCCAGGACAGGTGGTCGGTGAACAGGCCGCCGAGCAGGGGCCCGATGACGGTCGCGACCCCGAAGACGGCGCCGATCGCGCCCTGGTACTTGCCGCGTTCACGCAAGGGGACCACGTCGGCGATCAGGGCCATGGAGGTGACCATGAGGCCGCCTGCGCCGACGCCCTGGACGCCCCGCCACAGGATGAGCAGGGACATGTTGCTCGCCAGGCCGCACAGGAACGAGCCGGTGATGAAGACGATCGCCGAGATCTGGAAGATCAGTTTCCGGCCGAAGAGGTCGCCGAACTTGCCCACGAGCACCGTCGCGACGGTCTCCGCGAGCAGGTACGAGGTCACCACCCACGACATGTGGTCCCCGCCGCCCAGATCCGCCACGATCGTGGGCAGAGCGGTGCCGACGATCGTCTGGTCGAGGGCCGCGAGCAGCACGCCCAGCATGATCGTGCCGAAGACGACGTTGCGCCGGCGCCGGTCGAGCTCAGGAGGCGCCACGGCTGCGGCGGAGGCTTCGGCGGGGGCAGTGGTCACATCTCGCACTCTCACAGCGCCCCCACCCCGCCGCATGCGCACCGGGCCGTACGGGGGATCTCCGGCGGGCCCCCCGGCGCGGGATCAACGCAGGTAGGAGAGCCCCGGGTGCTCCGCCGCGTAGCCGTCCAGGAGCTGCCGCGCCACCCCGACCGAGTCCACCAGGGGGTGCAGCGCGAAGGCCTTGACGGCGTCGGCCCGGGAGCCGCTCGCGGCGGCCGCGAGGACTTCCCGCTCGACCGCCTTGACCGAGGTCACCAGGCCCACCGCGTGCAGCGGCAGCGGGTCCACGGCCACCGGGTGGGCGCCGTTCGCGTCGACCAGGCAGGGCACCTCGATGACGGCCTGCGCGTCGAGCACGGACAGGGTCGAGCGGTTGCGGACGTTGAGGATCAGCGTGGCCCGCTCGTCCCGGGCGATGGCGCGCATCAGCGCGAGCGCGACCTTCTCGTACCCGCCGGACTCCAGATCGCTCTCGTCGCGCTCGCCCGTGCCCGCCGCCTCGCGGTTCTCGGCCATGTACGTGGCCTCCCGCTCGGCCCTGGTCCGGTCCCAGGCGGCCAGCGCCGCCCCGGCCGGCCGGTCCGCGCGGCCCGCCTCGGCGTAGAAGCCGCGCTGCTGGTCGCGCAGGAACGCGCCGCGGGTCTGCTCGGCCTCCGTGTACGCCCGTACGGTGTCACGGTTGAAGTAGTAATAGTGCAGGTACTCGTTGGGGATCGCGCCGAGCGAGCGCAGCCACTCGGCCCCGAACAGCCGGCCCTCCTCGAAGGACTCCAGCGCCTCGGCGTCGGCCAGCAGCCGGGGCAGCTCGTCACGGCCGCCGATGCGCAGTCCGCGGAGCCAGCCCAGGTGGTTGAGGCCGACGTAGTCGATCCAGGCGTCCTCGGGGGGGGCGCCGAGCAGCCGGGCGACGCGCCGGCCGAGCCCCACCGGGGAGTCGCAGATCCCGATCACCCGGTCGCCGAGCTCCTCGGTCATGGCCTCGGTGACCAGCCCCGCCGGGTTGGTGAAGTTGATGACCCAGGCCTCGGGGGCGGTACGGGCGATCCTGCGGGCGATCTCCCGGGCGACCGGCACCGTCCGCAGGCCGTACGCGATCCCGCCCGCGCCGACCGTCTCCTGGCCCAGCACGCCCTCGGCCAGGGCGACCCGCTCGTCCGCGGCGCGCCCCTCGAGGCCGCCGACGCGGATGGCGGAGAAGACGAAGTCGGCCCCGCGCAGGGCCTCGTCGAGGTCCCCGGTGGCGGTGACGGCCGGGGCGTCGGGCGCTCCGGTGGCGGCCGCCTGGTCGGCGAGCACCCGGGCCATGGCGCCGAGCCGGGCGGGGTCCTCGTCGTACAGCGTCACGTGGGTGACCCGGCCCTCGGCATGGTCGCCGAGCAGTGCACCGTAGACGAGCGGCACCCGGAATCCGCCCCCGCCGAGGATGGTCAGCCGCACGCCCTACCGCCCTTCACCCGTGCCACGATCGGTGCCACGATCCGTGGCATCCGCTCCGCGACACGTGATCGCCCATGTTGGAGGGCTCCAGTGTCCCCTGCCGGGCGGCGCGGCGGGGGCTCGGACGCTCAGTCCTCCAGCGACGGGACGGCGCGCAGCCGGGGCCCCTGGTGGAGCGGGGCGGCGGCGCCGGGGACCGGGCCCGCCGCGGCGCCCTGCGGCGCCGAAAGGATCATGGTGATCCGGGTGAGGCCCATCCCGTCGAGCATCCGGCTGGATTCGGCCACGAGCCGGCAGCGTACGTGCCCCCAGCGCGGGTCCCAGTGGCGCACGGTCCGCACGGCCCCGTCGCGCTCGGCGGCATCGGCCCCGTGGGTGCTCAGCCAGTGCGGCACCCCGTAGCGGTAGGCCGCCTCCATGAACGGGTCGCGGGCCACCTCCTGGCGGATGCTGCTCAGGCCCTCGTCCTCCGGAGCGGCGGCGAGCGCGTTCGCGAACTGGGCCAGCAGCGGGACGCACCAGGCCGGTTCGTGGTCCTCCAGCACGGCCGCGGCGTCCGGGTGGAACAGCACGAAGCGCAGGAAGTTGTCGTCCGGCAGGGCGGTCGGGTGGGGGCGCACCGACTGGAAGAGCCTGTCGAACGCCGAGTTGGTGAGTGCCACGTCCCAGCGGTGGTCCACCAGGAAGCTCGGGTAGGGCACGGCTTCCATGAGGGCCGCGTAGTCGCACAGGTAGTCGCGCTGGGCGGGGTCCTGGGGCAGCCGGCTCTCCTCGGCCGCCCGCCACGTCGGCGGCGGGTCGCGGTCGACCATGACGCGGAAGAGCCAGAAGCACTGCCGCTCGCTCATCTCCAAGGCCTCGGCCAGTGCGAGCAGTTTGCGGTCCGTCCACTCCTTGACCAGGCCGCGCTCCCAGTTGCCGTAGGCGCGGACGCTGATACGGAGCCGGGCGGCGAGGTCTTCCTGGCTCAGGCCGAGCTCCTCGCGCCGCTGGCGCAAAATCTCCTTGCGTCGCTCCGACCGCACTGCGCCGCGTGCGGACTCCTCGCCCGCCAGGCGCTCCTCACCGGCTCGGGCGAGGCCATCGGACGGGCCCACCGCTGCGAGATGTGGCACCGAGAGCTCCCCCTCTTCACGGTCTGGATCTTCAATTACCTGTGGCGATCCTGCTACCGACTTCATTCGAGTGTCAACTATCGTGGCAATTCCAGCCTCTTGACAGCTCATTCCCGCCACAGCTGTGGCAAGTTCTGGCCCTGCGGCGGCTCCTCGGCTAGATTCCAAAAGCCGACCATGTGCCCGTACCGACCCCGCCGCGATCTAGGAGAACCACTGGTGACAGACGGCTTCCCGGCTCCCGTCGCGGTGGCCAACGCGCCCCTGGCAGCCACCGTCACGCGCGTCGCCGAACTCGCGGGCAAGATGGGCCGTGACCTCAACAAAGTCTTCGACCTGCGCCGCCTCTCGGAGGCCTCCGGCGTTCCCGCCGACGTGGTGAGGACCCTGCTGGACGGCCGTCCCGCCGGCGAGCCCTGTCTGCAGACCCGTTTCCTCCAGCGCCTCGACCTGCTCCGGCGCACCCGGCTGAAACCCAACGGACGCCGCTACACGCAGCAGGAGATCGCGGACGGCGCCGGCATGTCCCGGCAGCAGGCCGGCGCCCTGATCAACGGTGACCGCAGGCCCACCATGGAGCACTGCGACGCGATCCAGCGCTTCTTCGGCGTCCACGCCGGGTTCCTCACCGCGCACGACGCCGACGCCCTCACCGACGCGCTCCAGCGCACCGAGCAGCAGCTGCTCCAGGACTACGCGGGCCGTGCCCGCGAAACCGTACCCGCCCCGGCGGCTTCGACCGGCGATCCGCTGGCAAGACTCCTCCAGAACCACGGCGTCCGGGGCATCGCCTGGCGCGCCGCCCAACTGCCCAGCGACAAGCACCGGGACAAGGTGACCGAGTGGCTGGACATGCTTCTCGAAAGCGTCAAACCGAATGAATGATGACCCAGTCGAGAGTCTGGGTCTGATCCTTGAGTCCTGATCCGGATCCGCGCCGACGGGGAGAACGGTGAGCATAGGCAGAGAGCAGCGCCGGTTGTGCGGCGAACTGGTGGCCGGGCTCCGGCTGACCGCGCCCGTGGAACCCGTGGACCTCTACGCCGCCCTCTGCGAGGGCATGAGCAGGCACCGCGGCCGCAGGGTGGACTTCCGGATGGCCTCGTTCCCGCCGGGGACGGCCAGCGGCCTGTGGCTCGACATGGCGGACCGCGATCTGGTGGTCATCGAGGAGCGCACCGCACCGGACCACCAGCTGGTCATCCTGGGCCACGAGCTGTGGCACATGAAGGCCGGCCACTGCAGCCACCACGTCGACGGAGCCGCCGTCGCCGCCCGGCTGCTGAGCGACGAGGCCGACCTCGGGGAGACGGTCCGGCGCGTCGCCGCGCGCACGCGCGCCGACGTCTCGGAGGAGACCGAGGCGGAGACGTTCGGTTTACTGCTGGGCAGCCGCTGCCGGACCTGGCTCGCCGGTTCCGCGAGCCATCGGGCGCCCGCACAGCGTGACCAGTTGGCGGGCCGCATCGAGGCCTCGCTCGGATACCGGGGGCACAGGAACGACCGTTGAACGGCCAGGACTACTACATACCGGCAGCCGCCCTGGCGGTCTCACTCGCCTTCAAGCTGCCGGCGCTACGGCACAACTGGCGCGACCCGCTCCTGAGGTCGGTCTGCGCCCTGTTGATCCTGGCCGGATCGGTGTTCACCTTCGCCGCTCCGCCCACCATCGAGGCGGTCAACCGCTGGACCGGCGTCGCCAACTTCTCCGCACCGCTCGTCTACTGCCTGATCACCCTGTTCAGCGCCGCCTGCCTGGTGCTGATCGTGAACTGGCGCGGCGGCCCGGCCGAAGTGACCCGGCGCATCTCGCGCCGCTGGATGCTCGGGTACGCCGCGGTCGTCGTGGTGCTGGTGGTGCTCTTCCTGTTCGGTGAGACCCCGGTCGAGCGGCTGCGCGACTTCGACACCTACTACGCCAACACCCCGTACATCCAGCAGATGATCGCCCTCTACCTGACGGCACACCTCGTGGCGGCCGTCGTGATGGTGGCCATGTGCTGGCGCTGGTCCCTCCAGGTGCACGGCTGGCTGCGGATCGGCCTGATGATCATCGTCTCGGGCTACATCTTCAACCTCAGCTACGACGCCACCAAGATCTCCGCGGTCGTCGCCCGCTGGGCCGGCCACGACCTCGACGGCCTGAGCACCTTCATCGCCCCGCCGCTCGCCTCCATCGGCGCGCTGATCAGCGCGATCGGCTTCGTACTGCCCCTGCTGTGCCAGCGGCTCTCCGACAGCTGGCAGACCTGGACGACGTACCGGCGGCTCGGCGCGCTCTGGCACGAGGTGCAGATCGGCGCCCCCAGCGGCACGCCCTGCGTGCAGATGTCCTGGTGGGCCCCGGCCGAACTGCGCGTGATCCAGCGGGAGTCGGACATCCACGACGGATTCCTGCACCTCGGCCCGTACTTCGACCTGAGCCGCCGCGAGGAGGCGTACGCGCGGGCCCTCGCGGACGGGACGGACGAGGAGACGGCGCGCGCCGTCGCCGACGCGGCGATGGTCGCGGCCGCCGTCCAGGCCCGCTCGGCGGACCCGGAGGGCGCGGTCATCGGGGCCAGCGAGGAGAGCGTCCTCGACACCCTCGGCAGCGCGCGCGACCTCGTACGGATCTCCCACGCGCTGCGGCATTCGCCGGTGGTGGCGGCCGTACGCCGGCAGGTCGCGCTGACGGGGAGCGGACCGGCCTGAGCCGGCCCGCTCGCTCCCGGCCGACGGCGTCAGCGCTCGGCCGCGGCCAGCGCCACCTTCGGGAACAGGTCCTGGAACGGGCCCGCCGAATCGATTCCCTCCCGGCCGTAGGGCGCGTCGAAGCTCCACACCATGAACAGCAGGAACACGATCAGCGCGCTGAACAGACCGGCCAGCAGCAGCTCTCGTCCGGACCTGCGGATCTGCAGGGTGAAGATCAGCCCCACGGTGACCACCCCGCCGACCAGCAGCCCGAACCAGACGACGCTCGGCAGCGTCGACTCGTCGGCCTGCATGCGCGAGTGGCGGGCGTCGTCGGCGGCCGCGATGTGGTCCAGCAGCGGCTGGTAGGCCTGCGCCTGCAGCTCGTTCGCCGGGCTCTGGTGGGTGACGTCGGTGCGCAGCTTGCCGAGCAGCGCGGCGCCCTTCGGCGAGGCGCCTTCGCCCGAGGTCAGCAGCGGCCAGTCCACGGCGACGGTGTGGGAGACGTACGCGTCCACCTCGCCGCGGATCCGGTCGCGGACGGGAGCCGGGTAGACGTCGGCGCGCTGGGTGACCTCGTACAGCGACTGGGCCTCGCGGCGCACGCTGTCCTCGGCGGCGCCGCGGGCCTCCCAGACGCCGGCGATGGCCAGGCCGAGCACGATCGCGTAGACCACGCCCACCATCATCGTCATGTACTCGATGACGTCGGGGGTTTCGCTGGTGTCCTCGTCCTCCGCGACCCGGCGGTGCCGGAACGCGGTGCAGGCGAGGACGAGGGCGCAGACGAGCGCCATGGCGACGGCCAGGACCAGCCATTCGGACACGAGGGTTCTCCCGTTGGTGGATCGGTGGGTGGGTGCCGGGCGGCGCGGTCAGCCGCGGCTCTTGGAACGCGGCCGCAGTGCGGCGGCGGCGAGCACGGCCGGGGTGGTGACGACGACCATGAGCATCACGGTGGACATGCCGCCCGGGCCGCGCCGCTCCAGGGCGATCGAGTGGTACGGACGCACGTGGAAGGCGCGCACGGGCGCGGCCACGGCTGCGGCCCGGGGCGGGGCAGCTGCTCCGGCCGGCGCCGGCTCCGCCACCTCCGCGGGACCAGGCGCGGGCGGCGGGGGCTCCGGCACCGCGGCCCTTGCCTTCGCCGTCGACGGGGGCGGCTCCGGCGGCGCGGGGGCGGCGCCCGCCGGCAGGGGGCCCTGCCCGCGGTGGTGCACGGTCGGCCGCGCGGCGCCGGGCAGGACGGCCCGTACGGGAGGCCGGACCGCGGCCGGTGTGGCGGCGGGGGGCGTGACAGCGGGGTGCGTGGCGGCGGGCGGGCTCGGCGGCCCGGCCGGAACGCAGGCGTCGCGCGGCGTCCCGTGGCCGTGGCCGATACCGGTGCCGACGCCGACGCCGTCGCCGTCGCCGTCGCCGTCGCCGTCGCCGTCGGCCTGGCCGATACCGGTGCCGTGGCCCTGGGCGATTCCGGTGCCGACATCGGCGACCGCCACCTGGCCCTGCAGCGGGCAGAGGGCCGCCACCAGGCCTGCTCCGGCGAAGTACTGCCAAGCGGTCACCGCGCGTCCTCCCGTTGTGAGGGTCTCGGCTGAAGAAACGATCACAACGGCACTTCGACACGCCGCAGAGGCGTCAAGATCACCGAGGCCCGGGTGACGGCCCGCCGTCGAGAGCGCGCTCGGCGGGCCTGCCGGCCGATTTGCCCTGGCCGATGGAGAGGACCGGGCCGGTGACCATGAGCCGAGGCCGAGGCCGGCGTAGGCGAAGAACGCGAACATGACGAGCGCCGCGCCGCCCACGCCGAGGAGCCTCCGCCGCCGAAGAAGTCCGGCTGCCGCCTCATGGGTCGGGCGCGGGCTCGCCTACGCTGACCGCATGTCCCGCGTGTCCGAAACCGCCGCCGAACCGCCGGTCGCCGTCTGGGTGGCGCTGAAGCGGCCGTTCCGCTTCCTCGGCTCCTGGTGGCCGTGGCGGTGCTGGTCGTACCTCGGCAGCGGGATCCTCCTGGGGTACGGGGTCCTCCTCGCGCTGGCGCTGCTCCTCGGGCTGGGGGTGCTGCTGGCCGTCGCCGGGATCGGGCTGCTCCTGCTGCTCGGCGCCGTGGCCGGAGCAGTGCCGCTCGGGCAGTTCGAGCGGTGGCGGCTGCGGTGGGTGGAGCCCGCGCCCGTGCCCGATCCGCACGTCTCGCTCGCCGGGGCGGCCGCCGCCGCCTGGCTGAGGACCCGGCTGCGCGAGCGGGCCACGTGGCGGGAGCTCGGGTACGCCGCCCTGCTCGGGCCGGTGTTCGCCGCGGCCGGCTTCGGGGTCGTCACGCTGTTCGCCTTCTCTCTGATCCTCGTGTCGAGCCCCGTCGTCGTGTGGGCCCTTGCCCCCGAAACCGTGATGCTGATCCCCGGCAGGCCGGTCTCCGGCCCGCTGGAAGCCCTGGGCGGTACCGCCGTCGGACTGGCCGGGCTGGTGCTGGCCGCGTACGCGGGAGGGCTCCTCGCGGGAGCCCAGGTGAAGACCGCGCGGCTGCTGCTCGGGGCGCGCGAGGAGGACGCCCGGGTGCTGGAGCTGACCCGCTCCCGGGTCCGCCTCGTGGACGCCTTCGAGGCCGAACGGCGTCGGATCGAGCGGGACCTGCACGACGGCGCCCAGCAGCAGCTGGTCGCCCTCAGCATGACCCTCGGTCTCGCCGAGCTGGAGCTGCGCAGGGTGCCGCAGGCCGCCGACGCGGCCGGACTGGTGGCCCGGGGCCGCGGCGAGGCGCGGCTGGCCCTGGAGCAACTGCGCGACCTCATAAGGGGGATCCACCCGCAGGTGCTCACCGACCACGGGCTCGCGGCGGCCGTCGCGGAGGTCGCGCTGCGCCACCCCGTGCCGGTGACGGTGGACCTGGACGTGCCCCGGCTGCCCGAACCGGTGGAGATCACGGCGTACTTCACCGTCACCGAGGCCCTGACCAACGCGGCGAAGCACAGCGGCGCCTCGCACATCGGGATCGCCGGTAAGGTCGACGGTGGCCGGCTGACTCTCTCCGTCACCGACGACGGCCGCGGCGGGGCGGACCCCGGCGCGGGAGCGGGCCTGGCGGGTCTCGCGGACAGGGTGGCGATGTTGCAGGGCAGGCTGGTGGTGTCCAGTCCGGTGGGCGGACCGACCGAACTCCGGGTGGAGGTGCCGTGCTCCGGCTGATTCTCGCGGAGGACTCCGTCCTGTTGCGCGCCGGGCTGACGGAACTCCTCACCCGCAGCGGCCACCGCGTCCTCGCCGCCGTCGGGGACGCCGAGGAGCTGATCCGGGCGGTGGCGGCCGAACGGCCCGACGCCGTCGTCACCGATGTCCGGATGCCGCCCGGCTTCCGCGACGAGGGCCTGCGCGCCGCCCTCGAACTGCGTTCCCGGGACGGCTCGTTGCCGGTGCTCGTGCTCTCGCAGTACGTCGCCACGGCGTACGCGACCCAGCTGCTCACCGCCGGCACGGCGGCGGGTGGTCCGGCCGGGCTGGGCTACCTGCTCAAGGACCGCGTCGGCGAGGTGGCGGAGTTCCTCGACGCCCTCGAACGGGTCGCGGGGGGCCAGACGGTCATCGACCCCGACGTGGTCCGGGTCCTGCTGGGGCGGCAGGCGGCGGACCGGCCCCTCGCCCGGCTCACCCCGCGCGAACGCGAGGTGCTGGCCCTGATGGCCGAGGGCCTCAACAACCAGGCTTTGGCGGCCCGGCTGTTCGTCACCGAGGCGGCCGTCGTCAAACACGCGAGCAGCATCTTCATGAAGCTGGACCTCGACCCGACGGAGGGCAACCGCCGCGTGCTGGCGGTGCTGGCCCACCTGCGCGGCGCGGAGGGCTGACCCTTGGCGTAGCCGCCCGCGGAGCCGGCCACGATGCGGGAGAACCCCGGGGCGGTCACCGACCGCGCCCAGACCACCAGCAGCACCGGCAGCGCCAGATAGCCGAAGCGCCCGGCCGGGGCCAGCAGGAAGGCCAGCGTGAGGCCGATCGCGAGGCGGTCGGCCGCCGCCATCAGCGTGAGCGGCGGCCGCACCACCAGCGAGAGCGCAACCGCCAGGCCGCCCACCGCGAGCAGAGCCACCGTCAGCCACCAGCCCCAGGTGCCCAGTCCGGCCAGCAGATGTCCCGGCAGCGGGCTGCTCGCCGGGGTGGGCACCTCCGCGCGCCCGGTCGGGAAGGCGAACACCTGCCGCACCGTCTCCGCCGGCTGGAGCAGTGCGCTCGGCAGCACCAGCGCGGCCGTGCCGAGGACCGCCACCGCAGCGCAGCGCACCGCCGCCCGGCCGCCCCGGCAGGCCGCGAGCAGGGCCACCGCCACGGCGACCGCGGGCAGCGCCGTCCACTTCAGCGCGCACGCCCCGGCGAGGGCCGCCCCCGCCAGGACCGGCCGCCCCGCCGCGGCCGCCGCCAGCGCCAGGCAGCACAGCCCGGCCAGCGGCAGGTCCACGCCGCTCACCGCCAGCGGCAGCGCCACCACCGGCGAGGCCACCAGCAGGGGCAGCAGGGGCGACCGCGCTCCGCCGAGCAGACGGCGCCCCGCCCACATCCCGCCGAACAGGACCGCCGCGCACCAGATCCGGGCGTCGCCCGGCCGTCCCAGCAGCGTGTGCGGGATGCCGAGGGCCGCCATGCCCGGCAGGTACGGCGTGTACTCGTCCACTCCCGCGGGCTGGTCCACGTACATCCGCCCGGTCTCCAGCAGCAGTCGTCCGGAGCGTTCGACGACCATCACCTCGGACTGCCCCCGGCCGGTCAGCACCAGCCAGAGCAGCGGGACCGCGACGGCTCCCACGAGGGCGGCCGTGACGGCGGCCCGCGGCCGCCGGACGGTGAGCGCCGCGGCGCACAGGTAGCCGGCCGCAGCGCACCAGCCCCACAGCCGGTGTGGCTCCAGTGAGGAGAAGAGCGGGAAGGACAGCGCCCAGGCGGCCGCCACGAGCCAGCCGGTCGCCTGAAGGGCGGTTCGGGCACTACGGGAAGGGGTCATGGGCCCATTCCAGCCGCGCGCACCCGGCCGGGTCTGCCCACCCAGGTGGACACTTCGGGGTCGGGTTTCCCCTACCGTCCCGCGCCCGCGTTCGGGGCACGGGTACGGCGAAGGGGCGCGGCCCCGGAAGGTCGCGCCCCTCGGCTCGGACGGGGAGGTCAGCCGGCCTCGGTACCGCCGAAGCGCTCGCGGTAGGACTCCAGGTCCTCCTCGGTGACCCGCGCGAAGAGCACCGGCGGCACGGTGAACGGCGTGCCCGCCGGGACCGCGTCCAGCGACTCGGCCTGCTCCGGGGTGACCCACGTGGCCGTGTCGTCGGCCAGCGCGAACGAGGAGCGCATGGCGCGCGCCGAGGCCGGGATGAACGGCTCGGAGACCACCGAGTAGAGGTGGATCAGGTTCATCGCCGTGCGCAGCGTGAGCGCAGCGCCCTCCAGGTCGGTCTTGACCTCCAGCCAGGGGGCCTTCTCGTCGAGGTAGGCGTTGCCTGCCGACCACAGGGCGCGCAGCGCGGCCGCGGCCTTGCGGTACTGGAGGGACTCCATGTGCCCCTCGTACTCGGCCAGGAGCTCGGCGATCTGCCGGCCCAGCTTGGCCTCGGCCTCGCCGGCCGGGCTGCCCGCCGGGACCTCGTCGCCGAACTTCTTGCGGGAGAAGGTCAGCACGCGGTTGACGAAGTTGCCGAGCGTGCCGCCGAGGTCCTTGTTGACGGTGGCGGCGAAGTGCTCCCACGTGAACGACGAGTCGTCGGACTCGGGCGCGTTGGCGATGAGGAAGTAGCGCCAGAAGTCGGCCGGGAGGATCTCCAGCGCCTGGTCGGTGAAGACGCCGCGCTTCTGAGAGGTGGAGAACTTGCCGCCGTAGTACGTCAGCCAGTTGAAGGCCTTGACGTAGTCGACCTTCTTCCAGGGCTCGCGGGTGCCGAGCTCGGTGGCGGGGAACATCACCGTGTGGAACGGGACGTTGTCCTTGGCCATGAACTGCGTGTAGCGCACGTCCTCGGCCTCGTACCACCAGGACTTGTAGTCGCGGTTCGCCGGGTCGGCGTCGGCCCACTCCTTGGTGGAGGCGATGTACTCGATCGGGGCGTCGAACCAGACGTAGAAGACCTTGCCGTCGGCGGCCAGTTCGGGCCACGTGTCGGCCGGGACCGGGACGCCCCAGTCGAGGTCGCGGGTGATCGCGCGGTCGTGCAGGCCCTCGGTCAGCCACTTGCGGGCGATGGAGGACGCCAGCTGGGGCCATTCCTCCTCGTGCTGCGCGACCCAGGCCTCGACCTCGTGCTGGAGCTTGGACTGGAGGAGGAAGAGGTGCTTGGTCTCGCGGACCTCGAGCTCGGTGGAGCCGGAGATGGCCGAGCGGGGCTCGATCAGGTCCGTGGGGTCCAGGACGCGGGTGCAGTTCTCGCACTGGTCGCCGCGGGCCTTGTCGTAGCCGCAGTGCGGGCAGGTGCCCTCGACGTAGCGGTCCGGCAGGAAGCGGCCGTCGACCGGCGAGTAGACCTGCCGGATCGCGCGCTCCTCGATGAAGCCGTTCTCCTGCAGCTGCCGCGCGAAGTGCTGGGTGATCTCGGCGTTCTGCTGCGAGGAGCTGCGGCCGAAGTAGTCGAAGGACAGCTCGAAGCCGTCGTAGACCGCCTTCTGCGCGTCGTGCGCCTGCGCGCAGAACTCGGCGACCGAGACGCCGGCCTCCTTGGCGGCGAGCTCGGCGGGGGTGCCGTGCTCGTCGGTGGCGCAGATGTAGAGGACGTCGTGGCCGCGCTGGCGGAGGTACCGGGAGTACACATCCGCCGGAAGCATCGACCCGACCATGTTGCCCAGGTGCTTGATCCCGTTGATGTAGGGAAGCGCGCTGGTGATCAGGTGTCGAGACATCCTCGGATGCTCCATTTCATCTATGCGGTGACAACGTGACGTGACGGATTGTGATGCGGTTCATCGTATCGAACCGCCGAAAGGCCACGGGCCGCATTTCTTCGGGGTGGACGTAACGCAAAAGCGAGGGAAGTGACCTCTCCGTCACGGCCCTCGCAGTGGGCCCATGCTACAGCCGGACCGGATCACCGCGGACCGGTGTCCGGGGTTCGGCCGGGAGGGCCCGTCGTGACGGTCGTCCGGGCTGGTCACAGGGCGTACGCCGGTGCATGGCGGCCCGGCTTGGCCCCGGCATATGCGTATGCGCGGAGTGGGCCCGCGCGCGGTCGAAGTCGGTCACACGCCGATCATCACCGAACGTAATCTTTCGACGTCTCTCTTCTGCGCCCCCCGGGTGCGCCCGCACTGCCAGGCTGTCCGCGCACAGGGGATTGAGGTGAGGTGGAACGGTGAGCGATGGCGGACCAGAGGAGTCCGGTGGGGCCGTGGGACTGCCCAGCCGACGGCGGCGGCCGACGCCCATGAGCCAGTGGGACCCGACGGCACGCCTGTCGTACTGGGCCTTCCACGCCAACCGGCGGCCCTCGTACATGCGTTTCGCGTACCTGCAGCTGGGCTCCGACACGGCTGCCGAGGACGCGGTGGACGCCACCTTCGACTCGATCATGAACGAGTGGTTACGCATGCTCCACATGGACCGGCTCGACGCCTACGCCTGGACCATCCTCAAGCAACGGCTGGTCGACCGGCAGCAGCGGCGCAGCACCTGGCCCGAACCGATGGACATCAGCGCCTTCGAGGCCGCCCTCAAGGAGGCCCACGCCGACCAGTACGAGGTGCTGACCGACACCATCCGCTTCTACTCCGCCGTGTCCCGGCTCGCCGAGCGCCAGCGCGACGCCGTGCTGTTGCGCTACGGGCTCCAGTGCACCCCGGGCGAGGCCGCCTCCGTGATGGGCGTCGACGAGGCCACCGTCCGCTCGCAGCTCGGCCAGGCCCACCGGCGGCTCGCCCGTCTGCTCGACACCTCCGCCGCATCATGAGGCGGCGCGAGGGCAAGGAGGAGCGCGGCGGCGACGCCACCCGCCGCTCCCTGGCCGAGTTCCTGACCCGGGCCGGGGTCCGCGACCGGTACCCGCACTACGACCTGGGCGCGGCCGAGGCGCGGCTGCTGCGCGCCGCCCGGGGGCAGGCCGCCGCGGCGCCCTCACGGCGCCGTGCGTACGGATGGAGCGACCCCGCGCGGGACTGCCCGCTCGACTCCGAACGGGCCCGGCGCGATCTGAAGGCCGTCTGCCTGGCCGCCGTGTGCACCCCGAAGGCCGAGGCGCAGCTCAAGGCCTTCGTCGAGAGCGGGCACACCGATCTGGCCGGGGCCGTCGTCTTCGGCTGCCTGCTGCACCTGGCCGGGCTGCGCGAAGGCGCCCGCTTCTGGTGGCAGTTCGCCGCCGGTTCCGGGCGGGCGCGGACTGCGTCGGCCGCGTACTGCCTGTTCCTCGACCACTCCCGGCGCGGGGAGCACCACGACGCCCGGGTCTGGGCGCGGGAGCTGGGCCGGCGCGGCTTCCGGCCGGGCGGCCGGCGGGATCTGCGCGAGGTGCGGCTGTGCGCGCAGGCGACGGTCCTGCGTTACGTCGACCAGCTCGACGATCCCGATCTGGGCCCGGTGCCGCTGCCGAGGCCGGGACTGCCGGCGGCGCTGGACGCGTTCCGGCCGGCGGCGCCGGTGGTGGCGCAGTCGCCGGCGCGGACCCGGCTGGGGGCCGGCCCGCTGCGGCATCCTGCGCTGGCGTCGGCCGCGCGCGACGGCCGCGTCCGGGCCGGGACGGGCGAGGCCCTGGCGGAGGCGCGGCGCGCGCTGGCCGTCGTACGGGTCCTCGAGAAGCATCCGCTGGGGGTACGGGCGGGACAGCTGGGGCGGGAGGCCGGTCTGGCGGAGGCGGAGCTGCGGCCGCTGCTGGCGATGCTGTGCGAGGAGGAGTACGCGTACCGCCCGGGCGCGGGCGTGTACGCGCGCGGGCCCGCCCTCGACCGGCTCGCCGCCCCCGGCGGCAGCGGGCTGGCAGGTCAGCTCCAGCGCACGCTGGCCCTGGCCCGGGACAGCGCGGGCGCCGCGGTGTACCTGAGCCGGTATGCCGAGGGGGAGGTCAGGATCACCCAGACGGCCGACGGGCCGGGGGCTCCGCCGGTGCAGGAGTGGGTGGACTTCAAGGCGGCGGCGCACGCCAGCGCCGTCGGCAAGTGCCTGCTGACGCAGCTCGACCACGACCGCCGCCGCGACCATGTCGCCCGGTACCGGCCGGCCCGGCTCACCCCGCAGACGATCACCGACAGCCGGGTGCTGTTCAGCGCGCTCGACGCGCTGGCTCCGGGCGCGCCGGTCTTCGACCTGCGCGAGTACGCGCCGGGGGTCGTCTGCTCGGCCGTCCCCATCGCCACCGGGGACGCGGCGGGCAGCCTCGCACTCTCCCTGCCCGCGAACCGCGCCCACCGGCTGCCCGAGGCCACGGAGGCCCTGCGCCACAAGGCCGTCCCGGTGCTCCTGGCGCTGCTCCTGTCGGGAGCGATCCCCCCGGACGCGCCGTCTGCCGCGCAGCCCCCGGACGCCGAGGACACCCCGCCGGCCCCTGCACCCCTCCCCCGTCCGTCGCACGTCACTCCGGAGATCCTCCGCCACCTCCGCAGCCTCTTCCGCACCCCGCTGACCCGCGCCACGCCGTCCCCGGCCGGTCCCCACCTGGTCAGCGACACCGCGGCGGAGGCGGCGTACTTCTTCGACCCCCTCCCGGAATCCGGCCCACCCCGCCTGGCCCTCCCCCTCACCTTCGCCCCCCTCACCCCAGGCACCCTCCCCCCGTCGGAAGGCCTGCTGATCCTGGGCACCTGACCCGAGGTCCGGGGCGCCTCGTTCGCGGCCCCGGCGGTGTTCGAGGCGCGGGGGTCCGGGGCCGGCCCCCGGTCAGGCGGGGCGGGTCAGGCGGTCCGCGCCCGAGAGGATCGCGGCCGCCAGCGCCTCCGCCGCCTGCGAGCTCCGCTCGCCCCGCAGCAGCGCGAACTCCACCGCCCCCAGCTCCGGCAGCCCCGGCACCCGCACCAGCCCCGGCGGGATCAGCCCCCGCGTGTGCGCCATCACGCCCAGCCCCGCCCGCGCCGCGGCGACCAGCCCGCTCAGGCTGCCGCTCGTGCACGCGATCCGCCACCCCCGCCCGTCCCGCTCCAGCACCTCCAGCGCCCGGGCCCGGGTGATCCCCGGCGGCGGGAAGACGATCAGCGGCACGGGCCGTTCCGGGTCCACCCGCAGCCCCTCCGCCCCGATCCACACCATCCGGTCCCGCCACACCAGCCGGCCCCGCTCGTCCCCCGGCCCGCGCCGCTTCGCCAGGACGAGGTCGAGCCGCCCCGCGTCCAGCCTTTCGTGCAGGGTCCCGGACAGCTCGACCGACAGCTCCAGCTCCACCTCCGGATGCTCGTGCCGGAAGCCCTCGAGGATCTCCGGCAGCCTGGTCAGCACGAAGTCCTCCGACGCCCCGAACCGCAGCCGCCCCCGCAGCCGCGTCCCGGTGAAGTAGGCGGCCGCCCGTTCGTGCGCCTCCAGGATGGTCCGGGCGAAGCCCAGCAGCGCCTCGCCGTCCTCCGTCAGCTCCACGCTGTGCGTGTCCCGCAGGAAGAGCTGCCGCCCCGTCGCCTCCTCCAGCCGCCGTACGTGCTGGCTGACCGTGGACTGCCGGACGCCGAGCCGCCCGGCGGCCTGGGTGAAGCTGAGCGTCTGGGCCACCGTGAGGAACGTGCGCAACTGGACGGGGTCGTACATGGCGGGCATGGCTCCATGCTGCCACGGCCATCACGAACCGCAATGACAGTAAGTGCGGTGTACGGGTTTCCCGATCACCATCCGGAGCGCCACGATGAGGAGGCACCCCCGGGGCACGCCCCGGCCCCGCCGCCACCACGACAGCAAGAGAGCCCCGTACATGCGCCGCCCGCAGATGCCTTCCCGGCTGCCCCTGGACCCGTACGTCCTGGCCCTCCTGGGCACCGTCGGCCTCGCAGCGCTGCTGCCCGCCCGCGGGCCGGCCGGCTCCGTCGCCGAGGGCGCCGCCACCGGGGCCGTGGCCCTGCTCTTCTTCCTCTACGGTGCCCGGCTGTCCACCCGCGAGGCCCTCGACGGCCTGCGCCACTGGCGGCTCCATCTGACCGTGCTGGCCTGCACGTTCGTCCTCTTCCCGCTGCTGGGCCTGGCCGCCCGCGGGCTGGTCCCCACCCTCCTCACGCCCCCGCTCCACAGCGGACTGCTCTTCCTGTGCCTGGTCCCCTCGACCATCCAGTCCTCGATCGCCTTCACCTCGATCGCCCGCGGCAACGTTCCCGCGGCGATCTGCGCGGGCTCGTTCTCCAGCCTCGCCGGCATCCTCCTCACCCCGCTCCTCGCCGCCGGCCTGCTCGGCAACAGCGCGGGAGGGTTCTCCCTCGGCTCCCTCCTCAGGATCGTCCTGCAGCTCCTGCTGCCGTTCCTGCTGGGCCAGGTGCTCCGCCCCTGGGCCGGCGGTTTCCTGGTCCGGAACAAGAAGGTGCTCGGCTTCGCCGACCGCGGCTCGATCCTCCTCGTCGTCTATGCCGCCTTCAGCGCGGGCATGGGCGCCGGGATCTGGCACCAGGTCAGCGTCCCCCGCCTGGGCGCCCTGCTGGCGGTGGAGGCCGTACTGCTCGCCGTCATGCTCCTGGTCAGCTGGTACGGGGCGAAGCGGCTCGGGTTCGGCCGGGCGGACCGGATCGCCATCCAGTTCGCCGGGTCGAAGAAGAGCCTCGCGGCCGGACTGCCCATGGCCAGCGTGCTGTTCGGGGCCCAGGCGAGCCTCGCGGTGCTGCCGCTGATGCTGTTCCACCAAATGCAGCTGATGGTGTGCGCGGTGCTGGCGCGCCGCCGCGCCCGGGACCCGGAGTCCGCGGAGGGCGCCGAACTGCCCGCCGGGCATGTGGTGGAGGTCTCGCCGTCGCTCCAACACCACGCGCCGCAGGGCCGGTAACGTGCGGCGGTGACCTGGATACGCCCGCTCGCCGCCCACGCCGAACGCCCCTGCACCCTCGTGGTCTGCCGCGGCTGCTGCTGCGGGGACCCCCGCAAGAACCCCGGCTCGGACCACGCCGGCCAGCTGGCCCGGCTGCGCGAGGCCGCGGCGGCGTCGGGGGGCCGGCTGGCCGTCCGTACGAGCGACTGCCTCGGGCCGTGCGCGCAGGCCAACGTCATCGTGGTCCAGCCCACCACCGAGGCCCGTCGCCGGGGCGCCCGGGCGACCTGGTTCGGCTGGGCCCTGGACGACACCGCGACCGACGAGGTCATCGCCTGGGCGGAATCCGGCGGCCCCGGCGTCACCCCGCTCCCTGCGACCCTGGACCTCCACCGCATCGACCCGCCCGAGCCCGGGCCCAGGCCGGAAGCGAAGCGCCGCACCCGCCGGGGCCGCTGACCGGAGGGCCCCCGGATCGCTGGACAGGGCCGCGGGAGCGCCCGGGGAACCGCTACAGCGTGATCCGTTCCTCGCCCGCGTAGATGTTCATGTTCTGCCCGCGCAGGAAGCCGACCAGGGTCAGACCCGACTCCAGCGCCAGGTCCACCGCCAGCGAGGACGGCGCCGAGACGGCGGCCAGGATCGGGATGCCCGCCATCACCGCCTTCTGCGCGAGCTCGAAGGAGGCCCGGCCGGACACCAGCAGCACCGCGCCCGCCAGCGGGAGCAGGCCGGCCTGGAAGGCCCGGCCGACGATCTTGTCGACGGCGTTGTGCCGGCCGACGTCCTCCCGCAGGTCCAGCAGCTCGCCCTGCGGGGAGAACAGCCCGGCCGCGTGGAGGCCGCCGGTGCGGTCGAACACCTTCTGCGCCGCGCGGAGCCGGTCCGGCAGCTCGCCGAGGAGCTCCGCGGGAATCCGTACGGTGTCTTCGGCCGCGCTCCGCCGGAGCGGGAAGCGGGTCGCCGTGCGCACCGCGTCGAGGCTGGCCTTTCCGCACAGACCGCAGGAGGAGGTGGTGTAGACGTTCCGTTCGAGCGTGATGTCCGGCACCGGGACCCCGGGTGCGAGCTGCACGTTGACGACGTTGTAGGTGTTCGTGCCGTCCTCCGCCGCCCCCTCGCAGTAGGTCACGGCCCGTACGTCCGACGCGGAGCCGAGCACTCCCTCGCTCACCAGGAAGCCCACCGCCAGCGCGAAATCGTCGCCGGGGGTGCGCATCGTGATGGCCAGCGGCTTGCCGCTCAGCCGTATCTCCAGCGGCTCCTCGGCGACCAGTGTGTCCGGGCGGACCCCGGTCACCCCGTTCCGCACCCGGATGACACGACGGCGCTCGGTGACCCGTCCCATGGTGATCAGCCCGCCCGTTCTGTCCTCGTCGCGCACCTCGTCGTGCAGCTGACGAGCCCATTCTCCCGGATCGCCGTTCTGCGGCGCTCCCGGCAGGAAGATCCTCCGGAATCTCCAAATTCAGGGCAGGTAATCCTGTTGGGTCACGTGCACATGTACCCACCAGTAGCAGGTCAAGCTGGGTGATCCTGACTTCCGACGTAGGGGGGACCCCGCCCATGACCGGTTCACGCGTGGTGGCGCTAGGGCACTACCAGCCCGCGAAAGTGATCACCAACGAGGACCTCGCGGCGATGGTCGACACCAACGACGAGTGGATCCGCTCCCGGGTCGGCATCAAGACCCGGCACATGGCGGGCCCCGACGAACCGGTCGACGAGCTGGCCTTCCAGGCCGCGGGCAAGGCCCTCGCCGGCGCCGGTCTGTCCCCCGACGAGATCGACCTCGTCCTGGTGGCCACCTCCACCGCGATCGACCGTTCGCCCAACATGGCCGCCCGCGTCGCCGCCAAGCTCGGCATGGGCGGCAGCCCGGCCGTCATGGACCTCAACGTGGTCTGTTCGGGGTTCACGCACGCCCTGGCCACCGCCGACCACGCGATCCGGGCCGGTTCGGCCACCCGGGCCCTGGTCATCGGCGCCGACAAGATGACCGAGATCACCGACTGGAGCGACCGCACCACCTGCGTGCTGACCGGCGACGGCGCGGGCGCGGCCGTGGTCGAGGCCTGCGAGGAGCCCGGCATCGGCCCGGTCCTGTGGGGTTCGGTCCCGGAGATGGGCCACGCGGTGCGCATCGAGGGCTCGCCGCCGGTGTTCGCCCAGGAGGGCCAGTCCGTCTACCGCTGGACCACCAGCTCGCTCCCGCCGCTGGCCCGCAAGGTGTGCGAGAAGGCCGGGGTGGCCCCCGAGGAGCTGGCCGCCGTCGTCCTGCACCAGGCGAACCTGCGGATCATCGAGCCGCTCGCCGCGAAGATCGGCGCCGTCAACGCGGTCGTCGCCCGCGATGTCGTGGACTCCGGCAACACCTCGGCCGCCAGCATCCCGATGGCCCTCTCGAAGCTGGTCCAGCGCGGCGAGATCCCCACGGGCGCCCCGGTCCTCCTCTTCGGCTTCGGCGGCAACCTCTCGTACGCGGGCCAGGTCATCCGCTGCCCGTAGGCCGTCCGGCCGCCGCCGGGCAGCCCGGGGTCCAGCGGACCTCGGCTCCCAGCGCTGCCAGGAGTACGACGACCAGGGCGAGCAGCTGCCAGAGCCCGGCGGTGGCCGTGCCGACCGGGACGGTGGCCAGGACGAGCACCAGCGCCGCCGCCCGGAACCGGGCCGGGCCGATCCCGAGCACGGCCCGGAAGGCCAGGTCCCCGGCCAGGTAGAGGGCGATCCCGCCGGCCAGGGCGAGCGCCGGGCCGGTGTGCAGGTGCTCGCCCAGGTGCCCGATGGTCTTTTTGACGCCGGCCGCGAAGGCGGCGACCCCGAGCAGCATGGGCAGGAAGGCGTAGTAGTACGCGAGCATCGCCAGCTTGAAGCGCTTCTCCGGGGCCGTCTCGGCGAAGACCTCCTCGGCCCGGCCCTCGTCACGGACGAAGTACATCCACCACAGCGCCGACGCGACGGCGAGCGCGAGGAAGGCACCCCCGGCGATGCCCACGGACAGGGGCAGCGAGCCGGTCCCGATGCCGATCGCGATCACGGACTCCCCGAAGACGATGATCAGCAGCAGCCCGTGCCGCTCCACGAGGTGCTCCGCGCTCATGCCGCCCAGCTGGTCGCTGACCGTCGTCACGGCGGGCGCGGCCTCGGCGGGCTCCGCCCCGCTCGCCGCCACCCTCTGCACGAGCTGCGGCACGGCGAACTGGATCAGCAGGGCGAGCACCCACAGACCCCAGGCGGGCGGCCCGTCGAAGAACCCGGCGGTCAGCACCGACAGCGCACACAGCAGGTTCGGCAACGCGAACCAGAGCACGCCGGAGCCGTGGGCCTGCGTGTACAGGGCGCTGTGCACGAGGACGACGAACACGTACCCCAGGCCGAACGCGACCCCGCCGGCCCCGAACGCGGTCGGCACCGCCAGCGCGCACACCAGGAACGCCCCCATGGCCAGCATCAGCAGGACCTTGCGCACGGTGCGGTCGGGCGGCACCTGGTTGGTCAGGTGCGCGTAGCCCCCGTACATCCAGAACAGCACGGTGAAGATCACCAGCACCTGGCCGGCGCCCCGGAAGCTGATGTCGTCCGCCAGCAGCACCGTCAGCTGGGTGATGGTGAAGACGAAGACCAGATCGAAGAAGAGCTCCAACGTGCTGACGCGGTGCGGTGTTTCCATGCGTGACCCCCCTGGATGCAGACGTGCGGCGCTCATCCGACCGCCTCGGTACCCGTGGTGTCCAGCCTGTATCGGCATCCGGGCGCGCCGGGGCCCGTACGACCTGAGATGTACGCGGATCCCGCCCGGTGGAGGGACGCGCCGGCCCGGGGCCGGGCCGGAGGATGAAGGCACGCACGCCATCCGCCGCCGAGGGAAGCGAACGCCGCATGATCCGCAGGTCCGTCGTCCTGACCACCGCCGCAGTCGTCTCGGCCGTGGGGCTCGCGACCGTGGTCGCCCTCCCGGCCGCGGCCGACTGGTACGGGAACCGCCACCAGGAGACGGGCACGTACGCGACGGGCACCGAGGCGAAGACGGCACGGGCCTCGGTCCCGCGCTGGCTGCCGGACGACGCGACGTCGGTGCAGTACGCGATGAAGACGACGGGCGGCGACCGCCTGCTGACGGCGGCCCTGCCGGACGACCGGCTCCCGACCGCGTGCACGACGGAGCCGCGGCCGCACGCGCAGGAGGTCCCGCTCGCGCAGGACTGGTTCCCGAAGGACGCCCGGGGGAAGGCCACCGCGCGCTGCGGTCTGTACTACGCCTACATGGACGGCACCACCCTCTACGCGTGGCAGCACAACGACGACTGGCTGAGGGCCGAGGGCACCGCGGCGGCCCGCTGACCCGCGAGACGCGGAGTCTCGCCACCCCCTCGGCGACATGCGTGCAGGTCAGCGAGCGGCCCGGGCCCGAATACCTGGTCGGAAGCACCCCGATCCTTTG
Organism: Streptomyces katrae; assembly: GCF_000717655.1. GTDB lineage: Bacteria > Actinomycetota > Actinomycetes > Streptomycetales > Streptomycetaceae > Streptomyces > Streptomyces katrae_B. The sequence goes on from NZ_JNZY01000004.1 coordinate 38,375, forward strand.
CTATTGTTGTCCTTGTCGCCGCGGGAAACCGGGGCCGACCACCGGTCCGGGTGGCGGAATGGCAGACGCGCTAGCTTGAGGTGCTAGTGCCCTTTATCGGGCGTGGGGGTTCAAGTCCCCCCTCGGACACAGAGCAAGAACCCCACTTCGGTGGGGTTTTTTTGCGTTGGGGGTGCGGTGGCTCCACGTTGTGCGGCTCGGGCGGCGGGGGCGGATCCGGTGGTGCGGCATCATGGGGCGCCACGGGGTCGGAGGGGAAGCAACGTGTCGCACGACGGACCGGACAGCAGCATCGTGATCGCCGGGCGGTACCGCCTGGAGAAGCGGTTGGGCAGAGGCGGCATGGGGACCGTCTGGCGGGCCTCCGACGAGCTCCTCGGGCGTCCCGTCGCCGTCAAGGAGCTCCACGTCGACGGGGGCGCGGACGCCAGGGCCGCCCTGCGGGAGGCCCGGACCGTCGCGCAGGTCAGGCATCCGCACGTCGTCGTCGTGCACGACGTCGTGGAGCACGAGGGGCGCCCCCACATCGTCATGGAGCTCGTCGACGGCGGTTCGCTGGCCGACCGGCTCGGCACCGAAGGGCCGCTGGACCCCGCCGAGACCGCGCGGACCGGCCTGGCCCTGCTCGGCGCCCTGACCGCGGCGCACGCGCGCGGGGTGCTCCACCGGGACGTCAAGCCTGCCAACGTCCTCATGGAGGCCGGGACCGGGCGGGTGGTGCTCACCGACTTCGGCATCGCACGGCTCGCCGGGTCCACCACCATCAGCGAGACCGGCGCGTTCGTCGGCTCGCCCGAGTACACCTCGCCCGAGCGCATGCAGGGAGCCGCCGCGGGACCCGAGTCCGACCTGTGGTCGCTCGGCGTCCTGTTGTGCGCGGCGCTGACCGGTCGGTCGCCCTTCCACCGCGATTCGCTCGGCGGGGTCCTGCACGCCGTCGTGTACGACGAGATCCGGCCGCCGGCGCAGGCGGGGCCGCTGGTTCCGGTCATCCGCGGTCTGCTGGAACGCCTCCCGGAGCGGCGGATGGGGGCGGCGGAGGCCGAGCGGCTGCTGTCGGCGTACGTGAGCACGGGCAAGGTCCCCGTCGTCGCCGACCGGGTACCGGCACCGGGTCCGGTGACCGAGCCGCCGACCGGGCGCGCACCCGGCGGGGGCGGCGCGGTCGGCTACTCGCCGACCGAGCACGTCCCGCAGCCGGCCGCCCCGGCCCGGCGGGCCCGGCCCGCTCTCCGGGCGGCGCTGATCGCCGCGCTGTTCGCCGTGGCGGTCGCCGGCGCCGTGGCCGTCACCTCGCAGCTCGGCGGACGGTCGGCGGACGGCGCACGGGAGGCGGCGCCCGCCGCCACCGCCTCGGGATGGAGCCGGGCCTCCGCGGGCGCCGCCGGCGCCAAGCCCGCGCAGACCCTCTCGCCGACGGCGGCCCCCGCCCGTACCGCGCCCCCGTCGGTGCCTGCGGACGCCAAGCCCGCGCCCGCCGGGTACCGGTCGGTGTCCGACCCTGCGGGCTTCGGCCTCGCCGTGCCCGAGGGCTTCCAGCGCTCCACCGACGCCGAGCGGGTCTTCTACGTGTCGCCGGACGGGGCCTTCCGGATCGGCGTCAAGGTGAAACCGGCGGTGTCCGAGGGGCCGGTCGCCGTCATGCGGCTCTCCCACGCGAGCGGCCCGGCCACCAACCCCGGCTACCGCGACGGCACGGTCGTCCCGACCACCCACAACGGACTGCCCGCCGCGCTCTGGGAGTTCACCTGGAACGGGTTCACCGCTGCCGAAGGCGCCCGGCACACCTTCGACGTCTGCTGGGACGAGAACGGGCGCATGTACGACGTGTGGGTGTCCGCGCCCGTCGGCCGGCTCGCAGAAGCGCGGAGCCACTTCGACGCGACGCTGGACTCCTTCGTCCCGGGCGGGCCGGCAGCCGAGAACCGCTGAGGACCGCCCCGCTGCCTCCTGTCCGCCGCCTCCCGTCCGGCCCTCTCCCGTCCGGCGCACGATCGGCGGGGCGCTGCGCGTTTCCGGGCCGTCGCCGCGGGGAGTGTCTCCCCGGACGCCCCTTCCGCACCTCCGGCCGGCCCGTCCCCACCTCCCTGGGGAGGTCTTGTGGAGGTCTTCACACGGTGATCAACCGTGGGGAGGCGTGGGGTAGCGTCGCCGCGCTGCGCGGAGAGGAGCGGGGCATGCGCGAGATCACCGTCCCACCAGTCGTTGTTGCGGCGCCCGTCGGCGGGCTCGCCGACGCCGTCTTCCGGCACGCCCTTGAGGATCCCGGCCGGGTGGTACTCGGGCGCAAGAGCGACGGGGTCTGGCGGGACGTGACGTCCGCGGAGTTCGCCGCCGAGGTGCTCGCGCTGGCGAAGGGGTTGCTGGCCCAGGGGGTCCGGTTCGGGGAGCGGGTCGCCGTCATGTCCCGGACCCGGTACGAGTGGACCCTGTTCGACTTCGCCCTGTGGGCGATCGGCGCCCAGCCGGTCCCCGTCTATCCGACCTCCTCCGTCGAGCAGGTGCACTGGATCCTGCAGGACTCCGACTGCACCGCCTGCGTCGTCGAGGACGAGGACCAGGCCATGACGGTCGGGTCCGTCATCGAGCGGCTCCCGCACCTGCGGCGGCTGTGGCAGCTCGACGCCGGGGCCGTCGAGGCGCTCGTCGCGGACGGCCGCGGGGTCGCCGAGGACCTGGTGCACCGGCACCGCGCCGCGGTCACGCCCGATGCCGTCGCCACGGTGATCTACACCTCGGGGACCACGGGGCGCCCCAAGGGCTGTGTGCTCACCCACGGCAATTTCATGTACGAGGCCGACACGATGGTGGCCCGCTGGGAGTCGGTCTTCCGGGCCGGGCCGGGTGAGCAGCCCTCCACGCTGCTGTTCCTGCCGCTCGCCCACGTCTTCGGGCGGATGGTGGAGGTGGCGGCCGTCCGGGCGCGGGTGAAGCTCGGGCACCAGCCGGTGCTGGCGGCGGCCGAGTTGCTGCCGGACCTCGCCGCGTTCCGGCCGACGTTCGTGCTGGGGGTGCCGTACGTCTTCGAGAAGGTCTTCGCGGCGGCCCGCCGCAAGGCGGAGGCGGAGGGGCGTACGGGCCCCTTCGACCGGGCGGTCGAGGCGGCCGTACGGTACGCGGAGGCGCGCGAGCAGAAGGCGTTCGGCACGGGGCCGGGTCCCTCGGCGGCGCTGCGCATGGAGCACCAGCTCTTCGAGAAGCTGGTGTACGGGAAGGTCCGCGAGGCGATGGGCGGCCGCGTGCGGCACGCCATGTCGGGCGGGTCGGCGATGTCGCGACGGCTCGGGCTGTTCTTCGACGGGGCCGGGATCACGGTGTTCGAGGGCTACGGGCTGACCGAGTCCTGTGCGGCGGCGACCGCGAACCCCCCGGGCGCGACCAAGTACGGCACGGTGGGCCGGCCGATCCCGGGCAGCACGGTGCACATCGCCGACGACGGGGAGGTCTGGCTGCACGGCGGCCACATCTTCAGCGGGTACCTCAATGACCCGCGCTCGACGGAGGAGGTGCTCCGCGGCGGCTGGCTGGCCACGGGCGACCTGGGGCGGCTGGACGAGGACGGGTACCTCACCATCACCGGGCGCAAGAAGGAGATCCTGGTGACCTCCAACGGCAAGAGCGTCTCGCCGACCGCGCTCGAGGAGCGGGTGCGTTCGCATCCGCTGGTCGCGCAGTGCGTGCTGGTGGGCAACGACCGGCCGTACGTGGCCGCCCTGCTCACGCTGGACATGGAGGGGATCGCGCACTGGCTGTCGATGCGCGGCCGCCCGCAGATGCCCGCGGCGCAGCTGGTCCACGACCCGGATCTGACGGCGGAGGTCAGGCGGGCGGTGGTGGCCGCGAACACGCTGGTCTCGCAGGCCGAGGCGATCCGCACCTTCCGGGTGCTGGCGGAGCAGTTCACGGAGGAACAGGGTCTGCTGACGCCCTCGTTGAAGCTGAAGCGGCGGGCGATCGAGAAGGCGTACGCGATGGAGGTGGCGGCCCTCTACCAGCCCTGACGGACCCGGCGGCAGCTGACTGACGATGCGTCACTTCACTTCGCCAGCAATATTGACGATCCGTCAGGTCGCCCACAGAATGCGGGGATTCCGACCGGAGGGGATCCCACACATGTTGCGACCGATCCGCACCCTGGCCGCCGCGGCGGCGGCGCTCGCGCTCGTCTCCGCCTGCAACTCCGCCTCCGACAGCAGCTCCCCCGGCAAGCCCGACGCGGGCGCGGCCGCCAACTTCCGCGGCGTGACCGACCGGTCGATCAAGGTCGGCGGCATCGTCTCCATGACCAGCGCCAGCGGCTACAGCAAGAAGGACACCGACCTCGGGGCCAGGGCCCGGTACCTGAGGGCCAACGCCGAGGGCGGGATCAACGGGCGCACGATCGAGTACCTGGGCGCGCAGGACGACGGCCAGGACCCCGCCAAGAACATGGCCGCCGCCCGCAAGCTCGTCCAGCAGGACAAGGTCTTCGCGATCTCCCCGATGAGCTCGGTCACCTTCTCCGGCGCCGACTTCCTGGAGCAGGAGAAGGTCCCCACCTTCGGCTGGGGCACCCTGCCCTCCTTCTGCGGTCCCAAGTACATCTACGGGTTCAACGGCTGCCTGGTCCCCTCCCCCGGCGGCACTCTGAACCAGACCTGGCCCGAGGGCATCGCCCAGATCCTCGGCGGGGCCAAGGGCAAGTCGGTCGCGGTCATCGCCACCGACAGCGACGCCGGAAAGTTCGGCATCCGCACCTTCCAGCAGGGCTTCACGAGCGCGGGGTTCACGGTCTCCTACGCCAAGGCCTCGGTGCCCGCGACGGCGGTGCCGAGCGACTGGTCGGCGTACGTGAAGGAGATCCTCGCCGGCAACGACGGCAAGGCGCCCGACGCCGTCGTCTCGGTCATGCAGACGCCCAACAACATCGGCCTGTTCACCGCCCTCAAGCGCGCCGGGTACCAGGGCGTGCTCTCCGACCCCACCGACTACGACCCCGGGCTGCTCGCCAAGGACGCCACCAAGCAGGCCCTCGACGGGGTGCACGTCCTGCTCCAGTTCGAGCCCTTCGAGTCGACGAGCCCGGCCATGGCCCGGTTCAAGGCGGACATCAAGGCCGCCTCGGGTGGCCGGGAAGTGCCCCTGAACATGCACATGCTGACCGGGTACATGTCGGCGGACCTGTTCGTGTCCATCGCGCAGAAGGCGGGAAAGGACCTCACCGTCACGCACTTCCAGAACGCCGCGCAGAGCTTCTCCGACACCGGCACCCTCGTCGGCGACCGGGCCGAGCCCAAGGGGCAGAAGGACAGCTTCGGCTGCGGTGCACTGGTCCAGCTGAAGAACGGGGCGTACGAGGTCTCCGTACCGTTCAAGTGTCACGCGCCGATCCCCTTCAAGTAGGCGCGGTCCCATGGGAGATCTGCTCGTCTTTGTCCTGAGCGGTCTGGTCTCCGGAGCCCTGTACGCACTGCTCGCCACCGGGCTGGTGCTGTCGTACTCGGCGTCCGGGCTGTTCAACTTCGCGCACGGGGCCACGGCCTACCTGTGCGCGCTGACCTTCTACGAGGTGCACTCCGGGCTGGGGTGGCCGGCGGTCCCGGCGGCCCTGCTGGTGGTGTGCGTGCTGGCCCCCGGGCTCGGGTGGGGGCTGGACCGGCTGATGTTCCGACGGCTGGCGCAGGTCGGCGAGACCGCGCAGATCGTGGCCACGATCGGGCTGCTGGTCGCACTGCCGGCGGCCGGGCTGTGGGCCGTCGAGCTGCTGGGGGATGCGGGCGCGCCCGTGAAACCCGCGGAGAACCAGTTCGGGCTGCCGGGCGTGGGGCCGAGCCCGGCGACGTCCTGGCAGCTCGCGGAGGGTGTCGGCATCGACTCCGACCAGCTGATCACCTGGGTGGTGACGGCGGTCGTGGCGGTGGCCCTGTGGGTGCTGATGCGGCACACACGGCTGGGGCTGCAGCTGCGGGCGGCCGTCGACAACCGCTCGCTGACCGAGCTGCGCGGGATCAGCGCCGACCGGCTGTCGTCGGTGGCGTGGATGATCGCCTCCGCGCTGGCGGGGCTGGCGGGGGTGCTGGCGACGCCGCTGCTGGGGCTGTCGGCACACGACTTCACCCTGTTCCTGTTCGTCTCGGCGACGGCGGCGGTGCTCGGGCGGTTCGCGTCCGTACCGCTCGCGTTCGCGGGCGGCCTGGGGCTGGGAGTGCTGCAGAACCTGGTGGCCGGGTACGCGTCGTTCGCCGAGGGGATCACCGGGTTCCGGACGGCGGTGCCGTTCCTGATCCTGTTCGGCGGGCTGCTCGTACTGACCCGGCGGAGCCGTACGGCGGGGACCGCGGCCGTGGACGCGGCGCCCGTGGACCATCTGGCGGGGGCCTCGTGGGGACGGCGCTGGGGGGTGTGGGCAGCGGCCGCGGGGCTGTTGTGCGTGGCCTTCTCCACGGTGACCACCCCGTTCTGGAGCGGACTGCTCGCGCAGGGGCTGGCCCTCGGGCTGGTGTTCATGTCCTTCACCGTGGTGACCGGGCTCGGGGCGATGGTGTCGCTCGCGCAGGGCACGTTCGTGACGGGGGCCGCGCTGGTGGCGGGGCTGCTGATGAGCCGGGGCTGGCCGTTCGTGGCGGCGCTGGCGGTGGGGACGTGCGTGGCGGCGGTGCTCGGGGCGCTGGTCGCACTGCCGGCGCTGCGACTGGGCGGGCGGACGTTGGCCCTGGCGACACTGGCGCTGGCGTTCCTCGCGGACCAGGTGCTGTTCCAGCTGCGGTGGCTGCGGAACGGGGACTCCGGGTGGTCGGTCCCGCGGCCGGTGTTCGGACCGGTGGATCTGGGGGACGACCGGGCGCTGGGGGTGGCGCTGGTGGTGGTCGTCGCGGTGTGCGCGGCCGGGCTGAGCGCGCTGCGGAACTCGCCGTCGGGGCGGGCGGTGCTGGCCGTGCGTTCGGCGCCGGCGGCGGCGATGGCCTCGGGGGTGTCCGTACTGCGTACGAAGCTGCTCCTGTTCACGCTGTCGGCCGGGCTGGCCGGGTTCGGGGGCGTGCTGGTGGCGTCGTACAACACCCGGATCACGGCGACGGACTTCACGGCGATGACCGGGCTGGTGTGGCTGGCGGTGGTGGTGGCCGCGGGGGTTCGGCGGCCACAGTACGCGGTGGTGGCCGGGGTGGTGTTCGCAGTGGCCCCGCGGCTGCTGTCCGACTACGTGACGGAGTCCGCGCACCTGCCGGTGATCCTGTTCGGCCTGGCGGGGTTGGCCTTGGCCAACGATCCGGACGGGTACTGCGCCGCCGTTCCGGTGCGGTTGGCGAAGCGGCGGGCCGGTGCCTCCCGCGGGGGTGCGGGGGCGGTCGGGGCCGCCGGGACCGCCGCGACCGCCGGGCCGGGCCCCGGCCCGGCGGGGCCGGCCCCCACCCCGCGCTCTCGCCGTTTGCCGGGGTTCCGCCCCAGACCACGCGCCTCAAAGGCCGGCGAGGCTGATGCGGCCCGCCCGGCGTCCGGGGCCGTGGGCGCGCAGCGCACGTACGGGGTCCGGGGCGGCGTGGGGGACGGCCCCGCGGGGCCCGAGCGAGCGGCGGCCGCCCTGGAGCTGCGCGGGGTCACCGCCGGATACGACGGGGGCCTCGTACTGCACGGGGTCGATCTCGCCGTCCGGAAGGGCGAGATCCTCGCCGTGCTCGGGCCGAACGGGGCCGGGAAGAGCACCGCGTGCCGTGTCGCCGCCGGTTTGGTCGGCGCCGTGAACGGAGCGGTCCTCGTACGCGGGCGGGACGTCACCCGCGAGGGGGTCGTGGGGCGCGCCCGGTCCGGGGTGCTGCTCGCCCCCGAAGGGCGGGGCATCTTCCCTGCGCTGACCATCGAGGAGAACCTCGCCCTGTACCTCCGCGAAGCGGACGCGCGGACCGCCGTCTACGACCGGTTCCCCCGGCTCGGGGAACGGCGGGGCGTCCCCGCCGGGGCGCTGTCCGGCGGGGAGCAGCAGATGCTGGCCCTCGCGCCGCTCCTGCAGCGCCCGCCCGAGGTGCTGATCGCCGACGAGCCCTCGCTGGGGCTCGCTCCCCGCGTCGTGGAGGAGGTGTACGCGCTGCTGACCGAGTTGCGGGGCGCCGGGACCGCACTGCTGCTGGTCGAGGAGAAGGCCGCCGGGATCCTCGGTGTCGCCGACACCGTCGCGTACCTCTCCCAGGGCCGGGTGTCCTGGTGCGGTCCGCGCGCCGAGGTGGAGGCCGACCGGCTCACCGCGGCCTATCTGGGGATGGCGCGATGACGGGGCCTTGCGTACTGGAGGGCGCCGGCATCAGCGTCCGGTTCGGCGGGGTGAAGGCGCTCACCGGGGTGGACCTCGGCGTCCGGGCCGGCGAGGTGTGCGGGCTGATCGGGCCGAACGGGGCCGGGAAGACCACGCTGTTCGACGTGCTGTCCGGGATCCGGCGGCCCGACCAGGGGCGGATGCTGCTCGACGGGGCGGACATCACCCGGCGCTCCCCGGTCTGGCGGGCCCGGCACGGGATCCGCCGGACCTTTCAGCGGCAGCAGCTGTTCGGGCAGCTCACCGTGGCCGACAACGTGCTCGTCGCACAGGAGTGGCGCGGGGGCGGGGGCGGGATCGCCGCCGACCTCCTCGGCTCCCCGGGCCGGCGCCGCCGGGAGCGGGAGCGGCGCGAGCAGGGCGAGCGGGTGCTCGCCTCCTGCGGGATCGGCGCGCTGGGGGCGGCGTACGCGGGCGGGCTGCCGGTCGGTCAGGCCCGGATGGTGGAGCTGGCCCGCGCGGTGGCGGATCCGCCGCGCGTGCTGCTGCTGGACGAGCCCGCGTCCGGGCTGTCGGCGCCCGAGCGCGAGCAGCTCGCGGCGATCGTGCGGCGGCTGGCCGGGCAGGAGGGGTGCGCCGTGCTGCTGGTGGAGCACAACGTGGCTTTCGTGATGGAACTGTGCACCCGGGTGGTCGTCCTGGACCTCGGCACGGTCCTCGCCGAGGGCACCCCCGCCGAGGTCCGTGCCGATCCGCTCGTCCGGGAGGCCTATCTGGGAACGTCCTGACGGTGTGTCCGGCCCCGGTGCGCCGCCTCGGCGGGAATACGCTCGCCGGGGCGGCGGGTTGTCGCCCCTCGTACCCAGCCCGTCGATCCGAGGGAACAGCCAGACGTGAACGACGTCCCCGCCATCCGGCTCAACAACGGCACGCTCATGCCCCAGCTCGGGTACGGAGTCTTCCAGGTCCCGGACTCCGAGGCCGCGCAGGCGGTCGGGGCAGCGCTGGAGGCGGGGTACCGGAGCATCGACACGGCGGCCGCCTACGGCAACGAGGCCGGCACCGGCGAGGCGATCGCCGCCTCCGGGGTCCCGCGCGAGGAGCTCTTCGTCACCACCAAGCTGTGGAACGGGCGTTCCCGGACCTGGAAGCGCGACGACGTGCTGCGCGCGCTCGACGACTCCCTCGCCAAGCTCGGCCTCGACCACCTCGACCTGTACCTGATCCACTGGCCGCGCCCGATGCGCGACGACTTCCTCACGATCTGGAAGACCTTCGAGGAGATCGCGGAGAGCGGCCGCTCCCGCGCAGTCGGCGTGTCGAACTTCCGTCCCGCCGACCTGGAGCGGCTCGGCGCCGAGAGTGCGCTGGTTCCGGCCGTGAACCAGATCGAGCTGCACCCGCTCTTCCCGCAGCCCGGGCTGCGCGCCCTGCACTCCAGGCTCGGCATCGCGACCGAGGCCTGGTCCCCGCTCGGCCAGGGCAAGGAGCTGCTGACGCTCCCGGCCGTCGCCGAGGCCGCCGCCCGGCACGGGCGCTCCCCCGCCCAGGTGGTACTGCGCTGGCACCTGCAGCTCGGGAACATCGCGATCCCGAAGTCGGTGACCCCGTCGCGGATCCGGGAGAACCTGGACGTCTTCGGCTTCGAGCTGGACGCCGCCGACCTCGCCGCGCTCGACGCGCTGGGCAGCGGTTCCTCGGCCGGGCGGATCGGGCCGGACCCGGCCGTCTTCGACGTCTGAGCCGCGGATGAGCCTGCCCGACGGGGTCTACCTGATCCGTAACGTCGCCAGCGGTCTGCTGCTCCAGCTGGAGGGCGGCACGCGGGTGCACATGGGGCCCGAGGATCCGGCCGCGCCCCCGGCCGCCCGGCAGTGGCGGATCTCGCCCGTGCACAGCGGCGGCGGGATCGTCCACGTCGTCAGCGTGCACAACGCCAAGCGGCTCGACGTCGCGAACGCGTCGACGGAGAGCGGCACCCGGGTCCAGGTGTGGCGGCCGAACGCGTTCGGCGCGCAGGAGTGGATCGTCGAGGAGCACCTCGACGATCCCGGTGTGGTGTCCCTGATCGCCTGTATCAGCGGGCTGCCGCTGGAGGGGGACGAGGAGGGCCGGGCCCGCCAGTGCGAGGACACCGATTCGCCGTCGCAGTGGTGGCGCCTGGAGCCGGTCCTCCCCGGCACGGGCAAGCGCCCGTGACCCCCGCCCGTCGGTATCAGCTCGCGCCGTGGGCGGGGGCCAGGGCTTCGACCCGCTCGGCGAGCGCGAAGTCGGCGCCGGTGACGGAGTCGCCCGCGCTGTGCGTGTTCACCGACACCCGGACCGTGTTGTAGCCGAGGGTGAGGTCGGAGTGGTGGTTCAACTCGTCCTGGACCGCGGCGATGTGGGCGACGAGGGCGCTCGCCGCGAAGTGGGTGCCCAGCCGGTAGGTGCGGATGATCCGGTCGTCCTCGAAGGCCCAGCCGGGGAGTTCCCGCAACCGGTCCTCGATCTCCTTCTGCGAAAGCGGCTCGTCTGCCATCGGCATGCTCCTTCACCGTTCGGGCCGGACTTCTGACGTGGGGTCAAGGTTCCCACAGCGCCCACCGGAGGAAACGTTTCGCGCCATAGTGCGTGTGGGTACTTCCGCGCCTTCCGGGTCCACGGTGTCGCCCTTATGCTCCTGCGCCGGACGTGGCTGTTACCGCCGGTAATGCACAGCCTGCCGACGAATCCGAAGGGGCTTCCTCATGACGCGCACGGGCAGTTCGAGGCGCACGTTCATCGCGGGTGCGGGGGCGGCCACCGCCGGGGCGCTGGGGGCATCCGGGGCCCTGGCCCCTCCCGCCCGGGCCCAGACCCAGACCCAGACCCAGTCTCCCGCACCCAAGACCACCGGCCGCCGCGTCGCCGTCCTCGGCGGCGGGGTCGCCGGGCTCACCGCGGCCCACGAACTCGCCGAGCGCGGCTACGCCGTCACGGTCTACGAGCGCCGCGCGCTCGGCGGCAAGGCCCGCAGCATGGACGTCCCCGGCAGCGCCCGCGGCGGGCGCCGGCCGCTGCCCGCGGAGCACGGCTTCCGCTTCATCCCCGGCATTTACCACAACCTGCCCGACACCATGCGGCGCATCCCCTTCCCGGGCAACGCCCACGGCGTGTGGGACAACCTCGTCGCCCCGCCCGAGATGATGTTCGCCCGGGCCGGCGGCCGGGAGGACCTGCGCGCGCCGATCCCCTGGCCCGGCCACTCCCCCGCCGAGCTGACGCCCGACGAGATCCGCCGCGTCCTGACCGGCGTCCTGCAGTCACTCGTCCGGCTGCCGCCGCACGAGACCGCGTACTTCGTCGACCGCGTGCTGGTCTTCCTCACCAGCTGCGACGAGCGCCGCAACGAGGTCTGGGAGCACACCCCCTGGTGGGAGTTCGTACGGGCCGCCCGGATGTCGAACGAGTACCAGCGCATCCTCGCCGTGGGCATCACCCGCAACATCGTCGCGACCAAGGCCGAGGAGGCGTCCACCCGTACCGTCGGCGCCCTGGGCGAGGCCTTCGTCTTCAACGCCCTCGGGCGCGGCGCGGACGGTCCGCCGGACCGGATCCTCAACCTGCCGACCAACGAGGCGTGGATCGACCCGTGGGAAGCCCACCTGCGTTCCCTCGGCGTGGAGTTCAGGATCGGCTGGACGGTACAGGAGGTGCAGTACGGGAACGGCCGGGTGAGCGGGGTCGCCGCCCTGGACCCGGCGGGGGCCCGGCAGACCGTCACCGCCGACCACTACGTCAGCGCGCTGCCGGTCGAGCACGCCCGGCGCACCTGGAGTGCGGGGCTGCGGGCCGCGGACCCGATGCTGGGCCGCTGCGACCGACTGGAGACCGACTGGATGACCGGCATCCAGTTCTACCTCACCGAGCGCGCACCCCTCGTCCACGGGCACCTCAACTGCATCGACTCACCCTGGTCGTTGACGGCGATCCAGCAGGCCGAGCACTGGCCGGCCCGCAACTTCCCGGCCGACTACGGCGACGGGGCGGCGGTGGACTGCCTGTCGGTGGACATCTCGGACTGGGACAAGCCGGGGATCCTGTACGGGAAGACGGCCAAGCAGTGCACCCGCGAGGAGGTCGCCCGCGAGGTGTGGGCGCAGCTGAAGGCCTCCCTCAACGACACCGGGAAGACGCTGCTGACGGACCGCACCCTGCACTCCTGGTTCCTGGACCCGGGGGTGGACGGACTCGGCACCCCGAACCCGACCAACCAGGACCAGTTGCTGATCCACCCCACCGGCACCTTCCACAACCGGCCGAGCGCGCAGACCCGGGTGCCCAACTTCTTCCTCAGCGGGGACTACGTGGCCGTCGACATCGACCTGGCGACGATGGAGGGCGCCAACGCCTCGGCCCGCGCAGCCGTCAACGCCCTGCTGGACAGGGACGGTTCGAAGGCCGAGCGGTGTGCAGTCCTGCCGATGTACCGGGCTCCGGAGGTGGAGTCCTTCAAGCGGCACGACCTGTGGCGCTACCGCCTCGGCCTGCGCAACGTCTTCGACCTGGGCTGACCCCTCTGGGCTACCGTCGTGGGCATGACCTCCACCCCGTCCGTCGGAGTCCTCCTGCGTACCTGGCGGGAGCGGCGCGGCATCAGCCAGCTGGAGCTGGCCGGCCGCGCCGACTCCTCCTCCCGCCACATCAGCTTCATCGAGACCGGCCGGTCCCGGCCGAGCGAGGAGATGCTCCTGCGCCTCGCGGACCGCCTCGACGTTCCGGTGCGCGAGCGCAACGCCCTGCTCCTCGCGGCGGGTTACGCCCCGCACTACGCGCAGACCCCACTGGACGACCCCTCCATGGAGGGGCTGCGCGAGGGCATGGAGCGGCTGCTGACCGGTTACGAGCCGTACCCGGCGCTGGTCGTGGACGCCACGTACCGGGTCGTCGCAGCCAACCGCGGCATCGCGATGCTGTTGGACGGCCTGCCGGAGCACCTGCTGATCCCGCCGCTGAACGCCATGCGGATCACCCTGCACCCGGAGGGCCTGGCCCCCAGGATCCGCAACCTCGCGGAGTGGCGCGGGCATCTGCTGACGCAGATGGAGCGGCAGATCGCGCTGGCCCGCTCCGCGCCGCTGCGCGCGCTGTACGAGGAGGTGTCCGCCTACCCGGTCGCCGACCGGGTAGGCGACGCCGCTCCCGGGGAGGCCGTCCCGCACATCGCGCTGCCGCTGGTGATCGAGCACGACGGGCACCTGCTGTCCTTCGTGTCCTCGATCGCGACGTTCAACACGCCGATGGACGTGACCGTCGCCGAGCTGGCCATCGAGACCCTGCTGCCGGCCGACGCGACGACGGTGAAGTACCTGCGCTCACTGGGGCCCTGAGGCCGTCTTCCGCAGTGCCAGCTGCTGGAGGACGGCGAAGCCTGCGACGGTCAGGGCCTGCGCCGGGATCCACACCAGGCCGGCCGTGGTGGGGGCGTCCCAGAGGAAGAGGGAGACCAGACTGACGGCGGCCCAGGCGCAGTTGGCCTCGATGACGCCCCTCACCGCCAAGGCCGGAGGACGGCGGCGCGAGGCCAGCCAGCCGACGCCGGCCCCGTAGAGGGTCAGGAACAGGCCGAGTTCGAGCAGGGCGGCCTCGCCGACGCCGAGCAGCCGGCCGAGCGGGGCGGAGAAGGCGGCGTACGCGAGGCCGTTCGCGGCGGTGACCACGGAGTCGAGGGCGAGGAAGCGGCGCAGCGCCGTCTGCGGGACGGTGGTGCGGGCGACGCTGCCGAGCAGGGTTGCGGACATGGCGGATCAGCCTCCGTCGAGGGTCAGGGGCGGGGCGCGGGCGGGCTGCCGCGCACGCGAATGCGCTGGTGGGGTCGGGTTCCGAGACCGAGTGCGCGGACTCGGAACCCGATGGCTCCACTGTCCCCCGCGGCCCGCACCGGGGTCGATTACCTCAGGGGTCATGCCGGTCCCGGCGGCGGTCGTGCCAACCTTCTTTGAGTCACATCGCAAGAAAGGTGGGGGATCGCCTGTTTCGCCGGGGGGGTGCGGGCTACGCTGCACGGAGCTGAAGCTCTCGAACGTCCTCTCGACATACGGAGAACCTCACGGTGTCAGCCGCCGCCCGACCCGACCTGGCCTCGGCCTGGGCGCGCGTCACGGCATTGGCGGAGGGCAGCGGCCGGGACCCGGCCGAGGTGCTGTCCCCGGAGCGGCTGAGCCGCCTCTGCGGGGTCGAACCCGCGCTCGTCCCCCGGATCGTGGCCGGGACCGCGCCCGAAGCGCCGCTGTGCCGGCGGGTGCACCGGCGCTTCCTGCGGCTGCGGGCCACCCGCCGCGACAAGCACGGCCGGGAGTGGTCCCTCGCCGCCATCGCGGAGGACTTCCAGGCGCCCGGCGCCTCGCTGGGCCCCCTCAACGCCGGCACCGGGATGCCCCGGCTGGGCCACGCGGCGGGTGTGCAGCGGTTCTTCGGGGTCTACGCCGGCTTCCTCCTCGCCGACAGCCAGTGCGCGGTGGAACACGCCCTCGCCACCACCGGCGCGGCCGCCGCGGACGACCTCGAGCACCTCTCGTACCTGACGGGCATGCCCCCGCACGACATCCGGCTCACCCTCGACGGCGCACCTCCCCGCCTCCCGCTGAAGGCCCAGGTGCACCAGCGGTTCGAGCACCTGCGGCGCAGCCGGCTGCGCGCGGACGGCCAGGCCCACTCCCTCGCGGCCATCGCCCACTCCTTCGACGCTTCGGGGCAGTCGCTGACCCGTCTCGCGCGTGGTGAGGGCCTGCCCAACCTCGCGGCGGCCGCCGGGATCCAGCGCTTCTACGGGGTCGACGGCGGCTTCTTACTCGCCGACGACACCGAGGCGCTCACCAGCGCACTCTCCGAGATCGAGCACGAGCTGAAAACCGCCGGACAGAATGCCGGAAGCCCGATGCTCGCCGTGCTGCGGGCGCACGATGTACGGAGCATCGTCACGCGGGCCGGACGGCTCTCTCCGGCGGGCTGGAAGTCGCTGGCCGACCACCTCGACGACCTGCTGGCCCGCGAGGGCCGGCTGGGGCGCCCGGGCGGGGGCGGAGAACGCCCGCTCCACGCGGCGGTGCCCGACGACCGTAAGGCTGCCGAGGGGGGAGCGCCATGAGGACCACACGGACCATGCGGAAACTCGGCGGAGATCTGCTGGCGGATGCGCGCCTGGCGCGGCCGGCCGATGCCGCCGAGATCATCGGGAGCCTGTGCGCCGCGTACGGCCGCCGGCGCGGCGGCCGGCCGGTGGAGTTCCGGTTCGCCGGGTTCCCGCCCGACACGGCCAGCGGGCTGTGGCTGGAGATGGAAGAGCGCGACCTGCTCGTCATCGAGGAGCGCACCCGGCCGGAGCACCAACTCGTCATCGCCTGCCACGAGTTATGGCACCTGGAGGAAGGCACGTGTGACAGCCACGGCCCGGGCATGGCCGTGGCGGCCCGGCTCACGGGGCACCGGGGCGATCTCGCCGAGCTGCTGCACTCGGAGGCCGGACTGGGCAGCGTGGTCCGGCAGGCGGCCGCCCGCGCCGACCGGGAGGATCCGGCGGAGATCCGGGCAGAGACCTTCGGCCTGTACCTCGGCCAGGTCCTGAAGGCGTACCTGCCGGGGCCCCGCGAGGAACGCTTCCCCGAGGCGATCGAGCGCATCAAGTCCTCCCTGGGATGGGGCCGTTGAGTGCACGTCCCGGCGGCGTACCGATGACGCCCCGGTGACCACCGCCTTCCCCGTCGATGCACCTCACGTGCCGCTGCCCCCGCACGGCCCTGACAGAGAGCCCCACGATGACCCACTCTTCCCCGCCCCGCCACGCCGTCGTCGTGGGCGGCAGCATGGCCGGCCTGCTCGCTGCGGCCGTGCTCGCCGAGCACGCGACGGTCACGATCATCGACGCCGACACGCTGCCCGACAGCCCGGCGCCGCGGCGCGGACTCCCGCAGGCGCGGCACGTCCACGTCATGTGGTCGGGCGGGGCCCGCGCCATCGAGAAGATACTCCCGGGCATCACCGACGACTGGACGGCGGCGGGCGCGATCCGCCGCAGCCTGCCCGGCGACCTGGTCACCAAGACCGCCCAGGGCTGGATCCCGCGCTGCGGGGAGAAGCAGTTCAACATCTCGTGCAGCCGCGACCTCCTCGACGCGGTGGTCCGCGCCCGGGTGACCGGCCTGCCCGGGGTCACCACGCTCCAGCAGAGCCGCGTACAGGCCCTGGAGGGTACGGCGGCCCGCGTCACCGGCGTCCGCGTCGACACCCCCGACGGGGCGGGCCGGCTGCTGACCGCCGACCTCGTGGTGGACGCGAGCGGGCGCGGCTCCCGGGCCCGGGCCTGGCTGCAGGAACTCGGGGTCGGCGGGATCGGACAGGCCCAGGTCGACTCCGGTCTGGTGTACGCGACGCGGATCTTCGAAGCCCCCGCGGGAGCTCACGAGATGGGCTTCCCTATCGTCAACGTGCAGTCCGATCCGCGGGTGTGCGTACCCGGCCGGACGGCGACGATCGTGCCCATCGAGAACGGCCAGTGGCAGGCCACCCTGTCCGGCACCCGGGGCGGCCAGCCGACCGGCGACCCCGAGCAGTTCATACCGTTCGCCAAGGGCATCCGCGATCCCGTCGTCGGCGAGCTCCTCGAGGGCAGGAAGCCCCTCACCGACGTCGCCGTCACCCAGGGCACCGCCAACCGCAGGGTCTACTTCGAGAAGGCGGACCTGCCCGACGGCTTCTTCGCCGTCGGCGATTCCGTCGCCACCTTCAACCCGCTGTACGGACAGGGCATGACGGTCGCCGCCCAGGGGCTGCTGGCCGTACGCGCCCTGATGCGTGCCAAGGGCCTCGCGCATCCGGGCTTCGGCCGCGAGGCGCAGCGCGCGCTCGTCCCGCAGGTGGCCACCGCCTGGGAGCTCGCCACCTCGCAGGACATCCTGTATCCCGGGGCCACCGGCATGAAACCGCGGGCCGGCGCCGGGCTGCTCAACGCATACGTGAGCCGGCTGATGACCGGGGCCACCACGCGCGAGGCGCTGACCGCCGCGTTCCTCCAGGTCATCACCATGAGCAGCCCGCCCACGTACTGGCTGCGGCCCTCGGTGGTCTGGCACGTGCTGCGCGCCTCGGACCGGGACGCGCTGAAGGCACCGCCGCTGACCGCGGCCGAGCGGGCCGTCGCGGGGCTCGACCAGGGGTCCGGCCCGGTCGACCCCGTGGGCCCGGTCGACCCCGTGGGCCCGGTCGGCCCGGTCGGCCCGGTCGGTCCCGTCGGCCAGGCGCGATGACCGACGGTCTCATCTTGTACGTACCGGGGTCGGTGATGATCCTGGCGCTGCTGATCAAGGCGCCCACCCTGCGCCGGGGATGGGACCAGCCGCTCATGCGGGCCGTGTGCACCCTGCTCGTGGTCGGCTGCATGGTCATGTTCCTGGCGGCTCCGCCGACCATCGCCGCGGTCAACCGGCTCACCGGAATCGTCAACTTCTCGGCCCCGCTGGTGTACAGCGTGCTGACCGCGTTCTCGGGGTCGTGCATCGTCCTGGTCCTGCAGTGGGGCGGCGGCCCGCCGGCGGTCGTGCGGCGGGCGACCCGGCTGACGGTGGCCGCGTTCGGGGCCGTCACGCTGCTCATCGTCGTCCTCTTCGCCCTCGGCGACGCGCCGGTGGAGCGGCTGCGCGACCTGGACACGTACTACGCCAACACGCCGTGGCTGCGCGAGATGATCGTCTGCTACCTGCTCGCGCACACCGTGGGCAGTTCGACGCTCACCGTGCTGTGCTGGAAGTGGCTGCTGCGCGTGCGCCCCTCGCTGCGTCCGCTGCGCACCGGACTGGCCCTGATCGTGCTCGGCGGGGTGCTGGACCTGGGCTACCTGGTCACGAAGTGGGCGGCGGTGGGCGCCCGCTGGTCGGGCCGCGACTGGGACGGCCTGTCCACGTACGTGGCCCCGCCGTTCGCCTCCGCGGCGGCCCTGATGGTGGGGTCGGGGTTCATCGTGCCGCTGGTCGGCGGCTCGGCGGCCTGGCGGGACTTCAGCCGGTACCGGCGGCTGCACCCGCTGTGGAAGGCGCTGCGCGGCTTCGCCGCGTCGAGCGTGACGACCGTGCCGCTGACCTGGTGGTCGCCGATCGGGATCCGGCTGATCCACCGCGAGTCGGTGATCGACGACGGCATCCTGGCGCTGGGCCGCTGGTTCGACCCGGCCGTACGGGGCGCCGCGTACGAGGAGGCGCTCGGCCAGGGGATGTGCGCGTCGCAGGCTTCGGTCGTGGCCGACGCGGCCATGCTCGCGGCGGCCTGCCGGCGCCGGGAGGCGGCCGAGGCCGCCGAAGCCGCGGAGGCTCTCGGCCCGGCGGTCGCGGACGGCGCCGGGGAGCACCCGGCGGGGGCGGACCAGGGACTGCCCGAGCCGTACCGGCTGGACTCCCGGCCGCTCGCGGCGCTGGCCCGGGAGTTCCGCGCCTCCCCCATCGTGGCGGCCGTACGACGGGACCCGGCGCGCCTGTGAGCGGTCGGCGCGGGCGGCCGGCGTCAGCCGGCGAGGGCGTCCTCGGGCTCGGGGTTGCGGGCGAGCCAGGCCCCGTACACCCGCACCCGGCGCCAGTGCTGGAGCTGGTCGAGGGCGAACGCCGCCCGCGGGGAGGCCTCCGGGCGCGGTTCAAGACCGCGGGCCAGCCGGTGCATCTGGAAGCGTACGAAGGCCAGCAGCCCGGCGCCGGCCAGGTCCCGGTCCTTCCAGCGCAGCCGCTCCACCGTCACCCGTACGTCCTCCCCGGCGCGCCAGCGGGCCGGCAGGTCGGGGCGGAACGCCAGGGCCGAGGCGAGCCCCACGACGGACACACCGCGCTGCAGGACCTTCTGCGCGGTCTCCCGGCGGCCTATCCCGCCGGTCAGCATCAGCGGCATCGTGGCCGAGCCCAGGAACTGCTCGGCGAAGGAGAGGAAGTACGCCTCCCGTTCGAGGGTCCGCAGATCGGCGGTGCGGCCCAGGGTCGCGGGGCTCTCGACGCTGCCGCCGGACAGTTCGACCAGGTCGACGCCGAGGCCGCCGAGGACCGCGAGGACCTGGGCCGCCTCCTCGGTGTCGAAGCCGCCGCGCTGGAAGTCGGCGGTGTTGAGCTTGACCCCGACCGCGAAGCCGGGGCTCACCTGCGCGCGGACGGCGCCGACGACCTCGGTGAGCAGCCGGACCCGGTTCTCCAGGCTGCCGCCCCAGCGGTCGGTGCGCCGGTTGACGAGCGGGGAGAGGAACTGGCTGAGGAGGTAGCCGTGCGCGGCGTGGATCTGCACCCCGTGGAAGCCGGCCTCCTCGGCCCGCCGGGCCGTGACCGCGAACCGGGCGACGGTGCCCTCGATGCCGGCCTCGGTCATCGCGGTGGGCCGGGCGAAGCGCTTGGTGTGCTTGCCGAGGCTCACCCCTATGTCGGAGGGCGCCCAGGCCGTGCCGGGCATCTCCGAGCCGACCTGCCGGCCGGGGTGGTTGATCTGCATCCAGACCCGGCCCCCACCGCAGGACGCGGCCTCGGCCCAGCGCCGGAAGGGCTCGAGCGGGGAGCGGGCGTCGAGGACGATCGTCCCCGGCGCGGTCAGCGCCCGGCGGTCGACCATCACGTTCCCGGTGATCAGCAGTCCGGCGCCGCCCCGGGCCCAGCGGCGGTAGAGCCGTTCGATGCGCTCGTCCGGCAGCTGGCCGGACCCGGCGAGGCTTTCCTCCATGGCCGCCTTCGCCAGGCGGTTCGGCAGGGCGGTGCCGTTGGGCAGCTCCAGTGGCGTGAACAGGTCCATCAGCAGTTCCCCCCCAGGAAACGTGTTGCACGTGTCATCGCGCGCCCCGGCGCAAAAGATACCGCCCGCTCCCCGGAGCCCGGCAGGCTCCGGCCGCAAGAATCCGGACACCGCCGGGACGCGGAACGCCCCGGGCCGAAGGGCCCGGGGCGTGTCCCGTACGGAGCGTTCCCGTACCCGGTGGTCAGAGCTCCGCGAGCGCCAGCCCGGCCTGGGCCGCGGCCGCCTGGACGGTCTGCTCGAGCAGGACGGCGATCGTCATCGGGCCGACGCCGCCGGGGACCGGGGTGATCAGCGAGGCGCGGGCTGCGGCCGACTCGAAGTGGACGTCGCCGACGTTGCCCTCGTTGTAGCCGGCGTCCAGGACCACGGCGCCCGGCTTGATGTCCTCGCCGCGGATGAACTCGGCCTTGCCGACGGCGGCGACCAGCACGTCGGCCTGGCGCACGATCGAGGGCAGGTCGACGGTGCGGGAGTGGCAGTAGGTGACGGTGGCGTTCTGCTCCAGCAGCAGCATGCCGGCCGGCTTGCCCAGGATCGCGCTGCGGCCGACGACGACGGCGTGCTTGCCGGTCAGGTCCACGTCGTACTCGGCGAGGAGCCGCATGATCCCGCCGGGGGTGCAGGAGACGAAGCCCGGCAGTCCGAAGCCCATCGCGGCGAAGGAGTGCATGGTGACACCGTCGACGTCCTTGCCGGGGGCGATGGCCTCGAAGGCGGCGCGCTCGTCGATGTGGTGCGGGACCGGGTGCTGCAGCAGGATGCCGCTGATCTCCGGGTCCTCGGACAGGGCGGTGAGGGCGGCGACGAGCTCCTCGGTGGTGGTCGCGGCCGGCAGCTCCACGTGGCGGGAGGTGATCCCGGCCTTGGCGCAGCGGTTCTGCTTCATCCGTACGTACGTGACGGACGCCGGGTCCTCACCGACCAGGACGGTCGCGAGGCAGGGAGCGGTACCGGTGCGCTCGGTGATCTTCGCCGCGAGGACGGCGGTCCGCTCCGAGATGCGGCGGGCGAGGGCGGTGCCGTCCATGAGCCGGGCAGGGGCGGTGGCGGTCTGGGCGGTCGTCATGGGGTCTCCTGAGCGTCGCTGCGGAATCGCGGTTCGCCCAGGCGCGCGGCACGTCGGCGTACCCGCGGTACGCCGGGCGCACGGGAGGTGCGCCGGGCCGCTCCCCGGTGGTGATCCACCCGAACGCCAGTCACGGCCCGCCCCCACTCTAATGGACCTCGTCGGCGTGTCCGGAGTGCACGGCGGCCCCGGGGGCCTGAGATCCGGTCAAACCGGTGGATCACCGGCGCCCGGCCTGGGACGATCGACACATGACGCGCACCTTCGACCATCTCGTCGCCGAGGCCGAGTCCGTCTCCGTCGACGGCTGGGACTTTTCCTGGCTCGACGGCCGGGCCACCGAGCAGCGCCCCTCCTGGGGCTACCAGAGACTCATGGGCGAGCGTCTGGCCCGCGCCGGCTCCGCCCTCGACATCCAGACCGGCGGCGGGGAGGTGCTCGCCGGGGCGGGGACCCTGCCCCGGCTGATGGTCGCCACCGAGTCCTGGCCGCCGAACATCACGAAGGCGACCCGGCTGCTGCACCCGCTCGGCGCGGTGGTGGTCGCGGACGCCGACGAGCCGCCGCTGCCGTTCGGCGACGAGGCCTTCGAGCTGGTCACCAGCCGGCACCCGGTGACCATCTGGTGGGAGGAGATCGCCCGGGTCCTGCGTCCGGGCGGGACGTACCTCTCGCAGCAGGTCGGGCCGGCGAGCGTCTTCGAGCTCGTCGAGTACTTCCTCGGGCCCCAGCCGGAGGAGGTCCGGCGCGGCCGGCACCCCGACGATGCCGTCTCGGACGCCGGCAAGGCCGGCCTCGAGGTCGTCGATCTGCGCTCAGAAAGACTGCGTACGGAGTTCCACGACATCGGAGCCGTGATCTACTTTCTCCGGAAGGTGATCTGGATGGTGCCCGGCTTCACGGTCGGGCAGTACCGGGACCGGCTGCGCGAGCTCCACGAACAGATCGAACGTGACGGTCCGTTCGTGGCGCACACCGCCCGTTTCCTCATCGAAGCCCGCAAAACGGGCTGACGGGAGGGGGTGCGCGGACGCGGACGGATCCAAGGCCGAATGGTTGCGCGCCCACAGCGTGGCGCAGGTCACTCAATTCAGCGCGTAACGAATCGACTCGGGCATGCGATGAACCGACAGGTGTCCTCGCGCGGCCCCGGAATACAGACCCCCCTCGGGTCTGTTTCCCGAGTCCGCGCGATGATGTCCCGCCCACTCCTTATCTGTTCGCAACGAGAGGCTCCTTGTGTCGCTCAGCCCGTCCCGTACGTTCCCTCCGGAGATCGCCGAATCGGAGGCCCTCGTCGCGCTCGTCGAGCGCGGCCGCGAGCAGGGTCACATCAACGGTGACGACGTGCGCCAGGCCTTCGAGGCCGGCCGCATCCCGGTGGACCAGTGGAAGCGGGTCCTGCGCAGCCTGAACCAGGTCCTGGACGAGGAGGGCGTCGCGCTGCACGTCAGCGCCGCCCCCGCCACGAAGGCTGCCGCGAAGAAGCCCCGCAAGGCGGCCGCCGCGCCCGCCCGCACCGTGACCAAGAAGGCGGCCGCCGCGCCGCGCCCCATCGGTGCGCGCAAGGCCTCGGCCACCAGCCCGGCCACCGCCACCGCGGCGGCGATATCCGCTTCGCCGGCCGCGGCCGCCGAGGACGAGGTGACGGCCGACGCCGCCGCCGAGCCGAAGAAGCGGACGGTCAAGAAGACCGCCGCGAAGAAGACCGCGGTGAAGAAGACCGCCGCGGCCAAGAAGACCAGCGCCAAGGATGCCGACGAGGGCGAGACCCCGGCCGCCGAGGGCGAGGACTGGGCCGCCGAGGACCTCGTCGACGACGTCGAGGAGGAGGCCCCCAAGGCCGGTGGCGCTCAGGGCTTCGTCCTGTCCGACGACGACGAGGACGACGCCCCGGCGCAGACGGTCATGGTGGCCGGCGCCACCGCCGACCCCGTCAAGGACTACCTCAAGCTCATCGGCAAGGTGCCGCTCCTCAACGCCGAGCAGGAGGTCGAGCTCGCCAAGCGCATCGAGGCGGGCCTCTTCTCCGAGTACAAGCTCGAAGAGGAGGAGGACCACAAGCCCGCCTTCAAGCGCGAGCTGGAGATCCTGGTCGAGGACGGCCGCCGCGCCAAGAACCACCTGCTGGAGGCCAACCTCCGCCTCGTGGTCTCGCTGGCCAAGCGCTACACCGGCCGCGGCATGCTCTTCCTGGACCTGATCCAGGAGGGCAACGTCGGCCTGATCCGCGCCGTGGAGAAGTTCGACTACACCAAGGGCTTCAAGTTCTCCACGTACGCGACCTGGTGGATCCGGCAGGCGATCACGCGTGCCATGGCCGACCAGTCGCGCACCATCCGCATCCCCGTCCACATGGTCGAGATCATCAACAAGCTGGCGCGCGTCCAGCGCCAGATGCTCCAGGACCTCGGCCGGGAGCCCACTCCGGAGGAGCTGGGCAAGGAACTCGACATGACCCCCGAGAAGGTCATCGAGGTCCAGAAGTACGGCCGCGAGCCGATCTCCCTGCACACCCCCCTGGGTGAGGAGGGCGACAGCGAGTTCGGTGACCTCATCGAGGACTCCGAGGCGGTCGTCCCGGCCGACGCGGTGAGCTTCACCTTCCTCCAGGAGCAGCTGCAGTCGATCCTGGGCACGCTCTCCGAGCGTGAGGCGGGCGTCGTCTCGATGCGTTACGGCCTGAACGACGGCCAGCCGAAGACCCTGGACGAGATCGGCCGCGTGTACGGGGTCACCCGTGAGCGCATCCGCCAGATCGAGTCCAAGACCATGTCGAAGCTGCGCCACCCGTCGCGTTCGCAGGTGCTGCGCGACTACCTCGACTAGACCAGTCGGAAGACCGGCCCCCTTGGGCGTGAACGGCAGGGAGGCGCCCTGCGGAACCAGACAGGCGTGCTCGCGCCGGATCCGCAGGGTGTCGCACCACCCGTCCGTGATCACCAGCACCGGGGCCCGCGGAGGGAAGTCCTCCGCGCGCTGGAGCAGGTCGATCGCGGGCCGGAGCACGGTTCCGCCCCGCCCGCGCACCTTCATCCGGCCCGCGATTTCGGTCGGGGGCAGACCAGCCCGCGTCGTACGGCGCCGCGTCGCAGAACACGACGCGTGCCGCCGGTACGTCGCGGGCTTCCGTGTACGAGGTGGGCGCGCAGGTCCGTACGGGCCCGGGCCTCGGCACGTACGCGTCGAACCAGCGGGCGAGCTGCGCGCCCCACGGACGGGCGGACGGGCCAGCGCCCGGATCTCCCGGACCAGCCCGGCGGGCAGCAGGCCGCGCTCCGCGTAGGTGTGCAGGTCGAAGCCCTGGACGAGGCCGCGCCGGTAGAAATCGTCCAGATCGGTGTACGGGAGGCTGCCCGCGTGGGGCAGCGCCTCGCCCGGCACGTCCCCGAGGCGCTCGCCGCGCAGGGTCGACAGCCGGCGCAGTCGGCGCAGGCCGGTCGTGATGCGGTCGTAGACCTCCTCGACGGAGAGGTCCTTCAGCTCCGGGTCGTACAGCGCCCCCTCGGGCATATCGCCGGCACCCGTCTCCACGAGCCAGCCGTTGACCACGTGGTCGGGCGGCCACGTGGTGCAGGTACGGTTCGCGGGCTCCGCAGCGCTCCCCGGGGCGCAGTGGCGTGCAGCATCTCGTGCGCCAGCACGAAATCCGCGTATGTGGCGGGGACGCCCGGCGTGCGGCGAGCTGCTCCTCGTCCCCCCGCGCCACGTACCCCACCCCTGAGGACCGTTTCTCAGGCTCCAACGGGCCCGGTGTGGGCGCACCGCGCACCCCCGAAGCATCCGGTTTTCCGCCGCGGGCGGTGGCCGGGTGTGTCAGTGCTCCAGCAGGTGCTTCAGTTTCTCCTCGTTGCGCGGCATCTCCTTGCGGGCGTACGGCTTGACCACGAGCGGCGCGATGACCCTGCCGATGCCGTGGCCCTCGAAGTCGAGGTCGAGGGTCACGCGCGAGCGCCTTCCGCCGTCAAGGGGTTCGATGGTCCCGCGCACATCGCCGCGTACGGGTCCGTCGAGCCCTCGGAGGCGCCAGCTGCGCGGCGGGTCGAGCTCCTTGACCTCCATGGTCATGGGGAACCTCCGCTTGCCCATGCGCCGGGTGACCCTGACCTTGGAACCGACGTGGAGCGGAGCGCCGTCGAGCGGGCGGGCGGAGACGGCGCTGCTCTGCCACTCCGGCAGGTGCGTGGGATCCGTCATGTAGTCGAAGACGTCATCGGGACTGCGGGAGATGTCGATGCTTTCTCTGATCGCGGACATGGCGACCCCTTCACTGCCCCCTGCTTGTCCTCGTCTTTTCCTCTCGTTCCAAACTACCGCGCAGGTCAGGCGGTGACCCGGTGCCCGGCTCGGTGGTTTCGCGCGGACATCGCCGCGTAGACGAGGACACCCGCGAAGAGGAACAGGACGCCCTGGTAGACGGCCGCGTAGCCGGAGCCGGCGACCAGCCACATCGAGAAGGCGAAGGCCAGGCCGGCGAGGACGCCGTCGCGGACGAGGCGGCCGCGGTGGACGCGCTCGGACTGCCCGGAGAGCAGGAAGTAGATCTGCGCGGCGGTGGCGAGCAGGTACGGGACCGTCGCCGTGAAGGTGGTGACCAGGACGAGGACCTCGAAGACCCCGTCCGAGCCCAGCGTGTAGTTGTAGATCGTCAGGCCGGAGGCGAGGACGGCGGTGACGAGCACGCCGGCCACCGGGACGCCCCGCTTCTTCGTCTCGAAGACCTTCGGGAAGAGCCCGTCGCGGGCGGCGGCGTACGGGGTCTGGGCGCTGAGCAGGGTCCAGCCGTTGAGGGCGCCGAGCATCGAGATCACGGCCGCGCAGGCGACGAGGGTGCCGCCCCACGTACTCCCGGCCCCTCCGTCTGCGGAAAACATCGCATTGACGGCGTCGGTGAAGGGGGCCTCGGAGGAGACCAGCTTCTCGTGGGAGACCAGGCCGAAGACGGAGAGGGTGCCCAGCAGGTAGACGACGGCAGCTCCGGCGGTGCCCAGGATGGTGGCCCGGCCGACGTTGCGGGCCGGGTCGCGGACCTCGCCCGCGCTGACGGCGGCCGACTCCACGCCGAGGTAGCTGAAGAGGAGGATCGCCGCGGCGGCGGAGACCGCGCCGACGGGGCTCTGGCCGGTGGCCTGGAAGGGCCCGAGGTTCGCCGGGTCGAAGAAGAACAGCCCGCCCACCGCGACCAGCAGCAGCGGGGCGAACTTCAGTACGGTGGCGACCATTTGGACGGCGCCGACGTACCGGGTGCCGGCCAGGTTGGCGAGCGCCGGGAGCCACTGCACGACGAGGGCGGCCAGGCACATCGCCGCCTTGTGGTCCCCGATGGCCGGGAAGAGCACGGCGAGGTAGCCGACGGCCGCCACGGCGAGGGCCGCGTTCGAGACCCAGGCGGTGATCCAGTAGCTCCAGGCCGCGAGGAAGCCGGCGAAGTCACCGAACGCGGCGCGGGCGTAGACGTACGGGCCGCCGGTCTGCGGGAGCCGCTGCGCGAGCCGGCCGAAGACGAGGGCGAGGGCGATCGCACCGGCGGTGAGCACGCCGAAGGCGACCAGGCTGATCGTGCCGAACGGCGCCACGGAGGCGGGCAGCAGGAAGATCCCGCCGCCGACGATGTTGCCCATGACCAGGCAGGTCGCGACCGGGAGGCCGAAGCGCCGGGCGTGGGGGCTCGCCGCCTCCTCGGCCGGCGCGGGTGTCGCGGCAGGGGCAGGGGCGGGGGCGGGCAGGGTGGAGCTCACGGGTGGTACGCCTCGGGTGTTTCATATGCTGGACAGGTCGACATATCGTCGGGCAAGCCCAAAGCCGCACCAAATCAACGGTTTTCGTCCTGCACGGACACCCCTGCGGAAGGAAAGGTTCCACTCGAACCGGCCTCCGGCCGTGGATCCTCCGCGAAGGCGGTCAGCGGCACCTGGGGCCCGTCCGCCTCCCGCAGCCAGCGCCGCAGTACCTCGTGCACCGCCTCCGCACCCACCAGGTCGGGGTCCGGCTCCGACAGCTGCGTCGGCCACATCAGGAACGGGTGGCCCTGCTCCCCGCCCAGGCCTCCGTGCGAGCCGATCTGCTCCTCGAAGGCGTGCACCGACCCGGTCCGCGCGTCGTACGCCGAGTTCACCATCACGTCGGCCGCGTGCGGGAAGGCGTCGGTTCGGCGGACCGCCTGCGCCGCGCCCGGTCCGAACCGGGCCAGCAGCTCCTCCGCCGCGCCGGGCTCGTCGAGGCGGGCCACGGCCCCGCCCGGGCCCAGCACCTGCCCGTCCACCAGCAGGAACCCGATGCCCGGGTGGCTGGCCAGGGTCGCCAGCAGGGCGGGGTGCGAGCGCTCGATCCGCTCCCGCGAAGCGCGGCCCGGTACGTCCGGGAAGGAGATCAGCCCGAGGTTGCCGGAGGCCAGCACCACCGGGTCCGGGCCCCGCTCGGGGTGGGCCTCTGCGCCCTCCTCCACCGGCCGGTGCAGGGCCGCGAGCACCGCTGCGCGGGCCTCGGCGCCGCTGCGGGTGCGGCCGGCCCGGCGGGAGACCGGCAGCCCGCAGCCCGCGCGGACCAGGTCCTTCAGCGTCAGCCCGTACCGGCCCAGGAAGGTCTCCCCCGGGCTCTGGCCGTGGTCCGACAGCAGCACGATCCGGTACTCCCGGGGTGCGTGCTCGGCGACCCGGGCGATCAGCGCGAGGCTCCGGTCGAGCCGGGCCAGCACCCGGTCGGTGTCCCGGCCGTGCGGCCCCGAATGGTGCGCGACCTCGTCGTAGGCGACCAGGTCCGCGTAGATCGCGGCGCGCCCCGCGAGCATGTCGCCGATCACCGCCGCCACGACGACGTCCCGTTCGACCACCGTCGCGAAGGCCCGGATCAGCGGGTACAGGCCGCTCCGGGCCACCCTCGGCCGCTCCCCCCGCAGCCGGGCCCGCAGCGACTGGCCGATCTCCCGGACGACCTCGGCGACGAAGGAGAGCGCGGTGCGGACGGCATTGGCCGGGTCGGAGAAGTACGCGAAGTAGCCCGCGCGGGAACGGTTCGCCCGGCCCCGCCGCGCCGAGACCGACAGGACGAGGGCCAGCTGGTCGGCGCCGCCGCTGAACAGGTTGCCCCGGCTCGCCCCGTCGAGGGTCAGCAGCCCGCCGTCCCCGGTGCGGGCGACGGCCCGGCGCTGGAGTTCGGCGGCGCTGGTGGGCCGGTTGCAGACCACCACCTCGCCGGTGTCCTTCTCGTACCAGCGGAAGGCGGGGACATCGAAGTTGGAGCCGTGCAGGATGCCGAGCTGGCTGGCGCCGGTCTGGCTGGACCAGTCGGTGCGCCAGGACGTGAGTCGGTGGCTGCCCTCCAGCCAGCCGGCCACCGTGGGCATCAGGGCGCTGCCCACGGCGCGGCGCAGGGCCTCGTACCCGACGCCGTCGAGCTGGAGGAAGACCAGTCCGGGGGCGGCCGCGCCGGCGCCGGGCGCGCCGTCGTGCCGCGTACGCCGACGGCGGCGGTCGGCGAGCCGGTGGAGCCTGCGCCGGTACGCCTCGTCGTCGCGTACGGCGAGCGCGGTCGAGGTCGCCGAGGCGACGGCGGACATCACCGCGGCCACCACCACGGCCGTCTCCGGGGCCACTTCGCCGCGGCCGGACGGGATCAGGCTGAGGGCGAGCAGCAGCAGTGAGCCGTTGAGGAAGAAGACGAGCAGGCCGAGCACCAGCGCGGGCACCAGCAGCAGGGCCCGGACGAGCACCGGCCAGACGAGCGCGCTGAGCAGGCCGAAGGCCCCGGCGCCCCAGGCGGCGGTCAGCCCGATCTCGGTGACGCTGTCGCCGTCGCCGGACTGCAGCCGGAAGTCGGGGAGGATGCCGGCCAGCGCGAGCATCGTGAGGGTGGACACCGCCCAGACGATGATCACCCGTGCCAGGGCGCTGCCCGTGGTCCGCCACCGTCCTCGCCACACGCCGTACCGCCTCGTGTCTCCCCCGGACCCGCGGTCCGCGCCGCGCCCTCCAGCGTCGCACAGGGCGGCGGCGGAGGCCGGGTGACGGGGGGTGGCGTACGGACGTACGGAGCCGGGAGCCGGGGGCGCGGCCGTCGGGCGGGAGCCTACGTACCGTCGTAGCCGGCGGTCGGCATGGACAGCCGGCGGTGCACCTCGGCCTTCATGGCGGAGGTGTACTGCGGCTCGGCGAGCCCGGCGGTCTCGAGCCGTACGCCGCGCCGCTCGCACTCGGCGGTGAACTCCTCGACGGAGCGCAGCGCGCGGGCCAGTACCCGGCGGTTGGGGGCGACGAACAGGTCGACCTGCCCGGCTTCGACGTCGCACCAGAGCCCGCAGTGGTCGGCGCGCAGCCCGTAGAAGAGCAGCTCCCTCGTCACGACGTAGCCCTGGCCGGCGGCCCAGCGGGCGCACATGGCGTGCTGGCTCCGGGTGTCGACGGCGAAGGGGTCGGTGTCCAGATCCTCGAGCGGGGCCAGGCTGGCGATCGCGGCCACGCGCAGCTCATCCATGCCGCCCGACCCTACTCCGATCCGCCGCCCGGGAGGAGGGGGCGGCGTCCTTCGGTTCCGGGCGCGGGGGCGGGGCAGGATCTAGGCTTCAAGGGGCCGGGGGAGGCGCGAGCGACGGGGAGGCCGGGTGTCGGTGGAGATCACCTGGTGGGGGCATGCCACGTGCACGGTCGAGGACTCCGGGGTGCGGCTGCTGACGGATCCGCTGTTCGCCCGGCGGCTGGCGCATCTGCGGCGACGGCGCGGGGCGCTGCCCCCGCCGGAGGCGGCCGAGGCGGATGCGGTGCTGGTGTCCCACCTGCATGCCGACCATCTGCACCTGCCGTCGCTGGCCCGGCTGGCGCCCGGGACCAGGCTGCTGGTGCCGTGCGGGGCGCCCCGGGCCGTGCCGGGGCTGGCGCGGGTCGCGGGGGTGCGCGGGCTGGCGGTCACGGAAATGGCTCCGGGCGACGAGGTCGGCGTCCGGGCAGGCGTACGGGTACGGGCGGTCAGTGCGCGGCACGACGGGCGGCGGCTGCCGTTCGGGCCGCATCTCGCGCCGGCGCTCGGGTACGTGGTCCAGGGCGCGGCGCGGACGTACTTCGCCGGGGACACCGGGTTGTTCGACGCGATGGCCGAGGAGGTCGGGCCGGTGGACCTGGCGCTGCTGCCGGTCGGCGGCTGGGGCCCGTACCTGGGGCCGGGGCACCTGGACGCGGGCCGGGCGGCGCAGGCACTGGCCGCGCTGGCCCCGGCGGCGGCGGTGCCGGTGCACTACGGGACGTACTGGCCGATCGGACTGGACGCGGTGCGGCCGCACGAATTCCATGCGCCGGGCGAGGAGTTCGTACGGCGGGCCCGGCAGCTGGCGCCGAAGGTGACGGTACGGGTGCCGGACCACGGCGAGCGGGTGCGGCTGCCGTGACGTGGCGCGAACTGGTGGCGGCAGGGGTGGGGGCCGGGGTCGGGGCCGGCCAGGTACCGCCGGAGACGACGCAGCAGGCGGTGGGCTACCCGGCGCTGTTCGTACTGGTGGCACTGGGGGCGCTGGTGCCGGTGATTCCGACGGGGGCGCTGGTGAGCACAGCGGCGGTGGTGGCGTTCCATCACCAGTCGCTGCCTTTCGGGCTGTTGCTGGTGTTCGCGGTGGCGGCGGTGGCCGCGTTCACCGGGGACGTGGCCCTGTACTGGCTGGGGCAGCGGGGGGTGGCGTCCCGCAACGGCTCGCGCCGGCTGCAGACGCTGCGCGGGCGGGCGACGCCCGAGCGCCTTGCGCAGGCGCAGCGCAAGCTGGAGGAACACGGGGCCCTGGTCCTGGTGGTCTCCCGGCTGGTGCCGGCGGGCCGCATCCCTGTGATGCTGGCCTGCCTGCTGGCCCGCCTCCCCCTCCGCCGGTTCGCCCGTGGCGACGCCCCGGCGTGCCTGGCCTGGGCGGCGACGTACGGCCTGAT
This sequence comes from Streptomyces katrae, assembly GCF_000717655.1. Taxonomy (GTDB): domain Bacteria; phylum Actinomycetota; class Actinomycetes; order Streptomycetales; family Streptomycetaceae; genus Streptomyces; species Streptomyces katrae_B. The sequence continues at coordinate 69,330 of NZ_JNZY01000004.1, forward strand.
CGGCATCCTGGGCGGCTCCCTGTTCTCGGAACCCTGGAAGGGCGTGGCCCTGGCGGTGACCCTCACGCTCCTGATCAGCACGGCTCCCGCTCTCTGGCGCCGGTTGCGCAGCCATGGGCGCCGGTTGCGCAGCCATTGACCCCCCTTTGCCGCCCCGTCGGCGTTTGAGGCGCGGGGGTACGCGGGCGGAGCCCCGGGTCTCCCGGGTCCGGGCAGAGCCCGGGGACGGTGGAAGCCCGGCCCCGGACCCGGAGGGCTAGAGGGCCCGGGAGCCCCCGATCGGCAGATCCCACAGGTCCGCCCGAGCCAGCCCGGCCCGGCCCCACGCCTCCCGCACCCGCTGCAACGGCTCCATCACCGGCTCCGCAGAAAGCACGAACGTCCCCCAGTGCATCGGCGCCATCCGCCGCGCCCCCACGTCCAGGCAAGCCTGAACCGCCTCCTCCGGATCCGCATGGACATCACTCAGCCACCACCTCGGCGCGTACGCGCCGATCGGCAACAGGGCCAGGTCGATCCCAGGATGCCGCCGCCCGATCTCCCCGAACCAGTGCCCGTACCCCGTGTCACCCGCGAAGTACACGCTCCTCGGCGTCGCGGCCCGCGCGTCGGTCAGCACCCAGCCGCCCCACAGCGTCCGGCAGGTGTCGAGCAGCGACCGCTTCGACCAGTGGTGCGCCGGGACGAAGTCGAAACGTACGCCGCCCACTTCCGCGCACTCCCACCAGTCGAGCTCCGTGACCCGGGTGAAGCCGCGCCGCCGGCACCAGCGGGCCAGGCCGGCCGGAACGAAGAGGGGGGTGTGCCGGGGCAGCCGCTTGAGGGTGGGGGCGTCGAGGTGGTCGTAGTGGTTGTGGCTGATCACCACCGCGTCCACCGGTGGCAGTTCCTCCCAGCGGACCCCGACCGGGGTCATCCGCGCCGGCGTGCCGAGGATGCGCCGGGACCAGACGGGGTCGGTCAGTACGGTCAGCCCGCCGACCCGCAGCACCCAACTGGCATGTCCCGCCCAGGTGACGCAGAGCGTGCCGGCGCCGGCCGCGGGCAGCGGGGCCGGGGCGTACGGGAGGTCGGGAATGCCGCGCAGCCCGTCGGGGCCGGGCCGGAACGCACCCTCGCGGGCAAGCCGCGCGAACGCCCGCACGCCGGGCAGCGGGGTGGTGAGCCGATCGGCAAAGGACCGTGGCCAGTTCCGGACCTCCCCCAACGCCCGCGGCACACCGCGACCTCCGGAACCGGAGCCAGGGGCGGAGCTCCCCTGGGACGCGGGCCGCAACGCCGGCCGCGGGGCGGCGGTGCCGGGCCGTACCGCGGCAGCCCGAGCGGTCGCCGCGGGGTCTGCCCGGCCGGGGGCCGTCGGGCTGTGCGTCTCGTCCCTCATCAAGAGCTCTCCGTTCACCGCACAGCGGGCTCGTCGCGTCGGTCGGCGAAAGTCGGTCAGGAAGTCAGCCCGGCCAGGACCGATCCGAGGAGGTCCAGGGAGCGCCGTACGTGCGGGAGCGCGAGGGGGTCGCGCGCGGTGAGTGCGGCGAGCCGCTCCTCCGGGGTGGCGCCGAGCAGCGGACCGGTCGACAGGCGGACCCGCAGCGCGCCCAGGTCGTCCGCGAAGCGCTGTCCGCCGGGGGTGGGTGCGCCGAGCCGGCCTCCCAGGTAGTCCTCCAGTTCCATGGCGTCGCGGACCCCGTGCCGCGCCAGCCCGGCGCGCAGCGGGGTCAGGTCGGCGTACAGGTGCCGCCCGGCCTGCGGCGGCCGCGCGAGGGCGCCGACGGCCAGCAGTTCCCGGTGGGCCGCGGCGGCGACCACCCCGTGCAGCGTGGCCGCGGCACGGGCGCGCCCGGCGACCGCGTCGGGCTCGTCGAGCGCGTGCGCCGCGGCCCCGGCGACCGGGCCCGCGACCAGGGCTCCGGTCGCGGTGAGGATGTCGAGGGTGCGCGCCCGCAGCCAGGTGCCGCGCGGGGTGCCGGGGAAGCGGGCCACGGCGGCGGGCCACCCTGCGGGCAGCAGCGCACCGGACAGGTCGAGGAGTACGGCGGCCGAGTCGGGCAGCATCTCGGCCGGGCTCAGGACGAGGGTGTCGTGCGGCCGGTGGACGGTGTCGCGCCAGCTCTCGTCGCTGACGACGAACAGCCCGGCGTCCCCGGCGGCCTCGCAGGCCTCGCGCAGCATTTCGGGCGGGGGCACGGTCGCCGTCGGGTCGTCGGCCACGGACAGCAGCAGCACCCGCGGGTCGCCTCCCTCGACGCGCACCCGCCGTACGGTTTCCAGCAGGGCGTACGGGTCCGGGATGCCCCCGCACTCGGCCGGGGTCGGCACGTGGTAGGCCCGCTGTCCCAGCAGCCGGACCTGTGGTGTCCACCAGGCGGGACAGGGCCGGGGGAGCATGACGTCGCCCCCGTACGCGCCGAGCAGCGCCAGCAGCAGGGCGGGTGCGCCGGGCCCGGCGGCCACGTTCTCCGGCTCGGTGGGCAGCCCGCGCCTTCCCCAGTGCCGGCACGCGGCCTCGCGTACGGGCTCGCCGCCGCCCGGGGGTTCGGGGGCGGACCGTTCGGCGGCCGCGGCGATCACGGCGGTCAGCTCGGGCAGCACGGGCAGGCCGGGCTGGGGCGCGGGCGGCCCGTACCGGACCGGACCCCGGCCCTCCGCCGTGCGCTGCATCCCCGACACCTCGCCGCCCTGCCTTCCCCGTTCCGTACGTGCTGCCGACTCCGTACGTCCCGCCGACCGACCATGCCCTTTATACGGTTATTTACGGGGCTACGCCTGTTGTCGCCCGCCGGGGCCGCAGGGCCCGGGCGGGCGACGCGGTGACTCAGCCCCGTCGGCCCACCAGGGCCAGCAGGCGGGTCTGGGCGTCCGCGCCCGCCGGTACGTCCAGCGGCGCGGCGAACATCCCGCCGGCCGCGAGCCCGTCGGCGTACGGCATGACCTCCTTGAGGGCGAACTCGACCAGGCCGTCCGGGAGCCGGTCGTCGGCACCGATGCCCCGCGCCAGGTCCCAGGCGTGCACGATGCAGTCGGCGGTCAGCTCCGCGCAGTAGGCCCGGCCCAGCGCGGGCCCGTACGACAGCCTGACCGTGCGGTCCAGCGCCCCGGGCGCGGTGAATGCGGCGTGCGCGGCGGCCGCCGCCCGCTCCCATGCGCCGGCCGGGTCCTCGCCGAGCACGTCGCCGGAGAACGCGTCGCCGATCTCCTCGACCGTGCGCCCGTCGGTGACCATCGGCGGGATCCAGAGCTGCTCGCCGGTGACGTGGTTGACCAGGTCGCGCACGGTCCATTCCGTGCAGGGGGTCGGGGCGTCCCATTGACCGTCCGCGACGGCGCGCACCCGCTCGCCGAAGAGCCGGAGGGCCTCGGCGTGGTGTTCGAGCAGCGTGCCCGGCATGGCTCCCACCGTCCTCGGCCAGAGGGTCCCGTCCCTGGAGCCCACTGTCCTCGCACCTGCATGTCCCTGCCACTGTCCCGCCCGAATCCCTTGCGGCGCAAGCAGCTTGTCCACATGTCAAAACACATGTCTCACATCCCGAACCCATCCCCTACGGTGATCACAACGCTTCAACGACGAGGAGGAGTCGGGTCATGAGCGCCAAGGAAACGGCCGTCTACACGCACGGGCACCACGAATCCGTTCTGCGTTCGCACCGCTGGCGCACCGCCGCGAACTCGGCGGCGTACCTGATCGGCGAACTGCGGCCGGGGATGTCGGTCCTGGACGTGGGCTGCGGCCCGGGCACGATCACGGCGGACCTGGCGGAACTGGTCGCGCCGGGCGGCCGGGTGACGGCGGTCGACGCCGCGCAGGACGTCCTGGAGCAGGCCGCGGAGTACGTGGCGGAGCGCGGCCTGGCCGGGGCGGTCGCCTTCGCCGTCGCGGACGTCCACGCGCTGGACTTCCCGGACGATTCGTTCGACGTGGTCCACGCCCACCAGGTGCTGCAGCACGTCGGCGACCCGGTGCAGGCGCTGCGCGAGATGCGGCGGGTGTGCCGGCCGGGCGGCATCGTGGCCGCCCGCGACGCGGACTACGCGGCGATGACCTGGTACCCGGCGGAGCCGGGCCTGGACGAGTGGCAGGCCCTGTACCGCCGGGTGGCCCGCGCGAACGGCGGCGAACCGGACGCCGGGCGCCGCCTGCTGTCCTGGGCCAGGGCGGCGGGCTTCACGGAGGTGTCCTCGTCGGCGACGGCCTGGTGCTACGCCACTCCCGAGGAGACCGCGTGGTGGTCCTCCCTGTGGGCGGACCGTACGACGGCCTCGGCGTACGCCTCCCGCGCGACGGGCGGCGGCCACGCGACCGCGGCCGAACTGTCCGCCGTCTCCGAGGCCTGGCAGCGCTGGGGCACGGCTCCGGACGCCTGGTTCTCGGTCCTGAACGGCGAAATCCTGGCCCGGGCCTGATCGTCGCCTCCGACCCGGATTTGGGCCGTTGCCCCGGAGGTGGTTGGCTTGCCGCGACGAGCGGACACAACTGCTGGAGGAACAGCTATGGCGCAGGTCGAGGCCACCACGGAGCGGATCATCGCGGCCGACGCGGAGACCGTGTTCGACGCGCTGGCGGACTACACCGGGACCCGGGGGAAGCTGCTGCCCGAGCACTTCAGCGAGTACGAGGTGCGCGAGGGCGGCGACGGCGAGGGCACCCTCGTCCACTGGAAGCTCCAGGCAACCAGCAAGCGCGTACGCGACTGCCTGCTGGAGGTCACCGAGCCCACCGACGGCCAGCTCGTGGAGAAGGACCGCAACTCCACCATGGTCACCACCTGGGTCGTCACGCCGGCAGGCGAGGGCAGGTCCAAGGCCGTGGTCACCACCGTCTGGAACGGCGCCGGCGGCATCGGAGGCTTCTTCGAGCGCACCTTCGCCCCCAAGGGCCTCGGCCGGATCTACGACTCCCTGCTGGCCAACCTGGCCGCCGAAGTCGAGGGCTGAGCAAGGCCGTTGCCCGCCGGCGGCGCCGGGCGGCTCACCGGATCGGGTGGATTTCCCGGCGGAGGTGAGCCCCGGCCCGGCACGACCTCCCGGCGGGCGCCGCCGGGGGCCCTCCGGGCGTGGCCCCCGGCCGGAGCGGGCCCGGGCGGCTAGGGTGGAAGCCTGCGTGGACGGCTCCGTCCGTGTCGGCCGCGCCGTGGCAGCCGACCGACCGCCCGGGGGGCCCGATGAAGATCCTCGTCTCCGCCGACATGGAAGGCGCCACGGGCGTCACCTGGCCCGCCGACGTCCTGCCCGGCACGCCCGAGTGGGAGCGCTGCCGCCACCTGTTCACCTCCGACGTGAACGCGGCCGTACTCGGCTTCCTCGACGGCGGCGCCGACCGGGTCCTCGTCAACGAGGCCCACTGGACCATGCGCAACCTGCTGCTCGAACAGCTCGACGAGCGGGCCGAGGTGCTCACCGGCCGCCACAAGTCCCTCACCATGGTCGAGGGCGTCCAGCACGGCGACGTCGACGGCATCGCGTTCGTCGGCTACCACACCGGCGCCGGAACGCCGGGCGTCCTCGCCCACACCTACCTCGCCAACTCCATCACCGGGGTCTGGCTGAACGGGACCCGCGCCAGCGAGGGACTGCTGAACGCCCACGTCGTCGCCGAGTACGGAGTACCGGTCGTCCTCGTCACCGGCGACGACCTGACCTGCGTCGACGCCGACGGCTACGCCCCGGACGCGGTGAAGGTCGCCGTCAAGGACCACGTCTCCCGCTATGCCGCCGTGTGCCGCACCCCGGCCCGTACCGCCGCCGACATCCGGGCCGCCGCCAAGGAGGCCGCGGCCCTCGCCGTACGCCGGGAACCCATGCCCGGCGGGCCGTACACCGTGGAGCTGGAGTTCGACGCCGAGCACCTGGCGATGGCCGCCACCGTCGTCCCGGGCGTCGAACGCTCCGGGGAACGCAGGGTCGCGTACACCAGCGAGACGATGTACGAGGGGATCCGGACCTTCAAGGCGGTCACGACGGTCGTCTCGGCAGCCGTGGAGGAGCAGTATGGCTGACATGCCCGCAGTCACCCCCCAGCGCCCGGCCGAAGAGAGCCCCACCGGGGAGCCCTCAGCCGACGAGTCCCCCGTCGACCGGGTGGCGCTCGACGAAGCCGTCGAGTTCACCTCCGCCCTGATCCGCATCGACACCACGAACCGGGGCGGCGGCGACTGCCGCGAACGCCCCGCCGCCGAGTACGTCGCCGAGCGGCTCGCCGCAGCGGGCCTCGAGCCGGTCCTGCTCGAACGCACCCCCGGCCGCACCAACGTGGTGGCCCGGATCGAGGGCACCGACCCCGGTGCCGAAGCCCTGCTCGTCCACGGCCACCTCGACGTGGTCCCCGCCGAGGCCGCCGACTGGAGCGTGGACCCCTTCTCCGGCGAGATCCGCGACGGGGTGGTCTGGGGACGCGGCGCCGTCGACATGAAGAACATGGACGCGATGGTGCTGGCCGTCGTACGGGCCTGGGCGCGGGCGGCCAAGAGAGGGCAACCCTGCCGGCCGCGCCGCGACATCGTGATCGCCTACACCGCGGACGAGGAGGACAGCGCGGTCGACGGCTCGGGATTCCTCGCCGACCAGCACCCGCACCTCTTCGAGGGCTGCACGGAGGGCCTGAGCGAGTCCGGCGCCTTCACCGTGCACAACGGCCCCGGCCAGGCCCTCTACCCGATCGCCGCCGGCGAACGCGGCACCGCCTGGCTGAAGTTGACCGCCCATGGCACGACCGGCCACGGCTCCAAGCCCAACCGGGCCAATGCCGTCAGCCGGCTCGCCGCCGCCGTGGGCCGGATCGGCGAATACCGCTGGCCCGTCCGGCTCACCGCCACGGTCGCCGCCTGCATCACCCAGCTCGCCGCCCTCCAGGGCCTGTCGGTCGACCCCCGCGCCCGCGACTTCGACCTCGACGCCGTCCTCGGCAAGCTCGGCCCGGCCGGCCTCCTCGTCGAGGCGACCGTGCGCAACAGCGCCAACCCGACCATGCTCAGCGCCGGTTACAAGCTCAACGTCATCCCGGGAACGGCCACCGCCTACGTGGACGGCCGGATGCTGCCCGGCAGCGAGGCCGAGTTCATCGCCACCCTCGACGAACTCACCGGCCCCGACGTCACCTGGGAGTTCCACCACCGCGAGGCGGCCCTCGAAGCCCCCGTGGACGGAAGGACCTTCGCCGTCCTGCGCGAGTCCGTGGAGCGCTTCGACCCCGAAGGCCACGTGGTGCCGTTCTGCATGGCGGGCGGCACCGACGCCAAGCAGTTCTCCCGCCTCGGGATCACCGGGTACGGCTTCTCCCCGCTGAAGCTGCCGCCCGGCTTCGACTACTGGGCCCTCTTCCACGGCGTGGACGAGCGGGTCCCCGTCGATGCCCTGCACTTCGGCGTGCGCGTCCTCGACCACGCCCTGCGGACCCTGTGAGGGGGAGCCGGTGATGGCGGTCCCGACCGGGCCCTACGGCAGCTGGCCCTCGCCCCTCGACGCGGCGGTCGCCGCCTCGCTCGACGGGCGGCCCGAGTACCTCGGAACCGTCGGCCCCGAGGTGTGGTGGACCGAGCCCCGGCCGGCCGAGGGAGGCCGCCGCACCCTGGTGCGCCGGCCCGCCGACGGCGGCCCCGAGGCCTCGGTGCTGCCCGCCCCCTGGAACGTCCGCAGCCGCGTCACCGAGTACGGCGGCCGGCCCTGGGCGGGCGCCGAACGGCCCGCGGGCGGGCCCTTGGTGGTGTTCGTCCATTTCGCCGACCAGCGGATGTACGCGTACGAGCCCGACGCGCCCGGCGGCCCCGCCCCGCGGCCCCTCACTCCCGTCTCCGCCGTCGGCGGTGGGATGCGCTGGGCCGACCCCGTGCTGCGGGGCGGTGAAGTCTGGTGCGTGCTCGAAGAGTTCACCGGCCCGGCGCCGACCGACGTCCGCCGGGTGCTGGCCGCCGTACCGCTCGACGGCTCGGCCGCCGAGGACCGGTCCCTCGTGCGCGAACTCACCGACGACCGGCACCGGTTCACCACCGGTCCCCGGCTGTCTCCCGACGGGCTGCACGCCGCCTGGCTGGTGTGGGACCACCCCCGGATGCCGTGGGACGGCACCGAGGTGCGCCTCGCCGACATCGCGGCCGACCGGACGCTGACCGGGGCCCGTACCGTGCTCGGCGGTCCCGAGGAGTCCGTGGCCCAGGTGGAGTGGACCCCCGGCGGGGACCTCCTCGCCGTGAGCGACCGCAGCGGCTGGTGGAACCCGTACCGGGTGGATCCGGCGACCGGCGAGGCCGTCAACCTGTGCCCGCGGGAGGAGGAGTTCGGCGGCCCGCTGTGGAAGCCCGGGCTGAGCTGGCTGGCCCCGCTTCCCGGAGGGCTCCTCGCCGTCCTGCACGGCCAGGGCTCCTCGGTGCTCGGCATCCTCGACCCGGAGAGCGGCGACCTGGTGGACGCCGCCGGGCCGTGGACGGCCTGGCAGCCGACGCTCGCCGCGCACGGCAGCCGCGTCTACGGGGTCGCCGCCAGCCCGCGCAGCGCCTACGAGGTGGTGGAGCTCGACACGGGGGACGGGCACGCCCGGGTGGTCGGCGCGGCCGGGGTGGACCCGGTGGACCCCTCGTACTACCCGGAACCGCAGAGCCGCACCTTCCTCGGCCCGGGCGGCCGGGAGATCCACGCCCACGTCTACCCGCCGCACCACCCCGCGCGCCGGGCCCCGGCCGACGAACTGCCCCCGTACGTGGTGTGGGCGCACGGCGGCCCCACCGACCACGTGCCGCCCGTACTCGACCTGCACATCGCCTACTTCACCTCGCGCGGCATCGGCGTGGCCGAGGTGAACTACGGCGGCTCCAGCGGCTACGGGCGCGCCTACCGCGAGCGGCTGCGCGAGCAGTGGGGCGTCGTCGACGTGGAGGACTGTGCGGCGGTGGCCCGGGCGCTGGCCGTCGAGGGCACCGCCGACCCGGACCGGCTCGCCATCCGGGGCGCCAGCGCGGGCGGCTGGACGGCGGCGGCCTCGCTGGCCGCCACCGACCTGTACGCCTGCGGGACGATCATCTACCCCGTACTGGACCTGCTGGGCTTCGCCGAGGAGACCCACGACCTGGAGTCCCGCTACATCGACGGCCTGGCCGGCCCCTCGCAGACCCTGGCCGTACGCTGCCGCGAGCGCTCACCGGTGGCCCGCGCCGGGCGGATCACCGCGCCCTTCCTGCTGCTCCAGGGACTGGAGGACCCGGTCTGCCCGCCGGCCCAGGCGGAGCGTTTCCTGGCCGCCCTCCGGGGGCGCCCGGTCCCGCACGCGTACGTCGCCTTCGAGGGCGAGGGTCACGGCTTCCGGCGGGCGGACACCATGATCCGTGCACTGGAAGCGGAACTCTCCCTGTACGTCCAGGTGTTCGGCATCGACCGGACGGACGTACCGAAGGTGGTGCTGGCACCGCGGCCCGCCTAGGTTCGGCGCGTGAACAACGCTGCGGGACAGCGCTTAGGGGGTGTGCAGCCAGACGCGGAGCGGGCCGAGCGGGGTGAAGCCGTGGCGGACGGCGGTGGCCAGGTCCTCACCGGCCTCGTAGCCGACGACCGGGAGGCCGGGCCAGAGGTCCGCGACGGCAGTGAGGGCGCCCGCCCAGGCCTCGTCGTCCGGGGTGCCGTCCGCGGTGAACACGTTGGAGAGGCCGACGACCGTGCCCGTCCTGTCGGCGCCCGTCCGGTTGGCCGCGGCGCCGGCGGCGATGCGGCCCTCGGCGGACCAGCCGGCGAAGAAGGCGATCTCCTCGGTGAGCAGGCCCGGGTGGAACAGGCCGGTGCTCTCCCCGCCGTCCCAGGCCGCCTCCCAGGCGGCCAGCTCCCCGGCGTCGGCGACGCGGGACCAGGTCAGGGCGGAGGCCGGCGGAGCCGGGGCGGCTGGCGGACGGTGGATCCACTCGGCTCCGAACAGGACCTCGAAGCCCGCCGGGGCCAGGTCGAGATCGGCGAAGCTGTCCTTGACCGAGCAGCCGGGGGAGTCGGTGTCCATCCCGGCCAGCAGCGCGTCCGCAGAGGCCGCCCGGGTCAGGGTCACGCCGTCGGGGTAGTACGGCGGGGTGCGGCGCGCACTGGTCCATGCGCCGGCCGCGAAGGAGCCGCCGCCGCTGACCGCGGCGCACCACTCGGCGTTGTTGTGTACCGCCGCGCGCAGCAGTTCTTCGGTGTCCGTGTCGATGATCACGCCGTGCATCGTGCCACACCTCATAGCCTGGGCGGATGTCATATTCCACGTACCTCCGCGAGGGCGAGCACGTCGGCCTGCGGCCGTTCCGGCTCGCCGACGGCCCCGAGTTCACCGCCCGCGTGCACGAGAGCCGGCACCTCCACCGCCCGTGGCTGTCCCCGCCCGCGACGATCGAGGAGTACGAGCCGTACGCGGCGCGCCTGACCGAGGGCGGGAGCCGGGCGGGGTTCCTGGTCTGCGAGCGCGGGACCGGGGCCATCGCCGGGTTCGTCAACGTCAACAACATCGTCCGCGGCGCCTTCGACTGCGGGGCGCTCGGCTACGGCGCCTTCGCGCACGCCGCCGGGCGCGGGCTGTTCCGGGAGGCGCTGGGGCTGGTCGTCGGGTACGCCTTCACCCCCGAGGACGAGGGCGGCCTGGGACTGCACCGGCTGGAGGCCAACATCCAGCCGGGCAACGCCGCCTCCCTCGCGCTGGTGCGCGGGGCCGGGTTCCGGCTGGAGGGGTTCTCGCCGGACTTCCTCTTCGTCGAAGGGGCCTGGCGCGACCACGAGCGCTGGGCGATCACCGCCGAGATGTGTGGTCCCACGGACGCCGATCGCGCAGGATGAAGGCATGCGAAGCCTGGTGCTCCTCGACGCCCCGTCCAACCTGGGTCTGCGCCCGTCCGCGCCCGGCACCGTCCCCGGTGTCTACAAACTGGCGGGCGCCCTGCGCGACCAGGGCCTGCTGAGCCGGCTCGGCGCCCGCGAGGGCGGGGTCGTGGTGCCGCCGCGCTACGACCGCGGCAGCTGGAAGGAGGGCGACGGGGTCTTCCACGCCGGCCCCCTCGCCGCCTACACCGTCGCCCTCGCCGACCGGATCGAAACGCATCTGCGCGACGGGGAGTTCCCCGTCGTCCTCGGCGGGGACTGCTCGATCCAGCTCGGCGCGTCTCTCGCCATGCGCCGCCTCGGCCGGTACGGGCTGGCCGCGATCGACGGCTCCGCCGACTTCCGCCACCCCGGCAACGAGGCCGTCAACGGGCCCGTCGGGGCGGCCGCCGGGGAGGAGCTCGCCCTCGCCACCGGCCGCGGCCAGGCCGGTCTCGCCGACCTGGAGGGGCTCGGCCCCTACCTCCGGGACGAGGACGTACGGCTCTTCGGGCTGCGCGACGGCGACCAGGACCTGCCGGAGCTGCGCGCGGCGGGCATCTCCGCGGCCACTGTGGGGGACATCCGGGCTCGCGGCGCCGCCCCGGTGGCGCGCGCCGCGCTGGACGGGCTGCACCCGCCGGACACCGCCGGGTTCTGGGTCCACCTCGACGCCGACGTACTGGATCCTGACGTGATGCCGGCCGTCGACAGCCCCGATCCCGGCGGACTGGTCCCCGGCGAACTGGCCGGGCTGCTCGCCGTGTTGGTGGGGTCCCCGCGGTGCGTCGGGCTCAACGTCACGATCTACGACCCGGACCTGGATCCGGACCTGCGGGCGGGGGCGCTGCTCGCCGACCTCGTCGTGGGGGCGTTCGGGTAGCGCTCCGGCCAGGGCTTTGCGTAATCCTGACCGGTGGTGATCCGCGGAACCCCTGTGCACCGGCCGCCGTGGCGTGTTCCATTTCCTGCATGGCCACCACCGTCCGCCGCGCCGTACTGACCCTGCCCGCAGCCCCCTTGGGGCCCGAGAACCCGCTGCCCGTCCTGCGCGCCCCCGCCGACGCGCACACGTTGGACGAGCGTTCGCGCGACGGACTGCCGCGCGACATGGCCCGGCAGATCGGCTACGAGCCGCTGCGCTCGCTGCTGCCCGTGCGTCTGCTGGACGGGTACCAACGGCGCAGGCAGGAACGCGAGTTCGAGGCCGTCGTCATCGAGAACGCCCACCTGCGGGTCACCGTGCTGCCCGGACTCGGCGGCCGCGTCCACTCCCTCGTGCACGTGCCCACCGGCCGTGAACTGCTGTACCGCAATCCGGTGTTCCAGCCCGCGAACTTCGCCCTCAACGGCGCCTGGTTCTCGGGCGGCATCGAGTGGAACATCGGCGCGACCGGCCACACCACCCTCGCCTGCGCCCCGCTGCACGCCGCGCTCGTACCGGCCCCCGACGGGGGCGTGATGGTCCGGCTGTGGGAGTGGGAGCGGCTGCGCGACCTGCCGTTCCAGGTGGACCTGTGGCTGCCGGAGGACTCGGAGTTCCTGTACGTCGGCGTCCGCGTCCGCAATCCGCACGAGCGGCCCGCGCCCGTGTACTGGTGGTCCAACATCGCCGTCCCGGAGGACCCCGGCACACGGGTGCTCGCCCCCGCCGACGAAGCCTGGCACTTCGGGTACGAGCGGGCCCTGCGGCGGATCCCCGTGCCGCAGTGGGAGGGCGAGGACCGCACGTACCCGCTGCGCAGCACGTATCCGGCCGACTTCTTCTACGAGGTCCCGGACGGGGCCCGGCCCTGGATCGCCTCGCTGGACGCGGAGGGGCACGGGCTCGTCCAGACGTCCACGGCCCGGCTGCGCGGACGCAAGCTGTTCGTCTGGGGCGCCGGGGAGGGCGGCCGGCGCTGGCAGGAGTGGCTGACCGAGCCCGGGACCGGCGGCTACGCCGAGATCCAGGCAGGCCTCGCCCGGACCCAGCTGGAGCACGTACGGCTCGAGGCCGGAGCGGAGTTCAGCTGGCTGGAGGCGTACGGGCCGCTGGCCGCGGACCCGGCGTCGGTGCACGGCCCCGACTGGGCGGCGGCCCGGTCCGCCGGGGAGAAGGCCCTGGCGACGGCCCTCCCGCGGGAGCGGGTCGAGGAGGCGTACGAGGCGTGGCGGCGGGCGGCCGACACCGAACCGGGGGAGCGGCTGGCCGCCGGCTCGGGGTGGGGCGCGCTGGAGGTGCTGTGCGGCGGGCACAAGCTGCCCGGCACCCCGTTCGAGGAGGCGGGGCTCGGCGAGGCGCAGGCGCCCTGGCTGGAGCTGTGGCGCACCGGGGTCTTCCCCGCCTCGCGGCGGGTGGCGCCGCCGGGGCCCAGCCTGGTCGCCCCGCACTGGCGGGACATGCTGGAGACCGCCCCGGCGGATCCGCTCACCGAGTACCACCTGGGCGTGGCGCAGTGGCATGCGGGCGATGTGGCCCAGGCGGTGCGCAGCTGGGAACGCGGGCTGGCGCTGGCGCCCTCGCGGTGGCCGCTGCTGCGCTGCCTGGCGGTGGCGGACTCGCTGGCCGGCGACCCGGCGCGGGCGGCGCAGCGGTTCGCCGAGGCCTTCGCGGACCTGGCCGAGGAGAGCCGGGGCGGCGAGCCGTGGACGGCCGCGGAGTCCGCGCTGGGGCGGGAGGCGATGACGGCCCTGCTGGCCGCCGGCCGCCTGCCGGCGGCGCGGGCGGTGTGGGACCGGCTGCGGCCGGCGCTCCGCGAGGAGGGCCGGTTCCGCCTGCTGGCCGCCCGCCTGCTGGCGGCCGAGGGCCATGCGGGCGCGGCCCGCCGGGTGTTCGAGGAGGGCTTCGAACTGCCCGACCTGCGCGAGGGCGACGAGATCCTCGCGGAGGTCTGGACCCGCGTGACAGACCGCCCGCTCCCCCCGTCGTACAACTTCCGCATGCGCCCGCCGACGTAGCGGCGAGGCGTGAGGCCGCCCGGCCGGGCCTGCTCTGCGGCGATCCTCTGGGTGTCAGGGGGCTGCGCCGCCCCTCACGGCGACGGTCCACGGTCTGCTCCCCGTGGTCGCGCTCGGCCGGCCGGTGCACACGGCCCGCCGAGCGCGAAGCGGCGTACCGGCTCGCACGATCATGGGAACGTTTGTTCTATTCTCGGGCCGAGCTACCGAGGGAGGCGCTCATGCGCTGGGACAATCTGACCGACGGATCCGGGACCACGGCGAACGCAGGGGCGCTCTTCGGGGCCGGCTCCGTCGTCACGCGGACCTTCGACACCCCCGAGTTCCGCGGGATCACCTTCCACGAGGTCCGCGCCCGCTCGGTGCTCAACCGGGTGCCCGGGGCCTCGCGGATGCCGTTCGAGTGGACGGTCAACCCGTACCGCGGGTGCAGCCACGCCTGCGTGTACTGCTTCGCCCGCAAGACCCACAGCTACCTCGACCTCGACACCGGCCTCGGCTTCGACTCCCAGATAGTCGTCAAGACCAACGCCCCCGAGGTGCTGCGCCGCGAACTCGGCTCGAGCCGGTGGAGCGGTGCGCACATCGCCATGGGCACCAACGTCGACTGTTACCAGCGCGCCGAGGGACGCTACCGGCTGATGCCCGGGATCATCGAGGCCCTGACCGAGCGGGCCAACCCCTTCTCCATCCTGACCAAGGGGACGCTGATCCTGCGCGACCTCCCCCTCCTGCAGCGGGCCGCCGAGATCACCGACATCGGCATCTCCGTATCCGTCGGCTTCACCGACACCGCCCTGTGGCGGACCGTCGAACCCGGCACGCCCTCCCCCGCCGCCCGGCTGGCCGCCGTACGGGCCCTCACCGACGCCGGGATCGAGTGCGGGGTGCTGATGGCCCCGGTGATTCCCTTCCTCGGGGACTCCCCCGAGCAGCTGCGGGCCACCGTGCGGGCCGTCGCCGGGTCCGGGGCGACCTCCGTGACACCCCTGGTACTCCATCTGCGGCCGGGCGCCCGCGAGTGGTTCACGGCATGGCTCCGGGCCCACCATCCCCACCTGGTCGAACGGTACGAGCGGATGTACGTCGGCGGTTCGTACGCGCCCACCTGGTACCAGCGGCAGATCACCCGGCAAGTCCACGAGCTCGCGGCGGAATTCGGCATCGGACCCTCCCGGCCGGCCGCGGCCCGCAGGATCACCGTTCCCGAACGCCCGGCCGAGCCCGCGCCCGCCGTTCCCACGCAGCTCAGCCTGTTGTGACCTCGTACGGCCGCTGAAAGCTCATCACATCGGGCCAATCAGCAGCCCAATCCCGCCTTCCAGGCACGGTTTCCGGGACGATTCCGCCCAGAACCCTCGGCTGGGAGGCCCCATGCTGCACCCCGCGAAGAAGCGCGGCCCCTTCACGAAGCGCGCCGCCGTCCTGCTCTCGATCGCCACCGCGACCGTGGCCGCCGTCGTCACGAGCCCGGCCGGCGCCGCGCCGACGGCCGCGGCACCGGCCCGCGCCGCCGCCGTACCCACCGCGCTGCGCTGGACCGGCTGTGCGACCCAGCGCTACCCCACGCTGCAGTGCGCCTCCCTCAAGGTCCCGCTGGACCACGAGCACCCCGCGGGCCGCCAGATCTCCCTGGCCCTGACCCGGGTCCCGCACACCGCCGCCAAGTCCCAGGGCCCGCTGCTGGTCAACCCCGGCGGCCCCGGCGGCAGCGGCCGGGCCCTGGCCGGGTTCATCGCTTCCGCGCTGCCCAAGGACGTGGCCGCGCAGTACGACGTGATCGGCTTCGACCCCCGGGGCGTCGGCAAGAGCGAGCCCACCCTCGACTGCGGGCCCGGCCACTTCACCCCCGTACGCCCGGACTCCGTCCCGCGCGACCTGCAGACCGAGCGGGCCAACCTGGAGCGGGTGAAGTCCTTCGCCGAGTCCTGCCAGACCAAGCACGCGGACGTGCTCCCGTACATCGGCACCGTCTCGGCCGCCCGCGACATCGAGGTGCTGCGCACCGCCCTCGCCGCGGCGAAGGTCAGCTACTTCGGCTACTCGTACGGGACCTACCTGGGCGCGGTGTACGCCAAACTCCACCCGGACCGGGTGCACCGCCTCGTCCTGGACTCCGTGGTCGACCCGGGCGGGGTCTGGTACGAGGACAACCTCGCGCAGGACCAGGCCTTCGACGCCCGCCACAAGGCCTTCCTGGCCTGGGTGGCCCAGTACGACGAGAAGTACAAGCTCGGCAGCGACCCGGCGGGGGTCGAGGAGCGCTGGTACGCGATGCGGGACGCCCTGCGTACGACACCGGCGGGCGCCAAGGTGGGCCCGTCGGAGCTGGAGGACACCTTCATGCCGGGTGGCTACTACAACGGCTACTGGCCGGTCCTCGCCGAGGCCTTCTCGGCGTACGCGGTGGCCGGGGACCCGAAGCCGCTGGTGGCGGCGTACGAGCGGTTCGGGGCGGTGGAGCCGTCCGCGGGCAACAGCTACAGCGTGTACACGGCGGTGCAGTGCCGCGACTCGGCCTGGCCGAAGAACTGGAACCAGTGGCGCACGGACATGTGGCGCACGCATGCGAAGGCGCCGTTCATGACATGGAACAACGCCTGGTACAACGCCCCGTGCGCGTTCTGGCAGACGGAGCCCCTGGTGGCACCGGACGTGACCAACGCCGACCTCCCGCCGGCCTTGCTCCTCCAGGCGACGGACGACGCGGCGACCCCGTTCGGGGGCGCGCTGAGCATGAAGGG
Source organism: Streptomyces katrae (assembly GCF_000717655.1). Classification (GTDB taxonomy): domain Bacteria; phylum Actinomycetota; class Actinomycetes; order Streptomycetales; family Streptomycetaceae; genus Streptomyces; species Streptomyces katrae_B. The sequence goes on from NZ_JNZY01000004.1 coordinate 85,802, forward strand.
GAAGCTGAAGGGCTCGGCGCTGGTGGTCGAGGAGGGCGGCGGCAACCACGGGGTCGCGCTCAGCGGCAACAAGTGCCTGGACGAGAAGGTGGCGGCATACCTGCGGACGGGCGGGGTCGCGGACGCGACCTGCCCCGCCCAGCCGGCCCCGAAGCCGACCGCGGCCACCCGCGCGGTGCCCCCGTCGGCGGGCGGCACGGCGCTGCACGGCCTGCTGGGTTTCCGCGGCTAGGGGCGGCATACGGGCCCGGCCGGGCCGCGGGCCGGGCGGGTCGCGGGCCGGCCGGGTCCGCCGGGCACCAGGGCGCCGATTCGCCCGAGTTGGTCATGAATCAACGCCATTCGCCCCGGGTCCGCCCGGCCCGTCCGCGACGCCGAGGTGAACGGGGACGGACCGGCCGGGTATGAGCTAGGGTCCCTGCGGTGAAGCAGCACATACCCCTCCTCGCCCGGCGGAAGGCCACCCAGGCCCCGGCCGCCACCGGTGCGCGGCTCGGCTGGCTCGACGCGCTGCGCGGCTTCGCCGCCCTGGTCGTGGCCATGCACCACTTCGACGTGCTGCGGATGCTGCCGTTCGGCGGGCTGATCCGGCGGAACTTCGACCTCGGTGTGTTCGGGGTCATGCTCTTCTTCATCGTCAGCGGCTACATCATCCCGGCCTCGCTGGAGCGCCGGGGCGACGTCCGGGCCTTCTGGATCGGCCGGATCTTCCGGATCTACCCGGCCCTCATCGTCGCCCTGGCGGCCTCGATCGTGATGCTGCCGGCCGCAGACGGCTCGACCTCGCTGCTGCGCACCGGTGACGACCCGGCCTCACTGGTCGCGAACGGCATGATGCTGCAGGACCTGCTCGGCGTCCGCAACGGCATGAACGTCACCTGGACGCTCTGCTACGAGATGGTCTTCTACTTCCTCGTCACCATGCTGTTCACCCGCGGCCTGCACCGGCACAGCGGCGTGATCGCGGTGGCCTTCGCCGGTGCCGCGCTGGCGATCGGCACGGCCCTGGCCCCGCAGCTGCTGCTGACGGAGCTCGGCTCGGTCCGGCTGCTCCTGCTGATCGTCACCCCGGTCTTCCTCCTGGGCCTCTGGGGTGTGCTCAGCGGCAACCGGCAGCTGACCGGGGCGGGCGCGCTGCTGCTCGGGGGGCTAGGCCTGGTGCTGCTCACTGTGAACAGCCGGGCGGTGACGTTCGAGACCCTGCTGATCCCCGCAACGATGTTCGCCGGCACCGCGGTCTACCGGGCGCAGCACGGCCAGCTCCGCCGGGCCCCGGCCCTGATCGCCTGCGGGTTCGTGGTCGCCGCGGGCGTGCTCGCCGGATGGCTGTACAACCGGAACGGGATCCAGGAGCACACCTGGACCTCGGGCTGGAAGGCCTTCTCGCTCTCGTACCTGGCGGCCTGGGTCCTGTTCGGCCTCGGCTTCCTCCTGCGAAGCCGGCGCTTCCCGAGGGTGCTGACCTGGCTGGGCGCGATCAGCTTCTCGCTGTACCTGCTGCACTTCCCGCTGCTGCGTACCCTCGGGCCGCTGCTCGGGGTTCCCCCGATGCCCTCGTCGACGCTCGGGAAGTTCGCCTGGACGGGGATCTTCCTCGCCGTGCTGCTGGCCGCGAGCCATCTGATGTACCGCCTGGTGGAACTGCCGGCGCAGCGCCTCGGCCGGCGGGTCCAGCAGGCGGCGGAGCGACGCCGGCCGTCCGCGCCGGCCACCCCGGCGGCGCCCGCCACGGCCCCGGCCGGGCCCGAGGTGATCCTGGTGCCCCGGCAGCCGGACCGCGCGGGCCCCGAGGCCGCCGTCCGCGCACACGGCGAACCGTCCTCAGCCCGCTGACCCGGCCGGCGGCCGGGCCGGTCAGCCGAGCATGCGCAGCGCGGCCGTCGCCGCCACGGCGAGGCGCGGATGGGACTGGGCCCGGGTCAGCACCTCGCGGGACCGGGGGTCGGCGAGGGCGCCGAGCCCCTCGACACAGGCCAGGGCCACCCGCCAGTAGGGGTCGTGCGGGGACAGCAGCCGGGCCAGGGTGGCCATCAAGACGGGCGCCGACTCGGGGGCGCGCAGCGCCGTGAGCAGCCGTACGGGCTGGAGGGCGTAGGCCGTGCGCAGGGTGTTGGTGGCGAGTGCGGCCGCCGCGCGGGCGGTGCGCGGGTCCCCCAGTACGGCGAGGGCCTCGGCGGCGGCCGCGCAGCGTGGCGGGTCCCGGTGGTTGAGGAGCAGCACCAGCGGCTCGAAGGCCCGCCGGTCCCCGGCCAGGCCGAGGCGGTAGGCAGCCAGCTCGCGGGCCCACAGGGGCAGCCCGGCGGAGGTCAGGGAGGCCGCCAGCGCGTCGGGGTCCGCCGCGAGCAGTTCCTCGTACGGAGGCGACTGCCCGGATTCCGTTCGCAGGCGCTCCAGCACGTCGTTCACCAGGCCACCCTAGGGCGGCGGGGGCGCCGCCGCGGCGGCTTTCCGGAGATGGGTGATCGATGATCGATGATCGGTACATTTGGGCGGTACAGGTCACATCTCCGCGCTCTGGCGCGCCAGTTACCGGCGGGTTACGCTCCTTTCAACGTACGAGGCCGGCCTGGTGACGCAGCCGCCCCGTACCAGTCGGTTCAGTACCCCCAGTTCGGTACTTCAGGCACCTCGGGCATTCCGGGCACAGCACCTACCTCGTGCACCCCGGTCGCCTCCAGTGCTTCTCGTGTACGGCGTGGCCCCGGGACAGGGTCCGCCGCTCCCTGCGCCCCGCGCTTCCTCGGGGCCGGGATCCCTGCCGCGCGTCGTGCGCCGCGCGCCGCCCTCAGTCGTCACCCTCTTCCACTGGAGTCCCGCGATGGACCTTCCGTCCACGTCCAGTCAGTCCCCCCTCCAGACCATCGCCGTCGTCGGCCTCGGCACGATGGGCACCGGCATCGCCGAGGTCCTGGCCCGGGCCGGCCGCGAGGTCATCGGCATCGACGTCAGCGACACCGCCACCCGCCGGGCCACCGCCTCCCTCGCGGCGGCCACGGCCCGTTCGGTGACCCGTGAGCGCATCACCGAGCAGGAGCGGGAGGGCGTGCTGGCCCGTTTCCGCACCTTCACCGAGCTGACCGCCGCGGCCGACGCCGATCTCGTCATCGAGGTCGTCCCGGAGGACTACGCGCTCAAGCAGCGCCTCTTCCGCGAGCTCGACGCGATCGTCCGGCCCGACACGATCCTGGCGACCGGCACCAACGCCCTGTCGGTGACCCGGCTCGCGGCCGAGTCGCAGCGTCCCGAGCGCGTCCTCGGTCTGCACTTCTTCAACCCGGCGCCGGCGATGAAGCTGGTCGAGGTCGTCTCCAGCGTCCTCACCGCCCCGACGGCCGTCGAGGCGGTCACCGTGCTGGCCCGCGAGCTCGGCAAGGAGCCCGTCTCGGTCGGCGACCGCCCCGGCTTCGTCGCGGACGGCCTGCTCTTCGGCTACCTCAACCAGGCCGCCGCGATGTACGAGTCGAAGTACGCCTCCCGCGAGGACATCGATGCGGCGATGCGGCTCGGCTGCGGCCTGCCCATGGGCCCGCTCGCGCTGCTCGACCTGATCGGCGTGGACACCGCCCGGACCGTCCTGGAGGCCATGTACTCCTCCTCCGGCGACCGGCTGCACGCCCCGGCCCCGATCCTGGGCCACCTCGCCGAGGCCGGTCTGACCGGGCAGAAGTCCGGGCGCGGGTTCTACACGTACGAGGAGCCGGGCAGCTCCACGATCGTCCGCGACGCGCAGACCCCGCTGGACGGGGCCCGGCTCGGCGAGGGGCGTCCCGTCAGCTCGGTCGGCGTGGCCGGCTCCGGCACCATGGCGAGCGGTATCGCGCAGGTCTTCGCGCAGGCCGGCTTCGCGGTGGTGCTCGCCGCCCGCAGCCAGGAGAAGGCGGACGCCGCGAAGGCCGCGATCGGCAAGTCCTTGGGCCGTGCGGTGTCCAAGGGCCGGCTGACCGAGGAGGGCGCCGCGCAGACGCTGGCCCTGATCACCCCGGCGGGCTCGCTGGACGCGTTCGCCGACGTGGACCTGGCCGTCGAGGCCGTCGCGGAGGACCTGGCGGTCAAGCAGGAGCTGTTCGCAGCCCTGGACAAGGTGTGCAAGCCGGGCGCGGTGCTGGCCACCACCACCTCCTCGCTGCCGGTGATCGCGGTCGCCCGCGTGACCTCGCGTCCGCAGGACGTGATCGGCATGCACTTCTTCAACCCGGCGCCGGCGATGAAGCTGGTCGAGGTGGTCCGGACCGTCCTGACCTCGGACGACGTGCACGCAACGGTCCGCGAGATCTGCACGAAGGTGCGCAAGCACCCGGTGGACTGCGGGGACCGGGCCGGCTTCATCGTGAACGCGCTGCTGTTCCCGTACCTGAACAACGCCGTGAAGATGGTCGAGCAGCACTACGCCAGCCTCGACGACATCGACGCCGCCATGAAGCTGGGCGGCGGCTACCCGATGGGGCCGTTCGAGCTCCTCGACGTCGTCGGCCTGGACGTCTCGCTCGCGATCGAGAAGGTCCTGCACAAGGAGTTCCGCGACCCGGGACTGGCCCCGTCCCCGCTGCTGGAGCACCTGGTGGCGGCGGGCTGCCTGGGCCGGAAGACCGGCCGCGGATTCCGTGAGTACGCCCGCCGGTAAGCAGCGCCCTGGCCAGGTGCCCCAAGAGCCGGATGCGTGGGGAGGGCTGCTCGGGTCTGCCGGACCCTCACGGCAGGCCGTACCTTCCGAGCCCAGTGCGGGCTCTCCCCCGCATCCATCCCTGTCCCACCCCCCTCAGGCGCGCTCCCCTGCGCAAATGAAGTACTTTCGATCCATGTCCCAGCCCGCCAAGACCTCGCCCCGCGCCGCCACGGCCTCCGACAGCCCGGAGAGCACGGCCGGCACCAAGGCGGCCGCGCAGCGGCTCAAGATGCGCCGTGAGCTCGCCGCCGCCGCGATGGAGCTGTTCGCGACCAAGGGGTACGAGGCGACGACGGTCGACGAGATCGCCGCGACCGCGGGGGTGGCGCGCCGGACCTTCTTCCGGCACTTCCGGTCCAAGGAAGAGGCGATCTTCCCGGACCACGACGACACCCTGACCAGGGCCGAGGCGGTACTGGACGTGGCCCCGGCGCACGAGCACCCGCTCGACACGGTGTGCCGCGGGATCAAGGAAGTCATGAAGATGTACGCCGCCTCGCCGGCGGTGTCGGTGGAGCGCTACCGGCTGACCCGCGAGGTGCCGGCGCTGCGGGAGCGGGAGATCGCCTCGGTGGCCCGCTACGAGCGGCTCTTCACCCGCTACCTGCTGGCCCACTTCGACGAGACCGACCACCACGACGGGAACGACGACCCGCTGCTGGCCGAGGTGGCCGCCTCGGCGGTCGTCACGGCCCACAACCACGTGCTGCGGCGCTGGCTGCGGGCCGGCGGCCAGGGAGACGTGGAGGCGCAGCTGGACCACGCCTTCTCGATCGTGAGGAAGACCTTCGGCACGGGGATCGGCGCGGGCCGGACCCTGAGCACGACGCCGGCTCCGGCCGCGCCGGCGGAGGTCCGTACGCAGGGCGAGGTGCTGGTGGCGGTGGCCCGTACGGACGCCCCGCTCGACGAGGTCATGCGGACCATCGAGGAAGCACTGAGAAACAAGCAGTAGTCACACACATCACAGCGGCCGCTCCCGTCCCGGGGGCGGCCGCTTTTGTTTGTCCGACTTGCCCCTACTCATCGGTAACTCTGATCGATCATCGCTCATCTGCGCAGGTCAATAGGCAAATGAGAGAAAGTTTTGGCACGCGGTGCCTTGCTGAGTGACACGGGGTGCCATACGTTGAATCTCGTCCGGATGTCCCCGCGGTCCACGCCCACTCGGCACGAACCGCGCCCCGGATGCCTGCGTCACCAGGCACCGCACGCCTCACCACGGGCGTCGCCAGCACCACAGCTCCGCCGGACCGACGGCATCCCGCAGTACCGCAGCACCCCAACACCACCCGTACCACGCACCTGCGTATCCCTCAGCGCACCCTCATCAGCGCTTCGCCGGAGGCAACACCGTGAAGGACATCCTGGACGCGATCCAGTCCCAGGCCGCTACGGCCGCCGACTTCGCGGCCCTGCCGCTCCCCGACTCGTACCGCGCGATCACCGTGCACAAGGACGAGGCGGAGATGTTCGCGGGGCTCACCACCCGTGAGAAGGACCCGCGCAAGTCCCTGCACCTCGACCAGGTGCCCGTGCCGGAACTCGGTCCGGGCGAGGCCCTGGTGGCCGTCATGGCCTCGTCGGTCAACTACAACTCCGTGTGGACCTCGATCTTCGAGCCGGTGTCCACCTTCAGCTTCCTGGAGCGCTACGGGCGCCTCTCGGAGCTCACCAAGCGCCACGACCTCCCGTACCACATCATCGGTTCGGACCTCGCGGGCGTCGTGCTGCGCACCGGCCCCGGCGTCAACGCCTGGAACCCCGGCGACGAGGTCGTCGCGCACTGCCTCTCGGTCGAGCTGGAGTCCTCGGACGGCCACAACGACACGATGCTCGACCCCGAGCAGCGCATCTGGGGCTTCGAGACGAACTTCGGCGGCCTCGCCGAGATCGCACTCGTCAAGTCCAACCAGCTGATGCCCAAGCCCGGCCACCTGAGCTGGGAGGAGGCCGCCTCGCCCGGCCTGGTCAACTCCACCGCCTACCGCCAGCTGGTCTCCCGCAACGGCGCCGGCATGAAGCAGGGCGACAACGTCCTGATCTGGGGCGCCAGCGGCGGGCTCGGCTCGTACGCCACCCAGTTCGCGCTGGCCGGCGGCGCCAACCCGATCTGCGTCGTCTCCAGCGCGCAGAAGGCGGACATCTGCCGCGCGATGGGCGCGACCGCGATCATCGACCGCAGCGCCGAGGGCTACAAGTTCTGGAAGGACGAGCACACCCAGGACCCCAAGGAGTGGAAGCGCTTCGGCAAGCGCATCCGCGAGCTGACCGGCGGCGAGGACATCGACATCGTCTTCGAGCACCCCGGCCGGGAGACCTTCGGCGCCAGCGTCTACGTCACCCGCAAGGGCGGCACCATCACCACCTGCGCCTCGACCTCGGGCTACATGCACGAGTACGACAACCGCTACCTGTGGATGTCGCTGAAGCGGATCATCGGCTCGCACTTCGCCAACTACCGCGAGGCGTGGGAGGCGAACCGCCTGATCGCCAAGGGCAAGATCCACCCCACGCTGTCGAAGGTCTACTCCCTGGAGGAGACCGGCCAGGCGGCTTACGACGTCCACCGCAACCTCCACCAGGGCAAGGTCGGCGTCCTGGCGCTGGCCCCCGAGGAGGGCCTGGGCGTCCGCGACCACGAGATGCGCGCCACGCACCTCGACGCGATCAACCGCTTCCGGAACATCTGAGTCGGCTCAAAGGCCCTAAGGATCGCCTGAGATGACAGAGCGCCAGAAAGACCGTCCGTGGCTCATGCGGACGTACGCCGGCCACTCCACGGCCGAGGCGTCCAACGAGCTGTACCGCCGCAACCTCGCCAAGGGCCAGACCGGCCTGTCGGTCGCGTTCGACCTTCCGACGCAGACCGGCTACGACCCCGACCACATCCTCGCCCGCGGCGAGGTGGGCCGGGTCGGGGTCCCGGTCTCCCATCTGGGCGACATGCGGCGGCTGTTCCAGGACATCCCCCTGGAGCAGATGAACACCTCGATGACGATCAACGCCACCGCCATGTGGCTGCTGGCGCTCTACCAGGTGGCCGCCGAGGAGCAGGGCGCGGACATCGCCCTGCTCCAGGGCACCACCCAGAACGACATCGTCAAGGAGTACCTTTCGCGCGGGACGCACGTCTTCCCGCCCGGGCCCTCGCTCCGCCTGACGACGGACATGATCGCGTACACGGTCAACCACATTCCGAAGTGGAACCCGATCAACATCTGCTCGTACCACCTCCAGGAGGCCGGGGCCACCCCGGTCCAGGAGATCTCGTACGCGATGTCGACCGCGATCGCCGTGCTGGACTCGGTGCGCGACTCGGGCCAGGTGCCCGAGGAGCGCTTCGGCGAGGTCGTCGCCCGCATCTCCTTCTTCGTGAACGCGGGCGTCCGCTTCATCGAGGAGATGTGCAAGATGCGCGCCTTCGGCCGCATCTGGGACAAGGTCACCCAGGAGCGCTACGGCATCGAGAACGCGAAGCAGCGTCGCTTCCGTTACGGCGTCCAGGTCAACTCCCTGGGACTGACCGAGGCGCAGCCGGAGAACAACGTCCAGCGCATCGTGCTGGAGATGCTCGCGGTCACCCTCTCCAAGGACGCCCGGGCCCGCGCGGTGCAGCTGCCGGCCTGGAACGAGGCGCTGGGCCTGCCCCGGCCCTGGGACCAGCAGTGGTCGCTGCGCATCCAGCAGGTCCTGGCGCACGAGAGCGACCTGCTGGAGTACGAGGACATCTTCGCCGGATCCCACGTCATCGAGGCCAAAGTCGACTCCCTGGTCGCCGACTGCCTGGCCGAGATCGACCGGATCCAGGAGATGGGCGGCGCGATGGCCGCCGTCGAGTCCGGGTACCTGAAGTCCCAGCTCGTCTCCTCGCATGCCGAGCGGCGGGCCCGGATCGAGGCCGGCGAGGACAAGATCGTCGGTGTCAACTGCTACGAGCAGACCGAGCCGAACCCGCTCACGGCCGATCTGGACGGCGCCATCATGACGGTCGACCCGGCCGTCGAGGCGCTGACCGTGGAGCGGATCGTCCGCTGGCGCGAGGAGCGGCAGGAGTCCTCGGACCGGCAGGGGAACGGCGACCCGTTCGCCTTCCCGACGGTGATGCAGGCCCTGGACCGGCTGAAGGAGGCCGCGGCCGGGACCGAGAACCTGATGGAGGCCACGCTGGAGTGCGCCCGTGCCGGTGTCACCACCGGCGAGTGGGCGAATGCGCTGCGCGAGGTGTTCGGCGAGTTCCGCGCCCCGACCGGGGTCTCCTCGGCCCCGGTGGCCGTGACCGCCGAGGAGGGGACGCCGATGGCCCTCGTCCGCGAGAAGGTCGCCCGTACCGCCGAGGACCTGGGCTCCGGCCGGCTGCGCCTGCTGGTCGGCAAGCCCGGCCTGGACGGGCACTCGAACGGCGCCGAGCAGATCGCCGTACGGGCCCGCGACGCCGGGTTCGAGGTGGTCTACCAGGGCATCCGGCTGACGCCCGAGGAGATCTCCTCGGCGGCGCTGGCCGAGGACGTGCACTGCGTGGGACTGTCCATCCTGTCCGGTTCGCACAGCGCGCTCGTGCCGGACGTGCTGGAACGCCTCCGTACGGCGGGGGCGGGTGACATCCCCGTTGTGCTCGGCGGCATCATTCCGAACGCCGATGCCATCGCCCTCAAGGCGGCCGGAGTCGCCGCCGTCTTCACACCCAAGGACTTCGGTATCACGGAGATCATCGGCCGTATCGTCGACGAGATCCGGAAAGCGAACAAGCTCGACCCTCTGGAGGTCCCCGCATGACCACGCCCACGTCTCCCGTGAACCGGCTGCGGCCGCGCCGCTCCTGCCTTGCGGTTCCGGGCTCGAACCCGCGGTTCCTGGAGAAGGCCCAGGGCCTGCCGGCCGACCAGGTCTTCCTCGACCTCGAGGACGCCTGCGCCCCGCTGGCCAAGGAGGGCGCCCGCCACACGATCGTGGACGCGCTGAACAACGGCGACTGGACCGGCAAGACCCGGGTCGTGCGTGTCAACGACTGGACCACGCACTGGACGTACCGCGACGTCATCACGGTCGTGGAGGGCGCGGGCCAGAACCTCGACTGCATCATGCTGCCGAAGGTCCAGGACGCCCAGCAGGTCGTGGCGCTGGACCTGCTGCTGACCCAGATCGAGAAGACCATGGGCTTCGAGGTCGGCAAGATCGGCATCGAGGCGCAGATCGAGAACGCCAAGGGCCTGGTCAACGTCGACGAGATCGCCGCCGCCTCGCCGCGGCTGGAGACCATCATCTTCGGCCCGGCCGACTTCATGGCCTCGATCAACATGAAGTCCCTGGTCGTGGGCATGCAGCCGCCCGGCTACCCGGCGGACGCGTACCACTACATCCTGATGCGGATCCTGATGGCGGCCCGCATGCACAACCTCCAGGCGATCGACGGCCCCTTCCTCCAGATCCGCGACGTGGACGCGTACCGCGAGGTCGCGGGCCGGGCGGCGGCGCTGGGCTTCGACGGCAAGTGGGTGCTGCACCCGGGCCAGGTCGACGCGGCGAACGAGGTCTTCTCCCCCTCCCAGGAGGACTACGACCACTCCGAGCTGATCCTCGACGCGTACGACTGGTGCACCTCCGAGGCCGGCGGCAAGAAGGGCTCGGCGATGCTCGGCGACGAGATGATCGACGAGGCCAGCCGCAAGATGGCCCTGGTCATCGCGGGCAAGGGCCGCGCGGCGGGCATGCAGCGCACCACCAAGTTCGAGATTCCGGAGGCCTGATCCCGATGCAGTTCGGACGCACGTACGAAGAGTTCGAGGTCGGGGCGGTCTACAAGCACTGGCCCGGAAAGACGGTCACCGAGTACGACGACCACCTCTTCTGTCTGCTGACCATGAACCACCACCCGCTCCACATGGACAGCAATTACGCCGAGAACACCACCGACTTCGGCAAGAACGTGGTCGTGGGCAACTACATCTACTCGCTGCTGCTCGGCATGTCCGTGCCGGACGTCTCCGGGAAGGCCATCGCCAACCTCGAGATCGAGTCCCTGCGGCACGTGGCGCCGACCTTCCACGGCGACACCATCTACGGCGAGACCACGGTCCTCGACAAGACCCCGTCGAAGTCGAAGAACGACCGCGGCATCGTCTACGTGGAGACCAAGGGCTACAAGCAGGACGGCACCCTCGTCTGCGTCTTCCGGCGCAAGGTGATGGTCCCGACCGAGACGTACATCAAGGAGCGCGGCGGCGAGCAGCCCGGCCGCCCGCAGCTGAAGGAACAGGGGAAGTAGCCATGGCCCGACTCGCCCAGACCGCCGGGCTCACCGACGTCCAGCGGGAGATCCTCAAGACCGTCCGGGAGTTCGTCGACAAGGAGATCATCCCGGTCGCGACGGAGCTCGAACACCGTGACGAGTACCCGCAGCAGATCGTCGACGGCCTCAAGGAGCTCGGCCTCTTCGGCCTGATGATCCCGGAGGAGTACGGCGGCCTGGGCGAGTCCCTTCTCACGTACGCGCTGTGCGTCGAGGAGATCGCGCGGGGCTGGATGTCCGTCTCGGGCATCATCAACACGCACTTCATCGTGGCGTACATGCTCAAGCAGCACGGCACGCAGGAGCAGAAGGACTACTTCCTTCCGCGGATGGCCCTGGGCGAGGTGCGCGGCGCGTTCTCGATGTCCGAGCCGGCGCTGGGCTCCGATGTGTCGGCCATCTCGTCCAAGGCGGTGAAGGACGGGGACGACTACGTCCTGAACGGCCAGAAGATGTGGCTGACGAACGGCGGCAGCTCCACCCTGGTGGCCGTTCTGGTGCGAAGTGACGAAGGCCACCCCGAGGGCACGGCCCCGCACAAGTCGATGACGACCTTCCTCGTCGAGAAGGAGCCGGGCTTCGGTGAGGTCCGTCCGGGCCTGACCATCCCGGGCAAGATCGACAAGATGGGCTACAAGGGCGTCGACACGACCGAGCTCATCATGGACGGACTGCGCATTCCGGCCAATCGGGTCCTCGGAGGCCAGACCGGCCGAGGGTTTTACCAAATGATGGACGGGGTCGAGGTCGGCCGCGTCAACGTGGCGGCGCGTGGCTGCGGCGTCGCTCAGCGTGCGTTCGAGCTGGGTGTCTCGTATGCCCAGCAACGTCACACTTTCGGCAAGGCGATCGCCGAGCACCAGGCCATCCAGTTCAAGCTGGCCGAGATGGCTACCAAGGTCGAGGCCGCCCATGCGATGATGGTGAACGCGGCACGCAAAAAGGACTCCGGGGAACGAAACGACCTCGAAGCAGGGATGGCGAAGTACCTCGCCTCCGAATACTGCAAAGAGGTGGTGGAGGACGCCTTCCGTATCCATGGCGGCTACGGGTTCTCGAAGGAGTACGAGATCGAGCGCCTCTACCGCGAGGCACCGATGCTGCTGATCGGTGAAGGGACGGCCGAGATCCAGAAAATGATCATCGGTCGGCGTCTTCTCGAGGAGTACCGACTCCAGGGCTGAAAGTCCCTTTTGCGGCGGATCCTCCATGGGTTCGTCGCAAAAGAATCACTGGCAGTCACTGGCCTGCGGCCATCGACTCGGCTTCTGGCTTGCCCAGTTGTTGCGTGCAACCGATAGCATTCCAGTAAAGCCGCCGTCCCGTCCCCCTGTTTGCGGCGCGGCAATCACCCGCTACGAAGGTCATCCATGCCCCACAGCCAAACCTCTGCACCTCGCGTCGGCATCCTCGGTGGACGTCTCGCACGCGGAGCATCGCCGTGGCTTCTGCCGACCGTCGCCACCGCTGCGCTCAGCCTCACCCGGGCCCGCAAGTCCGGGCGCTGGGCGGCAGTGGCCGTGCCCACCACCGCTCTCGCGGCGGGCATGCTGTGGTTCTTCCGCGACCCCGAGCGCGAGATCGCTCAGGGCCGTGTCATCTCCCCCGCCGACGGTGTGGTGCAGAGCATCATGCCGTGGAAGGACGGACGGACCCGGGTCGCGATCTTCATGAGCCCGCTGAACGTCCACGTCAACCGCGCGCCCCTCGCGGGCACGGTGACGTCCGTGGAGCACGTCCCCGGCGGGTTCGTCCCGGCGTTCAACAAGGAGAGCGAGAACAACGAGCGCGTTGTCTGGCACTTCGACACCGAGCTCGGCGACATCGAGATGGTGCAGATCGCCGGCGCCGTCGCACGCCGCATCGTCCCGTACCTGCCGGCCGGTACCAAGGTGGAGCAGGGCGAACGCATCGGTCTGATCCGCTTCGGCTCCCGCGTCGACATCTACCTCCCCGAGGGTGTCGAGGTCGCGGTCGAGGTCGGGCAGGCCACCACCGCGGGGGTGACCCGAATTGACCGTGACTGACCCTGAGACTCCCACCACACCGTCGGGCGGGTGGGTGCCCGAGGCCGCTGAGGAGGAGTCCGCCGAGGACGACATGCCGCTCTCGCTGCGGCTGTCGATAGCGGACACGCTCACCCTCGGCAACGCGACCTGCGGATTCATGGCGGTGTACTTCACCACCACCGGGATCCTCATCCCGCACCTCACCGGCAGCGGCGAGTCGGGCATGGCCCGTAACAGCGCCGCGACGGCAGTGATACTGATGCTGCTCGCCGCGGTCTTCGACCTCTTCGACGGCATCGTGGCCCGCAAGCTGCGCAGCTCGCCGATGGGCGCGGAGCTGGACAACCTGTCCGACCTGATCAGCTTCGGGCTGGCGCCGGCGTACTTCGTGCTGGTGTACGGCATGGTCGCCGACGACGCGGTGCAGAAGATGTCGGCGCTGGCGGCGATCGTGGTGCTGCTGGCCGTGGTGCTCAGACTCGCGAGATTCAGCTGCGTGACGATGAAGGACGGCATGTTCCAGGGCATGCCGAGCCCCTTCGGCGCGCTGACGGTCGTCTCGATCGTGCTGCTGGAGCTGCCGTTCGTCCCGACGCTGCTGGCGATCATCGGGGTGGCGTGGCTGATGGTGAGCCGGGTCGAGTACCCGAAGCCGCGGGGTGTCCTCGCGGTGGCGATGCTGAGCTGGATCATCGGGGCCATGGGCCTGCTGGCGGCCTGGGCGTTCGACGCCCCGGGCGGGCAGCTGCTGCTCCAGGCGGGCTGCGCGCTGCAGATCGCTCTGGCGGCCACGATCCCGCTGTTCGCGACGACTCGGCGGGCGAACACGTTCCGCCACAACCGCCGCGAGGCGCGGGCGGCATCGCAACTGCCGTAGCGCCGACCGCTGCTTTTCGGAGGGCCCCCGGGGTACACACCCCGGGGGCCTTCGGCATCTCCGGAGGCCGCCGGCCGCCTGCACGGGGCGCGGCGCCTGTCCCGCCCCGCCTGTCCCGCCCAGCCGGGCCCAGGGCCCGCGGGGACGGGGGACGGGAGTGGGATGCAGCGGTGGCGGATACGCTTGATGTCGGAAAATCGCCAGCCCCGCGGGGACCGGGCCGGGATCCTGGAGCCATGTACACCGACACCGAGCGCTGCGTCAGGGCCGTGCAGTCGAAGGACGCCCGCTTCGACGGGTGGTTCTTCACCGCCGTGCGGACCACCGGGATCTACTGCCGCCCCAGCTGCCCCGCCGTGCCGCCCAAGGTCGAGAACATGACCTTCCTGCCCAGCGCCGCCGCCTGCCAGCAGGCCGGGTTCCGGGCCTGCAAGCGGTGCCGGCCCGACACCTCGCCCGGCTCCCCCGAATGGAACGCCCGCGCCGACGCCGTCGCCCGGGCCATGCGGCTCATCCAGGACGGCGTCGTGGACCGCGAGGGCGTACCCGGGCTGGCGGCGCGGCTGGGGTATTCCACCCGCCAGGTCGAGCGGCAGCTGGGCGCCGAGCTCGGCGCCGGGCCCCTCGCCCTGGCCCGGGCGCAGCGCGCCCAGACCGCCCGGCTGCTCATCGAGACCTCCGAGCTGCCCATGGGCGACGTCGCCTTCGCCGCCGGGTTCTCCTCCATCCGGACCTTCAACGAGACCGTCCGCGAGGTCTTCGCCCTCGCCCCCGGCGAGCTGCGCCTGCGGGCAGAGAAAGCGAACCGGCACGTCCCCCGGGTCCCCGGGACCATCAGCCTGCGTCTGCCGTTCCGGGCCCCGCTCAACCCCGACAACCTCTTCGGCCACCTCGCCGCGACCGCCGTCCCCGGCGTCGAGGAGTGGCGCTGCGGCGCGTACCGCCGGACGCTGCGGCTCCCGTACGGCACCGGGGTCGTCGCACTGACCCCGCAGCCCGACCACATCGGCTGCCAGCTCGCCCTCACCGACCTGCGCGACCTCACCATCGCCATCAGCCGCTGCCGCTGGATGCTCGACCTCGACGCCGACCCCGAGGCCGTCGACGGCCAGCTGCGCTCCGACCCGCTGCTGGCCCCGCTCGTCGACAAGGCCCCCGGGCGCCGGGTGCCCCGTACGGTCGACGCGGCGGAGTTCGCCGTACGGGCGGTCCTCGGCCAGCAGGTGTCCACGGCGGCGGCGCGGACGCACGCCGCCCGGCTGGTCACCTCGTACGGGGAACCGGTGGCCGACCCCGATCCCGAGGGCGGGCTGACCCGCCTCTTCCCTTCACCGCAGGCCCTGGCCGCCCTGGATCCGCAGTCCCTGGCCCTGCCGGCGAGCCGGCGCGCCACCCTCACCAACCTCGTCGCAGCACTGGCCGACGGTTCCCTCCCGCTCGGCATCGACAGCGACTGGGAGGCGGCCCGCGCCCAGCTGAACGCGATGCCCGGGTTCGGCCCCTGGACCACCGAGGTGATCGCGATGCGGGCGCTGGGCGACCCCGACGCCTTCCTGCCGTCCGACCTCGGGGTCCGGCGGGCCGCGAAGGAGCTCGGGCTGCCGTCCACGCCCGTGGCGCTCACCGCCCGGGCGGCCGGCTGGCGGCCCTGGCGCGCGTACGCCGTGCAGTACCTGTGGGCCACCGACGCCCACCCCGTCAACCACCTGCCCGTCTGAGGAGTGCACCCCGTCATGAGCACCACGAACACCATGAAGGCCCTGAGCACCAAGCAGCACGCCGTCGTCGAGAGCCCCTACGGCCCGCTGACCCTGGTCGCCACCGACGGTGTCCTCAGCGGTCTGTACATGACCGGGCAGCGGCACCGGCCCGCCGAGGAGTCCTTCGGGGAGCGGGTCGCCGCGACCGAGGAGCCGTTCCCGGAGGTGGCGCGGCAGCTGACCGCTTACTTCGCCGGGGCGCTCACCGAGTTCGACGTGCCCGTCCGCCTGGAGGGCACCGCGTTCCAGCGCAGCGTGTGGGACCAGCTCGTACGGATCCCGTACGGCGAGACCTGGTCGTACGGGGAGCTGGCGGCCAGGCTCGGCAAGCCGAACGCCTCGCGCGCTGTGGGCCTGGCCAACGGGAAGAACCCGGTCAGCATCATCGTGCCGTGCCACCGGGTGATCGGCGCGTCGGGCAGCATGACCGGCTACGGCGGCGGCGTCGAGCGCAAGGTGCAGCTGCTGGCCTTCGAGGCGGGCGCGACGACGCCGTAGCTCGGACCAGCGTGGATCAGACCAGCGCGAGCGGGACGAGCAGGGCGAACGCGGCGCCCGCCTCCACCGCGTAGCCGTAGAGCGAGGGGTGCTGGACGGGGGCGGCGAGCAGGACCACGCTCTGCTGGGCGGTGGCCGCCGCCACCCAGTCGGCGTCGGCACCGAGGTTGCCCTGGTACCAGCCCTCGCAGGCGCCGGGGCCGGTCACGGCGAGGAGGTCGTCCTCGCGGCGGTAGAAGGCCTGCCAGCCGGCGGCGGGGACGGACCAGCCCTCGAAATCGGTGAACTGGGCCCAGCCGCCCTCACGTATCGCGGTGTCGAACAGCCACACCGGCGTCCCCTCGGCGGTGACCTCGCCGCTCTCCTGCTGTTCGGTGGTGAAGTGGACCATGGGCAGGGCGTCGGGCCCGTCGGCGGTACTGGGCCAGGCGTACATCGTGATCATCAGATGATTCTGTCCTGCTCGAAGTAAACCCGGTGTCACGAGGAGACCGGGCGCGTGCCGTTCTCCAGCTCCGCGGCGCCCTCGCCGGACTCGAGGACCCGGTAGGCCTCTTGAGTGCGCCGGCCGAGCGATCCGAGGAGGTACGTGGTGAGTTCGGCGGGCTCGACCAGCCGCCAGGAGAGCAGTTCCTCCTCCTGGAGCTTGATCGAGGCGAGCTGCGCCTCGTCCAGCACTCCGCCGTCGTACAGGTACGCGACCAGCGGCGGGCGGCCCTCGCCGAGCGTCCAGTCGACGGCGAGCAGCCGGCCGAGCGGCAGGTCGAGGCCGATCTCCTCGGCACTCTCGCGCCGCGCGGCCGCCCGCGGGGACTCGCCGAGGTCCGACTCGATGGTGCCGCCCGGCAGGGCCCAGCCCTCACGGTAGTTCGGCTCGACGAGCAGCACCCGCCCCTCGGCGTCCCGGTAGAGCGCGGCGGCCCCGGCCAGCACCCGGGGCAGGCTCGCGATGTACGTGGCGTAGTCATCCGTGGTGGTCACGACGCCACCCTAAGTCCTGCTGCCGACGCCGGTTGAGCGGGGCCGGGCCGGTCACTCACGCCTCCGTGGTGGGCGGGGGCGGCGGGTCGTCGCGGGTGCGGCGGGTGCGGCGGGCGGAGTCGGCGACGCGGCGGAGGCGGGGGTGGCGGGACGGGCCCTGTTCGGTGACGGCGTCGCCGACCATGGCCTTCACCGCGTCCCGCATCCCGTGCAGGGCGTGGTGGCGGGCGGGGCCCGCGCCGGGGCCCTCGCGGACCTCCTTCACCAGGGCCCAGCAGAGCAGCAGCATGACGAGGACGAGGGGCAGCGCGACCGGAATGGTGGCGGGGTCTGCAGGGAATTGAGGCCGTCCGCGACCAGGAGCACGGCCGCCACCGCCTCGATCAGCACGCCCCAGGTGACCACGTGCCAGGTGGGCGGGTTCAGCGAGCCGAGGCTGGGGAGGGAGCCCCTCAGCAGGGAGGCCGAGTCGGCGCTGGTGACGAAGTACGTCATGGCCAGCGCCATGGCCACGTGCGAGGTGACCGTGCCCAGCGGGAGCGCGTCCAGCATGGCGAACAGCGAGGCCTCCGCCCCGTCCTTGACCTTGACCGCGAGGTCGGCGGCGCCGGTGGAGCCGAGGCGGATCGCGGTGCCAGAAGGAGTGGCCCAGGGCCGCACGGGCAGCGTCGCGCTGCCGGGGGGCGCCCCGGGGGCCGGCGGCGGGTTCAGGTAGGGGGTGAGCGGCTCCCCCACTCCGTAGAACATCAGACCGATACCCACGTCGGCGCTGTACATCATCGCGATCCACGCGAGGTTCGTGGGCTCAGGCTCGGAGTCGGCGGCGCCGAGCCGGATCCGGCCGAACCGGCTGATCGCGAGGACGACGCATATGACGGGGAAGACGTCGGCGGCGATCACGAACAGCCAGGCGAAATTGGCCGGCACCCAGGCCAGCGCGGTGCTCGACGCCGTGTCGAAGGAGTTCTTGCCCAGCGCTGCCCAGGCGGCGACGGCCAGCACGGCGATCAACCCGATGGTGACGACGGCGCGGTCCGGTTCGGGGTCCTGACCCTCCGGAGATGCGTCTTCCAGTGAATCCGCGCTCATCTGGCCCCACTATGCAGGTGTATATCCGTATTTAGGGGCATGACGTGCCGGGCGTGACCCAGGCCACCCATGGGCATAGGAGGATCCTCCGGATACGCTCATGGGGGCGCGACTGCACTGTTCGATAGCAAGGGATTAGCAAGGTGACGGACGGAGCAGTAACTGAGACCGCGCGCGTGCTCATCGCCGCGGACAAATTCAAGGGCTCGCTCACGGCCGTTCAGGTCGCGGAGCGGGTGACGGCGGGCCTCCGCAAGGCCGTACCGGGCGTGGAGATCGAGACCCTCCCCGTCGCGGACGGCGGCGACGGCACGGTCGCGGCCGCCGTGGCGGCCGGGTTCGAGCGCCGGGAGGTACGGGTCACCGGACCGCTCGGCGAGCAGGTCACGGCCGCTTTCGCGCTGCGCGACGGCACCGCCGTGGTCGAGATGGCGGAGGCCTCCGGGCTGCAGCTGCTGCCGGCGGGTGTGTTCGCCCCGCTGACGGCGACCACGTACGGCTCGGGCGAGCTGCTGAAGGCCGCGCTGGACGCGGGGGCGCGCTCGATCGTGTTCGGTGTGGGAGGCAGCGCCACCACCGACGGCGGTGCGGGGATGCTGGCCGCACTGGGTGCGGTGTTCCTGGACGCGAACGGTGAACCGGTCGGTCCGGGCGGCGGCGCGCTCGCGGAGCTGGCGTCCGCCGACCTGTCCGGGATCGACCCGCGCTTCGCGGAGGTCGACCTCGTCCTGGCGAGCGACGTGGACAACCCGCTGACGGGACCGAAGGGCGCGCCCGCGGTCTACGGCCCGCAGAAGGGGGCGTCGCCGCAGGACGTGGCGACGCTGGACGCGGCGCTGGCGCACTTCGCGGTGGTGCTGGAGAAGTCGATCGGTGAGAAGGCCGGCCGGCTGGCCGCCGCCCCGGGGGCGGGTGGTGCGGGCGGCATCGGGTACGGGGCGCTGCTGATCGGCGCGTCGTTCCGGCCCGGTATCGAGCTGATGCTGGAGGTGCTGGGGTTCGCTCCGGCGCTGGAGCGGGCGACGCTGGTGATCACCGGTGAGGGCTCGCTGGACGAGCAGACCCTGCACGGCAAGGCCCCGGCCGGTGTCGCGGCGGCGGCCCGGGCCGCGGGGAAGCCGGTCGTGGCGGTGTGCGGGCGGCTGCTGCTGGGCCAGGAGGCCCTGGAGGCGGCCGGCATCCGCAAGGCGTACCCGCTGACGGACCTGGAGCCCGATCCGGCCAAGTCCATCCCGAACGCGGGTCCGCTGCTGGAGCGGGTCGCGGCCGATATCGCCGCCGAGGTTCTCTGACCTGCGGTCGGCCGTGCCAGGCCCGGCGCCCCCGAGTGGGGGTGCCGGGCCTCGGCGTTTTCGGCCTGCGCCGGTGCAGGGGTGCCGGTGCGGCGCCGTCGGCGGGGCTCCAGGCCCCTGACCCCGCGCCTGAAACGCCGGCGGGGCTGGGAATTGCGCCGGTGCGGGGCTCAGGTGTCGCTGCCGGTTTTGGTCGACAGGCCGTTCAGGAAGGTGCCCGATGCGGCGGAGGAGTTCTTCTTCGACGCCCATGCCCAGGTGGAGACGGACACGTGGGCGGCCGGCCGGGTCGTGCTGCTCGGCGATACGGGCCACTGCGCCGGGCCGGCCTCGGGGCCGCGGCATCTCGCAGGCGCTGATCGGCGCGCACCTCCTGGCGGGCGAGCCGGCCGAGGCCGGCGGCGACCACCGGGCGGCTTTCGCCGCGTACGAGGACCGGATGCGCCCGTACGTCGCCGAGACCAGGCGCTGGGCCGGGAGGCGCCGAGCGGTTCTTCCTGCCCGCCCCGGCCCAGGAGGTGCTGGACATGCGCGCCGCCGACGCCCGGAACACGCCCGCACCCAGCCGGTCCGCCTGCGCGAGTCCGGG
The DNA here is from genome assembly GCF_000717655.1 of Streptomyces katrae. Lineage (GTDB taxonomy): Bacteria > Actinomycetota > Actinomycetes > Streptomycetales > Streptomycetaceae > Streptomyces > Streptomyces katrae_B. The sequence goes on from NZ_JNZY01000004.1 coordinate 105,849, forward strand.
GGGTGAGGACCGGAAACCCGCGTGCGGGGCGGGTGGCCGGGATGGTAGTCCGTGGGGGATGGATCAGCTGGTGAGTGAGCGGCTCGTGCTGGTGGCTCTGGATGCGGCACGGGCCCTGGGGGTGTTGGCCGGAGTGCCGGAGCGTGGGTGCCCGTGGGCGCAGGGGTATCCCGGTGACGGGGACCGGGCCGGGGCCCGGCGGTATCTGCGGGTGCTGGCGGAGAGCGGGGATCCGGCGCCGTTCGGTGCGTACGAGATCCGGCGGCGTGGCGACGGGCTGATCATCGGCGGCGCCGGGTTCCACGGCCCCGCCGACGCGGCCGGAGTGGTGACCGTCGGGTACGGGCTGGTTCCGGGCGCCCGCGGTCGCGGGTACGCCGCCGAGGCTCTGCGGACGCTGCTGGAGCATGCCCGCGCCCACGGGGCCGCCGGGGCGGCGGGCGATGCCGACCGGGAGAACTCCGCCTCGCACCGGGTCATGGCCGCGGCCGGGATGCGGCTCGTCGCCGAGGACGAGCGGCTGCGGTACTACGCCGTGACGTGGGCCGGCGCCCCGGAGGCGGCGAGCAGCTGAGCGGTGGTCACCACGCGGGCGAAGCCGCCGCCCTGGAGGTTGACGGCGGTGGCGGTCGCCAGCTCGTCGGCCGTCAGCCGCAGGCCGTCCGGGCCCTCGAGGTCGAAGGTGTGGGTGGCGTCGAGCGGGACGAGCACGTCGTAGCCCAGGTTCCCGGCCATCCGCGCGGTGGTCTCGACGCACATGTTGGTCTGGATCCCGGAGACAACGAGCTGGCCGATGCCCTGGGCGGTGAGCCACGCGGCCAGGTCCGGGGTGCCGTAGAAGGAGGAGTTCACGGTCTTGGTGACCAGCAGGGACGCCCGGCCCGCCCGGTCGGCCACGAAGTCCTTGAAGGCGTGGCCGGGCCGGTCGGCGGCCAGGACCGAGCCGGCCGCCCGCGAGGCGTGCTGGACGAGCACCACCGGGCGGCCGGATTCCTGCCAGGCGTCCATCAGGCCGGCGATGTTGGCCTCGGCGGCCGGGTTGTTGCGCGGGCCCCAGAAGGAGGCGTCGTCGAAGCCCTTCTGTACGTCGATGACCAGGAGGGCGGCGTTCGGGGCGAGTACGGTCTCGTTCTTCGTCATGACTCCATGATCTTCGGCCCGCCGTCGCGCCGACAGCGGCAACAGGGACCCGAACCGATGGGATCCTGCCAGAATGGCAGCATGCATCGTGTCGCCGTCGTCGTCCAGCCCGGGATCCGCAGCTTCGACCTCGCCGTCATCACCGAGGTCTGGGGCCCCGACCGCAGCCATCTCGGCGTCCCCCGCTTCGAGCTGCGCCGGTGCGCCGAGGACACCGGGCCGATCGCGCTGCCCGGCGGGCTCACCCTGGCCCCGGACCGGCGGCTCGACTGGCTCGCCGAGGCCGATCTCGTCGTCGTCCCGGCACTGGACGAGCCCGCCGCCCCGACGCCCGAGCCGGTCCTCGCCGCCCTGCGGGACGCGCACGCCCGGGGCGTGCCGGTCGCCGCACTGTGCGCCGGGGCGTTCATCCTGGCGGAGGCGGGCCTGCTGGCGGGCCGCCGGGCCGTGACGCACTGGTGGCTGGCTCCGCAGCTCGCCGCGCGCCATCCCTCCGTGCTGGTCGAGGACGCCCCGCTGTACGTGGAGGACGGCGGGCTGTGGACCTCCGCCGGGGTGGCCTCCGGGATCGACCTCTGCCTGCACCTCGTACGGGAGGCCCACGGCGCGGAGGCCGCCGCCGCCGTCGCCCGGTCCATGGTGACGGGCCCGTTCCGCACCGGCGGCCACGCCCAGTACCTGGACCGGCCCACCCCGGCGGCGGACCGGACCGCCGAGGCCCTGGCGGCCGTACGGGAGCGGGCCCTGCGCCATCTGCACGAGCCGCTGTCCGTGGCCACGCTCGCGGGCTGGGCGGGGATGTCGCCGCGGTCCTTCGCCCGCCATTTCGTCGCCGCCACGGGCACCACCCCGCACCGCTGGCTCCTCGGCCACCGCCTGGACGAGGCCCGCAAGCTCCTGGAGCGCACGGACCATCCGGTTCCGGAAGTGGCCCGGCGCGCGGGCTTCGCCAGCGAGGTCACGTTCCGCCAGCACTTCAGCTCGTACGTGGGCCTCAGCCCCCGTGCGTACCGCGGTGCGGCGAGCGCCACGGCAGCAGCAGCCCCGCCCAAATCCCGGTGACAGTGTTAGAAATGGCTCATGACCGGACGTTTGGGTCGACCCAGGGGATCCCCGCCCCGGCAGCCGACCGGGCGGGACCCGGGCCTGCCGCCGCGCCTCTCCCTGGGTGCCCGCAGTGTCGCCGGTCAGGTCTTCGCGCTCCAGGCGGTCATCGTGGTGCTGCTGATCGCCGCCGCCGCGCTGGCCCTCGTGTTCCAGGAGCGGTACGACACCGAGCGCGATGCGCGCCACCGCTCCCTCGCGGCGGCGGAGGCCTTCGCACACGCCCCGGGCCTTCCCGAGGCCCTGAAGAGCACGAACCCGACGGCCGAGCTGCAGCCCCTGGCGGATGCCGCCCGGCAGGCCGCGGGCGTCGACTTCATCGCCGTGATGACACCCGACGGGGTCCGCTACACCGACTCCCGGCCGGAACTGATCGGCAAACGGGCCACCGGCGACCTCTCGCGGGCCGTCGGCGGGCGTTCCTTCACCGAGATGTTCAAGGGTTCCCCGAGCGACGCGGTTCGCGCCGTGGTCCCCGTTCGGGACGCGAGCGGGGCCGTCGTGGGCCTGGTCGGCACCGGCATCGAGGTCGCCAACGTCGCCGAGGTGGTCGAGGGCCAGCTGCCGCTGCTGCTGGGCGCCGCGGTGGGCGCGCTGCTGCTCGGCACGGGCGGCGCCGCCCTGGTCAGCCGGCGGCTGCGGCGCCAGACCCGGGGGCTGGGCGAGCTCGAGATGGCCCGGATGAACGAGCACCACGAGGCGGTGCTGCACGCGGTGCGCGAGGGCGTCCTGATCATCGGCGCCGACCAGCGGCTGCTGCTCGCCAACGACGAGGCCCGGCGGCTGCTGAACCTGCCGCACGACGCCGAGGGGCGCCATGTGGGGGAACTGGGCCTCGACCCGCGCACCACCTCGCTGCTGGTGTCGGGGCGGGTCGCGACGGACGAGGTGCACCTGGCGGGCGACCGGCTCCTCGCCGTGAACGTCCGCCCGACCAAGCCGTACGGAGGGCACCCGTCCGGCAGCGTCATGACCCTGCGCGACACCACCGAGCTCGCCGCGCTCTCCGGCCGCGCTGAAGTGGCCCGCGAGCGGCTCCAGCTGCTCTACGACGCGGGGGTGCGGATCGGGACCACGCTGGACGTGGTGCGGACCGCCGAGGAGCTGTCGGAGGTGGCCGTCCCCCGGTTCGCCGACTTCGTCACGGTGGAGCTGCTGGAGCCGGTGCTGAAGGGCGAGGAGCCCTCACCGGCCACCGGCATGTACTCGCAGATGCGCAGGGCGGCGATGAGCGGGGTCCGCACGGACCAGCCCCTGCAGCCGGTCGGCGACATCATCCGCTTCGAGGTGCCCACGGCTCCGATGGCGGCGGCCCTGGACGCCGGGCACGCGGTCCTCGCGGCCGATCTGAACGCGGCGATGGGCTGGCGGGCGCAGGACGAGGCCGGAACCCGCCAGGCGCTGGGGTACGGGCTGCACTCGCTGATCTCGGTGCCGCTCCAGGCCCGCGGCGTGGTCCTCGGCATGGCCAACTTCTGGCGGGCCGCCGACACCCCGGAGCCCTTCGACGAGGAGGACCTGTCGTTCGCGGAGGAGCTGGGGACGCGGGCGGCCGTCTCCATCGACAACGCCCGCCGCTTCACCCGGGAGCACGCGACGGCCGTGGCCCTCCAGCGGAGCCTGCTGCCCCGGGTGCTGCCGGACCAGAGCGCGGTGGAGGTGGCCTTCCGGTACCTGCCGGCGAAGGCGGGGGTGGGCGGGGACTGGTTCGACGTGATCCCGCTCGCCGGCGCCCGCGTGGCGCTGATCGTCGGCGACGTCGTCGGGCACGGGGTGCACGCGGCGGCCACGATGGGCCGGCTGCGGACCGCCGTGCACAACTTCTCCACCCTGGACATGCCGCCCGACGAGCTGCTGGGGCACCTGGACGAGCTGATCCACCGGATCGACCAGAACGAGTCCGGGGACGCCGGGGACGCCGGGGACGGGACGGGCGAGGCGGCCGGCGTCACGGGCGCCACCTGCCTGTACGCGGTCTACGACCCGGTGTCCGGGCTCTGCACGATGGCGAGCGCGGGGCACCCCGGACCGGCCCTGGTCCGGCCCGACGGGGGCGTGGAGTTCCCGGAGCTGCCCGCCGGGCTGCCGCTCGGCGTGGGCGGCATGCCCTTCGAGGCCACCGACCTGCTGCTGCCGGAGTCGAGCCGGCTCGTGCTGTTCACGGACGGCCTCCTGGAGGACCGCGACCGGGATTTCGACACCGGCCTCGACCTGCTGGCCCAGACGCTCGCCCAGCCCGGCCGCAGCCCCGAGCAGGTCTGTGCGGACGTGCTGGCCGCGCTGCTGTTCCCGTCCCCGAGTGACGACATCGCCCTGCTGATCGCCGACACCCGGCGGCTGGAGGCGGACCGGATCGCGGAGTGGGACGTTCCCGCCGACCCGGCTGCGGTCTCCCGGGTGCGCAATGCGGGCTCGGCGCAGCTGGCCGCCTGGGGGCTGGGAGACATCGCGTTCACGGCCGAGCTGATCCTCAGCGAACTCATCACCAACGCCATCCGGTACGGGACCGCGCCCATCCGGGTGCGGCTGCTGCGCGACCGCAACCTCATCTGCGAGGTCTCCGACGGCAGCAGCACCTCCCCGCACCTGCGGTACGCGGCCACCACCGACGAGGGCGGCCGCGGCCTGTTCCTGGTCGCGCAGTACGCCGAGCGCTGGGGCACCCGGTACACCGAGCGCGGCAAGGTCATCTGGGCCGAGCTGCCGATGACCGGCGGTCCGGAGCCGGCGGCGCCGGTGATGGACCTGGAGTCGCTGGAGGACCTGGCCTGGTGATCCGGGCGCGGGCGCTCCGGCCGGGCCGGCAGCCGGTCAGCGGGGCCGGGAGGCCGCCGTACGGGCGAGCAGGACCGCCACGTCGTCCTGCGGGGCCCCCTGCAGCAGGCGCGCCAGGATCCCGTCGCACAGCCGGTCCAGCGGCTGCCCGGCGTCGCGCAGCGCCCGTCCCAGCTGGGCCATGCCCTGGTCGAGGTCGCGGTCGCGGGCCTCGATGAGCCCGTCGGTGTACAGGACGAGCAGGCTCCCGGGCGGCAGGGCGACCTCCTCGGTGCGGAACTCCTGCCCGCCCGTGCCCAGCGGGGTGCCGGGAGGGCCGTCGAGGAAGGTGACCTCCCCGGCGGCCGTGGCCACGGCGGGCGGCGGGTGGCCGGCGCGGGCGATGGTGCAGCCGCCGGTGGCCGGGTCGTGGACGGCGTAGACGCACGTCGCCATCTCGTCCTCGCCGAGGTCGGCGACCGCGGCGTCGAGCGAGCGCAGCAGCCGGGTCGGGGAGACGTCGTGGCGGGCGAGGGTGCGTACGGCCGTGCGCAGCTGCCCCATGACGGCGGCGGCGTGGATCCCGTGGCCCATGACGTCCCCGATGACCAGGCCGGTGCGGCCGCCGGGCAGCTGGATCACGTCGAACCAGTCGCCGCCGACGTCGTGGTCGCTGGCCGGCAGGTAGCGGCCGGTGAGTTCGAGGCCGGTGACCTCGGGCAGGGCGCTGTTGCTGAGGCTGCGCTGGAGGGTCAGGGCGGCCCGCCGCTGGTTGGTGTACATGCGGGCGTTGTCGATGTTGAGGGCCGCGCGGGCGACCACCTCGTCGAGGAGTACGCAGTCCTGCTCGTCGAAGGGCTCGCGGCCGCGCACCCGTGTCACGGTGACCGCGCCGAGCACGGTGCCGCGGGCGACGAGCGGGATCAGCCGGGCGGAGCCGAGGGTGGAGAGGTAGTCGCGCAGTTCCGTGGCGCGCGGGTCGGGGAGCAGCGCGTGCACGTCGGACACGTACAGGTTCATGGGCCGCCCGTCGGCGATGACTTGCTCGTAGACGGATTCCGCGGGGATCTGGAAGGTCTGGCCGGGCGCCAGCCGGGCGGTGGGGGCGGCCGGGTCGGGGAACTCGACCGCGATGCGGCGCAGCACGCCCTGGTGGGTGGCCGCGGCGTCATCGGGCGCGAGGACGGCCTCCAGCAGCTGTACGTCGGCCGAGTCGGCCAGCTGGGGTACGAGGACCTGCACGATCTCCCGGGCGGTCTGGTCCAGGTCGAGGGTGGTGCCGATGCGGGTGCCGGCCTCGGCGAGGACGGCGAAGCGGCGGCGGGCCCGCTCGGCGTCGACCTGGGCCTGCTGGCTGTCGGTGATGTCGATGAGGGAGGCGATCACGCCGAGCGGGCGGCCGGACCCGTCGAGGAGCGGCGCGTAGGAACAGGACCAGGTGTGGTCGTGCTCGGGGTCGGCCGGGGTGCGGCCGGTGCGGCGGACGTCGACGACGGCGGTGCGCCGGTCCATGACCTGCTGCATCGTCGCTTCGAGCGCGACGGCGTTGACGCCGGGCACGACCTCGGTGAGCCGTTTGCCGAGGTGACCGGCGGCGGAGACGCCGTTCATCCGGGCCAGTGCGTCGTTGACGCGCAGGAAGCGCAGGTCGGGGCCGAGGGTGGCGAGGCCGATGGGCGACTGGGTGAAGAGGCTCTGGAGGGCGGCGAGCGAGTCCCGCATGCGCAGGACCTCGGAGGTCTCCACGGCGATCAGCATGGCCCCCGTCCGGCCCTGCGGGTCGATGGCGGGGACGATCCACATCTCCATCGTGACGCGGTGTCCGTCGCGGTGGCGCACGGGGAGGGTGCCGACCACCGTCTCACCCGCCTGGACGCGCCGGGTCAGGTCGTCGGCGAGCTCGTGGTTGGTCTCGGGGACGAGTACGGAGGTGCCGGGGAGGCCGAGGATGTCCTCGGGGCGGTGGCCGAGCAGGTCCTGGGCGGCGAGCGACCATTCGACGATGAATCCGTCGGCGTCCTCCCGCCACAGGGCGATCGGCAGCAGCTCTCGGAGCACACCGGCGTACCCGACAGCCGCGGCCGGCTGATCCGGGACCTCGCTCGTCGACTGGTATGTGTCCACCGCACCGACCTCACCCCGGGGGGCCTGATTCCTACCGATTCACCCTATCCGAGCGATCGGCGCGGGGCGCTGCGTCGGCCGGTGTAGAGGCCCGCGGCCCCGGACCGGGCCAGGGGCTCCCGCGGGTACAGCCACGGAAGGACGAAGGTGATCCAGGAGAGGACGGCGTAGAGGATGAGGGCGGCCCACCAGCCGCCGAGCCCGGGGCGGCCGAACTGGACGAGGCCGGCGATCACTCCCGCGGCCGCGGCGGCCCCGGGCAGCAGCGCCCACCGGTCCGTGCCGACGTACAGCACGGCCGCGGCGGCGAGGGCGAACGCGGCCCCGACGATCAGGGTGCGGGCGCCGTCGCCCACGTCCGGGGTGTGCAGGCCGCGCAGCTGCCACAGGGCGACGGGCGGTCCCGCCAGCGCGACCAGGAGGGCGGGGACGCGCAGCGGGGCGGGCCGGATCCGCTGGCGGACGAGTGCCGCCAGGGCGACCATGGCGTACAGACAGACCGGGACGTGGCCCAGGAGCGAGGACCAGTGGCCGGTGGAGAAGGCGATGCCCGTCCACAGCAGCACGGCCGCGCACAGGGCCGGTACGGGTGCCAGCACCCCGACCAGCACCGGGAGGCAGACCAGGGGTTTCAGCACGCCGAGGAGGCCCTGTACCAGGCGGGCCCCGGCCCGGCCCGTGGGCTGGAGGGCCTGCCAGGCGACGAGCCCGGTGCGCAGGGCCGCCCGCCGCGGATCCCGTGCCCGGAGCAGCCGGCCCGCGTCCTCGGCGCCGATCTCGCGGAAGGACGTCAGGGCTGCGTCGAACGCGGCCCGTGTGGGCAGGCCCGGCGGGTTCGGCGGGGACTCCGGGGGCAGGTTGCCGCCGCGGAAGCCCTTGCGGTGCAGTTCGGCGAGGAGCGGCAGTTCCTCGTGCAGGACCTCGTGCTGGCGGACCGCGGTGAGCACGTCCCGTACCCGGTCCCAGGGGGCCACGTCCGGCCGGGCGGTGACGTCCTGCGCCCAGAGCTCCGTGAACGGCGGGCCGAGTGCCATCTCCCCGGCGATCTCCTCGCCGAGGGCCGTGAGGTCCGCGGGGTCCCCGAAGGCGTCGTGGAGGCGCTCGTCGGTGGCGACGACCGACACGAGGGCGGCGGCCCCGTCGAGCCGGCCCCAGGTCCAGTCGCTCATCCGCCGACGGGCGCTGAGGAGCGTGGTGAGGCCGTTCGGCCGATTGCCGCTGAGCTTGGCGCCGACGAGGTCCTGCGGGGAGTCCGGGGCCACGTGCGGCAGCACCGTGCGCGTGGCCCAACTGGGCTCGGCCGCCGAGACGGTGTGGAAGCCGATGTCGGCGCCGTCGGCGAGCGGATCGGGGCGCAGCGGGCCGAGCAGCACCTCGGCGTACGCCAGCGCCTCGCCCATCGGCGGGCCGGCGCCGCGGGCGGCCGCGTGGAGCGCCTCGTAGCCGTCGACGTCGGGGCTCAGGTCCAGGCCGATCTCCTGGCCCAGGTCCGCCAGCCGCTCCCACAGGTGGCCGAAGCCCTCCGGGACCGCCGCAGGACCGGTCGCGGGGACCTCGGGCAGGGAGCCGGCGCAGACCGCCGTCGCCAGGTTCGCCGTCCAGGTCTCCCAGTGCGCGGGCGCGGCCCCGGGCGAGGGCACGGGCGGCATGAGGGCGCCCAGCAGGCGGGTCGCCTCGCCGTACGGGGCGGTGGGATCGGTGGGCATCAGCCCCGGGGACAGGGCGGCCCGGTAGCGGCCGAGCAGCAGCCGGTCCCGGGCGGCGGTCAGGGCGGCGACGGCGGAGCGGCAGGCGAGGAGCCGTGTCCGGTACGCCTCCACCAGCTCTTCGTACACCGGACCGGCACCGGACTCGTAGGCCGTCAGCCAGTCCATGAGCAGCCGTACGGTACGCGCGAAGGCCAGCGGCGAGTACCCCGGGCCGGGCAGTGTGCCGGGCCCCACCGCCAGGCCGTCCGCCGCCCGGCGCAGCCGGGCGAAGAGGGCCGCCGAGCCCTCCGCGGCGCTCCCGTCCAGCGCCTGCAGCGGCCCCGGGCCCGCGGGCAGCGGCAGCTCGTCCGGGCCGGTCGCCTCCGCCGGGTCCGCCAGCAGCCGGATCAGGCGCTGCGCCTCCGCCCGGCCGACCGCGCGGGCGTACGGGTCAAGCCGGGCCATCGCCGCGTGGTACAGCTCGGTGAGGGTCGGGGGCAGCACGGCGAGGACGGCCCGCTGCTGCTCGGCCTCGGCCTCGGCGGCCCGCAGTCCCAGGGCGTCCTCGCGCAGGGACTCCGAGCCGGCCTTCACGGCCAGGGACTTCGCGGCCGTCCGCACCAGCCGGGTGACGCCCCGGCTGCCGCCCGGCTCGGGAGGCGGCGGGAACGGGGGCACCGGCCGGAGGAACAGCAGCCGGCGGTCGGCCTTGCGGGCCACCGGGGCCCCGGCGGCCGCCCGTACGGCCCAGGCGACGGGAATGTTCTCCAGCAGCCCGCCGTCCACGAGTTCGGCGCAGCCGTTCAGGTCCTCGTCGGGGTGGCCGCTCTCGCTGCTGACACCGCGCATGTCCACCCGGGGCGGGTCCTCGAAGGGCTGGGCGCCGTTCCCGACGTACACCCGGCCCGGTTCGACGGCTCCCGGGAACGAGGCGGAGGTCCGCGCCGCGTACGCCAGCCGGTCCAGCGCCGTCTCCCGGGCCGCGCCCGTGACGTCGTCGGGGAAGTCCGTCAGGGCGCCGCGGTGCCGGAAGCGGAACCAGGCCTGGGAGCGCCCGACCGGAAGCGGCCGTCCGAGGGCGGGCCGGACCAGGTCCCGGCGCGGCCGCAGCCGGGTGGCCGTCAGGACGAGCTGCAGCGAGGCGGGCGCCCGCCGGTCCTGCGGGGCCTCGTCGACGAGCCGGCCCAGCGCACCGCGCAGCTCCCTGTAGAGGACCTCGTCGCCCCGCATCAGCGAGGCCGGCACGTGGAAGGGTGTGGAGCGGCGCAGCAGTCCTTCGAGGTCGCCCAGGCGCAGCCACAGGTCCCGTACGCCCCGGCCGAAGGGCATCCCGTACACGAGGTGGCAGGCCAGCAGGACGCCGTTGATCCCCCCGGCGCCGGTTCCGACGAGGACGTCGATGTCGACGTCCTCGTATCCGCACGAGTCCAGCAGCCCTGCGTAGACGCCCGCTTCCGGGGCGGGCTGCCGCCCGGCCGCCGCCCGGAGCGCCGCCGTCTCGCAACAGGCCCCGCCCGTCCATACGGCGCAACTGACCCCGCCGCGCATCGCGAGGGCCAGCCGCAGTTCCGTACTGCGCCGGCCGGGCCGGTCGTCGCTCATGCCACCAGCTTGGCCCTGGATCAGGCGCGGCGCACGCGGGCGGCCACCACCTCGCGGGTGCGGGTGGCGGAGCGGCACAAGTTGCGTGTCACGCCGGAGAGTTCATGCCCCGCCTCCACGCCGGGTTCGCGTTTCACGAGGTCGCGGTACGTGTCGTAGGTGCGCGCATCGCCCCGATCAGGTTGCCCTGCGCCAAGTGGGCCTCGATCAGGGCCCGCTGGGCGCTTTCGCGCAGCGGTTCGGCGCTCACCGCGACCAGCGCGGACTCCACTGCTCCGGCGTGGCGGCCGACGCGGGCCGGTTCACGGCTCAGCGCCTCCAGCCCGGGCTACTCCCAGTCGTCCCAGGGCGGGTCCGTCTCGTCGAAGTCGAAAGGCGGTTCCTCGTCGGCGTGCGGGGCTGCGGGCTCCGGCGCCGCCGCCCGGGGCGGGGGCGGGGACGACGGGGCCGCGGTGGCACCGGTCTGGGCCAGGGTTTCGAGGATCCCCTCGGCGTACTTGGCGAGCTTCGCCTCGCCGACGCCGGTGATCGTGCCCAGCTCCTCGGCGGTGGCGGGCAGCCGGGTCGCGATCTCCCGCAGCGTCGCGTCGTGGAAGACCACGTACGCCGGCACGCCCTGCTCCTTCGCCGTCGCGCCCCGCCAGGCGCGCAGGGCCTCGAAGACCGGCACGGCCGCCGCCGGCAGGTCGGCCGGGACCCGCCCGGCCTTCCCGGAGCCGGAGCCCGAGCCGGAGGACTTGCGGGACGCCGGGGCCGGCGCCGCCTCCTTGCGCATCGGCACGCTGCGGCGGCCGCCCAGCACCTCGCCGCTGGCGTCCGTGAGCACCAGCGTCCCGTAGTCCCCCTCGACCGCCAGCAGCCCCGAGGCCAGCAGCTGGCGTACGACCCCGCGCCATTCCGCGGTGCTCAGATCCGCCCCGACCCCGAAGACCGACAGGGCGTCGTGGTCGAACTGGATGACCTTGGCCGTCTTCTTGCCCTGGAGGATGTCGATGATCTGGCCGGCGCCGAACTTCTGCCGGCGCTCCTTGGCCAGCCGCCACACCGTGGACAGCAGCTTCTGCGCCGCGACCGTGCCGTCCCAGGACTCGGCCGGCGTCAGGCACGTGTCGCAGTTGCCGCACGGCCCGGCGGCCGCCTGCCCGAAGTACGCCAGCAGCCGCACCCGGCGGCACTCGACCGTCTCGCACAGCGCGAGCATCGCATCGAGGTGCGCGGCCAGCGAGCGGCGGTGCGTCTCGTCGCCCTCGGAGCCGTCGATCATCTTGCGCTGCTGCACCACGTCCTGGAGGCCGTACGCGAGCCAGGCCGTGGCCGGCTCGCCGTCACGGCCGGCGCGACCGGTCTCCTGGTAGTAGCCCTCGACCGACTTGGGCAGGTCCAAGTGCGCCACGAAGCGCACGTCCGGCTTGTCGATGCCCATGCCGAACGCGATCGTGGCCACCACCACGACGCCGTCCTCCCGCAGGAAGCGCGCCTGGTTCGCCGCGCGCGTACGGGCGTCCATGCCCGCGTGGTACGCGACCGCGTCGATGCCGTTCTCCACCAGGAACGCGGCCGTCTTTTCCACGGAGGCGCGCGAGAGGCAGTAGACGACCCCGGCGTCCCCGTCGTGCTCGGAGCGGATCAGCTCCAGCAGCTGCCGCGTCGGGTTGTTCTTGGGAGCGATCCGGTACTGGATGTTCGGCCGGTCGAAGCTGGCGACGAAGTGCCGGGCGTCCCCCTCCGCCAGGCCCAGCCGGGCCGCGATCTCGGCGTGCGTGGCCTCGGTCGCCGTCGCGGTCAGCGCGATCCGCGGCACCTTGGGCCAGCGCTCGTGCAGCATGGACAGCGCGAGGTAGTCGGGCCGGAAGTCGTGGCCCCACTGGGCGACGCAGTGCGCCTCGTCGATCGCGAAGAGGGACACCGTGCCCCGGTCGAGCAGCCGCTGCGTGCCCTCGGTGCGCAGCCTCTCGGGGGCCAGGTAGAGGAGGTCCAGCTCGCCGGCGAGGAAGGCCTGCTCGACGGCCTGCCGCTCGTACGGGTCCTGCGTCGAGTTGAGGAACCCTGCCCGCACCCCGAGGGCGGTCAGGGCGTCCACCTGGTCCTGCATGAGCGCGATCAGCGGCGAGATCACCACGCCCGTACCGTCTCTGACCAGCGCCGGAATCTGGTAGCAGAGCGATTTGCCGCCGCCGGTCGGCATCAGCACCAGCGCGTCGCCACCACCGGCCACGTGCTCGATGATCTGCTGCTGCTCACCGCGGAAGGAGTCGTATCCGAAGACGCGGTGCAGCACCTGCAGGGCATCGGGGGTCTCGGTGGGCGCGTCGACAAGGCTCATCCCAGAAGCCTAGCGACCTCCACCGACACCCCCGGCCACTTCCGCCGGAAGCCCCGAGGTCCGACGGGGATTACCGGGGCGCCGGGGCGATCAGGCGCCGCAGCAGGGGGAGGAGGGGCCGTTCCACCAGGCGGTACAGCAGCCCGGCGATCAGCATCGCGCCCGCGACCACCCCGAGCAGGGTCGGCCAGGCGCCCCACTGCTCGTTCCAGCGCCAGATCACCCGTACGCCCAGCGACTGGTGCACGAGGTAGAGCGGGTAGGAGATGGCACCCGCGACCGGAAGCCAGCGCCACTGGATCCCGTCGAGCTTGCCGAGGGCGATCAGGCCCATCAGCAGGTACATCGCGGTGATCGCGGCGAGGCAGACCTTCCAGTTGATGCCGTGCCCCTCCCCCTCCATGATCGCCGGGAGCCGGTTCTGCATCAGCAGCCAGGACAGCGCCAGGATGCCCAGGGTCTCGCCCTCGAGCCGGCCGGCCCGGCGGATCAGGTAGAAGGCCGTGCCGGCGATGAAGAAGGGCGCCCACTCGGGCACCAGGAGCTGGTCCAGCAGCTTGATGCCGGACGCCGGCGCCAGGACCGAGCCCAGCGCCCAGAGCCAGCAGAAGTTCGCGACCCGGCGGTGGCTGGTGCCCACCAGGACGACCAGCGAGAAGATCAGGTAGAAACGCAGCTCGACCCAGAGCGTCCAGTAGACGTTGTCGATGCCGTCCACGCCGAGGGGTTCCTGCAGCATCGTCAGGTTGGTGAGCATCCGGCCGACGGTCACCCTCTGCTCACCGGGGGTGTGCGGGCCCAGACGGGCGACCGCGGAGGAAAGCACGACCGCCGCCCAGTAGAGCGGGAAAAGCCGCAGGATGCGGCCCTGCCAGAACTGCTGGAGCGACTTGCCCCAGGCGGACATGCAGATGACGAACCCGCTGATCATGAAGAAGAAGACCACGCCCAGCCAGCCGAATTCTGCGGCCTTGTGCAGCGTGGGAAAGAGCTCGACCGCCGTCCGCTGCCAGGGAATCTTTCCCGACCCGGCGAGGTAGTGGAACAGGACGACCGACAGTGCCGCGAGCAGCCGCAGGCCGTCCAGCACGGCTATGCGCGGCGCCCGCGCGGACCCGGCCTCACCGGTGGCCCGCCCTGCTCCGCCACCCCTCGACCACTGCGTCCGGCGGAGCCGGACGGGCTCGGGCGCTGCGTCCGGAGCCTGGGTGGGCGCCGGGACGCGGTCCTCGGTGAGGACGGGCCTGTCGTACATGACACCTCGGGAAGTCCTGCGGTGTCCGCGAACACCGATCCGGTTCGGGCCATGGAGCCCCGGTGATGGTATCGACGCTGCGCCCTTGGGCACCCGGGGTCCGCCCGGCAGGCCTGCCGGGCGCGGTACGTCGCAACCGTGTGCGGTCAGGGGAGGCGGCGGGCGAACGCCTCGTAGGCGGACTCGTCGAAGAGGACGAAGCGGACCTCCTCCACGGGCGGCGCCGCGGCTGCGCGGGCCGTTTCCACTGCGATCCGGGCGCCGTCGTCCATCGGCCAGCCGAAGATGCCGGTCGAGATCGCCGGGAAGGCGACCGTACGGGCCCCCAGCTCGGCCGCGACCCGCAGGGACTCGCGGTAGCAGGAGGCCAGCAGCTCCGAGCGGTCCTCCTCCCGGGACCAGACCGGGCCCACCGTGTGGATCACCCAGTCGGCCGGGAGCCGGCCCGCCGTCGTGGCCACGGCCCGGCCCGTCGGGAGGCCCTTGCCGTACCGGGAGGCGCGCAGCGCCCGGCAGGCGTCCAGGATCTCGGGGCCGCCACGCCGGTGGACGGCGCCGTCCACGCCCCCGCCGCCGAGCAGCGAGGAGTTCGCCGCGTTGACGATCGCGTCCGCCTGCTCGGCGGTGATGTCGCCCTGGACGAGGGTGATGCGCACCATCAGGAGGCCTTTCGCAGGTGGCGCCACACCGCCTTGGCCGCGTTGTGCCCGGACATGCCGTGCACGCCGGGGCCGGGAGGGGTTGCCGAGGAGCAGAGGAAGACGGCCGGGTGGGCCGTCGTGTACGGGAACAGGGACAGCTTGGGCCGCAGCAGCAGCTGGATCCCGGAGGCTGCGCCGCAGGCGATGTCGCCGCCGATGTAGTTGGGGTTGCGGGCGGCCAGTTCCGGCGGGCCGGCGGTGGCGCGGGCCAGCACCAGGTCACGGAAGCCGGGGGCGAAGCGCTCGATCTGGCGCTCCACGGCGTCGGTGAGGTTGCCGCCCCAGCCGGCGGGGACGTGCCCGTACGCCCAGAACACGTGCTTGCCCTCGGGCGCCCGGCCGGGGTCGGCCAGGCTGGGCTGGGCGGTGATCAGGAAGGGGTTGCGGGGGGCGCGCCCGCCCGTGGCGAGCTGGAGGGCGGCGTCGATGTCGCGGGCGCGCGGGCCGATCTGGACGGTGCCGGCCCGGCGCGGCGCCTCGGCGGTCCAGGGCACGGGGCCGGACAGGGCGTAGTCGATCTTGAACACGCCGGCGCCGTACTTGTACCCGTCGTACACGCGCCCCAGCCGGGCGATCCGGGCCAGCGCGGTCGGCGAGGTGTCGAAGACGTACGCCCGGGCCGGCGGCAGGTCGTCGAGGCGTTTGACCTCGAAGCCGGTGTGGATCGTGCCGCCGAGGTCGCGCAGGTATCCGGCGAGGGCGTCCGGGACCGCCTGTGCGCCGCCGCGCGGCATCGGCCAGCCGTTGGCGTGTGCGGCCAGGGCGAAGACCAGGCCGACGGCGCTCGTGGCGATCCCGCCCAGCGGGGCGATGACGTGCGCGACGAGCCCGGCGAGCAGCGCCCGCGCCGGCTCGTCCTGGAAGCGGTTCAGCAGCCAGGTGGAGGGCGGCAGTCCGGCGAGTCCGAAGCGGGCCAGGGTGACGGGGTCCCGGGGCAGGGCGGTCGACGGCAGGGACATGAAGTCCCGGGCGAGGGTGTCCCACTTGCCGAGGAACGGCTGCACCAGCCGCCGGTAAGTGCCCGCATCGCGCGGCCCGAGGGAGGCCGCCGTCTCGGAGACGGAGCGGGAGAGCACGGCTGCCGTGCCGTCGTCGAACGGGTGCGCCATGGGCAGCGGGGCGTGCAGCCACTCCAGGCCGTACCGCTTCAGCGGCATGGTGGCGAACACCGGCGAGCCGATGCCGAGCGGGTGCACGGCCGAGCAGGGGTCGTGCCGGAAGCCCGGGAGGGTGAGCTCCTCGGTACGGGCCCCGCCGCCGACCGTCTCCGCGGCCTCGAACACGGCCACCGAGAAGCCGCGCCGGGCCAGCTCGACGGCGGCCGTCAGCCCGTTGGGCCCCGCCCCCACCACGACCACATCGAGAATCGACGGCACCTTGAGACTCCTTCGTCCGGCGGCGGCTGCGCCTCCAGGATATTCGGCCCGTCCAGCAGGGCCCCGGCCTCGGCCCGGTCGGACCGTGTTACGCCCCGCGCAGCAGGTCGCGGATCCGTGCGGTCGTGGCCTCGTCGCGCCCCACGGCGAACGGCAGCTCGTTGTCCCGGTCCACCCGGAAGGGGACCCCAGCGACGGTGCTCTGCGCGCCGCCCGCCTCGGCGACCAGCAGCAGGCCGGCCGCGTGGTCCCACGCCGAGGGCCAGGTGAAGGCGAGGCCGTCCATCTCGCCGCGGGCCACCTTCAGGTACTCCAGGCCGGCGGAGCCGCAGGGCCGGGCGGCGACCCCGGGCACGTCGAGGCGGGCCAGGGTCCGCTTGTCCTGGTCGGAGGTGTACAGCGGGTGGGCCATGGCGACGCGCAGCGCGGCGCCCGGCTCCGGCGAACCGCTGTGGATCCGCTCGCCGTTGACGTAGGCACCCTGCCCGCGCACGGCGGTCGCCAGCTCGTCCAGCGCCGGGGCGAAGGTCCAGGAGGCGAGGATCTCCCCGCGGTGGGCCAGGGCCACCAGGGTGCAGAAGGCCGGGTCGCCGGCGACGAACTGCCGGGTGCCGTCGACGGGGTCGACGATCCAGACGGGCGCGTCGGCGCGCAGCGCCCCGTACACGGTCGGGTCGGCGTGCACGGCCTCCTCGCCGACCACGGCGGAGCCCGGCAGCAGGTGCGTCAGCGACGCCGTGAGGTGCTCCTCGGCCTTGCGGTCGGCGACGGTCACCAGGTCGTGCGGACCGCTCTTCTGGTCCACCTCGTGCTCGGCGAGCTGCCGGAATCTCGGCATGATCTCGACCGCCGCCGCCTTGCGGACCGCTTCTTCCACTGCGGACAGGTCTTGGGCCAGGAACTCTTCGATCATGCCCCCATCACACCACGCCCGGCTGACAAACCCCACCGACAATCGGCGTCCGCCGGCTGGACTCCGGGTGGACTCCGGGTGCCCCGGCCAAGGGCCGGGGCGTCAGTGGTCGGGGTGTTCCCTGGGTGTGAGGGCCGTGTACAGGAGGAAGGACGAGGCCACGCCCACCGCCCAGCCGTAGTCCGCGAGCGGCTTCAGGAGAGGGATCAGGCCTTCCTCGGGGAAGGGTCCCTTGCCGGGGGCGGAGTGGGAGCCGCCGATGGCCAGCACCCCGCCGACCGCGAAGGCCGCCAGCGCCCGGAAGTTCCAGCCGCCCGTGTACCAGTACGGCCCGCCCTCCCGGTACAGGTCGGGCAGCGCGAGCCGGGTGCGCCGCACGATCCAGTAGTCCGCGATGAGGATGCCGGCGACCGTGCCGAGCAGGCCGCCGACCAGGCCGAGCCAGGTGAAGATGTACAGCTCGGGGGTGGAGGTCAGCTTCCACGGCATGATCAGTACGCCGACCACGCCCGTGATCAGCGCACCCCTGCGGAAGTTGATCAGGCGGGGGGCCAGGTTGGCCAGGTCGTACGCCGGGGAGACGACGTTGGCCGCGATGTTCACCGAGATCGTCGCCACGAGCACCGTGACCAGGGCGTACAGCAGGCCGAAGGCGCTGTCCGCCTTGGCGGCCAGCTCCACCGGGTCCCAGATCGGGGTCCCGTACACCGCCTCCGAGCCGGAGGTGACGAATACCGACAGCAGTGCGAAGAGGGTCATCGTCGTCGGCAGCCCCAGCGTCTGTCCGAGGATCTGGGAGCGCTGGCCGGCACCGAAGCGGGTGAAGTCCGGGATGTTGAGCGAGAGCGTGGACCAGAAGGCGATCATTCCCATCAGCGACGGGAAGAAGACCGGCCAGAAGTCCTCGCCCCAGCCGAGCTTGGACGGCTGGTCGAGCAGCTCGCCGAACCCGCCCGCCTTCACCCCGATCCACACCAGCAGCACGAGCGCGCCGACGATGACGAAGGGCGCGGCCCAGTTCTCGAAGCGCCGCAGGGTCTCCATACCGCGGTAGATGATGGCGAGTTCGAGGGCCCAGAAGAGGACGAAGCACAACCACAGCGGCCAGGGCTGCCCGGCGATCTTCTCCGCCCCCGCCCAGCCCCCGAAGATCTCGCCGAGCAGGACGTAGATCCCGGACCCGCCGATCCAGGTCTGGATCCCGAACCAGGCGCAGGCCACGGCGGCCCGGATCAGCGCGGCCAGATTGGCCCCGCGCACCCCGAACGAGGCCCGGGCCAGCACCGGGAACGGGATCCCGTACTTGGGGCCGGCGTGCCCGGTCAGCAGCATCGGCACCAGCACGATGAGGTTGGCCAGCGCGATGGTGAAGACGGCCTGCTTCCAGTCCATCCCCAGGGCCACCAGCCCGGAGGCGAGCAGCCAGGAGGGGATGTTGTGCGCCATGCCGACCCACAGGGCCGTGAAGTTGTACGTCGTCCAGCGCCTGGCCTCGACGGGTACGGGCAGCAGGTCGGGATTGGCGAAGCGGCCGTCGGAGGGGACCTCGCCGGGAGCGAGCTCGACGCGGTCCGCGGTGTCACCGATCGTGTGGTCCGGCATGTGCGCACGCCCCTTCGGGTCGGTGGGGATCCGGGTCACGCGCCCCCGCGGTGGCGGTAGTCATACCCCCGGCGGGGCTTGGTGTATCCGGGCCCGTGCGCCCTCGAGTGTGGCCCATGCAGGTCCGCGCGCCGCGTTTTGGCACGCCGCTCTCGTCGAGGACGCACCGCACGAAGGTGATCGTGACCGGACGGGGACGCGGCGCGCGCCGCTCGGCGGCGGGTTCGCCGGGGCCGGACGTTGCCCGGCCGGCCCCGGCAGCACTCAGCGGAGGGCGGTGGCCCGGTTCGCCGAGTGGACCAGCTCGGTGTACGCCTCCATCAGGGCGGTCGTCGTCCTGCCCACCCGGTACTCGTGCGCGTCGATCGACCGGACGGGCTGCACCTCGTAGGCGGTGCCCGTGAGGAAGCACTCGTCGAACCCGCCCAGCTCCTCGGGCCGGACATGACGTTCGACGACGCGGATTCCGGCCTCGCGCGCGAGATCGAGCACGGTCGCCCGGGTGATGCCCGCGAGGAAGCAGTCCGCGGTGGGGGTGTGCAGTTCGTCCCCCGCCACGAGGAAGAGGTTGGCTCCCGTGGCCTCCGCAACGAGTCCCCGGTAGTCCAGGAGCAGCGCGTCGTCGAAGCCGGCGGCGTCGGCGGCGTCCCGTGCCAGGGTGCAGATGTTGTACAGGCTGGCCGCTTTGGCCCGGACGGGCGCGGTGTCCGGCGCCGGGCGCCGCCAGCGCGAGGTCCCCAGCCGGATGCCGCTGTTCCTGGCCTCGGCCGAGAAGACGTGCGGCCACTCCCAGGTGGCGATCGCGACATGGACGGAGGTGCCCGCACCGGCCACGCTGATCTGCTCGCTGCCCCGCCACGCCACCGGCCGGACGTAGCCGTCGCCGATGCCCTGCCGGGCGACGAGTCCGAGCGTCGCCTCGTCCAGCTCGGCGACGGAGAAGGGGATGCCGAAGCCCAGTTCACGCGCCGACGCGTGCAGCCGCTGCGAGTGCTCGGTCAGTTTGAAGACGTGACCGTCGTAGACGCGTTCTCCTTCGAAGACGCCGCCGCCGTAGTGGAGACCGTGGCTGAGCACGTGCAGGCGGGCGTCCCGCCAGGGGACGAACCGGCCGTCCAGCCAGATGTGACCGTCACGGTCGTCGAGAGCCGGTGCGGTCACTGGGCGCCCTCCACCGGTGTGTATTCGATGCGGACGATCTCCTCGATGGTGCGGTGGAACGCCTCGGCGTCCTCGGTGGAAGGGTGGTGGGAGAGGACGAACGCCGGATAGCCGGTGAACTCGGGGTAGGGCCGTACGACGTCACCCGGATGCAGCATCTGGACGATGTGGTCCACCCGGGGGTCCGCGGCCAGTTCGTCCAGGCCGTGGAGGGCGGTGATCCGTCCGGAGCCGCCGCAGGGCACGATGTAGTTGGCGGCCGCACCGGTCGCCCGGGCCGGCTGCGCCGGCGGTCCGGGCAGGGGGGCGGGGCCGAGCCCGGCGGCGACGCGCAGGGCGTCCGCGGCCAGATCGGCTCCGGTGACGTGTTCGGCGATGTAGTGGGAGACGCCGGAGCCGCCGATGCGGGCGCCGAGTTCCAGCAGGTAGGGACGCTCGCCGCCGCGCAGCCGCAGTTCGGTGTGGGTCGGCCCGTCGGTCACCCCGAGGGCGCGGTGGGCGGCGACGACCTCGCGCACCACGGCCTCCTGGACGTGGGGCGGGAGCGCGGCCGGGGCCCGGTAGACGCCCTCTTCGAAGTGCGGGCCGGCCGGCTCGCCCTTGTAGCCGATGGACAGCACCTGGACCCCGCCGCGGTGTGCGAGGGACTCCACGGCGAATTCCGGGCCGTCCAGGTACTCCTCGACGACGAGCCCCGCGACGTGGTTCAGACCGTTCCGGCAGACCTCCCACACCTCGTCCACCACGGCGGCGAGCTGCTCCGGGCTGTCGGCCCTGGTCACGCCGAGGCTGGAGAAGCCGTTGGCCGGCTTGACCACCACCGGGAACGTGAGGCGGGTGGCGTCGGTCCGCGCGCCCGGGTCGTCCACGGTGAGGAAGCCGGGTACGTTCAGGCCCGCTTCGGCCAGCCGGCGGCGCATGATCCGCTTGTCCTGCACGGCCCGGGCCGTCTCGCGGCCCAGACCCGGAAGGCCGAGGGCCTCTGCCACGTCGGCGACGAAGGGCACCGCGGGGTCGTAGAGCGTCGTGATGCCGTCGAACGGGGCGCTCTCGTGGCGTTGCTTCAGGACGCTGAGGGCCTTGGCCGGATCCCCCTCCACGTCCAGGGGGAGCAGTTCCACCACGGCGGGCGGCAGACGGTCCGGGGAGAGGGACTCGTCGGGGCGCGGGACCAGGACGATGTCGATCCCGGCCCGTTGCGCGCCCTCGAAGATCCAGGGCAGCGACGTGCGCTGGTAGACGAGGACGACGGTGGGGCGTGGGGGGTGTGGCTCTGTCACGATGTGCTTCTTTCGGTCTGGGGCGGGCTCAGGGGCCGGTCTTCCTCCGTGGCCGGCACGCGGACCGGGGCGACGGTCATCCACACGCCCGCCGAGCAGAGTGCGAGGAAGAGGACCGAGGCGGGGCCGGGAGCCTCCGCCTCACCCCACGCCCACTCCCCCAGGCGCACCAGGAACGGCACCACCAGTGCGACGGAGGAGGTGAACAGGGGGCCCTTGCGAAGGATCAGTTCATGGGAGATGACGAAGACGGGCGCCGTCAGTACCGCGCCCAGCACGGCGACCCCGGCCCACTGGGCGGCGCTGATGTCGCCCAGCGAGACCCATACGGCCGCGGCCGCCCCGAGCATGACCGTGCCCGCGCCGGTGACCGCCGGAAGGGCGGCCAGCGGCGGGACGTCGGCCATGTGCTTGCGGTAGACGTAGCCGTACAGGGCGTACGCGAACGTGCCGGCGAGGGCGAAGAGGCCCCCGGCGACGAGTACTCCGGTTCCGGCGCCGGCCCGCGCCGGGCCGTCTTCCAGCGCGTAGCCGAGGGCCGCCGCGACGGCGAGCAGCGTTCCCAGGACCCGGCGGGTGCCCGCCCGTTCCCGGAAGGCCACGATGCCGATCACGAAGGTGATGCAGGGGAGGAGGGACACCACGAGGCCGACGCGGGAGGCACCCATCCGGTCGATGCCCAGCAGGGTGCCCGTGTAGTAGGCGAAGAAGCCCAGGAACGCGAGCAGCACCACGGCCCCGCGGCGGCCGCCGGTGACCCGGATCGCCGTCCATGTCCGGGGCCGCAGCGCGGAGATCGCGCTGATGACGACGAAGCTCGCCCCGGTGCGGCCGGCCGCCACCGCGAGCGGCGGGGTGTCGCTGACCAGCTTGCCGGAGACCACCCATCCCGTCGCCAGCAGCAGCACCATCAGGCAGGACAGGGCAGGGGTGCCGAGGACGCCCCTCCCACGACGCTCACCGCTCATGGCGCAGACTCACCACTCCGCGTCCGCGAACCGCAGCGGCGGCAGCCCGGCCAGCGTCTGCTTGGCCCGCAGCAGGACGCTCTGGTCCTCGGTGAAGCGGAACCGCTGCTTCGCCTCGCCCGCGGGCAGGTACGCGCGGACGAGTTCCCTGGCCTCGGCCCGGTACTCGTCGTCGGTGCGTACGTGGTCCTCGAGCCGCTCGACGGTGGCGACGTACTCACGCAGGGCGTGGAGGGTCTTGTCCCAGTCCAGGTGGAGCAGGCCGCCGGCCTCGGGCGACCCGGTCAGCGCGTCGTGGGCGCGCAGCCAGGAGTAGAGGAAGACCCCGGTGCCCGAGTCGAAGTTGCGCGTCGCGTCGTCGGCCTGCGGGTACCGGAAGACGCGCTCCAGCAGGATCATGGCGATCTGTTCCCGCGCGAACGGGACCCCGCCGTCCGCGCAGGCGAGGACGGTCTTGGCGTCGACCTTGGTCTCCTCCAGGAGCCCGACGAACCAGTTCATCTTCAGAGTGATGTGCTGGTCGAACGGCCAGCGGCCCTGGTAGTGCATGGAGTCGTGCAGATATCCCCAGATCGCACGGGCCTCGAAGCAGACCTCCGGAGCCAGGCCGGACGAGGCCCGCGGTACGGATTCGGCGGTGAGGACCGCCTCGGCTCCCGGCAGGGCGTAGGTCTCGTGGATCTTCCGCATCTTGTTGTAGAAGAACATCGCGTACGGCTGCTCTCCGACCTTGTCGGAGGCGGCCACGTTCTCGGGGAAGAACACGATGCAGTTGCCGTGCGCGAACCCGTGGCTGCCCGCGACGAGCACCAGGGACTGGCAGTTGTTCTTGGGGTGCGGGAAGGACGTGGCCAGCTGCGGCAGCGCGTCGGGTTCCTTGCGCAGTGCGAAGAAGCAGTCCAGGCGCTTGCCGACGGGCGGCACGCTGTTGGTGGTCTGCGCGGGAGCCAGGAAGAACACGTGCTCACCGTCCACGGGCGGCTCGAGCGCGTCCCGGGAGCGGGCGAAGTCGGGCGCGGAGTCCAGGCCCGCGGCGATCCAGCCGTCCACGTCCGCCACGAGGGCTTCGGCCTGGCGGGCCCGCCCGTTACGGGCGTACCAGGCGGTTGCCTCGTCGCGGATCTCGGCGAGCAGTTCACGATCGGCTGCCTGAGGGGCCGTCACCGTGCCGTCGTCGGCCTGGCGGAGGCGGAACCGGTTGACCTTGGGGATGAGGGATCCGGTGAGGTCCTTCGCCTCGTTGCGCGAGGCGGCACCGATCGGGGCACTCGTCGGGGCACTGGTCGTCACAGCGCTGCTCCCGCGGTGTCCGGCCGCGCGCACGCTGCGAGCACCTGGTGGATGGTGAAGACCATGGGCACCGGGCCGAAGTCCCTGAGGACGCGCATCCCGTGCCGCTCGGCCGCGACGATCGTGGTGATGCAGCCCTCGCTCAGGCCGGCGGCGCAGTCGATGGCCGCCTGGGAATTGCTGAGCACCAGCCGGGACTCGGCCTGCGGCGGGACCAGTCCCACCGGGGCGGGGTGCGTGGAGACGGTCAGCGGAGCGTCCGTTCCCGTGCTGGCCAGGACCATGTTGTGCGTCGGCATGATGAAGCTGTCGACCATGTGCAGCCGGTGCAGGTTGCCGAAGGTCAGGGTGTGCAACGCCGGATAGACGGCGCAGGCCGCGAGCGCGTGCTCTCCGTCGTCGGGCACCGCTTCGAGGGCTTCCTCGAGCGACGCGTGGAGTGCTACCTCCCCCGCGACCCCCCGGCGGCGCAGCCATTCATGGGCGGCGGCTTCGAGGTTCGTCCCCTGCGGGCCGAGCGTGTGGACGTAGCGGATGCCGTCCGTGCCTAAGCCCGTGCGGTGGCGGGGCTCGGTGGCTGTACTCAAGTTTCCTCCCGGAAGCGTCCCGGGCAACCACCCGGGAACGGATCACTCGTCTGAGTGATCAAACATCCAGGCGCTCTCGAGTACAAAGCAATTGTCGTGCGCTTCACACATGACGGCGCCCCCTGCACCGTCAGCGGTGCAGGGGGCGTTTGCGGGTGGCTCCCCCGGCGCGGGCCGGAAAGCCGTCAGCCGTTGATCGCCGGGATCACGTGCTGCCCGTACGCGTCGATGGTGGCCTCCTTCGCGTCGTGCATGTCGTACACGGCGAACTGGTCGACGCCCAGGTCGCGCAGGGTCCGCAGCTTCTCGATGTGGGCCTCGGGCGGGCCGAGCAGGCAGAAGCGGTCCACGATCTCGTCCGGCACGAAGTCGGCGGACGGGTTCCCGGCGCGGCCGTGGTGGCTGTAGTCGTAGCCCTGGCGGGCCTTGATGTACTCGGTCAGGGCGTCCGGCACCATGCCGGAGTGCTCGCCGTAGCGGCCGACCAGGTCGGCGACGTGGTTGCCGACCATCCCGCCGAACCAGCGGCACTGGTCGCGGGCGTGGGCCAGGTCCTCCCCCACGTACGCCGGCGCCGCCACGCAGACGGTGACCGCGTCCGGGTCGCGGCCGGCCCGTTCGGCGGCCTCCCGGACCGCGCCGACCATCCACTCGGTGAGGTAGGGGTCGGCGAGCTGGAGGATGAACCCGTCGGCCTTTTCGCCGGCCAGGGCCAGCGCCTTCGGCCCGTACGCGGCCATCCAGACGGGGAGCTTCCCGTCCCGGATCCAGGGGAGCCGCAGCGGGTTGCCGTCGACCTCGGCCTCCCGGCCCTCCGCGAGGTCCCGGATGACGTCGATGGCCTCCCCGAGCCGGGCCAGGGTGTTCGGTCTGCGCCCGGCGACCCGCATCGCGGAGTCGCCGCGGCCGATCCCGCACACCGTGCGGTTGCCGTACATGTCGTTGAGGGTGGCGAAGGTGGAGGCGGTCACCTCCCAGGTGCGGGTGCCCGGGTTGGTGACCATCGGACCGATGTGCAGCTTCTGCGTGTTCGCGAGGATCTGGCTGTAGATGACGAACGGCTCCTGCCACAGCACGGCGGAGTCGAAGGTCCAGCCGTAGCGGAAGCCGTTGCGCTCGGCCCGCTTCATGAGGCTGATCACCTGGGAGGCGGGCGGGTCGGTCTGGAGGACGAGGCCGAAGTCCATCACGGTTCCTTAGAGGTACTGGCAGGTGGAGCGGGGGATGTACACCCCGTGGCCGGCCCGGCCGGTGTACTCGCGCCGGTCGATGACGAGTTCGCCGCGCGAGAGCACGGTGTCGACGCGCCCGGTGATCCGCTTGCCCTCGTACGCCGAGTAGTCCACGTTCATGTGGTGCGTCTCGGCGGAGATGACCTGCTCGGCGTGCGGATCGTAGAGGACGATGTCGGCGTCGGAACCCGGCGCGATGGTGCCCTTCTGGGGGTAGAGGCCGAACATCCGGGCCGGGCTCGCGCAGGCGATCTCGATCCAGCGGCGGCGGCTGATGTGCCCGTCCAGGACGGCCTGGTGGAGGAGATCCATGCGGTTCTCCACGCCCGGCAGCCCGTTCGGGATCTTCGAGAAGTCGCCGCGGCCGAGCTCCTTCTGGCCGCGGAAGCAGAACGGGCAGTGGTCGGTGGAGACCACCTGGAGGTCGTCGGTCCGCAGGCCCCGCCAGAGGGCGGCCTGGTGCTCGCGCGGCCGCAGCGGGGTGGAGCAGACGTACTTGGCGCCCTGGAAATCGGGCTCTTCGAGGTTGTCGGTGGACAGGAACAGGTACTGCGGGCAGGTTTCCCCGAACACCGGCAGGCCCTTGTCGCGGGCGGCGGCGAGCTCGGCGACCGCCTCCTGCGCCGAGACGTGGACCACGTACAGCGGGGAGCCCGCCACGCGCGCGAGCTGGATCGCCCGGTGCGTGGCCTCGGCTTCGAGGAGGACCTTGCGGACCTCGCCGTGGTGGCGGGGATCGGTCTCCCCGCGGGCCAGGGCCTGTTCGACCAGGACGTCGATCGCGATGCCGTTCTCGGCGTGCATCATGATCAGCCCGCCGTTGCCGGAGGCCCGCTGCATGGCGCGCAGGATCTGCCCGTCGTCGCTGTAGAAGACGCCGGGGTAGGCCATGAACAGCTTGAAGGAGGTGACGCCCTCCCCGATCAGGTGGTCCATCTCCTTCAGGGTCCCCTCGTTGACGTCCGAGAGGATCATGTGGAAGGCGTAGTCGATGGAGCACTTGCCGTCGGCCTTGTCGTACCAGGTGTCGAGCCCCTGGCGCAGGGCCTGGCCCATGCTCTGCACGGCGAAGTCGACGATGGTGGTGGTGCCGCCCCAGGCGGCGGCCCGGGTGCCGGTCTCGAAGGTGTCCGAGGCGGCGGTCCCGCCGAAGGGCAGCTCCATGTGGGTGTGGGCGTCGACCCCGCCGGGGATGACGTACTTCCCGCTCGCGTCGATCGTACGTTCGGCGGTCCAGGCCTCGGCAGCCGCCGAGCCGTGGGCCGCGAGGGCGGCCACCCGGCCGTCCTCGACCAGGACGTCGGCATGGAGCTCGTCGGCGGCCGTGATGACGAGGCCGCCGCGGATGAGGGTGCGGATGGACATGTGCGGCGCCTCCCGGTCACACGATGCTGTGCAGGGCCCGTTCGAGGATCTCGGCGCCCTCTTCCGCCTCGGCGACGGTGAGGGACAGCGGCGGCGCGATGCGCAGCACGCTGGTGTTGTACCCGCCGCCCTTGCCGAGCAGCAGGCCGCCTTCGCGGGCGGCCTCCAGGACGGCGGCGGCCGCGTCCGGGTCGGCCTCGCCGGTGCCGGGTTTCGTCAGCTCCAGCCCGGCCATCAGGCCCCGGCCGCGGACCTCCCGTACGGCGGGCACGGTGGCGGCGATGGCGCGCAGCCGCTCCAGGAGCAGGCCGCCGACGCGGCGGGCGTTGCCCTGCAGGTCGTGCTCCAGCAGGTAGGCGAGGTTGGCCACGCCGGCCGCCATCGTGACCGGGGAACCGCCGAAGGTGGAGATGGAGTTGGTGTCGATGCAGTTCATCACCTCGGCGCGGGCCACGACCCCGCCGATGGACATGCCGTTGCCGATGCCCTTGGCGAAGGTGAGGATGTCCGGCGGCCCGTTCTGGGCGTGGGCCTGCCAGCCCCAGAAGTGCTCGCCCGTGCGGCCCCAGCCGGTCTGCACCTCGTCGCTGATCCAGAGGATGCCGTGCCGGTCGAGGACCCGGCGGAAGGCCCCGTACAGCCCGTCCGGCGGGGCGGTGAACCCGCCGACGCCCTGGATGGGCTCCGCGATGAGGGCGGCGACGCCTCCGCGGGCCTGGCCGAGCACGTCCTCGAGGTCGGCGACGGCGGCCGCGGTGAACTCGGCGTCGTTCAGGTGCGCGAAGGGTCCGCGGGTGCGCACGGCGCCGTGGACGTAGTACGTCTGGAGCGGCGAAAGGCTGGTCGGGGACCAGCCGCGGTTGCCGGTGATGCCGACGGCGGAGAAGGACCGGCCGTGGTAGCTGTTGCGCATCGCCAGGATCTGGTTGGAGCGGCGGTACGCGGTCGCGAGCAGCAGGGCGGTGTCGTTGGCCTCGGTGCCGGAGGTGGTGAAGAAGACCCGTGCCTCGGGAATGCCGGACAGGGCGGCGACCCGCTCGGCCAGCTCGATCATCGGGCGGTTGAGGTACAGGGTGGAGGAGTGGATGAGCCGGCCGGCCTGCTCGGAGACGGCCTTGGTGACCTCGGGCAGGGCGTGGGCGGTCATCGTGGTGAGGATGCCGCCGAAGAAGTCGAGGTAGCGGTTGCCGTCGGCGTCCCAGACGTGGCGGCCCTCGCCGTGCGTGAGCTCGAGGGGGCGGCGGTAGTAGAGCGCGAGCCAGTCGGGCATGACGGCCTGGTGGCGGCTGTGCAGGGGGATCGGGTCGGTCACCGGCTACCTCCGGGGATACCCCGGCCGCTGGGCCGGGGAGGAATGGGGCCCGTGTGGGGCAGGACAGGGAGCCACCGGTCGCCATCGGCGTGCGGCGTCGGCCACAGCGGCGTCACGCTCGGACTCCAGGCGGTGTGCAGGACCTGTTGGACCGCCGGTCCACAAGGCGGCGTGAGCCAGGAACCCTCCTTCAGGGGAGGAGTCAAGGCTGTACGAGCCCTCCGTAGGCGTCGGGGCGGCGGTCGCGGTAGAAGGCCCACTGGTCGCGGACCTCCTTGATCAGGTCGAAGTCGAGCTCCCGGACGAGGAGTTCCTCGTCCTTGCCGCTGGCGACCTCTCCGACGAACTGGCCACGGGGGTCGACGAAGTAGCTGGTGCCGTAGAAGTCGTTGTCGCCGTACTCCTCCTGGCCGACGCGGTTGATCGCGGCGACGAAGTACTCGTTGGCGACGGCCGCGGCGGGCTGTTCCAGCTTCCAGAGGTAGGAGGACAGGCCGCGGTGGGTGGCGGAGGGGTTGTACACCAGCTGCGCGCCGGCCAGGCCCAGGGCGCGCCAGCCCTCAGGGAAGTGGCGGTCGTAGCAGATGTAGACGCCGACGCGGCCGACGGCGGTGTCGAAAACGGGCCAGCCGAGGTTGCCCGGACGGAAGTAGTACTTCTCCCAGAAGCCCTTGACCTGGGGGATGTGGTGTTTGCGGTACTTGCCGAGGTAGCTGCCGTCGGCGTCGATGACGGCGGCGGTGTTGTAGTAGAAGCCCTCGGACTCGAGCTCGAAGACCGGTACGACGATGACCATGCCGGTCTCGCGGGCGAGCGCCTGCATGCGCTGGACGGTGGGGCCGTCGGGGACGGGCTCGGCCCAGCGGTAGTGCTCGGGATCCTGGACCTGGCAGAAGTACGGGGCGTTGAACACCTCCTGGAAGCCGATGATCTGCGCGCCCTGGGCGGCGGCCCGGCGGGCGTGCTCCTCGTGTTTGGCGATCATCGACTCGGTGTCTCCGGTCCAGGTGGCCTGGACGAGTGCGGCGCGGACGACTTGGGCCATGAGCTGCTCCTCGCGACGGGAACGCCGAGTTCTACGCACGTAGACGGTATGTGTAGGGAGTAGAACGTAGGCCTCGTCACACCGCGGGGCAAGACCGCCGTGCACGGTTGGGTGAGTCGATCAAGGTAGGACAACGGACGGTCGAATCCGCTCAGTGGACGGGCGGTTTCGCAACCCGCAGGGCGTGTACGAGGTCACGGTGATGGGTGCCGGAGAGGGCCTCGGCGGCCCGGAGCAGCCGGGGAGTGAACCACTGCGGATCGCGGCGGGCGAGCCGTACCGCCTCCTCCGCGGTGCGGACCTTGACGAAGGCGCCGAGGAGGGCGTCGGCCTCGTGGGTCCGGCCGGCGGCGGCCAGGGCCAGGGCGGCGTCGGCGATCTCGGCGGCGGGGCGGGCCGCGCCCTGGCGCAGCAGGGTCTCGCAGTCGGCGTGCCGGCCGGCCTCGCCGAGGGCGGCGGCGGCCGCGGCGAGCCGCTCGGGCGGGAGCGAGGCCGCCTCCCACAGCAGCGTGGCCCAGTCCGCACCGAGCCCGGCGCGCACCAGCTCGGCGGCCCACCCGGGCAGCCACTCGGCGGGCCCGGCGGCGGCCTCGCAGAGCACCGCGTGCGCCTCCCCACTCCGCCCCTGGGCCCGCAAGGCCCCCAACTGCCCGACCACGCCCGCAATCCCACCGCCTTGCAGGGCCGCCTCCGGCCCGGCGGACTGCGCCTTCCGCTCCGGCGGCGCGAGGCTGTCGGCGACGTCGGGCAGTTGCGCGTCGGGACCCTCAGGCGAGAAGGGGTCCTCGCCGACGGCCGGGGCATCCGGCCGCGGCGGGGCGAACCGGGCTCGGCCGATGGTGCCGCGGGGAGCGAGGGGTCCTGGGTCGGGGCGGCCGAAGCGGGCGCCGCGGGGTGGCACGGCGGCCGCGCCGGGGAGCGCGGCGGGCGGGGTGGGGGCGGCGGGGGCCGCGGCGCCCGCGTAACGGGCGCCGCCGGCCCGCCGTGCCCCGCGCAGCCACCGCCCCTCGGCCCGCCCGACGGGCGGTTCCGCCTCCCGGCCCTCCCCCGCCTCCCGCTGCCGCGGCACCCCGGGCAACGGCCCGCCGTCCCCGGCCCCGGCCCACGCCCCGGGCGCCCGGGCCGGATCCGTGGCTTCGGCCTCGGCTTCGGCTTCGGCTTCGACGGACCGGGCGCCGCCGCCCCGGCCGGAGGCGGGCTGCCCGGACGGGGCGGGGTCGGGGGCGGGCGTCGACAAGGCCGTCAGGCGGGAGGTCAGGTCCTGCTGGCGGGCGGCCGCCCTGGCTGCGTCGTCGCGCGTCCAGGCGAGTTCCCGGGTCAGCGTTTCCGCCTCGGTGCGGTCCGTCGTCGTCGCCAGGCGGGCCGTCAGGGTGCGGGTCGCCGCCTCCGAGACGGCCCGCTGGTCGGCGGCCGAAGCCAGCAGGGTCCGCAGTTCCTCCGCGCCGCCCGGCAGCCGGTCCCACACCGCGACGGCCGCGGCCCGCAGCCGGGCCGCGTACTGCGTCTCCCGCTGCGCGGACTCGGCGCCCCTGGCCTCCGCGAGGTCGCCGAGCAGCGATTCCACCACGTCCCACGGCGGCATCGCGGCCCCGTCCAGACAGGCCCGCAGACCCTCCGGATCCCGGCGCAGGAACTCCCCGTACCAACCTGCCCCCGGATCGAGCCTTTGCGTCAACCCGCGCAAGTACCCCGAGAGTTGACCGATCACCAGTGAAGTCGCGGTCTCCATGCCGGCATTGGATCCCACCGGTGTTACGGGCGGGCTACGGGAGTCTCAAAGCTTGACGGCGATCGCGGTGTGCGGGCGCTTCCCGAGCCGGAACACCGCCGCCGGCACGTCCAGCCCCCAGAACTGCCAGGTGTACTTCCGCAGCATCAGCTTGCGCACCCGCTTCAGCCCGGCCTCGTCCAGCAGCCGCGCCTCGCCCACCAGCACGGGCGCCCCCTCCGCGACCCGCCCCCGCACGTCGCAGGGGCTGACCGTGACCCGCCCGTTGTTGCGGATCCGCTTCACCTTCCAGGAGTCGGTGCGCGTCCAGACGTACAGCTCACCGCCGTCCGCCACCGCCCACACGGGCGTCGCGACGGGCGTGCCGTCCTTGCGGAACGTGGTGAGGCTGACGTACTTGCCCCGGTCCAGCTCATCGAGAGTCATCCGCGGAGCCTAAGGGGTGTCCGCGGGGTGGCCGGCGCCGGCTTCGCGCAGGGTCGCGTCAGCCGGAAACCTGGCATCGGCCCGGCCCTCCGGCGCCGCGCAGACGGCGAGCAGCAGACCCGCCGCCAGGAGGGCGCCGAGGAGTCCGAAAACGAGTCGTGTGGAAGCGTTCGAGGCTGACACGCCTTCACGCCTGCCCCGCGCCCGGCCGCTCCCACCAGCGATTGGGCCGTTCGGCCCGCCGGGCCCGCCCGAAAGAACCCGCAGGTCCGCGGGCCGGGTCCGGGGCCGACCCGGCCCGGAACGGTGTCAGGCGGGGACGAACGCGCAGCGGCGCAGTACCTCGTCCAGGGACAGCCCGAGCGCCTCGGCCACGGCGGCCACGGTGAAGAACGCCGGGGTCGGCGCCCGTCCGGTCTCGATCTTGCGGAGGGTCTCGGCGGACAGCCCGGCGCTCGCCGCGACCTCGACCATGCTGCGGCGGCCGCGGGCCTCGCGCAGCAGTGCGCCCAGGCGCTCGCCGCGTTCGCGCTCTTCGGGGGTGAGGGGGGTGCGGACCATGCCCGCATCCTACCCGCTCCCCCAATAACTATCCCGTGAAAGTTATACCGGGATAGATATACCGGTATAGTTATTGGCATGGTGGAACTGAAGACGGAAGAGTCGATCGAAGCAATGCGCGCCCCGGGCCGGGTCGTCGCCCAGGCCCTGGCCGCCGTACGGCAGGCCGCCCGGGTCGGGGTGTCCCTGCTGCACCTGGACGAGGTGGCCCGCGGGGTACTGGCCGGGGCCGGCGCGAGCTCGCCGTTCCTCGGCTACCGGCCGGAGTTCGCGCCGGTGCCCTTCCCGGGGGTGATCTGCACCTCGGTCAACGACGCGATCGTGCACGGCATCCCCGGCGGCTACCGGCTCCGCGACGGGGACCTGGTCAGCATCGACTGCGGGGCGAAGCTCGGCGGCTGGGTCGGGGACGCGGCGGTCAGCTTCACCGTCGGCCGGCCGCGCCCGGCGGACCTGCGGCTGATCGAGACCGCCGAGGCGGCCCTCGCGGCCGGCACGGCCGCCGCACGGCCCGGCAACCGGATCGGGGACATCGCGTACGCCGTCGGCACCGTCTGCCGCGCCGCCGGCTACGGCGTCCCGGACGGGTTCGGCGGCCACGGCATCGGCCGCAGCATGCACGAGGACCCCGGCGTGCCCAACGAGGGCCGGCCGGGGCGCGGTATGAAGCTGCGCCCCGGCATGGTGCTCGCGATCGAGCCGATGCTGATCGCGGGCGGTACGGACGACTACCGGTGCGACGGGGACGGCTGGACCCTGCGGAGCGTCGACGGCAGCCGCGCCGCGCATGCGGAGCACACGGTCGCGATCACCGCCGACGGCCCGAGGATCCTCACCACTCTGTGACGCCTACGGCTTGCCGTGCGGGTGGACCACCATCGCCGAGCCCCCGCCCCGTCGGCTCGTCTCGGCGGCGGCCAGCCAGCGCCCGTCCGGGAGCCGCTGGACCCCGGTCGCCGCGCCGATCTCCGGGTTCTGCCGGAACCTCTGGCCCAGCGCCTCCAGCCCGGCCCGCAGCGGGCTGTTCCACAGGCCCGGCTCCAGCTCGGTGGTGGTCTGGTTGCGCTGGCTGGCCCGCGGCGCCGCGATGGCGTCGACCAGCGGCAGCCCCCGGTCCAGGTGTCCGATCAGGGTCTGCAGGACGGTGGTGATGATGGTGGCCCCGCCCGGGGAGCCCACCGCGAGCACCGGACGCCCGTGCTCCAGCACGATGGTCGGGGACATGGACGAGCGCGGCCGCTTGCCGGGGCCGGGCAGGTTCGGGTCCGGGACGCCGGGGGCCGCCGGGGCGAAGGAGAAGTCGGTCAGCTCGTTGTTCAGCAGGAACCCCCGGCCCGGGACGGTGATCGCGCTGCCGCCGGTGGACTCGATGGTCAGGGTGTACGAGACGACGTTGCCCCAGCGGTCGGCGACCGTCAGGTGCGTGGTGTTCTCCCCCTCGTAGGTGGTCGGGGCGGCTTGGCCCAAGCCGCCGCAGGCCGCCGGGTGACGCGGGTCGCCGGGGGCCAGCGGGCTGGTCAGCGTCCGGTCCGGGGCGATCAGGCAGCCGCGCGAGTCGGCGAACCGCTGCGAGAGCAGCTCCCGCGTGGGCACGTTCTCGGCGGCCGGGTCGCCGACCCAGCGGCCACGGTCGGCGAACGAGATCCGCGAGGCCTCGATGAACCGGTGCAGGTACTGGGTCTCGGACAGCTTCGACAGGTCGGTGCGCTCGAGGATGTTGAGCGCCTCGCCGACGGTGGTGCCGCCCGAGGACGAGGGCGCCATGCTGTACACGTCGAGGCCCCGGTAGCTCACCTGGGTCGGGGCCTGGCGCTTGGTCTCGTACGCGCGCAGGTCGCCGGTGGTCAGATCTCCCGAGCGGACGATCCGGGTGGCGGCCGGGTCCACGGGGGGCTTGCGGACGGCCCGGACGATGTCCTCGGCGATCGGGCCCCGGTAGAGCGCGCCCGTGCCCTTGCGGGCGAGTTCCGCGTACGTGGCCGCCAGGTCCGGGTTCTTGAAAG
The DNA here is from genome assembly GCF_000717655.1 of Streptomyces katrae. GTDB lineage: Bacteria > Actinomycetota > Actinomycetes > Streptomycetales > Streptomycetaceae > Streptomyces > Streptomyces katrae_B. Next base: position 139,390 of record NZ_JNZY01000004.1, read on the forward strand.
TGGAGCCGACCACCGGCAGGGCGCCGCCCGGCAGGAAGAGCTTCCTGGTGTCCGGGAAGTCCTTGAAGCGGTCCTGGTTGAGCTCCGTCTGGGCCCGGAAGGTCGGGTCGACGGTGAACCCGTCGCGCGCCAGCTTCTCGGCGGGCTTCAGGAGGTGGCCGAGCGGGCGCGTGCCCCAGGCGTCGAGGGCGCTCTTCCAGGTGGCCGGGGTGCCGGGGACGCCGACGGAGCGGCCGCTGGTCTGGCCCTGCTCGAAGGGGATGGGGACGCCGTTCTCCTGGAAGAGGCCGGCGGTGGCCGTGGCGGGGGCGGTCTCGCGGCCGTCGATGGTCTGCACCCGGCGGGACTTGGCGTCGTAGTAGACGAAGTAGCCGCCTCCGCCGATGCCGGCCGAGTACGGCTCGGTCACCCCGAGCGCGGCCGCGGTCGCGACGGCGGCGTCCACGGCGTTGCCGCCGGACCGCAGGACCGCGATGCCGGCGGCGGAGGCGTCGGCGTCGACACTGGCGACGGCCCCGCCGTAGCCGGCGGCGACCGGGACCTTGGCGGGGTGGCCACCTCCGGACGCCGCCGCCTCGGACGGCGGGGCGGCGGCGCCGGTGGACACCAGCGCTCCGGCGAGGGCGACGAGCGCTAACTGACGTGTGGCGGAACGACGCATCCGAACCTCCAGTCGACGGCCTGTCGGACCCCACCGGACAGGCCTGAACTCGGCACTTTAACTTCACCGCACCCCCCGCGTCAGGAAGACCCGGTGCGGGCTAGCATCCGGCCCATGAACGAAGACGTGCGCAACATCGTGCTCGGCGTGGTGGCCACCGCCATCAGCGGCGGCTTCGGCTGGTTCACCCGGACCTATCTGTGGCGCCGTACGCTGCGCCGCAAGCAGGCCTTCTTCGGCCTGCCCACCGGCTCCGACTGCCTGTTCGTGGTCAACCGGCAGATGGGTGGCACCGAAGGGTCGGTGCACCGCAATGACGCGTTCGCGCTGCTGGAGATATCCGCCCTGATCAAGGACTGCGGGGCCAATCTCCAGATCGTCTCCCACGACTCGGTCAGGCAAGGCTTCGGCGAGCGCGCCGAGTTCTGCGTGGGCGGGCCGGTGTCCAATGCCCGGACGGCGGCGCACCTGGCCTCCATGCTGCCGGGCGTCCGTGTCGACGTGTCTACGGAGCCGGGTCCGGACCGCGGGGCGATCCGCGTCGGCGAGGAGACGTACCGCTGGCAGAAGGGCCAGATCGACCATGTGCTGCTGGCCCGGCTGACGACCGGACCCGGGAGCCGGCCGGTGTTCCTGGTCTCCGGGCAGACCGCGATCAGCAACCAGGCGGGCGCCCGCTACCTGGCCCGCCACCACAAGGACCTGGCGCGCCGCTACCGCGGGGACTCCTTCTGCGTGGTGCTGAAGGTCAACAACTCCGACGCGTACGGCCCGGACGTGGTCGAACTGCTGGCGGACGTCACCCGGCCGGCCCGGACACCCGCAGCGGCAGCCGCGTGATCCCGTTGATGAAGTTCGACACCAGCCGGCGCGGCGGGCCCGCGAGTTCCGGGGCCGGCATGGCCGCGCGCCACTCCTCGTAGAGCACGCGCAGCTGGAGCCGGGCGAAGTGGGCGCCGAGGCAGACGTGCGGGCCGTCCCCGAAGGAGACGTGCGGGTTGGGCGTCCGGGCGAGGTCGAGGCGCCCGGGGTCGGTGAAGGCGCGCTCGTCGTGGTTGGCGGAGGCGTGGAAGACCACCACCTTGTCCCCGGCGCGGATCGGCTGCCCGGCGAGCTCGGTGTCGACGGCGGCCGTGCGGCGGAAGCTGAGCACCGGCGGCTGGACGCGCAGCAGTTCGTCCACCGCGGTGTGCAGCGGGGTCCGCCCCTCGGCGAGCAGCCGGTACGCGTCCGGGTCGCGGGCCAGGGCCAGCAGCCCGCCGGGGGCGGCGCTGCGAACGGTGTCGTTGCCGGCGACGGTGAGCAGGAAGAAGAACATCTCCAGTTCGGCCGGGTCCAGTCCGGCCTCGGCGAGCGCGGTCATGACGTCGTCGCCGGGGTGCGCGTGCTTGTGGGCCGCCAGTTCCCGGGCGTACGAGAACATCTCGCCGAGCAGCGCCGGGGAGCGCGGGTTGAGGGGCTTTCCGTCGGGGCCGCGCAGGGGCGCGGGCGCGTCCTCGGGGTCCTGGTAGCCGATGATCCGTACGGTCCACTCCAGCAGCAGGCCCCGGTCGGCGGCCGGGACGCCCAGCAGGTCGGTCAGGTTGAGCAGCGCGTACTCGTCGGTGACCGTGCGGACCAGGTCGGCGGCGCCGTCCTCGGCCTTCGCGCGGGCGGTGGCGAGCAGGGTGCGGGCCCGTTCGCGGACCCGGCCGGCGAAGGCGTCGACACGGGCGGGGGTGAAGGCGCGGGAGACCAGCCGGCGCAGCCGCCCGTGGTCGCCGGCGCTGCGGCGCGGGTCCTGGTTGAGCATGGTGCGCCGCAGGAACGGCAGGTCGGCCGGGTCGGGGTCGCGGATCTGCGTCGCGCCGAGCCAGGAGGAGTACGTGGCGTGGTCGCGCAGCACCCTGACCACGTCGGCGTGCCGGGTGACGGCCCAGAAGCCGGGGCCGGCGGGCCAGCCCTGGATCTCCGGCTCGGCCTGCCAGGCGACCGGGTGCCGGTCCCGCAGCAGCCGGTAGCTCTCGTACGGGATCCCGGCGCCGTAGATCCGGGGGTCGAAGACGTCGGGCACGTACGCGGCGGGATCCATGGGGCCACGGTGGCGGGAGTACCGGCCGTCCCGCAAGGGGTGATCGGTTCCCGAGGTGGCAGCGGGTCAGTTCCCGAGGTTGCAGTGGGCGGGTGCGGCCGAGGTGTCCGGGCCGCGCAGGACCACCGCGTACCGCGGGTCGACGGAGGCCGCCGTGCAGACGAGCTGACGGCGGGCCGTCTCGGACAGGCCCGCGACCGCGAACGGCAGCCGGACCTCCATGGTCTCCTCGGACACGATGCTCGACGAGAGGCCGAAGGGGGGCTTCCTGTCGGCCGGCGCGGGCACCCGGGTCTCCAGGCCTGCGGCCTTCTCCTTGTCGAGGGGGCCGATGAGCAGCCGCATGAGGACGGATACCGGCGACTCCGCGGGCTGCTCCCGCTCGGGTACGGGGAAGAGCCGCCCGTCGGACGTCACGAAGTACACCGTCCCCTTGGTGTGGGGGTCGGGAAAGACCACCTTCGCGGCGTCGCCGCTCTCGATGACCCCGGTGGGCTTGATCCCGCAGCCGGTGAGCAGCAGTCCGCCCAGCAGCAGGGCGGCGCCGGCGGCCGCGGCCGTCCGTACCCGGGTCATGCGCCGGCCTCGAGGGGCATGTCGAGGGTGAACACCGCTCCCCCGGTGGGTCCGTTCGCGGCGCGCAGGGTACCGCCGTGCAGCCGGACGTTCTCCAGGCTGATGGCGAGGCCGAGGCCGCTGCCCGCGGAGCGGGTACGGGCGGCGTCGGCCTTGAAGAACCGGTCGAAGATGTGCGGCAGCACGTCGGGGGCGATGCCGGGCCCGCTGTCGGCGACTTCGATCAGGAGCCGGGGGCCGCCGGGCCGCCGTTCGGTGCGCACACCGACGTGGACCGGGGCGCCGCCGTGCCTGAGGGCGTTGCCGACGAGGTTGGCGAGGACCACGTCGAAGCGGCGCGGGTCGAGCCGGGCGCGGACCTGCCGCGGCAGGTCGGTGACCACCCGCTCGTCGTCCCAGTGGCGGAGCTCGAGGGTCTTGCGCACGGCCTCGGCGATGTCCACGTCGTCGAGGTTGAGCTCGGCGGCGCGGGCGTCGAAGCGGGAGATCTCCATGAGGTCCTCGACGAGGACGGCGAGCTTGCCGGTTTCGGCGCTGACCAGGCGCACGGCGGCGGCCGTGTCGGGGTCCAGCCGCTCGGCGTCCTCGTCCAGGACCTCGGTGACGGCGAGCATCCCCGACAGCGGGGTGCGCAGCTCGTGGGAGACGTCGGAGGCGAAGCGGCGGGCCCGGATCTCGGCCTCCCGCAGTTCGTTCACGGACTGTTCGAGGGCGCGGGCGGTCTCGTTGAAGGTACGGGCGAGTCCGGCGAGTTCGTCGGCGCCGCGGACCTCGATGCGGGTGTCGAGGCGGCCGCGGCCCAGGTGCTGGGCGGCGCGCCGCATGTCCCGTACGGGGCGCAGCACGCTGCGCGCGGCGAGCAGGGCGGGGACGACGGCGATGGCCAGGCCGGGGACGGCGCCGCGTTTGGCGGCTTCGACCATGGCCTCGACCGTCTTCCCCTCGGTGGTCAGGCGCATCGTCGCGAAGATGACCAGGCCGGTGGGTTCCCGGGTCTCGTTGTGGAGGAAGACGGCCGGCATGCCGACGGTGAGGTAGGGGGTGCCGGAGGCGTCGGTCACGCGCTGGAAGGCGCCGTGCGGATGGGCCGTCACCTGGCGGCGGAGCTGCTCGGTCACGACGGTGGAGGTGGGCGCGGTGGTGCTGGAGGCCCGCAGGGTGCCGTACTCGGCGAAGACGTTCCACGGATTCGGTTTGCCCTTTTTGCCCACCTCGTTGACGATGCGCTGGAGCTGCGCCTGGTCCAGCGGCAGGTCGAGGGGCTGGCTGCCCACGAGGTCGCGCAGGGTGATGACCGCGGTGTCCTGGCTCTGCTTGAGGACCGCCGTGCGGGCCTGCTGGTAGGTCAGCGCGGCCGTGGTCACCGCGCTGATCGCGGCGACCAGCAGGAAGGCCGCGATCAGCCGGGTGCGCAGCCCGAGCGGCGCGATGCGCCTCACAGCGGTCCGAAGCGGTAGCCGAAGCCGCGCACGGTCTGGATGTAGCGGGGGCTGGCGTCGGGGTCCTCGACCTTGGTGCGCAGCCGGCGTACGCAGGCGTCCACGAGCCGCGCGTCGGCGTGGTAGCTGTGGTCCCACACGTACTCGAGGAGCTGTTGGCGGGAGAAGACCTGCTCCGGGGAGGCGGACAGGTGCAGCAGGAGTTTGATCTCGCTGGGGGCGAGGGGGACGCGTTCGCCGTTCTTGGCGACGGTCAGGCCGGCGCGGTCGATGGCGAGCTCGCCGTGGAACTCGACCTCGGGACGGCTGCCCGAAGGGGCGCCGAGCCGGCGCAGCACGGCCTTGATGCGGGCCTCGATGACCTCGGTGCGGGCGGGTTTGACGATGTAGTCGTCGGCGCCGGCCTCGAGGCCGACGACTATGTCGAAATCGTCGCCGCGGGCGGTCAGCATGATGATCGGGAGCTGGCTGGTCTCGCGGATGCGGCGGCAGACCTGTACGCCGTTCATCCCGGGCAGCATGAGGTCGAGGAGCACCAGCTCCGGAAGGAAGCTGCCCATCAGCGCGAGGCCCGCCTCGCCGGTCTCGGCGGCGCTCACCTCGTGACCGCGGCGGCGCAGGCCGAGGCCCACTCCTTCCCTGACGGAAGGGTCGTCCTCGATCAGCAGTACGCGTGGCATCCGGTCATTGTCCAAGGTGGTTGAGGGCTTGCTCTCCTGCTAACGGCCGATTTTCCGCCGCAGGGAGTCCAGCAGGTCGGTGATTTCCGTGAGGCGCAGCGGCCTGGCGAGCAGGACGACGACGAGCGCGAGGGCCGCGGTTCCCGCGCCGACCGCGGCGAAGTCGCCGAGGCCGTCGGCGGCCCGGGCGGCCGCGTATGCGGCAGCGGCCGCCGGCAGGCAGGCGGCCAGCAGCCGCAGGTGGGTGCGGACCGCGGTGGTGCGTCGCTCGGTACGGGTTCCCGCGCGCGGGCCGAGCCGCCGGGCGAGGGTGTACGCGGTGACCGCGAGGCCCGCGAACAGTGCGACGGAGTAGGCGCAGGCCATGCCGGTGACGGCCCAGCGCGGCGGCAGCAGCAGGTACGCGGTGAGCGACAGCCCGCCGTTCAGGGCGGCGATGACCAGGTTCAGGAAGAACGGGGTCCGGGTGTCGGAGAGGGCGTAGAACCCGCGCGAGAGGACGTACTGGCCGGAGAAGGCGATCAGGCCGGGCGCGAAGGCCATCAGCATGCCGGCCATCGCGTCGGTGTCGGCGGCGGTGGTGCGCCCGTACCCGAAGACGCTGCCCATCACCCACGGGGCGAGGGCGAGGAACACGAAGGTGGCGGGGACGACCAGGGCCGCGCTGGAGCGCAGCGCGTACGAGACGTCCCGGCGGACCGAGGCGAGGTCGCCGTCGGAGGCGGCACCGCTCATCCGTGGCATCAGGGCGGTGACCAGGGAGACGGTGATGATGCCCTGCGGGACGATCCACAGCTGGTAGGCGTTGCTGTAGGCCGTGTAGCCGGCGCCTCCCGCGAGGCCGGCATCCACGGCGCGCTGGCCGGTGGCGGTGGAGAGCCGGGTCACGACCCAGTAGCCGATCTGGTTGGTGAAGACCAGCATGACCAGCCAGCCCGCGTTGCGCAGCGGGCGGGCGAGGCCGCTGCCGCGCCAGTCGAACCGGGGGCGCCAGCGGAAGCGGGCGGCGCGCAGCGAGGGGACCAGGGCGAGGGCCTGGATGACGATGCCGGCGGTGGTGCCGAGGCCGAGGAGGCGGGTCTCGCCGGCCGTCAGGCCGTCCGCACCTCCTTGACCGCCCCGGGAGACCACGAGGAACAGCCCGAAGACGCCGATGATCACGATGTTGTTGAGGACCGGGGTCCACATCATCGCGCCGAACCTGCCGCGCGCGTTCAGCACCTGGCCGAGCAGGGTGAACAGCCCGTAGAAGAGGATCTGCGGGAGGCAGTAGCGGGCCAGGGCCACGGTGGTGCTCGCCTGGCTCCCGGTGTAGTCGGTGTACGCCGAGACGATGAGCGGGGCCGCGAGGACCGCGGCGGCGGTGAGCACGACCAGGGCGGTGGTGCAGGCGGTCAGCAGCCGGTCGGTGTAGGCGGCCCCGCCGTCCTGGTGCTCCTTGGCCGCCCGGACCAGCTCGGGCACGAAGACGGCGTTGAGCGCGCCGCCGATGAGCAGCATGTACAGGATGTTCGGGACGGTGTTGGAGACGGCGTAGCTGTCCCCGAGCAGCCCGGTGCCGAGCGCGGCGACGACGACGGCGGAGCGGACGAAGCCGGTGGCGCGGGAGACGATCGAGCCGGCCGCCATGAGCGCACCGCTGCGCAGCACGGACGCCTTCCCCGGTGCCGGCTCCGCGGTGCCTTCGGCGGACGTGCGTTCGGCGGACGTGCCCTCGGCGGACGGACCGTTCGGCGGTCTGGTGTCGGTGGCCGTCACCGGCGGGCCAGGTAGGCCTGGAACGCCTTGTGGAGCGCCGTGTTGGCGTATCCGTCCATCGGGGTCTCCCACTCGCCGAGCGTTTCGACGACCTGCCCGCCGGTGCCGAGCTTCCAGCGCAGCAGCCCGAAAGTACGTTCGTCGGGGTCAAGGGTGGAGGGTACCCCGCGCATGTCGTATTCGTCCGCTCCGAGGATGTGGGCGTCCCGCATCATGCGCCACTGCAGGGCGTTGCTGGGGCGGACCTCGCGGCGGTGGTCGGCGGAGGCGCCGGTCTGGTACCAGACCCGGCGCCCGGCCACGATCATGGTGTGCGCGGCGAGGATCTCGCCCTGGTGGATGCCCAGGTAGAGGCGCATCCGCCCGGGCGACTCGGCGTTGAGGACCTCGTACTGCTGCTGGTAGTACGCGAGTGAGCGGCCGAGCCGGAAGCCGTCGCGCTCCTCGGTGATGCGCAGCAGCCGGTAGAACTCGGGCAGGTCGGCGGCGGTGCCGAGGATCGTCTCCACGCCGCACTTCTCGGCCTTGCGCACGTTGCGCCGCCACTCCTGGTTGAGGCCCGACCACAGCTCGTCGACGGAGCGGCCGGCGAGGGGCACGCGGAAGACGTGACGCGGCTGGGCGTCGCCGTCGTCCTCGCCGCCGCAGCGCTTCCAGCCGCGGGTGCGCAGCCGGTCGGCGAGGGCGGCGCCGACGGGGTCGACCTCGGTGGCGAGCACGTCGGAGATCTGCCGGCCCGCTCCGGTGCCCGACTTGACGGCGGCGGCGTCCCAGCGGCGGTAGGCGGGCGTGGGCCCGATCCGGACGGCGAAGGCGCCGGCCGCGCGCAGATGGCGCTTGAAGGGCTCCAGCCACCGGTCGACGTCGGGGTCGGACCAGTCCGCGACGGGCCCCTCGGGGAGGTAGGCGAAGTATTTGCGGGTGCCCGGGAATTGGCGGTACAGGACCTGTCCGGCACCGGCTATTTCCCCGTCGGGGTAGTGCCATCCGACCCTTTCCGAGCGCCAAAGGTCCTTCACCCCGGCCCAGGACGGGTACTGGAGAAAGCTCGCGTTCCGGTTCTTGGAAAGGAAGGCCTGGTATTCCGGAACGGACAGCGGACGCACGCTCAGCTCCTGGTCCGGGGACTGGTGTCGCTGGGCGGGGGTCACGAGCAGTGCGCACACGACGGATCGGCCTTCCTGTACGCCCGGGAACCCGGGATGCGGATGCGGGATGCACGGGACTCTCACAGGTGTCCATGACCGAAGTGCGCGGCGATTGTGACCGGACGATGACCGTTTCGCTGCGGTGCACGTCACAACCGAAAGTCGGATCTTTTCGGCGGATTACGCAACCTACAGTCGTGCCGTTCGCATCTCCTTTTGCGGACGATCATTACTTGGAGGGGTTTTCGTTGAGCCGCACACGCCGTATCGCACGCAGCCGCCACGCCATGCTGGCCGGGACCGCACTCATGGCCGCCGCGCTGACCGCCTGCGGGGGCGGCTCGGGCAGCGGGAAGGACGGCGGGAGCGGGTCCGGCGCGGCGGAGATGAAGAAGAAGCCGGACATGGCGATATCCGTGAACCTCACGGGCGATCAGGCCAAGCCCGGCGAGCCGGTGAAGGTGACCCTCGCCGAGGGGAAGCTGTCCCTCGTGAAGGTGTCCGACGGCAAGGGCGGTGAACTGCCCGGGAAGATAGCCGACGACGGCAAGTCCTGGACGTCCGAGCGCAACGCCTCGCCGGGCACGGACTACAAGGTCGAGGCCCAGAACAGCGACAGCCAGAGCGCGAGCGCCCAGTTCAAGACGGCCGCCGCGGACAAGGTGAACAAGGTCACGATCAACCCGGGCAAGGCCAACCCCGTGGTGGGCATCGCCCAGCCGGTCTCGATCGTCTTCGACAACCCGGTGAAGAACAAGGCCGAGGTCGAGAAGCACCTGAAGGTCACCACCTCGAACAACACCGAGGGCTCCTGGGGCTGGTTCAAGGACTACACCGGCAACGACCGGGTGGACTGGCGGCCGAAGGAGTACTGGAAGTCCGGCACCGACGTGAAGGTCGAGATGAACCTCAACGGGGTGGACTCGGGCCAGGGCGGCGGAATGTTCGTCAAGGACTACAACACCGAGTTCAAGATCGGCAAGGACCGCCGGCTCCAGGTGAACCTCGACACCAAGAAGATGACGGTGACCGAGGACGGCCAGGCGGTGAAGACCATCCCGGTCTCGGCGGGCACGCCCGGCGGCCAGAAGGCCTCCTGGTCCGGGAAGATGGTGCTGATGAGCAAGGAGGGCACCATCCGGATGGACTCCCAGACGGTGGGCCTGGGCGACTCCTACGACAAGATGGTCGACTACTCGATGCGGGTGACCTGGTCGGGCATGTACATCCACGCCGCACCGTGGAACACGGGCAACTTCGGCCGAGCCAATGCCAGTTCCGGCTGCGTGGGGATGAGCGACTCCGACGCGAAGGCACTGTTCGCCATGGCCCAGGTCGGCGACCTGGTCGAGGTCACCGGCGACGGCTCCAAGGGCAAGGCCGAGATCGGCAACGGCTACGGCGAGTGGAACCTGTCCTGGGACGAGTGGAAGGCCAAGAGCGCCCTGGCCGGCGGCGCGGGCGGCACTCCCCAGAACGGCTGATCCCGCACTTGACACGCATTCAATCGTTACCAGCGCGTAACTTACCGTTGGGTTACTTTCGGTAACCGCCTCCCGTTACCGTCGGGTCACTTTGACACCGGCGCACGCGAGGAGCGATTGATGGTCCGTACCGTCCGCACCACCCCCGCCGCGGCTGCCGTGGTGGCCGTACTGGCGGCGACCGCCCTGGGCCTGGCCCCCCACCAGGCCCAGGCGGCGCCCGCACCTGCTGCCGCAGCTGCGGCCGACACCTCGGCGGAGCTGCGTTTCCACGACATCCCCGGCTCCGGCGGGATCACCCTCAAGGGCAACGTGTTCACCCCGGCGGGCGCCCAGCCCGGCCGGAAATACCCGCTGATCGTGCTCCCCACCAGCTGGGGCATGCCGCAGATCGAATACGTCGCGCAGGCCAGGAAACTCGCCGACGACGGCTACGTGGTGGTCAGTTACACCTCCCGCGGCTTCTGGCTCTCCGGCGGCGAGATCGAGGTGGCCGGCCCGCCGGACACCGCCGACGTCTCCGCCGTCATCGACTGGGCGCTGGCCAACACCCCTGCCGACGCGGCCCACATCGGCCTGGGCGGCGTCTCGTACGGCGCGGGCATCAGCCTGCTGGCCTCGGCGCACGACCCCCGGATCAAGGCCGTGGTCGCGCTCAGCGGCTGGGCCGACCTCATCGAGTCGATCTACTCGGGCCGCACCCAGCACCTCCAGGCCGCCGCGATGCTCGGCGCCGCCGGCTGCCTCACCGGCCGCCCGGGCCCCGAACTCCGGCAGATCCTGGGCGACTTCCTCGGATCCCGGCTGTACCGGGAGGCGCAGATGATCGAGTGGGGCAAGAAGCGCTCGGCCGTGGAACAGATCGACGAGATCAACGCCAACGGCGCCGCGATCATGCTGGGCAACGCCTGGGGCGACACCATCTTCCCGCCCAACCAGTACGCGGCCTTCTACGAGAAGCTGACCGGCCCCAAGCGCCTGGAGTTCCGGCCCGGAGACCACGCCACCGCCGAGGGCACCGGCCTGCTCGGGCTGCCCAACGACACCTGGACCAACGCCCACCGCTGGTTCGACCGCTACCTCAAGGGCGAGCGCAACGGTGTCGACACCGAGGCCCCGGTGCAGATCAAGTCCCGCAGCAACGACGGCTACGAGGGTTACCCCGACTGGAAGTCGGTCGGCTCCGGCGGCGTGGAGAAGCTCGCGCTCGCCGACAGCGAGCACCTCTTCACGGGCATCGACTCGGGCGCCGACGGCGGCGTCATCTTCCTCTCCAGCATCCTCGACCAGTTCGTCAAGGCGCCCCCGACCGCCTCCATCCCGCTGCTGCCCCGCGCCTTCGCCGCCGTCTGGCAGTCACCGCGCCACGACGCGGAGCGCCGCATCCGCGGAACGGTGAAGCTGCACACCACCGTCACCCCCACCGCCTCGGACGGCACCTTCGTCGCGTACCTCTACGACGTCGGCCCGCTCGGCATCGGCAAGCTCGTCAGCAACGCCCCGTACACCTTCCACGGCAAGCCCCGGGGCCAGGCCTTCGGCGTGGACCTGGAGCTGTTCTCCACCGCCTACGACGTGCCCGAGGGCCACCGGCTCGCCCTCGTGATCGACACCGTCGACCCCCTCTACATCGAGCACAACCCCACCGGCGCACAGCTGACCTTCTCCTCGCCGCGCACCGATCCCTCGTACGCCTCGGTACCTCTGCGCGAGCAGTGATCTGCGGCTGCTGCCGGACGGGGCGGCTCTTCGGAGCTACCGTGCACCGCCCGGCAGCACCGTTCCGGGTTCGGCCTCGGCGACGTCGACCGCCTCGGTCTTCAGGCTGCGCCGCTCGAACCGCGCCACCCAGCCGGCGAACCAGGAGAGCAGCATGCACATCCCGATGTAGATCGGGGAGATGATCATCACGACCGGGATGAACGGGAGATCGTAGTCGAGGTTCGAGGCGATCAGCTTGCCCGCGTGCAGGAACTCCTCGTACGTGATCAGATAGCCGAGCGAGGTGTCCTTCAGGGCCACCACCAGCTGGCTGATGATCGTGGGCAGCATCGCCCGGACCGCCTGCGGGCCGAGCACGTACGTCGTGACCTGGGTCTTGCGCATGCCCAGCGCGTACGCCGCCTCCCGCTGGCCCTTGTCGACCGAGTTGATGCCCGTACGGAAGACCTCGGCGAGCACCGAGCCGTTGTACAGGGTCAGCCCCGCCACCAGCGCGGGCAGCGGCTGGACCTTCAGGGCGACGAAGATGAAGAAGATCATCACCAGCACCGGTATGGCCCGGAAGAACTCCACGCACAGCGTGGCCGCCCAGCGCAGCGGCCGGTGTACGGAGAGCCGCCCGGTCGCGAGCACCGCGCCGAGGACGAGCGAGAACACCGACGCGTACAGGAAGGCCTTGAGGGTGTTCCCCAGCCCTTTGAGCAGCAGCTCCTGGATGCCCTCGTAGGTGAAGGGGCCCCACTTGGCGGCGGTGAACTGGTCGGTGTCGAAGAGGAGGTAGAGGATCCAGGCGAGCAGGCCGACGATCACGACCGTCGAGGCGATCCCGTAGAGGAAGTGCCGGCGCCGGGCGCGGGGACCGGGCAGGTCGTAGAGGGCGGTGGACTCCAGCTCCCCGGGGAGCGCGTGTGCGGTCATCGGGCGATCCCCCAGCGCTTCTCCAGCACGTTGAACAGCGCGCTGATGGACAAGGTGATGATCAGGTAGCCGACGGCGATCCAGACGAAGGTCCAGACGATGCCGTAGCCCAGCTCGTTGAGGGTCTTGTACGTGCCCAGCAGCTCCGTGACGCTGAAGGCGCCGGCGATCGCCGAGTTCTTGGCGAGTGCGATCAGGGTGGAGCCGATGGGCGGGATGACGCTGCGGAAGGCCTGCGGCAGGACGACGGCGCCGAGGGTCTGGGCGAAGGTCATGCCGAGGCTGCGGGAGGCTTCGCCCTGGCCCTTGGGCACGGTGTTGATGCCCGAGCGCAGGACCTCGCAGATGAAGGCGGAGGTGTAGCAGCCCAGCGCCAGGACCGCGAACACCTGGAAGGGCAGCACGATCCCGAAGCGCGGCAGGCCCAGCAGCACGGCGAAGAAGAGGAGCGTGAGCGGGGTGTTGCGCAGCACGGTGACCCAGACCGTGCCGAAGACCCGGAAGGAGCCGACGGGCGCGACGCGGAAGGAGGCCATCACGAAGCCGAGGACGAGGGCGAGGATCGAGGCGTAGACCGTGAGCTCGAGGGTGCCGAGGAAGCCCTCTCCGTAGACCGAGAAGTTCTCCGTGAGTACGTGCATGGTGGTGCGCTCTCCCTCAGCTCGCCGGGTAGCGGTCGATGGCGGGCGGCTTCGGGGCGGGCACGCCGGAGAGGCCGAGCGTGGCCTCGTACGCCTTCTTCCAGTTGCCGTTCTTCTCGTTCTCCTCCAGGGCGTCGTCGAGGGCGAAGCGCAGGGCGTTGTCACTGCGCGGGACGCCGATCCCGTAGGGCTCCCGGGAGAAGGGCTTGCCGACCACCTTGAGCTCGTCGGGGACCTTGGCCGCGTAGCCGAGGAGGATGGAGTCGTCGGTGGAGACGGCGTCGACCTGGTAGGTCAGCAGGTTGTCCACGCAGGCCGAGTAGGTGTCGTACGCGACCAGGGCCGCGCGGGGGTACTCCCTCTGGAGCCGCTGGTACGGGGTGGAACCGGCGGCGGAGCAGACCTTCTTGCCGGCGAGGTCCTCGGGCCCCTTGATGTCCCTCTCGTCCTTGCGGACGAGAAGGGACTGGCCGGCCATGAAGTACGGGCCGGCGAAGCCGACCTGCTTCTTGCGGTTGTCGTTGATCGTGTAGGTGCCGACGTAGTAGTCGATCTGGCCGTTCTGGAGGGCGGTTTCGCGGTTGGCCGAGGCGATCGTCTTGAACTCGGTCGTCTTGGGATCGAAGCCGAGGGAGGCCGACATCATCTTGGCGATCTCGATGTCGAAGCCGGAGTAGCGGCCGCTCGCGGGGTCCTTCTCGCCCAGGTAGGGCTGGTCCTCCTTGACGCCGACCACGAGGCGGCCGCGTCGCTTGGCGCGCTCCCAGGTACGCGACTGCGGCAGCTCGAAGCCGGTCGCGACCTTGTACACCGGCAGGTCCTCGGCCTGCGGGCCCTTCACCGGGGGGCTGCCCTCCTTGCCGCAGCCGGCGAGGACCGCCAGCAGGGCGGCGACGAGGAGCAGGAGGCAGGCGCGCGGCCGCGCGCCGCGGGTTCCCTTCATCGGCCCGCCCCTCAGTGCTTGAGGATCTTGGAGAGGAAGTCCTTGGCCCGTTCGCTCTCCGGAGCGGTGAAGAAGGCCTCCGGTGTCCGGTCCTCGACGATCCTGCCGTCGGCCATGAACACGACGCGGTTGGCGGCGGAGCGGGCGAAGCCCATCTCGTGGGTGACCACGACCATGGTCATGCCGTCGGCGGCGAGCTGCCGCATGACCTCCAGCACCTCGTTGATCATTTCGGGGTCGAGGGCGGAGGTGGGCTCGTCGAAGAGCAGTGCCTTGGGATCCATGGCCAGGGCGCGGGCGATGGCGACGCGCTGCTGCTGGCCGCCGGAGAGCTGGGCGGGGTACTTCGGTGCCTGGTCGGCGAGGCCGACGCGGGCGAGCAGCTCCCGGGAGCGCTTGTCGGCCTCGTCCTTCCTGCGCTTCCTGACCTTCACCTGCGCGAGCGAGACGTTGGCGAGGACGGTCTTGTGCGCGAAGAGGTTGAAGGACTGGAAGACCATCCCGACGTCGGCGCGGAGCGCGGCCAGATCCTTGCCCTCGTCCGGCAGCGGCTTGCCCTCGAGCCTGATCGTGCCCGACTCGATCGTCTCCAGGCGGTTGATGGTCCGGCACAGGGTCGACTTCCCGGAACCGGACGGGCCGATGATCACCACCACCTCCCCGCGGCCGACCGTGAGGTTGATGTCCTGGAGGACGTGCAACGCCCCGTAGTGCTTGTTGACGTCCCGCAGCTCGATCAACGGATCAACAGCCATGCGCTGCCCTGCCCACCTGTCGGAATCTCGAGGTCAGCGCAAACTATCCAGCCGCGGAAGAGCACTTCGCCTCGACACGCCTAAAGAGGGCATAAAGCCCGCGCGGTGATGAAACAGACCGCCGGATCCCGCAGAAGGGCTCAGCCCTCGGTGGCTTCGGCGTAGGCCTGGGAGAGCTCGGGGGATCCGGTCATCGCCCAGGAGACCCCCGACTCCACCACGTTCAGCTCGCGCCCCGAGGCCAGGCGGATCACCGGCTGGCCGTTGGGCCACACCTGCCAGGCGGAGCCCAGTTTGGTCCGGATGATCACCGTCCCGAGGTAGAGGCCCGCGTCGTTTCCGAGCCAGGGCACGACCAGCGGGTCCCGGCGCCAGCGGGGCATCAGCTGGTCGAGCGCCTCCAACGAGGCCGGGCTCTCGTCGAGTTCCAGCCCGGCCGCCCGCGCGTGGACGCGCAGCATCTCGCATTCCGAGAACAACTCGTTGATGCCCTCGGGGTCCTCCGCGAGGGCGGCGGCGAGCCCCGCACCCCGTTCCGTTTCGTGCCGGTTCAGCCAGTTGTCCAGGAAGGGGATGTTCATACCGCCCAGCCTGGCACCAGGATCCCGGGCTGGCCACAGGGCGCGCGGGATCCGTCCGCCTAGGCGTCCAGCGCCAGGTCCACGACCACGGGGGCGTGGTCCGAGGCGCCCTTGCCCTTGCGCTCCTCGCGGTCGACGTAGGCATCGGTGACGGCCTTGGTGAAGGGCTCGTTCCCGTAGACCAGGTCGATGCGCATGCCGCGGTTCTTGGGGAAGGCGAGCTGGCGGTAGTCCCAGTACGTGTACGGGCGGTCGTACTTGAGCGGGCGCGGCAGCACGTCGGAGAGCCCCGCGGCACGCAGTGCCTCCAGGGCGGCGCGCTCCGCGGGGGTCACGTGGGTCAGGCCCGCGAAGACCGCCGGGTCGTAGACGTCCTCGTCGGTGGGGGCCACGTTGAAGTCGCCGAGCACGGCGAACGGGCGCGGGCCGGCCGCGTCTTCGGCGACGGCCGTGGCCAGCGCGCGGAACCAGTCCAGCTTGTAGCCGTAGTGGTCGTGCTCGACCTCGCGGCCGTTCGGCACGTACACCGACCACAGGCGCACCCCGCCGCAGGTGGCGGAGATCGCCCGGGGCTCCTGGACGCCCTCGTAGTCGGGGCCGCCGGGCAGGCCCATGACCACGTCGTCCAGGCCGGCCTTGGAGATCAGGGCCACCCCGTTCCACCTGCCGGTGGCGTTGACGGCCGCCTCGTAGCCCAGCTCGCGCAGCTGCTCGTGCGGGAACTGCGCCTCGGAGCACTTGGTCTCCTGGATGCACACGACATCCGGGCCGGAGCTCTCCAGCCAGGGCAGCAGGCGCGGCAGCCGGGCGGTGATCGAGTTGACGTTGAACGTGGCGATACGCATGCCGTCCAACCTACCGCCCGGCTCCGACAGTCACAGTTCGGCGGCGTCCCCGGCGGCGAGCCGCCCGTGGTGGGTGCCGCCCAGGGCAGCCAGGGCGTGGTCGTAGATCGGCCGGGCGATGTCCGAAAGGTAGGCGTCGTGGATGTCGATGGCCCGGCGCGGCTTGACCTCGCGCAGGTAGTCGATCACCTCGGCGACCTTGTTCCAGGGCGCGTGCACGGGCAGCATCAGGGTGTCCACGGGCACTTCGGGCACGGTCAGCGCATCGCCGGGGTGGAAGAGCGAACCCTCCACCAGGTAGCCGACATTGGTGACCTGCGGGATGTCCGGGTGGATCACGGCGTGCAGCTCGCCGTGCACCTGGACCTCGAACCCGGCGGCGCTGAAGGCGTCCCCGTGGCCGACGGTGTGCACGCGGCCGGGGTACGCCGGGGCCAGCCGCTCCGCGACGCTGCGCAGCGTCCACAGCGCGGCGGCCGGGTTCGCGTCGAGCGCGGCCCGCAGCCGGCCCTCGTCGAAGTGGTCGGGGTGCTCGTGCGTGACGAGCAGGGCGTCCGCCCCGAGCCCCGCGTCGGGCTCGCTGAACGCGCCCGGGTCGATGACGAGCACGCGCCCGTCCTTCTCCAGTTGGACACAGGAGTGCAGCCGCTTGGTGAGCTTCATGGGAGCAGGCTAGTCAGGCTAGGGGGTCGCCGTGGACACCACGTAGACACGGGGCTTCTCCGGGTCCGTGAGGTCGACCGTGACGTCCCGGGTCGGGCGCGGGTTCGGCTGCTCCAGGGTGGTGCCGTACCAGGAGTTCTGCGGGCCCCAGCTCCAGCCCGCGACCGCGGAGTCGTGCGCCCCGACGGAGACCTCGCGGGTCAGCTCGGCGCGGCTGGTGCCGACCTCGGCGAGGAAGGAGTCCAGGTCGGCGGGGGTGACCGCGAACTGCACGTACAGCCGGCTGGTGCGCCAGTTGTTGGTCTCGAGGAACCCGACCCGCCAGGCCTTCGGCGGGATCGGCACCTCGTAGATGCTGCGCTGCACCTTGGACGGCCAGCCGGGGCGCACCTTGGTCGCGCCGACCTTGGCGGCCTTGTCGCGGCCGCTCTCGCGGCTCTGCTGCGCGGACACGGCGAGGTAGCCGGCGGGCACGCCGACCAGCAGCAGGATGATGATCGCCGTGATCCAGCGGCGCCGGACGACGTGCCGGCGGTCCTCCACCGGCAGGGGGGTGCCGGGGGTACCGCCCTCGTCCGGGGCCGGCGCCTGGCGGGGCAGGGAGGGCGGGGTCACTGGGTGCCCCCCTCGGGGAGGTCCGCGGCCTTGGGATCCGAGGCCTTGGGATCCGCGACCGCGGAACCGGCCGCCCCGGCCGCTTCGGCCCCGTCGGCTTCGAGGTCCGCCGCCCTGCGCTCCGCGGCCTCGGCCCCGGCGGCCTCGGCCTCGGCCGCCCTGCGCTCCGCCGTGGCCGGGGAGTTGATCAGGCCCCACTGCGCGTAGCGCTCGTACCGCTCGACGCGCCGGCGCGTGGCGCGGCGGAAGCGGCGCGCGACGAGCCGGGCCAGGTCGGCGGCTCCGACCATGCCGGCGTCGGGGCCGAGCTGGGCCTTGGCGATCCGGGCCTCGGGCCGGTAGCCGCGGCCGGTGAGGTGGCGCCGGAAGGCGTCCCGGGCGGGGCCGATCAGCAGGTCGTCGGCGGCGCTGACGCCGCCGCCGATGACGAAGCAGGAGGGGTCGAGGGCGGCGGCGAGGTTGGCGATGCCGACGCCGAGCCACTGGCCGATGTCCTCGAGGAGCTCGACGCACATGGCATCGCCCTCGCGGGCCAGCTCGGTGATGAGCGGCCCGGTGATCTCCGAGACGTTGCCGCCGACCCTGGCGATGATCTCGTGCGCGACCGGGGAGTCGGCGGCGGCCAGCTCGCGGGCCTCGCGCACGAGGGCGTTGCCGGAGCTGTACTGCTCCCAGCAGCCGCGGTTGCCGCACGGGCAGCGGTGGCCGCCGGGCACCACCTGCATGTGGCCGAACTCGCCGGCGACCCCGAAGCGGCCGCGCTTGACCTGGCCGCCCTCGAGGATCGCGCCGCCGATGCCGGTGCCGAGGGTGATCATGACGAGGTGGTCCTCGCCGCGCCCGGCCCCGAAGCGCCACTCGGCCCAGGCGGCGGTGTTGGCATCGTTGTCCACCATGACCGGGACGGCGAGCCGGGACTGCAGCGCATCGCGCAGCGGCTCGTCGCGCCAGGCCAGGTGGGGTGCGAACAGCACCCGGGAGCGGTCGGCGTCGACCCAGCCGGCCGCGCCGATGCCCACGGCGTGGACGTCGTGCCGGTCGGACAGGTCGAGCACCAGCTCGACGATGGTGTCCTCGACGACCTTGGGGCTCTTGGACTTGTCGGGGGTCTCGGTGCGGATCTTCTCGAGGATGATCCCGTCGGCGTCGACGACGCCGGCCATCACCTTGGTGCCGCCGATGTCGATGCCGACGGTCGGGACGCGCGGGGCGGTCAGGTGCGACCGGCGCTCACGGGTCCCGATGGTCCGCAGGACGGTGCCTCGCGCGGACCCCCGGTGGGTGAGCGTGAAGTCCCGGTACGTGCTCATCGAGTCGTGTCGTCCCTCAGGGTGCGGTGGTGCCGGACGCCGGATCGGCCGCTCCGGACGGGTGGTCCGGTCCTGATTCTGCCACCCGCTCCAGTTCGTGGCTCAGCTCGTCCAGCTCGGAGCCGCCCGCCATCTGCCGGGTGAGCTCGTCCAGGGTGATCGAGTCGCGGGTGTGGCTGCCGGCCATGGCACCGCGCTTGAGCAGCACGAAACGGTCCCCGACCAGGTGGGCGTGGTGCGGGTTGTGGGTGATGAGGACCACGCCGAGGCCTGCGTCACGGGCGGCGGCGACGTACTTGAGGACCACGCCGGACTGCTTCACGCCGAGGGCGGCCGTGGGCTCGTCGAGGACGAGGACCTTCGCGCCGAAGTAGACGGCGCGGGCGATGGCCACGCACTGCCGCTCGCCGCCGGACAGCGTGCCGATCGGCTGGTCGACGTCGCGCAGGTCGATCCCCATGCGCAGCAGCTCGGCGCGGGTGGTCTCGCGCATGAACTCCACGTCGAGGCGGCGGAAGGGGCCGCGGCCCTTGGTGGGCTCGGAGCCGAGGAAGAAGTTCCGCCACACGGGCATGAGCGGTACGACGGCCAGGTCCTGGTAGACGGTGGCGATGCCGTGGTCGAGGGCGGCGCGCGGGTTGGCGAGCGCCGTGTCCTCTCCCTCGACCTCGAAGCTGCCGGCGTCGTGCCGGTGCAGCCCAGCGATGATCTTGATGAGGGTGGACTTGCCGGCGCCGTTGTCGCCGAGGACACAGGTGATCTCGCCGGCGTGGACCTCCAGGGAGACCCCCTGGAGCGCGCGGATGTTGCCGTAGTACTTGCTGACGTCGGTCATCTTCACGAGCGGCGCGGGAGCCTTGCCGTCCGCGGTCTTGGACACGTTCCGGGTCATCACTTCGCCTCCGCCCGCTTGCGGACCCATGCGTTGAGCAGTGTGGCCAGCAGGAGCATCGCGCCGAGGAAGAACTTGAACCAGTCGGGGTTCCACTGGGCGTACACGATGCCGTTGCTGGTCATGCCGAAGATGAAGGCGCCGACGGCCGAGCCGATGGCCGAGCCGTAGCCGCCGGTCATCAGGCAGCCTCCGATGACGGCCGCGATGATGTACAGGAACTCGTTGCCCACGCCCTCGCCCGACTGGACCACGTCGAACGAGAAGAGGATGTGCTGCCCGGAGATCCAGGCGCACAGGGCGACGCCCATGTAGAGGCCGATCCGGGTCTTGACGACCGGGACGCCGGTCGCGCGGGCCGCGTCCGCCCCGCCGCCGACCGCGAAGATCCAGTTTCCTGCGCGGGTGCGCAGCAGGATCCAGGTGGCGACGGCGACCAGGGCCAGCCACCACAGGATGGTGACTTTCAGCGTGACCGAGCCGATGTTCCACTGCGAGGCGAAGAGCGCGCGGGCGGAGGAGAAGCCCTCCATGTCGGCGATGGTCTTGGTCGAGACGGAGCCGCTGATCAGCTTGGTGAAGCCGAGGTTCAGGCCCGTCAGCATCAGGAAGGTGCCGAGCGTGATGATGAAGCTCGGCAGCTTGGTGCGGGTCAGCATGAACCCGTTGAAGAAGCCGATGGCCAGGGTGACCAGCAGGGACACCCCGACGCCCACCCACACGTTGGCGGTCATCTGGTAGCTGAACATCGAGCTGACCAGCGCCGAGGTGGTGACCATGACGCCGGCGGAGAGGTCGAACTCGCCGCCGATCATCAGGAGGGCCACCGGGCAGGCCATGATCCCGATGGTGGAGGCCGAGTACAGGACCGTGCTCAGGCTGGAGGCCTGCAGGAAGCTGGGCGCGGCGAAGGAGAAGAAGACGAAGACGGCGGCCGCGCCGACGACCGAGCCCAGCTCGGGGCGGCCGAGCAGCTTGCGGACCAGGGAGGTGGGGGCGAGCCGCTCGTCGACGGCCGTTGCCGTGCTCATCGGCTGCCCCGCTTGATGAACTCCTCCAGCTTGCCGGCCTCGTCGGCCGTCACGATCTGCGGTCCGGTGAGGACGGGGCGGCCGCCGCCGAGCACGTTCGCGTTGTAGCGGTACAGCCAGAGCAGGTCGATGGCCTCGTAGCCCTGGAGGTAGGGCTGCTGGTCGACGGCGAAGCCGAGGGCGCCGGACTTGAGGTCGCGGGCGACGGACGCGTTGAGGTCGAAGGTGTCGACCTCGGCCTTGCTGCCCGCCGCGTCCTTCGCCTTGACCGCCGTCGGGGCGAAGGGGGCGCCGAGGGTGACGATCGCGTCGACGGACGGGTCGGCCTGGAGCTTCGCCTGGACGGCCGCCTGGACGGAGGGCATGTTGGTGCCCTCGACGTACAGGTTCTCCATGACCCCGCCGAAGGTCTTCTTCGCCCCGGCGCAGCGCTGCTCGTGGCCGACGTTGCCCTGCTCGTGCAGGACGCAGACGGCCTTCTTCCTGCCGCGCTCGGTCAGCTCGGTGCCGACCGACTCGCCGGCGATCGTCTCGTCCTGGCCGATGTGGGTCAGGGCCCCGTACTCGGCGGACTGCTCGGATCCGGAGTTGACCGTGATCACCGGGATGCCGGCCTTGACGGCCTTGGCGATGACGTCCTTGAGCGCCTCGGGCTTGGCCAGGCTCACCACGATCCCGTCGACCTTCTGGTCGATGGCGTTCTGCACGAACTGGGCCTGCTGCTGTGCCTGGTCGTCGTGGGCGTAGACGAAGTTGATGTTGTCCTTCGCCGCGGCTTCCTTGGCGCCCTTCTGGACGATGTCCCAGAAGGTGTCGCCGTCGCCCGCGTGGGTGACCATCGCGAAGGTCCAGCGCGGGGTGGACACGGCGGGCCGGCCCGCCTGGGCGGCCTTCGCCCGCTCCTCGGCACGCTTGCCGCCCGTACTGCTGCAGCCCACGAGGGAGGCTCCCAGTACCGTCGCGAGCACGGCGCCCACGACGCGTACCCCTGTCCGAACCCTAGCCACGTCTGCGTGCCCTTCCCTCGTGCTGTGTCTGCCGCCGCCTTCTGGGGGCAGCTGCCGTCAAAGCGGTCATTACGGTTCCAGCCGCTCAGTATCCGCCACAGTGGACCATGTGCGGTCATCGGGGCCTTCGAGGCGATCTGGGCCAACTTTGCCATCGCCGGCCCCTCCGGGCGGATTGACAGCCACCCCTGACGGGGTCAGGTTGAGTGCATGCGCATCGGGGTGATCGGAACGGGCCGGATCGGCTCCTTCCACGCGGCGGCACTGGCCCGCCACCCGGACGCCGGCTCGCTGCTGCTCGCCGACGCCGATCCCGCGCGGGCGGCGCGCGTCGCCGACCGGCTGGGGGCGACCGCCGCGCCCTCCGTGGAGCAGGTCTTCAAGTGGGGTGTGGACGCCGTGGTCGTGGCCTGCTCCACCGACGGGCACGCGGAGCTGGTCCTGCGGGCGATCCGCGGCGGACTCCCCGTGTTCTGCGAGAAGCCCCTGGCCACCGGCCTCGCCCGGACGCTGGCCGTGCTGCGCGAGGTGACCGCCGCGGACGGGGTGCTCCAGCTGGGCTTCATGCGCCGCTTCGACGCGGGCTGCCGCACCGCGCGCGAGCTGGTGCGCTCCGGCGCCCTGGGCCGGCTGCACACCGTACGGACGATGACCGCCGATCCGGCGCCGCCGCCCGCCGCGTACCTGGCGACGTCCGGAGGCCTGTACCGGGACTGCCTGGTGCACGACTTCGACATGGTCCGCTGGGTGACCGGGCACGAGGTGGCGGAGGTCTACGCGACCGGCTCCGACGCAGGTCCGGCGATGTTCCGCGAGGTCGGCGACGTGGACACCGCCGTCGCCGTCCTCACCCTGGACGACGGGACCCTGGCCACCTGTACGGGCACCCGGTGCAACGGCGCCGGGTACGACGTGCGGATGGAGCTGGCCGGGGAACTCGACCAGGTCTCCTCGGGGCTGGACGACCGTACGCCGATCGCCTCGACCGAACCGCAGGGCCCGCCTCCGGCGAGCAAGCCGTGGACGGGGTTCCTGGAGCGGTTCGGCCCCGCGTACGAGGCGGAGCTGGCGGCGTTCGTCCGGCTGGTGCGCGGCGAGGGCCCCAACCCGTGCGACGGCCGGGAGGCTCTCGCCGCGCTGCGGATCGCGGAGGCCTGCGAGCTGTCGCGCCGGGAGCGCCGCCCGGTCCGGATGACGGAGCTCCCGGACCTGTAGGCCCCCCGGGGAGGGGTGCGGTGGGGAATCGGCCACGGACGGCGGCTACCAGCGCACCGGCAGCCGGGTCACGCCCCGGATCAGACTGCCCCCGATGTACGTCGGCGCCTCCCCGGCCGGGTCCTCTTCGAGGTCCGGGAAGCGCTCCAGCAGGCCGCGGATCGCGATGCGGCCCTCCATCCGGGCGAGCGGGGCGCCGATGCAGAAGTGCAGTCCGTGCCCGAAGGCGAGGTGCCCCTGCGGGGCGCGGCGGACGTCGAACGTATCGGGGGCCTCGTACCGCACGGGGTCGCGGTCCGCGCCGGCCAGCGAGACGAGGACGGTGGCCCCGGCCGGGACGGCTGTGCCGCCTATCTCCATGTCCTCGCGGGCGTAGCGGTAGGTGGTGTTCTGCACCGGGCCGTCGTAGCGGAGCATCTCCTCGATCGCGCCGTCGAGGAGGCCGTCGTAGTCGGCGCGCAGGGCGGCCAGCTGGTCCGGGTGGGCCAGCAGGGCGCGCGTGCCGTTGGAGATGAGGTTGACGGTGGTCTCGTGGCCGGCGATGAGCAGCAGGAAGGCCATGCCGATCAGCTCGTCGGGCGACAGCGCGTCGCCGTCCTCGTCCCGGGTCCGGATGAGCGCGCTGAGCAGGTCCTCGCCGGGGTCCTTGGCCTTGGCCTCGACGAGCTCCGCGAGGTAGTCGCCGAGTTTCTGGTGCGCGGTGGTGCTCGGGCTGGCGGAGGTGGGCGCGAGGACCTCCTTGGACCAGTAGCTGAAGCGCTCGCGGTCCAGGTCGGGGACGCCGAGGAGTTCACCGATGACGGTCATGGGCAGCGGGAAGGCCAAGGCCTTGATCAGGTCGGCGGTGCGCTGCGGGCGGTCCGCCATCGCGTCGAGCAGCTCGTCGGTGATCTGCTGGACGCGGGGGCGCATGGCCTGCACGCGGCGGGCGGTGAACTCGCGGGCGACCAGGCGGCGCAGCCGGGTGTGGTGCGGCGGGTCGGCCTCCAGCATGTTGCTGTTGGCGGGGGTGGTCGCGACACCCGGCAGGACTGCGCTGTTGATCCAGTTCTTCGACAGACCCGGGTGGTTGAGGGCGTGGCGGGCCTCTTCGTAGCCGACGACCAGGAAGGTGGGCGCGTACTCGGGGGCCGTGACCTCGACTTGGTGCACCGGTCCCGCCGCGCGCAGCCGGGCGTAGAAGGAGTAGGGGTCCGCGTGGAAGTCTGCGTCGCTCACGCTGATGTCCGGTTGTGGCATGCAGTCACATTAATGTGACTGCTCAGTACGGGACGCGGCGTTTTCCGGTCATGCGTGCCGGATCATCCGGCCACGGCGCGGCGGCCCCAGGCGGTGCCGCCGAGGACGAGGGCGGCGCCTGCGAGGCCGGCCGGGCCGAGGTGTTCGCCGCCGATGGCGATGCCGGCCGCGGCCGCCCACAGGGGTTCGGTGCCCAGGAGCAGGCTGACCCGGGAGGGCGAGGAGCGGCGTACGGCCCACATCTGCACGAAGAAGGCGAAGAGCGTGCAGAAGACGGAGAGGAAGGCGAGCCCCGCCCACTCGGCGGCCCCGAATCCGGCGGCGGCCGCCCAGGGGCCGTCCCCGGTGCCGGGCACGGCGGCCAGTACGGCGAAGACGAGGACGGCGCCGCCGAACTGAACGGTGGTCAGCGACAGCGAGTCGGCGTCCTGGACCGCCTTGATCCGCGCCATCAGCAGGACGTGCAGGGTCCGGGCGAGCGCCGCGCCGAGGATGAGCAGGTCGCCGAGGCCGGGGGCGGTGAACCCGGCGCCCTGGGTGAGCAGGACGACCCCGGCGACGGAGGCCGCGGCGCCCGCGAGGAAGGCGCCCGACGGGGCCTCGCGCCGTACGGCGGCCTCGGCGAGCGGGGTGAAGATCATGGTCAGGCTGATGATCAGCCCGGCGTTGGTGGCGGAGGTGTGGACGACGCCGTAGGTCTCCAGCAGGAAGATCCCGCCGAGTACGAGCCCCAGCAGGCCCGCGCCGCGCAGCTGCCCGGCGGTGAGCGCCCGCAGCCGCTGCCACCCGGCGACGGCGAGCACGGGCAGCACGACCGCGAAGCGCAGGACGAGGACGGCGATCACGGTGTGGGCCGTGGTGATGCCCTTGGCGGCGAGATAGCTGCCGCCCCAGACGACGGCGACGGCCAGGACGGGCAGATCGGCGAGCCAGGCCCGGCGGGGGGCGGCAGTGCGTGCAAGGAGGGCGGACGAGCTCACCAGGGACTCTCCATCGGCGTGAAGCGGGTGGAGACTTCGGCGGCTCCCTCGGGCGCGGCTCACCGTACCCGAGCCGATCATGGCGGTCGAGCGGTTTCACGGGGCTTCACCGGGCCCCGGCCGGGCCGCGGCCGGCGTGGGCGGGATCAGTCGAAGGCGGCGAAGGTGGCCCGCCCCGTCGGGCGGTACGTGAGGATGGCGGCGCCGTTCGGCGTCGTGCGCGAGGCGGTCAATTCGTAGGCCGTCGGCAGCCCGCCCGTCGGGAACAGCCGCCGCCCGGCGCCCAGGAATACGGGGTACACCTCCAGGTTCAGCTCGTCCACGAGGTCCCGCACCAGCAGCCACTGGGCCAACTGCCCGCTTCCGTGGACCTGGAGCTCCCGGTGCCCCTCCAGCCCGTCCTTGATCCGCACGATCTCGCTCTGGAGCTGCTCCCCGTCGATGACGGTGGTCCCCGCCCAGGCCGGCTCCTTGAGCGTGGTCGAGGCCACGTACTTGGGCAGGCCGTTCAGCCGGCTCGCGATCGGGTCGGTGGGGTCGGTCCTCTTCGGCCAGTAGTCGGCGAAGATCTCGTACGTCCGGCGCCCGAGCAGGAAGGCTCCTGCCCGGTCGAACAGCTCGGTGGTGAACGCGCCCACGCCCTCGTCGTAGAACGGGGTCAGCCAGCCGCCGTACTGGAACCCGCCGCCGGGGTCCTCCTCGGGCCCGCCGGGTGCCTGCATCACTCCGTCGAGGGTCACGAAGGTGGTGAGGGTCAGCTTGCCCATGGCTCTGCGCTCCTTGCGTCCGGTGTCTTCTGTGCGGGTTCCCCTGCACGGGTTCAGACTCCCGCCAGCCCCGGAACTCATCGGGGCGGCGCGCGCGAACGCGAGGTCCGATTCCCGCCAGCGCCCGCCTCCCTCCCCCTATTTCATTGAACCCGCAACGACTTGTCGGACAGTGAGACCGAGGGAGTAGACCATGGGCACCAACGACGCTGTGGTGGCACTGGTGACCGGCGGCAGCCGCGGCATCGGGGCGGCCACCGCCCTGCGCCTGGCGGAGGACGGCACCGACGTCGCGCTGACCTACGTCAGCGGCGCGGAGGCCGCGGCCGAGGTCGTGGGCAGGATCGAGGCGCTCGGCCGCCGCGCCCTGGCGGTCCGGGCCGACGTGGGCGACCCGGCGCAGGCGGTCGCCGCGGTGGAGGAGACCGTAAGGGGTCTCGGGCGGATCGACGCACTCGTCAACAACGCCGGCATCGGCGTACTCGGGCCGCTGGACGCCCTGACCCTGGCCGATGTGGACCGGGTACTGGCGGTCAACGTGCGCGGCGTGTTCCTGACCACCCAGGCCGCGGCCGCACGCATGGGCTCCGGCGGCCGGATCGTCACCATCGGCAGCTGCATGGCCGCCCGGGTCCCCGGCCCGGGCGGCACCCTGTACGCGATGAGCAAGGCCGCGCTGACCGGCCTGAACAGGGCGCTGGCGCGGGAGCTCGGCGGGCGCGGCATCACCGCGAACCTCGTGCATCCGGGCCCGGTGGACACCGACATGAACCCGGCGGACGGCCCCCACGCCGCCGCGCAGAGCGCACTGACGGCCCTCGGCCGCTTCGGCACCGCGCAGGAGGTGGCGGGTCTGGTGTCCTTCCTCGCGGGCCCGGACGCCGCCTATGTGACCGGCGCCGAGTTCGCGGTGGACGGCGGCCACGCGGCGTAAGCCCTCGGGGATGCGCCGTCGGGGCGCACCGCGGCCGCGGTGCGCCCCGACGGGCCGTGCGGGCCCCGGGGGTGTCGGCCCCCGGGGCAGTCAAGGGGACGGCGTCAGCCGCGCAGCTCCTGGTGGCGGGCGGTCAGCGCGGCCGCGCCG
Source organism: Streptomyces katrae (assembly GCF_000717655.1). Taxonomy (GTDB): domain Bacteria; phylum Actinomycetota; class Actinomycetes; order Streptomycetales; family Streptomycetaceae; genus Streptomyces; species Streptomyces katrae_B. The sequence goes on from NZ_JNZY01000004.1 coordinate 166,415, forward strand.
GCCTCCGTCAGCGAGCCGTACAGGCGCAGGCGGGAGAAGCCGCCGTCCGGGAAGATGTCGATCCGGACGTGGGTGCCGACCGCCGGGGTGTCCAGCACGAAGCGGTGGTTGGTGTCGGGCTGCAGGCGGGTGCGCGGCAGGAACTCCGTCCACTCGCCCTCCTCGCCGGACTTGACGGACAGCGAGGCCCAGCCGGCCGAGTTGCCCTTGAGGTAGGCGGTGTCGATCTCGACGGCGCGGATCTCGGAGTCGGCCACCAGCCGGTAGCGGATCCAGTCGTTGCCGTTGTCGCGGCGCCGCGCGGTCTCCCAGCCGTCGTCCATCTTGCGGGAGCGGCCCGGGTTGATGGTGTTGGTCGGCGGGGAGTAGAAGCGGTTGGAGGCGTCCTGCACGGAGCCGCCGTTCTCGAGGGCCACGACGTCGAAGGTGCCCAGGGTGGCCAGCCACGCCGGGTCCGGTACCACCTCGCCGTACACGCGCAGACGGGCGATGCCGCCGTCGGGGTGCTGGTTGACGCGCAGGTGCGTGAAGCGCTGCTCGGCGGTGACCTCGAAGCCGTTGGCCGCGTGGCCGCCGACCGGGGTGCGCGCGACCAGGGTCGTCCACTTGACGTCGTCGCCGAGGAGCTCCTCCGGGGTCGGCGCGAGGGCGCCTTCCCAGTTGGCGCCCTCGATGGAGACGGCCTGCGGCATGTTGCCGCGGAAGTGGGCGGTGTCGACGACGATGCCGCGGATCACGCCGGGGGCGCCGAGACGGACCAGCGCGTAGTCGTGGTCCTCGGGCGTCGGCCAGGGCTGGGTGGCGCAGACGCCCCGGCGGCGGCGGGTCTCCCAGCCGTCCATGATCTTGCCCTTGTGGCCGAAGTGCTCCGGGTCGAAGTGCGCGGCCTCGGCGATCAGCAGGTTCTCGCGCTGCGCGAAGAACTCGTCGTTGGCGAAGGTGACACCGGCGCCCAGCTCACGGGCGGCGAGGTTCGCGTACTGGGTGAACGGGAAGTCCGCGGTGCGGTAGTCCGCGTACGGGTCGCCGCCTCCGTACGGGTTCGCGTTACCGGTGAAGGATTCAATCGCCACTGGTCAGTTCTGCCTTTCGAGGAGTCGGCCCGTGGGCTCGGTCGGGGTGCCGTGGTCGGCGATCTGCGTTCCGCGCAGCCAGGTGGACTTCACGACGCCGTGCAGGGTCTTGCCCGCGTACGCCGTGACCCGGTTGCGGTGGTGCAGTTCCGCGGGATCCACGGTGAAGGTCTCTTCGGGGGCCAGCACGGCGAAGTCCGCGTCGCGGCCGGCCTCGATCGCGCCCTTGCCGGCGAGGCCCGCGAGGGCGGCCGGGGCGGCGGACATCCAGCGCACGACGTCCTCGAGGGTGCGTCCGCGGCGCCGGGCCTCGGTCCAGATCGCCGGCAGGCCGAGCTGCAGGGAGGAGATGCCGCCCCACGCGGTGGCGAAGTCTTCCGTCTTCAGGTCCGCCGTGGAGGGCGAGTGGTCGGAGACGATGCAGTCGATGGTGCCGTCGGCGAGCGCGTCCCACAGGAGGTCCTGGTTGGCGGCCTCGCGGATGGGCGGGCAGCACTTGAACTCGCTGGCGCCGTCGGGCACTTCCTCGGCGGTGAGGGTGAGGTAGTGCGGGCAGGACTCGACGGTGATCCGGACGCCCTCGGCCTTGGCGGCCGCGATCAGCGGCAGCGCGTCGGAGGACGACAGGTGCAGGACGTGGACGCGCGCGTTCAGCCGCTTCGCCTGGGCGATCAGGTTCCCGATCGCGGTGTTCTCGGCGTCGCGCGGGCGGGAGGCGAGGAAGTCGGCGTACCTGGGCCCGGGGACGACCGGCGCGGAGTCGAGGTGGTGCGGGTCCTCGGCGTGCACGATCATCAGGCCGCCGAAGCCCGTGATCTCGGCGAGGGAGGTGGCCAGCTGCTCCTGGTCGAGCTCGGGGAACTCGTCGACGCCGGAGGGCGACAGGAAGCACTTGAAGCCGTAGACGCCGGCGTCGTGCAGCGGGCGCAGGTCCTTGACGTTGTCCGGCAGGGCGCCGCCCCAGAAGCCGACGTCCACGTGCGCCTTGGTGCGGGCGACCTCCTGCTTGACGCGGAGGTGGTCGACCGTGGTGGTCGGCGGCAGGGAGTTCAGCGGCATGTCGAGGATCGTGGTGACGCCTCCGGCCGCGGCGGCGCGGGTGGCCGTCCAGAAGCCCTCCCACTCGGTGCGGCCCGGGTCGTTCACGTGCACGTGGGTGTCGACCAGGCCGGGGAGCAGGACGTCGTCGCCGAAGTCCTCGAGCCGGGCACCGGCCGGCACCTCGGCGTCGTGCGGCAGTACGGCGACGATCTTCCCGGCGGCGACGGCGACCGAAGCGGCGCGCGTCCCCCCGGGGGTGATGACGCGAGTCGAGCGCAGTACCAGTTCCACGTCGTCGGACACGCCGGAACCTCCCCATCTACTTCCACAGAGCGAAATTCAACGTTCTGTTGACGGAGTCTCGCCGCCGATCCGGAGCCCGTCAAGAGCGCCCGGACAGAGCACTGACTGACCGGTGTCGCAATTGGATGTTTCCACAGGATGGAATTAAGATTTCACTATCCAGAATGTAGCTATCACCACCGGGGGTGGTCGGGTAACTTCCCGAGGACGTCCGCCACCGGGACAAACCCGCTCTGACCGGCGGGGACGGCTTCGACCCGGCTCTAGGGCCGACGCCGACCGACCGGTAGGCTGCTTCCTTGCCTGCCAGCACCGAAAGGACCGCGCCGTGCCGACGTCCAGCGCCAGCACCACCGACGCTTCCGCGAAGCCCACCGCCGCCAGCGGTGGCGTTCAGTCCCTTGAGCGCGCCTTCGATCTGCTCGAACGCATGGCCGATGCCGGGGGCGAGGTCGGCCTCAGCGAGCTCTCCACCGCCAGCGGTCTGCCGCTGCCGACCATCCACCGCCTCATGCGCACCCTGGTGGCATGCGGCTACGTCCGCCAGCAGCCCAATCGACGGTACTCCCTCGGGCCCCGGCTGATCCGCCTCGGCGAGTCCGCGTCGCGCCTGCTGGGGACCTGGGCCCGGCCGTACCTCGCCCGCCTGGTCGAGGAGACCGGCGAGACGGCGAACATGGCCCTGCTCGACGGGGACGAGATCGTCTACGTCGCCCAGGTGCCGTCCAAGCACTCCATGCGCATGTTCACCGAGGTCGGCCGCCGCGTGCTGCCGCACTCCACCGGTGTGGGCAAGGCGCTGCTCGCGTACACCCCCGCGGAAGAGGTACGGGCGCTGCTGGCGCGCACCGGGATGCCGGCCGCGACCGAGAAGACCATCACCACGCCGGAGGGCTTCCTGGAGGCCCTGGAGCAGGTCCGCAAGGTGGGCTACGCGGTCGACGACAACGAGCAGGAGATAGGAGTCCGCTGCCTGGCCGTGTCGGTGCCGAACTCGCCGACCGCCGCCGCGATCTCCATCTCGGGTCCGGCCGGCCGCGTGACCGAGGCCGTGGCCGAGTCGTTCGTGCCGATCCTGCAGAACGTCGCCGCCGACCTGTCCGTGGCCCTGCAGAGCCAGAACCCCGCGTAGGTTCGGCCGCCTGAGCGCCCCGTACGTACGCCGAGGCCCCGGCCCCCGCTGATGCGCGGGGCCGGGGCCTTGACGTGCGTACGGCGCGCTCAGGCGGCCGGGACCGTCTCGGACTCGGACTCCCTCAGGCGGCCGTCCGTCATCGTTGCCGTCCGGTCCATCCGCTCCAGGTGCGCGTGGTCGTGGGTGACCAGGACGGTCGCGGTGGAGCGCTCGCGGGTCAGCGTGACCAGCAGGTCGAGCACGGCCGCCCCGCGCTCGTGGTCCAGGGCGCTCGTGGGCTCGTCGACCAGGAGCACGGCCGGCTCGTTCATCAGCGCACGGGCGATGTTGATGCGCTGGCGCTGGCCGCCGGAGAGCTGGTGGGGGCGCTTGTCGGCCTTGTCGGCCAGGCCCACCGCGTCCAGCAGTTCCAGCGCACGGCGGCGCAGCGTCCGCGACGGGCGGCCCGACAGGTGCGCCATCACCTGCAGCTGCTCGGCGGCGGTGAGCGAGGCCAGCAGGTTCGGCTGCTGGAAGACGATGCCGATCTTCTCGCGGCGCAGGGCCGACTTCCCGGCCGCGCTCAGCCGCGCGGTGTCCTGGCCGGCCACCACCACCTGCCCGGAGTCCGGGGTGACCAGGGTGGCCGCGACCGCCAGCAGACTGGACTTGCCGGAACCGGAGGGTCCGATCACCGCGGTCAGCGTGCCCGCGGGTACGTCCAGCCGGACCCGGTCGAGGGCGGTGAGCCGGCTCTCGCCGTCCGGGTAGGTGAGCGTGACGTCGTGCACGAGGAGGGTCATCGGGCGCTCCCTAGGGCGGTCAGGGGGTCGACGGCGGTGATCCGCCGGATGGACAGGGCCGCACCCAGCGCACCGAGCACGATCATGATCGCGGCAGGCACGAGGACGGTCGCGGCGTCGAGGACGAAGGGCACGTCGCCCCCGCTGATCAGCGCGCCGAACCCGGCGGCCAGCGCCGTACCGAGGCCGGTGCCGATCGCGAGCATGACCACGGCCTGGCCGAGCGCGTCCTTGAGCAGGTACGGGGTGGAGGCGCCCAGCGCCTTCAGCACGGCGACGTCCCCGCTGCGCTGGATCGTCCACACGGTGAAGAAGGCCCCTATGACCAGGGCCGAGATGACGAAGAGGAAGCCGCGCATCAGCTGGAGCGAGCCGTTCTCGGCCTGGTAGGACCCTATGGCGCCGAGGGCCTCGTCGATGGTCCGGGCCTTGGTGCCGGCCGCCTTGTCGCCGGCGGCGAGGTCCGCCGACCCGGCGGTGTCGAGCGCGACCACGGTGGCGAGGGTGTCGAGGGAGGTGCCGGGGTTGCCGATGCGCTGCCAGTCGCCCAGGTCCGTCCAGACGACGGGGGTGTGGCTGTAGGCGGCGGTGCCGGAGACGGCGGCCACGGTCAGTTCGAGCGGGCCGATCTTCAGCTTGCCGCCGGCGGCGAGGCCGCCGAGTTCCTTCGCGGCCTTCTCGGTGAGGACCACCTGCCCCTGGGCGAGGCCCGTGCCGCGCGGCGGGAGGGGGCCGGCCGGGTCGACGCCGAACACGGAGACGGCGGCGGTGCGCTCACCCGCCGCCGCGTTGGTGGTGCGGATGCCGAGCGGCTCCGCCGACTTCACACCGGGCTGCGCCCGCCAGGCCTGCCAGGCCTTCCCGGGTACCTGGGAGTTGGTGAAGGACACCTTCTGGTGCCCCGTCGGCGCGGCGAAGGCCAGGTGGGTGGCGGGCAGGCCGGTGACGGCCGAGACGTTCTCCCGGGCCAGGCCGGCGGTGAGCCCGGACAGCAGGCCGACCAGCAGCGTGATCAGCAGTACGACCGAGCCCATGAGGGCGAAGCGGCCCTTGGCGAACCGTAGATCTCTCCATGCGACGAACATGATCCCCACCCTGGTCTCCGGCGCGGGTCCAGGGCATCGCGCCACGGTAGTGATCCTGGTATCGAACGACGCATCCGGACATCAAACTTTCGATTGACCGGGAGGCGCAGGGCCGCGCTTAGGCTGGTCAGGCCATGGCTGCTCCTCCGGAATCCCCCGCTCCACGCCCTCTCACCCCCGTCTCGCGCATCCTGCGCCTGTGCCTGCACGCGCTGCTGTTCGGGCTGCTCGCGCTGGCTGCCGGGCGGGCCGTCACCGACTCCGCGCCGCGGGCCGGCTGGGTGGTCGCCGCCTGCGCGGTGCTGGCCGCCGTGTACGCGGCCGGCGTACTGACCCCCGCGGTGCACCGCTCGCCGCGCGCCGGGGCGGTGTGGCTGGCCGGGCTGGGCGCGGCCTGGGCGGCGCTGCTGGTGGTCTCCCCCGACGGGCTGTGGATCGCGTTCCCCCTGTACTTCCTGGAGCTGCACCTGCTACGGCTGCGCTGGGGCGTCGCTGCCGTCGCGGTGACGGCGTGCGCGGCGATCGGCGGTTTCCTGGCGCACGCGCAGAGCAGCGCGGTGTCGCCCGGGGCCTTCCTCGGACCGCTGCTCGGCGGGGCCGTGGCGGTGGCGACCGTACTGGGTTACCAGGCGCTGTACCGCGAGAGCGAACGCCGCCGCGAGCTGATCGAGGAGCTCATCGCCACCCGCGCCGAGCTGGCCGCGGCCGAGCGGGACGCGGGGATCCTGGCGGAGCGGGAACGCCTGGCCCGGGAGATCCACGACACCCTGGCGCAGGGCCTGTCCTCGATCCAGCTCCTGCTGCGCGCGGCGGAGCGGTCGCTTCCGCAGGACGCCCCGGCCCTTGAACACATCGGCCGGGCCCGGGAGGCGGCTCAGGAGAACCTCGCCGAGGCGCGTCGTTTCGTACGGGCGCTCACCCCTCCCGACCTGGAGCACGGCTCCCTCGCCGCCGCGCTGGAGCGGCTGTGCACGGCTGCGCCGGGGCCGCGCGTGCGGTTCTGCCTGAGCGGCGCGCCCCGGGTCCTGCCCACCCCGTACGAAGTCGCCCTGCTCCGCATCGCGCAGTCGGCGCTGGCCAACGTGGTGCGCCACGCCCGCGCGGGCCGGGCCGAGATCACCCTGACCTTCATGGACGCCTCGGTGACCCTGGACGTCGTGGACGACGGCACCGGCTTCGACCCCTCCTGCGCCCCCACCGGCGAGGGCGGGTTCGGCCTCCCCGCCATGCGCTCGCGCGCCGAGACCCTCGGCGGCCTGTTCACGGTCGAGTCCTCCCCCGGCCAGGGCACCGCCGTGGCCGTCACCCTGCCGCTGCCCCTGGAGGCATCCTGATGACGATCCGCCTGCTGCTGGCCGACGACCACCCGGTGGTCCGGGCCGGGCTGCGCGCGGTGCTGGACACCGAGCCGGGCTTCACGGTGGTCGCGGAGGCCGCCACCGCCGAGCGGGCGGTGGAACTGGCCGCCTCGGAGCCGGTGGACGTGGTCCTGATGGACCTCCAGTTCGGCACGGGCATGCACGGCTCGGCGGCGACGGCGGCGATCACCGCCCGGCCCGGAGCCCCCCGGGTCCTGGTCCTGACCACGTACGACACGGACGCGGACATCCTCGCGGCGGTGGAGGCGGGCGCCTCGGGCTACCTGCTGAAGGACGCCCCGCCGGAGGAGCTGGCGGCGGCGGTCCGCACCGCGGCGGCGGGCCAGTCGGCGCTGGCCCCGGCGGTCGCACTGCGCCTGATGGACCGCATGCGCACCCCCGCGGAGGCGCTGACGAAGCGGGAGCTGGAGGTGCTCCAGCTGGTCGCCGACGGCCTGTCGAACCAGCAGATCTCGAAGAAGCTCTTCCTGAGCCAGGCCACGGTCAAATCCCACCTGGTCCACATCTACGCAAAGCTCGGCGTCGACTCCCGCACGTCAGCAGTGGCCACGGCCACGACCCGTCGCCTGATCCGCACCCCGTAGCCACTGCTCCAGCCCCGCCCGGCGGGACCGGGTGGGTGGGGCCTTCCCCCGGGCGGATACACCGGGCGGCAGACGGTGCCCCGTGTATCCGCCCGGTTGCATACGGGGTACCGACTGCCGTCCACAACCTCCCGGGGCAATACACCTAGGCCACCCAGTGCGGCCGCTCCACCGCCGGCGCCAGCGGAACCCCGTCATGGAACGCGGTTGCCAGCCGCTGCACGGCCTCGTCCAGCCGGTCCGCGGACAACGTGTACGGAATCCGCAGCCGATGCTCGAACGTCCCGGGGTCCACCCCGAACCGCGCCCCCCGCCCAATGTGCACGCCGCAGGCCCCGGCCCGCTCCGCCAGCGCCGAGCTCACCGACTCCCCCAGGTCCACCCACAGCGACAGCCCACCCGGCGGCACCTGCCACGACCATTCCGGAGTGTGCCGCTCGAGCGCAGCGACCAGCGCCTCCCGCTGCCCCCGCAACTGCGCGAGCCGCGCCGGCAGGGTCCGCTCCAGCCCCTCCAGCAGCGGCAGTGCCACCAGCTGGTCCAGCACCGACCCCGTCATGTCCGCGGCCACCTTCACCGCCGTCAGCTCGGTGATCATCTTCGCCGTGGCCCGTACCCACCCCACGCGCAGCCCGCCCCAGTGCGTCTTGCTGAGCGAGCCGATCGTCACCACGTGGTCCGCCCCGCCCCCCGACGCCAGCGAGGCCAGCGGCGGCGGCGACGGCGCGTCCAGGGCGATGTCGGCGATGGTCTCGTCGACCACCAGCCAGGTCCCGGTCCGGCGCGTCGCCGACAGCAGCCGCAGCCGCTGCTCCTGCGGCATGAGCAGGCCCGTCGGGTTGTGGAAGTCCGGGATCACGTACGCCAGCCTCGGCACGGTCTGCCGCAGCGTGGACTCGGCGATCTCCATGTCCCAGCCCGCGTCGGACACGGCGATCGACCCGGTGCGCAGCCGGGCGTGCCGCAGGGCGTCGAGGGCGTTCGCGTACGTGGGGTTCTCGGTCACCACCCGGTCCCCGGGCCGGCACAACAGGCTCACGACCAGCGAGAACGCCTGCTGCGCACCGGCCGTGACCAGGATCTGCTCGGGCCGGGTCGGCAGCCCGCGCCGGGTGAACCGCTCGGCGACGGCGCTGCGCAGGTCGGGCAGCCCGAAGGGGTTGTAGCCGGGGCTCCGGGCGAGGCCCGGCAGCCGGGGCGCGGCCCAGGCGAGGGCCTCGGTGAGGGCGTCCTCGGGGGCGCCCAGGGCGGCGATGGCCAGGTCGATCCCCGGATCGCCGTCGGCGGTGTAGCCGCCGGAGCCGACCAGCAGGTGCGCGCCGACCGGGCCGTGGCCCTCGGGGAGTTCGGTCCAGGTGCCGGATCCGCGCCGGCTGCGGACGTAGCCGCTCTCGCGCAGCAGGTCGTAGGCCCCGGTGACGGTGGCACGGCTGGCGCCGAGCGCCTCGGCGAGCTCGCGCTCGGCGGGCAGCCGTACGTGCAGGGCGATCCGGCCGTCGAGGATCAGGGTCCGCACGGCGTCGGCGAGGGACCGGTAGCCGGGGCGCGCCAGCACCTCGGAAGGCAGCAGGGCCGCGAGCTGGCGGCTGCCGATGGTTCTGTCCGCCGTCTGGACGACTCGCCCGTTTGCCATGCCAACCCCCCCTGATTGGCTCTGCCTGCCAGGCCAATCCAGGGACCAGACTCGCGGTATTGGCCCCCGATTGGCAAGGAGACCACCCCATGTCGAGCACGCCGACCCCCCTGACCGACCGCGACGAACGCGCCCTGGCGGCTGCCGTCGAGAACCGGATCTCCGAGCCGCTGCGCCTCGGGCCCGCCCTGGCCTCCGTACGACGCCTCCTGACGCGGCGGCCACGCACCGGCCCGCAGGGGCGAGAATCGCTGACATGCCGACCCACGCAGACTCGACCTCAACCCCCGGCCCTGACCCCGTGATCGCGGGCCTGCTCCTCGCGGCCGGCGGCGGGCGCCGCCTGGGCGGGCGCCCCAAGGCCCTGCTCGCGTACCGCGGGCGCCCGCTCGTCGAGAACGCGGTACGGGTGCTGCGCGAGGCGGGCTGCGGTCCGCTGCACGTGGTGCTCGGCGCCCGTGCCGCCGAGGTCCGCGAGCAGGCGGACCTGACCGGCTGCGTGGTCGTGGACAACCCCGACTGGACGGAGGGCATGGGCTCCTCCCTGCGCGCCGGGCTCGCCTCCCTCGCCGGTACGGGCGCCTCAGCTGCCCTCGTCTCACTGGTGGACCAGCCGGGCATCGGCCCCGCGGCCGTGGCACGGGTCCGGGAGGCGTACCGCTCCCCCTCGAGCCTGGTCGCGGCGGCCTACGGCGGGGAGCGCGGCCATCCGGTGCTCTTCGGAGCGGACCGCTGGGCGGACATCGCGGCGACGGCGACGGGGGACAAGGGCGCGCGGATCCATCTGACAGAACACGCGAACGAGCTCACGCTGGTGGAGTGCGGGGACATCGCCGAGGCCTTCGACATCGACACCCCGCCCGACCTGGCACGACTGGCTTGAGCGGAGGTCGAGCAGCAGTTGAGCGGGCAGTGACGAAGGTGGCACTGAGGGCCACCGGGCGCCAGAGTCTGTCGACTCGGAGAATCTCGACATCAACAAACCATTGAACTTCCACCATAAGGAAATTACTATCCACTGGTCAGAAGCGCCCTGAACCCCCAGACGGCGCCCGCGACCGTATCCCGGAACTCTCCACACCCGGCGGCACTGCGTGCCGTCCTGCGCGAGCATTCCCCGCGGCCGCCAGGCACCGCCGCTGAAGGAGTGACAGATATGTCCGCACCAGCGCCGTCATCGCTGGCCATCGTCGACGCCGAGCCCCTGCCCCGGCAGGACGAAGTCCTGACCGAGGCGGCCCTCGCGTTCGTGGCCGAGCTCCACCGGCGGTTCACGCCCCGCCGCGACGAGCTCCTCGCCCGCCGCGCAGAGCGCCGCGCCGAAATCGCCCGCACCTCCCACCTCGACTTCCTCCCGGACACCGCACAGGTCCGCGAGGGCGACTGGAAGGTCGCGCCGGCCCCGGCCGCGCTGAACGACCGCCGTGTGGAGATCACCGGTCCGACCGACCGCAAGATGACCATCAACGCCCTGAACTCGGGCGCCAAGGTCTGGCTCGCCGACTTCGAGGACGCCTCCGCCCCCACCTGGGAGAACGTCGTCCTCGGCCAGCTCAACCTCATCGACGCCTACGAGCGCCGCATCGACTTCACGGACGCGCGCACGGGCAAGTCGTACGCCCTGAAGCCCGCCGAGCAGCTGGCGACCGTCGTGATGCGCCCGCGCGGCTGGCACCTGGTGGAGCGCCACCTCCAGGTCGACGGCCGTCCGGTCCCCGGCGCCCTGGTCGACTTCGGCCTGTACTTCTTCCACAACGCCAAGCGCCTCATCTCGCTCGGCAAGGGCCCGTACTTCTACCTGCCGAAGACGGAGTCGCACCTGGAGGCGCGCCTCTGGAACGAGATCTTCGTCTTCGCACAGGACTACGTCGGCATCCCGCAGGGCACGGTCCGCGCGACGGTCCTGATCGAGACCATCACGGCCGCGTACGAGATGGAGGAGATCCTCTACGAGCTGCGCGACCACGCGGCGGGCCTGAACGCGGGCCGCTGGGACTACCTCTTCTCTATCGTGAAGAACTTCCGTGACGGCGGCGAGAAGTTCGTCCTGCCGGACCGCAACGCGGTGACGATGACGGCCCCGTTCATGCGGGCGTACACCGAGCTCCTGGTCCGCACCTGCCACAAGCGCGGCGCGCACGCCATCGGCGGCATGGCCGCCTTCATCCCGTCCCGCAAGGACGCGGAGGCCAACAAGGTCGCGTTCGACAAGGTCAAGGCCGACAAGGACCGCGAGGCGGGCGACGGCTTCGACGGCTCGTGGGTCGCCCACCCCGACCTGGTCCCGATCGCGATGGCGTCCTTCGACGCGGTCCTCGGCGAGAAGCCGAACCAGAAGGACCGCCTGCGCGAGGACGTCTCCGTCGCCCCCGGCGAGCTGATCGCGATCGACTCCCTGGACGCGCGACCGACGTACGACGGCCTGCGCAACGCGGTCCAGGTCGGCATCCGCTACATCGAGGCCTGGCTGCGCGGCCTCGGCGCGGTCGGCATCTTCGGCCTGATGGAAGACGCGGCCACCGCCGAGATCTCGCGCTCGCAGATCTGGCAGTGGATCAACGCGGGCGTCGTCTTCGAGAACGGCGAGACGGCCACCGCCGACCTCACCCGCAAGATCGCCGCCGAGGAACTGGCCGCGATCCGCGCCGAGTCCGGCGAGGAGGCCTTCGCGGCCGGCAAGTGGCAGCAGGCCCACGACCTCCTCCTCCAGGTCTCCCTGGACGCGGACTACGCGGACTTCCTCACCCTCCCGGCCTACGACCAGCTCGTGGGCTGACCCCCGGAAGCCGGCTGATTCGCACAGCAGCCGACCCCCACTCCGCCCCCGCGCCACAACCGGCCCGGGGGCGGAGCCGTTTCGTGCTTCAGGCGGTCAAACACCATGCCGCGTAGGCGAGGTGCTGGCTGTGGCCCGCCCGGATCCACGACTCGGCGTTGCCGACGCCGGGGGTTCCCGTACCCGTGGCGCACTCGTGCAGCCAGCGGTCGCCCTCACTGAACCCGGCTCCGCGGAACTCGGGCTCAGAGATCATCCGGCGGGCGGTCTCCCGCACCTCTTCGGCATGTCCGTCCCCGATCGTGGGCGCCTTGGCCAGCAGAAACGTACGGTCCGTGGTGTAGCGCAGGACGCCCCAGGGCGGGCCGCCGCCCGCCCCGGCGTCGGCCGCGAAGGCGTGGTGGGCGCCGTAGTCCCCGTAGGTGACGTCGACGGGGAGCTCCGGCCGGGCGTGGCGGACCATGTGCCAGACGTCCCAGTCGTGTCGCTGCGCCTCGATCGGCCCCCACCCTGACGGCTCGGGCGCGGTGGGCGGAAAGGAACCGGCCAGGAGGACGATCGAGCGCCACCGGGTGAGCGGGCCGAGCAATTCCAGGGCGCGCAGGGCGCACTTGTCCGCCTGGTGGTCCTCATCGGTGACCGCCTCCAGGTCCAGCAGCAGGTCCACCGGCAGGTCCCGGGCGAGGTCCGGACCGGCCAGGCGCTCGACGAGCCGGCGCACCTCCTCGGCACCCTGCTCCGAGGAGGCGTCGGCCGCACGGACCCGCAGCCCGAGGCCGTTCCCGCAGGCCCGGGCGAAGTCCGCGCAGGCGGACTGCTGCCAGTCGGGCCGGCCCGGGCCGGTGACCGGCCGCAGCGGCGTGTGGAGCAGGTACGGCCAGAGCCCCTCCGTGACGGCGCGCGGCGCACCCTCGAGGTGCCGGGCGTCCACCCAGGCGGGCGTGGCCCGTTGGGCGGCGACGACGGCGCCGGGCGGTCCGGGCGGTCCGGCCGGATCCGTACGCAGCGGGATCGTCCACAGCGGTGAGACGGCCGCCTGCAGGAACGGCGCCAGCCGGGAGTACGCCGCGAGCGGGCCGCGGCGCATCGGCAGGACGGGTACGTAGAGCGGCTCGACCATGGTGGCTCCCCCGTTGACCGCCTTGGTTGCGCTTCTGTTCACAGGGTGAGCGTGAACGGCCGCCAAGGGAACGGCGCAATCCGGCCAAGGGCGGGACGGGGCAGCGCGGCGGCCGACGGGCCGACCGATCGATCGGTTGTTACTCCATCGTAACTTCCCTGTACCTAGCGGTAACAACGCGCGGCGTGTCACCTTTCCGATGCCACCGGCCGGCGGTACCCCCACTTCCCCAGCCATGCACCGGAGTTCGCTCCGGCTTCGCCATGGCCGACCGCAGGAGTTCCGCCGTGATCGGATTCCGCAACGCCAGCAAGGACCGGGCCCCCAGTCGAGTGCGACGACTCGCCGGGGCCGGGATGGTTCTGCCGCTCGCCGTCAGTGCGCTGGTCGCCGGCTCTGCCGGGACCTCCGTGGCCAGTCCCGGGACCGGGCCCACCGCCGTGGTCTCCATGGGCGACAGCTACATCTCCGGCGAGGCCGGCCGCTGGAAGGGCAACAGCCTGACCAACAGCGGGAACCGGACCGGAACCGACCGCGCATGGGTCTCCGGGAGCACCTACGACCCCGCCAAGGTGTACGGCACCACCGCCGGCGGGTGCCACCGCTCCGACTCCGCCGAGGTCAAGAGCGCCGGGGCGATCGCCGACGTGGCCGTGAACCTGGCCTGCTCCGGGGCGATTTCCGAGAACGTCTTCCGCGCCTCCAACGGCGGCGTGCCCTTCAAGGGCGAGGCCCCGCAGGCCGATCAGCTGGCCGCCGTGGCCGCCGCCAACAACGTCAAGGTCATCGCTCTGTCCATCGGCGGCAACGACCTCGGCTTCGCCGACATCATCAAGGACTGCGCCCTCGACTTCGTCATCTGGAACTCGTACTGCTACGACGACCAGCAGTACGGAGTCGACGAGAAGATCGACGGTGTCATGGCGAACGTCGGCAAGTCCGTGGACGAGATCCGCGCCGTGATGCGGGCCGCCGGGTACACCGACTCCTCGTACCGGATCGTGCTGCAGTCCTACCCGTCGCCCATCCCGCGCGGCGCCGAGAACCGGTACACGCAGAGCGACTGGAGCCGCCTCAACACCGGCGGCTGCCCCTTCTGGAACCGGGACTCGGACTGGGCGCGCGACTCGCTCGTGCCGCAGATCGCCGATCGCCTCAAGGGGGTTGCCACCGCCAAGGGCGTGCAGTTCCTGGACCTGCGCGACATGATGCAGGGCCGTGAGGTGTGCGCGAAGGCCAGCAAGCAGGTGACCACCTCGGCGCCCGCCTCGGCGAAGACGAGCGAGTGGGCGCGCTGGATCGACAGCAGCGAGACGCAGGGGCCGGTCCAGGAGTCCATGCACCCGAACTACTTCGGCCAGCTGGCCGTCGGCCGCTGCCTGGCCCTGGCGGTCGCCCAGCCCGCGAACTCCGCCGCCGGCTGCAAGAACACCGCCGGAGCGGATCAGACGGGCATGTTCCTGGCACCCACTCCCTGACGGGGACATGCGTTCCGTGCGAGGGCGTCCGCGGAGAACTGCGCGGGCGCCCTTCGCGTTCGATCAGCCCCGTACGGCGGCCAGTGCCTCGTCGTAGAGGGCCGCCAGGTCGGCGCTGCCGCCACTGCGGACCCAGGCTTCGGTGGCGGCGTCCACGCAGGCGAAGACGGTCGCGACGACCGCCGCGGCGCGGACCCCGGGGACCAGGCCCGGCCCTTGCGCCATGCGGGCCGTGACGGCGGGCAGCACCAGCTCCTGCCAGCGCAGCCGCTTCTGGGTGTACCGGGCGCGCAGCGACGGGGTGTCGAAGATCAGCGCCGTGATCTCCAGCAGCTGCTCGGGGTCGCCGTGCGCGTCCATGAGCACTTCGAAACCGGCCCGCAGGGCCTCCCACGGAGTGGCGGCGGCGGGCTGGGCCTCCACCGTCGCGCGCAGCAGCTCGCCGAGCTCTTCCTGCTCGCCGCAGACGATGTCCTCCTTGGTACCGAAGTACCGGAACAGCGAACGCTGGGAGATGCCCGCTTCCTTGGCGATCTGCGCGATCGTCGTGGCCTCGTAGCCCTGCTCGGCGAAGAGCCGCATGGCCGTGCCGAAGATGCTCGCGACCACGGCCTGCCGGGAGCGGTCCCACAGGCTCGGCTGCGTTGCGATGGTCCCCATCCGGTCAGCATATAGGCGCGCCGCCCATTTGACCCCTACTGCCCGCTTGGCAGTCACTGCCAGTCGGGCATACAGTGATGCCTGACGATGTCACCCCATGGCAGGAGCCACTGTGAACGCGGTCGACTACCGAGGCAGGACCACCCTGATCACCGGCGCGAGCTCGGGCCTGGGCGCCGAGTTCGCGCGCCAGCTCGCCGCGCGGGGCTCCCACCTGGTGCTCGTCGCCCGCCGGGAGGACCGGCTCGAGGCGCTGGCCGGGCAGCTGTCGGCGGCACACGGCGTCAAAGCCGAGTCGATCGCCATGGACCTGTCCGTCGACGGATGCGGTGAGCTGCTCGCCGCCGAGGTCGACCGGCGCGGGATCGCGGTCTCCAGCGTCATCAACAACGCCGGCTTCGGCACCTACGGCCGCTTCCACGAGGAGGACCCGCAGCGGCTCCGCCAGGAAGTGGGCCTCGACGTGACGGCCGTCGTCGACATCAGCCGTGCCTTCATCGGCCCGCTGCGCCGCCGTGGCGAGGGGGTGCTGGTCAACCTCGCCAGCACGGCCGCGTACCAGCCCGTTCCGTACATGGCCGTCTACGGCGCCACCAAGGCCTTCGTGCTCAGCTTCACGGAGGCCCTCTGGCACGAGTCCCGGGGCACCGGGCTGCGCGTCATGGCGCTGTCGCCCGGCGCGACCAGGACGGAGTTCTTCGACGTGGTCGGCACGGAGGACGCCGCCAGCGGCACCCGGATGCAGACCTCCGAGGAGGTCGTACGCACCGCGCTGAAGGCGCTGGACCGGAGGAACCCGCCGCCGAGCGTGGTCTCCGGAGCCATGAACCGGATCATGACCTTGAGCGGTCGGTTCGCGAGCCGCCGGACGGTCGTACGGATCGTCGGCCGGATGATCTCCCCCCGGGGCTCCTCGGCGGTCCGGGCGTCCGCGCAGGGGTGACGGGCGCCGGGAAACCGGATGCCCGTCACGGTCCCGGGCTGGCATGATCCCGTTCATGCCGGTCCGTACCGTACGTCCCAGCCTCTACATCTCCGTCGACATCGAGGCCGACGGCCCGATCCCCGGCCCGTACTCGATGATCAGCTTCGGGGCCGCCGTCGCGGGGCGGCAGGACGGCGGTTCGTATACGGCCGCCGACCCCGAGCAGCACACCTTCTACCGCGAACTCCGGCCGATCAGCGACGCGTACGTCCCCGAGGCGCTCGCCGTCAGCGGCCTGGACCGGGACCGGCTGGTCCGGGAGGGCGCCGAACCCGCGGCGGCCATGGCCGAGTTCCGCGCCTGGGTGCGGGAGGTCGCCGCGGAGAGGGGGGCCCAGCCCGTGATGTGCGGCTACCCGGCCTCCTTCGACTGGACCTTCCTGTACTGGTACTTGATCCGGTTCGGCGGCGACAGCCCCTTCGGGCACTCCGGCTGCCTCGACATGAAGACCCTGTACGCGGCGAAGGCGCAGGTGCCGCTGCGCGCAGCAGTCAAGGGGCGGATGCCGAAGCAGCTGCTCTCCCGCCGCCGGCACACCCACCACGCGCTCGACGACGCGATCGAGCAGGCCGAGCTGATGAGCAACCTGATGCTCTGGACACCCCCGGCCCCGGGTGCCGCCGGCTGACTCCCCCGCCCGGGCGGGTGCGGAAGGACGGCCGGTGCGTACGCCACACCCGCAGTAGTGGGTGGCGTACGCACCGCCGTAGCAGGCCGGCCCCGTGAGGGTCAGTGCACCGGCACCGGCACCGGTTCCGGA
Source organism: Streptomyces katrae (assembly GCF_000717655.1). Classification (GTDB taxonomy): domain Bacteria; phylum Actinomycetota; class Actinomycetes; order Streptomycetales; family Streptomycetaceae; genus Streptomyces; species Streptomyces katrae_B. The sequence continues at coordinate 183,209 of NZ_JNZY01000004.1, forward strand.
GCGGCAGCCGCGCCGCGCCGGGCGCCGAAGTGGTTGAAGGCCAGGTTGAGCACGATGGCCACCACGCAGCCGGTGCTGATGCCCGAGTCCAGGACGACGAGCAGGTCCTTCGGGAACGCGTGGTAGAAGTCCGGCGCCGCGATCGGGATCAGGCCGATGCCCACCGAGGCAGCGACGATCAGGGCGTTCTCGCCCTTCTCCATGGCTGCGCCCGCCAGGGTCTGGATCCCGCTGGCCGCGACCGAGCCGAACAGCACGATGCCGGCGCCGCCGAGGACCGGCAGCGGGACCACTCCGATGACGGAGGCGGCGACCGGGCACAGGCCCAGCAGGATCAAGATGCCGCCACCGGCGGCGACGACGAACCGGCTGCGCACCTTGGTCATCGCCACGAGCCCGATGTTCTGCGCGAAGGCGCTGCACATGAAGCCGTTGAACAGCGGGCTGAGCGCGCTGCCGAGGGTGTCGGCGCGCAGCCCGCCCTCGATGGTCTTCGCATCCGCCGGACGGCCGACGATCTTGCCCAGCGCCAGGATGTCGGCGGTGGACTCGGTCATGCAGACCAGCATGACGATGCACATGGAGACGATGGCGGCGGCCTGGAACTGCGGGGCGCCGAAGTGGAACGGGGTCGGGAAGCCCACGAGGGAGGCGTTCCTGACGGCGTCGAAGCTGGTCATACCGAGCGGGAGGGCGATCAGCGTACCCGCGACCAGGCCGAGCAGGATGGAGATCTGCTGAAGGAAGCCGCGCAGGAACTTGCGCATCAGCAGGACGATCACGAGGGTGACGGCGGCCATGCCGATGTTCTTCACCGAGCCGTAGTCGGTGGCGGTGCGGTTGCCGCCCTGGGACCAGTTGAAGGCCACCGGCAGCAGGGACACGCCGATCAGCGTGATGACCGTGCCGGTGACGACCGGCGGGAAGAAGCGGACGAGTTTCCCGAAGTACGGGGCGGCGAGGAACCCGAGGAGCCCGGCGACGATGATCGCGCCGAAGATGACGGGGACGGCGTCCGCGCCCTCACCCTTGCCGATGGCGATCATCGGGGTCACACCGGCGAACGAGACGCCGTTGACGAAGGGGAGCTTGGCGCCGATCTTCCAGAAGCCGAGGGTCTGGAGAAGGGTGGCGAGGCCGGCGGTGAAGAGCGAGGCGCCCATCAGGAACGCGGTCTCGGTGGCGGAGAGTCCGACGGCAGGGCCGACGATCATGGGCGGGGCGACGACACCCGCGTACATGGCGGCCACGTGCTGGAGGCCGCTCGTGAACATTTTCAGCGGAGGCAGGGTCTCGTCGACCGGGTGCTTCTCCTCCGGTACTGCGACAGCATCTGTGCGAAACCTGGGCGCCTTGGCCACGGCTTCCTCCGGTCGGGTAACACGTCGGCAGGGACGTGGGTGTCTGGGAGGTGGTGCGAAAGCTGTGCAAGTCGATCTTGTGTTCAGTTGTGTGAAGGCATGCAGAAACGATTCGCCCGATTCGTTCCAGAAGCAGTGGCACGAGTCACCGCCCCGGGGGCGCCCTCGGAAATCCTCGGGCGCTTCCCGGGAACGGCTGCCGCGGACCCCGCTCGGGTCCGCGACCGCCGGCCGGGGGCCGTCCCCCCCGGCCGGACTCCGTGGGGATCAGCCCTGCGCGGAGATCCGCGCGAGGCGCTGGGCCTCTTCCCGGGTCGACACCGCGATGGCGTCCTCGTCGGCGAAGAGCAGTCGGTTGTTCTCGACGATCTGCTTGCCGTTGACCAGGGAGAGGGTGACCGGGGCGGCCGCACCGAAGACCAGCGCGGTGACCGGGTCGGCGATGGACGAGTGGGCCAGGGTGCTCAGGTTCCACATCACCAGGTCGGCGCACTTGCCGACCTCGAGCGAGCCGATGTTGTCGGCGCGGCCGAGGACCTGGGCGCCGCCGTACGTACCGAGGCGCAGGGCCTGGCGCGCGTTGAGGGCGGCCTCGCGGTGGACCGGGTTCAGCCGGTTGATCAGCAGCGCGTTGCGCAGCTCGGTGTGCAGCTCACCGGACTCGTTCGAGGCGGTGCCGTCCACGCCGAGGCCGACCGGGACGCCGGCGGCGAGCATGTCCGGGACGCGGGCGATGCCGGCGGCCAGACGGGCGTTGGAGGACGGGCAGTGCGCGACGCCGGTCTTGGTGCGGGCGAACGCGGCGATGTCGGAGTCGTTCATGTGGACGCTGTGCGCCATCCACACGTCCTCGCCGAGCCAGCCGGTCGACTCGAAGTAGTCGGTCGGGCCCATGCCGAACAGTTCCTTGCAGAACTGCTCTTCCTCGACGGTCTCGGAGCCGTGCGTGTGCATGCGCACACCGAGGCGGCGGGCCAGCTCGGCGCCCTGCTTCAGCAGCTCGGTGGAGACCGAGAAGGGGGAGCAGGGGGCGACGGCGACCTGGGTCATCGCGTCGAAGGAGTGGTCGTGGTGCTTCTTGACCGTCGCCTCGGTGTCGGCGAGCGCACCCTCGAGGGTCTCGACGGCGTGGTCCGGGGGCAGGCCGCCGTCCTTCTTGCTGCGGTCCATGGAGCCGCGGGCGAGGGTGAAGCGGACGCCCATCTCGGACGCGGCGCGGATGATCGCGCCGGAGAGGTCGCCGGAGCCCTTGGGGTAGACGTAGTGGTGGTCCATGGCGGTGGTGACGCCGCCCTTGGCCATCATCGCCAGGGAGCCCTGGGCGGCCGTGTAGGCCATCTGCTCGTCGATGCGCGCCCACGTCGGGTACAGCGCGACGAGCCAGTTGAAGAGGTTGTGGTCGGTGGCCAGACCACGGGTGATCCACTGGTAGAAGTGGTGGTGCGTGTTGACCAGACCCGGGGTGACGAGGTGACCCGTGCCGTCGATGCGGCGGACCACATTGTCGAGGTTCTCGGGGGCTTTGCCCGCACCGATGGACTCGATCTTGTTGCCGGCGACGACAACGTGGCCCGAGGCGTACTCGGTGTCGTTCGCGTCGACGGTCGCAATCGCACAGTTCTCGATGACGATGCGCTCTACGGCGCCGTCACGCGCTGCCGATGCTGCCATGGGACTTCCTCGTGCTTTCAGTGGCGGTGCGGGCACGGCAGGACCCAGGGGATTTGAGTGCCGGAGGCGGGACCTCGACAGCTGACAGTACTGCCGTCCCTCGTTGTGCGTCCGGGTGCCGATTCAGGAAGTTGAAGCGTGTCGCGCGGTCCCGGGGCCACTGCGGAGCCCCGGGACGCGCGTGCCGTGTCAGAGGTTGGTCATGTCCACGGGGATGCGGGCGTCAGCGCCGTCCCGCAGGATCGTGGCCTCGATCAGACCGTACGGGCGGTCCGCGGCGAAGTAGACCTCGTTGTCGTTCTTGAGCCCGAACGGCTCGAGGTCAACAAGGAAGTGGTGCTTGTTCGGGAGCGAGAAGCGGACCTCGTCGATCTCCGAGCGGTGGTTGATGATGCGCGAACCCATCTGGTACAGGGTCTGCTGCAGCGAGAGGGAGTAGGTCTCCGCGAAGGCCTGGAGCATGTGCTTCTTGGTCTCGGCGTAGGACTTCTCCCAGTTGGGCATCCGCTGCTCGTCGTCCGACCAGTTGAAGCGCCAGCGGCCCGACACCTGGGTGGCCAGGATGCGGTCGTACGCCTCCTGCAGGGTCGTGTACTTGTCCTTCACGTAACCCCAGAACTCCGAGTTCGTGGAGTTCATGACGATCAGGTCCTTGAGGCCGGAGATGACCTCCCAGTTCTGGCCGTCGTACGTGATCTGGGTGACGCGGGTCTCCATGCCCTTGCGGACGAAGGAGTGGTTGACCTCGTCGGAGCCGATGAACTTGGAGTTGGCGTCCGAGGTGGCGATCCGGTCCCAGGCGTACTCCTCGATCCGGATGCGCGCACGCTGGATCGGCTCCTGGCTGTTCACGAACCAGCGCGCCAGGTGGATGCCGAACTGCTCGGCGGACTCGATGCCGTACTCCTTGGCGAACGCGTACACCGTGTTCTTGGTGGTGTCCGTCGGAAGGACGTTGGCGTTCGAGCCGGAGTAGTGGACGTCGTCCATGTCGCCGGAGAGGGCGACCGAGACGTTCAGGTCCTTGATGTGGTGGGTGTCGCCGTCCCGCGTGATCTTGACGACGCGGTTCTCTGCCTTGCCGTACTGGTTCTGGCCCAGAATCGTGGCCATGCTAGCTCCCTCGGTAAACGGAGTAGCCGAACGGGTTGAGCAGCAGCGGTACGTGGTAGTGCTCGCCCGGGTTCACCGCAAAGGTGATGGTGACCTCGGGGAAGAACGCACCGCTGTCCCTTACGCGGGGGGCGTCCTGCTGCGCCTCGGCTTGCTTCTTCTCGAAGTACGCCTCGGTCTCGAAGTCGAGACGTACGTGGGTGGTACCCTCCGGCAGCGCCGGCAGGTCCTTGCAGCGCCCGTCCGCATCGGTGGCGGAGCCGCCCAGGGTCGCCCACTCGCCGTCGGGCCCGGTACGGGCGGACAGGGAGATGGCGACGCCCTCGGCGGGGCGTCCGACGCTGGTGTCCAGGATGTGCGTGGACACCGAATTTCTCGGAGATGCCGCGGTCTCAGTGCTCATGCTCACGCTCCTTCTTCTGCGAGTTCGACGAGGCGGGTCAGACGGATCCGGTTGATCTTCACGAGCTCGCCGCGGGCGATCTCCCGCTCCTGCTCCGGCGAATTGTCGATCCGGACCTTGACCGCGTCCCGCATGAACTCACCGGTCGCACCGGTGGCGCAGATGAGGAAGACGTGGCCGAACTTCTCCTGGTACGCCAGGTTCAGTTCGAGGAGCTCGTTCTTGAGCTCCTCCGAAGCGCCGGCCATGCCTCGCTGCTCGCGGGCGGAGGTCGGGTCTCCCGGCTTCGGCCGGCCGATCGGCGCGTGGCCTGCCATCGCTTCGGCCAGGTCCTCGGCGGTGAGCTCGGCCATGGCGGCCTCGTTCGCGCAGAACAGGGAGTCGGCGGTGGCGAAGGGGCGCTGGGCGAGCAGCTTGCTCCCCCATGCCGAACTGGCGCACACCTCGTGCAGTTCGGCCGTGGCCGCGCTGTCGTCCAAGGCGTTGAACCGGGTGAGACCCGGGGTCGGACTCGAAGTCACGGTAGGCCTCCGTGGCCTGTTGTTGCTTTGACGGGCTGCGCATAGCTAACGCCCTCGACAACACGGCGTCAACACTTTGTTGAAACTTCCCGTACACAAAAGCCGCCGCCCGGATGAATGGGGCGGCGGCTCGTCACAGTGGGTCAAGCAGGCTTCACGCTTTGCTGTTCTTGTTGGGGTTTTCCCTGTTCAGATAGTTGTAGACCGTGAAGCGGCTTACGCCCAGGGCGCCCGCGACCGTCTCCACGCCGTGCCGGACGGAGAAGGCGCCGCGCGCCTCCAGTATCCGGACGATGTCCTGCTTGGACTTCCGGTCGAGCTGTGACAACGGTACGCCGTGGCGGCGCTCCAGCGCCGCGAGGATGTGGTCCAGCGAGTCGGAGAGCTGGGGCAGGCGCACGGCCAGCAGGTCCTCACCCTCCCAGCTGAGCACGACGTCGTCGGGCAGCGCCTGGGCCGGATCCATCAGCTCGCCGCCCATCGCGTCGACCAGCGGCTTGACCGCGGTGACGAACGGGTGGTCGCGGGGCTCGGTCATGGGGTGTCCTCCCCGATCACGTTGACCTGGAGCGAGACGCGCGTGGCCCCGGACTCCAGCGAGTCGCGCAGCAGCGCGGCCACCGCGGCCAGCACCTCGTCGGCGCCACCCTCGGCGGTATTGCCGAACGGACCGACGTCCACCGCGTCCAGCCGGGCCTTCTGGATGACCTCGCGAGCGGCCACGGCATGGGCAGGGGCCTCTTCGAGATCGAAGGGCTCGGTCGTGAACTCCACTCTCAATCGCACGCTGGTCAAGCTACCTCCCAGTCGGCTTTTTTCGGCAGTTCGCACTTGACATCTGCGACAAGGCCCATGCAGTCTTCCATCAAGCAGAAACTAACTTCCGCAATACGGAAGGAGCGCACACCCCTCATGGGATACACGGACCAGCGCTTCGATGTGAACCTTTCGATCCTCTTCACGGAACTCCCGCTTCTGGAGCGCCCCGCGGCAGCCGCCGCGGCGGGCTTCACGGCGGTCGAGCTGTGGTGGCCCTGGATCGAGACCCCCACCCCCGCTCAGGCGGAGCTCGACGCCCTCAAGAAGGCTCTTGAGGACGCCGGCACCCAGCTGGTGGGCCTGAACTTCTACGCCGGCCGGCTGCCGGGCCCGGACCGCGGTGCGGTATCGGTTCCCGGTGAGGAGTCGGAGCGCTTCAACGCCAACATCAACGTGGCTGCGGACTTCGCCGCCTCGGTCGGCTGCAAGGCGCTGAACGCCCTCTACGGCAACCGCGTCGAGGGTGTGGACCCGGCCGTCCAGGACGAGCTCGCCCTGAAGAACCTGGTCGTGGCGGCCCGGGCCGCGGACCGCGTCGGCGCGATCCTCCTGATCGAGACCCTCAACAAGCCCGAGTCGCCGCTCTACCCGCTGGTGAGCGCCCCGGCCGGCATCGAGGTGGTGGACAAGGTGAACGAGGCCACCGGCCTCGGGAACGCCAAGTTCCTGCTCGACCTGTACCACCTGGCGATGAACGATGAGGACCTCTCCGAGGTCATCGAAAAGTACGCCGCCAAGACCGGGCACGTCCAGATCGCGGACAAGCCCGGACGCGGTGCCCCCGGCACCGGCGAGCTGCCCCTCGAGGAGCTGCTCGACCAGCTGAAGAAGGCCGGATACGAGGGCTACGTAGGCCTGGAGTACAAGGCCGCCGACGCCGCCGCCTCCTTCGCGTGGCTGCCGGCCGAGGCCCGCGCCGCCCAGTAGGCGGACCAAGTCCAGGCGATCAGCCAGGCACGTCACGCACTTTTCGTACAAAGCATTAAGAGAAGGACCCTCATCATGAGCAACCCCGCTGCGCTCCCGTCGATCGCCTGGATCGGGCTCGGCATCATGGGCTCCCCCATGGCCGAGAACCTCCTGAAGGCCGGCTACCCGGTCACCGGCTTCACGCTGGAGCAGGACAAGCTGGACCGCCTGGCCGCCGCCGGCGGCACCGCCGCCGGCTCGATCGCCGAGGCCGTCAAGGACGCCGACGTCATCATCACGATGGTGCCCGCCTCCCCGCAGGTCGAGGCCATCTCGTACGGCGAGAACGGCATCCTCGAGAACGCGAAGTCCGGCGCGCTGATCATCGACATGTCGTCGATCACCCCGCAGACCTCGATCGACCTCGCGAAGAACGCCGCCGAGAAGGGCATCCGCGTCATCGACGCCCCGGTGTCCGGCGGCGAGGCCGGCGCCATCGAGGCCGTCCTGTCGATCATGGTGGGTGGCGAGCAGGCCGACTTCGACGCGGCGCTGCCGATCCTCGAGGCGCTCGGCAAGGTCATCGTCCTGTGCGGTCCGCACGGCTCCGGCCAGACGGTAAAGGCCGCCAACCAGCTCATCGTCGCGGTGAACATCCAGGCGTGCGCCGAGGCCGTGGTCTTCCTCGAGAAGTCGGGCGTGAACCTCCAGGCCGCCCTGGACGTCCTCAACGGCGGTCTGGCCGGCTCCACGGTCCTGACCCGCAAGAAGGACAACTTCCTGAACCGCGACTTCAAGCCCGGCTTCCGGATCGACCTGCACCACAAGGACATGGGCATCGTCACCGACGCCGCCCGCAACGTCGGTGCGGCCCTCCCGGTCGGCGCGGTCGTCGCCCAGCTGGTCGCCTCGCTGCGCGCCCAGGGTGACGGCGGCCTGGACCACTCGGCCCTGCTGCGCGCGGTAGAGCGCCTCTCCGGCGCCCAGATCTGAGCCCGCGGCCCGCTCGCCGGGCCGCCGCCCCTCCCCCCCTCCGGGGGCCTGAGTTTCCGGATGGTGCCGGTGCTGACACCTGTCCTGTCGCGCCCAAGCGCCGGCACCGTCCGGATCACCTCTCTCCATCTTTGTTCAACAAACTGTTGACGCTGCGTTCGGCCTGAAATTAGGCTGTTCCGCATGACGGAATACGCTTTCCGTCAGCAGGTTCCCGTACGGAAGGTCACCATGTCGAAGCGCACGCTGACGACCGAGTCCGGCGCCCCGGTCGCCGACAACCAGAACTCCGCCACCGCCGGCGTCGGTGGCCCGCTGCTGATCCAGGACCAGCAGCTGCTCGAGAAGCTTGCCCGCTTCAACCGGGAGCGCATCCCGGAGCGCGTGGTGCACGCCCGCGGCTCGGCCGCGTACGGCTACTTCGAGGTGACCGACGACGTCACCGCGTACACCAGCGCCGCGTTCCTGAACACGGTCGGCAAGAAGACCGAGACCTTCCTGCGGTTCTCCACCGTGGCCGACTCGCTGGGTGGCGCGGACGCGGTCCGCGACCCGCGCGGCTTCGCGCTGAAGTTCTACACCGAAGAGGGCAACTACGACCTCGTCGGCAACAACACCCCGGTGTTCTTCATCAAGGACCCGATCAAGTTCCCCGACTTCATCCACTCCCAGAAGCGCGACCCCTTCACGGGCAAGCAGGAGCCGGACAACGTCTGGGACTTCTGGGCGCACGCCCCCGAGGCGACGCACCAGATCACCTGGCTGATGGGTGACCGCGGCATACCCGCCTCGTACCGCCACATGAACGGCTACGGCTCCCACACGTACCAGTGGACGAACGAGCAGGGCGAGGCCTTCTTCGTCAAGTACCACTTCAAGACGAACCAGGGCATCCGCTGCCTGTCGTCGGAGCAGGCCGCCGAGCTCGCGGGCAAGGACGGCAACAGCCACCAGACCGACCTGCTCCAGGCGATCGAGCGCGGTGTGAACCCGAGCTGGACCCTGTACGTCCAGATCATGCCGGCCGCCGAGGCCGCGGAGTACCGCTTCAACCCGTTCGACCTGACCAAGGTGTGGCCGCACAGCGACTACCCGCTGCAGCGCGTGGGCCGCCTGGTCCTCGACCGCAACCCGGACAACGTCTTCGCCGAGGTCGAGCAGTCCGCGTTCTCCCCGAACAACTTCGTCCCGGGCATCACCGCCTCGCCGGACAAGATGCTCCAGGGCCGTCTCTTCGCGTACGCCGACGCCCAGCGCTACCGCCTCGGTGTGAACCACACCCAGCTGCCGGTCAACGCCCCGAAGGCGACGAAGGCCGAGAACTACGGCCGCGACGGCGTCATGGCGCTGCGCAACGGCTCGCGCCACGACAAGAACTACGAGCCCAACTCGTACCAGGGCCCGGCCGAGACCGGTCTGGCGCTGGGTGCCCCGAAGGCCGTCTCCGGCTACACGGGCACCCACGAGGCCCCGGCCCACACCAAGGACGACGACTTCTTCCAGGCCGGTGAGCTCTACCGCCTGATGTCGGAGGCCGAGAAGCAGCGCCTGGTGGCGAACATCGCCGGCGGCCTGTCTCAGGTCACCCTCGAGGACGTCATCGAGAAGAACCTGGCTCACTTCCACGCCGCGGACGCCGATTACGGCAAGCGCGTCGAGGAGGCCGTCCGCGCCCTGCGCGACGCCTGAGCCCATAGCTGCACCGGGGACCTGGCGGGAGGTCAGGTCCCCGGTGCCGAGCCCGAACCGCGGACCCGGATGAGGGGTGGTACGCGGTAAGGGCCGGACGAGGGCCGCGACGGGCGTGTGAGCCAGTGCGGTGGTAATGGGGGCCGAGGCCCGTCTCTTGACCTGAGGGAGACGAAGCCGAAGCTCTCGTCACCGCCCGTCGCGGTCCCAGCCACTCCTTATATACGGGGGCCACGCACAGGGTCCCCCACTCCGACTCCGCCCGGCGATGCGAATGTCCTGTCGCGCCAGCCTCGTACCGTCGGGCGGTCAAACCCAAAGCGCCGAGTCACGGACGGTCCCGTGACTCGGCGCTTTGTCATGCCCGGTGGTCGATGATGTGGACGGACAGGTGCGGCCACTGCGTGGTGAGCGCGGCCAGTTCGTCCGAGGCGGGTCCGGTCGCCGTGCGCAGGGCTTCGGCGGGGCTGAAGTGGACGGTGGTACCGGTAGTACCGTCACCGACGATCGGCATCAGGTCGGTCGCAGGAACGCCGTGCTCGTAGCGCTGGATCCAGGCCCCGCCCGCCCGGCGGTTGGTGTGGACGAGCCACTCGCTGAGCGCCGCGACGACGGACATGCCGCGCCGCGGGCGTCCGTCGGGCAGGATCTGCGAGGCCGGGTGATCGAAGAACCGGAGGTCCTTCGTCGCCATGATCGGCTTCCTGACCGGCCGGCCGTGCTCGTCGGGCCGGGTGTCGGTGCCCCTGCCCTCGTCCGCCACGGACACCGAGCCGTCGCCGTGGAGCGTGACCGTACAACGCCCCCCGCCGGTGCACTGCGCCTCGTCGGCCGCGTACGCGACGGCTTCGAGGATCAGGTGTGCAAACCCGCCGGGGGCGAACACGGCCTGGTTCTCGCGGATGTGGGCAAGATGGCCGGCGTCCACGGAACCTGCCCAGTCGTGCGTCGTGTTGCGCCACGAGGCCCTTGATCTGTCCATCGGAGCAGTATGCCGAAGCCCTACGGGGCAGGAGCCGCGCGGAGGGTACGGAGGCCAGGGCCGGCCCGGTGGGGCATGCAGAACGGCCCCCGTTCCTCCTCGTGGAGGGACGGGGGCCGCAACGTGCAGCCGCTACTGTCGGCTCGGGGCTCAGACCGACAGCGGGCGGATCGCGGTCGGGGCGTGGCCCGGCTCGGTGGCGAGCTCCTCGAACTCGGTGACGTCGCTCATGTCGACCGTCTTGCTCATCGAGATGTTGGTGACGCGCTCCAGGATGGCCTCGACGACCACCGGGACGCTGTACTCGGCGGCGAGCTTCTTGGCCTCCTCGAGGGCGGCACCCAGCTCGTTCGGGTCGGTGACGCGGATCGCCTTGCAGCCGAGGCCCTCGACGACCTTGACGTGGTCGACGCCGTAGACGCCCAGCTCCGGGGCGTTGATGTTCTCGAACTCCAGGTTGACCTCGAAGTTGATGCCGAGGCCGCCCTGCGCCTGACGGATCAGGCCGAGGTAGGCGTTGTTCACCAGGACGTGGACGTACGGGATCTTGTGCTGCGCGCCGACCGCCAGCTCCTCCAGCATGAACTGGAAGTCGTAGTCGCCGGAGAGGGCGACGACGGGGGTCTGCGGGTCGGCGGTGGCGACACCCAGCGCGGCCGGGATGGTCCAGCCGAGCGGGCCGGCCTGGCCGCAGTTGATCCAGTGGCGCGGCTTGAAGACGTGCAGCATCTGCGCGCCGGCGATCTGGGAAAGGCCGATGGTGGTGACGTAACGCGTCTCCGGGCCGAAGGCCTTGTTCATCTCCTCGTAGACGCGCTGCGGCTTCATGGGGATGTTGTCGAAGTGCGTACGGCGCTGCAGCGTGGCCTTGCGCTCCAGGTGCGAGGCGACCCAGGCGCTGAAGTCGGGCAGCCTGCCCTCGGCCTTGAGCTCCTTGGCGACCTCGATGAAGATCTCCAGCGCGGCCTTGGCGTCGGAGGCGATGCCGAGGTCCGGGGCGAAGATCTTGCCCAGCTGGGTGGGCTCGATGTCGACGTGGACGAACTTGCGGTCGCCGAGGTACGCGTCCAGGTTGTAACCGGTGTGGCGGTTGGCCCAGCGGTTGCCGATGCCGAGGACGAAGTCCGACTCGAGGAACGTCGCGTTGCCGTAGCGGTGCGAGGTCTGGACACCGACCATGCCGGCGGCGAGCTCGTGGTCGTCGGGGATGGTGCCCCAGCCCATGAGCGTGGAGATGACCGGGACGCCGGTCAGCTCGGCGAACTCGACCAGCAGGTCGGAGGCGTCGGCGTTGATGATGCCGCCGCCGGCGACGATCAGCGGACGCTCGGACTCCAGCAGGAACTGGAGGGCCTTCTCGGCCTGCTTCCGCGTGGCGGCCGGCTTGTGGACGGGCAGCGGCTCGTACAGGTCGGGGTCGAACTCGATCTCGGTCAGCTGGACGTCGATCGGGAGGTCGATCAGGACCGGGCCCGGACGGCCGGAGCGCATCAGGTGAAACGCCTGCTGGAAGACGCCGGGGACCTGCGCGGCCTCGAGGACCGTGGTCGCGGCCTTGGTGACCGGCTTGGCGATCGAGGCGATGTCGACGGCCTGGAAGTCCTCCTTGTGGAGCTTCGCGACCGGAGCCTGACCGGTGATGCACAGGATCGGGATGGAGTCCGCGATGGCCGAGTACAGGCCGGTGATCATGTCGGTGCCGGCGGGGCCGGACGTACCGATGCAGACACCGATGTTGCCCGCGTTGGTGCGGGTGTAGCCCTCGGCCATGTGCGAGGCGCCCTCGACGTGGCGGGCGAGGGTGTGGTTGATGCCACCCACGTTCTTGAGCTCGCGGTAGAACGGGTTGATCGCAGCGCCGGGCACGCCGAACGCTTGCGAAACGCCCTCGCGCTTGAGGATCTCCACTGCAGCGGCGGCGGCTGTCATACGAGGCATCGAGTTCTCCTGCGGGTCTGGCGGTCAGACTGTTTCCCGGGGCGTTTCCACAATCCGGAAGTTTTGTTCTGCTATACGGAACAAGCTAAGCGGCCAGTCCCCGCACGTCAAGGAGCTTCCGCACCCCGGAACACACCAAATGCCGCGTCTCGCACAAGCGAGTTGTACGAACCACCGGGACCCGGCCGAATCCGGGGGAAAATCGAGGGCATGCCCACCCGCCGGTGGCAGGTGGTGGAGCATGGACCCACGCACAGCGACGGAGGGGGCGCAGTAGCCATGGCAGAAGCGGTACCGGTGCGCTGCCCGGCATGTCTGCGCGAGAACGGCTACGCCGCCCCGGTCTTCCCGTGCGCCTGCGGAAGCCCGGTCGTCCCGCCCCTGGACCTCGCGGCGCCGCCCGTGCCGCTGACGCACCGCACCTGGTCGGAGACCTGGGTGGCGGTGCGGTGCACGGCGTGCGGGCGGGTGAGCGAGTGGCCGCATCCCGAGCTGGGATGCGCCTCGTGCGGGACGGTGGTGCGGATCCCGGTGCACCCGGTGGAGCCCGAGACGGGGAGGGGGCCGGGGCCGGGGATCACGCCCGGGAGCGGCGTACGGGACGGGCTGCCTCCGCGGCCCGGCGTACGTGGGGACGCTCGGGAGGCGGGTCCGGGGTGGCCGGGCATGGCGGGCGCGCCCGGCACCCCGGGCCGGGACGGGTCGGCCCGGGGTGCCGGGGCGGCCGGGTCGGCCCCGGCGCCGGTCCCCGGGCAGCCTTCGGCGGCGCCGGTGCCGCGGCCGGCGTTCCGCCCGGTGACCATCCGTACCGCCCGGGACGCGGTGGCCGCGGCCGCGCTGTACCTGCGGTGGCTCGGCTTCCAGGACGTCCGGCAGCCCGACGGCCGGCCCATCCCCTCCGCGGCCGTGGACCTGCGGGCCCCCGGGCTGGTGGCGCAAGTGGACCCGACCACCGCTCCGGCCGGACTGCGGGCCGTGGAGTGCGTCTGGCTGAACGGCCTGACGGCCTCCGCGACCAGCGTCTACTTCGCGCTCGCGGGGTATACGGAGGACGCCCGCTCCCGCGCGGACGACCTCGGGATACCGCTCTTCGTCATGGATCTCACGGGCATGCCGCAGCCCGTCAACGACCCGGCGGACCGGCTGGTGAACTCGGGGGCGTAGTCAGGGGCGTGGCCAGGGCGTGGCCAGAGCGGCCCGGCATGGGGCGTCTTGCCGATCAGACCTGCCCGGGCAGGACGTAGGCTCGGAACACACATCCGTATCCGTTGGCTGCCTGCGTGCGTGCCCGCTTGCCTGCCTGCGGGCCTGCCCCTTTCCCTGCCGAGGAGCCCGATGAGCCTGTACGACATCCCGCTGACCACCCTGTCCGACGAGCCCACCAGCCTGGCGGCCCACAAGGGCAAGGCGATCCTGCTGGTGAACACCGCTTCGCAGTGCGGTCTCACCCCGCAGTACTCGGGACTGGCCCGGCTGCAGTTCACGTACGAGGAGAAGGGCTTCACCGTCGTCGGCGTGCCCTGCAACCAGTTCGGCGAGCAGGAGCCCGGCAACGCCGAGGACATCGCGACCTTCTGCGCGGCCGGTTTCGGCGTGACCTTCCCGATGCTGGAGAAGACCGAGGTCAACGGCGAGAACCGGCACCCGCTGTACCGGGAGCTGGTGAAGACCCCGGACGCCGACGGCGAGGCGGGCGACATCCAGTGGAACTTCGAGAAGTTCCTGATCTCCCCGGCCGGCGAGGTCGTGGCGCGCTTCCGCCCGCGCACCGAGCCCGAGTCCCCCGAGGTCATCGCCGCGATCGAGGCGCAGCTGCCGGCCTAGCCCCGCCCGGCCGTACGGAGGGCGGCCCGACCCCACGGTCGGCCGCCCCCGACGGTACGAGGGCCGGGCTCAGCCGAGCTCGGCCTCGTCGTACTCCGCGCCCGAGCCGGCCGCGGTGAGCTCCCGCAGCTCCACCCGGCGGATCTTGCCCGACACGGTCTTCGGCAGCTCCGCGAACTCGATGCGGCGGATCCGCTTGTAGGGGGACAGCACCGCGCGGGAGTGCGCGAACAGCGCCCGCGCGGTCTCCGGCCCGGGCTCCCAGTCGGCGGCGAGCGCGATGTACGCCTTCGGCACGGCCAGCCGCAGCGGGTCGGGGGCCGGGACCACGGCGGCCTCGGCGACGGCCTCGTGCTCGAGCAGGGCGCTCTCCAGCTCGAACGGGCTGATCTTGTAGTCGGAGGCCTTGAAGACGTCGTCCGAGCGCCCGACGTAGGTGAGGTACCCGGCTTCGTCGCGCGAGGCGATGTCACCGGTGCGGTAGAGCCCGTCCGCCATGGCCTCGGCGGTGCGCTCCGGGTCGTCCCGGTAGCCGGTCATCACCCCGGCGGGCCGGCTGCGCAGGTCCACGCAGAGTTCGCCCTCGTCGGGGGACTCCTTGCCGGTGACCGGGTCGAGGAGCACGATCTCGTACCCGGGCGCCGGGCGCCCCATCGAGCCGGGCTTGACGGGGACCCCGGGGAAGTTGCCGACCTGCAGGGTGGTCTCGGTCTGGCCGAAACCGTCGCGGATGGTGACGCCCCAGGCCTCGCGGACCTTCTCGATGACCTCGGGATTGAGCGGCTCGCCCGCGGCAACGGCCTCGCGCGGAGGGGTGCGGAGCTTGGTGAGGTCGGACTGGATCATCATCCGCCAGACGGTGGGCGGGGCGCAGAAGGTGGTCACGCCGTGCCGGTCCATTTCGGCCATCAGCCGGTCGGCGTCGAAGCGGGTGTAGTTGTGCACGAACACGGTGGCGCCGGCGTTCCACGGGGCGAAGAGGTTGGACCAGGCGTGCTTGGCCCAGCCGGGCGAGGCGATGTTCAGGTGCACGTCGCCGGGGCGCAGCCCGAGCCAGTACATGGTGGACAGGTGCCCGATGGGGTACGAGGCGTGCGTGTGCTCGACGAGCTTGGGGCGGGCGGTGGTCCCGGAGGTGAAGTAGAGCATCAGCGGGTCGGTGGAGAGCGTCTCGCCGTCTGGCCGGAAGTGTGCGTCGGCCCCGTACATGTCCTCGAGCCGGCGCCAGCCGGTGGGTACGTCCGCTCCGGCGGCGATCCGGGTGTAGGTGCCGGGGACCTCGTCGAACTTGCCGGTGTCCTCGGCGCGCACGACGACGTGCCGCACGTGGCCGCGTTCGATGCGGTCGCGCAGGTCCGCCGTTCCGAGCAGCGGGGTGGCGGGGATGACGACGGCGCGCAGCTTCATCGCGCCGAGCATGACCTCCCACAGCTCGCGCTGGTTGCCGAGCATGACCAGGACCCGGTCGCCGGCCGCGACGCCCTGGTCGCGCAGCCAGTTGGCAGCGGAGTCGGACCGTACGGCCAGCTCCCCGAAGGAGACGGACTTGCTGGTGCCGTCCTCCTCGACGATGCGCAGGGCGTCGGCGGCGTTTCCGGTGGCGATGCGGTCGAACCAGTCCAGGGCCCAGTTGAAGCGCTCGGGCCGCGGCCAGGTGAATCCGGCGCGGGCGGCTTCGTAGTCGCCGCGGCGTTCGAGCAGGAAGTCGCGCGCGGCCAGGAACGCGGCGGTGGCGTCGCTGTTGATCAAGCCGGGGTCGGCGTGCCCGGGGCTCTCGGCGTGCTCGGTATTCGGGGCGTTCTCGGGGCTGTTGTGCGTCATGGGAGGCATCGTGCCGTGCCTGCCGTACGCCCCACCAGAGCGGCGTCAGCCGCTGATTGACCCGAAGCGCACGGACCCGCGGCCGCCGTGGTCCGTCATGTCGGCGATCAACCGCTCCCCTTCGGCCACGATCTCTTCCTCGTCCTTCTTCGACGCCTTCCCGAAGAGCTCGACGGTCAGCGTCCCCTCCTCGAGCCGCCACAGCCCGGCGAGGAACCCGTCGACGAGGAGGGTGCAGTGGGCCTGGTTCCCCGTCCAGGTGCGCCCCTTGATCTCGGGGGCGACCACGCGGGTGCGGTCGGCGTGGGAGAGCAGCAGGTTGTCGAACTCCGGGAGGAAGCGGGGCGGTGCCGGTGTGCCGGCGTCGGGCCGGGGCGCGTCGGGCAGGTCGAACAGCTCGACACCGTTCACGTCGCGGAAGACGGCCAGCTGCGGGCGCAGCCGCTCGAAGGCCTCCCGCAGCCGGGTCAGGCCGGCCCAGACCTGCATGTCCTTGACGGAGGCGGGCCCGAAGGCGCCGAGGTAGCGCAGTACGACGTCGTCCACGGCCTGCGGGGCCGGTGCGGCGGGTGCAGCGGGCGTGTCGAGCCACTGCTCCACGGTGGTGAGCCGTACCTGCCCGCTGCGTCCCCACACCCCGCGGGGCGTGACCTGGACAAGCGGGAGCCGGCACCGCGCGGCAACGGACAGGGCCTGCGGATCGGCTTCCGGCCACTGCGTGAGCAGCTCCTCGCGGATCTCGCCCATCGTGCGGGGTGCGGCCTCGACGAACGCACGCGCGAGCTCGCCGAGCCGCTCCAGGTCCACTCCGACGAGGCCCTTGCGGAAGTAGTTGACCTCCCGGTCCCGGGCGCCCTGGACCAGCGGCCGCAGGGTCAGCGCGTCGTGCGCGGTGTGGGTGTGGATGGTGGACCGCATGGTGACCATCCGGACCACCCGCCGGGACTCCATCAGCTCCGCGAGCTCGGCGGGCCGGAATCCGGCGAGCCGGGCGTGCAGCTGGAAGTAGGGCGGCTTCACGTTCTGCGCCTGGAGCCCGAGCAGGTGCGCGACGGCGTCCTGCGCGGACGTTGCGGCGCGGCTCAGGAGCAACTGGCGGGCGAGCGTGGCACGGTTCAGGGAACGGGTGCCGAGTACGGGATGCGCGGTCCGGGAGGCCATGGACAGCAAGCTACCCCCGGTTGCGGACAGATACGGTCCTCAACCGGGGGGCCCGAGGCCCGATATCCTTCGATCACCCGAAGTGCACGTTCGACCGGGAGCTGACCTGCGATGCCGGAGCGCCCAGACCGCCGCCCCTCGCCGTCCGGCAAACGCCCGGGATGGCGCCGCCCCACTCCCCCGCCCGCAACTTCCCCGCCCGCCACGCCACCCGCCTCCCCGCCGGCCGGCCCGAAACCCGCGCCGGCCCCTCGTCCGAACCACCGCAGCGTGATCGACTCCGCCGTCTACCGCGACGGCCGGCGCATCGCCTCCCCCGCGACCCTCGCGGAGACGTTCCGCCAGCTGCGCGACCAGCCCGACGGCATGGCCTGGATCGGCCTGCACCGCCCCACCGAGCCCGAGCTCCACTCCCTCGCCGCCGAGTTCAACCTCCACGAGCTCGCCGTCGAGGACGCCCTCGAGGCCCACCAGCGCCCCAAGCTGGAACGCTACGGCGACACCCTCTTCGTCGTCCTGCGTGCTGCGCGCTACCTCGACGCCCCGGAGGAGGTCGAGTTCGGCGAGCTGCACATCTTCGTCGGCCCGGACTTCCTGATCACGGTCCGCCACGGCGCCGCCCCGGACCTCTCCGCGGTCCGCCGGCGCATGGAGGAGACCCCGGAGCTCCTCTCCCTCGGTCCCGAGGCCGCCCTGTACGCGATCCTCGACGCGGTGGTCGACGGCTACGCGCCGGTGGTCGCGGGCGTCCAGAACGACATGGACGAGATCGAGACGGAGGTCTTCCGCGGCGAACCGGAGGTCTCCCGCCGCATCTACGAACTCTCCCGCGAAATGGTCGAGTTCCAGCGCGCCACCCGCCCCCTGGTCGGCATGCTCCACGGCCTGATGGCCGGCTTCGCGAAGTACGGCACGGACGAGGAACTCCAGCGCTACCTCCGCGACGTGGCCGACCACGTCACCCACACCAGCGAACGCGTCGACGGCTTCCGCCAGGCCCTGACGGACATCCTGACGGTCAACGCCACCCTGGTCTCCCAACAACAGAACGCCGAAATGCGCGCCCTGGCCGAAGCCGGCTTCGAACAGAACGAGGAGATCAAGAAGATTTCCGCTTGGGCGGCAATTCTGTTTGCACCCACACTCGTTGGAACGATCTATGGCATGAACTTCGAAGCCATGCCAGAGCTGCGCTGGGCGCTCGGATACCCCTTCGCAGTTGCCCTGATGGCGGCAGTTTGCATCAGTTTGTACCTCATCTTCAAACGTCGGGACTGGCTCTAGACTGAGCAACTCACCGCAGCGCTCGCCTATTGGATTTGCATCTGTACCGTCAAAAAATCGAGCGCGTAACGTGCCCTGGAGAGCGGCTGGGGAGAATAGACGTCCACAAACTTGTCTACCCAGTTCTCCAGTCAGGGAGGCGTCGCGGGCATCGGTCTTGGCCTCGCCCGGGTAGAGATCGGCGATCCGCCGCACCGTCAGCACGGGGAGATAGGCGACCGGGCAGCCCATGTCACGCGCGACGGCCGACGGCAGGGCGCCGATGGAGGCCGGCTGATCGACCACGACGAGCACGGTTCCGTGCTTGGCCTGCAGTTTCCCGAACACCTCGCGGAGCTTGCGTTCACTGTGGGGCAGCCGCTTGTCGAATGCCTTCTTCCCGGCCGCGGTGACGGCGGTGGCGTGGTGTTCGCCCTTGCCGACGTCCAGGCCGAGGAAGGCGCCGATGTCACTGACGTCGATCGCGTGCGTCCTCCGGTCGTCCCCATACCCGGCCGTCCCACGGCACCGATCGCCCCATCCACATGACGAAGAGCCTCCCGACTTGCGAAGAAGCCGGTGGTCATGCCCCTCATCAGCGGTCTGTCGATGCCTCAGGAGCCGGTGACGCCACCCCCCAGGCCATGCGTTCGACAGGGGGGACAGTCATGCCAACTCGGGAGGCGCGGCGCCCCATTGCGGGGCGCCAAAACGGTAATGGGGGAACCGGGCGGCCGCTTGGCCAGGGCCGGCACCCGCACGCCCGTTCCGCTCACGCTGCGCGCCAGGCACAAGCCCTGAACGCCCGCAAGGGCGGCGACCACGCCACCGAGCGCGACCCCAGCTCCCAAGTCCACCACGCAGCACGGGAGATCCTCAGTCGATGGTGAAGCCCCAGAAGATGCCGACTTCCGTGGCGGAGACAGCGATTACACCACAATCCATCACGTGGCTGGTGAAGCCCTCATAGGCACCCTCGCGACGGAACATATCGGCATGGGGATTCTCTCGCGCCGTCGCCGCATTGGTGAAAAACAGCGCGTCTTCTCCGAATCTTTCCAGGATCGTTCTCGCGTGCGAGGTCAGCTCGGCCTCTTGTGCATCGAAATCCGGAATGTCCTCTGTTTGGAACCACTCGCCCTGGAGAGTGGCCAGGATTTGTTCGGCGCCCCTCCTGGACACAGGGAAGACCGTGCTGAAGTCTCCTGGCGTAACAGCACTGAACGGGCTGTCCGGGCCGGTGCCGTGATCGCCCCCTCCCGGTGCCGCGGCAACCTTCGACCAGCCACGCGGATCGTCCGTCCGCAGCCGCATGACGTCGAGGGCGTCCAGGCTCCAGCCATCGCGCCACCGCGCCCCCACGGCCGCGAACATGCCCTCCCCGAAAAGGGCCCGCAGGGAACGGCTCCACGAGGTGGCGTCAATCTGAGTCACGGGCCTTACCCCGGTTCTCCAAGTGCACACTATGGGTGCCGGGTCTGTCGGTGGGCATGGAAGTGAGAACGACGAACGGCGAGTGGCTCCCCGGGTTGGGTCTCAGAACGACCCACACAATGGTCACGTCACGCGCGGCGGTGTCGCCCCGGTCCCACGACCTTCCCACAACGTCGTTCGTCGTCAGGAGGAGTGAGCGTGACGAGTTGGGTCCAGGGTTACCCTCGAGCGGTTCATCCAGAGCCGCCTGAGTATACCGCTACGCGTCTGCAAGGCTCCCGAACGCCGAAACGGCCTCGGGTCGGATGCCGGAAGGCCTGACGATCTGCTGGTCCCGCAGCCGTTGTTCCAGTTGCTCATCCGTCTTTCCCACCTGCTTGTCCACCACATGGGACCCGATAATGCCCTCCAGGTTCGCAAGGTCGATCGGGTATTTGTGATTGCTTTCGTCGTCCCCCGCCACCGTGTAGAGCGGATCGTTCTTGAAATCGGTCAGAGCTCGGGCGCCGAAGGACTCCGCCCGCGCCGACTCGGCCCGGAACGTGGGAGCACTGAGATATGCCTCATCCAGGGCTTCGTGCAGTTTGCTGAGCTCAGCGACCTGTCGGCGCACGCGGTTGTTGTACGCCTCGACCGCCGCGTTCATCGCCTCCTCGTCCACCTCAAGGGAGAAGCCGACCGCGAAACTCCTCCCCCTCCACTCATAACCCTCGCGACTCTGGCCCCACCCGCTCGCACCCCAGACAGCGCCGCAGAATTGCCGCATCGCGGCGTTCCACTCGCCGTTGGACCCCTGGGTGTAGTTGTGCAGAGCACTGCTGAGGTTTCCGTCCGTGGTGGTGACGGACGTGCTCGCATACACCCAGGCGACGGACATGCTGTCCAAACCCACGTAATCGGGCAACGGCATGAGGTGCGCGCGAGTTTGCCGGTGGGCCGCTTCCGCTCCGCTGCACGTTCACGCCGGCGCCCGAAATACCCCCGTTGGGGAGTGACCGCTCCCACACTCGTGGGAACCATCTACGGCATGAACTTCGAGGACATGCCGGAGTTGAAGTGGCCGGCGGCTACCCCTTCGCGGTCCTGCTGATGGCCGTCGTCTGCGTCAGCCTCTACGTCATTTTCGAGAAGCGCGACTGGCCATAGCCGGCAGGCCGGGAGGGCGTCATTCGGCTTCGGCGGTCGTGATCTGTCCGAGAACCTCTGTGTACAGGGATCGCCTGTCGGGGCGGACGTGGGCGGCGGCGTGTCTGAGGGCGGGGATCGACGACGTGCCCATGACGGTGAGTCCCTCGGCCGCGGCCTTGCGGACGGTGGGGTGGGGGTGCTCCAGCAGCCCGGTCAGGGCGGGGATCGCGGGGGCCCAACTCGCGTGGGAGAGGGTCCGGATCGCCGTGCGCACCAGGTCCGGCTGGGGGTCGTCCAGCAGGATCGTCGTGTGGCGGAGGTAGGTCTGCCGGTCCAGCACGGCCCGCGAGGTGCGGTGGGCGTGCAGGCGGACCTTCGGCTTCGGGTGATGCAGCAACTCGCCGATCAGGTCCCGGAGGCCGGGGTCCTGGTCCGGGCCGGGGACCCGGTGTTCCTCGGCCAGTCGCGTGAGCGCTCGGCGTATCCGCATCGGGTCGCCGGTGCGGGCCAGGTCGAGGAGATGCTGCCCGGACGGGGCTCGTGACGGTGCCGGCGGGGCGGCCGGGGCACGGTCGCGGAGGGCGGCCAGCGCGGCGGCGTCCTGCCGTACGGCGTCGGGGTGGCGCAGCGGACCCTCGACGAGGAGCAGGCCGTCCGCGAGGTCGTCGCGGCCTTCGGCACGCAGCCGGCGGCAGGTCCGCACCAGCGCGGGGGTGCGCAGCAGGGGACGCCCGCGGAGCAGGTCGAGGAACCCCCAGGCTCCGGCGTCGAGCCGGTCGCCGAGATGCTCCGCCAGTACGTCGGAGGGGGCCCGGCGCAGCGCCCGTCCGGCTGCGGAGCTGCCGGCCGGCGGGTCGTGCTCCCACCAGTCCAGCAAAATCGGAATGAGTGGTTCCAGGTCCCCCGGGTCGAGCCGGCCCGCCGCCAGGGCGACCCTGTCGTGCAGGACGTCATCCGCGCGAAGTTCCGTCTCGCCGACGGCGTTGAGCGTGTGGGCCAGGTCGATACCGACCGGTACGTCGATGCGGCCTTGCAGAAACGCCCGGAGCACGGGAAGCCTGGCCTCGGGCTCGGGCCACTCCAGGAGCGCCAGGGCCGCAGTGTGCCGGTGATCCGGAGCGGGTGCCTGCAGCATGGTCAGCAGGCGCTCCCGCAGTGCGGTCGAACGGGGCTGGTCGAGGTCGTCGATGTGTACCGCCCGCGGTCGCGGCGTCCGCGGGTACGTGGTCTCGGTGATGGTCCAGGGTGGTGCGTCGAGCGGCTGGATGTCCGTCATCCAGTCGATGAGGGCGGCGCGGACCTCGGGGCCGGCAGAGGCGTGGACATCGATCAGTGTGCTCAGGCGGTCCCGGGAGTCCGGGATGCCCTCGGGCCCGGGAGGGAGTCGGCGGAATCGTTCCAGGGTGCTCGGCGTGCGCACCGCCGCGTCCAGTGCGGCTCGCCACGCCTCGGCTTCGGCCGGCGCGGCAGGGGCGGCAGGGGCGGCAGGCGCGGCGAACGCGTCCCGCAGCACAGCGGTCTCGGCCTGCCAGGGGTTGGCACCCAGCCGCGCCGAAGCAAGTGCCTGCTCGAGGTCGGCGCGGACCAGCACCGCGCCGAGCCGGCGGAGCAGCGTCAGCAGGGACCGGCCCCCGGGCGCAGGGGGCAGCGCGCGCACCGCGTCGGCGACTGCCGGCTTCAGAGCCGCCGCCAGAGTCGGCGCGACCGCTTCGAGTACCGCGATGAGCTCGTTCCGGTCTCGGGCCGGGGCCTCGGCGAGGCCGTCGAGCAGGACGCCGTGGGACCGGGCGAAGGCCGTCAGCTCCTCGGTCGTCCACGGTGCCGGGCAGAGCCGGAGGACGAGGGCCAGTACGCGACCTCGTGCAGCGGGTTCGCAGCCGGCCAGGCGAAGCCAGTCCGGCAGCATGGGCCGCAGGGCCCGCAGTTGGGTGGGGTGCGGCTGCTCACGCCTCTGGGCGACGCGTAGCGCGACCGACGGGTTCCAGCCCTCCGTCGCCAGCGACCTGAGGTCCCGGTCCGCTCCGCCGTCCACCGCCGGCCCCGGCGTGGCGGGCGGGGTGATCCCGTGCTCGGCCATGGCCGGCGACAGCTCCTCGATCGTCCCGGAAGCGAGGCCGACCCGGCCGGTCGCCACCAGGGCGAGCAGGGTCGGTGCGACCCGTGATGCCTGGTCGGCCAGTGCGAGGACCGAGGCCGCCGGCAGTGTGCGGTCGAGGCCTTCCAGCAGCAGTTCGCGGGCGCGGCCGTCTTCGCTGTGTTCGGCGGCGGCGAGGACGGTCGCCACGTACGCGTCGCCGAGGACGGCGCGCAGCGCCTCGACGAGCGAGCCGCGCAGGCCCGGGTTGTCGTGACGCCCGAGCCAGAAGAGCAGTGCCGGTACCGCCACGGGCGTGCCCGCGCGGACCAGGACCTCGGCGGCGGTCTTCTTGATGTTCATGTTCGGATGGTCGAGACATGCGGCGATCGCGGCGGAGGCCCAGCGGGCCCGGGCGTGGCCGAGTGCGAGCAGCGCCTGCCGAACGGTCTGGATGTCCTGTGCGGCGGTCAGCGCGATCAAGGTCGCCGACAATGCCTGCGCGTCGTCCCCGGTGGCGTCGCGGGCGAGCAGCGCGAGCACGTGCTTGCGGACGTGCCGGTCGCGGTGCCGCAGAAGGCGGTGCGCCCGCGTACGGGTGCGCGCGTAGGGGGCCCGGAGCAGGAGTTCGAGCAGGATCGCCTGCTCGCCGGCCGACAGGCCGGGCCGGTCCAGCAGATCCAGACCCATGGTCGCGACGAGTGCGTGTCCGGCCTCTTGTTCAGTCGCCGCATCGAGCAGGCAGGACGGCCTGATCCGTCCGCGCCTGTGGAGACGACGGCCCAGGCCGTGTACGGCATCCAGGATCTCCTGGGGTACGACGGGCTCGACGGGCTCCCCGGCCGGCCGTCCGGTGTCGAGTCGCGGGGCGGCTCCGCCCGGCTCCCACGACGCCGCCAGTTCGGCCACGATGCGCAGGAGCAGGTCCGCGATGACCGGCAGCGTGCCGGCGCCGCCGTGGGTGGCCAGTCTGCACAGTGCCGCCACCGGCTCGTCCGGGTCCAGATGGGAACCCAGGAGGGCCAGTTCGTGCTCGTCAGGGCCACCGAGATCCGCCGCGATGCGGGTCGGCAGATCGGTGGGATCGAGACGGACGAGGATGGCACGTCGCTGTGACGGGTCGTGGGTCAGATGCCACAGCACCTCGAGGGCGCGGCTGCGCACCGCGCGGAGATGCGGCGCGATCACGCCCACGCTCTCCGCCGTGGCGAGACCGAGCCCTTCCCTCAGCGCCGTCGTCGTCCGGTGACCGCCGATGGCCTTCAGAGCATCCAGGGCCGCTGCCGGAGCGGAGGGCAGGAGAGCGATCACGGCGTCTTCGGCATCCTCGTGGCGCAAGGCGCGGATCGCGTCGAGGAAAGGCCCTGGCACGGGAGCCGAGGGAAGAACCCGTGTGATCGCGTCCCCGATCGGCAGCTCCCCCGTCCCCTGTCCGGCGAGGGCGACCAGCAGCGTGAGCCGCCGCGGCCAGCTCGGATCGTCGGCGTCCGCATCCACCAGCACGCGCAGCACCGCCTGTCGGCAGGTGTACAGGATCGTCGCGACCTCGTGGGGCGGGATGGAGTGATCGGCCAGCGCCAGGCCGATGATGGACGGGACGTGCGGGTCGTCCGGGAAGTGCCCCCGCCGGTGGAGCCCGCGCAGGCACGTCACCGCCGGGCCGCCGAACAGCAGGGGGTCCCGTGCGGCGATGGCAGTCAACGCGCCTATGTCCCCACGGTCCGCCAGGTCACCGAGCAGTTCCATCCCGCGCCGGCGAAGACCCGGCGGCAGATCCGGATCGTCGACGACCTGCCGCAGCAGGCCACCGTGCCCGTGATGGACGGCAGCCGCGATTGCGGCATCGGCCGCCTCGGGCCGTGTGATCACCGAGTCGGCCGTGAGAAAGGGAGACAGGAGTCCCTGCGGCAAGGGCGCCAACGCGGCCCACGGCGCGGCGAGTTCACCCAGTACGTCGGCGACGACGGCCGCACTGTCGGCACCGAGCAGGCGGATCGCACACTCGCGAACCAGTGCGGGGGCCAGCAGACCGGCGTGCAGCCCCTGCCGGGCCAGCTGCAGCGCCGCGGCCTGCAGCACCGGGTCACCGCTGTCGGCCAGTTCGTTCACGAGGTGCCCGGGCCGGTGCGCGCGGGTGACGGTCATTTCCCGCACGGCCTGGTACAGCAGTTCGCCCCGCGGTTCCTTCCGGATCAACGTGGGCTCGTTGATCAGCTCAGCGCGCAGCCAGGCGATCTGCACCCGCGCCGGGAGCCCGGCCGAACGCCACGACGGCCGGCGGAGCCCCTGGCGATACGGCCCCAGTCGTTCATGGAGCCGCGCCAGGACGAGCGCCGCCTCCGGCGGTCCCTCCACCGATACCGGCAGCAGCCCCGCGAGTTCGGCCTTCTCAGGGTCGTCACCCGTCCGGCCCGACGTGACCCGCTCGGTCAGAAGGACCAGGCCCAGATGCCGAATGCGGGGATCGTCGTGCCGGATGAGGCGTCCGAAAACGGCCGGCGGGCAGAGCTGCGCGTCAAGATGGCCGGCCAGCCAGCCGACGTCAGCTCGGCGCACCGCATCGTGGAAGGGCTTGTCTGCCGGCGTGATCATCATCGGATGCTAATGCGGACGTTCCCCGCACCACCAGCAGGTGATCTGCGGCAGCCGGCAGAGCGGCACTCCCGCACTCTTGACCGGGACGCGTCAAGGGGGTTCACTCCCACTCACGCTCAGGTCTGGACCAGCGCTCGAATCGAGGCCCCCATGTCCACACCCTTACGCAGACGCGGATCGACGCTGGCAGCGCTTGTCGGCAGCTCCTTGGCACTTGTTCTCGGCTGGGGTCCGGCCACCTCGGCCGTCACGCCCGTCATGCCCGTCATGCCCGTCACGCCCGTCACCCGGGCGGCAGCCGTCGACGCCGTCACCTTCGAGGACGACTTCGACGGCCCGGGCGGGGCCGCCGTGGACACCGGGAAGTGGCAGATCGAGACCGGGGACAACGTCAACAACCACGAGCGGCAGTGGTACACGCCGGGCGCCGCCAACGCCGCGCTCGACGGCCGGGGCAACCTGGTGATCACCGCCCGCCGCGAGAATCCCGACAACTACCAGTGCTGGTACGGCCGGTGCGAGTACACCTCCGCGCGCTTGAACACCGCCGGCCGGTTCACCCAGGCGTACGGGCACGTCGAGACCCGGATGAAGGTACCGCGCGGGCAGGGCATGTGGCCCGCCTTCTGGATGCTCGGCCATGACATCGGCCAGGTCGGCTGGCCGAACAGCGGTGAGATCGACGTCATGGAGAACGTCGGGTACGAGCCGTCGACCGTGCACGGCACCGTCCACGGGCCCGGGTACTCGGGCGGCGGGGGCATCGGGGCTGCGTACACGCTGTCCGGCGGTCGTGCCTTCGCCGACGACTTCCACACCTTCGCCGTGGACTGGGCGCCGGGCTCGATCACCTGGTCCGTGGACGGGCAGGTCTACCAGCGCCGGACCCCCGCCGACCTCGGCGGCCGGCAGTGGGTCTTCGACAAGCCGTTCTTCCTCATCCTCAACCTCGCGGTGGGCGGCGACTGGCCGGGGAACCCGGACGGTTCGACGCAGTTCCCCAACCAGCTCGTGGTCGATTACGTGCGCGTCACCACCTCCGATGGCGGCGGCGGGCGTACCGGAACCTTCGTCGGGCTGGCCGGCAAGTGCCTGGACGTGGCCGGCTCGCAGACCGCCAACGGCACCCAGGTCCAGCTCTACACCTGCAACGGCACGGGCGCCCAGCGGTGGACGCTGCCGGGCGACGGCACCGTCCGGGCGCTCGGCAAGTGCCTGGACGTCAACGCGGCCTCCACGGAACCCGGCGCCAAGGTCCAGCTGTGGGACTGCAACGGCTCCGGCGCCCAGCGCTTCGATCACAACGCCACCACCCGGGACCTGGTGAACGTCCCGGCCGACAAGTGCGTGGACGTCCGCGAGCAGAACCCGGCCGATGCGACCCCCGTCCAGACCTGGTGGTGCAGCGGCAATCCCAACCAGAAGTGGACTTTCACCGGCTGAGCACGGTCACCAGGGGCGGAGCAGCTCGCGGAGGGCGTCGGTGTCGCCCAGCAGGGCGTCCGTGTCGCCGTCCGTGAGGGACGGGTCCGCCATCGGGCGGAGGGCGGGGTCGCGGAGGGCGGCTGCCAGGGCGGCGACCTTGTGGTTGAGGACCTCGTTGACCCGCTCGTCGACCGTGTCGGCGGCCAGCAGCACCGTGCAGGTGGGGCGGGCGGCGGCGGGCAGGCCGAGGCGGTGCGTGCGGTCGAGGGCCTGGAGCCAGGTGCCGGCGGCGTACCCGCGGTCCAGGTGCACCTGGTCGCTGGCCGCCAGGTGCAGGGAGACCCCCTCGCCCAGGGTCTGCGGGGTCGCGACCAGGGCCCAGCAGTCGTCGTCGTGGCGGAAGCGGTCGAGCTCGCCCTGGCGGTCGTCGAGCGGGGTGGTGCCCGTGACGACGGCCGGACGGTGCCGGGCCAGCGCCGTGACCAGCGCCTCGATGTTGCCGAGGAAACCCGACCAGACGACGGTCTTGCGGCCCTGGGCGCGGTGCTCGGCGACGAGTTGAGCGGCGCGGACCACCTTGGCCGGGCGGATGTGCCGGGTCGGTTCGGCCACCAGGGAGGCCAGGTCCGGATGGCCGGGCCCGTCCAGCGGCAGCGACCACGGATGCCCCGGGGCGAAGACCGCGGCCGGGTTGGCCGCGGCCGCGATCAGGTGCAGCAGGGCGCGGCCCGCCCGGGCCGCCACCGCTGCCGAGGCGGATCCCTCGGCTCCGGCGGCGTCCTGCGCCCACTGCCGTACGCGGCTGGTCATGGCGTCGTACAGGGCGCGGTGGGAGGCGTCGAGGGCGATGCGTTCCACCCTCAGGTGCAGGGGCGGGAGTTCGAGATCGTCCTTGGTGGCCCGTACGTAGGCCCGGTCCCGGAGGTGGGCGAGGTCGCCGTGGACGAGCCGGGGTCCCTGCCCCGGCCACACCAGGTCGAACACGGCCTCGAGGTCGCGGGGCCGGTTGGGCATCGGGGTACCGGTCAGGACCATGACGGCGTCGGCGCGGCGGGCGAGTTCCGCCGCCTGCGCGCCGCGCCGGGAGGCGGCGCCGGCCTTGGCGCGGTGGGCCTCGTCGAACACGGTGAGGACCTTGCGCCCGCGGGACCAGCCGGCGAGTGCGGCGCGCACCGCCGGGTCGCCGAGGCGCTCGTAGTTGAGTACGACGACGGTGTCGGTGCGCGCCATGACCCGGGGGCGTACGGCGACGGCGGGCGCCCGGTCGGGGGCGAAGCAGGCGCGGGCCTCCTCCACCCAGGCCTCGAACGCGGAGGGCGGTGCGACGACGAGCAGGGCGTGCGCGGCCCGCCGGGCCCGCAGGGCGGTGAACACGGCGTACGCCACGGTGGTCTTCCCCGAGCCCGGTACGGAGAAGTTGGCGCCGCCGCCGGCACGGAGCAGGCGGGCCGCGGCGGTGCGCTGGAAGGGGAGCAGCCTCCGGACGAAGCCCAGGGCCGGGAGGTCGATGTCGGCGGGCCACGCGGACTGTTCGGCCGCATCGGCGGCGAGCAGCGCGGCCAGCCCGTCCGCGGCGGCGGCTCCGCCCGCGCGCAGCCGTTCGGCGGCCGGGGTCCAGGTCCACCGGGCGGCTGCCGCGGGATGGCGGGCGAGCAGCCGGGGCAGGGCCCGGGCCCGGTCACGGCGGACGACGACCGAGGCGGCGGTGACGGCCGTGGCGGGCGTGCCGTGCAGGGTCGGGCCGAGGAGGGCGGCCACGTCCTGCCACCAGCGGTCGCTGACGTGCGCGGGCCGCCGCACCACGGGCCGCCCGGCCTCGTCGACGGCGACCGTGCCGGTGGCGCGGCGGTCATCGTCCCTGGCCACCGTGCCGGTCGCCCGCCCGTCGTGGTCACCGGTCACCGTGCCGGTCGCCCGCCCGTCGTGGTCACCGGTCACCGTGCCGGTGGCGCGGCGGTCGTCGGCCACGGTCGTCGTACGGGCGCCGCGGCGGCCCTCCGCCGAGGCGGCGGCCTCGGTCGCGGCGGCGGCCTCGGTCGCGGCTTCCGCGTCCGCCGCGGTCACCGGCGGGCCTGCTGCCTGAGGTAGGCCATCACGCCCTGGCGGAGGAAGCGGCGCAGGCTTTCGAGGGACTCGTCGGTGCCGTTCTCCACATCGGGGTCGATGCCCACCTCGTCGATCATGAGGGGGAGGTTCTCGTCGTCGGGGTCGTAGTCCTCCTCGTCGACACCGGCTCGTACGGCGTCCACCCGGATGCCGGCAAGCACGCTCGCCCGGGCAGCCACGTGGTCGATCTCGTCGGCCAGGGCGACGACGGCCCTCTCCCACGCGCCGATCTCCGCGAGCGGGTCGGCGCTTCCCCGGTCCCCCTCCGCGCCCGGGCCGTCCGGCCACAGCGGGACGGCGACGGCGGAGCGGAGGCCCTGGCCTTCCGGGTGGTCGCTGTCGCCGGCCCGGAAGCCGGGCGTCGGAATGGGTGCCGGGGATCCCGGGCCCGCGCCGGGCCTGCCGTCGATGCCGGGGGGCTTGGCCCAGGACCGCCGCAGCCACTCCTCCAGCATCTCCGCGCCGGTCGCCGGGTCGACCGGGACCACGGGCTCCTTGACGATGGCCGCGCGGACGATGGCTTCGAGCTGGTCGATTCCCTCGGCGGAGCGGGCCGCGTTCATGACGACGACGTCCGCCTCGACCTTCATCACCCCGCCACGGCCGCCACGCCCGGTCAGGGTCATCGAGGACGGGTACCGGATCGTACGGGGCGTCCCGTCGGGGTGCGTGCCACCGTCCGGGCGGCGGTAGTTGCGCAGCGCGGGGTTCGCCGCGTGGGCGACGAGCGCGAGGACGGCCAGGGCCCGCTGGTGCCGTCCGATACGGGTCCGCTTGGCCTGCAGGGCCGCCGCCAGCTCCCGCCGGGCGCCTTCGGCGATCTCCTCGACGTCCCGATCGATCAGCTCCGTCCAATTGCCGTCGTGCTGGGCGATGTCGCGCAGTTCCGGCTTGCGGAAGGAGCGGGCGGTCACGGCGGTGAACTGGCCCATCTCGCCGTCCCCTTCCAGACCTGCGACCAGACCGGCCAGGGAGGCGGTGGTGGTCGCCGCCTGAAGGGGCGAGTTGGGCACCCGCAGCCGCTTGAGCGTCTCCCGCACCACGCCGTACCGGCTGGGGACGGCAGGATCGTCGACCACCGTGG
The DNA here is from genome assembly GCF_000717655.1 of Streptomyces katrae. GTDB lineage: Bacteria > Actinomycetota > Actinomycetes > Streptomycetales > Streptomycetaceae > Streptomyces > Streptomyces katrae_B. The sequence continues at coordinate 213,523 of NZ_JNZY01000004.1, forward strand.
AGACCATGACGTGCGTGGTGGCCACGACGCGGTTGCGATAGGGCATGCCCGACGGGTCGTCCTCCCACGGCACCTGCGTGTCTCCGAAGAAGACGTCCCGCTGCTCCTCGGCGAGGTAGTCGCGACGGACGAGGTCGTTGACGACCGTGCGGGCCTTGAAGGCCTCGTCGTCCGACTTCCCCCACAGGGTCGGGTTCTGACCCTTGACGTGGAAGCGGGCCATGTCGGCGTAGACCACGTCGTGAGCGCTGTTCCTCCGGTACGGATCGACGGCGATGCCGATGTCCATCCGGGCCGTCATCATGCGCAGCGTGGCCTGGGCCTCGGGTGGGGCGCCGTCGAGCCAGGCGTCCACCGCGGGCCTGCTCCGGCCCGTCGGCCAGACGGCGAAGGACGCGTCCTCGAAGCGCAGCGCGCGGTGGGCCGCGGCGATGCTCTCGGGGGTGTGCGGCCGGACGGTCAGGGAGCCGTCGTCCGCGTTCTCCCAGTGCATCGTGGACAGGTCCGCATGCGTGCCCATCAGTAGCCCCATGAAGGACTGGGCGACGCTCACCCGCGTCCATCCGTCGTCCGTCTCGACGAGGTACCCGCGCTCGTCGTCCGACACGTACACGTCGTACAGGAAGCCGCGGATCGGCTCCCGGATCCCCTCCAGGGCCAGCGAGTCGGCGAACTCCTTCTCGGCTTCGTTTACGTACGCGTGCGGTACGCGGACCTCCTGCTGCGCCCTGGTGATGTTGATCAGATGCGCGGCGGACCGGGCCCGGATGCGCAGGCCGGAACCGACCTCGTGGATCAACGACTGACCGTGACCTCGCATGATCCGCTGGGCGGAGGCGGCCATGCGCGGCTGGACGGTGGCCGGGCGCACCATGGGGACGCAGACCACGAGCTGGGCCACCGACAGCAGCCCGGCGTGGTTGCGCCGCCACTGCGCGCGGCGGACGGCGTCGATGTTCTCCCGGCCGCCGGCCGACACCGCCTCGATGGCCCGGACGAACTCGGCGGGAGTCTCCTCGGACGCGCAGTCGTGGGCCTTGGCGTACCAGTCCATGACGGCCTTGCCGAGTTCGGTGGGCGGCTCCCCGTCGGAGAGGGCGGGCTCGCCCCGCATGGGCTCGAACTGCGGCGGCAGCATGGGGAAGACGCCGTCGAGCGGGACGGCGTCGGAGATCAGGTTCTCGTGGCGGGGGTCAAGGAACCGGAAGGTGCTCTTGCGGGCAGCCATGGATGGCGACCTCCTCAGGGTCGACACCCGATCACAGCGCGATGCCCGTACACGGGTACGCGTACGGGAGGGCACGGTGAAGAACGGGTGCGTCGTCGGTGTGTCGAAGGAGCGCGGAACTCAACTTCATGACGACGCAAGCGCCGCCTCCACAGACCGTCACCAGAGCCGGCCAGGCGCGTCGCCAGCTGCGGCGTGCGAGGGCGGATGGACTCCCGATGATGTGGAGCGACCACCCGTCGGAGGTGGTTGCGCAGCAGACCGTAGCCGACAACACGTCAACTCGCGGGCCGAACACGGTATTTGGAATAAGTGAGCGACGAGTTCCGGCCACACCGCATTCAGGATGTGCCGGACGCCAGGGCGTACGTGGGCGGATCGCATCGGGTCAACGCCGGCACATCGCGACGGCGACCGCGGCGAGCGACCCGCCGTCGGCCGAGGTGGGGCGAGTGGCCGCCCGCCCCCGCGGAGCGGGCGGCCGGTCGCGCTACGGCTTCGGCAGGGCGCAGCCCGCCCGGTTCAGGTCGATCTTGTTGCCCGCGCCGATGCAGGGGACGATGAGGTACGTCTCCTGGGCGTAGTTGATGCCCTGGCGGACGGTGACGTTGCCGCTCTCGTCCACCTCGCACGGGTTGTTCTCAGTGCAGCGCTGCCCGTCCTCATTGCCCGTGTTGTTGACGGCGACGACCTTGCCCGTCGTCGTGTCGATCACCGGGGAGCCCGAGGTTCCGCCGATGGTGTTGCAGGACGAGGTGTAGCGGACGGAGTCCTTCCAGGTCCATTCGCCCTCCTTGAGGCGGTACGCGAACCCGTCCACGTTGCAGCTGTAGATCCGCTTCCAGTACCCGGACACGACCTTGATCGCCGTGCCCTGGACCGGGCGGGCGTCGTTCAGGGTGAGCGCGCTGATGCCGTACTGGCTCTGGATCTGCGCGTACGTCTTGGTCAGCTGGTAGACCGAGATGTCCGTGTCGGTCATCGTCGCGTACGCGATCTTGCTGGCCCGCAGCGTCGCCACGCGCGAGCCCGACGCGTTGAGCAGCGAGAACGAGCGGCTGGACGGCTGGTCCTTGACGACCTCGCCCGGCCCCGGGAAGCCGGTCTCGATGCAGTGCCCGTTGGAGAGGACGAGCGCCGGGTCGGTCGGCAGGGAGCCGGGGGCGCGGACGACGGAGCCGGAGCAGTTGCTGAGCGCGACCGTCCCCGCGTAGTTCACGGTGACGGCCGCCGCGGCCTGGTCCCGGGGTGCGGCGACGGCCGGGGCTGCCGCCGCTCCTGTCAGGAGCAGCGCGAGCAGGGCGCCGGCGAGAGGCTTGTTCATGTGGGGGTTCCCCTCTGATGACGAAGAGCAACCGAAGATCCTCCGGTTGTCATGTGCATTGTTGGGATGTCCGCCTCAACTCACAAGCCCGTACGCCGAGTTGGCAGAGGCCACACCGGTATCGGGTTCCGGCCATGATCAGCGCAGCAGACGCTCCCGCAGCCGGGCCTTCGTCGCGGGCGTGATCCCGACGCGCGTGGCGAGATAGCCGGCCGCCGAGCCATAGCGCGTGGTCAGATCGGCGAGGACGAGGGAGAGGATCGTCGCCGGGGCACGGCCGTACGACGGCCAGCGCATGGTGCGGCCCGGGTTGGCCGCGTGCCAGTCGGCCGTGAGGCGGGCGGTGGCCAGCTCGGTGAGCGCGAAATCGGCCAGGATCTCCTCCTCGGACACCTCGAGGAGCGTCAGGACGAAAGCGGCGATCAGGCCGGTGCGGTCCTTGCCGGAGGTGCAGTGGAAGACCGTCGGGCCGGGGTCGGCGGCGATGAGCTCGATGGCCCCGCGGATCTCCTCGACGCCGTCCTCGGTCACCTCGGCGAACCGGTCGGCCAGGTACCGCCAGGGGTCGATGCCGGGGTCGATCGCGGCCTGGTCGTACGGGCGGTGCTCGATGCTCAGGTTGGCGTACCTGAACCGCCCGGCCTCCGGGATCCGGCCCTTCGCCTCGATCTCCCAGGGGTAGCGCAGGTCGATGACGGTCCGTATGCCCAGCCCGAGGAAGCGCTCCCAGTCGGCGCCCGCCAGCTTCCCGAGGGAGTCGGAGCGGTAGAGCGTGCCCCAGGCGACGGTGCGGCCGTCGGCCGAGCGGTAGCCGCCCAGGTCACGGAAGTTGTGCAGGCGCTCGAACTCGATGTGGCGGCGGTACGTGTCCGCGGGCGGCTCGATGGTGCGGTCGGTCAACTGGGGCTCCTCAGAGTGGGGTTGTCACCCCAGGATGCCCCACGGTCCTTACCGCTTGCGCGCGAGCGTGAGACCGTCCGCGATCGGGAGCATCACCGACTCGACGCGCTCGTCGGCCCGTACGTGCGCGTTGAACTCCCGGATGGCCAGGGCGTTCCCCCGGGCGTCCGCGTGCACCGCATCTCCCCCGTACAGGACGTTGTCGGCGAGGATCAGCCCGCCGGGGCGCAGGCGCGGCACGAGCTCGTCCCAGTAGGCGCGGTAGCCGGACTTGTCGGCGTCCAGGAAGGCCAGGTCGACCACCGGCTCCCGGGGGAGCGCGCGGAGCGTCTCCAGCGCCGGGGCGATCGCGAGCTCGATCCGGTCGCCGACCCCGGCCGCTTTCCAGGCCTCCTGGGCGATCGACGTCCACTCCTCGGAGACGTCACAGGTCAGGACCCGCCCGCCGGGCACCAGGCCCGCGGCCAGGGCGAGCGTCGAATAGCCGGTGAACGTGCCGACCTCGACGATCCGACGGGCGCCGAGCATCTTGCCCAGCAAGGTGAGGAAGACGCCCTGCTCGTGCGGGACCTGCATCTGCGCCTCGCGGCCGAGCGCGCGGGTCCGCTCGACGAGCTCCTCCTGGACGAGGCTCGGCGGCTCGGCCTGAGCGACCAGATACCCGTACACCTCGTGGGTGAGGTGCACCGTCTTCACTTCGTCGACGTCCCTGTCCATGTCGTACGTCCCTTCGCGAGTCCCGTGCGTACGCCTTCGGGACTGCCCAACGACAGCGCCCCGGAGCGGCAACGGGCCGCCCCGGGCGGGGCCGTCAGGCCATCGGGTGGAGCGCCGCGTACTCGAGCGGGGCCGACGGGTCGATCGTGAGGTCGTACGGCGCCGGCTCCGCGCCCGCGCGGACCAGCAGGTCGCCGATCGCCGCGATCATCGCGCCGTTGTCCGTGCACAACGTCATGGGCGGCACCCGCAGTTCGATGCCCGCGGAGGCGCAGCGCCGTTCCGCCAGGGCACGGACGCGCGAGTTGGCCGCCACGCCGCCGACCACCACCAGCGTCCTCACGTCGTACGCCGTGCAGGCCGCGACCGCCTTGCGGGTCAGGACGTCGGCCACCGCCTCCTGGAGCGAGGCCGCGCCGTCGGCGACCGGCAGCCGCGCCCCGCGCTGGCGGTGGCCCTCGGCCCAGCGGGCGGCGGCCGTCTTCAGCCCGGAGAAGGAGAAGGAGTACGCACACGGGTCCTCCCCGCGCGGCCCGCCGGTCAGCGGCCGGGGGAACGGCACGGCCTGCGGGTTCCCGCCCCGCGCCGCCCGGTCGATGGCCGGCCCGCCCGGATACGGCAGGCCGAACACCCGGGCCACCTTGTCGAAGCACTCCCCGGCCGCGTCGTCCAGGGTGTCCCCGAGGTGCAGGATCGGCTCCCGTACGAGGTCCCGTACGAGCAGCAGCGAGGTGTGCCCGCCGGAGACGATCAGCACCACGCAGGGCTCGGGAAGCGGCCCGTGCTCGAGGGTGTCCGCGGCGACGTGCCCGGCGAGGTGGTGTACCCCGTACAGCGGTACGCCGAGCGCGTACGCGAGGGTCTTGGCCCCGGCCAGTCCGACCTGGAGCGCGCCGGAGAGGCCGGGTCCGGTGGTGACGGCCACCGCGTCGAGCTGGTCCGCGCGCAGTCCGGCCCGGTCGAGGGCCTGGCGGACCACCGGGTTGAAGGCGTGCAGGTGGGCGCGGGCCGCGATCTCGGGGACGACCCCGCCGAAGCGGGCGTGCTCGTCCATGCTCGACGCGACGACGTGCGCGAGGAGGCGGCCGCCCTGCACGATGCCCGCGCCCGTCTCGTCGCAGGACGACTCGATGCCGAGCACCACCGGAGAACCCGCCACCGCCATCACACCTGCACCCGTACCCTTATTGCGAATATTTTGCAATAAGGGTACTAGCCTCGCGGAACCACCGTCGCCAGCACCGACGGCAGCGGGTACCAGTCCGCCGAGGCGATGGACGCGTGGTGCCGGGCCATCAGGCCGACCCGGTCCCGGGCCTGGGCCTCGGTCGGGTGCACCCCGTCGATGGCGGGCGCCACGCCGTGGGCGTCGGTGGCGATCAGCAGATAGTGGTTGCGGTCGTACCAGGCGGTGTCCACGGAGCCGCCCGCGTACGCGCTCGCGTCCCCGTCGAAGACCACGAACCAGGGGCGGAGCGTCGCGTCGGCGTACCGGCCGCGCGGGTCGCCGGCCTCGGCCCGGTGCACGGCGGGGAAGGCGGCGGCCTGGCCGAGCCGGCCCGCGGCGGCGAGGGAACGCAGGTGCTGGGCGTACTCCCGGTCGGTCCACAGGGTGTCACCCGCGTTGCCCTCCTCCAGCGTGCCGGGGATCAGCTCCACCAGGAACTTCCCGGCCATCGCGGCGCGGCTCGGCCAGGCGCCGGCCCGGGCGGCGCTGTCCAGGTCGGGATGGCCGGCGGCGAGCCGGCCGGGGCGGTAGACGGCGTCGCCGAGCTTCGAGGCCAGCAGCGCGTCGAGTTCGGCCGGGCCGCGCCCGAGGTTGGCGGCGAAGCCGTCCTTGAGCTCCAGCTTGAGGACGACCGGGCGGTGACCGGGGTGGGCGTCGTGCCAGCTGCGGATGTCGGAGCGGCAGCCCGCGAGGTTCTGGTTGCGGGACTTGGTGCGCAGCTGGGCGGGGCTCGTGGCGTTCTCGCAGTTGTTGTCGTTGCCGAAGGGGTTGTCGTGGGCGACCCGCCAGGAGCTGCCGAAGAAGTTGGTCCACACGTCGAGTTCCAGCATCGCGGCGCCCGAGTCGAGGGCGTCCGCGAAGTACGGGTACTTGGCCTTCTCGTACGCGTTGTGCACGCCGACGCCGGTCGATCCCGCGTACGGGAGGTCGGCGGCGGCTCCTGCCGCCTTGGCGGCGGCCCCTGCGGGGGCCGTGGCCAGGACGAGGGCCAGGGCCGCGAGGCCCGCCGCCACCGCGCCCGCCATCCGGTTCCGCATTCCCATGCTTTCGGCTCCTGTTCGCCCAGTCAGTGCGCCATCCGTCAACTCGCCGGGAGAGTAAGCGAGTTGAGTGACGTCCGGAAGGACGGCGGATGACGGGCGTCCGGCTGTGAGAACGGACACGTTCCGGATCCGGAACTGTCGTCGCCACGCCGTCCGTCGAACAGGGGGCGATCGGGGTGCCGATCGCGGTTTGCGGGCGGGAGTGCCACATGTTCACCAAGGTTCACGGGCGGGCCGTACGGGTCTCCCTGCTCGTCGGCCTGTGCTGCGCGGCGCTGATCGGGGGTGCCGGCTTCCTGTGGGAGCTGCGCGGCATCACGGCGCACCTCGCGGACGGGGATCCCGCGGAGGGGAGCTACGTACAGGACCCGGAGCAGGCCGACCGCGCGGCGGCGGCCGTACTGGACGGCCTGGCGCGGGACGTTCCGGCGCGGCAGGCTCCGGTACGGGAGGCTCCCGCGCCGGAATCCGCCCCGCCGGGCCCGGCCCCTCAGGGCACGGACGGCCCCCCGGCCGGCGTGCACTGGCGGTCGGGCGGCTGGCAGCCCTCCGACCCCCTGGTCGCGCGGCCCGCAGCCGCGGAGCCCGCGACCGGGGCGCTGTTCTCACCCGGCGAGGACGGGGACCAGGACCACCACTGCTCGGCCGCCGTGGTCCACTCGCCCGGCGGCGACCTCATCGCCACCGCCGCCCACTGCGTGTACCGCGGGATCTTCGGCTTCCGTACGAACCTCGCCTTCGCCCCGGGCTACCGGGACGGCGAGGCCCCGTACGGGATCTGGGTGCCGACCCGGATCGACGTGGACCCCCGGTGGACCGAGGACCAGGACCCCGACCACGACGTGGCCTTCCTCCGGATGCGCCGGCCCGGCCGTCCCGGCGAGCGCCTGGAGGACGCCACCGGGGCCCATACGATCCGGTTCCGGCCCGAGCTGCCCGCGCCGGCCCGGGTCGTGGGCTATCCGAACGACACCGAGCATCCGGTGGAGTGCTTCAACACCGCCCGCGCCGCGGGGCCCGCGCAGCTGCGGCTGGACTGCGCGGACGTACCCGACGGCACGAGCGGTGGTCCGGTGCTGACCGACGCGCACACCCTCATCGGGGTGGTCGGCGGCCGCGACGGGGGCGGGGACGAGACGACCTCGTACAGCAGCCGCTTCGACGAGGCGGTACGCGCCCTGTACGAGCGGGCCGTGGCGGCCGGCTAGACGAGACGCCCCTACGCCCCCGAGTCGGCCGGGGCCTTGTGGTGCGGTGGGTAGGCGGCGGTCTCCGGGGCCGTCGGCAGGCGCCACTTGGACAGGACCCTGATCACCGTGCCCGGGCTCAGCAGGACGTTCGGCGACGCCGACAGCGACAGCACTCCGAAGAAGGGGCGGGAGATCTCCGGGTCGGCGTTGGCACCCACGATCACCCGCGACATGTAGGCCTGCAGGATCTTGGTCGCCGGGTCGGGCGGCGGTCCCTCGGTCTCCGGGTAGCGCATGTCCTCGCTGGTGGCGATCTGCCAGGCCACCTCGGCGGCGGCGGCCGTACGCCGCTGGATCCGCCGGGCGGCCGCGGCGATCTCCCGGGGCGCGAGACCCCGGATGGCTCCGGCCAGCGCGTCCGCCGCGAGGGCGGCCACCGTCATCCCCTGCCCGTACACGGGGTTGACCCGGCAGACGGCGTCGCCGAGGACGACGAATCCGGCCGGCCAGCGGTCGAGGCGCTCGAAGTGGCGCCATTCGTTGGCGGTGTTCCGGTAGCTCGTGGGCGCGGAGAGCGGTTTGGCGTCGCGGAGGGCGTCGTACAGCGCCGGGGTGCGCAGGGTCCGGGTGAAGTCGAGGAACTCCTCCTCCCCGGTCGGCGGGGCGTGCTCGCCGTTGCCGGTCAGCGTCGCCAGCCAGCGGCCGTCGTCCTGGGACACCAGCACGCCGCCGCGCGGATTCCCGGGTCGGCCCTGGACGTAGATCCCCTGCCAGCGGCGCGTGGGATCCGGCGGGATCTCGTAGTAGCGGCTGGAGTACCCGAGGTGCGAGTCGTAGCGGGTGGTCGCCGGCGCCGGGTGGCCGAGGGCGGCGAGCCAGGCCGGGGCCCGGGAGGTCCGCCCGGTCGCGTCGACCACGAAGCGGGCGGGCAGCGGGCCGCCCTCGCGCAGCCGCACGCCGGTGACCGAGCGGCCGTCGGGCCCGGCGACGAGGCCGGTCACCATCGAGCCGGAGCGGACCCGGATGCGCTCGTCCCGCAGCACCTCCCTGCGGACCGTCCAGTCGATCAGCTCCCGGCTGCCGACCAGGATCCGGGACCCCGGAACCGGGTGGAACCAGTCGGCCGGGCTCAGCCACAGGAAGTCCCGCGGCGTCTCCATCAGGGCCGCCCCGGCCGCCAGCAGCTCCCTGGTGACCCCGGGCAGCAGCTCCTCCATCAGCTCCAGGCCCCGGGACCACAGCACGTGCACGTGCCGGGACTGCGGCACACCGGGCCGGAAGGCCGGTCCGGTGTCGGGCAGTTCGTCCCGCTCCACCACGGTCACGCGTGCGAACCGCTGGGCGAGTGCCCGCGCCGCCAGCAGCCCCGCCAGGCCCGCGCCGAGGACCACGGCGTGGTCGTGGGCTTCTGGGTGGTTGTCCGTGTCGTCGTCCATGGCGCCGAGTCTCCCGTGGCGGGTGCACCCGGGATCAGGTCCCGCCCGGGGCGCCCCGGGGCACCCCGGGGGCGGACGGGCTCACGGCGGGGCGCCCGGCCGGGATCGACTCAGCGTGCGAGGGAGCCGTACGGGACCGAGGTGAGCTTCTCCGAGGCCGCCCAGAGGCGTTCGCCGGAGGCGTCGTCCAGGGTCCACTTGGCCCGCCAGGAGCGGACGGGCGCTCCGCGCCAGCCGAACCGCGGTCCGTAGAAGGCGTCGGGCCGCACCCCCGGCGCGGTGGCCGCGTACAGCGTGGGCAGCGCCCCGGAGGCCGCGGACTGGGCGAGGACGGCGGCGCCGGCCCCCATCAGCCGGGACATGGGCCGGTGACCCTCCTGGCGCGACGCCCCGACGTGCAGGTTGGTCGAGGCGTAGCCGGGGTGCGCGGCGGCCGCGACGATCCCGGAGCCGGCGGCTTCGAGGCGGCGGGCCAGTTCGTGGGTGAAGAGCAGGTTGGCGGTCTTGGAGCGGCCGTACGCGATCCAGCGCCGGTAGCGGTGCTCGCTGTTCAGGTCGTCTATGTCGACGTCGCCGAGCGCGTGGAACCCGCTGGAGACGGTGACGATCCGGGCGCCGGGGGCGGCGGCCAGCAGCTGCGGCAGGAGCAGTCCCGTCAGGGCGAAGTGGCCGAGGTGGTTGACCCCGAACTGGGTCTCGAACCCGTCGGCGGTCCGCCGGGACGGCAGGGCCATCACGCCCGCGTTGTTCACCAGCAGGTCGAGGGACGGCCGGCGCTGTCCGCACGCCTTCGCGAACTCCCGCACGGAGCCCAGGTCGGCCAGGTCCAGCGGCAGGAACTCCACTTCGGCACCGGGGACTTCGGCGCGCAGCCGCACCGCCGCGGCCCGGCCGCGCGCCGCGCTGCGGCAGGCCAGCACCACGTCGGCGCCGCGCCGGGCGAGCTCCCGGGCGGCGACGTAGCCGATACCGCTGTTGGCGCCCGTGACGACGGCGGTCCGGCCGCTCTGGCCGGGGATGTTCTCGGCGTTCCAGCCAGGCATGTGGGCTCCCTCGCGAGGTGGTCGAGCGACGCGGCTACGGTGGGGTTACCGAGGGTAGACCTCGTCCTCCGCGGGGGTGGGGCCGGGGGCCGCTCCCCCGGCCAGTAGGCTGCGGGTCCACCCGCTCCCTTCCCGTTCCCCGAGGTACCGCGCAGTGAGCTCCGCACCGCCCCCCATGCCCGTCTCGGTCGTCGGCCTCGGCGCCGACGGCTGGGCCGGGCTCACCGCCGCCGCGCGGGCCGCGCTGACCGGGGCCGAGGTGCTGATCGGCGGGCCGCGGCAGCTGGACCTGCTGCCGGCCGACGAGTGCACCGGCGAGCGGGTGGCGTGGCCGAGCCCGCTGCGGCCCGCCGTGCCGAAGCTGATGGCCGCGCACGCGGGGCACCGGATCGCGGTGCTGGCGAGCGGCGACCCCATGTTCTACGGGATCGGCCGGGCCCTGGCGCAGGAGCTCGGGCCGGACGCCCTGCGGGTCCACCCGCACCCCTCGTCGGTGTCGTACGCCTGTGCCCGCCTGGGCTGGCCGGTGGAGGAGACCGAGGTGGTCACGGTCGTCGGCCGCCCGGTGGCCCGGCTCGCGGCCGCGCTGTACGAGGGGCGGCGGGTGCTGGTGCTCAGCGCCGGAGCGGCGACCCCGAACGAGATCGCTGCTCTGCTCCGAGAGCGGGGCTTCGGCCCGAGCCGGATGCGGGTGCTGGAGCAGCTCGGCTCCGAGCGCGAGGACGCGTACGAGGGAGAGGCCGACGGCTGGGACCACGCGCCCGGCGATCCGCTCAACGTGGTCGCCGTGGACTGCCGCCGCGACCGGGACACCCGGGTCCCGCGGCTCGGCGCGACCCCCGGGCTGCCCGACACCGCGTACGAGCACGACGGCCAGCTCACCAAGCGCCACGTACGGGCCGCGACCCTGTGCGCCCTCGCCCCGGCCCCCGGCGAGCTGCTGTGGGACATCGGCGGCGGCTCCGGCTCCATCGGCATCGAGTGGATGCGCACGCACCCCTCCTGCCGCGCGGTGGCCGTGGAGCGCGTCCCGGCGCGCGCGGCCCGAATCACCCGCAACGCGGCGGCGCTCGGCGTCCCGGGGCTGCGCGTGGTCACCGGCGCCGCTCCCGAGGCCCTCGCCGGACTCCCGGCCCCCGACGCGGTGTTCATCGGCGGCGGGCTGACCGCGCCGGGCCTGCTGGACGCGGCCTGGGCGGCCCTGGCCCCGGGCGGCCGGCTGGTGGTCAACACCGTGACCCTGGAGTCGGAGGCGGTCCTCACCGAGCGCTACCGGCGCCACGGCGGCGACCTGGTCAAGCTCGCCGTCGCGCACGCGGTGCCGGTCGGCGGTTTCACGGGCTGGCGCCAGGCGATGCCGGTCACGCAGTGGTCCGTGACCAAGCCCTGGCCGCGACCCCAGGACCCCACCGAAGCAGACGCAGAGAACGAAAAGGACCAAGCGACATGACCGTGTACTTCATCGGTGCGGGCCCCGGCGCCGCCGACCTCATCACGGTGCGCGGTGCCCGGACGCTGGCCGCCGCCCCGGTCTGCCTGTACGCGGGCAGTCTCGTCCCGCGCGAACTGCTGGCGGAGTGCCCGCCGGACGCCCGTCTGGTCGACACCTCGCAGCTGAACCTCGACGAGATCATCGCCGAGTGCGTACGGGCCCATGCGGCGGGCGAGGACGTGGCGCGGCTCCACTCGGGCGACCCGTCGATCTTCAGCGCGGTCGCGGAGCAGATGCGGCGGCTGGATGCGGCCGGCATCCCGTACGAAGTGGTGCCCGGCGTCCCGGCGTTCGCCGCGGCCGCGGCCGCGCTGAAGCGGGAGCTGACGGTCCCCACCGTCGGCCAGACCGTGATCCTGACCCGGATCGCCCAGCAGGCCACCCCGATGCCGCCCGGCGAGGACCTGGCCACGCTCGGCCGCAGCGGCGCGCTGCTGGTCCTGCACCTTGCCACGCGCTACGTGGACCGGGTCGTCGCCGAACTGCTGCCGCACTACGGGGCCGAGTGCCCGGTGGCGGTGGTTGCGATGGCCAGCCGCCCCGACGAGCTGATCCTGCGCGGCACGCTGGCCGGCATCGCGGCGCAGGTGAAGGAGGCGGGCCTGGTCCGCACCGCGGTCATCGTGGTGGGCCGCACGCTCGGCGCCGAGCAGTTCCGCGACAGCCACCTGTACTCCCCCGAGCGCGACCGGCATGTCTGCTGACGGGGCTCGGGCTCACGTCCTGATCCTGGGCGGTACGACGGAGGCCCGCCGCCTCGCGCAGGCGCTGGCGTCCCGCCCGGCGTACCGCGTGACCACCTCGCTCGCGGGCCGGGTCTCCGCACCCGTGCTGCCGCCCGGCGAGGTGCGGATCGGCGGCTTCGGCGGCCCCGAGGGGCTGGCGGCCTGGATCACCGGCCACCGGGTCTCGCACCTGGTCGACGCCACGCATCCCTTCGCGGAGCGGATGAGCTTCAACGCGGCCCGGGCTGCGTCGCTTTCGGGCGTCCCGCTGCTCGCGCTGCGCCGCCCCGGCTGGTCCCCCGGGCCGGGGGACGACTGGCAGTTCGCCGGCTCGCTCGCCGAGGCGGCCGTACGGCTTCCGGAACTCGGCGGCCGGGCCTTCCTGACCACCGGCCGCATGGGCCTGCACACGTTCGCACACCTCGCCGACACGTGGTTCCTGGTGCGTTCCGTGGACCCGCCGGACCCACCGGTGCCGCCGCGCCTCGAAGTCCTGCTCGCCCGCGGCCCGTTCACCCTGGAAGACGAACGGGAGCTGCTCGCCCGCCACCGGATCGACGTCCTGGTCACCAAGGACAGCGGCGGCTCCGCGACCGCCCCCAAACTCACCGCGGCCCGCGAAGCCGGCATCCCGGTCCTGGTCGTCCGCAGGCCCCCTGTCCCGGAAGGCGTTGCGGAGGCGGAGTGCCCGCAGGCGGCCCTGGAGTGGCTCGCGGGAACCCCGGGGTAGACCCCGCCCGGCCGTTGTCGGAGGGGTCTCCTACTCTCGTCGGCATGAGCACCACCACTCTGCTGATCCACAGCGGCTCCGCCGCACCCGATGCCCCGGTCACCCGCGTCGGCGGCCTTCCGCTGGCGCCCGCCGGCACGCAGTGGCCCACTTGTACGACCTGCTCGGGGCCGCTCCAGTTCATCGCGCACATAGTCCTCGACGGCGGGCGCGGGGTCCTCGCCGTCTTCATGTGCGCGAACGATCCCGGCAGTTGCGAGGACTGGAGCGCAACGTCCGGCGGCAACAGGGCCTACCTCTTCCCGCCGACCGGGCTGGTGCCGGTACCGCTGCCCCCACTCCCCACCGCCGAGGACGCGGACGACGAGGACGAGGACGACGAGGACGAGGACGAGGACGTTCGGCAGCTCGGGGCGGTCCGTACCGTCGAGCGGGTGACCATGGCCGAGCCGGAGTACCGGGCCGCCTCCAAGGCCTGGTCCGAGCGGAGCGGGCGCCCGACGAGCCACGTCCTCGGACAGCTCGGCGGCACCCCCGGCTGGCTTCAGAACGACGAGACGCCCGACTGCACGGGCTGCGGCCGCCCGATGGAGTTCGTCGCCCGGCTGGAGGAGGGTCCGGACCCCCTCACCGCCCCCAACTTCGGCTCCGGCAGCGCCTATGCGCACGCCTGCGCGCCCTGCGGCCGGGCGGCGTTCCTCTGGCAATGCTGAGGAGGGCCGCCCGGCCCGCCGGTCAGGCCTCCGGGTAGCGGCGCGGGGTCCAGGTGATCCGGGAGCCGTCCGGCCGCTCCGTGACCTGGGTCTGCGAGGAGCCGATCAGCAGGATGGTCCGCATGTCCACCTCGGACGGCTCCAGTTCGCCGAGCGGGAGGATGCGGACCGACTGCTGCGGGCCGCCCACGTCGCGGGCGACCACGACCGGCGTCTGCGGCGAACGCAGCTCCAGCAGCAGCTCCTTGGCCTGGGCGACCTGCCAGGTCCGGCTGCGCGAGCCCGGGTTGTACAGGGCGAGCACGAGGTCCGCCGCTGCGGCGGCGCGCAGCCGCTCCGCGATGACCTCCCACGGCTTGAGCCGGTCCGACAGGGAGATCGTCGCGTAGTCGTGGCCGAGCGGTGCCCCGGCCGCGGCGGCTGCCGCGTTGGCGGCGGTCACCCCCGGCAGGACCCGTACGGGCACGTCCTTGTACTCCGGCTGCCCGGCGACCTCCAGGACGGCGGTGGCCATGGCGAAGACGCCCGGATCGCCGCCGGAGACCACGACGACCCGCTGGCCGCGGCGGGCGAGGTCGAGCGCGAACTCGGCGCGCTCCGACTCGACCTTGTTGTCGGAGCCGTGCCGGACCTGGCCCGGCCTCACGGGTACGCGGTCCAGGTACGTGGTGTACCCGACGAGCACCTCGGCGTCGGCCAGCGCCCGCCGGGTTTCGGGGGTGAGCCAGAGGGGTCCGGCCGGCCCGGTGCCGACGACGGCGACCTCGCCGGGGCCGGACGGCACGCTGCCCGGGTTGCCGATGCGGCTGGGCACGACGGCGACGGCGAAGTACGGCACGCTCTCGGGGTCGGTGTCGGCGAGGACGCCGGTCCGCTCGCCCGCCATCGTCGCGCGCTCGACGTACCGGGCCTCGGCGAGGCGGCCGCTGCCCTCCATGGCCCGGCGCACGGCGGGGAAGGTACGGCCGAGCTTCATCACGACCGCGGAGTCGGTGGCGGCCAGACGGGCGGTGAGCTCCTCCTCCGGCAGGGTGCCGGGCAGGATCGTCAGCACCTCCTCGCCCTCGACGAGCGGGGTGCCGAGCCGGGCGGCGGCGGCGCTCACCGAGGTCACCCCGGGGATCACCTCGGCCTCGTACCGGTCGGCGAGCCGCTTGTGCATGTGCATGTACGAGCCGTAGAAGAGCGGGTCGCCCTCGGCGAGCACGGCGACGGTCCGGCCGGCCTCCAGGTGCGCGGCCAGCCGCGCGGCGGACTCCTCGTAGAACTCCTCCATGGCCCCCTGGTAGCCGCCGGGGTGGTCGGTGGTCTCGGTGGTGACCGGGTAGACCAGCGGCTCCTCGACGTGGTCCGCGCGCAGGTGCTCGGCGGCGATCGAGCGCGCGATCGAGCGGCCGTGGCGGGCGCTGTGGTAGGCGACGACGTCCGCCTCGGCGATGACCTGGACGGCCCGGAGGGTCATCAGGGAGGGGTCGCCGGGCCCGAGCCCGACGCCGTACAGCTTTCCGGTGCTCGTTGCGGCGCTCATTCTTCCTCGCTCGCGATCGCGTTGACGGCGGCCGCCGCGATGGCGCTGCCGCCGCGCCGGCCGCGCACGATCAGGTGGTCGAGGCCGGAGGCGTGGGCGGCGAGCGCGTCCTTGGACTCGGCGGCGCCGATGAAGCCGACCGGGACGCCGATGACGGCGGCGGGGCGCGGGGCACCCTCCTCGATCATCTCGAGCAGCCGGAACAGCGCGGTCGGCGCGTTGCCGACGGCGATCACGGATCCCTCCAACAGGCCGCGGTCACGCCAGACTTCCAGGGCTGCGGCGCTGCGCGTGGTGCCCATCTTCGCGGCGAGGGCGGGCACGGCCGGGTCGGAGAGCGTGCAGATCACCTCATTGCCTGCGGGCAGCCGCTTGCGGGTGACCCCGCTGGCGACCATCTGCACGTCGCAGAGGATCGGCGCGCCGGCGGTCAGGGCGGCCCGCGCGCGCAGCACGACGTCGGGGGTGTAGCCGAGGTCCTGGGGCAGGTCGGTCATTCCGCAGGCGTGGATCATGCGTACCGCGACCTGGGCGACGGAGGCGGGCAGCCCGGAGAGGTCCGCCTCGGCGCGGATCGTGGCAAAGGACTGGCGGTAGATGGCCGCGCCGTCCTTCTCGTACTCGAACACTGTGTACTCGCTCATTTCTTCGCTGCGTCGTGGGAGGTGGTGCGGCGTGCGTCCGCGAGGGCCGCGGGAAGTTCGGAGGTCCGGAGGCCGAGGCGCGGGGTGCGGCCGGCCGCGGAGAGGTCGTACCCCGTGGGGGTGGCGACCACGTCCACCCACGCGGTGCCGCGGGGGTGCCCGCACCGGCGTTCGCATCCGGACCAGTGCACGGGCAGGGGGCCGGTCGCCCGGGCGACGGCGGCGCGGGCATCGGCCCGTACGTCCGCGAGGGATTTGGCGCAACCGGGGCGCCCGGTACAGGCGGTGACGGACCGCCAGGGGTCGTCGGGCGCGGTGACCAGCCCGGCCTCGGCGAGGGCGGCCAGTTCCTGCGCCGCGGCGTGCGCGGGCAGGCCGGGGACGACGATGCCGCGCCAGGGGGTCAGGCGGATACGGCCCGTGGGGCCGGCCAGCAGGCGCCACTGGGCGGTGGTCAGCCGGCCCAGCGGTGCGAGCACGCTGAGTGCGGCGGTGCCGTCGGGGCCCTGGACGATGCCGGGTTCGGGAGCCGGGGAGCGCCGGGCGTTTCCCCGTCCGACGGTTGCCGCGATCCCGGCGGCGGTCAGTCGCACACCCAACTCATCGCTACGCAGGGACTGTCCGGCGGGCAGCTCGGCCACCCGCCAGGCCCGGGTGCCCGCTTCCCGGACGGCGTCGAGGAAGTACGCGGCGGCCACGAGGGCGGCCCGGGGCGCGTCGGCCGCGGCCACGAGAAGGGCGTCCGCGGGGTCGGCCGTCCACAGCAGGGCCCGGTCGGCGTCCAGGGCGGTCAGGTTCACGTCCGCGGCGAGCGAGGTGACGTCGCCGCGGCCGTCGTCGAGGGCGAACAGGAAGCGGCCGGACAGCCCGGCCGCGGGCGCGCTCGCACACAGCAGCCGGTCCAGCTCCGCGACCCAGGGCGCCACGTCGGGCAGGCCGAGCCCGTCGAGGCCGGTCAGCGGCGAGGCCACGATGTTGCGGACCCGCTCGTGGGTGGGCGCGGGCAGCAGGCCGGCGCGGACCAGCACGGACTGCAGCTCGCCGCCGCAGCTCGCCCCGAGTCCGCGCAGTTGCGCATTGCCGCGCGAGGTCAGGTCGATGTGCCCGTCGCCGAGCCGGTCCGCGGCGTCGGCCAGCAGCAGGGCCGCGTCCGCGTCGAGCATCCCGCCGGGTACCCGGACCCGGGCCAGGAACCCGTCGTCCGCGGCGTGCAGCCGCAGCGCACCGGGGCAGGCGTCACCGCGGTCGCGTATGACGGGTTCGTCCCGCGGTGCGGCGGAAGGGGGCTGGGGCGGCATGGCGGCGAGCATACCCACGATTCCCCCGCCCCGGCCTGTGGCCGTCACCACCCGCCCCGTTCCGCGCAGCGGTCGTGCGCGGGCGGGCGGCGCGGACCACCCCCACTCCCGGTCGGGGAGATCGCCACCTAAGATGACCAGCGGCGGAGCCACGTGGCCCGCCGGGAGGAAGCCCGGTGCGAATCCGGCGCGGTCCCGCCACTGTGAACCCTGCAGAGCAATCCGCCGGGTGAGTCAGGAACTCCCGCTGTCCTCACTGCCCGGGGCGCGGAAACCCCGAGGAAGGCCTGCCGCCGCATGATCCTGCTGCTGTCGACGTCCGACACCGATCTGCTCAGCGCCCGCGCCGCGAACACGGCGGACGGCCCCGTGCCGTACCGGTTCGCGAACCCGTCCCGCCTTCCCCTCGACGACCTGCCCGGGCTGCTCGACGGCGTCGACCTGGTCGTCGTACGCCTCCTCGGCGGCCTGCGCGCCTGGCAGGACGGCCTCGACCTGCTCCTGGCGCCCGCCCAGACCCGCCCGGTGGTGGTCCTCACCGGCGAACAGGCCCCGGACGCCCAGCTGATGGAGGCCTCCACGGTCCCGATCGGCATCGCGGCCGAGGCGCACGGCTACCTCGCCCACGGCGGCCCCGCCAACCTGGACCAGCTGGCCCGGTTCCTCTCCGACACCGTGCTGCTCACCGGCCACGGCTTCGAGCCGCCGGCCGCCGCGCCGACCTGGGGCCCGCTGGAGCGCACGCCCGGGACCACGACAGGCCCCCGGATCGCCGTGCTGTACTACCGCGCCCACCAGATGAGCGGCAACACCGCCTTCGTGCACGCCCTGTGCGACGCGATCGAGGCCCAGGACGCCCAGGCGCTCCCCCTCTACGTGTCCTCCCTGCGCACCCCGGAGCCGGACCTGATCGCCGCGCTGGAGTCGGCGGACGCGGTCGTCACCACCGTCCTCGCGGCCGGCGGCACCAAGCCCGCCACCGCCTCCGCGGGCGGCGACGACGAGTCGTGGGACGCGGGCGCGCTGGCCGCGCTCGGCGTCCCGATCCTGCAGGCCCTGTGCCTGACCGGCTCGCGCAGCGCATGGGAGGAGAACGACGAGGGCCTGTCCCCGCTCGACGCCGCCACCCAGGTCGCCGTCCCGGAGTTCGACGGGCGCCTGATCACCGTCCCGTTCTCCTTCAAGGAGCTCGACGAGGACGGCCTGCCCGCGTACGTGGCCGACCCGGAGCGCGCCGCCCGCGTCGCCGGCATCGCCGTCCGGCACGCCCGGCTGCGGCACATCGAGCGCCGGGACAAGAAGATCGCGCTCGTCCTCTCCGCGTACCCCACCAAGCACTCCCGCATCGGCAACGCGGTCGGCCTCGACACCCCGGCCAGCGCCGTGGAGCTGCTGCGCACCCTCATCGCGGGCGGCTACGACTTCGGCCCCGTCGAGGAGGTCCCGGGCCTGGTCTCCGGCGACGGCGACGAGCTGATCCGCGCCCTGATCGAGGCCGGCGGCCATGACCAGGACTGGCTGACCGAGGAGCAGCTGGCCCGCAACCCGGTCCGGATCCCGGCCGCCGACTACAAGCGGTGGTTCGCCGAGCTCCCCGCCGAGCTGCGCGAAAGCGTCGAGGAGCACTGGGGCGAGGCCCCGGGCAACATGTTCGTGGACCGCTCGGCCAACCCGGAGGGCGACATCGTCCTCGCGGCGCTGCGCCGCGGCAACCTGCTCATCCTGATCCAGCCGCCGCGCGGTTTCGGCGAGAACCCGATCGCGATCTACCACGACCCGGACCTGCCGCCCTCGCACCACTACCTGGCCGCGTACCGCTGGATCCAGGCCCGCGCGCAGGACGGCGGCTTCGGCGCCGACGCGATGATCCACCTGGGCAAGCACGGCAACCTGGAGTGGCTGCCGGGCAAGAACGCCGGCCTGTCGGCGGCCTGCGCGCCCGACGCGGCGCTCGGCGACCTGCCGCTCATCTACCCCTTCCTGGTGAACGACCCGGGCGAGGGCACGCAGGCCAAGCGCCGCGTGCACGCCACCCTGGTCGACCACCTGGTGCCGCCGATGGCGCGCGCGGAGTCCTACGGCGACATCGCGCGCCTGGAGCAGCACCTGGACGAGTACGCGCAGATCTCCGCGATGGACCCGGCCAAGCTGCCCGCCATCCGCGCCCAGATCTGGACCCTGATCCAGGCCGCGAAGCTCCACCACGACCTGGGGCTGGAAGAGCGCCCGGACGACGAGGGCTTCGACGACTTCCTGCTGCACGTCGACGGCTGGCTGTGCGAGGTCAAGGACGCCCAGATCCGCGACGGCCTGCACGTCCTGGGCGGCGCGCCGACCGGCGCGGCCCGGGTCAACCTGGTCCTCGCGATCCTGCGCGCCCGTCAGATCTGGGGCGGCACCACGGCCCTGCCCGGCCTGCGCGAGGCGCTCGGCCTGGACGAGTCCGCGGCCACCCGTACGACCGCCGACGAGGCGGAGGAGGCGGCCCGCGCGCTGGTGCAGGCGATGGAGGACGCGAACTGGGCCCCGGAGGCGGTGGCTTCGGTCGCGGCCGGACACTCCGCGGACGTGGCGGCCGTACTGGACTTCGCGGCCCGCGAGGTGGTCCCGCGGCTGGCCGGTACGACGGACGAGATCACGCACGTCGTGGCGGCCCTCGACGGCCGCTTCGTCCCGGCGGGACCCTCGGGGTCCCCCCTCCGCGGCCTGGTGAACGTCCTCCCCACGGGCCGGAACTTCTACTCCGTCGACCCGAAGGCCGTCCCCTCCCGCCTCGCGTGGGAGACGGGCCAGGCCCTGGCCGACTCCCTGCTCACCCGCTACCGCACCGACAACGGCGAGTGGCCCGCCTCGGTCGGCCTGTCCCTGTGGGGCACGAGCGCGATGCGCACCGCGGGCGACGACGTCGCCGAGGCGCTGGCCCTGCTGGGCATCCGCCCGGTCTGGGACGAGGCCTCGCGCCGCGTGACCGGCCTGGAGCCCATCCCGCTCGAGGAACTGGGCCGCCCCCGCATCGACGTCACGCTGCGCATCTCGGGCTTCTTCCGGGACGCGTTCCCGCACGTGATCGGCCTGCTGGACGACGCGGTGCGGCTGGCGGCGTCCCTGGACGAGCCCGCCGCGGAGAACTTCGTCCGGGCCCACACCCAGGCGGACCTGGCCGAGCACGGTGACGAGCGGCGCGCGACGACCCGTATCTTCGGCTCGCGCCCGGGCACGTACGGCGCCGGCATCCTCCAGCTGATCGACTCCCGTGACTGGCGTACGGATGCCGACCTCGCGGAGGTCTACACGGTGTGGGGCGGCTACGCGTACGGCCGCGGCCTGGAGGGCCGCCCGGCCCGCGCCGAGATGGAGACCGCGTACAAGCGGATCACGGTGGCCGCGAAGAACACGGACACCCGCGAGCACGACATCGCCGACTCGGACGACTACTTCCAGTACCACGGCGGCATGGTGGCCACGGTCCGCGCCCTGCGCGGCACGGCCCCGGAGGCGTACATCGGCGACTCCACCCGCCCGGAGACGGTCAAGACCCGCACCCTGGTGGAGGAGACGTCCCGCGTCTTCCGTGCCCGCGTGGTCAACCCGAAGTGGATCGAGGCGATGCGCCGCCACGGCTACAAGGGCGCCTTCGAGCTGGCGGCGACCGTGGACTACCTCTTCGGGTACGACGCCACGACGGGCGTGGTCGCGGACTGGATGTACGACAAGCTCACGGAAACGTACGTCCTGGACCCGACGAACCGCGCCTTCCTCGAGGAGGCCAACCCCTGGGCCCTGCACGGCATCGCGGAACGCCTCCTGGAGGCAGAGTCCCGCGGCATGTGGGAAAAGCCGGACCCCCAGATCCTCGAATCCCTCCGCGAGGTCTACCTGGACACGGAAGGCAACCTGGAAGCCGACTCGGAGTAGTCCACGCCCCGACGGACACAACGGCGCCCGGCCCACCCTTTCGGTGAGCCGGGCGCCGTTTCTGTGGCGATGTGGCAGTTCAACAGGCGCAGCCGAGTACCCGGCCGTTCACCCATCCCCCATTCGCTCAAGAATGAGGTCAACGTTGGATTCGATCTCTTGGTCAGCCGTCAGGTGGACATGAGAACCCGCACCGACACCTTCTTGTGCAAGGGTCAACAGGTGGCGGGCCAGTGAGGTCAATCCTGCGCGATTCGCCTTGATGACGACTTCCGCCGAACTCACGGTCAATTCGATCTCAAAATCATCATCCCAGGCGAAACGCAGCCCTTCGTCGCCCCGGTACTCCGGAACATCGATCATTCGGTCCATTGAAACTTCCACCCTCCGTGGCGGCAACGCAGGAGGGAGCCGCCGATGCCTCACCCAACGGCTCCCTCCATGGACTTCCTACTCGAGATAGATGTGTCGATTCTCCACAACCATCGACTTTCCTGGCTTCTTCGGGTTCGGCCCCAATCGCTCAAAATTCATGTGCGGGCCGCCACCATGCTGCCCAGTGATGTCCGATTCGCCCATCCTGGCAACGCGCGTGCCGTCCTTTGAGACGAACCGCCCGCTACCCGGCACGAGCTCTGAATAACCAGGTCCAACCCATCGCTCTGCTGCATCAAGAGCTTCATCGGTAGGCACCCGGGTTTTATCCACCGGATGGCCATCGCTATCAAATTTCCGGTAAGAGGTCCACGGTTCGCACGAATTGTGGACGAGGATCGGCGTTGCCCCGGCCAGCACATAGTACGTGTGGAAGTCACTCACCGTGAAGTTGTACGTCTTCACGTGTTCGGAGAAGGCCCTGTTGCCCGTGACGAGCACCGTGCCTTCGCCCTCGGCTGCGAGGGTCATTCCGGGGCGGAGGTCTCCGGCAAGGATCCACTGCTTCTCGGAAGGTGACCAGAACGGGTGTTCGCGAGTCGCCGTGATCTCGCTGACTCCGTCCGATGTTGCAACGGAGAGCGCGTTCAGATCCCGATCGCCCTCCGACCGTATGAGCTTTTCGACGGAGCGAGCCTCGGTCTCGCCAGACCTCGGGTCGGTGGAGAGAACGCTGTCACCGACTTCTACGTCCTCGATCTTCTTGCTGGATCCGTCGGCCATCAGAACGAGCGTGCCTGCGAGGAAACAGTTGCCGCCCTGGCCTCGACCCGCTCCCTTGCCCGCTGCCGCGGCGCTGAACGTGCCGGCCAGGGACTCGATCAGCGGGCCGCTCAGCATGTAGCTGACCCGGAAGTTGCACTTGCTTTCGCTTTCGTCCGCCGAGCAGTACATCTGCTTCATCTCTTCGATGCTCGGCTTCGCCCCTCCCGCATTGCGGTTGGGGTCCAAGACACTGCCCTGCGGAACGCCCTGGGCTGGGTAGCCGGAGGCCGTCTGTACGTAGACCACCTTCGGCTTCGGAGGAGCTTGGCCACCCGTCCTGCCGCCCTGACGGCCTTGACTTCCACGGCAATCGGGGTCGTGGCTGCAGGCCCGCGCGTAGGACTGCTGCTGCCGCTGCTTCCGCGCGACGTATTCAGGGGCGAGGGTTCCGCCGACGGATTCCACGATGGTCTCGTAGCGGTTTCCGTAGTCGTACGGGTCGTTGCCGTTGTGGCACTTGTACATGCCGCTGGCGCACTCTTCGAGTTGCCTGCCGGTGGGGTCCCAGAACGTGAAGGGGTTCTGGTTCGAGTACGTGTAGCCGTGGAGTTGCTGCGAGTCGTTCAGGTCCATCACCGGGTCGACGGAGACGAAACGGCCGATGATGGGGTCGTATTCGCGGGCGCCGATGTGGGTGAGGCCGGTGTCGGTGTCCTTGGTGCCTCCGACGAAGCCCTTGTCACCCGCCCAGCCGGTCGGCTGGCTGCCACGGGTCTCACCGAACAGGCCGGTCTTGCGGCGGGTCACCGCCTGTGTGGCGTCTGCGGTGATCTGGGTGGTGCCGGTGCCGTGGTGGTCGGCGAGGGTGAAGGTGAGTTTGCCGCCCTCGCGGACGGCCACGTCGCCGTAGTAGCGGGTGCCGGTGACCTTTCCGGTCTTGTCCAGGTGGAGTTCGTTGCCGCCGGGGAGGTAGAGCGTGGTGCTCTTGGTGTCCTTGCGGAACAGTCGCTGGCCGGCGGCGTCATAGAGGAAGGAGTCACTGAACGTGCCCTGGTTGAGGGTCTTCAGGTGTCCTTCGACGTCCCAGTCGAGGTACTGCGTTTCACCCGTGCCGCTCTTGCGGCTCTTGGTGTTGCCGCTTTCGTCGTAGGTGAAGGTTTCGTCGTGGAGGTCGGTGCCGGTCTGGGTGACCTTGGTGAGGTCGTGCTTGCCGGCGGTCGGCGGGGTGTAGGTGCGGATGGTGTCGGCGGTCGGGCCCGAGGCGGTCTTGTGCTTGGTCTCGGTCTTGCGGTTGCCGACCGCGTCGTAGGTGTACGTGGTCCAGTACGGGTCCTCGCCACCGATGACCGAAGTCGACGGGGAGCTCGCACAGGTCTCGCCAATGTTGGTCCAGGCCTGCGTGATACGGCGCAGGGCGTCGATCTTGACGCACTGGGTGTCGGTGGTGCGGGCGGCGTCCTGGCCGTAGGACGTGGCGATGGAGGTCAGGTTTCCCGCGGGGTCGTTGGTGTATTTGGTGTCCTCGATCCGCTGGGGAGCGAGGTCGCGGTCGGTGTAGGCGCGGCTGATGGCGCTGGTGTGCTCGTCGTACTCGGTGGACCGGTACAGGCGCTGGCCGATGGCCCCGAGCTCCTGGCGGGTGTCACGGCCGTAGTGGTCGTAGGTCATCGCCGAGACGAGGCGGCTGCTGCCGGCGGCCATGTTGTTGAGCAGGCCGGAGATGCTCTTGTACGTGCTGCCGACCGTCTCGGCGGGCAGATCGCCCATGGCCGGCTGCTTGGTCGTCAGGACCTGGCCGGTGATGTTGTAGGTGTTCGTCCACTGGTAAGTGCCGGCCAGCGCCCCGGTGTCCGGAGTGGACGGGATGGTCACCTTGGTGGTGAGGGGCTGGTAGAGGTTGTTGTAGGAGAGGACCTCGGACTCGTACGCCTTGCCGTCCACGTAGCGCGTGGACTTCGTCAGCTGGCCCTTGGCGACCGTGTCATAGACCTGCGAAGTCAGGGTCGTCGTGCCCTGCTTGGTGCCGATGGGGCGGCCGAGGTCGTCGTAGTCGGTGTGCAGGGTGATGCCGCGGGCGTCAGTGACGTCGGTCGTCCGGTCGCCGGCATCGTAGGCGGTCTTGCTGATGCCCTTGTCCGGGTCGTTCGACTCAACCTGGCGGCCGCGGACGTCGTAGGCGTACGTCCACTTCGCGTTGCCCGGGTCGGTGACCTGAGCCAGCCGGCCCAGCTTGTCGTAGCCGTAGACCGTCGACTGCGAGGCCGTCCGCGCCGCGTCGGTGTACTGCTTGACCTCGGTGGTGCGGCCCTGAGCGTCGACGACCGTGGTCGTCGCCGTCCCGCCCTGGGGCGGGACCACCGTGGTGGTGTCACCGGTGTAGCTGGTGGTGGCCCGCTTGGTCTCGGTGCCGAACTTCTTGGAGATCACCGCGGTCGGCCGTCCGGCACCGTCGAAGACGGTGTCGGTGGACGCCGGGTAGTTGAGCTCCTGGCCCGTCACGAGATCGGGTGACGGAGCGCCGTCGGCGTAGTAGGTACCTGAACTGCGCCAGGCCAGACCACGGGTGTCGTAGAACGTCTCCGTGATCAGACGCCCGGACAGGTCGGGGGACTGCGTCTGCGTCTGGCGCTCGCGCAGCAGGCCGTCCTGGATGGAATAGACGGTGGAGTACTTGTAGTCGTGCGTCAGCGTCTTGGAGGTGACGACGTTGGGTCCGTCATTGCGGACCGTGTAGTCGAACGCGCGGCTCGGCGCGTTCGGGTTCGCCTCGACCGTCCAGTTCGGGACCCAGACCTTAGTCGTACGCCCGAGGGCGTCGTACGCCGTCGTGGTGACCTTGCCGTTGGGGTCGATGACCTTCGTCGGCAGTCCACGCTGCGGGTCGATCTCGGAGGTGATGGTGTGGCCCAGTGGGTTCGTCACCGTCATCGAGGTCGGCGCCTCGCCCGTGGCCGGGGTGTACGCGGTCGTGCTGACCTTGCTGTACTGGTCGGTGTCGGCCAGGACGCGGCCGTAGATGTCGTAGCAGAGTTGGTTCTTCGCAGATCCGCAGGTGGACGGGACGGAGGAAACGAGGTCGTAGCCGTCGCCCTTGCCGTTGATCTTCTCCGTCCTGGTCACCAGACCTGCACCGGGAACGGTGCCGAGCGCGCCGTTGTCGAAGTAGGTGCGGGAGTCGGCGACCACGTCGGCGGGGCGGTTTACCGGTGAGCCACAGGGCGCGGCGACGGTCTCGACGCGACTGTGCTTGTCCAGGATCCAGCTCGTGGTGTTGCGCGCGTAGGTGGTCGTGGTGCAGGCCTCGTCACCCACCTTGGCTGTGTCGCCGGTCGAGGACTCCCAGTCGACCATGCCGTACTCGTCGAAGTGGCGGCTGGCCTCAGTGGTGCGCGTACCGCCGGTGACGGTGGTACGGGTGGCTTCCTTCTCCGTTCCCGTCCTGTAGGAGACGAGGTCAGGCAGGCCCGGCCGGAGCCTCTTGGCCACGAGGTCCGAACGCCAGGGGGACTTGGACGTGGCACTGATCAACTTGGTGGTGTCGTCACCCACGTAGGTCGCCGACTCCCGCACCATCCCGCCGAACTGGGGCCGGTCCGTGACTGCGACGCCAGCGGAGTCCTTGACGTCCATGCCGTCGAGACCGCGGAAGTAGCGCGTCTCGCTCAGCGTCTTCGGGTCGGACGCGGCGCCGGTCCGGGTCTGCACCAGCTCGTAGCCGCGGGCCACGGAGTGGACGCGGTCCTCGGCCTTGGCGAATTCGCTCGTGTCCTTGCCCCAGGCCGCTCCACCCACATAGGTGTACGAGGTCACCTTGTCCGGAGTAGAGGCGAGATTGTCGCCCTCCACGATCTGGGTCGCCACGTAGGAGTTGAACCAGTCGACCTTCGAGGTGTCGCCCTCCCAGGCCCATTTGACCGGGTAGCAGCGAGTCGTGTTCGTCTCGTCCGGCTTGGGGAGGGTGGTGGGGGTGCAGTCGGGCTGGGAGTAGGTGACACCGATGGTGCCGCCGCTCTCGGTGTTCACCTGTGACATCCGGAGCCGGATGTACGGCGCGAGGCCGTCACCGGTGGCGTCCACCCGGTTCGGGCGCTGCTCACCGGTGAAGGTGACCGGGGGGAGCGGGACGTCTGGTGCGGCGCCCGCCTTGCCGGTGCGGGTGATGGACTTCAGCCACATCGGAGTGGAGATGCCGTCGCCGGCCGGCGGGAAGTTCTGGTCCAGGCTCCAGGTGTCGACGTCCTGGTAGACGCCGCCGGTGAGGATCTTGGTGTTGATGCCTGTCAGGCGCTTACGCGACCAGAACGTGGGGGAATACTGGCCCTTGCACTCGGTCGAGCCGTCCTTGCAGAACAGGTCGTACGGGGCGTCCGGCCAGTTCTTCGCGTTCGTCTCGTCGAACGTGCCGCAGGTGGTGAGGCAGCGCTCGTTGACGTCGAAGGTGACCTGGCCCATCGCCTTGGACGTGTAGACGCTGTCGGAGCGCAGGCCGTAGTCGATGTGGTCGAGCCAGCCGCCGCGGACGTACGGGGTGACCGTGGCCTTGCCGGTGGTCTCCGACACGTTGCGGCCGTAGTTGTTGGTCTCGGTCTTCCAGTAGTACGCCGTGGCGCTGCCGCCGGGGGCGACGACGTAGTCGAGCTGCCAGCGCCAGGCCTGCTGGCACCACGCGCTCGCGAACGAGGCGTTGTAGCAGGGCTCGCCCGCCTGGTTACCGAACACCGGTACCGTCCATGCGGAGTTCGTCGTCGGCGTCGACGCATCCTTCCAGCCCGGCAGGCGGTTCAGACCGAAGAAGTACTGCATGCCGTCGGTCGAGGTGATCTTCCAGTGCTCACCGTCGTTGTCACCGTTGGAGGCGCCGGTCAGCTTCTCGACCTTCTCACCCGAGTCGGACGCCGGGTGCCAGCCCTTGCCCGCCTCATAGACGAGCTCGGTCGACTTGCCACCGAGCGAGAGCGTGGCGTTGTCGTTGAACCAGCACTGGTCACCCACCTTGGTGGAGTTGGTGCCGCCGGTCTTGTCGTCGTTGCACGCCTTGTACCTGCGCTCGATGAAGCCGGGCTCCCAGTTCCAGCCGTCACCGATCCACGAGGCCTGGCTGTTCGACGCCGCCATCCGGCCGTCTACCGACTGCGAGCTGTAGCCGAGCCCGATCTGAGGCGCCTGCCCGCCGGGAACGGCGGGCGTGCTGATGCTGTAGGTCCAAGAGAAGCCGCCGGTCGAGCCGCCGGAGGTCCAGGACCCCGACGGCTGCAAGGACGTTGCCTTGTAGTCACCCGTCGGGCCCGCGTCACCCGCCGTCGCAGCCAGGACGGTCGCACCACCGCTCGCGGCTGCGGCCGCCGGGGCGGCCTTCGCACCCGCCGACCTCGCCGCGACGCCCGGCGTCGCGACCTGCGCGGACAGCTTGCCCGCGCGCGTGTCGTTCTGCGTCTGCAGCGGCTTCTGCGTACGGCACTCCGTGCGCTCCGGCGTCGTCAGCGCACACGCCGGGAGCTCGACCAGGTGCAGACGGGAGACGTAGTCACCGCCGTAGGCGCCGCGGAACGTGTTGTAGTCCACCTCGACCTTGGCCGAAGCGGACTGGTCGGAACCGTCCGAGCGGCCCACCGACAGCAGCACGCCGTCGACACCCGCCTTGCGCGCCGCGTCCTTGGCCGCGACCGAGACCTTCACCTTCGACGGAGCCTCGGCCGCCTTGCCCGGAGCCACGTATACCGCGACCGGGAGCTTGCCCGCCTGCTGCGTACCCGAGCCGATGGCCGGAGCCTGCGCCGCACCGGAGAGGAACGACTTCGACACCGGGCCCGGAGCCGGAGCCAGGTCCACCTCTGCCGAACCGGCCGTCGGCCAGGAGACCTTCGGAGCCTTCCACCGCGTCGCCGCGTCGTCGGCCTTCTTCGCACCGCCCGCACGGACCGGCTTGACCGGCACCGCTTTCGGCTGCTTCAGCTCCGGCAGCGACGGCTTGGATTTGCTGTCTGCTACGGCAACAGCGCCGGGCAGCATGCCTGAAAGGACTGCCGCGGCCAATGCCACGGAAAGCCCTCGCATGCGAAATCTTCTCACACCCCACCCCATGCTTCACATTGAGATTTATCGACGCAGACTAACAGTCACAATTCGCTCATCTGACACCACGTAAGGGATCGAATTGGGCCAACTGGGAGCAGTGGACCAAATGGGACGTCACGCATAAGATCAACTTAAAAAGCGCAGCTCAGAGCGCCTTGAAGCCGATATTCCGAGTAGAGTCGTCACAGATATCGGACTGATGGAGTGTGCGTGAGAAGAAAAAGGACCCTCTCCGGTACGCCGGGTGGGCGGGGAATTTCACGGGCCATTTCTGTGGCCCTGATAAGCGGAATAACCGCTACCGCATTGGGGGTGATAAACTCGTCGACGACGGCCGTCGCCGCCACCGATCCGGTCGCCGAGGGCTCCATGAGCCCGGCCGACTTCGCACTTGCCAAGGCCAGGGAAACGGGCCAGCCGTACGAGCTGACGTCCGCCCGGACCGAGACCTCCGACACCTGGGCGCTGCCGACGGGCAAGTGGACCGTCAAGCGCTACGGGACGACGGTTCGGGTGCGGCGGGCCGGTGCGTGGGTCGCGACCGATCCGACGCTGCAGTTCGCGGCGGACGGCACGGTGGCTCCCAAGGCGTCGGCAGTCAGCATCGCCTTCTCCGGCGGCGGCACCGGGCCCCTGCTGACCGGGGTCAAGGACGGCCGCACGCTGTCCCTGACCTGGCCGAAGGCGCTGCCCAAGCCGACGCTGGCCGCGAACGTGGCGACGTACGCCAACGTGCTGCCCGACGTCGACCTGCAGCTGAAGGCCGACGTCGAGGGCTTCTCGGAGCTGCTCGTCGTCAAGACGGCCGAGGCGGCCAAGCACCCCGACCTCGCCACCCTGAAGTTCAAGCTCGACACCGTGGGCCTGAACGTCTCGTCCAACGCCACGACCGGCCTGCTGAGCGCCGTCAACCCTGCGGGCCAGACCGTGTTCACCGCGTCCGCGCCGATGATGTGGGACTCCACCACGACCGGGGCCGCCGCCGCTCCGCAGGCCAAGACGGCGGCCCTTTCGCTCGCCGCCGCGGCGGACGCCGGCGAACCCGCCGCGCCCGCCGACGCCTTCGTGACGCCGTCCGGGGCCAAGGACGCGCAGATGCCCACCACCGTGACCGGCGGCAACCTGGAGATCAAGCCCGACCAGGCCCTCCTGACCGGCGCCGCCACGAAGTACCCGGTGTTCATCGACCCCTCGGTCGCCTGGGGCGAGCGCCAGAACTGGGCCTGGGCGTACCGGAGCTGGCCGAAGAACTCGTACTGGAACACCAAGCAGGACGTCCGCGTCGGCTACGAGAGCGAGACGAACGGGCTGTCCCGCTCCTTCTTCCAGCTCGACACCGCCAACCTCAAGGGCGCCCAGGTCACCAAGTCGACGTTCCGCATCAAGGAGACGTGGTCCTGGTCCTGCACGCCCACCCCGGTGGAGTTGTGGACCACCGGCCCCATCTCCTCCGCGACCACCTGGAACAGCCAGCCCGGCAAGGGCACCAAGCTGGCGACCGTCTCCGCCGCCAAGGGCCGTCCCGACTGCGGCGCCGGCAACCTCGAGTTCGACGCCACCGCGGCCGCCAAGGAGTCCGCGTCCAAGGGCTGGTCCAGCGTGACGCTGGGCCTGTACGCGTCCAACGAGAGCGACCAGTACCAGTGGAAGCGCTTCGACCCGAAGACGATCACCCTGGAGACGGAGTACAACAACCCGCCCAGGACCCCTGCCGACCCGGGCACGTCGCCGTGGGTGCCCTGCGTCGAGGGCGGAAAGATCGGCAACACCACCATCGGCCTCTACTCGACGATCTCGGACCCCGACGCCGGGAACCTGAGCGCCGAGTACCAGATCTTCAAGGCCGGCCAGAGCACACCGGTCGCGACACAGACGCTCCCCGCCAACAACGGCAAGGTCGCCACGTGGAACGTCCCTGACACCAGCCTGCCCGACGGCGACTACACCTGGAAGGTGCGCGCGACCGACCAGGACCACGCCACCTCCGCCTGGTCGCAGACCTGCAAGTTCTCGGTCGACCGCACCCGGCCGGCCAAGGCGCCGAAGATCAGCTCGACCGTCTTCCCCGACGGGAAGAGCGGCTGGCCCGCCGGAACCGGCAAGGCCCGTACGCCCGGCTCGTTCACCCTCGCCGCCAACGACGTGAAGGACGCGACCTGGTACGGGTACTACACCGACTGGAACCCTGAGCTCAAGAGCGCCACCGTGGCCCCCGGTGCCTCCGTCGACGTCCAGCTCACCCCGCCCGGCGCCGGCCCGCACTTCGTCTACGCCTTCAGCCAGGACGCGGCCGGCAACCGCTCCGACACCACGGCGTACCTCTTCTACGCCGCCCGCTCCGCGGCGCAGGACACTGCCGGAGACCTCAACGGCGACGGGAACCGCGACATCTGGAGCAACGACTCCTTCGGCAACCTCCTGACCTACGCCGGCCAGGGCAACGCCAAGTTCACTGCCGCGACCAGGGCCGGCAAGAACTTCAACGGGGCCCGGCTCGACACGCTCGGCGACTGGGACGGCGACGGGTACAACGATCTCGTCTCTCTCGAACAGCCGTCCGGGATGACGGCCAAGAAGCTCTTCGCCTACGCCAACAACGGCCAGGGCGGTGCGGACAACCCCGTCGAGATGACGGTGGCGTGCCCGGTGAAGAACCCCGGCGCCGGATGCGACTACGGTCCGGACTGGAACGGCGACGACCACTGGTACAACGCCGAGCAGGTCCTCGCGCCCGGCGACCTGAACGGGGACGGCACGCCCGACCTGCTGGTCAAGCAGGGCAAGCAGCTCTGGGCCTACTACGGCAGCGTCTTCGGCACCCTCGACGGCAACGGGGAGCCGGTGCTCGTCGGCAACACCGACTGGGACAAGTACACCGTCGTCGCCCCCGGCGACGTCAACGGGGACAAGGTTCCCGACCTCTGGCTCCGGGACAACGCCACCGGCGACATCCTGCGCACCTACGGCAAGAAGAGCAAGGACCCGCAGTTCGTCGTCGACCTCGCCACCTGGGGCACCCAGACCCGCACCAAGATCGGCGGCGGTGTGACCCAGGCCGCCTTCCCCCAGATCGGCTCGGTGGGCGACGTCTCCGGTGACGGCGTCAGCGACCTGTGGGCCCGACAGGCCGACAACACGGTCCTCGGCTGGAACGGAGTCGCCTCGGGCGGCACCGTCACGGCGTTCTCCGCCAACTACCAGATCGACGGTGTGCCCGGAGCGAAGATCCCGGCGGGCACCACCTTGGCCTCCGGCGAGGAGTTCTCCTCCGGCAACTCCAAGCTCGTCATGCGCGCCGACGGCAACCTGGTCCTTACGACCAAGGACAACAAGCAGATCTGGTCCACGAACACCGGCGGCAACAACGGCGCCGTGGCCCGCATGCAGAACGACGGGAACTTCGTCGTCTACGCCGCCAACGGCACCACCGCCCTGTGGAGCAGCAAGACCACCACCCCCTACTCCTACGCCGTGCTGCAGAGCCGCGGCGTGCTCGTGATCTACAACGCCTCAGGCCAGAGCCTGTGGACGAGCGGTTCGCAGAGTCGGCCCGACTACAACGGCGACGGTTTCACCGACGTCCTCGCCCGCGACGCCCAGGGCGACGCGTGGGTCTACCAGGGAACCGGTGGCAGCGGCACCAGCACGCTCGGCAGCCGCTACTTCATCGGCAACGGGTTCTGGCGCGACTACTGGACGCACCTCTACACCGCCGACCTCAACAACGACGGCCGCACCGACATCGTCGGCCGCACCAAGGAGGGCGACCTCTACCTCTTCCCGGGTACCGGAGGAACCGACACCAATTCGTTCGCGGGCCGCTACCTGATCGGTGTCGGCTGGAACGGCTACGACCTGGGCTTCGGTGACGTCAATCTCGACGGTCGTACCGACGTCTTCGCTCGTGACGCGAATGCGGACCTGTGGGTCTACCCGGGCAGCGGCGGAACCGGCACCAGCACGCTCAGTGCACGCACGTTCATCGGCAACGGCTTCTGGCCGGGCGGATGGGAGACCCTCCGGTACGCCGACCTCAACGGTGACAGCAAGATCGACATCGTGGGCCGCACCGACCAGGGCGACGTGTACCTGTTCCCCAACAGCACCGGCGCGGACGGGAAGATCTCCTTCGGTGCCCGGACGTTCGAGGGCAACGGCTGGTGGGTCGGCGGATGGACCCCGTACCCCGCCGACCTCAACAGCGACGGTGCCGCGGAGCACGTCGGCGTCCTGAACAACGGTGAGCTCTACGACTTCCTGCCAAACCAGGGCCGCGTCCTGGTCGGCAACGGCTGGAACGCCTACGACGTCGTCCTCTGACGGCACCGCCGGGAACGCTGAACGTTGAGGGGTGAGGTCCCGTAAGGGGCCTCACCCCTCAGCCATGCCCCACGAACGGCATCTGATTCACCTGAAGCGGTGAACTCTTCCTTGTCCCGGCGGCGAAAGGGGTAGGGCCCTGCTGATCTCGTGCGGGGGCCGCAGCCAGCGGACCCCCGCACCCTCGGACGGAAAGGTCCATCGCGCCGTGACACAGCCGTTTCAACTGCCGGATTTCTACGTGCCCTATCCGGCGCGACTGAACCCGCACCTGGAGGCCGCGCGAACACACACCCGGCGGTGGGCCCGCGACTTCGGGATGCTGGAGGGGTCCGGCGTCTGGACGCAGGAGGACCTGGACTCGCACGACTACGCGCTGCTGTGCTCGTACACGCACCCCGACTGCGACGGCGACGCGCTGGACCTGGTCACCGACTGGTACGTGTGGGTGTTCTTCTTCGACGACCACTTCCTGGAGGTCTACAAGCGCACCCAGGACCGCGCGGGCGCCAAGAAGTACCTCGACGGGCTCGCCGCCTTCATGCCGATGGACCTCGCCGACGGGTTCCCCGAGCCCGCGAACCCGGTCGAGGCGGGCCTGAAAGACCTGTGGTCGCGGACCGTGCCCGCGATGTCGATGGGCTGGCGGGAACGATTCTCCGAGTCGACGAGGAACCTCCTCAACGAGTCGATGTGGGAGCTCCACAACATCAACATCGGCCGGGTGGCCAATCCGCTCGAGTACATCGAGATGCGCCGCAAGGTCGGCGGCGCCCCCTGGTCCGCGGGACTGGTCGAGTACGTTTCCGCCGAGGTGCCGGCCCGGGTCGCGCACGCGCGCCCGCTCGAGGTGCTCCGCGACGCGTTCTCCGACGCGGTGCACATCCGCAACGACATCTTCTCGTACCAGCGCGAGGTGGAGCAGGAGGGCGAACTCTCCAACGCCGTCCTGGTCCTGGAGACCTTCCTGAAGTGCACCACCCAGGAGGCCGCCGACCTGTCGAACGACCTGCTGACCTCGCGGCTCCAGCAGTTCGAGTACACGGCCCTCGCCGAGGTCCCCGCGCTCGCCGCCCTGCACGGGCTGGACCCCGTCGAGCTGGCGTCCGTACTCGCGTACGCGAAGGGCCTGCAGGACTGGCAGTCCGGTGGCCACGAATGGCACATGGTCTCCAGCCGCTACATGAACACCGGGACCAGGGCAGCGGCGGCGGCCCCCCTCACCCTGCCCTTCATGCCCAGCGGGCCCGGAACCGCCGCCCTCGACCTGCGCTCGGTGTTCACCCCCCGCGCCATGGACCTGCGCCGGCGCAGCTTCACGCACGTGCCGTTCCGGAAGGTGGGCCCCTCGCTGCTGCCCGAGTTCCACATGCCGTTCCCGCTCACCCTCAGTCCCCACCTGGAGCGGGCACGCCGGGAACTGGTGCTCTGGTGCCGGGAGATGGGCCTGCTGCACCCGCAGCCCGGCGACCCCGGCTCCGACATCTGGGACGAGGCCAAGCTGGTCGGCATGGACTTCGCGCTGTGCTCGGCGGGCATCGACCCCGACGCGACGCCCGAGGCGCTCAGCCTGAGCGCGCAATGGCTGGCCTGGGGCACGTACGCGGACGACTACTACCCCAAGGTCTTCGGCGGGGCGAAGTCACCCGGCGCGGCGCGGGCGGCGACCGACCGGCTGATCGCCATGATCCCGGTGGACCCGGCCGGGGCTCCCCGGCCGGTCACCGCGATGGAGCGGAGCCTGAAGGACCTGTGGGCACGGACCGTCGCCGGGATGGGCGCTGCGATGCGCGCGGAGTTCCGCGGGCACGTCATCGGGATGCTGGACAGCTGGGTCTGGGAGATCGGCAACGCCGTCGTGAACCGGATTCCGGACCCGGTCGACTACGCCGAGATGCGCCGCTTCACGTTCGGCTCGTACATGACGATGTTCCTCGCCAAACTCGGCCACGAGGGCGACGGCGTCCCGCCCGAGGTCTACCGGGACGGCGTGATGCGATCGCTGGAGAGCGCGGCGGCGGACGTCGGGTGCATCGTCAACGACCTCTTCTCGTACCAGAAGGAGATCGAGGTCGAGGGCGAGGTCCACAACCATGTCCTCGTCACCCAGAACTTCTTCGACATCGACTACCCGCAGGCGTTCGCGATCGTCGCCGACCTGCTGGAGCAGCGCACCCGGGAGTTCGAGCACATCCGCGACCACCAGCTGCCGGTGCTGTACGAAGACCACGGCCTCGGCCGGCCCGCGCGCGCCTCGCTCGACACCTACGTGCGGGAGCTGGAGGACTGGATGGCCGCCGTCCTCAACTGGCACCGGAACGTGAGCCGTTACCGCGACGAGGACCTGCACCCGAAGCCCACCGGACTGGCTCCCGGCGCCTGGAGCTCCTCCTTCGGCATGTCGGCGGCCCGCATCTCCCTGCCGGCCTGACCCCCGCCCGGCCCGGGCCGTGCGCGTACCGCCGCCCGGGCGGGCGGACGCCGCTCCTGCGGGCGCCGTTACCGCGGACCCGTCCAGCCCGTCGGGACGTGGCCGAGGCGGACGCGCTGGGGGTGGTCGCCGACGGGGACGGAGACCCGCTTGGTCCCGGTGGCGAAGTCGATGGCGGTGACCCGGTCGGCGCCGCTCTCGGAGATCACGCAGGCCGTGCCGTCCCCGTCGACGGTGGCCCAGTACGGCTTGTCGGCCTGGACCAGCGGCCCCTCGGCGAGGGTGGCGCGGTCCACGACGGTGACGTAGTCGTCCATGGTGCCCGCGATGCAGAGCTTGGCGCCGTCCGGACTCATGGACATGCCGTGGTGGCGGGAGTCGTTGACCCAGGTGGTGCGGTCCGCGTTGGTGCCGGGGTTGCGGGGGAGCTCCTTGATCCGGGTGATCCGGTCGGTGGCCACGTCGTACTCCACGACCCCGTTGAAGAAGGACACCTGGAAGTAGAGCTTGGACTCGTCGGAGCTGAACGACATGGGCCGCACCGCGTCGGACAGGTCCGGGCGGCCGAAGGCGTCCAGCCGCGCGCGCATGTCGATCACGCGGACCGTACGGAAGGTCTGCGCGTCGACGACGGTGATCTTCCGGTCGCCCTTCGTCCAGTCCAGCCACGGCGCGTCGAGGGCGGAGGTGACGTCGCCGATCGAGCTGTTCCACAGGTAGCGGCCGTCACGGGAGAAGGTGTTCTCGTGCGGCTTGTCGCCGGTCGGGAAGGAGCCGAGCTGCCGCCCGGTGGCGATGTCCAGGACGTGCACGGTGTTGGCGGTGGAGGCGGAGACGGCGACCCGGGTGCCGTCGGGCGAGACGGCCATGTGGTCGGAGCGGTAGCCGGAGACGGGGAAGCGCCAGTTGACCCGGCCCGTCCGCACGTCGATCGAGACGACGTCGGCGAAGCTGGGGCGGGAGGCGACCACGGCGGTGCCGTCCGGGGTGGTGTACATGTCGTCCACGAACTGGTCGTGCCCCTCGCCCGCGGTGGCGCGGATGCCGAGGAAGAAGCCGAGCTTGATCGGATCGAGGTAGATCTCCCGCAGCCGCTCCTCCTTGTCGGGGATCATGTTGATCCGCCCGACCTTGGCGAGGTCGCCGGTGGAGGCGAGCACGTCGGCGGTCCCCTCCCAGTTGTTGCCGACGAAGAGCACCTCGCGGACGCCGGGGCCCGGGGCCGGA
This sequence comes from Streptomyces katrae, assembly GCF_000717655.1. Taxonomy (GTDB): domain Bacteria; phylum Actinomycetota; class Actinomycetes; order Streptomycetales; family Streptomycetaceae; genus Streptomyces; species Streptomyces katrae_B. The sequence goes on from NZ_JNZY01000004.1 coordinate 249,870, forward strand.
CCGGCGGCCGGGGCGGAGGCCGAGGCGGGGCCCCCGGCGAGGGAGGCCGCGAGCAGCGCACAGCCGGCGAGGAGCGTGACGACGGGGGTACGGGCGGTGCGGGCCGTGCGGGCGGTGCGCGCGGTTCGGGACATCCGCTCAACTCCGTTGCAAAAAGGCGCTGTTACCGGCCGGTAAAATAAGCGGAACGGCAAAAGGGCGCAACCCTCGGGTCACGCCCTTTTCGTCAGGCCCGCTTCTTCAGGCCCTCTTCTTCACGTCCTTCAAGCGACGGAGCCGATCCTGCCGATCACGGTGTTCGAGGTGTCCGGGTGGATCGGTATGTGCGCTCCGGTGAGGGCCGCGCCGGAGCCGCCTCGGCGGTTGGCGACGATCTCGGCGGCGATGGACAGCGCGGTCTCCTCCGGGGAGCGGGCGCCGAGGTCCAGGCCGATCGGGGAGCGCAGCCGGGCCAGCTCCAGCTCGGTCACGCCGACCTCGCGGAGCCGCTTGTTGCGGTCCTCGTGGGTACGGCGGGAGCCCATGGCGCCCACGTACGCGACGGGCAGCTTGAGGGCCAGTTCGAGGAGCGGGACGTCGAACTTGGCGTCGTGGGTGAGCACGCACAGAACGGTCCGGCCGTCCAGCGAGCCCGCCGAGGACTGTGCCTCGAGGTAGCGGTGCGGCCATTCGACGACGATCTCGTCCGCCTCGGGGAAACGGTTCTTCGTCGCGAACACGGGCCGCGCGTCACACAGGGTCACGTGGTAGCCGAGGAATTTGCCGATCCGCACCAGGGCGGACGCGAAGTCGATGGCACCGAAGACGATCATCCGCGGCGGCGGGACGCTGGACTCGACGAGCACCTTGAGCGGCTCTCCGCAGAGCCGTCCGTCGGCGCCGGTCTCCAGCACGCCGGTCCTGCCCGCGTCCAGCAGGGCCCGGGCCTCCTCGGCGATGGTGCGGTCCAGCTCGGGGTGTCCCCCGAAACCGCCCTCGTGGCCGCCGTCGCCCCGGACGAGTACGGCGCGGCCCTTGAGCTCGGCCGGCCCTTCCGCGATCCGGGCGACCGCCGCGGCCTCACCGCGGGCCGCCGCGGCCAGCGCGGCCGCGAACACCTCGCGCGCCGGGGATCCCACGGGGACCGGGGTGACGAGGATGTCGATGATCCCGCCGCAGGTCAGGCCCACGGCGAAGGCATCGTCGTCGCTGTAGCCGAAGGTCTCGAGGACGGTCTCGCCGTCCTCCAGCGCCTGCCGGCACAGCTCGTACACCGCGCCCTCCACGCATCCGCCGGAAACCGAGCCGATGGCCGTGCCCTCGCCGTCGACGGCGAGTGCGGCTCCGGGCTGCCGGGGTGCACTCCCGCCGACCGCCACCACGGTGGCGACGGCGAAGTCACGTCCCTGCTCGACCCACCGGTTCAGTTCTTCGGCGATGTCCAGCATGTGCGGCCTCCTCGGAGAGGTTCGGTTACCAGTATCGGATGCGTGGAGGGTCAGGTCCCGGTCACGGGCCCGGCCTTACTTCACACCGAGCCACGCCTCGATCGGGTGGAGGGCGAAGAAGACCAGGAAGACACCGGTCAGGACCCACATGAAGGCGCCGATCTCGCGGGCCTTGCCCTGCGCGATCTTGATGGCCACGTAGGAGATGACACCGGCGGCGACGCCCGGGGTGATCGAGTACGTGAAGGGCATGACCACCACGGTCAGGAAGACCGGGATGGCGGTCGCCGTGTCGGCCCAGTCCACGTGGCGGGCGTTCTGCATCATCATCGCGCCGATGACCACGAGGGCCGCGGAGGCGACCTCACCCGGGACGATCTGCGTGATCGGGGTGAAGAAGAGGCAGGCGGCGAAGAACAGGCCCGTGACGACGGAGGCGAGGCCCGTGCGGGCGCCCTCGCCGACGCCGGTGGCGGACTCGACGAACACGGTCTGGCCGGAGCCACCCGTGACACCACCGATGGCGCCGCCGGCGCCGTCGATGAACAGGGCCTTGGACAGGCCCGGCATACGGCCCTTGTCGTCGGCGAGCTTGGCCTCGGTGCCGACGCCGATGATGGTCGCCATCGCGTCGAAGAAGCCGGCGAGGACCAGGGTGAAGACGATCATGCCGACCGTCATGACGCCGACGTCGCCCCAGCCGCCGAACTCGACCTTGCCGAAGAGCGAGAAGTCGGGCATCGAGACCGCGGAGCCGTCCAGGGTCGGCGGACCGTTGCGCCAGGCCTTCGCGTCGATGTCCGCGACGGCGTTGAGGATCGCGGCGAGCACGGTGCCGCCGACGATGCCGATCAGGATCGCGCCGGGGACCTTGCGGGCCTGCAGCATGAAGATGGTCAGCAGGGTGACGCAGAAGATCAGGACGGGCCAGCCGGCGAGCTCGCCGACGGAACCGAGCTGGACCGGGGGACCGAACTCGGAGCCCTTGCCCACGAAGCCGGCCTTCACGAGGCCGATCAGGGCGACGAACATGCCGATGCCCATGGTGATCGCGTGCTTGAGCGCGAGCGGGATCGCGTTCATGATCATCTCGCGGAGGCCGGTGACGACCAGGAGACAGATCACGACGCCGTACATCACGCACATGCCCATGGCCTGCGGCCAGGTCATCTGGGGGGCGACCTGCGAGGAGAGCACGCCGGAGACCGAAAGGCCTGCGGCCAGCGCCAGCGGGACCTTGCCGACGAAGCCCATGAGAAGCGTGGTCAGGGCCGCGGCGAACGCGGTGGCGGTGATGAGAGCCTTCTGGCTCATGGTGTCTCCGGCGACGTCCTTGCCGGAGAGGATCAGCGGGTTGAGCAGGAGGATGTACGCCATGGCCATGAAGGTCGTGACTCCGCCACGTACCTCATTGCCGACGCTGGATCCTCTGTGGGTGATGTGAAAGTACCGGTCGAGCCAAGAACGCCCGGCGGGGGTACGAGAGCCGTCGCCGGCCTCTTCCGCGGTGGTCTTGGGCTCCACAGACGACTGGGTCATGGTGCCTAACTCCCAAGGTTCAAAGGGGCACCCGCATGAAGATTGGAGACGCGGGATTTGGGAAACTCCGTTTGGCTGCACGACCCGGGGTGACGGCCCGAGGCGACGCGAAATGCACTGCGTGTACTGCGGGTACTGCGGGGGTTCTGCGGTACTGGTGGCGGCTCCGGGGTGCCGGGGCCACCGGGGTGTTGCGTGGGGGTGCTGCCGGGGGAACGGACCGCGAGCGGTGCGGTGCTTCGTACTCCGGACTTCTTGCTCCGGGCGGTGCGGCTGGAAGTGTGACGTTCCCGGTGTCACACCGCCCGGAAATCTGTGGGGGTCCGGGGGCCTCGCGGCCCCCGGACCACGCCGTCCTAGAGGGTGCCGGTGAGGGCTTCCGGACGGATCGGCGTCTTGTTGAGCTCCAGACCGGTCGCCGCCCGGATCGCCGCGAGGACGGCCGGAGTGGACGAGAGGGTCGGGGCCTCGCCGAGACCGCGAAGGCCGTACGGCGCGTTCGGGTCGGCGAGCTCCAGGACGTCGACCGGGATGGTCGGGGTGTCGAGGATGGTCGGGATCAGGTAGTCCGTGAAGGAGGGGTTGCGCACCTTCGCGGTCTTCGGGTCCACGATGATCTCCTCCATGACCGCCACGCCGAGACCCTGGGTGGTACCACCCTGGATCTGGCCGACCACGGAGAGCATGTTCAGCGCCTTGCCGACGTCCTGGGCGGTCGCCAGCTCGACGACCTTGACCAGGCCGAGCTCGGTGTCCACCTCCACGACCGCGCGGTGCGCGGCGAAGGTGTACTGGACGTGGCCGTCGCCCTGGCCGGTCTTCAGGTCGAACGCGACGGTCGGCCGGTGCCGGAACTCCAGCTCCAGGTCGATCGCCTCGTCCTCGAGGATGTCGGCGATGTCCGCGAGGACCTCGCCGCCGTCGGTGACGACCTTGCCGCCCTCCAGGAGGAGCTCGGCCTGGGCCCAGGCCGGGTGGTACGAGCCGTTCTTGCGACGGCCGATCTCCAGCAGGGCCTCGCGGACCGCCTCACAGGTGTTCTTCACGGCGCCACCGGTCATGTACGTCTGCCGCGAGGCGGACGTGGAACCGGCGGAGCCGACCTGCGTGTCGGCCGGGTGGATGGTCACCTGCGTGACGCCCAGCTCGGTACGGGCGATCTGCGCGTGGACGGTGACACCGCCCTGGCCGACCTCCGCCATGGCCGTGTGGACCATCGCGACGGGCTCGCCGTTGATGACCTCCAGGCGCACGCGGGCGGTGGAGTAGTCGTCGAAGCCCTCGGAGAAGCCGACGTTCTTGATGCCGACCGCGTACCCGACACCGCGGACGACGCCCTCGCCGTGGGTGGTGTTGGAGAGGCCGCCCGGCAGTGCGCGGACGTCCGCGCCCTCGCCGGCGGTCTCCCACTGGCGCTCCGGCGGCAGCGGGCGGGCCTTGACCCGGCGCAGCAGCTCGGCGACCGGGGCCGGGGAGTCCACGACCTGGCCGGTGGGCATGATCGTGCCCATCTCCATGGCGTTCAGCTGGCGGAACTCGACCGGGTCCATGCCCAGCTTCGCCGCGAGCTTGTCCATCTGGGCTTCGTACGCGAAGCAGGCCTGGACGGCGCCGAAGCCGCGCATCGCGCCGCAGGGCGGGTTGTTCGTGTAGAGCGCGATCGCCTCGATGTCGACGTCGTCGATGACGTACGGGCCGACGGAGAGCGAGGAGGCGTTGCCGACGACCGCCGGGGAGGCGGAGGCGTACGCTCCGCCGTCCAGGACGATCTTGCACTTCATGTGCGTGATCTTGCCGTCCTTGGTGGCGCCGTGCTCGTAGTACAGCTTCGCCGGGTGGCGGTGCACGTGGCCGAAGAAGGACTCGAACCGGTTGTAGACGATCTTGACCGGCTTGTTCGTGGCCAGGGCCAGGAGGCAGGCGTGGATCTGCATCGAGATGTCCTCGCGGCCGCCGAAGGCACCGCCGACGCCCGAGAGCGTCATGCGCACCTTCTCCTCGGGGAGACCGAGGACGGGGGCGATCTGCTTGAGGTCCGAGTGCAGCCACTGGGTGGCGACGTAGAGGTCGACACCGCCGTCCTCGGAGGGCACGGCCAGGCCGGACTCCGGACCGAGGAAGGCCTGGTCCTGCATGCCGAAGGTGTACTCGCCCTCGACGATGACGTCGGCGCGCTTGCGGGCCTCTTCCACGTTGCCGCGGATGATCGGCTGGCGGTGCACGATGTTCGGGTGCGGGACGTGACCGGAGTGGTGGTCGTCGCGGCCCTCGTGGATCAGCGGCGCGTCGGCGGCGAGGGCGGATGCCTCGTCCGTGACGAGCGGCAGCTCCTTGTAGTCGATCTTGATCTTGGCGGCCGCGCGGCGGGCGGTCTCCGGGTGGTCGGCGGCCACGAGGGCGACCGGCTCACCGTGGTGACGTACCCGGCCGTTGGCGAGAACCGGGGTGTCCTGGATCTCGAGGCCGTAGTTCTTCATCTCGGCCGGCAGGTCGTCGTACGTCAGCACCGAATAGACGCCCGGCATGGCCAGGGCCTCGGAGATGTCGATGGAGACGATCTCGGCGTGGGCGACGGTGCTGCGCAGGGTCTGGCCCCACAGCATGTCCTCGTGCCACATGTCCGAGGAGTACGCGAACTCACCGGTGACCTTGAGGGTGCCGTCCGGGCGGAGCGTGGACTCGCCGATGCCGCCCTTGTTGTGCTTCTGGGTGACGTTGGTCGGCGTGCCGGCCGGTACCGTGCGGGTGTTCTGAGCCATGGTCAGACCGCCTCTCCCTGACGGGCGGCCGCGAGGCGGACCGCGTCGAGGATCTTCTCGTAGCCCGTGCAGCGGCAGAGGTTGCCGGACAGGGCCTCACGGATGTCCTGGTCGGACGGGTCGGCGTTGCGCTCCAGGAGCTCGTCCGCCTGGACCAGCAGACCCGGGGTGCAGAAGCCGCACTGGACCGCGCCGGCGTCGATGAACGCCTGCTGGATGTTGGAGAGCTCGACGCCCTCACCGGTCTGGGAGTCACCGGGCTTGGCCGCCCAGCGCTTCGCCTCGTCGGTCGAGACGCCGTTGCTGCCGCAACCGCCGCCGGTGCCGCAGGCACCGCCGTGGCCGTGGGCCTCGCGCTGCTTGGCGAAGTCGGCCAGGCCCTCGACGGTCACGACGTCGCGGCCCTCGACCTGACCGGCCGCGACCAGACAGGAACAGACCGGCACGCCGTCGAGGCGGACGGTGCAGGAACCGCACTCGCCCTGCTCGCACGCGTTCTTGGAGCCGGGCAGACCCAGGCGCTCACGCAGCACGTAGAGGAGGGACTCGCCCTCCCACACGTCGTCGGCTTCCTGCTGACGACCGTTGACAGTGAAATTGACGCGCATGGTTACGCAGCCCCTTCAAGCGGGCGGCCGTTGTTGCCGCGGTACTGCTCCCACGTCCAGACCAGCTGGCGGCGAGCCAGGATGCCGACCGCGTGACGGCGGTACTTCGCCGTGCCACGGACGTCGTCGATCGGGTTGCACGCGCCGGAGGCGAGCTCACCGAACTGCTTGGCGATCGACGGGGTGATGACCTTGCCGGACTCCCAGAAACCGCCCTCTTCGAGCGCGGCGTTCAGGAACTCCTCCGCGGCCTTCGCCCGGATCGGGGTCGGGGCGGCCGAGGCGATGCCCGTACGCACGGTGCGGGTGTCGGTGTGCAGCGCGAGGCCGAAACCGCAGACCGCGATGACCATCGCGTTGCGGGTGCCGACCTTGGAGTACTGCTGCGGGCCGGTGGCGTTCTTGATGTGCACCGACTTGATGAGCTCGTCGGCGGCGAGCGCGTTGCGCTTGACGCCGGTGTAGAACTCGTCGATCGGGATCAGGCGCGAGCCGCGTACGGACTCGACCTCGACCTCGCAGTCGGCGGCGAGCAGGGCGGGGTGGGAGTCGCCGGCCGGCGAGGCGCAACCGAGGTTGCCGCCGACACCGCCGCGGTTGCGGATCTGGGGGGACGCGACCGTGTGCGAGGCGAGCGCGAGGCCCGGCAGCGTGCCGCGCAGGTTCTCCATGATCTGGGTGTACGGGACGGAGGCGCCGAGCTTGGTGACCTCCTCGCCTACCTCCCACTCCCGCAGCAGTCCGATGCGGTTGAGGTCAAGGAGGTACTCCGGACGGCGGTGGTCGAAGTTGATCTCGACCATGATGTCGGTGCCACCCGCAATCGGCACAGCTGTGGGGTACTCGGCCTTAGCGGCGAGTGCCTCCTCCCAGCTGGCGGGGCGAAGGAAGTCCATGTGCGGCTCTCTTCTTCTTCATCGTGTCGTTCACTTCAAGCCAGGAGGCCCGGGGGGCCCTCGACTGGTCGTTCACGTGCTGTTAACGCGGTGTGGAGTCAGTACACAAGCCGCGCGTCCCCCCGGTGCAGTCACCGAAACCATGAAGGAGTTGGCTGGCGGCCTCCCTCGTCTTGTAGATTCGTATGAAAGGCAGGATGCAACGACCTGCCCGATTTCCAACGGCAACATTCGAGACAGATCGGCGGCGACACCATGCGGCTGCGCGCACTGCTGGAAACCGAGGCGCTGGGGCTGCGGCTGCTGGGCGGCGAGGACGAACTCGACCGGACGGTCCGCGGCGTCATGACGACCGACCTGAGGGATCCCAGCCGATACCTCACGGGGGGCGAACTCGTCCTCACCGGCCTGGCCTGGCGAAGAAATTCAGCCGACTCCGAGCCGTTCGTACGAATCCTGGCGAGCGCGGGCGTCGCGGGCCTCGCGGCCGGCGAGGCGGAGCTCGGGGACATCCCCGATGATCTCGTTTCAGCCTGTCGGCGCAACCGGCTGCCGTTGTTCGCTGTGAACGAAGACGTTGCATTCGCCACGATCACCGAGTACGTGGTCCGGCAGGTCTCCGGGGAGCGCGCGGGTGACCTCGCGGCCGTCGTGGACCGGCACCGCCGCCTGATGACCTCGGGCCCCGCGGGCGGTGGACCCGACGTGGTGCTCGATCTGCTCACCACTGACCTCGATCTGCGCGCCTGGGTGCTGTCCCCCACGGGCCGGCAGATCGCCGGCGCGGGAGAACCCCTGGCACCAGGCGTCTGCGCGACGCTGGCCGGCGAGCACCTGGCGGCGGTCCGCACCGGGCGCAGGGGCCCGCACCGGATCTCCATCCAGGGTATTGCCTACTCCCTGTTCCCGATCAGGGGAGCGGGGCGGGGCCCGGGCGGTCCCGGGGCCCGTGACGTGCGCGAGAGCGTGCTCTCGGACTGGCTGCTGGCCGTCGAGGCGGACGCGGGCGACTGGCCCGCGGAGCGGCTCGACCTGCTCCAGGGCGTGACCCAGCTGATCGCCGTCGAGCGGGATCGGCGCGACGCGGCCCGTACGGTGCGCCGCCGCCTCGCCCAGGAGGTGCTGGAGCTCGTCCAGACGGGCGCCGCGCCCGCCGAGATCGCCGCCCGTCTGCGGGTCGCGGCCCCGGTGCTGCTGCCCGGGCTGGGCACCGCCCCCCACTGGCAGGTCGTCGTGGCACGGGTGGACTGGGAGGGCGGGGACATCCCCGGCGGCCCGGTGGCGCAGTCGCTGCTGGAGGAGATCCTGATCGACCCGTCCGTCTCGGGGCCCGAGCCCTCGGACCGGATCGCCGTGGCCCATGCGGGTGACGAGGCCATCGCGCTCGTACCGCTGCCCGCACTGCCCGGGGAGCCCGGCGAGGAGAAGGGCGGCCCGGACAGCGCCCTGCACGCCGACGAGCTGCTCTCCGTCGTACGGGAGCCCCTGCAGGCGGGCCTCGCCGACGACGGCCGGCTCACCCTCGGCGTCAGCGCGGCCGTGCACTCCGCGGAGGGGCTGCGCGGGGCGCTGGAGGAGGCCCGGCACGCCCGCCGGGTCGCCGCGGCGCGCCCGGGCCGGGTCTGTGCGGCGGGCCACCACGAACTGGCCTCGCACGTACTGCTGCTGCCGTTCGTCCCGGACGACGTGCGCCGTGCCTTCACGGCGCGCCTGCTGGACCCGCTGCGGGACTACGACCGCCGCCACCGCGCGGAGCTCATTCCGACGCTGGAGGCGTTCCTGGACTGCGACGGCTCGTGGACGCGGTGTGCGACGCGGCTGCACCTGCACGTCAACACCCTGCGCTACCGGGTCGGGCGAATCGAGCAGTTGACGTCGCGTGACCTGTCGCGGCTGGAGGACAAGCTCGACTTCTTCCTGGCACTGCGGATGAGCTGAGCTGATCCGGCCAAGATCGGCGCCGGGCGCCTGACGCGGCGTCCGGACTTTGTGAAAGAGTTCACCCGACCCCTTGGCCGAAGCCGTCGATCCGTGCTCTCATTTCGGCCCAGGGCTCGACGACGTGCTGCTTGGTTGCTTTGGGGAGGGCAATGTGGCGGATACCGCCATGTCCGGTGCCGGAACTACCGGGGGAGACGACCCCCTCCAGCGGGCGATATGGCGGCTGCGCTCGCGCGGCTGTTGGACCGACGCGGCGGCCCTGCTGACGCCGCACCTGCCCGACGCCGGCGCGGCCGTGCAGCGGACCGCGCTGCTGGTCGAGCGGTGCCTGTTCACCGGGCAGGGCTGGGCGGAGGCGGAGGACGCCCTGCGGGTCGCGGAGGCGGTGGCCCACGACGACGACGAGCGGGGCTCGGCGGCGTGCGAGCGGGGGCAGCTGGCGTACGCGGCCACCGTGCTCGGGGTCCGCGACCGCTCGGACGAGGCCCGGTCGGCGCTGGGCCGGGCGGCGGCGCTGCTGTCCCCGGGGTCCCGGACGCGGCCCTTGCTGGACTTCCGGCGCGGCCTGGTCGCGGAACACCTGGCGGACGCCCCCCAGTCGGCCCGGCCCGCGTACCACCGCGCCCATGCCGGGGCGCTGGCCCATGGGGACACCCTCCTCCTGTCGTTCACCTGGCGGCACCTGGCGGCGCTGGCCCTGCGGGACGGGGAGGTGGCGGAGGCCCGCAAGGGCTTCGCGGAGTCCCTGCGCATCCGGGAAGAGCTGGGCTTCCTGATCGGCACGGCCCCGGCGCTGGCCGCCCTGGCCGAAGCCGAGGCGGAACCGGAGGCCGCCCGCCTCCGCGCGGAGGCGCGCCGGCTGTTCCACCTCCTGGGCGGCATCCCCACCTGGCTGGCGGACCAGCTCCACCCGGCCCCGGCCACCTGACGGCGCGGGCCCCTGCGGGGCCCCGGTCAGGTGCCGGTGAAGTGGTTGCGGATCAGGGGTTCGATCAGGTGGAGGTCTCCTGCGATCAGGGCCTCCAGCAGGGCCGAGTGCTCCGCCGCGTCCGCGACGAGGGCCGCCCTGCGGACCCGCGGGGCGCCCGGCAGCGGCCACTGGGACCGGCGGTGCAGTTCCTCCGCGACCTGGACCAGCTGGTCGTTCCCGGCCAGGGAGAGGACCTCCCGGTGGAAGGCCCGGTCCGCGTCCGCGTACCGCGGGAGGTCACCGGCCGCGGCGGCCTCGGCCGTGGCGGCCGCCGCCGGCCGCAGCGCCGACCAGGCCTCGGCCGGGACCGTACGGGCGAGGCGCAGCATCACCGGCACCTCCAGCAGCGCGCGGACCTCCGCCAGCTCCGCCAGGACCCGCGGCGTACGCGACAGCACCCGGAAACCCCGGTTCGGGAGGCATTCCACCGCCCCCTCCAGCGCCAGCTGCTGCATCGCCTCGCGCACGGGCGTCGCGGAGACGCCGAAGCGCTCCCCCAGGGCCGGCCCGGAGTAGATCTCCCCCGGCACCAGCTCCCCGTCGACCAGGGCGGCGCGCAGCGCGTCCAGCACCTGTCCGCGCACCGAATGGCGCAGCACCTTCTGCGTCGGGATCAGCGCCGTCACCCCGACGTGGGCCGCTTCGTGCACTCGGTCCTCCTCGGGGTCTCGACCTGGGCCCTCCGAGGATAGGCGAATCGATTCCGCAAGTGCTGGCACGGGCCACCGAGATCAGTTAAGGTAAGCCTTACCTTTGTCCGTCGTGATCGTGTGGATCGGTGGTTCCGCCATGCCCGACAGCTCCGTCGACGCCCCGCCCCCGGCCGGCTCTCCGGTGGCGGACGCGTACGCACGCCTGTCGCAGGTGTACGGCAAGCTGCAGGTCACCGAGCGCGCAGCGCACGAGAGCGCCCCTCGCGGTGTGGGGTGGGTCGGCGCGGACGCGCTCGCGGCGGGCGGAGCGGAGCTGGACGGGTACCTCGCCTGGGACGACGCCCAGGTCCTGCGGGACTACGGCCGCCAGGCCCGCCCCGACGTCGTGGCCACGTTCGGCCTGCACCGGTACGCATGGCCCGCGTGCCTGCTGATCACGGCGCCCTGGTTCCTCCACCGGCGGGTACCCCTGCTGTCGGCGCGCCACGTGGCCTTCCACCGGACCCAAGGGCGCATGAACGTACGCGTCGAGTCCTTCGCCTGCCTGCCGGACGACCCGGCGGCCGCTCTCCCCGGGGCCCGTGTCGTGCCCGACGAGGAGGCGCTGCGCGGTGAGGTGCGGGCTGCGGTGGCCCAGCACCTCGAACCCCTCCTGGACAGCTTCGGCCCGCGCACGCGGCGCGGCCGGCGCGCCCTGTGGGGCATGGTGACCGACGAGATCGTCTCGGGCGTCTGGCACCTGGGCAAGCTCGTGGGCGAGGAGCAGCGGGCCAGGGCCGAGCTGGAGGCGCTGCTGCCCGGCATGACGGCCCCGTACACCGCCGGCGCGGCCTTCCGCATGCTCTCCGGCCCGGCGGGCGAACGGCTGCCCACCCGGGACCGGGCCAGTTGCTGCCTCTTCTACACGATCCGGCCCGAGGAGACCTGCACCACCTGCCCCCGCACCTGCGACGCGGACCGCATCGTGCGCCTCACGGCTGCCGCCTGACATCTGAACCCACTCGTCCGGCTGGCCGTAATCGAACACAACTCGGGTGGCACGAGCGGTAGTTCGAGCTACAACACCCTATCCGGCGGGCCGCACCCCCCGATGGCGTCCACTTGCCCCGAAACCTGCATGCCGGGCCGATCTCCTGCGCCACCATGGCTCCCGGAAGGCCGCATACGCGAGGCAGAGGCAAGGGACATCCGCATGAGACTGACCGACATATCGCTGGACTGGCTGCTGCCCGGCAGCCTGCTGATCCTGGGCGTACTTGCGGCAGTTGCGGTACTGGCCCGGGGCAAGCGGGAGGGCGACAAGGCCGCGGCCGACGACACCTGGGAGCGCAGCGAAGAGCGGCGGCGGCGCAAGGAAGCCGTCTACGGAACCGCCTCCTACGTCCTGCTGTTCTGCTGCGCGGCGGTGGCCGCCGCGCTCTCCTTCCACGGACTGGTCGGCTTCGGCCGGCAGAACCTGAACCTCTCCGGGGGCTGGGAGTACCTGGTCCCCTTCGGCCTCGACGGCGCCGCCATGTTCTGCTCGGTGCTCGCCGTCCGCGAGGCCAGCCACGGCGACGCGGCCCTCGGCTCGCGCATGCTGGTCTGGCTGTTCGCGGGCGCGGCCGCCTGGTTCAACTGGGTGCACGCGCCGCGCGGCATGGGCCACGACGGCGCCCCGCAGTTCTTCGCCGGGATGTCGCTCTCGGCGGCCGTCCTCTTCGACCGCGCCCTCAAGCAGACCCGCCGGGCGGCGCTGCGCGAACAGGGCCTGATTCCGCGGCCGTTGCCGCAGGTCCGGATGGTCCGCTGGCTGCGGGCTCCCCGGGAGACCTTCGGAGCCTGGTCGCTCATGCTGCTGGAGGGCGTCCGCACCCTCGACGAGGCCGTCGACGAGGTGCGCGAGGACAAGCGCGAGCGGGAGCAGGACCGCCACCGCCGGCGCAACGAGAACCGGCTGGACCGGGCCCGCATCAAGGCCCTGGGCCGGCAGAACCGGGCGTTCGGGCGATCCCGCGCCCGCCAGGTCGACGTGCCGGGGCTGGCCCCCGGGTCGGGCTCCGCGCCGGTCGGCGCGGAGCCGGCCATAGCGGAAACGGGACAGCTGCCCGCACCGCGCCGCCGGCCCTCCCTGCAGGCCGTGCACCCGACCGAGATCGCTGAGGTGACCGGCCCCCGGACGGTGGACCTCACCGCCGAGGACGACACCCAGACCATCCCCCGCCTCGACTCGCTCGAGCGCAAACTCAAGGACCTGGAGCAGCAGTTCGGCTGAGGCCGCACCCGCTCAGGCCCTCGGAGGGCCCGCCGGTCAGGAGGCGGGCCCTCCGCCGCGCGTCCCGCCGTACGCCCCTAGGGGGTGTCGTACATCGCGAGGGCGCCGTCCAGCTCGAACCACACCACCTTGCCGCCGGCCTGCACCGGCATGTCCACGCCCCAGGCGTCGGCGAGGGCCTGCACCAGCACCAGTCCCCGGCCGTGCGTACCGTCGTCGGCGGTCGGTACGTACGGCCGGGGCCGGCGCGAGGCGTAGTCCCGGACCTCCACCCTCAGCCGGTCCGCGGCGAGCCGCGCGGACACCTCCGCACCCTGGTCGGTGTGGACGAGGGCATTGGTGACGAGCTCGGTGATCAGCAGCTCCGCCACCTCCGCGGTGTCGGCCGGGCACCGGTGGTGCATCAACTCCCGTAATGCCTTGCGCACTTCCCCCACGGCCTTGAGATCCGCCCGGCGTACGCTTCGGGTGATCTCCAGCGCGTCCACCGCTCCCCCGCCCTCGACGGACGGTTCACGCGGTACGGGCCGCCCTCTCCTCCACTGCTTCCCGGTCTTCGCCCCCACCCGCACGGCGATGTACCTCCCCCGTGTCCCACGGATCTCGAACTGGTCTACGGGATGCATGCCCGCCGGGGCAATCCGCACTCCTGCGGGCTTACGGGCACAGCACGTCGCGCAGGCTGGATCGAGCCATCCGGATCATTCGGCCCGCCCCTCCGTCCAGCACGGTCTTGCCGGCCGGAAGTACGAAACCGGTCACCGTCTCGGCGCTGATCCCGGGCGGAATGGACAAGGCGCTGGGATCGGTCACCACGTCCACCCACGCGGGTCCCTTGTGCCGGACGGCGGCCTTCAGAGCCCCGGTGAGCTGCTTGGGCTTCTCGACCCGGACCCGGAACGCGCCCGCCGCGCGCGCCACCGCCGCGAAATCCGGGTGGTGAGGGGACGTTCCGTACGGGGGCAGGCCGGAAACCGGCATTTCCCACCCGACCATTCCCAGCGATGAGTTGTCGAAGAGGACCACTTTGACGGGCAGGCCGTACTGCACCAGGGCGAGGAAATCTCCCCTCAGCATCGAGGAACCGCCGTCGCCCGACATCGACACCACTTGACGGCCCGGTCCGTGAACCGTGCGCCGATGCCCTGGGGGAGGGCGTTGGCCATGGAGCTGTGGCTGAAGGAGCCGATGATGCGCCGCTCGTCACCCCTTCTGAGTGCAAGCAGGGCGGCGGAACGCCCGCGATCAATGAGGGAGGCAGCTCTTGCCGCGCAGTGCGTGCCCGCCCTGCACGTTCCGCCGGTCACGCCTCCCAGACCGCGGCGGCCGTCCGGTCGTCGGCGTAGCCCTTGAGGCGGAGCTGGGTGTCCGCGAGGAAGGCCGCGAGGCCGGGCGGTTGCGGGTCGGCCCAGCGGGCCGCGAGTTCGGCCGGAAGGAGGGCCTCCTCGCGCAGGGGGTCCGCGAGCCCGCCGGAACAGAGCAGCAGGGTGTCGCCGGGCCGGGCCACGGCGGCCCGGAACCGGAACCCGTCGCCGGCGGGCTCGGCCGGCTCGGGCTCGGGCTTCGGTTCCGGCTCCAGGTCCTCCCAGGCCCCGGCCCGGAGCCGGAACAGCCCGCCTGCGCCGGCGCCGAAGCAGACCCGGGTCTTGCACTCGGGGTCGATGGGGAGCAGCAGCACGCGCAGCCCGGCGGTGTACGCGTCCTGCGGGAGCCCGAGCTCGGCGGCGTGGGCCCGCAGGCGGCCGTAGCCGCGGTCGGTGAGCCGCTGGAGCCCCGAGCGCAGGGCGTCGCGCCGGCCGGCGCGGATGTCGTCGGCCAGCCGCGCGCGGCTGCGGCCGACGGCCGATGCCATCCAGCGGCACAGCTCGGCGGCGGCCTCGGCGGCGCCGGGGGCGGCCCGGTCGCCGCCGGCCAGGGCCACGAGGACGAGGGCGTCGTCGCCGTTGCCGAAGCGGGCGGTCAGCAGGAAGTCCCGCCGGGCTTCGCCGCGGAACCGGGCGGAGTCGCCGCGCACGGAGGTGGCACGCAGGGTGTACGTCCCGTGCCGCGCCCCCTCGAGGACGGTGTCGGGCACGAGCCCGTCGAGCACTCCCGGATCGGCGAGCGGCAGTGCCCCGGGCTCGGCGGCGTAGGTGGGCGCCCGGTCCCCGAGATACCCCACCACGGGCCGCTCCCCTCCCCAGGGCTCGGCCTCCGGCCCGGTCGCGGACCCGGCGGGGGGCATCGGCCCGCAGGCGGGTGCGGCAGCGGCCCGGGGGCCGCCGTCGGGCCCGGCACCGGCGGCGGACCAGGACTCCCCGACGGCACCCGCGTCGGAACCGGGCCGGGACGCAGGCATGGGCCCACTGCCGGGCCCGGCACCGGCGGTGGTTGCCCCCGCGGCCTCTCCGGCCCCGGGCCATGCTCGTCCCCTGGATCCGGCCTCGGGCTCGGCACCGGAGCCGGCCCCGGGCTGTCCGGCGGGAGCGTCCGGAAGCTCTGCACCGGACCGCGGGTCGGCATCGGCTCGGGAATCGGCCCACGGTTGGCCCGACCAGGAACCCGGTCGGGCTCCGGGGTCGGCCCAGAGCTGGCGTTCCGGACCGGCCGGAGCTTGCGAACCCGAGGAGGGCCCGGTGTCATCGGCGCGGGAACCGGCCCAGGGCGGGGCTCCGGGCCCGGTCGAGGGCTCGTCGTCGCGGACGGACGACGGCTCACCGGAGGGCCAGGTCCCGGGCCCGGGCCTGGTGTCGGGGTCGGGCCCGCGCCTCGCAGCGGTGTCACGGGGCCCCGTACCGGCCTCCGGGCCGGGCCAGGAGCCCGGCTCCGCACCGGAACGGGCCCGGGGAAGCAGGCCGGGACCGGAACGCGAGCCGGCCTCGCCCGCACCCGGGTCGCCCGACCCGGCGTCGGCCCAGGCCTCCGGGGGGCGCCCCGTGCCGTCCCCGGCCACGGGCCGGGTACGGGGGGCCGCGCCCGTCCCCGGCTCGGCCGCCGTTCCTGAGCCCGTGTCGGGCCACGTGCCCGCCCCGGACTCGGCAGCCCGGTCCGTGCCGGCCCACGGCCCCGCCCCGGCTCCGGGCTCGGGCCAGGATCCGGTACCGGCGTCGGGTGCGGGGACGGGCCAGGAGCCCGCGCCCTGCTCGGGGGCGCGCTCGGGCCCACCGGGGGCGGTCTCGGGGTCCGGGGTCTGTTCGCGTGCAGGCCAGGTGCTGGAGGCTCCCCCGGGGGCGGGGGACGGCGGCACGGGCGGGGTGTCGCGCGGGACGCCCCAGCGCCAGACCGGCAGTTCGGGCGGCTCGTCCGGGAGCGCCGGCGGCACGGTCACGCTGCCCAGGCCGTATCCGGTGGTGCCGGGTTCCCGGGGGTCCCTGGGTGGCGGCGGCTCCGGCGCGGCCTCCCGGCGCGGCCCCGGCAGCACCGCATGCGGCGGCGCCCCGGGCGGCTCGGCACCCTGCGGCGGCACGGACGGAACGGGCGGCACGGCCTGCGGCGCCTGCCCGGGCCGCACAGCCCCCGCCGGCGGCACGGCCGGCGCCGTACCCGGTGGCGGCGGCGCGGGTGGGGCGGGGCGTGGGGTGGGGAGGGCCGGGGCCTCGGGGGACGTCACTGCCGACGCCGAGTGGAAACGGCTCTCCAGCGTGTCCCCCGGGTCCGGGACCGGTCCCGCGTCCGGGTCCTCGTACAGCTTCTGCCACCAGTCGTCCGCGCCCTGCTGACTCATGGGCTCATTCTCGGCCCCCCAGAGGGGCAGAAAACGCCGAATACGCGAAAAGGGGTCCACCGGGCCGCCGCCCGGTGGACCCCTTCCGTATCTCTCGTACGACCTACCGGATGTCGTACGCCCGCGCGACAGTCTGGGTGACGGCCGCGCCCTTCGTGTCGGTGAGCTCCACCTTCAGGGTCACCTGCCGGCCGGAGCCGGCCCCGGCGTGGTTCACGACCGCCGACCACCGGCCGCCCCGCTCGGCGACGGCCGCCTGCATCCAGTTCTCACCGTCGTACGAGTACGACAGCTTCACCGACTGCTGGAGTCCGGCGGGGCCGCGGCTGGAGAAGGAGGCCGTGGCGTCGTCGCGGTCGACGGCGCCGACGGTCAGCACGCTGGGCGCGCAACCGGGAGAGGAGACGGTGTTGTTGCCGGGCCGGGAGTTGCCGGCGGCGATGAGGAACAGAGTGCCGCTGCTCTGCGCGAGCCGCTCGGCGGCGGCCGACATGGGGTCGTCGCAGGTGGCCCGGGAGGGGTCGCCGAGGCTCATGGAGACCACGTCGGCCTTGCTCTCGACGGCCCACTCCATGCCGGCGATGATCCACGA
Organism: Streptomyces katrae; assembly: GCF_000717655.1. Taxonomy (GTDB): domain Bacteria; phylum Actinomycetota; class Actinomycetes; order Streptomycetales; family Streptomycetaceae; genus Streptomyces; species Streptomyces katrae_B. Next base: position 267,212 of record NZ_JNZY01000004.1, read on the forward strand.
GCCGAGGCCGTGGCCCGCGTCGTTGAGGACCTTGCCGCTGAGCAGTTCGGTGCCCGGCGCGACGCCCTTCCTGGCGCCGCCGCTCTCGGCTCCGGAGCCGCCGACGGTGGAGGTGGGGTGGGTGTCGTGGCCCTGGCGGTCCGCGTCGGTGTCGGAGTCGGTGAAGTTCTTCGACGCGGCGACGCGGCCCTTGAGGTCGGGGTGCTCGAGGTCCGTGCCGGTGTCGAGGACGGCGACCTTGGTGCCCTTGCCGTCGTACCCGGCGGCCCGGGCGGCGGTGGCGCCCACCTGCTCGGTGGACCGCTCCAGGTTCGCCTGGACCTTGCCGTCGAGCCACAGCTTCTTCAGCCCGCCGGCCGCGCGGGAGCGGGTGTCGGTGACGTCCGCCCAGAAGGCGGCGGACTGCTGCTTGTCGGCGGCGAGGGCGACGGCGCCGATGGAGCCGAGGGGGAGCGTTCGGCGCCGCGCGGGGTGGGCGGTGCGCTGCGCGCCGGGTGGGCGGAGCCGTCGTAGACCGCGATGAGCGGGAACTTCTCGGCGTGCGCGTCGTCGTAGCCCTGCCGGATCAGGCCGGTCACGTTGAACAGCTCCTGGTCGACCGTGCCGCCGGCGAGGGCCTTGACCGCGCTCTCGGGGTAGACGTACAGGTCCTTGCCGCTCTGGCTCGTCTGCACGAGCGGCTGCGAGCCGTCCTCGCGCGGCATCGCGGTGGCGGCGGTGCGGCCGGCCGGGTCGGGGGAGACCAGGATCCGGTCGCCGGTGACCAGGGTGGCGGTGACGGGCGGCGTGGGCTGTTTTCCGGCCGCCTCGCTCCCCGCGATCGGTCTCTTCCCCGTTCCTCCGGGCGCTCCGTCGATCGGCTGTGTCGCCGACGGGCCGACGGCGGTGACGGCCAGGACGGCAGCGCCGGCCGCTCCCAGCGCCGTGAGCGATATCGGGCGCATCGCTCTCCCCAGGTGAATTGCGGCCAACTGCTCCATCGCAGGGCAAATCTGCCCGCAAGTGGCTTCTGACCGGCGGATGTTGGTGCGGCGGTGGCGTCACCCTGGCAGAGAGCCGGGGGGTGCGGCGATGATGTCCGCGGCGGGTTTACGCCGTGGCTGCTTCCCGCCAGGAACAGCGTCGAGAGGGTGGGTGGACGGGTTGCTGAGTGCGATAGGCCTGGACGAGGGCCAGGAGTCGGCGTACCGCGCGCTGGTGGCGCTGGGGGCGGCGGAGATACCGGATCTGGCGCACCGGCTGGCGCTGCCGGTGCCGCAGACCGAGCGGGCGCTGCGGCACCTGGAGCGGCACGGGCTGGCGGCGCAGTCCTCGGCCCGGCCGGGGCGCTGGGTGGCGGCTCCGCCGGGGGTGGCGCTGGGGGCGCTGCTGACGCAGCAGCGGCACGAGCTGGAGCAGGCGGAGCTGGCGGCGGCGCTGCTGGCGCAGGAGTACCGGGTGGAGGCGGCCGAGCCGTCGGTGCACGACCTGGTCGAGGTGGTGACGGGGGCGAGCGCGGTGGCGCACCGCTTCCACCAGCTCCAGGTGGGCGCGGTCGAGGAGGTGTGCGCCCTGGTCAGCAGCCGGCCCCAGGTGGTGACGGGGATGGACAACGAGGCGGAGGAGCAGGCCGCCGCACGGGGCGTCGAGTACCGGGTGGTGATCGAGCGGGACGTACTGACCCTGCCGACCGGCATCCGGGAGGCGTCGACGGCGCTCGCGCGGGGCGAGGGGGTCCGGGTGACGGGGCAGGTCCCGACCAGGCTGGTGATCGCGGACGGGTCGCTCGCGCTCGTGCCGCTGACGGGGCCCGGGGCGGAGCCGGCGGCGCTGGTGGTGCACGCGTCGGGGCTGCTGGAGTCCCTGACGGGCCTGTTCGAGGCGGTGTGGCGGGAGGCGCTGCCGCTGCGGCTGGGGGACGACGGGGCGGAGGTGTCCGAGGGCATCCCCGACACCACGGACCTGGAGATCCTGACGCTGCTGCTGGCCGGCATGACGGACGCGAGCGTGGCGAAGCACCTGGAGCTGGGGCTGCGGACGGTGCAGCGGCGGGTCAAGGGCCTGATGGAGCTGTCCGGGGTCACGACCCGGCTCCAGCTGGGCTGGCATGCGTACGAACGGGGCTGGGTGGCCCGATAGGCCCTGGTCGGTCAGGCTGAGCGCATGGATCTGCCTCAGCTGCTCCTGGTGGGGCTGGTGCTGCTGCTCGGGGTGGTCGGGGTGCTGGTCCCGGGCGTTCCGGGGACCTGGCTGGTGTGGGCGGGCGTGGTGTGGTGGGCGCTGCACGTGCGGTCTGCGCTTGCGTGGTCCCTGCTGGTCTCGACGACGGCGCTGCTGCTGGTGGTCCAGGTCATCGAGTGGCAGCTGCCGCCGCGGCGGCTGCGGGGAGTGGGGGTCACCCGCCGGATGGCGGTGTACGCGGGCGCGGGTGCGCTGCTCGGCTTCGTGGTGGTGCCGGTGCTGGGGGCGGTTCCCGGGTTCGTGGGGGGCGTCTACCTGTGCGAGCGGCTGCGGCTGGGCACGCACGGCGAGGCCTGGGCCTCGGTCCGGGCGGTGATGCGGGCGGTGGGGACGAGCGTGCTGGTCGAGCTGCTCGCGTGCCTGATGGTGGTGGGCGCGTGGGTCGGGGCGGTACTGGCCGGCTGACGGACCGCCATGGCGTAACCCCACAAACTCGGGACCCCGAGTCCGTTGATCATCTTGCCCGTGCATCCAGGCCCTGCTTGTCACAGTGGAAGGGACAGCAGTCCGACCAACTGTGAGAAGACCACAAGGGGATGAGTCATGAGCGCTGACCACGCAGGCGTGTCCGTCACCGGACTCGGGGCCACCACCCCGCTCGGCGGGGACGTGGAGACGACGTGGCGGGCGATGCTGCGCGGCGAGAACGGCATCGGGGCCATCGAGGAGGAGTGGGCCGGCGCGCTGCCCGTGCGGATCGCGGGGCGGGTGCGGCAGGAGCCGGGTGAGGTGCTGGACCGGGTGCAGGCACGGCGGATGGACCGGTGCGAGCAGCTGGCGCTGGTCGCCGCGCGGGAGGCATGGGCCGGAGCCGGGCGGCCCGAGGTGGAGCCGGAGCGGCTCGCCGTCGTCATCGGGACCGGGACGGGCGGGGCGCTGACCCTGCTCGGGCAGGACGACGTACTGGAGGCCTCGGGCGTGCGGAAGGTGTCACCGCACACCGTGCCGATGCTGATGGCGAACGGTCCGGCCGCCTGGGTGAGCATCGACCTCGGTGCGCGCGGCGGTGCGCACACCCCGGTCAGCGCCTGCGCCTCGGGCGCGGAGGCGATCGCGCTGGGCCTGGACCTGATCCGCCTCGGCCGGGCCGACGTCGTGGTCGCCGGGGGGACGGAGGCGTGCATCCATCCGCTGCCGCTGGCCGGATTCGCCCAGGCCAGGGCACACTCCACGCGCAACGACGACCCTGCGGCGGCCTCCCGGCCCTTCGACACCGGCCGGGACGGGTTCGTCATCGGCGAGGGCGCGGGCGTGGTCGTCCTGGAGCGGGCCGCCTTCGCGGCGGCGCGCGGGGCCCGGGTCCACGCGACGCTGGCCGGGGCCGGCGTGACCTCCGACGCGCACCACATCACGGCCGCTCACGCGGAGGGCCAGGTACGGGCCATGCGGCTGGCGCTGGCCGCCGCCGGGCTCGCCCCCTCGGACATCGCGCACGTCCACGCCCATGCCACGTCCACGCCTTCGGGGGACCTGGTGGAGGCGCGGTCGGTCACCGAGGCGGTGGGCGGGCACCCGGCGGTGACGGCGACCAAGTCGATGACGGGTCACCTGTTCGGCGCCGCCGGTGCCGTCGGCGCGATCGCGGCGGTCCTCGCGGTCCGGGACGGGGTGGTCCCGGCGACCCACAACCTCGACACCCTGGACCCGCAGATCGGCCTGGACGTGGTCCGCGGCGAAGCACGGCACGGGCGGGTGCCGGCCGCGCTGGCCAACGCGTTCGGATTCGGCGGGCACAATGCCTCGCTGGTGTTCACGGCGTAGGGCCATGGGTCCACGCCCGGTCGGCCGGAGGCCCGATGCGGGAAGCCGGCGGTGCGGCCAGGCTGGTGCACATGACGGAGTTCAAGGGTTTCAGTGAAGCCGAGCTGGCGTACCTCGGGTCGCAGCGGCTGGGCCGGCTGGCGACGGTGGACGCGGCCGGGCAGCCGCAGGCGAACCCGGTGGGGTTCTTCCCTCAGGAGGACGGGACGATCCTGGTCGGCGGCCTGGCGATGGGGGCGACGAAGAAGTGGCGCAACCTCCAGGGCAACCCGAGGCTCGCGCTGGTGGTGGACGACCTGGTGAGCACCCGGCCGTGGCGGGTCCGCGGGATCGAGGTCCGCGGCCGCGCCACGCTGGAGGTGGGCCCGCACGCGCTGGGCCCGCACTTCAGCCCGGAGGTGATCCGGATCCACCCGGAGCGGGTGATCGCGTGGGGCATGGAGGCCTGACGCCCGGCCCCGGCCCCGGCCCCACAGCCGACGCCCGGCCCGGGGCCCGGCCCCTGCCGGAGCAGGGGCCGGGCCCCGGGCTTTGCCGGGGTCAGTAGCGGCCGGTGCGCTTCGCCGCGTAATTGGCCCGGCCCTCCGCCGACTTCATCCGCCAGTCGCGGCGGATCTCGTTGCGGAGCCGGGCGTCCGTCTTGGCGACGATCCGCTGGTTCTCCCGGAGCAGCTTGCGGTAGCTCTCCAGGCGCCGCTCCGGCAGTGCGCCGGTCCCGACCGCCTCGAGCACCGCGCACCCCGGCTCGGCCTCGTGCGCGCAGTCGTGGAACCGGCAGTCGGCCGCGTACTCCTCGATCTCGGAGAAGACCTGGCCGACCCCAGTCCCCGCGTCCCACAGGCCGACGCCCCGCAGGCCCGGCGTGTCGATGAGGACGCCCCCGCCGGGCAGGGCCAGCAGGTTGCGGGTGGTCGTGGTGTGCCGGCCCTTGCCGTCCACGTCGCGCGTGGCCTGCACGTCCATGACGTCGGAGCCGAGCAGTGCGTTCGCCAGCGTGGACTTGCCCGCGCCGGAGATGCCGAGCAGCACGCTCGTACCGCCGGCGACGACGGCCGCCAGCACGTCCGTGCCCTCCCCGGTGTGGGAGGAGACGGTGAGGACGTCGACGCCCGGCGCCGTGGTCTCCACGTCCTGGACCAGGTGCGCGAGCGTCACCGGGTCCGGTACGAGGTCCGCCTTGGTCAGGACGACCAGCGGCTGCGCGCCGGACTCCCAGGCGAGGGCCAGGAAGCGCTCGATGCGGCCCAGGTCGAGCTCGACCGCCAGCGATACCGCGATGATCGCGTGGTCGACGTTGGCGGCCAGGATCTGCCCCTCGGAGCGCTGCGATGAGGTGGAGCGTACGAAGGCGGTCCGGCGCGGCAGGTACGTCTTGACGTACCGGGGGTTGCCGGCCCCCTCGACGACGGCCCAGTCACCGGTGCAGATGACGCGGAGCGGGTCGTGCGGGGTGACGAAGGCGGTGTCGGCGCGGACGATGCCGTCCGCGGTCATGACGTCGCACTGGCCGCGGTCCACCCGCACCACCCGGCCGGGCAGCAGGCCCCGGCCGGTGTACGGGGCGAACTCGGCCTCCCACGCCTCGTCCCAGCCGAAGGGAGTGAGGGCGTGCGCGTACGAAGGGGAAGGAGACGACGGAGAAGAAGAGAAAGACAAGGGGAACCCTTCACAGGGTGGCCCCGGCAGCGTGCGCTCAGCGGCGCGCGAAGAGGTGTGAGGTCAGCCGGAGACCACGGAAGTGACATTGACGGTCTTCTGGGTGCGGTCCGCGCCCTGCGTGACGACAGTCATCAATGAACTCACCTCCGGGTCATGCTCATGCTGGCAGTTCCGGGCCTCTCGGCGGGAACACGTCGACCGTAACAAGTACGCCCAGGAGCCCGCCAATTCTTTTTTCGGGGCGCCTGGCGGTGCGCATGTCCGATTCGTTCAAGACCGGGGGCGGGGCGGCTCCTAGCCTGGGCGCATGACTCCCCGACTCGACCTGATCGGCCTGGTCGTCTCCGACATGGCCGCCTCGCTCGCCTTCTACCGCCGCCTGGGCCTGGACGTCCCGGCCGGGGCGGAGGAACAGCCCCATGTGGAGGCCGCCCTCCCCGGCGGGCTCCGGATCGCCTGGGACACGGAGGACGTCGTCCGCTCCTTCGACCCCTCCTGGACCCGTCCCGCCGGGGACGGCAGGCGCGACCTGGCGTTCCTGTGCGATTCCCCCGCGGAGGTGGACGCGGTGTACGCCGAGCTGACGGACGCCGGGTACAAGGGCCACCTGGAGCCCTGGGACGCCTTCTGGGGACAGCGCTACGCCGTCGTGCTCGACCCGGACGGCTGCGGCGTCTCGCTGTTCGCCGCGGCCGACGCCCCCGGCGAAGCGCCCCCCGGGGCCTAGACCCGGCCGCGGGCCCGGGTGTGGGCCTGGCCGCGGGCCTGGTTGTGGGCCGCCGCGTAGGCGCCCGGGGTGGTCCCGGCCAGCGCCCGTACCTCGCGGGCGAGATGCGCCTGGTCCGCGTACCCGGCCCGGTACGCCACCTCGGCCTGCGGCAGCCCCCGGCGGGCCAGCTCCAGCGCCTGCTGCAGCCGCAGCACGCGCCCGAGCGTGCGGGGTCCGTAGCCGAAGGCGTCGAGGGAGCGCCGGTGCAGCTGGCGCGCCCCGAGGCCGGCCGCCGCGGCCACGGCGGCCACCGACTCCCCCGCGCGCAGCCCCGCCGCCACCCGGGCGGCGAGGGGGTCGGGGGGCGAGCTCCCGTCCGCGCGGCTGCGGGCCAGCCGCTCCAGCCCCGCGCCGGGGTCCTCGTACGCGCTCATCCGCTCGGCGAGGCCGCGCACCTCGGGACCCGGCCAGAGGTCGGTCAGCTCGACCCGCCGGTCGCGCAGCTCGTACGCCGGTACGCCGAGCAGCGCGGGCGCCGTACCGGGGGCGAACCTCAGTCCCGACACCGGGCCGTAGGCGCCGCCCGCCACCTCCCCGACGGGGTGCGGGCCGGTGTCGGGGCCGGCCACCAGCAGCCGCCCGTCGACCCACAGCAGGTCCATGCAGCCGTCGGGCAGGACGGGCCCGCCGGGCGCCCCGGCCCGGCGCCACACGATCGCGCCGGGCACCAGCAGGGACGGCCGCTCCTCGTACCGGCGCTCCTCGTGCACAGCGCCAGGCTACGGCGGGTCCGGCGGTCAGTGTTTGCGCAGGCGGGAGGAGTAGTCCTCCGGCGGCAGGAAGTTCGACCAGCGCTCGGGGAACTCGGACGGCATCCCGGCGTCGCCCTCCTCGTCGTCCTCCGACTCGCCCTCGGCCAGCGCCCGCCAGGCGGCGGCCCGGGCGACCAGCTGCGCGGCCTCCGCCTCCCGGACCCGTTCGTTCGCCTCGCGGGCGGCGGCGGTGGCCACGGACGGCCAGACGCGGTCGATGGCGGCGTTCACGGCCGCGCCGACCAGGACGGCGAAGGCCGACACGCCGATCCACAGCAGGACGGCGACCGGGGCGGCCAGCGATCCGTAGATGGTCGGGCCCTCGACGGTGTTGGTCAGGTAGATCCGCAGCAGGAAGGAGCCCAGCACCCACATGGCGAGCGCCACCAGCGCCCCCGGCACGTCCTCGATCCACGGGGAGCGCACGGGGACGGACACGTGGTACAGCGTGGTCAGGAAGGCGATGGACAGCACGGTGACCGTAGGCCAGTACAGCACCGCGATCACTTCCGTGCTCCAGGGCAACCAGCGGACGACGGCGTCCGGCCCGGCCACCATCAGCGGCAGCACGATCGCGCCGATCACCAGGGCGATGACGTACAGCAGGAAGGCCAGCAGCCGGGTCTTGACGATGCCGCGCTGGCCGTCGAGCCCGTACATCACGGTGATGGTGTCGATGAAGACGTTGACCGCCCGCGAGCCCGACCAGAGGGCGAAGGCGAAGCCGAGGGAGATCAGGTCCGGGCGGCCGGCCTTGGTGACGTCGTCGAGCATGGGTTTGGCGATGTCGCTGACGCCCCGGTCGGAGAGCACGGTGCCGACCGCGTTCAGGATGTTCTCCTCGATGGAGGCCACGAAGGTGCCGCCCGTCCAGCCGTCCACGTACCCGAGCAGGCCCAGCAGGCCGAGGAACAGCGGCGGCAGGGAGAGCAGCGTGAAGAACGCCGCTTCGGCCGCCAGGCCGAGGATCCGGTACTCGATGCACGAATTGACGGTGTCTTTCAGGAGCAGCCACGCCATCTTGCGCTTGGAGACGTTGCGGTAGAGGGCGCGGGCCCGATGGAGCCGCCCGGGGACCCGCTCGGGTGTTTCTTCTGCTGGCTGCACGTCCTTACGGTATCCGCATGGCAGCCACCACCCACACCGTCACCAACCAGCCCCCTCCCCTGGTGGGCTACGACGTCTACGGCACCGACCGGGCCCTTCGCGAGGGCGTGGAGCGGCACCTGTCGGCCTCGGCGCCCGAACTCCTCGGCGAAGTGCGGGAGGAGCTCTCGCAACTCGGGCGGGCCGCGGGCTCGGCGCAGGCCCAGCAGTGGGGTGCGCTGGCGAACGAGAACCCCCCGGAACTGCGTACGCACGACCGGTACGGCAACCGGATCGACGAGGTGGAGTTCCACCCGGCGTGGCACCGGCTGCTCGGACACGCGGTGGGCGCCGGGCTGACCGATGCGTGGGGGCGGCCGGCCGGGCACCTGCGCCGCGCGGCCGGGTTCTTCGTGTGGTCGCAGGCCGAGGCGGGGCACGGCTGCCCGGTCTCGATGACCCATGCGGCCGTACCGGCGCTGCGGACGGACCCGGAGCTGGCAGCGCAGTGGGAGCCGCGGCTGACCTCGCACGTGTACGACGAGGGGCTGCGGCCGGCCGCGCAGAAGCGCGGGGTGCTGTTCGGCATGGGGATGACGGAGAAGCAGGGCGGCAGCGACGTACGGGCGAACACGACGGCGGCGAAGCCGCTGGACGCGGCGGGCGAGTACCTGCTGACGGGACACAAGTGGTTCTGCTCGGCGCCGATGTCGGACGGGTTCCTGGTGCTGGCGCAGGCTCCCGGGGGGCTGACGTGCTTCCTGGTGCCGCGGGTGCTGGAGGACGGCACGCGCAACGTGTTCGCGATCCAGCGGTTGAAGGACAAGCTCGGCAACCGGTCGAACGCGTCCGGCGAGGTGGAGTTCGACGGGACGTGGGCGCGGCGGGTCGGCGAGGAGGGGCGGGGGGTGCGGACCATCATCGGGATGGTCGCGGCGACCCGGCTGGACTGCGTGCTGGGCTCGGCCGCCCTGATGCGGCAGGCGCTGACGCAGGCCGTGCACCATACGGAGCACCGCTCTGCTTTCGGAGCACGGCTCATCGAGCAGCCGCTGATGCGCAACGTGCTGGCCGACCTCGCCCTGGAGTCCGAGGCGGCCACCACCCTCGGGCTGCGCCTCGCGGCCGCCTACGACGCCGGGACGGAGCAGGAGCGGGCCTTCCTGCGCATCGCGGTGCCCGCCGCGAAGTACTGGGTGACCAAGCGCTGTACGCCGATGGTGGCGGAGGCGCTGGAGTGTCTGGGCGGCAACGGCTACGTCGAGGAGTCCGGGCTGCCGCGGCTGCTGCGCGAGTCCCCGCTGAACTCGATCTGGGAGGGCTCGGGCAACGTACAGGCGCTGGACGTGCTGCGGGCCCTGCAGCGGGAGCCGCAGGCGCTGAACGCGTTCCTCCAGGAGGTGGGACAGGCGCGCGGCGCCGACCACCGGCTGGATTCGGCCATCAAGGGGCTGCTGACGGAGCTCGCGGACCTGGAGGGCATCGAGGCGCGGGCGCGCCGCGTGGTGGAGCGCATCGCCCTGGTGCTCCAGGGGTCGCTGCTCGTGCGCTGGGCACCGCCGGAGGTGGCGGACGCGTTCTGCGCCTCGCGCCTGGGCGGCGACGGGGGTGCGGCCTTCGGCACGCTGCCGCACAGCCTGGGACTGGGTGCGCTGGTCGAACGGGCGCGGATCGCCGGCTAGAGCGTGGTCCGCCGGCCACCCTCCAGGGTGCGGGCCCTGTCCCCAAACAGGTCCGAGCCGGGATCCGGACCCGTTGACCGGGAGCAGGGGTGGCGCCGCGCCGACTCGGCACCACCCCTGATCCGAAAGCCCCGAGGAGGAGCTGTCACGCCGCGAGGCGACGTCCGGACAGTTTCGGTCGGGTGACCGGGACTTGGCGAGAGTTGCATACCGTTGCAACCCTCTGAGTCGGAACCGTCCGCCGTGCGTGCCCGGGGAAGCGGCACGCGCGGACCGCCCGGGCGGATTCCCTCGTACGTCCTGTTCCACACGGGGAGGTTCCGGTGGCCTACACCGCAGGCAGCACGGTCGATGTGGCACGCATCTCGGCCATGGACGCGCGGGAGGCCGCGCGTCTGCTCAAGGGCGTACGGGCGGCCGCGCTGGCCGGGGACCGGCCGCCGGCCGAGCCCCGCCCGGAGATCGCCGAATCCTGGCGCCGGATGCTGGCCGGCGGGGTGCACCCGGACCGGGACGCGCGCTCGCGGATGCTGTCGGCGGCCGAGACCGAGGAGCGGCGGCAGGTCTCGCCGCTGCGGGAGATCCTGCCGGTGCTGCGCGAGGGGCTGCTGCCGGCGCTGGACACGGCGCTGCACATCATGGTCGTGGCCGATGCGGAGGGGCGGCTGCTGTGGCGGGAGGGGGCCACGTCGATCCTGCGCAAGGCGGACCGGCTGGGCTTCTCGGTGGGCGCCGACTGGGACGAGGCGGTGGTCGGCACCAACGGGGTGGGCACCGCCCTGGTGGCCCGCCGGCCCGTCCAGGTGTTCTCGGCGGAGCACTTCGTCTCCAGCCACCACGACTGGACCTGCGCGGGGGCCCCGGTGCGGGACCCGCGGGACGGGCGGCTGCTGGGCGTGGTGGACGTCAGCGGGCCGCTGGCCACCATGCACCCGGCCACGCTGGCGTGGGTGAGCTCGGTGGCCCGGCTCGCGGAGCGGGAGCTGCGGATCCGGCACCTGGAGTCGCTGGAGCGGCTTCGGGCGGTCGCGGCGCCGCTGCTGGCCCGGCTGCCCGGGCAGGCCGTCGTGGTGGACCCGCACGGCTGGACGGCGGCGGTGACGGGCCTGGCACCGGCGGACCGGATCCCGCTGCCGAAGGGGTTCCGGCCGGGCCGGGTGTGGGTGCCGCAGCTCGGGGACTGCGTGGTGGAGCCGCTGCCGGGCGGCTGGCTGCTGCGCATCGCCGGGGAACCGGGCACGGCGAAGGCGGCGAGCCGGGTCGTCCTGGACCTGAGCCGTGCGCGCACGTGGTCGGCGACGGTGTACGGAGCCGCGGGGAGCTGGTCGCAGGAACTGAGCCCGCGCCATGCGGAGCTGCTGTTCCTGCTGGCGGAGAGCCCGCGGGGGCGGTCGGCGGCGGAGCTGTCGGCGGAGCTGTTCGGGGACCCGACGCGTACGGTGACCGTCCGGGCTGAGCTGTCGCGGGTGCGGCGGCACCTGGGCGGGGTGCTGACCCACCGCCCGTACCGGTTCGCGGACGACGTGGAGGTGGAGCTGATCCGGCCGCAGGACCCGGCGGCGCTGCTGCCGCACTCCACGGCACCGGCGGTGATCAAGGCCCGCCTGGGCCGTACGGGGCAGGCCGTGATTCCCTGACCTGCATGAGCACCATCACACTCACCACCTGGTCCCTGGAAATGACCTCCCCGCAGGACCTGGTCCCGGCTGCCGTCCCAGGACCTGAGATCCATGTCCGGCGGGCGGAGATCCCCTCGCCGGAGTTCAGCCGCTTCCTCTACGCCTCGGTGGGCGGTGACATCCACTGGACGGACCGGCTCTCGCTGACCCGCGCCCAGTGGGTGGAGCAGCTGGCCCGTCCCGGCGTGGAGACCTGGGTCGCGTACGACCGCGGGACGCCGGCCGGATACGTGGAGCTCGACCCGCAGGACGACGGCGTGGTGGAGATCATGTACTTCGGGCTGCTCCCGGACTTCCGGGGGCGCCGGATCGGGGGGCACCTGCTGACCCTGGGCGTCGAAGCGGCTTGGTCCCTGGCGGACCGCTGGCCGGGGCGCGAGGCGACGGCGCGGGTGTGGCTCCACACCTGCAGCCAGGACGGCCCGACGGCGATGGACAACTACCTCCGCCGCGGCTTCAAGCTCTTCCGTACGGAGACGGAGCAGAAGGAGTCCGCCCCCACCCCGGGCCCCTGGCCTGGCGCCTGACCCTCCCCGCGTCGGCGTGGCGCCGGGCCTGCGGACGCCCGGCCCATGGCCCGTCCCACTGGCCGCTCCCGCGCGTGACCCCCGTCACGTCGTCTCGCCATTCGGGACCACATCGTCCGGATAATGGACAGTAGTGGACTCCTCCAATCGGCACATGACACGCTTCCGCCATGAATGGAGCTGGAATTGCCTTGGTGAGTCGGCGGCACGTCGACCTCGGCCGCATGTCCAGCGCCATCTGTCCGGCGAGCTGACGGAACCAGCCACCGCCGCACATCGCCGTCGTCCCCGCCGCTGCGGACGCGTCGATCCCCGAAGCACCTGCATGTCCCCTGAAGCCCGAAGACCGCCCTGACCTCCGGAAACACCGGCAAGGGCGGCTGTCGGCCGCACCTGCTCCGCGGCAGGGCCGAAGACAGGGGCTCGCCGCCGCTCCCCTGACCCTGCATTGACGCCGCCGAAGAAGGATGTACCGCCATGGCCGCCACCCCCGAAACGCCCGCCGCCGCGCGCCGCAAGCCCGGCCGTCACCGCGGTGAGGGTCAGTGGGCCGTTGGACACCACACCCCCCTCAACGGCAACGAGCAGTTCAAGAAGGACGACGACGGTCTCAATGTGCGGACACGCATTGAGACGATCTACTCCAAGACGGGCTTCGACTCGATCGACCCCAACGACCTGCGCGGCCGCATGCGCTGGTGGGGTCTGTACACGCAGCGCAAGCCCGGGATCGACGGCGGCAAGACGGCGATCCTGGAGCCGGAGGAGCTGGACGACAAGTACTTCATGCTGCGCGTCCGCATCGACGGCGGCCGGCTGACCACCGAGCAGCTCCGCGTCATCGGCGAGATCTCGCAGGAGTTCGCGCGCGGCACCGCCGACCTCACCGACCGCCAGAACGTGCAGTACCACTGGATCCGGATCGAGGACGTCCCGGAGATCTGGCGCCGCCTCGAGGCCGTCGGCCTGTCGACCACCGAGGCCTGCGGTGACACGCCCCGCGTCATCCTCGGATCGCCCGTCGCCGGCATCGCCCAGGACGAGATCATCGACGGCACGCCCGCCATCGAGGAGATCCACCGCCGCATCGTGGGCAACCCGGACTTCTCCAACCTGCCCCGCAAGTTCAAGTCCGCGGTCTCCGGCTCGCCGCTGCTCGACGTGGCGCACGAGATCAACGACGTCGCCTTCGTCGGCGTGAACCACCCCGAACACGGCCCCGGCTTCGACGTCTGGGTCGGCGGAGGCCTCTCGACCAACCCCAAGCTGGGCGTGCGCCTGGGCACCTGGGTCTCGCTCGACGAGGTCCCGGACGTCTACGAGGGCGTCATCTCGGTCTTCCGCGACTACGGCTACCGCCGCCTGCGCACCCGCGCCCGGCTGAAGTTCCTCGTCGCCGACTGGGGCCCGGCCAAGTTCCGCCAGGTCCTGGAGGACGAGTACCTGAAGCGCAAGCTGACCGACGGCCCCGCGCCCGAGCAGCCGAGCGGCCAGTGGCGCGACCACGTCGGCGTCCACCAGCAGCAGGACGGCAAGTTCTACGTCGGCTTCGCCCCCCGCGTCGGCCGCGTGGACGGCGCCACCCTGACCAAGATCGCGGACGTGGCCGAGCAGCACGGCTCCGGCCGGCTGCGCAACACCGCCGAGCAGAAGATGATCGTCCTCGACATCGAGGCGGACAAGGTCGACTCCGTCGTGGAGGCCCTGGAGGCGCTGGACCTGCGGGTCAAGCCGTCCCCGTTCCGCCGCGGCACGATGGCCTGCACCGGCATCGAGTTCTGCAAGCTGGCCATCGTCGAGACGAAGGCCCGCGGCGCCTCGCTGATCGACGAGCTGGAGCGCCGCCTGCCGGAGTTCGCCGAGCCGCTCACCATCAACATCAACGGCTGCCCGAACGCCTGCGCCCGTATCCAGGTGGCGGACATCGGTCTCAAGGGCCAGCTGGTCCTGGACGACGACGGCAACCAGGTGGAGGGCTACCAGGTTCACCTGGGCGGCGCCCTCGGCCTGGAGGCCGGCTTCGGCCGCAAGGTCCGCGGCCTGAAGGTCACCTCGGCGGGTCTGCCCGACTACGTCGAGCGGGTCGTCACGCGCTTCCAGGAGCAGCGCGGGGACGGCGAGCGCTTCGCCGCCTGGGTGACCCGTGCGAAGGACGAGGACCTCTCGTGAGCGAGCGCGCGGCCCCGTTCTACTGCCCGTACTGCGGCGACGAGGACCTGTTTCCGAACGAGACGGGTCACGGCGCCTGGGAATGCAGAGCCTGCAACCGGGCCTTCCAGCTGAAGTACCTCGGGCTGCTGGCCCGCGGTGTTCAGTCCGATAGCGCTGGAGGGGACGAGATATGACGACGAGTCAGGCAGTGGGCCCGGCCGCCGCGGAGACGCGCGATCTGAAGGCGCTGGCCGAGCAGGCGGGCCGCGACCTCGAGGACGCCACCCCGCTGGAGATCCTCGCGTGGGCGGCCGAGACCTTCGGCAGGAAGTTCGCCGTGACCTCCTCCATGGAGGACGCGGTGGTCGCGCACCTGGCCTCCCGCGCCTTCCCCGGCGTGGACGTGGTCTTCCTGGACACGGGCTACCACTTCGAGGAGACCATCGGCACCCGCGACGCGGTCGAGGCCGTGATGGACGTCAACGTCATCACCCTCACCCCGCGCCAGACGGTGGCCGAGCAGGACGCGCAGTACGGCCCGAAGCTGCACGACCGCGACCCCGACCTGTGCTGCGCACTGCGCAAGGTCAAGCCGCTGGAGGAGGGCCTGACCGCGTACGAGGCATGGGCGACGGGCCTGCGCCGCGACGAGTCCCCGACCCGGGCGAACACCCCGGTGGTCGGCTGGGACGAGAAGCGGCAGAAGGTCAAGATCTCCCCGATCGCGCGCTGGACCCAGGACGACGTGGACGCGTACGTGGCGGAGCACGGCGTACTGACCAACCCGCTGCTGATGGACGGCTACGCCTCGGTCGGCTGCGCCCCCTGCACCCGCCGCGTGGCGGAGGGCGAGGACGCACGGGCCGGCCGCTGGGCCGGGCGGGCCAAGACCGAGTGCGGACTGCACGGCTGATGACCGACCTCGAAGCATCGACTTTCACAGAACCGACGGAGACGAGAACGATGAGCGTGAGCGACCAGGGCGCCACCGTGTGGCTGACCGGGCTGCCGAGCGCGGGCAAGACCACCATCGCCTACGCGCTGGCCGAGCGGCTGCGCGCCGAGGGTCACCGCGTGGAGGTCCTCGACGGCGACGAGATCCGCGAGTTCCTCTCCGCCGGCCTCGGCTTCACCCGCGAGGACCGCCACACCAACGTGCAGCGGATCGGCTTCGTCGCCGAACTCCTCGCGAGCAACGGCGTCAAGGCGCTCGTGCCGGTGATCGCGCCGTTCGCGGACAGCCGCGAGGCCGTCCGCAAGCGGCACTCGGCCGCCGAGACGAACTACCTCGAAGTGCACGTGGCGACCCCGGTCGAGGTCTGTTCCGAGCGTGACGTGAAGGGTCTGTACGCCAAGCAGGCGGCGGGCGAGATCTCCGGTCTGACCGGCGTCGACGACCCGTACGAGGCTCCGGAGTCCCCGGACCTCCGCATCGAGTCGCACACGCAGACCGTGCAGGAGTCGGCTTCGGCCCTGCACGCGCTGCTCACCGAGAGGGGTCTGGCATGACCGCCACCGTCGCACACGTCCACGAAGGGACGGACGCGCCCTACGCGCTGTCGCACCTCGACGCCCTCGAGTCGGAGGCCGTGCACATCTTCCGTGAGGTGGCGGGCGAGTTCGAGAAGCCGGTGATCCTCTTCTCCGGCGGCAAGGACTCGATCGTCATGCTGCACCTGGCGCTGAAGGCGTTCGCGCCGGCGCCGGTGCCGTTCACCCTGCTGCACGTGGACACCGGCCACAACTTCCCCGAGGTCCTGGACTACCGGGACCGCGCGGTCGCCAAGCACGGCCTGCGGCTGCACGTGGCCTCGGTCCAGGAGTACATCGACTCCGGCAAGCTGCGTGAGCGCCCGGACGGGGTCCGCAACCCGCTGCAGACCGTCCCCCTCACGGAGGCGATCCAGAGCCTGAAGTTCGACGCCGTCTTCGGCGGCGGCCGCCGCGACGAGGAGAAGGCCCGCGCCAAGGAGCGCGTGTTCTCCCTGCGCGACGAGTTCTCCCAGTGGGACCCGCGCCGTCAGCGCCCCGAGCTGTGGCAGCTCTACAACGGCCGCCACGCCCCGGGCGAGCACGTGCGCGTCTTCCCGCTGTCGAACTGGACCGAGCTGGACGTGTGGCAGTACATCGCCCGCGAGAACATCGAACTGCCGGAGATCTACTTCGCCCACGAGCGCGAGGTCTTCAAGCGCAACGGCATGTGGCTGACGGCCGGCGAGTGGGGTGGTCCCAAGAAGGACGAGACCACCGAGACCCGCCTGATCCGCTACCGCACCGTCGGTGACATGTCCTGCACCGGTGCCGTCGACTCCGACGCCACCACGCTGGACGCCGTGATCACCGAGATCGCCGCATCCCGTCTCACCGAGCGGGGCGCGACCCGCGCCGACGACAAGATGTCCGAGGCCGCGATGGAAGACCGCAAGCGCGAAGGGTACTTCTAGAAATGACCTCCACCACCGAGCAGTTCACCGACGCGTCGGCGACCACCCTGCTGCGCTTCGCCACCGCCGGCTCCGTCGACGACGGCAAGTCCACGCTCGTCGGGCGCCTCCTGCACGACTCCAAGTCGATCCTCACGGACACCCTCGAAGCGGTCGAGGCCGTCTCCGCCCAGCGCGGCCAGGACGCCCCCGACCTGGCGCTGCTGACCGACGGCCTGCGGGCCGAGCGGGAGCAGGGCATCACCATCGACGTGGCGTACCGGTACTTCGCCACCGCGCGGCGCCGGTTCATCCTGGCCGACACGCCGGGGCACGTGCAGTACACCCGGAACATGGTCACCGGCGCCTCGACCGCCGACCTGGCCGTGGTCCTGGTCGACGCGCGCAACGGCGTGATCGAGCAGACCCGCCGGCACGCCGCCGTCGCGGCCCTGCTGCGGGTCCCGCACGTGGTGCTGGCCGTCAACAAGATGGACCTGGTGGGCTACGAGGAGTCGGTCTTCGCCTCGATCGCCGAGGAGTTCACCGCGTACGCCTCGGACCTGGGCGTCCCGGAGATCACCGCGATCCCGATCTCGGCGCTCGCCGGCGACAACGTGGTCGAGCCCTCCGCCCACATGGACTGGTACGGCGGCCCCACGGTGCTGGAGCACCTGGAGACCGTCCCGGTCAGCCACGACCTCACGGCCTGCCCGGCGCGTTTCCCGGTGCAGTACGTGATCCGCCCGCAGACCGCGGAGCACCCGGACTACCGCGGTTACGCCGGCCAGATCGCCTCCGGCGTGCTGCGCGTCGGCGAGCCGGTCACCGTGCTGCCCTCGGGCCGTACTTCGGTCATCTCCGGGATCGACGCGCTCGGCGAGAGCGTGGACATCGCCTGGGCCCCGCAGTCGGTGACGGTGCGCCTGAAGGACGACATCGACATCTCGCGCGGTGATCTGATCGCGCCGTCCGCGAGCGCCCCGGCCACCACGCAGGACGTCATCGCCACCGTCTGCCACGTCGCGGACCAGCCGCTGGCCGTCGGTGCGCGGGTGCTGCTCAAGCACACGACGCGCACGGTCAAGGCGATCGTCAAGGAGATTCCCTCGCGGCTGACCCTGGACGACCTCTCCCAGCACCCGAACCCCGGTCAGCTGGTGGCCAACGACATCGGCCGTGTCGTCGTACGGACCGCCGAGCCGCTCGCGCTCGACGCGTACGCCGACTCGCGCCGGACGGGGTCGTTCCTGCTGATCGACCCGGCCGACGGAACGACCCTGGCGGCGGGCATGGCCGGCGAGTCCTTCGCCTCCCAGGCCCGTACCACCGTCCAGGCGGATGAAGACGGGTGGGACTTCTAACCCATGCCTTCCGACATCTACTCGACCTTCGCCAAGGAAGGCGGCCGCGTAGGCAGCGGCCGCCTCGGCAGCGGCCAGGGAGGAGTGGCGCGATGTGCGCGATGACGTACGCGCACTGCCTACGCGCCCTCACACCCCACGAGCCGGACCCGTCCTTGCTCCGCCGACGAAGACGTGCGTCATGAGATGACGCTACGAGAGGAAGCCCTCCCGTGCCTGCTACCCGTACCACCTTCACGACCCTGCGCCGCGGCGTCGCCGCCGTTGCCGCCCTGCCGCTGCTGATCGGCGTGCTCGCCTCCTGCGGCTACGGCTCCCAGGCCGACAAGCCGGCGGACAAGAAGGCGAACACCGCCGCGGACGGCGCCAAGAAGCTCTCCGCGCCCGAGGTGCGTATCGGGTACTTCCCGAACCTGACGCATGCCACCGCTCTGGTCGGTCTCCAGGAGGGCCTGATCGCCAAGGAGCTGGGCGCCACCGCGATC
>NZ_JNZY01000005.1 GCF_000717655.1 Streptomyces katrae
GGCAGCGGGTGAAGCACCCGTGCCGCCCGGCGACACCTCCAGTTCTACGCACGTCCCGACCCCCTGGCAACGACCCCTCCTACTAGCGGCCCTCGCAGCCGGCGCCCCGGGACCGCCAGCGGCCCGGGAGAGATCCGAGCAGGTGGGGGGGTGTACGGGGACGAGACACCGGCCTTCCGGGAGCTACTGCCCCGGGTCGTATGTGACGTGGGCCCTATGGGGCGGCTCACCCCCAGAGCACCTGAATCTCACTGAATGTAACCCTTCATACCCCTTTGAGAGGAGCGGCCGGACGCCGGAACCGCCTCGGGATCGAAGGAGATGGCCGGGCCCAGGGCTGTCTTCCGTGCCCGCCGCAACACCTTCAGGAGCGTGGCGGCCCGAAGGGGGCGGCAACCCGATGGACCACCGCACGAGCACCGGGATCCCCCCACTCGGCCGGACCGGCCCCATGGCGGGGCCGACCCGCCGGCCGCCGTTCTTAGAGAGCCGCAAGCCGGGTGTCATCGGCGGGACCGTCCGCGGGCCGGCGCCGCCTCGAGCAGGAGGTGACGCGGCCTGACGGCGACTGAGACCCGGGTGCCCGGCCGGCGTCCGGGCACCCGAGGCGCTTCGGCTTACCCCGGTGTCGGCGGCGGCCGGTCGGACCGGGCGGTGCCGCCGCCCGGCTCCCGGCGGCCACCGCCCCGGGCTCCCCGGCCCCGGAGGTGGTCGGCGAGGGCCTCGTGGGTCAGGTGGAGCCCGGCCCGCAGCACTGCGTCGTGCCGACTGGGGTGGGCCGTGCGGTGGGCGAGGTCGAGTGCGTGGGCCCGGTCGAGGGGCTCGGCGAATTCCTCGCCGAGCAGCGCGGCGTCCAGGGCGCCGGCGGTGACCCGGACCAGGGGTGCGAGGGCGCGCAGGGCGGGGTCGGACGTACCGTCCTCACCGGGTTCCTCGAGCCTGCCAGGGCTGCCGCCGCGCGCCCGTTCGTACAGCTCCTGGGTGAAGTACTGGAGCGTCAGCGCGGTCCGCGCAGCGAGCACCACGCGTCCGTCGAGACCTTCGGGCGGCAGGCCGGCACGGCGGCGCCACAGGGGGCGTCCGGCCGCCGCCCGGGCGAACGCGTCCCGGCAGGCCTGCGGGCCGAGCCACAGCCGTGCCCGTTCCGGCAGCGCAGCCGGCCCCACGGCCGCCACACCCCGCTCCAGCCCGCCGGTGATCCCGCTCAGCAGCTCCCCCACCCCGGTCCGGTAGCCGTCGAGCCCCGCAGCGGCCGACCGGTAGGGGTCGGGGGGCCAGAGCAGCGGCGCGAGCAGGACGACCACGGCGACGCCGAGGAGGGTCTCCTCCAGCCGCACCAGCGGATATCCGGGAACAGCCGTTGCGTAGACCATGAGCGCCGTGATCAGCACTTGCTGGTTGGGGGAACCCGGCCGCCCCAGAAGGTACATTCCGGCGCAGCCTGAGACGAGGACGAGCGGGAAGGACCACGACGGGTCCGGCACCCAGTGCAGCACCACCGTACTCAGCGCCACCCCCACGACCACCCCGGCGAGACGCTGCCACCCCAGCCGCGGCCAGGCGTACACGTCCTCGCGCAGGATCAGCACCGCCGGGAGGGCGGCGGGTACCGGCGCCGTGCTCGTGCGCCACCACAGGCAGAGGTACCAGGACACGGCCGCGCAGAGGACCAGCCGTGCGGCGGGCCGTAGCCGCCTACCGGAGGAGGACACGTACGAAGCGGCAACCAGTCCGGACATGGCGGACATCGTAGGTCCCCGCGAAGCCGCCGCCGGCGGCAGACCCGCCCGAGCGCCGGCGCACGCGAGGACCCGTACGGTCCTCCGCGCGCCGGCGCCTTCGCGCATCCGGCGACCGGTCAGCCCACCGTCACGGGCCGCTCCGTGTCGTCGGCATGCCCCGTCTGCGCGTGTTCGCCGGTGTGCCGGGCGGTGTGGCTGCTGTGCCGCCGCCGTACCGGCCACCAGATCGACCGGCCCAGCAGCGCGGCCAGCGCCGGAACCAGCACGACCGACAGGACGAACGCCGACAGCATGATCCCGAGCGCCGTCGCGAAGCCGATCTCCTGGGTGCCCGGATTCGGGTTGACGGCCAGGCTCCCGAAGGAGGCCGCCAGGACCAGGCCCGCCGTTGCGATGGCCGGAGCGGTGTGCCGTACCGCCCGGGCCACGGCCGCCCGGGCCGGGCCGGGCTTCTCCATCTCCTCCCGAATCCGGTCACTGATCAGGATGTTGTAGTCGGTGCCCAGCGCGACCACGAACAGGAACAGCACCAGCGGCAGCATGAAGTTCACCCCCGGCCGGTCCAGGAGGTGCTGGGAGACCAGCGCCGAGGCACCGAGGGTCGCCGCGAAGCCCAGGCCGACGGAGATCATCAGCACCAGCGGCGCGAGCAGGCTGCGCAGGAGCAGGATGAGGATCAGCGCGATCAGGCCCGCGGCTACCGGGAAGACCACCTGCAGGTCGCCCGAGACGGCGGACGAGATGTCGGCGAAGAGCGCGGCCGTGCCGCCTACGTGCGCCTCGGTTCCGTCGGGCCGGTGCGCGGCCACCGTGTCACGGACGGGTCCGGACACCAGGTCGCGGGCCTGCTGCCCCTGCGGATCGGCGGTCAGGAACAGATCGATGCGCGCCGCCGTGCCGTCCTCGCTGGGTACGGCAGGCGCGACTTGGCCGACGCCATCGACCGCCGCGAGCGCCTTGGACAGTCCGCCCAGCGCGCGGGGGTCGAGCCTGCCGCCGTCGGAAGCGGTGACGAAGACGGTGGTGGGGTCCGACACCCCGGCCGGCAGGGCGCGCGAGATCTCGGCCGCCGTCTGCGCCGCCGCCGTGCCCTTGTCGGCCGACCCGCCCGGTCCGTAGTCCGTACGCATCCCGGCCAGGCCCGCCGCCAGCGCGCCGAGCAGTGCCAGCGAGGCGAGCACCATGGTCACCGGACGCGTCGCCACCCGGCGGCCCATCCGCCCGGCCGGCCCCTCCGGGGGTTCGCGGCGCAGGCGGCGCGAGGGCCAGAACATCTTCCGCCCGGTGACGGCCAGCAGCGCCGGCATCAGGGTAAGACTGCCCAGCAGCATCACCAGGACGGACACGGCGATCGCCGGGCCGAGTACCCGGAACTGGCCGAAGGACGCGACCCCGAGGGTGGAGAACGCGGCGACGATCGTCAGTGCCGCGGAGGTGACCGCCGTACCCACCCGGCCGGCGACCTCGGCCGCCGCGGCCCGCCCGGTCTGCTCGGGCCGGCTGCGCAGCTGCTCACGGAAGCGGAACAGCAGGAAGAGGAAGTAGTCGATGCCGATCCCGATCAGCACCACATTGATCAACTGGGGGGTGGAGGCGTCGAGTTGGACGCCGGTGAGCAGCGAGGCGCCGACCACCACTCCGGCAGCCGCACCGCCGACCACCGACACGACGAGCAGCGGCAGCAGCGCCGCGAGAACGCTGCGGAAGACCAGGACGTGCAGCAGCACGATCACCGCGAGCATGGCGATGCCGACGACCGTCGAGCGGGTCTTCTCGGCATCGGCGGTGTCCACGCTGTCCGCGAGCCCTGCCGTGAACCCGGTCCGCAGCCCGGCCTCGGCGAACTCGGCCCGGGCGTGGTCGCGGAAGGCCCGGTACAGGTCCTGCATCCCGGGATCCATGGGGTTGCCGGTCAGTTCGACCGACAGCAGCCGGAAGGTCCGGTCGGGCGCCGTCATCGCCGGGCTGACCCGGGGAACCTGCGAGTGGTCCTGCGCGAAGGGCGGCGTCTCCTCCGTCTTCGGCATCGTCACCTCGCGCCGGGCGAGTTTCGCGGCCTCGCCGTCGATCCGCCGTTCGTCGGATTCGGACAGCTTCGCGCCGTCCGCCCGTGCCACCAGCATGGTGAGCGGGTTGGCGTCGGGCCTGACCCCGAAGTGCTCTTCGGCGACCTTCAGAGCGGCCGCCGAATCGTAGGTGGCGGGCAGGAACTCGCCCGTACTGGGCTGTGTGGCGCGGAAGAGGAACGCCTGGCCGAGGAGGGTGGCGGCGATGCCCAGCACCGCCCAGAGGGCGATGACCTTCCAGGGACTTCGGGTGGCGAAGCCGGTCAGGGCGCGGATCACAGGGTCCTCCGTAACTCGATCGACCGGGGGTTCCCGGACGTCGTCCAGCTCATCAGCGGCCGCGCCGCGAAACGTCGTTGCCCGGGAGGAACCCGCGCCCGGGACCGGGGTCCGGCACACCCCCCGGACCAGGACCGGAGTCCTGGTCCGGCCTCCCCCTGCGGGGCCAGGGCCGCCTCCTTCTCCGCTGCGAGAATGGATCCCGTACGCGAACCGCGGCGCTCCGGTCCGATCCGGCGGGCCGGCGACAGGGGGGACCGGCGGACATGCCGATACGCAGTGAGGGCCGGGCCGGGGAAGCAGACGAGGGCGCGGCGGGGACCGCGGGCGACTTCGGCGGGACCGGCCGGGGCAAGGCGACCCGGCCGGTCTTCGACTGGACCCGCAACGACGCGCTCGTGGCCATCGGGGCCGCCGTGAACGACCTGATCGGCTATTCGCTCGGCGCCGCTGACGACGGCCGGCCCGTCACCGTGCCGGCACTCGTCCTCGTGGTCCTGGCCGCGCCCTGTCTGCTGGCCCGCCGGGCCAGGCCGGTGACCGTGCTCTGCGCCGTTCTCGCCCTCGGCGCGGCGCTGAACCTGACCACGCCGCAGGGCCCGCACTTCTCCGCCGCCTACATGGTCGCGCTGTACACCGTCACCCGCTTGCGCAGCCCGGCGGTCACGGCGGCGGCCGCCGTCGCGACCGTGCCGGTCACCATGATCAGCGGGGGTTACGGCGACTCGTCCGTCCTGACGGGCCTGCTCGGCAACACGGTCGCGGTGGTGCTCGTCGTCGGCACCGGACTGGTGGTGCGGCGCTGGCAGGAGGAAGCCGACGCCAAGCGCACCCTGCTGGCCGACCGGGCGGTGGCCGAGGAACGCCGGCGGATCGCACGCGAGTTGCACGACATCGTCGCGCACCACATCACCACCATGCAGCTGATGGCCGGCGGCGCGCGGGCCAACCTGGCGCACGACCCGGGTGCGGCCCACGAGGCTCTGGTCACCCTGGAGGGCTCCGGGCGGATGGCGCTGCGGGAGATGCGGCAACTCCTCGATGTCCTGCGGGCCGGGGAGGAACCGGAGCAGGTCCCGCCGGCGCCACAGCCCGGGACCGGGGACCTCGGCCGGATCATCTCCGAGTCCCGGCTGGCCGGCACGCCCACCGAGTTCACCGTGCAGGGGACGGCCCGCCCGCTGCCGCCGACCGTCGGCCTGACGGTGTTCCGGATCGTCCAGGAGGCCCTGACCAACGCCCGTAAGCATGCCGTCGGCGCGCGGGCCCACGTACGGCTGACCTACGGGCCGGACGGAGTCGACGTGGAGGTACGGGACGACGGTGCACGCAGCACCCGGCCGGGGGCTTCACGGCCGGGCGCCGGCAACGGGTACGGTCTGATCGGAATGCGGGAACGCGTCGCGCTGCAAGGCGGCACCCTGGAGACCGGCTCGTGCGACGGCGGCGGATTCAGGGTGGCGGCCAGGCTCCCGGCGGGCGACCCGGGGGGACAGCGAGAGGACCGACGCGGATGATCCGTGTGCTCATAGCCGACGACCAGCCGCTGGTACGGCGGGGCCTGGCCCTGATCCTGGCGCCCGACCCGGCGTTCGAGGTGGTGGGCGAGGCCGAGGACGGCGCCCGGGCCGTCGCCCTGGCCCACGAGCTGCGGCCCGACGTGGTCGTCATGGACATCCGGATGCCGGTACTCGACGGAGTCCAGGCCACCGAGGAGCTGGCGCGCACACTGCCGGAATCCCGCGTTCTGGCCCTGAGCACCTTCGACATGGACGAGTACGTGGTCGCCGCCCTGCGCGCCGGCGCGTACGGTTTCCTCCCCAAGGACATCTCTCCTGAGGAGCTCATCGCCGCGGTCCACACGGTCCACACCGGCGAAGCCGCCGTCGCGCCCCGGCTGCTCACCCAGCTGATCTCCACGTACGTACGGGTCTCCGCCCGGCCGCGCCCTCCGGCGACGGCCCCGGCCGGCCTCACACCGCGCGAGCTGGAGATCTGGCAGCTGCTGGCGACCGGGTTCGACAACGCGGAGATCGCCGGGGACCTGGAGATCAGCGTCTCCACGGTCAAGAACCACATCACCGGCATCTTCACCAAACTGGGCGTCCGCGACCGTGCCCAGGCAGTCATCGCGGCGTACGAATCGGGCCTGGTGGCCGCGGGTCACGCGAGCGGCTGACCGGCCAAGTCCCCGCAGAGGACGGCGCCGGGCTCAGCAGTTCAAACCGAGGACGCCAAGGGCACCCGCTCAGCAGGGCACAGAAGGGGCCTGCGTCGGGGTGAACTTCGTGAGGATCAGCAGGGTGTCGACGAGGTCTTCGGCGGGGGCGCCGGTGGCCAGGCGGCGCAGCTGCTGCCCGAAGACCAGGGCGACGGCCACACCGGCCAGGCGCTCGGGGTCCGGCACGCCGAGCTGGGTCAGGATCCGGGTGGCCAGCAGGTCATAGGCGGCGAAGCACTCGGCCGCCGCGGCGCGCAGCCGTTCGTCGCGGCCGGCCTGGACGTACAGCTCGAAGGGCGCGATGTGACGGCTGTCGAAGGCGTTGCCGCCCGCGACCCGGGCCACCACCTCGGCCGCCTGCCCGATGTCGAAGCACTCGTCGGTGCACTCGTCGGCGAGTGTCGTGAAGTGCCGGGTCTCCTCGGCCACGAAGTGCAGCAGGCTCTCGCGCAGAAGTTCGTGCTGAGTGGCGAAGTGGTAGGTGATCGAGCCGAGCGAGACCTCCGCCTCCTTCGCGATCCGCCGGTTGGTGACGGCGGCGATGCCGTCCTGCCCGATGATCCGCAGTACGGCGTCGATGATGCTCTGGCGGGTTTCGGAAGCATGGGGCATGTCTGCATTCTGCCCCATCGGCCGAAGCCAGTACCCGGGCAGGGTTGGGGAATTGGGGCGTCCGGGGTGTGGACAGCCGACGAGACAGTCCCTACTGTTCGTTCGAACGAACAACAGAGGGCCGCCGCACGGGAGTGATCGTGGACATATCCGGATCGAACGTTCTGCTCACCGGGGCCACCGGAGGCATCGGCTCCGCACTGGCCGCGCGCCTGACGACGCAAGGGGCCCGACTCACGGTCAGCGGGCGCAGGAAGGAAGCCCTCGAGGCCGTCGCAGATGCCTGGGGCGCCCGCACCGCGGTCGCCGATCTGGCCGTCCGGTCCGACATCGTCCGTCTCGCCGAGACCTGCGCCGAGGCGGACGTCCTCGTCGCGAACGCCGCCCTGCCCGCCAGCGGCGACCTCAGGGACTACACCGAGGAGCAGCTCGACCGCGCACTCGACGTCAACCTGCGCGCGCCCGTCCTGCTGTCCCGGCTGCTCTCGGAGCAGATGGCGGCTCGCGGGCGCGGCCAC
Source organism: Streptomyces katrae (assembly GCF_000717655.1). Classification (GTDB taxonomy): domain Bacteria; phylum Actinomycetota; class Actinomycetes; order Streptomycetales; family Streptomycetaceae; genus Streptomyces; species Streptomyces katrae_B. Next base: position 7,439 of record NZ_JNZY01000005.1, read on the forward strand.
ATCGTGCTGGTCGGTTCCCTCTCGGGCAAGGCGGCGACCAAGTCGACGTCCCTTTACAACGCGACGAAATTCGGGCTGCGCGGATTCGCGCTCGCCCTGCGCCAGGAACTCAGGGGCACGGGCGTGGGCGTGTCCCTGGTGCAGCCCGGGTTCGTCCGCGACGCCGGGATGTTCGCGGCCACCGGCGCCACCCCGCCCAAGGGCGTCAGGACCGTGACGCCCGGCCAGGTCGCCGACGGCGTCGTACGGGCCGTCCACCGCGACCGGTGCGAGGTGAACGTGGCACCGCTCGAGCTGCGGCTGCTGAGCGCCATCGCCGGGCAGTTCCCCGGCTTCGCCGAGCGGGTCCAGGCCCGCGCGGGCCTCGACGGCTCCGTGCGACAGATCGTCGAGGCCCAGCGCTCGCACCGCTAGACGCCGTCGGTCCCGCTCCGCCCGGCGGGACCACCGGCTCCCCCTCCTCCCCCACCCTTGCACGGCTCCGTCGGAGCCCGCACCCGCACGCCCCCGCACCCCCGCGCCCTCGCACCCGCACGCCTTCCCTGCCACCTCACGTGAACGGAGAGCACCGCCGTGTCGAGTGAACACCTCCCGAATGCCGTGGCCGATCCCCGCCCGGGTGTCGAACGCAGGTCCCTGCTCCGATTGGGCGCCCTGCTGGCCGCAGGCGGGGCCTCCGCGCTGGTTCCCGCACCGATCGCGCACGCCGCGACGCGGGGTCAGGGAACCGACACCGTGACCACCACCTACCAGGGCCGCGCCCCGAAGGGCAACGACCAGTGGGCGTACGTCGCCTTCGACGTCCCCGCGGGGGTGCAGCGGATCTCCGTCGAGACCTCCCACGACGCCGCCGCCGGCATCCTGGACCTCGGCATCTTCGGCCCGTCCGGCTTCCGCGGCTGGTCGGGCGGCGAGCGGGCCGGCTTCACCCTCTCCGCCGCGGACGCCACCCCCGGCTACATAGCCGCGCCGGTCGAGCCCGGGAGCTGGTCCGTCATCCTGGGGCCGATGGTCGGCGCCGACGGCGGCATGGCCTGGCAGGTCAACGTCACCCTGCACTTCGGAGACCCGCTGCCCCGGGCCCCGTACGACCTCCTGCCCAGCTCGCTGGCTGGCCGCGGGCCCGGCTGGTACCGGGGCGACCTGCACCTGCACAGCGTGCACTCCGACGGGAAGCGCACGGTGGACGAGATCGTCGTCGCCGCCCGCCGGGAGGGGCTGCACTTCATCGCCACGTCCGACCACAACACCAGCTCCACCGGCCTGACATGGCGCGGCAACGTCCCGACCGACCTGCTGGTCATCAACGCCGAGGAGGTCACGACCCGCCACGGTCACTGGCTGGCCGTCGGCCTGCCCCAGGGCGAATGGGTGGACTGGCGCTACGGCCCTGCGGACCAGGGGGCGTTCGAGAGCCACGCCCGGCGCGTGCACAGCCTGGGCGGCCTCACGATCGCCGCCCATCCGCTCACTCCGGCAGCGGGCTCCTTCTGGGAGTTCGGGCTCGACCGCGTGGACGCACTGGAGGTGTGGAACGGGCCGTGGACGCTGGACGACGCGGCCAACATCGCCGCCTGGCACGTCATGCTGTGCCTCGGCAAGCGTGTCGCCGCCGTGGGCAACAGCGACGCCCACAGCCCCGCGGACGCCGTCGGCCGGCCGCACAACGTGGTGCACGCGACCAGCCTGTCCACGACGGCCGTGCTGGACGCACTGCGCCTGGGCCGGTCGTACGCCGTCGAATCCGCGGCCGTGACCGTGGACTTCACCGCCCGTACCGGCGGGGCGGTCGCCGGACCCGGCGAGGAACTGCCCCTGTCGCTCTTCGACGCCGTCGACGTGACCCTGGACGTGACGGGCGCCCCGGACAGCATCGCCACGCTGTACACCGAGTGGGGCATCATGGCCGCCACCTGCATCGACGGCAGCGGGAGGGGACAGTTGCGCTGGCGCGGCTGGGGCAGGGCCTCCCTGTTCGCCCGCGCCGAGGTGCGCCGGCCCAAGCCCGCCTCCACCACGCTGGACCAACTGGTGGCCATCACCAACCCGGTGTGGTTCTACTCCGCGCAACTGCCTCCGTACGACGTCGAGCGGCGCGCGCTCTTCCACACCGAGCGCCGCCCCGACGGATCGTGGAGCAGCATGCGTCCGCTGCCGGGGGCTGGAGCCGGTGCCGCGTCCTTCGCGGGGGTGCAGAGCGCGGCGGCCGGCATGGCCGACGGCTCGGTCGTGGTGCTCGGCATCGCGCCGGACAACAGCCTGTGGCTGACGGCCGTACGGGGTTCGGCCACGCTCCAGCCCTGGCAGCGCGTCGCGGGACCGGACGGCGCAGCGGGGTTCACCGTCCGGGAGGCGGACATCGCCGCGTTCCCCGACGGGACCTGCCAGCTCGTGGTGACGGCCTTGGACGGGACCACGTACCACCAGCAGAGGCGCGCCGACGGCACCCTGCCCGGCTTCCGGGCCGTGTCCGGGTTCAGCGCGAAGAGCCGCTGGGGTGCGACGAAGGTGTCGATCACCGCCATGCCCGACGGGTCCGCCCAGCTGCTCAGTTACGGCCCCGACGGCGCCATGTACCACTGCGTTCGCGGGCGGGACGGTACGTGGACGGCCTGGGGCCGCCTGGCCGGGTACAACGGGGCCGCGACGTTCTCGGGTCCCGCCCTGGCGATCACCGGCATGCCCGACGGTTCCTCCCAGGTCCTCGCGATCGGGCTCGACGGGATGGTGTACCACCAGCAGCGGCGGCCCGACGGCTCCTGGACCGGATTCCGGCCCCCGCGGGGCGTCACCACCCCCACCATGGGCGCCAGCGCGATCGGAATCGCCGGAGCTCCGGACGGCTCCGCCCACGTCGTGGCGGTCGGGCTCGATGGCCTGGTCTGGCACAACGCGAGGCGGCCGGACGGCTCCTGGACGCCGTTCGCGCGGGTACCCGGTCCGAACGGGAGGGATCCCTTCCCCGCCGGGCAGGTGCGCATCACCGCCCTGCGGGACGGCACGACACACGTGACGGCCGTCAGCGCAGGCTGAAACCCGTTCGTCAGAGTGTCCGCACGAACCGAGTCAGCTCATCTTGTTACGGTTGTGCCCTTCTCGAAGCAGGCCGAACTCCCGTCAGGCTCTGGTCTCCGTCGCTCGGAATGTCGCGGCGACACAGCAGGGGTCGCCCTTGCCGGCCGGTATCCCCGCCGACTTGGTCCCGGCTCTCAAGGCGGCGGTCACCACCGCCGTCTCGGCCGCGTTCTACGTGGGCGCGGTCAGCGGTGGTCACGGCGGCCGCGGCAGTTGCCCCTCTCCCCGGGAAAGCGGAATTCTCCGAGTCCGGCCGTGGCCGGGGCGATCCCGCGCGACCACTGCCGATCGCCCCGCAGCTGCCTTTTGCCCGGGGGGGACCGGGACCGGCTCGCGGGCGCGATGGTCCTGCTCGGCTGGCGCACAGGCACCATCACACCGCGGCTGATTGTGGTGCTCCTTGCCATGGGTACGCGGAGCCGGCCGGGCGTACGGTCACCTTCCGGCCGTCAGGGTCGGGTGACCCGCTCGCTTCCCGGAGGTGTCCGTGAACTCGTTCCTTGGCAGGCCGGGCGTGCGCGGCAGGGCCGTTGCCGTCCTTGCTGCGGCCCTCTTGGGGACTCTCGTCGCTGCACCGGCACCGCGGGCGACCGCGGTGCCGCCCGTGCCGGGCCAGCTGAAGTCCTATGCCGTCGACGGGGTGTACAGCGCCGGCATCTCGTCCGGAGGTTATATGGCGACCCAGTTGCACGTGGCCTATTCCGGCACGTTCGACGGCTCGGCCGTCTTCGCGTCCGGCCCGTACCACTGTGCGCGCAACAACCTCGACACCGCATTGAACGCCTGTATGAACACCACCCAGGACCTCCAGCTCGCCCAGCTCGAGCAGACCACGAGCGACCGGGCGGCACAGGGCGCGATCGACGACGTCGCGGGGCTGTCCGGTGATCCGGTCTACCTGTTCAGCGGAACGGGCGACGCGACGGTCAAGCAGCCGGTCGTCAGCGCGCTGGCCGACTACTACGCCCACTTCGGAGCGAACGTCCTCTACGACAGGAGCACCGCCGCCGGCCACGCCTGGATCAGCCCGCTGGGGCCGAATGCGTGCACGGCCACAGCCACTCCGTTCATCAACAACTGCGGGATCGACGCCGAGCGGACCTTCCTGGGCCATCTGCTCGGCTCCGTCAAGGCGCCCGCGGCCGCACCGGGCGGCTCGCTCATCCGGTTCGACCAGAACCGGTACGTGCCCGGCGGGCTGGCCAAGGCGGTCTCCATGGACGATACGGGCTTCGTCTACGTGCCGCAGAGTTGTGCGAACAACGCCACCTGCAAGGTGGTCGTCGCCCTGCACGGCTGCAAGCAGGGGTATTCGTACCAGGGCTTCGGCACCACCTTCCTCGACAAGGCCCACCTGAACGAGCACGCCGACACGAACGACCTCATCGTGCTCTACCCGCAGGCCATCCCCACGACGACGACGCCGGACAACCCCAATGGCTGCTGGAACTGGTGGGGCTACCTCGGCGATTCCGCCTACTCCCGGCACGGCGGCAAGCAGATCGAGGCGATCATGTCCATGGTCCGCGCGCTCGGCGGCGGGGGCGGAGGGACACCGCCCGGGGGCGGCAGCGTGACGCTGTCCAGCGTCGACGCGGAGGACGGCTACACCAAGGCGGCGGCCGACGGCTCCGGCGCGGCCGTCGGCACCCTGGAGGGTGCGTACGGCCTGGCCCTCGGGCGTGGGACCGACGGCAGGTTCAACCGGACGGTGCTGTCCTTCGACACCTCTGCCATCCCGGCGGACAGGACCATCACCCGGGCCTATGTGACGCTGACCAGGAGCAGCGGCTCGGGCGACCCCTGGGCGAGCCCGGCCGGCAACCGCCTCCTCGTGGACGTCCAGAACGGCTGCCTGGGCGGCTGCTCCGTCGACCCCTCGGACTGGGCGGCCCCGGCGACGGCCCAAGGGGCGGCCGAGGTCGCCCCGTTCACCACGGGCAGCAAGGCGTCGACGGACCTGAGCCCGGCAGGGCTCGGCGCGGTCAACCGGTCCGGCCGGACCCAGATCCGGCTGCGGTTCGAGCGGGACCAGACCGCCTCCGCCCATCTGTTCGTGAACAGGAATACGCGGGCAACGCTGACCGTCGAATACCGGTAGCCGTCCGCCCCGGCCCGCCGTGGCCGGCCGACGGCGTTCGTCAGCCGCCCGCCAGCGCCAGTTTCAGGAAGGTGACCTCGGTGCCCGGTCCGAGGTCGATCTCCTCGTCCAAGTCCCGCACCCGGCGGTTGTCGACTATGACGAGGAAACCGCTGCGCCGGAACGCGGTGAGCGCCAGGGCCGTGCACGCCTTCGGATCGACGGCGTCCCTGGAGACCCGCAGCCGGATCAGCTCACGCAGTGCGAGCCGGTCCTCGGCGATCTCCACACCCCGGCCGCGGCCGCCGCTCGCGGCAGTGGTCTCATCGGTGAACGTCACCATACTCATGGACCGCACCGTACGAGCCGCCACTGACAACAGCCGCCCCGCCCGGCCCGCCGGGGCTCGGCCGCGGACCGGGGTGAGGAACGCGAAGTCCGCCGTCACATGGTCCAGCGCAGCACCGCCCCCAGGCCCCCCGACGGCCCGGGCACACCCGCCGGTACGAGGAGCACCTCGCTGCCGGCCGCTGCCGCGGACCGCAGGAGCGCGTCGTCCGCCCGGGCCCGTACGGGCTTGTGCACGCCCATCGCCTCCGCCTGGCCGCGCTGCACCGCGACCTCGTCCACACCGGGACCGATCCACACCTCGCGCCCCGCGTCGGAGCCGTCGGGGCTGAGCAGCAGCGTGGCCACCTGGTGGGTGCGTACGGCGTCCACGACGGCCGGCATGCCCTCGGCCGCCTCACCCGGACCGGTGTCCACCGTGGACTCGCGGTGCTCGCCGGGCCGGCCCCTGCCCATGCGGAAGCGCTCCAGGGCGCTCTCGAGCCGCTCGCGGGCGAACTTTTCGCGCACCTGCGCGATCTCGCGGTCGAGGGCGGCCTTCGAGGCGCCGGGCGACCTGCCGCCGCTGTCGACTTCGACGGTCATCGCCCGCATGTGCTCGGGCAGCTGGTTGCGGACGGCCCGGCGCTCGCGGGGGTCGCCGGTCAGCACCACCAGATCGGCACCGCTCTCCGGCCCCTGCCGGGCGAGTTCCGCCGCGATGATGCCTGCCGTCTCGTTCCAGGTGTTCTCGACCTTGTTCCGGTAGTGCCACTCGTACCGGTCCGCCGGGATGCTGCGGTGCCCGCGGCCCTGCCACTCCCGGCCCTGGGCCTGGCCCACGGCCTCCCGGTGATGGGCGTCGCGCAGCTCCAGATCGGCGCCCGTGCGGTCGATGTACGCCACCAGGCAGCGCGGCTCGTCGCCCCGCAGGCCGGCCAGCGGGGCGACGTGCGGCAGGAACGACCAGGTCGCCTCGGTGGCGGCCGGGGACGCACCGAGCGGGATGTCGAGTACGACCTCGGCGCCCGCGGCGAACAGCGCGCGGCCGGGCGGTGCCCCGCTGACGGGTTCCCCGGCGAGCCGGTTCACCACGGCCCGGACGGTGTACGCGTCGGCGCCCGCGTCGATCAACTGGGACGCGACCTCGCGCTCACGGAGCTTCTGTATCCGCTGCGCGTCCTCGGTCGCACGGGTGGTCTCGATGTATACCGAGGCCCAGGGCCCTTGGCGGGCGAAGAGAGGTTTGAGAAAGCCGAGTTCCATGATGTCCCCCAGGGGGTTCAGGAAGGCTTTTCGGGACGGCGTGACGATGGTGGCGCAGAACGGCACACCACTTCCAGGATGCCCTGCCCACCCGTCGCGTGCCCGCCGACCGGCCGGTCAGCCGCAGCAGCACCCTCGCCCGTACGGGACCGGACCTTGGGGCCGGTCGGCTGGAATCCGGGCCGGGAGCGGTACGGGGAGGGCCGCGGGCGGGGAAGACGGCGGCCGTGACCGGAATTCAGCTGACCAGCTCCGTTTTCGCAGACCACGCCGAGATCCCCCGCCGCTACAGCGGCGAGGGGGAAGACGTCTCGCCACCCCTGACCTGGACGGCCGCCCCCGATGGCACGGCGGAGCTGCTCCTGCTGTGCGAGGACCCGGACGCGCCGGGGCCCAGTTTCCTGCACTGGCTGGTGACGGGCATCGATCCGTGGACCGGCGGGGTGGAGGAGGGGCAGCAGCCGCACGGCGGGACGTCCTGGCCCAACGGATTCGGACGGCCGGGCTGGGGCGGACCGATGCCGCCGCCCGGGCACGGGCCGCACCGCTACTTCTTCCGCCTGTACGCGCTGTCGCAGCCGGTCAGCCTGCACGACCGGCCCAGCGCGGACGCCGTGCACAGCGCCGTGCACGGCAAGGACCTCGCGAGCGGCACCCTGGTGGGCACGTACCAGCGGCGCTAGGGGCTCCCCTCGGCACAGCCGTGAGCACCGTACCGCCGCGCAGCTGCGCGGCCGGCCACCACCGGGCGTCCGCGACCGGCTCCGTACGGCCTCCGGCAGCCGTTACGTCGCTCACCCCCGCGGTCCTGGCCGCGAGGACCAGGTTCTCGGGAGAGGCCGCGCGGACCGTCCGGGTGCACCGTCAGGCCGGGCTCTCGGCGTCGGCGTCGGCGTACCGCAGCAGCGCCCCGACTCCCCCGTCCAGATCCAGGTCGTCCGCCGGTACGACGACCAGTTCCGCGGCGGTGCCGACGAGGGCCCGCACCAGGGCTTCGGCGGCGGGTTCCTCGTGGGGCGCCCGTACTCCGAAGGTGATCAGCTCCTCCTCCGTCAAGGCGAGCTGGCCGGGCTGCGGACCGGTCCACAGCCGCAGTGACGCGGGGGGCAGGCGGTTCAGCAGCAGCGCCGCGACCTGGCCGCGCTGGAGGGCGGCCAGCGTGGCCCCCATCCCTTCCGTCGCGGGCCCGCCCAGGGCCCGGCGGCCGATGAAGACGTTCACCAGGTCCCGGTCGTGCGCGGCCATCCGGCCGCGGAAGACACTCTCGAGCTGTGGCTCCAGCAGGGCCCGGCCGGTGTCCGTCGGGGTGGGGCCCCCGACCCGTACGACCTTGCCGCTCAAGGCGTGCGGCAGCCGGCGGACCAGGACGTTGCCCGCCCACGCGTCCCCGCCGACGACGACGGCGTCGGCGTGGGTGCGCCGCGCCCAGGCGTCCAGCCGGTGGCCCAGCCGGACGGCGCTGTGGTGCCAGGTGGCCACCGCCACCTCGTGGTGCAGCCGCTCACCCGGGGCCACCGTGGAAGCGGGCCAGGTGCCCGACTCCGCCTCCACTTTCACCCAGCCGTGCGTCTCGGCCGTCGGCAGCCCGCCGTAGTGCACGACCACCGCCAGGTAGGGGATCTCCGGCAGATGCTGGGTGACCAGCGGCATCGCGTCCGGCAGGGTGCTGTAGCGGGCCGAGTCGCGGGCGGGCGGCCTGGGCAGTTCCCCGTCCATGACGAGCGAGCCGTTGGCCGCGAAGATCGCCTGCCCGTGCGTTCCGGGCAGCTCCGCGTCCGCGCCGACCGCCTCCTCCAGTGCGCCGAGCAGCGCCCGGTCCGCACCCTGCCGGGTCAGGTCTGCGCGGAGCCGGCCCCAGCGCAGGGCGACGGACCGGTCGGGCTGCGCGATGTCCCGCGAGGTGTCCAGGTACACCGAGGCGAACGGGCCGGACGCCGTGTACAGGGGTTCCAGGAACGACAGCCTCATTCCTCATCACCATCCCCAGGCGGCTCCCAGGTGTCCCCCCTTCCGATGATGCGCGCACCGGAGGCGCGGAAGGCAAGCCGGACCGGGCTCAGGGCCGCCACCCACGAGGAGGAGGCCCTGGCGGGCGAGAAACGGCCTGCGTGGGCCTCGTACGGCTCGAGGGTGGATCACCGCGGGCGGCCGCGCCCCCGCCAGGCCGAGGCCGGTCCGGAAGGGCGGGGTGGTGCTCGGCGGCGGCGCCGAGCACCCACCGCCCGATGGGCGGCCCCTGCTGGGCGAGGAGCCGGCGGACCACTTTCCGCGCAGGCCCGCCGCGACCCTGGCTCCGTCAAGGCGAAACGGTGGTGTGCGAGAACAGCTGCCCGTACCCCTCGATGCCGGCGGCCGAGCTTCCGGCGGCGCCGAGAGCGGCCCACAGCAGTACCTGGTTGGCCGTCAGCACGGGTCGTCGGAGCGTCCGCTCCATGTTCTCCACTGCTCCGACGGCGCGGAATCCGTTGCCGCCGACGACCACGGCATCGGCATCGTCCGGCACGTTGCCGACGACCCAGTCGTGCAGTTCGGCGGGCCGGATCAGCTGCTGCCCGCTGGGGAGCGAGCAGGGAGCGGCGTACACGACGCCGAAGCCCGCGGCTTCGTAGTAGGCCCGGCCGAGGTGGTTCAGTTCCGCGCTGAACCACGGTGGGTCGACCAGGGCGATACGGCCCGCCCCCAGGGCCCGCAGCGCCTGCGTCGTCGCGGAGCAGGTGGCGACGACCGGCAGGCCGTGCGCCCGCGCCGACAGCCGCTCGAGCATCCCCGCTTCGGCCTCGGCCCCGATCACGTACGCCGAGCTGGTGAACGCGAACGCGAGCACGTCGACGGGTGCTGCGGCCAGCAGCTCCGCCGCGTCGTCGACCTGCGGAGGTTCGGCGAAGGCCCGTACGGGGGCGAGCGGGATGGTGGGGCCCATGGCACCGCCCGACCGCATCGCGCCGAAGGGAACCCTGGCCGCGTGGACACCGACGTCGCCGGGTGCCATGGCCCGCAACTCGGACTCCGGCCCCACATCGGCGTGCGGGGTGAGCACGCCGATGCGCACCCGTGTGTCCCAGCCGTCAGGTCGGTACACCCTGTTCGCCCTCCGTCCGCATCCGGGGCAGCACGGCTCCTCGGGCCCCATTATGTCCGCGTCACCCGCCAACCTCGTGGAATCGCCGCGCCGACGGACGTATCAGCCGGGGGTGCCATGCGCGGCGGTGTTTGCTGGCGGCAGGAAGGACCCCATCCGCGGGGCCGCGATCCGCCAGGAGGAACCGGAAGCATGAAGTTCGCACAGATCATCGACTTCGAGACCGAGCGCATCGACGAGGTGCGAGACCTCCTGCGCGCCTACGAGGAACGGGCCCGATCGGCGGGCCGGACCGGCACCCCGGTGTCCCGCACCCTGCTCAAGGACCGGGCCAATCCCAACCGCTACCTCGCGGTCGTCCAGTTCGAGTCCCACGAGGCCGCGATGGCCAACAGCAACGCGCCGGAGACGAACGAGCTGGCCCAGCAGCTCTCGGCCTTGATGACCAGGCCGCCGGTCTACACCGACTGCGACATCGCGGACCACCAGAACATGGGCTGACCCGGCTGCGTCAGCCGGGGGTGGGGGCGGGTGAGGAGGGTCACCACAGGTGGCGGTCCCGGCGGGCCCGCTCCCGTTGCTAGATTGTTCGGCGGCCCGGTCTCCGAGGCCCCGGACGAGATGCGCCGTACCCGGTCATGCACGACGACGCGCCAGGCGCCGTCCCACCGGCAGGCGCCGACGCGCTGTCCGGCCCCGGGCGGCGTTCCCTCGTCGCACAGATGGGCTGACCACATGACCGTGCCGCTGACCCGCACCCTCTACCGGACGACCGCACACGCCAGCGGGGGACGTACCGGATCGGTGGTCGCCGACGACGGGCGCCTCGACGTCCGTCTGGCCCCGCCGCGCAAGAAGGTGCCCGGTACGACCAACCCCGAGCAGTTGTTCGCGGCCGGGTTCGCCGCCTGTTTCACCTCTGCGCTGGCCGAGGTCGCCGCCGAGTTCGGGGCGGATGCCTCGGCCGCGCGCGTCGCGTGCGAGGTACGGCTCGGTACCACCGACACGCCCGCGGGCTACGGTCTCGCGGTCGGCCTCACTGTCTCCCTGCCGGGGTGGAAGGCGGCCGATCTGCTTCCCCTGCTCCACCGGGCGGACGCGGTCTGTCCCTACTCCCAGGCGGTCCGCGGGAACATCGAGCTCTCGCTGCTGGCCGTGGACGGCACCGCCGCCGTCGATGCCTGAGCCCGCGGCGGGCGGGCCGGGCATACCGGTGCCCGAGCGGGGTGCGTGGCTGCGGCGCGGCATCAGCCGCAACGGCGGGCCCCTGGTGGAAGACCGCGAGGTGGTCTGGCTGCAGGCCGGTCCGTACTTCGCCGACAGCCGGGGCTTCGCCGGAGTCACGTCCTTCGACGGTTCCCGCGTGCACTTCCACCACCTGCAGGGCGAGCCCGGCGAGGACACGGGCACCTTCCGGCGGGAGGGGGCGAACCTCATCGAGCGGGGCACCAACACGGACGGCAGTACCTTCCTGGAGGTCTGGACCCCACTGGCCGCCGCCGGCGGCGACACCGGCTCCTGGGCCGGTACCGGCTACCACGTGGTGCGCGTCGGCCGGCACCTCGTACACGTTGATTCCCGTGCGGGCACGTACTGGCGGACATGAACGGGCGTGCCGGCAAGCGTCCTTGAACGCTTTCCGGCACGCTGCCGTCACGCCCTCACTTGCCGTAGTACGCGGTGTGGATCGTCAGTGTCGACTTGTTGCCCCGCGGCTTGAAGTTCTTCCCGGCCGCCGAGCCCTGCACGGCCCCCGGGAACTGGACCGACTTGCCCGCCGGGGCGCGCGAGGCGAGGTCGACGGGGGCCGCGAAGCGGACCGTGGACACCGGCAGCGCCGTGGTGGCCGCGACCTGCCGGGAGCGGAAGGTGAACTCGGCGTCGATACGGGTGGAGCGGCTGCGGCCTTCGCCGGGCGCTCGACGGAGGTCGTCAGACCGAAGGGGCCGCTCCCCCGCGCCCGGCGCGCGCCCCTCCGGTTGGCCGTCTCCGTATGCCGGAAGGGGCCCCCGCAGGGGCGGTAGGCCGGTCCCGGCTCAGGTCGGGTGCGGGGCGGTGGGGCCGCGACGGGGGCGGTGGGTGGAGCCCCGCCCGAACAGATGGTGGGCGGCAGCGCCCAGGGCGGCGCCGAGGGCGGGTGCCACGAGGTAGATCCACAAGCCTGCGGTGCTTCCCGACATCAGCGCGGGCCCGAACTGGCGGGCGGGATTGGCGGCGCCGCCGCTGAGGGGGCCCAGGACGGCCACGATCGCCCAGATGAGAACCGCCAGGGCCCAGGGGAACCATCGCTCGTGGGCCGGGTGGGCGAGGAAAAAGCCGATCATCAGGGTGATCGCGACCAGGCAGCCGCCCTCGGCCGCGAAGACGGCCCAGCCGTTCCACGACGGCGCCGCAGCCGCCGCGCCGTAGCCGACCCGCGCGACCGCCGGCCCCCAGGCCAGGCGGGCCAGAGCCGTCCCGGCAACCGCCCCGCCCAGCTGCGCGACGACGTACACCGCCACGCCCCGGCCGGGGAAGGCCCTCAACAGCCACAGCGCGAGCGTGATCGCGGGATTCATGTGCCCGCCCGAACGCCGCCCCCACGGGGAGCGGATCAGCCCGAAGACGACCGCCCCGGCCAGCGCACCCACCACGAGGAGGGCCGACCGGACGTGCGCAAGGGCGAGGGGGGAAGCCGGATCGAGCACCCAGCGGATGACCGTGACCACGGCGAACATCAGCACCGCGGTCAGGGCGAACTCGTACAGGGGGTAACCGCGGCGCTCGGGCTCGGTTCGCCCGGGCGCCGGGCCGGAACCCGTCTGTGTTCCGGGTGGAGCGGCCGGGGAACCGGAACCAGACATCTCGCCTCCGCTCATGGTTCTCCCGTCGATCGGGCGCTCTCCGCGCTCGGGTGCGCGCCCGTGAGCGCCTCCAGGAAGCGTGCGGCACTCCACGGCTGCAAGGTGCGCGTACACGCCGACGGGCGGGGCGGGATGCCCGCGTTGGCCGGTGGTGCTCCGCATTCCGGCGTTCGCCCTACCGGGCGCCGACCGATGCCCGGGCCGGGGAGGGGGAGGCGGTCATGACGGGTGCTGCTCCGCCCGAGGGGTCGAGCTGGGCCTCCATGTCGTCGAGGGCGCTGCGGACCGCTGCAATCCGCAGGCGGAGTTCGTCGGCGGCCTCCGGGAGCGGCTGCCCTGCGCTCCCCGCGGGCTGCCAGGCGGTGTCCTGTGCAGTCCGGTTCGCCGCCGCTTCCATCTCGCGCGCCTCCTCCAGGGCGTTGAGTACGACCCCGATCAGCACGTTGACCAGGACGAACGAGGCAAGGAGCACGTACGAGGCGTAGTAGAGGATGCTGAACGGAGAGACCGCCAGTCCGGCGTGGACGGCATCGCCCAGGCCCTCCAGCGTCATCAGCAGGAACAGCGTCAGTCCGGCCCGGCCGAGGGAACCGTAGTGCTCCGGGTCGTGCCCGGCGAAGCAGATCCAGCCGATCATGGCGTAGACGTACAGGATCAGGGCGCCGACGAACAGGAAGCTGACCGTTCCCGGCAGACTGCGGCCGACGGCGACGAGCAGGACCCGTAGCTGTGGCATGAACTGCGCGGTACGCAGTACCCGCGCCAGACGCAAGAGGCGCAACAGGGTGGTGTTTTCCCGCAGGAAGGGAACGAAGGCCGAAGAGACCACCAGCAGGTCGAACACGTTCCACGGGTCTCGGAAGAAAGCTTTCGGCCGGTCGATGTGCGCGCCCAGACGGATCAGGATCTCGAGGCTGAACGCGGCGATGCAGAACTGTTCGGCCGAATCGAGAAGGCCGCCGTACTCCACCGACAATCCGCTGTAGGTCTCGACGCCCAGCAGTACGGCGTTCAACAGGATCACCGAGATGACGCCGAGCGAGAACGCCGGCTTCTCGCATACGTGACGGCAGCGCGCGGCAAGCCTTCGGCGGCCGCTGTACGCCTCGATGAGGTCTGGCATCATGCTCCCTGCCCGGCCACCGGCGCCCCGGTCGCACGTCGTATCGCGCCCCGGTGGACGCCGAGGCTTTGATCAAGCTCCGCGTCGTGTAACGCCGTACGGCCGGATTCGAGACGCCCCGGCCCGACACATCCCCCGATCGGGGAGCCGTAGGAGGAGCCGAGGGCCCGGCGGCCCGTCGCGTGCCGAGCGCGCCGGGCGGGCGGGCAGGGGTCAGGCGGCGAGGGCTTCGATCACTTCAGCGCCCGGGAGCTGCGTGAACAGCTTCCCGGGAACGATGAGCTTGCCGCGGCGGCGGCCGCTGCCGACCAGCACGTACGGCAGCCCGGCCACGACGGCGTCCACCAGCAACGGCCAGTCCGACGGCAGGCCGATGGGGGTGATGCCGCCGTACTCCATGCCACTGAGCTGCACCGCGGTGTCCATCGGCGCGAAGGACACTTTGCGGGCGGCGAGGCGACGGCGCACCACGCCGTTGACGTCGGCGCGGGCTCCAGAGGGGACCAGGCACGCGGCCAGCGTGGACTCGCCACCGCGCTTGGCGGAGACGATCACGCAGTTCGCCGACTGCGCGAGGAGCTCTTGCCCGTAGTGCTCGACGAAGGCGGCGGTGTCCGCGATGGCCGGGTCGGTGTCGACGTACACGATGTCCTCGGCCGGGACAGTGCCGTGCCAGGTGCGGACCGCCTCGGCCACCGGCCCGGTGAGTTCGGCGAGGCAGTCCGGCGCCGGGCGGGCGTTGTCGAAGGAACCGATGGGTGCGCGCATGCCTGCCATTGTGCACGGCCGCCCGTCGGACGGACCGGTACAGCATGCCCGTGGAGGGATCACCCGGTCGCCGTGCGGCACGGGGGCGGGCACCGTCCGCCCGGCCACCGGCAGGAAGCCGGCGGCCTGCCGTGACGTGACGTACTAGGCCGGGACAACAGGCCGACATGACACGTGCAGTTGCCGACGGTCCGTGACGGCGCAGACACTCGTGCTGCACCACGACGCTCATTCGGAAGCTCCCGACCACGAACCGTCTGTTCCCCGGGGGCACTCCGCCCGTCGGCCGCGGGCGCCGGCCAGCCGACGCCGTCTTCGCGGTTCCGCAACCCCTCATGAACGAGAGGAAATCCGCATGTCCGGAGCCTCTGCCACCACCGGGTACAACCACCTCGATCTGGACCTGGACCTGGACCTCAGCGAGCTGACCGTCACCGCGCTGAGCGACACCGCCGCACTGCCCGAGAACGGCGCCTCATGGGGCTCCTGCTCCTGCCAGGGCTCGTCCTCCTGCGCCCAGCCGCAGGTGGAGACGCCCGTCGTCTGACAGCTGTGAAGTGGCCGCTCCCGTGCGGCCGGCCCACCCGGGCCGGCCGCACGGGCTGCGGCCCGAGCCGGAGGACAGCTCACAGGCCCACACCGCACCACGGGAGCCCGCCTTGCCGCACCCCGCCCAGCCAGCCGCACCGCAACACGTCGCGCCCGCGTCGGGGACCGCTCGCCCTCCGGCGCGGCCGCCCGCCGGGACCGCCCCGTACGCGCTGGTCCGCACCACGGTGACGGCGCACCCTGCACAGCCGGAGAAGGCCGCGCGGGTACGGATCCTGCTCGACCGGCTCACCGCCCTCGCGGCACAGGAGGACACACTGCGTCCGGCGCTGTGCGACGACCTCTTCGCCTCCCGGCCAGGACACACCGAGGAGTTCCACCGCCACGTGGTGCTCCCGCTGCGCCGTGCGCTGCACAACGGCCGCACCCCCCGCCCCGCCCTGCTGGCCCGCCTCGACGACCTGCCGACACGAGTGCCCCGGCTCGGTACCTGGCTGAACCTGCGCGAGCTCCGCGACGCACTCCTCGCAGATCTGGCCGCAGCCGTCCCCGATGCCCTGACCGCCGAGCGATCCGCCCTCGCGGAAGTGTGCCGCTCCCCCGGCTTCACCCGGGCCGTCGCACTCACCAGTGGCGACCTGCTGCGCGCAGTGTCCCGGGCCGCCCGGGACGAAGGCGGGCGCAGGGCCCGCAAGGAGGAGCCCTCGGTGCTGCGGCATGCCCTGCGTGCCAGTACGAAGACCAGTCCGCTGTCGTGGTTCACCGCTGTGGGGTGGTCCGGCGGTCCGGATCCGTCGGCCGAGCCGGTACGGGCGCTGCCGCCGCTGCGGTCCGTGGTGCGGGAGCACCGGACGCTCGTCGAGGCGCTCGTCGCCGCGCTGCTGGACGAACCGCGCCGCCGGCGCACGCTCGCCCACCGCATGACCAGCGGGGCGCGGCACACCGCGGACGGGCGGGCCCTGTACGTGCGGGACCGCACGGTCTTCGCGGGCGGCCGGTACCTCGTCACCCGCGAGGAGACGATCGAGCTCGCCGCCCGCCCCGCCCTGACCGCGCTCGACGCGCTCGCAGCCGCGCCCGCAACCCTCGACGAGCTGGCGGTCCGGCTCGGCGCGGCCCTCGGCCGCCCCCGCACGGACCCCGCCGTCGGCCGCTTCCTCGGTCAACTGACCGACGGTGGCCTGCTGGTGCCCGTGGAGCCCGTCGACCCCCAGGACCCGCACCCGTTGCGTGCGCTGGCCCTCTGGTTGAGCCAATGGCCCGAGGACGCGGCGCTGAGCGATCGGATCGACCGGATGGCTGCCGACACCGCCGGATTCGCGAACGCCCGGGCCGAGGAGCGGCCCGCCCTGCTCGCCGGCCTGGCGGACCGCTGGCGCCGCCTGCTGGCCGACGCCGGCCGGCCCGTGCCGGCCGATGCCGCTCCGCTGAGCGTGCTCTCCGAGGACGTGCTCGCCGACCACGTGCTCGCCTCCGCACACGCGACCACCGCCGCCGTGGGGACCGGCGAACCGGTCCCCACGGGCCGGCTGACCGGCGCGGACCGGGCCGTGCTCGGTGAACTCAACGCCCTCGCCGAGCTGTTCGACCTCGGGCACCTGATGCGGCGGGCCGCACTGGAGCGCTTCGTGTCCCGCTATGGGCGCGGCGGGACCTGCCCGACCCCATGGGAGTTCGGCGCCGACACCGCCGCCGCCTGGGAGGAGGCCGCGCGCCTCGCCGTACGGCCGTCCGGCGACCCGGGGCTCTCCCGTGAGCTGACCGAACTGGGCGGGCTGCGAGAGGAGTTCGTCCAGCACGTACGGACCGCCTCGGCGGCCGCACCCGGCGGCTGGGCCGAGGAGGTCGTCCTGCCCGCCGAGGAGGTCCGCGGACTCGCCGCCCGGCTGCCGGGCTGGACCGCCGCCCGCCCGCTGAGTTACGCATGGTTCGTGCAACGCGCGGCCCCGGCCGCGTTCGGCCCGGACGGCGCCGCCCCCGGCGGCCTGCTCTGCGTCAACCACGTCTACGGCGGCTGGGGCCGTTTCACCAGCCGCTTCCTGGACCACCTGCCCCGCGGCGCCGCCGCGCAGGTGGCCCGCGCGATCCGCCGCGGCCTCGGCGACGGCGCCCGGGCCGCCCAGATCCGCCCGGTGGGCGGCTTCAACGCCAATCTCCATCCGCTGCTGGCCGGCGAGGAGATCGGCCCCGACCGGTACCGGAGCGCGCTCGCCGAGGGGGATGTGGAGTTGGTCCACGACCCGGTGTCCGACCAGCTCCGGCTTCGGCTGCGGGCCACCGGCGAGCCCCTCGACGTCCTCTACCTCGGCTTCCTCGCCCCGGTCATGCTGCCGCAGCGCCTCGCGCCGTTCCTCTGCGACCATCCGGCCGGCGTCGTGGACTTCCGGCGGCTCCTCCCCCGCCGCACCCTGACCGCTCCCGGCGGCGAGGTACGGCGGACACCCCGGCTGCGCCACGCCCACGCGGTGCTCGCCCGGCAGCGCTGGCACCTGCCCGAAGGGGTACTGGCCGCACTCCGCGCCGACCTCGCGGCCGACCCCGGCGCGGTCCCGGCCGCCGCGGCGGCCCGTTGGCGGGCCCTGCTGGGGCTGCCCGGGCAATTGTTCCTGCACCCGGTACCGGAGCCTCCTGCCGGGCGGCCCGCCGAGGACTTCGTACGGAGTCTGCGCGCGCCGAAGCCGCAGGCCGTCGACCTGGGCAGCGCCCTGCACCTGCGCTGCCTCTCGGCCTGGCTGGCCCGCCATCCGCGCGGCGTGGTGCTGGAGGAGGCGCTGCCCGTCTTCGGCGGCCGGAGCCGCCCCGCGCATGCCGTGGAGCTCATCGCCGAGACCTACCGGCCTGCCCGCACGGCCCGGTCGGGCTGAGCGCACCCCGTGCCGCCCGAACCACTCGTACCCCCCGCGCCGTTCCGGCCGCCCGTCCCGGCGGACCCCGTCGCCACCCCGCCCGTCATCCGCCGAGGAGGCACCCCATGAACGCCCCGGCCACCGGCCCGGACGCCACCCGGCCCGTCTCGAGCGCCGCCACGGCCCTCGACGTGGTCGCCTACCACTACGAGCCGGTCAAGGCGCCCCTCTTGGACGAAGCCGTGCTGCCCCTCGCCCGACGGGCCGCCGCGGACGGGCTGACCGCCCACGTCGAACGCCACTGGCTGCACGGACCGCACCTGCGGCTGCGACTGCGCGGCCTCCCCGGGGCGGTGGCCGCCACGGCCGAGCGCACCGCCGCCGAACTGCGCGCCCGCGCGGCCTCGCACCCGTCCCGGGCCGCCGCCGACGCTCAGCACTGGCTGGCGCAGGCCGTGGCGGCAGGGCGGGCGGAGCTGATCCCGCCCCCGTACGGTCCGCTCGTACCCGACAACACCGTGCGGGTGGAGCGGGTGGACCAGTCCTCCCTGACGGCGTTGATCGGCCCGGACGGGGTGCGGCTGCGTGAGGACCTGCTGGCCCTGGGCCTGCCCGCCCTCGCGGCGGGCACCGCGTTCCTCGGCGAGCGGGCGAACACGTCCGCCGCCCGGGTCGAACTCGTGACGGCGGCTCTCGCGGCCCATGCGGCCGCGCACCCCGAAGGACTGGTCGGCGGGCACTACTCGTACGTCTCCCACCTGGAGGACTTCCTCGTCCAGGAGGACCCCGACGGACGGCTGCGGGCGGCCTTCGACCGTCGCTGGGACGCCGCGGGCGAGCGGATCACCGCACTGGTGGGCCGGATCGCGGGCGGCGGTGCGGCCGGCTGGGAGCGGCCCTGGGCCGACTGGTCCGCCCGGGCCTGGCGGATCGCCGAGGAACGGTTCAGGGCGGGCGCGGACTTCACGGGGGTGCAGGCCGAGTACCTGGACCGGGCCGCGGCGCTGGGCGACCGGGCCACCGCCGAGCGCTGGGGCCGGGGGGAACGGACCCGGTACAGCGACTTCCACCGGCGGCTGCACCGCTCGGACCCCCAGGGCACGATGTGGTCCCGCCCCGACTACCTCGTCTACCGGGCCTGTACGAACGGGCTGTACCGGCTCCTCACCGTATGCGACGTCCGGCCCGTGGAGCGCTACCTCGCCGCGCACCTCGTCGTACGCAGCGTGCCGGAACTCACCGGGCACCGGTGGCAGGAGCGCATCGACGAGGTCATCGCCGCCGTGGAGGCGACGCCGTGACCGCCGCCGAACCGCCGCGCTTGCGGCTCCGGCCCGGGGTGGCGGTCACCCCGTTGCGCAACGGCCTGCACCTGCGCGGGCGGGACGGGAGCGTGACGCTCGAAGGGAGCAGGGCACTGCCGGCCCTGTGGAAGCTGCTGTCCGAACAGTTCGGCCAGGGGCCCGAGGACCTCCTGGGTGAGGAGGAGTCCGTCGACCCGGGGAGCGGCGGGCTCCGACTCGATCCGGCCGATCCCCGGGTCGTGACCGCGCTGGCCGCGCTGACCGCGCAGCTGCAGGCGCACGATCTGCTCGCCGAGTACCCGGCGGGAGCGGCCGAACCGGCCGCATGGCTCGGAGCCTGCGCGCACCGGCCCGCGCGCGCGGCCGCGGCCCTGGCCGTCGCACGGCCAGTGGTCGCGGCAGCCGATCCCGACGGGCCGCTCGCCACCGCGCTGATCAGCGCCCTCCACCGCGCGGGGAGTCCGCCGCAGGTGTACCGCGACACCGGCCTGCCGGCCGATCGCGTGGTGGCGGTCGCGGGCACTCCGGCGGTGGCCGTGGCGGTGGCCCGTACCGCCGACGGCGGCTTCGTCACAGCCCCGGCCGAGCCGGAACGGGCGCGTACGGACGCCGAGGCGATCGCGGTACGCCTGGGCGCCGGCACCGGCCCGGCGCGTGCGGATGCGGCGGCCGGGACACCGGCGGCGCTGACGGCCCTGACGGCCCTGCTCGCCGGTGCCGCGGCGCAGCGGCTGCTGTGCGCCGCCGCCGAGCTGCCCGATCCGGCCGGACGGGAGAAGGACCTGCAGCTGCTCCCGGACCGGCCCGCCGTACTGGTCGCCGTGGCCCGGCCGCCGCACGCGTCCTACCGTCCCTGGGTCACCGGGCCGGCCGAGCCCGCGTTCCTCTCCCCCGCCCCCGTCGGTAGCCTGCCCGATGCGCTACGTCGTGTCGGGGCACTGGGCGATCCGTACCTGGGGGTGCTCGACGCACCGCGGCCGGGGGATCTGCCCCAGTTGCCCGCCGCGCTCGCGGCCTGCGCCTCCGTGGCCGGGCCGCTGGTGGCCGGGGCTCCCCGGACGGACCTGGCCCGGCTCTCCGCGGCGTGCCGTGCGGCAGAGCTGCACCTGGAGGAAGTGATGCCGGGCGCGGTGACGGTCGGCGCGGGCCCCGGGCACGCCCTGGGACGCGCCCTGCGCCGGGCCGCCCTCGCCGCCGCGGGTCCCCCCGCCCTCGCCCTGCGCGAGGAGGAATGGCGCGAGCAGCCGCAGGCCCGCCACTGGTGGACCGTGCTGACCCGGCATCTGGGGCTTCCGATGGAAATGACGGTCCACCAGTTCTCGGAGGACCGAGTCTACTTGGCGGTCGTACGGAACTCCGCCGGCCGGGGCGGGACCGCGGGAGTGGCCGCCCGTGCGGTGGAGGCAACGCCCGCCGACGCGGCGGCCCTGGCCGCGCTCGGCGCGGTGACCCGGGCCGTGGCCGCCGAGCACGGTCCGGCCGGGGCCGTGCACACCGCGTTCACCGGCGCCGAGGCACCGCTCGCCGTCGCGGGAGTCGAGCCGGCGGTCTGGACGGACGACGGATGGACCGACCGCTGGCTGGCCGGGATCGCACGTCGGGAGCCGGAGCTGTGCACGGCGCTGGCCCGGCTGACCGGGCTGCGCCCCGAGCCCTGGCAGCCGGCTGGGGCGGACCTCGCGGACCTCGCCGCCAGCGGAGCGGCCGGATCGGCCGGGCCGGTCCTGGCTGCCCTGTACGCGTGCGGATTCACCGTTCTGGCCGAGAGGGGAGGAGCGCGATGAGCGGGATCACGATGAAGGGGCACGGGACGGCTGTTGGCGCGACGGTGCTGGCCACCGTCGTCGGCTCCGTGCCCGTACTGGATCCGGCTGCGGCACTGAAGACCACCGGCGGCGCCGCGATCGTCCACCTCACCTCCTGGACGCTGGAGTTGGCGGAGCGGCTCAGCCGCCACGCGATGGCCCATCCCGTACGCCTGGTGCCGGTACGCGAGGACGGTGCGCTGACCGTGATCGGCCCCGTGCTGGAGCCCGCGGCGCGGGCGTGCCTGTCGTGCACCGAGTACCAGCGACTGGCCACCGCAGGCGGCCGGGTGCCCTGGCAGAGCCCCCGGCTGGCGCTCGGCGGCACCGGCACCCCGGCCCTGGCGGAGGCAGCCCTGCTGCTCGCCGCCACCCTTCTGGAGCCCGGGCCCGCCACGGACGGGGGAGCGGAGGCGGGAACGCAGCCGGCCACCGTCCACATCGTCCAAGGCGACCGGGCCACGTGGTCCACCCATCGCGTCCGCCCGGTCGGCGGCTGCCCGGTATGCCACCCGCTGCCGGCCGACTCCCCCACAGCGGCCGGATTTCCGGACGCGCCACAGCCGCTGCCCGACCCGGCAGTGCTGCGCGGCTCCAACGAGCGTACGGAAGCGGACCGGTTGCGGGCCGAGCTGCACGACGAGCGGTTCGGCCCGGTGCGCCGCCTGTTCCGCACCGAGGACTCCGCCTTCGCCCTCACCACGGCCTGGGTGACGGACGGCCGCCTGCTCGACGACGGAGGGTACGGGCGCTCCGCCGATTTCCGCACCAGCGAGCGGGTGGCACTGTTCGAGGGCGTGGAGCGACTGGCCGGCATGCGCCCGCTGGGCCGCCGTACCGTCCTGCGTGCCTCCTTCGCCGAGCTGGGCCCGGAGGCTGCCGTGGACCCCGCCCGGCTCGGCCTGCCCGACCCGGCCCACCGGGGGCACCCGGCCGCCCGGACCGTCCCGTTCCACGCGGAGCTGGAGCTGGACTGGGTGTACGGCTGGTCGCTCACCGAAGGCCGGGCACGGGCGGTGCCCGAGCACGTGGCGTACTGGGACCTTCCGCAGGGCCCCGGCCGGGCACGGGTGGTCTACGAGTCCTCGAACGGCTGCGGGCTCGGAAACAGTCCCCAGGAGGCTGCGCTCTACGGGCTGTTCGAGGTGGCGGAGCGGGACGCCTTCCTGATGGCGTGGTACGCGCGCACGCCGCTGGCTGGCATTGCGCTGCCCGCCGACGACCGGCTGGTGACCGCCCTGGCCTCGCGCGCCGCGCTGATGGGATACCGGTTGAGCCTCCTGGACGCCACCAACGACCTCGGCATCCCGGCGGTGGTCGCGCTCTGCCGCTACGAAGGGAGCCACCCCGACGCTCCCCGCGCGTTCCTGGCCGCCGGAGCCCACCACGATCCGCGCGCCGCGATCCGCTCGGCGGTGGCGGAGGTCGTCACGAACGTCCAGGACGCCGTGCACCGGCCGGCCGGGCCGGGCGGGCCGCGCGATCCGGAGCGGCTTCGCCCCATGCTCCGGCGCCCCGAGCTGGTGGTCGACCTCGACGACCACGTGGGCCTGAACACGCTGCCGGAGGCGCAGCCCCGGCTGGAGTTCCTGTTCACCGGCGTCCGGGAGGTTCCCTGGCAGGAACGGTGGCCGGGCGCTCCCACGCCGGTGGCCGACCTCACCCGGCTGCTGACGCAGACGGTCGCGCGGCTGGCCTCCGAGGGGCTGGAAGTGGTCGTCGTGACGCAGGACGAGCCGGGGATCCGGGACCGGCTCGGGCTGCACTGCGCCAAGGTGATCGTGCCCGGCACCCTCCCGATGACGTTCGGCCATGTCAACCGCCGCACGCTCGGGCTGCCCCGGCTGCTGGAGGTGCCACACCGGCTGGGGCGCACCGCCCGTCCACTGCGCCACGACGAACTCCCCCTGTACCCGCACCCGTTCCCGTGAGGACGATCCGATGACCGAAGACCCGTACGCGTCCGCGTCCCCCGTGAGGGCGGGAGCGCCCGCCGCTGCGAGCGCAGCCCTCGCACCGGCTCCCGCGGGAGGCTGGCAGAGCCTGCACCTGACCCTGCACACCGACGGCGCGGACACCGATGCCTTCGTCACGGGGGCGCTCGCCCCGCTGATGGACGGCCTGTACGGGCCGAACGGCGGGGCCTGGTTCTTCATCCGCTACCACGAGGGCGGACCCCACCTGCGGATCAGGTTCCGCGGGGCAGGATCCACCGGGGACGGGAGTGAAGACGGGACTGAGGACGCGGCCGAGGAGGCAGCCGAGGACGCGGCCGAACTCGCCTCGGAACTCGCCCGCTTGGTGGCCGGGACCACCCCCGTGACCGGCTCCTGGGCCGGCCGGCACGGGGAGGTGCGCGCGGTGCCGTACGAGCCGGAGACCGAGCGCTACGGCGGGCCCGCCGCGCTCCCGGTGACAGAGGAAGTGTTCGTGCACTCGACGCGCGCGGCGGTCGCCGCCCTGCGCGCCGTGCCCGGACGGGCCGACCGGCTGCGGCTCGCCCTGGACCTCGCCCACGGCACGGCGTACGCCCTGGGCCTGGACGAACTGGCCTCGGCGGGCTGGCTGCGCCGGCACGCCGCCTCCTGGCGCTGGGCCGCCGAGGTGCGGCCGCTGCCCGGCGCCGCTGTCCACACCCGCGTCAACACGGTGTTCGCTGCCCAGCGTACGAACCTGGGGCTGCGCGCCCGGGCGGTCCGCGCCGGGCTGGACGACGGCTCCGCCGCGCCCTGGCTCGCGGAGTGGACCCGGCAAGTACGAGCGGCCGACGCCCGGTTGCGTACCGCCGTACTCCCCGCGGACGGGCCGGACGCGCCGGTGCGGACGCACCGCCGGCTGTGGGTGTGGGCCTCACAACTCCACATGCTGTTCAACCGGTTGGGGGTCACCCCTGACGAGGAACGTGCCGTCTGCCGGCTCGCGGGCCGCGCCCTGCTGGAGACGGGGGACGAGGACGGCTTCTTCGGCGCCGGCCCGCGCGCGGCCGACTACCGGTACCTGGAGCAGAGCAAGTTCCAGATCGGTCGTGCACAGGACACCGCGGTACGGAGCATCGCGCGGCCCGGACTTCCGTCCGAGTACCGGCCAGAGGCCGTACGCGTACTCCCCGCGGCCTCGTTGCCGGAGCTGTCCCTCTCCGAGGCGCTGCGCCGCCGCAGCTCGGCGCGCGGGGCGCTGCGGGGGCCGCTCACCGCGGAGGAGCTGGGCGGGGTGCTGTGGCACGCCCACGCGCCGAGCCATGTGTCCCGGCAGCCCCTGGCCGACGGCACCGAGCGCACCGTGCACCACCGCCCTTACCCGAGCGCAGGCGCCCTGTACAGCGTCCGGGTACGGCTCCTGGCGCTCGCCGTGGCGGGGCTTGCCCCCGGCACCTACCACTGCTTGCCGGAGCGGCGGTCGCTGGTCGCCCTCGGACCCGCGCCGGACCTTGACGACCTCAAGGCGTTGTCCTCGTACCTCTCGCGCCCGGCCGACGACCCGGACTCCGTCGGGATCGACGAGGCACCGGCCGTGCTGGCGGTCCACCTGGACCTCGGGCTGCTCCGCCGCCGCTACGGGCTGCGGGCGCTGCGGCTGGGCCTGCTGGAGGCCGGACACCTGGCCCAGACCCTGCAGCTCACGGCCGGGACGTTCGGGCTGGCCACGATTCCGCTCGGTGGCCTGCACGACGACCTGGCGCATGAGCTGCTGGGCCTGGACGATCTCGACGAGCCGATCCAGTACCTACTGCCGCTCGGGCGGCTGGACCCGCCGGCCGACGCTTCCGACGCCGGTCGGCGGGCGTAGGCGGGGCACCTTCACCTCCCCGGCCCGGGCGACCGTGGCACGGCCGTCCGGCGGTGCTTGATGTTGACGGCCGAAGCCCTGGCCAGCGTCAACGGGTTCAGGAAACGCAGCGGACCGATCAGGCGTTGCGCGAACAGATGCATGTGCCGCGCCAGCGCTTCATCGCGTGCTGCCGCCGAGAACACCAGCCGCTCCACGGGATTGAACGGGCGGGACTTGGCGAAGTCGGCGGCCAGGGACTGCTGACCGCGCAGCCGGCGCTGGTGTCTGCGTGCGTACACCACGAGTGACCGGTCCAGGTCACCCCGACCGGTTGCGGCCGGGGCGACCGCCTCTGCCAGCCAGCGCGCGGACTCCAGCGCCCACCCGCAGCCCACTCCCCACAGGGGATCGCCGGTCAGGGCGGCGTCGCCGATGAGCGCGACGCCCGGTGCGGTCGGCTTGCGGCTGTGGAGCGGGTAGTCGACCGTGCCGATGATCTTCGAGGCGCGCTCCGCGGAGTCGATGGGCGGTGCCTCGGGGAGGGCGCGTACGAACTCGAGGAAGCTGCCCTCCAGGTCTTCACGGAAGGCGGGCAGCCGCTTCTTGTCCGGGAGTACCGCGAGGACCGTCACCCCGTCGTCGTTGGGAAACGCGTACGCCATGTCGGGCTCGAGGAACCAGGTCTGACCGATCCCGCCGTGCAGCGGAAGGTTGCGGAAGTGTGCGAGATAGCCGAACCGCGTGTTCTTGTACTGCCGGGCAGGCACCCCGGCGAACTTCGCCACGGCCGAGTCCTTGCCGTCGGCGCCGACCACGAGGCGGGCGCGGATCTCGCGCTCGCCCTGCGGTGTCGAGACGCGCACCCCGACGGTTCGCCCGGCTTCCCCGACCAGCCCGGTCACCTGGTGGCCGAGGAGCAGGTCGACGCCGGGGGTCCGTGCCGCTCGGGACCTGATCAACGGGTCGAGGGTGCTGCGGCGGATGTTGTACGCGTAGGGCAGCTCGGGGCCCGCCGGTGCGGCCCTCGGCTCGATCCATCCCCAGCGGGTGTACCAGCGGGCCTCGTTGCGGACGGCTCCCGCCTTCTCCAGATCGGGGACGAGGCCGAGTTCGTCGAGTACCGGGTAGGCGTTGGCCGTGATGGAGTGGGTGCACAACACTTTGTACGCCTCAGGATCCGAGCGGCGTTCCAGCAGTGCGACGCGGACACCACGTCGAGCCAGCAGGATCGCCGCGGCGCTTCCGGCGAGGCTGGCTCCGCTGATGACGACGTCGTAGTCGTACCCCGCGCTCTCAGGCTTGGTCATGCGCTGATCGCCCCCCCTTCGGGGTGTGATGCCGTTCGTGGCAATGGTGCTGTGCCACTGCAGTCGCGCGCATGACTGCTTGTCAAGAGTCCTTGGGGCGAGCCAGGTTGGGAACCTTGGAGACCGATGCCACGGCGGGGCGGCACACTCGCACTCCCGTGCCCCGCCATGGCTTCGGTGGCCCCCGAATCGGCTCCGGCCGCTCAGCTCACGCGTTCGATGCGTGCGCGGCGGATCAGGTTCTTGCCCGGCTCCCGGACCTTGTCGAAGGCCGCATTGTTCAGCAGGACACAACTGCCCGACGGCCCGTTCACCCGCCGCACCGGACGCACCCGTCGCAGGGGCCGGTGCGCCGGCGCCACCAGCCACCCGTTCGATGCGTGCGCGGCGGATCAGGTTCTTGCCCGGCTCCCGGACCTTGTCGAAGGCCGCATTGTTCAGCAGGACACAACTGCCCGACGGCCCGTTCGCATTGCCGGTCGCCATCGTGGCGACGACCCCTCCGGTCGCAAGGGTTCCCGCGACGACAGAGAGCACGAGCTTCTTCTTGAGACTCATAGTCCGTTTCCTGGACATTGGCACTCCTCGATCCGATGGACGCTGTCCCACCCCACGTCCTGCATACGGGTCGACGTCACGGACCAGTTCAGTCTTGTCGCCTCCTCACAAAACAGCCCCTGAGGAGGTTTGGAGCGTTGCAGGAGGGCATGGCACCGGGCTCGGGGAACCGGGTCTGTGTTCGAAGAAGCAGGTCAACACCCTCATGGCGATGCAGTCGACGTGTGTGCCGCATTCACCCCGACCGGCTGGATCCGGTGGGGGCGAGACGGCCACAGGCACCCTTAAGGTTCAGTTGAATCGCCCTTAACCAAGCCAAGGCAACGCCCCCCAGGGCAGGTCCGGTCCACCGGGAGGGCTGTTGGTGTAACCCTGAGGAGCGGTCACCTGTGCCAGAACAGGTGGTGCGTCACACCGCTCGGACTGGGCACGACCTCCAGGTGGAACCGGTCGAGCAGCTCATCGGGGGACTCCCAGAGTCGTACCCCGGACCCGAGCTTCAAGGACGAGACCGCCACGTGCATGGTGTCGACGAGGTCGGCGTCAAGGAACTCCCGGATGGTGGTGACCCCGCCGCCGAGCCGGACGTCCTTGCCCTGCGCGGCCTCACGTGCCCGTGCGAGGAGGGTGGCCGGGTCGTCGTCGACGAAATGGAACGTGGTGTCGGAAAGCGTGAACGAAGGACGCTCGTGGTGGGTCAGGACGAACACCGGGGTGTGGAACGGGGGATCATCGCCCCACCAGCCGCGCCACTCATAGTCGTGCCAGGGCCCGCGCTGGGGTCCGAACTTGTTGCGGCCCATGATCTCGGCACCGATGTTGCGTGCGTAGTCCCGCGTGAAGTAATCGTCGAGGCCCCGGCTCCCTCCGGGATCCGTGCGCCTGGGCCAGCTCGCCGTGGCACCGGCCCAGGCGAACAGACTCTCCGGATCGACATGACCGAAGGGACGCTCGAGGGTCTGGTCCTCACCGGCACCGATGCCGTCACTTGAGACGCAGAAGTTCTGGACTCTCAGTAGCTGAGCCACGTGTTCCTCCTCCGGGAAACCTCAGCGCTGCTGGTCATCACCGGCGGGATCGGCGACGGCGCCGGGGCATCCGTCCGATCCGGCCGGTCCGCCGCCCCGAGGACGGCGCGGGCACGGCGTCCGACCAGCACGGGGCCCGAATTCGATCGAAGGGACATGCGCCCTCCCGTACCGACCATGGTGCCTCCCCCGGCTCCGGTCGGCATCCGGCCGAAACGCCGACGCGCAGCCGCCTCAAGCAACTCCCGATCTGTTCCCGACGTACACGCGCGCCTGCCGCGCAGCGTCGTGCTGCGCTGACAGTCGCCTGCCACCGACTGGAAGATCGGTCAGGTCACTGTCCGTTGCGCAGCGTGAGGATGTACGCCGCGGTGAGCGCAACGGCAGGATCTTCGTCATGTGACAGATCCGTCAGGGCGCGCGAGGCCGTGGTTCCCGGGATGTCCGCGAAGGCCTGCGCCAGTCGTCGACGGGTGGCCGATTCGACGGGGCCGTGCGGGAGGCGCTCAACGAGCAGGGTGGCGATCCGGTCGGCCGACTCGGGACTGCTCGCCAACGCGCTCAGTGCATCGGCCGCGTCGACGTCGTTCGTCCCCTCGACGATCATGTCGATGAGCGTCGGGACCGCATCGGCCCCTCCACGTGCTCCGAGGGCCAGCGCTGCATGCCTGCGGACCGCGGTGTCCGAGCTCGTGAGAGCGCCCTCCAGCAGGGCCACCGCCGACGCGTCCGGAATCTCGGCGATGGACCGGACGGCCCGCTCCCGTACCTCGGCTGCCGGTGAGGTCAGGCCCTGCGCCAACAGTTCCAACGCGCCCTCGCCTGATTGCGCCACCGCCCACCGAAGGGCTCCGGCAACGTGGGGATCCGTCTCGCTCAGCGCTGCCTCGACAAGAGCTTCCACGGGCACCGGCACCTGTTCGGCCGAGGACAAGGCGGCGCGCTGGCGTCTCGTGGCGCTCTCCGAACCCAGCGCATGCAGGAGCGCAACGGTCTGGAGAACGTCCTCCCAGTCTGCGGGCTCCGCGGCTCCGATCCGGCGCAGTCGCGTGAGCAGTGCCGTCTCGACGGCGATGCGCTCCTGCGTCTGGCGCATGAGGTCGTCGACGAGTTCCGAGGGCGTGAAGCCGGGGTCGTCCAGGGCGCGCGCGACGTCACGCAGCGACAATCCCAATGACCTCAGGCTCTCGACGTGGAAGATCCGCCGGATGTCCTCGCCGGAGTACTCCCGGTACCCGGAGACGGTACGTCCCGTCGGCCGCACCAGGCCGAGCGAGTCGTAGTGTCTGAGCATGCGGGCGCTGACCCCGGACCGCCTGGCCACATCACCGATCAACACTGCCTACGCTCCTCCGGGCTGGTCCTGCAGGGCCGCCACGCGCTTCGCCTCCTCGATCGCCGACTCGAATCCGGCATCCGGGTCGCGCAGCAGCCGTTCCGTGGCCACCGCATGGTGACGCACGCGAGGGTCGAGATCCGTCATCGCAGCATGCAGGGTCGGCAGGACGGCCTCACCGAGAGAGATCAGCGCCCGGCTGAGGCTCAACTGCATCTCACGGCCGCCTCGCCCCAACTGCGTCGCCAGCGCTCCGGCCAGCTCAGCCTCCTCGCCTTCGGGCACGAGCACGGCCGCTGCCCGCCAGGCGCTCCGCGCCACCTCGTCGTCGCCGTCGGACAGGAGCGCCCGGGTGATCGCCGGCCACGCCTGCCGTTCCCCGATCTTGGACAACGTGTGCAAGGCCTGGCTTCGTGCCTGCGCCCGCTCGGAACGGAGCTCTGCGACGAGCCGTGGGACCGTCAGGGAGGCCGGGTGACGGGTGAGCGCCCACGTGAGCATCTCGCGCACGGAGAACTCCGGCTCGATCGCACACCGCTCGACGAGCTTCTCGACGGACCGCG
Source organism: Streptomyces katrae (assembly GCF_000717655.1). Lineage (GTDB taxonomy): Bacteria > Actinomycetota > Actinomycetes > Streptomycetales > Streptomycetaceae > Streptomyces > Streptomyces katrae_B. Next base: position 37,064 of record NZ_JNZY01000005.1, read on the forward strand.
CGTCCGGGATCGAGCCGACCGCCAGCGCCGCGCGCAGCCGCACTGACGAGCGGCTGTCCTCCAGCCCCTGGAGGGCCCTCGCGGTACGAGTGTCCTGTTCTGCCGTGGTCATCGGAACCACCTCCTGGACGGCAGTGAAGACCTTGACATCATGTCAAGGTCAAGGCGGGGATCGGGCCGGCCGCCGACCAACGCCGGCCAAAGGCGCAGCCCCCTGGGCACGGAGATCGAAACGCATTCGCTTCACCCCGGCCGCCGCCGGCCTGGCTGTTCGCACCCGGCGAGGAAGCCGGCGCCGACCAGGTGCAGGCTTCGGCCGCGGCGCCGCCACGTGTTCGGGGCCGCCGGCGGACTCGGCAGGACGCTCGGGGCCGGGGTCCGTACCACCTCCTGGGTGCTTCTCACCCGTCCGGCACCGCTCAGCCGGGTCCTGCCTGATTCCTCTGCTAGAAAGGCGGTGACACAGCGTCAGGCGATGGAGGCGGACGGTATGACCGATTCGGCGGACGCGCGCGAGGCCGACCGTGCGCTCAAGGCGAAGCACCGGACGATGTGGGCGCTCGGCGACTACCCGGCCGTCGCCACACGGGTCGTCTCGGCGCTCGGGCCCGTACTGGTGGAGGCCTGCGGGGTGAAACGGGGCGACCGGGTGCTGGACATCGCCGCCGGATCGGGGAACGCCGCCATTCCGGCCGCATTGGCCGGCGGCGACGTGGTCGCGTCCGACCTGACGCCCGAGCTGCTGGACGTGGGGCGGCGGGAAGCCGCGGCGCGCGGAGTCGAGCTGCGCTGGCAGGAGGCCGACGCCGAGGCACTGCCCTTCGCCGACGGCGCGTTCGACACGGTCATGTCCTGCGTCGGGGTCATGTTCGCCCCGCACCACCAGGAGAGCGCCGACGAACTCGTCCGAGTCTGCCGGCCGGGCGGCACGATCGGGCTGGTCAACTGGACCCCGGAAGGCTTCATCGGGCAGATGTTCGCCGCCATGAAGGGCTACGCGCCGCCTCCGCCGCCGGGGGCGCAGCCGCCACCGCTGTGGGGGCGGGAGGATCACGTCCGTGCGCTCCTCGGCGACCGTGTCACCGGGGTCGAGGCACGTCGGCAGGCCATCCGCGTGGAACTCTTCGAGAGGCCCGAGGACTTCCGCGAGTTCTTCAAGGCCACCTACGGACCGACGATCGCGGTCTACCGGAACATCGCCGACGACCCGGAGAAGACGGCTGCTCTGGACCGGGCCCTCGACGAACTGGCGGACGGCGCGCTCCGGGACGGGGCGATGGAGTGGGAGTACCTCCTGGTCACCGCGCGCCGAGGCGGTGCTGCACCCGCCTGAGAAGGCCTCGCCGGGGCCGCCGGGCAGTGCATGGGCAACCTGGATCAGGCTCCCGAGTCCATCGCTCAGCGGCGCGGTGCGGCGACGGGCCGGCACCGCGTCGGCAGGATGTCGGTCGTCCGGCGGGACTGTCGGTGATCCATGGGCGATGTGTCGGCGGCCGCTGGAAGCGTGGGTGTCGAGTTGCCCAAGGGGGCAGCTGCAACCGCCCTCGACAGCAAGGAGCCCCTCGCCATGTCGTCCACACCGCGCTGGAACGTCCGACGACTGCCGGGTGCCGATGGCCGCGTCTTCCTGGTCACCGGCGGCAACGCCGGCATCGGGTACTTCGTCGCGGAGCAGTTGTCGGCGACCGGAGCCACCCTCGTACTCGGCAGCCGGGATCCCGCCAGGGCCGAGGTCGCCATGGCCTCGATCCGTGCGCGTGTCCCCGGCGCACGGGTGCGGGCGGTACGGCTGGACCTCGCCGACCTCTCGTCGCTCGGGACAGCGGTGGAGTCACTGGAGGCGGAACGCCTTGACGCGGTGGTCCACAACGCCGGCGTCGCGCTCGACGACCCGCCGCGCAGGGAGACCGGGGACGGTCACGAGCTCATGTTCGGCACGAACCACCTCGGACACTTCGCCTTGACCCAGTGGCTGATGCCACTGCTGTCGGCTGCGCCGGCGGCCCGCGTCGTGACCATGGGCAGCTTCGCGGCGAAGTCCGAGCGGCTCGACCTCGACGACCTGCAGTCCCGGAAGGACTACCAGCCCAAGCGCACCTACGGGCGCTCCAAGTTGGCGCAGATGTACTTCGGCGTCGAACTCGACCGCCGCCTACGGGCTGCCCGCAGCACGGTGACGAGCGTGGTGGTCCATCCCGGCGGCGCGCTGGACTCCCTCACCCCGTCGCGTCCCCCGGTCCATGTGCGAACCACCGGCACACGGCTGAGCGCGGCACCTGCGGCCCTCCTCGTCCAGGGCAAGCACGCCGGCGCATGGCCCGCGGTCCGGGCGGCGCTCGACCCGGCCGTGCGTGGAGGGCAGCTGTGGGGACCACGCGTCTTCGGCCTGCGCGGCGAACCCCGACGTGAACCGTTGTGGAACCACCTGGCCGACCCGTCCGTCGCGGCACGGCTGTGGGACGCAAGCCGTGATCTGACCGGCGCCGACCTCGGCACCATCTCCGGGTAGCTCAGGCGCGTGCGCCGGCCGACAGCCAGTAGCGATCCCCGCACCGGCGGAGGGGCACTGTTCGGGGCGTTCGGCTCGCCCGTACGGTCCGTATCGCCCTCCTCCGTGGGGGTGGGGCGGGCACGGTGTGCTCGCTCCGCCTGGCCTCGGCCGCGGCCACGATCAGGGCCAGAGCGGCCACGGCCCCGTGGTCCAGGCCCGGGCACCAGGAACGGATAACCCGCCCGTTGCCTTCAGGCCTTCGCAGCGGTCAAGCGCCGGGCAGGCGATCGACCGGTGACGAGTGCCTCCCACTGCTCCCGTGTCGGGCCGTCGTGCTGCGGTGAGAAGTCCGGGTGGGCGGCCAGCCAGGCGGTGACGTGTCGGTCCACTTCGTCGGTGCCGTAGGCCTCGTCGGCCGGTCGCACGAGATGGCGTACCTGGGCCCGGGCCCTCATGACGACGGGATCGTCAAAGGCGCAGGCGCCCAGGGCAGCGGCCCGCCGGTCCGAGGCTGGTGAGCTCTCGGCGAGGCGTTGTTCGGTGGCGCGGTCGGCCGTCACCTGCGCGTCGAACCACGGGCGGAGGGCCTGTGCCGTCCAGGTGTGGTAGCCCATGGGGTCCTCGGCGATCTGGTCGACATGTGTGGCGATGTGCTGGGCGGTGCGAAGGGCGAGGGACACTCCATGGCCCGAGGTGGGGTTGGTGTGGACGAGGCTGTCCCCGGCGTTGACCAGGCCGGTGACGACAGGCCCGTCGTCGTCGGCGAGGGCGATCCAGCGGTTGTCCAGGCCGGCCATCGGCAAGACGTCCGACTGCGGTTCGGGATCCAGGTCGAGCCAGGCGGCGGTGGCGGGGAAGCGGCGGGCGGCGGCCTCGAACACGGCCGGCTCGGTGAGCGCGCCGCGGGTCGGATCACCCGTGGAGAGCACCAGGTTCACCGCGAAGGTGTCGTTGTCGGACGGAAAGACGCCGGCGATCGCGAACGGCGCGGCCGAGCCCGTCTTCACCCGCCCGGGGTCACGCGGGCCGTCGGCACGCAGGCGGTACCAGCGGCACAGATAGGCGATCCCGGCGCGGTGGCTGTCGACCACGGGCGCGCGGCAGTCGGCCGCGATCAGCCAGGCGGGGACCAGCGAGCGACGGCCGGCCGCGTCGACGACGAGGTCCGCCCGGTACGTTTCCGTGCCCACCTGCACGCCGGTGACCCGGGCAGGGCGGCCCTCCTCGAAGACGAGGGCGCGCACGCGGCAGCCTGACCGCACTTCAACGGTGCGTTCCCGCCGCACGGCCGCGGTCAAGGCGGCCTCGAGCACGATGCGGCGGGTCCGCAGGGTCACCAAGTCCTCGTCACCGGCCCGATACGGGGGGTGCTCACCGAACCAGTCGAACTCGTGGTACTCCCGCGCTCCACGTGCCAGCAGGTCCGCGTAGACATCAGGGGATTCGGTCTTCAATACGGTGCGCACGGGCGCGAGGAGCGAGTGGGGTTGGACGGCCTGCGGTATTCGGGGCCTGTCCCAGCGGAAGAAGTCCCGGTCCAGGTCCTCGCCGGCCTGTCGCGCGTCCTGCTCGAACAATGTGACCGTGTGGCCCCGCCGCCCCAGCATGAGCGCCGTCCCCAGCCCGCTGATACCCCCACCGATCACCGCAACCCGCGCCACTTGACTCCCCTTCGCGTCGTGTTGCGGCACGAGCCTACTGCTCGGCGATCTATGGGCGTGAGCCGGGTACGGGCCGGCTGCTCAGTCCGTCGGCTGGGCCGGCTCGCCCTGCCCGCCTCCGAACACCTCCTTGACGAGCTTCTGCTTCACGTTCTCGAACGCCTCGGCCATGGCGGCCAAGTCGAGCTCGGCGTCCCCCATGGTCAGCGAGCCGGTCAGCGTCTTGCTGCCGTCGGGGGTGCTGTACATCAGCGCCGCCCAGCCCCAGAAGCCGCCGTTGTGCTGGAGGATGGTGCCCCCGTCATCCGTCTCCTCCACGAACACCCCCAGGCCGTAGCCCATCTTGGGGTGCGGCGTGCGCATCTCGGCGAGCAGCGGGGCCGGCAGGAGCCTGCCGCTCATCAGCGCGGAGAAGAACGTGTGGAGGTCCTGGCTGGTCGAGATCATGTCACCGGCGGCGGAGATCCAGGAGGGGTTGAACCGGGTGGTGTCGGCCACCTTCCACTGGCCGGCGTCCTCGTACCCGTAGTAGCCGTGGGCGTGCGGCTCGGGGATCTCCGGCGATGCGTCCGGCACCACGGTGCCGGTCAGCCCGAGCGGGCCCAGGACGAGCCGCTGCATCTCCTCGGCGTAGGAGCGGCCGGTGACGCTTTCGATCAGCAGCCTGGCCACCACGTAGTTGGTGTTGGAGTAGCTCCAGTCGGTCCCCGGCTCGAACCGCGCAGGCTTGGACAGCGCCATCCGTACCAGCTCCTCGGGCTGGTAGGTGCGGAACTGGTTGTCCATCCACTCCTTGCCCATCCCGGGAACTCCACCGGGCACGATCGTCCCGTCGTCGTAGACCTCGCCGGTGAAGCTGAACAGCCCGCTGGTGTGCTGGAGCAGCATCCGGACCGTGATCCGCCGGTCAAGGCCGAACTCGGGCAGGTGGTCGTCCGCCGGGGTGTCCAGCCCGATCCTCCCCTCGGCCACCAGTTGCAGCACCAGGGTCGCAGTGAAGGTCTTGGTGATGCTGCCGACCCGGAAGTGCCCGTTGGTCGGCGGCTTGGCGGTCTCGCCCAGCTTGCGCACCCCTGCGTTGCCGGCCCACTGGCCCTGCTCGTCGTGCACACGCAGCTGCACTCCGGCGAAACCGGAATCGACGATCTCCTGGATGGCCTTCTGCAGCTCCGGGCGATTCGGTCCGGCAGCGGTGTTCTCGGCGGTGTGGAGGGACTCGCCCATGGTCATTCCTCGTCTCACGATGGGAGGTGTTCGGCACGGCTCGAGAGCGCAACGGCGGTCCGGGGAGCTGCCGTTGCGCCGTCGCGCAGCCATGTGGCGAGCGTGCACCCTGCCCCAAGGTCAAGGTCAACCCTGGCCCGATCTGGTGCAGCTGATCGACGAACGGTCGACCGCCTTCCGGGCCGCGGTCGTCGCCGCTCCCACCCTCAACGTTCAGGTGCCGACCTGCCCCGGGTGGACACGATCGCGGTTGCTGGACGTGGTGGGGCGCGTCGCAGTCGCCGCGGACCTGCGGTGCCATCGCCCGGCACCGGCCCCAGGATCGCGGTGCACACGTACGACGCCCAGGTCACCGTGGGCGCCCCGCAGCCGCTGTGAGCTGGTCTTCTTCCTGTACGACCGGATCCCGGCGGGGTCCTTGCAGATCGACGGAGACGGTGGCCTCTTCGACCTGCTCCGCGCCTGGGAGCCGGAAGAGTAGGACGGGGCGGCTGCTGCCGCAGGGTGAGGCCGGACCGGGCCTTGAGCCCGCGCAACGCCGCCATGAACTCGTCGACGCTGCGTATACCGGCAGGCTGTAACTCGATCTCATCCATCCGACCAGGAATAGTGCACGGGGCGACGGCGGGCAACGGGTTCCCCGGCCGACCGGACGAAGTCCTGGAGTCGTCGTGTCGCGGGCGGAGGAGGAGGCCGTCACCCCCGGTGCGTCCGCGCCCTTGTGGCCCTCGCCCTGGCCGGCCAAGGCCCGGACTCCGCCGCCGTGCACCATCTGCATCACCCCGGGAAGACCGGCGTGGACGCCTTCCTGCGCGTCTTCGACGAGGGGCTCGGGACGCAGTCGGAGCCGGTGCGGCTCGGCACGTGGCCGCGCCGCCTCAGGCAGGCGAGCGAGGCCGGGCGCGACCAGCCGTTCCTGCCGTACCTCGACGTGTTCCAGCAGCACGTCGAGCAGTGGGAGAACGCCGCGGGCGCGGTGGACGCCGCCGATCTCCCGTCCGACACCTACCCCGCAACGATCTGACCCTGCGGGCCCTCGAGCGCCTGGTCGTGGCCGTGCCCGAGTCGACGAGCGGATGATCCGGGACTTCTGGCAGCACTTGGAGGCCACGGGTGAGCTCGGCTGACGGGCCATGCCGGCCCGCCCGGCTGGCTCTGGCAGGTGGCCCGCCGCGGTGGGCTTCAGCGCCGGTGACCCCCGTACACCGGCGCCGGTGTCCCTTCTCCGGCACGCACGGCGTCCCGGCCGTGCACACGTCTGACGCCCACCACCCGACGTCAGCGGCCGTCCCCGCCACCGCCCTCCCGACGCCTGCGGCGGCGTCGGCCGAGGGCTCCCGCCAAACCGATCAAGCCACCTGTGAGCGCGCCGGACACGAGGATGCGCAGCAGGTCTTCCATGGTCCGCTCCCCCTTCTGAGCCAGGTTCACCGTTGCCCGGTCGGCCCTGGGCCGCCAGGTGCTCGGGTGTCTGATCCACTACGAACGGGACACTATCGACGTGCAGAGCACCTGGCTTGGACAAATTTGACCTCGCCCCTCACAGGGCCAGGGCGCCCTCTGCCACACGGGCGGCAGCCACCTGGCCGGGAGTGGTCTCGGCCAGGGCGCGGAACTCGCGGTTGAGGTGGGCCTGGTCGTAGAAGCCACAGGCAGCGGTCACTTCGGTGAGATTCGCTCCCTCGCGGGAGAGCAGCCGCACGGCACGGTGGAAGCGCAGCACGCGGGCGGACGTCTTGGGCGTCAGGCCTACCTGTTCGGTGAACCTGCGAACCAAGTAGCCCTGACTCCAGCCCACTTCGGCCGCAATGCTGCCGACCGGGATCACTCCGCCGGCGCGGGAAAGCAGTCGCCAGGCGTGGCACACCTCGGGCGCGGGCTGCGGGCCCCGCTCGATCCGGTCCGCCAACGCGATGTCCAGCAGGTCGAACCGGGCCCCCCAGTTGCTCGTGGCGGCCAGTTGCTCCGCCAGTATTCCGCCCTGGGCACCAAAGACGTCGCAGAGCCCGACCACCCTGTTGGTCAACTCGCGCATCGGCACGGCGAAGAGCCGGTAGGCGCCCAGTGGGGTCAACTCGAGCCGGATCGCCTCCTGGCCACCAGGGTGGTCACACATCCGGGGCCCGTCCTCCAGACCCGCGACCAGCGAGCCGGTCACCTGGCTCTCCGGACCCGGCTCCCCCAGCCGGCGGACCTGGGCGAACGGCTCCCCCAGGCTGATCACCACGACCGCCCGACCCGTGGGAACCAATCGCACCCGGTAGGGCACGGCGCCCGCCGCCTCCCAGTAGCCGGCATAGCTGTGCACAAACGGGCGTAACCGGACAGGCCATGGGCGGGTGACCCGCCAGCGGCCACCCAACCGGGTCATCTCGACACCCCGACCGGCCGTGCCCGCGCTTCCGGTGACCTGCATGCCCCTCCCCCTACCGCTCCCTGATCAGGCACAGCATCCCAGAGACCATGAGCGGTACGGGCTGCGAGAGCGTTGCGGCGACGCCGGACCGATCAGATCGCGCCGCCGTCGATCAGCGCGCGGACGTCCGTTGTTCGGGGTGACGCTTCCGGCAGGACCTGCAGTGGCCGATGCCCGGGTCCGGGAACGCGCGCTCTGGGTACGCGTACCCAGGTGCGCGGCGCCGAGTCGATGGGCCACGCAACGCGGCCCCGGCCCTTCGGGACGGACGGACCCGTCGAGTCCGTCACCAGCTGGGCACCTTGGCGACGCTATGGCGGCGAGCAGGAACGTGGCGCCACGGGGAAGGGGCCGGGTCACGGCCGTGTGCCGCGGGCGAGGACGACGGCGTAGTGGCATTCGGTGGCGGTGGTGTTGGCGAAGACGCGCGGGGTGGGCTCGCCGAGCTCGATGGTGTCGCCGCCGTCGAGTTCGTGGACCGCGTCCCCGTCGTGGAAGGTCAGGTGGCCGTCGAGGACCCAGACGACCTGCCGTACGAAGGCGAAGGCCGCGGCCGGATAGGGCACGCGGGCGCCAGGGGGCAGGCGAACCTCGGCGATCTCCGCGGGGAACTCCGGGCCGGTGATCTGGCGGCGCCGGTAGCCGGTGGCCGGGTCGCGCCACTCGGCCGCGTCGGCCTGGCGGTGTACTCCTGCGGTTCCTGCCGTGTCCTCGTCCTGCGTTCCTTCGGCGAGGGCGAGCAGGGAGGCGATGCTGAGCCGGAAGGCGGCGGACAGCTTGCCCAGGACCACGGCGGTGGGGCTGCTCTCGCCGCGCTCGATCCGGCTGATCATGGCCTGGGACACGCCGGAGGCGTCCGCGAGCTGGGCCAGGGTCCACCGGCGGCGTTCCCGTTCGGTCCGGACGCGGGCTGCGATCCGGGCCACCAGGGGATCTACTATGTTGGACATGGATCCAATATACGAGAGACGTCGCGCTGTGACGGTACGCCGGGCGCTCCCCGTCGACGCGGAGGCCGTGCGCGCGATCCGCAACCATGCGATCGAGCATTCGACGGCCCTGTGGACGGACGTCCTGCAGTCCCCGGCCGAGGGGGCGGGCTGGCTCGCCGCCCACCTGGCGCGCGGCTCGGCGTTCGTGGCCGAGGTGGAGGGCGAGACGGCCGGGTTCGCGGTCTACGGTCCGTGGCGGGAGAAGGACGGGTACCGCCACACCGTGGAGGACTCGGTCTACGTGCGCGAAGGCATGCACGGGCTCGGTATCGGCTCCGCGCTGCTGGCCGAACTCATCGCCTCGGCGCGCGGGGCCGGCCATCACGTCGTGGTCGCCGGTATCGAGGCCGAGAACACCGCATCCGTCCGGCTGCACGAACGGTTCGGGTTCCGTCACGCCGGCACGGTGCCGGAGGTCGGCACCAAGTTCGGCCGATGGCTCGACCTGACCCTCATGCACCTGCCCCTGACCTGACGGGCAGGTGCGCCTCGATGGTGACCGTACGCCGTCCGCACTCCGTGCGCGCCCAGGACGGTCCCGCTCAGTCGACGCCGAGCAGGCGCCGCCGGTCCTCGGGACGGGATGCGAACTCCGCACAGGACGCCCGGTGGACGATGCGCCCCTTCTGCATGACCGCGACGTCCTGCGCCACGGAGAAGGCGAGCCCCAGGTTCTGCTCGACGAGCACGACCGACATGCCCTGCGCGCCCACCTCGCGGATCACCTTCCCCACCTGGGCGACGATCGCGGGAGCGAGGCCGTCGGACGGCTCGTCGAGAAGCAGCAGACGCGGATTGCCCAGCAGCGCCCTGGCGATCGCGAGCATCTGCTGTTCCCCGCCGGAGAGCTCGCCGCCGCGGTGCCCGAGCCGCTCCCCCAGCCGCGGCAGCAGGCCGAGGACGCGGGCCCTCGTCCACGGGCCCGTCGCCGGGCGCCGCGAGGCGATCGTCAGGTGCTCGGCCACGGTCAGCGGGGCGAACACCCGGCGCCCCTGCGGGACGACGCCGACCCCGGCTCGGGCGATCACGTCGACGCGGGATCCGGCGATCTCCCGTCCGTCGAGCGTGACGCTGCCTGCGTACGGCCGGAGGAGCCCCATGACGGTCGAGATGAGGGTGGTCTTCCCGACCCCGTTGCGCCCGAGGACGGCGACGATCCCGCCCGCGTCGAGATCGAGGTCGACACCGCCGAGGACGACGCCTCCGGCGTAACCGGAGCGCAGTTCACGCACGCTGAAGAACGATTTCACGAGGAGACCTCCACGCTGCCGAGGTAGGCGGTCTGGACTTCGGCGGAGGCCCGTACCTCGTCCGGGGAGCCGGTCACCAGGTGTCTGCCGAGGTGCATGACGGTGACCGTGTCGGCGAGCTCGAAGACCATGTCGAGGTCGTGTTCGATGAGCAGTACGGTCACCTCGCCGGGCAGGGCGGCGATCAGTTCGGTGAGCCGTGCGGTCTCCGCGGGAGACATGCCAGCGGCCGGCTCGTCCAGGAGCAGCAGCCGGGGGTCGGTGGCCAGTGCGACGGCGACCTCCAGCTGCCGCCGCTCGCCGTGCGAGAGCGCGGCCGCCGCGACCTCGTGCCGGGCGGGCAGGCCCACCCGTTCGAGCAGCGCGTGCGCCCGTGCGAGCTCCTTCGGGCGGGCGTCCGCCTTCCGCCATCCCCCGAGGCCTTTCCCGGCCCGGCGCAACACGGCGAGCAGGACGTTCTCCAGTACGGACTCCCGCATGAAGAGACTGGAGTGCTGGAACGTCGCTGCGACGCCGAGCCCGACCCGGCGGTGCACGGGCAGCCGGGTCACGTCCTTCCCGTCGACGAGGACGGATCCGGCGGTGACCGGCAGCGTTCCGGAGATCAGGCCGAACAACGTCGACTTGCCCGCGCCGTTCGGGCCGATGATCGCGTGCCGGGCCCCTGCCCTCACGGTGAGGGAGACCTCGTCCAGGGCCCGGAAGGACCCGAAGTGCCGGGACACCTGCCGTAGTTCGAGGAGGGAGTGGCTGTGGTCGTGGTCGTGGTCTGTCACGTCGTTCTCTTCCGGGTCGGCGTGAGCGGCAGCCGTACGCCGGCCAGCCCGCGGGGCAGCGCGTAGACGGCGACGACGAAGAGCACCCCGAGCAGCAACGGGCCACGCCCGGCGAGGGCTTCGAGGTTTCCGAGGTAGTCCCGGGTGAGCCAGACGAGTGCGGCGCCGGCGCAGGCTCCCCCCATCGAACCGGAGCCGCCGATGACGACGGCCAGCAGCGCCAGGGCGGCGATCTCGAATCCGGCGTCGCCGGGCGAGACGAACCGCTGTACCGAGACCCACAGGGCTCCGGCGGCGCCGGCCAGCGCCCCGGCGCCGCAGTAGACGGCCAGGGCGTAGCGCTGCGTCGGATAGCCGATCGCCCTCATCCGTGGCTCGTTGTCGCGGATGCCGCGCAGGGCGAGGGCGAACGGGGTCGATCCCAGGCGGGAGACGGCCGCGAAGAGCAGCAGGAACACCGCCAGTACGTAGAAGTAGACGAGGCCGTCCAGCGCCAGCGCGGGCATGCCGGGCAGCGGTACGACGGCCGGGATGCCCGATACGCCGTCGGTGCCGTTCGTCAGCGACTTCCAGTTGACGGCGGCGCTGTACGCGATCTCGCCGATGGCCAGTGTCAGCATCAGGAAGACCACGCCCCGAACCCTCACCGCCAGCCACCCGGTCGGCACCGCCACCAGGGCGGAGACGCCGGCGGCGATGAGGAGTTGCAGGACTCCGATGTCGGTGAGTCGCGTCGCCACGATCGCGGCCGTGTAGGCACCGACGCCGAAGTACGCCGACTGACCGAGGGTCGGCAGTCCGGTCAGGCCGGTGAGCAGGTTCACGCTGATGACGAGGAGCCCGAACACCAGGATCCGCGACAGGGTGCCGACGGCGTACGGGCCGACGACGAAGGGGGCCAGGGCGAGTGCGACGACAACGGCGGTCACGGACAGCGGCCGCGCGCCCCGCCAGGCAGCTCTGTGCGGGCTCATGTGCGCACCGCCGAGGGGACCAGGCCGTTCGGGCGGACAACGAGCACGAGCAGCATCGTGCCGAAGAGGAGGAAGGGAGCGTACTCGGGGAGCAGCGCCACCCCGAGGGACTGCACCTGGCCGATGAGGAGCGCTCCGGCGAGCGCGCCGCGCACGGATCCGAGGCCGCCCACGACCACGACGACGAGCGAGAGGACGAGCACGCTCTCGTCGACGCCCGGACCGGGGCCCAGAATCGGTGCCCCGAGGACACCGCCGACCACCGCCAGGGCCGCGCCGGAGGCGAAGACCCCGTACAGCACCTTGCGGACGTCGACCCCGAGCGCGCGCACCATGTCCCGGTCCGCGACGGCGGCTCGCACGAGTGCCCCGAGCGAGCTGCGTTCGAAGACGAGGTGGACGAGCAGCGCGAGGGCGGCCGCGACGCCGATGAACACCAGCCGGTAGACCGGATACGCGTGGCCGACGAGGTCCACCGTGCCGCGCAGGGCCGTCGGCGGGTCCGTGGGCAGCACCTCGCCGCCGAAGGCCGCGGCGAGCAGGTCCGCGACGATGAAGGTGATGCCGAGCGTCAGCACGGCCTGGTCCAGGTGCCCGCGCCGGGCCAGCGGCCGGGTGAGGAACGTCAGCGCGGCCCCGCCCATGCCGCCCAGCAGGGCTCCGGCCGCCAGCGCGAGGACCAGACCCCACACGCTCCCGTCGGACAGCGCGTAGGCGACGTACGCCCCGGCGAGATAGAGCGTGCCGTGGGCCAGGTTCAGCACGTCCATCATGCCGAAGACCAGGGAGAGTCCAACCGCGATCGTGAACAGCAGCAGACCGAAGGCAACCCCGTCGACGACGCTGACGAGGTTGCCGTCCCACCATCCGGTCATCTCAGCCGCCCAGCCGGCCGAGCTCGGACGTGGCGGTGTTGGCCCCCTGCTTGACCTCGCGCAGGTACCAGGGCTGGACGGGTGTACCACCGCTGTTGAACTGCCAGCTGCCGCGCGGGCTGTCGATGTCCCCCACCTTGGCGATTGCGGCGTTGACCGATTCCGGGGTCACGGTGCCCCCGGCCGCCTTGATCGCTTTGTCGAGCACCTGCGCCGCGTCCCATGACGCCATCGCGTAGGTGGTGGCAGGCACGCCGTAGGCGGACTGGTACGCGGGCGCGAACTGCTTGTTGGCCGCGTTGTCCAGGTCCGCGCTGTAGTTCAGCGCGGTGAGGATGCCGTCGGCCGCCTCGCCCTGTCCCTTCAGCACGCCGCCCTCGGTGAGGAAGCCGGGCGCGTAGAGCGGGATCTTGCCGGCCAGCCCGAAGTCCCGGTACTGCTTGACGAAGTCGACGGCCGCGCCGCCCGCATAGAAGCAGAAGACCGCCTTCGCGCCGGAGTTCTCGATCTGTGCCAGGTACGGCTGGAAGTTCTTCGTCCCCGGGAACGGGGTGTAGACCTCCTCGCCCGCGAGCTTGCCCCCGGCGGGGAGGAAGGTGGACTTGAATCCCTCCACCTCGTCCTTCCCCGCCTGGTAGCCCGCGGCGATCAGGAAGACAGGACCGCCGGCCTTCTCTGCGACGTACTTGCCCAGCGCCTTGCCCGGTTCGTCGTTGACGTACGACGTGCGCCAGATGTACTCGGTCCCGGTCAGCGTCGTCGGCGAGGCGTTCGAGCCGACGAGCGGGATCTTGCTGTTCTCGAAGAGGTCCTTGACCCCGTTGATGGTGGCCGAGCTGACCACGCCGCTCACCGCCAGCACCCGGTCCTGCTTGACGAGCTTCTCAGCCGCCGCCTTGCCGGAGTCGGCCGTCTCCCCCTCGTCGGCGATCACGATCTGCACCTCTCGGCCGCCGAGTTCGCCGCCGTGCTGCTTGACGTACAGCTCGAAGCCCTGCTTCATGTCGTCGCCGAGCGCCTTGTACGTGCCGGACCGCGGGACCAGGAGCCCGATCTTCACGGGCCCGCCCTGCTTGTCGCCGTCGCCGGTCCCGAGGCTGGCGCCACCGCATGCGGTGGTCAGCAAGAGGCCCGTCGTGACGGCGATCAGAGCAACGGGTCTGAACCGACCTGCCATGGAGACTCCGTACGTTCGTGCCGGTCCTGTGGACCGGGTGTTGGCGAGGGGGTGTACGTGGAGGGTGACACGTGTCTATCGCGCCCTTGAGACGGCCGTCAATAGTTCGCGAGATATCGAGCGGCAAGAAGCCCCACCCCTTGACCCCGATCGCAAACATGCCGTAACACTTGCGGTCGTCAAATATCCGCCATATCACTGCGGCGGCGGGCCCGTGATCAGTCAGGGAGTGAAGCACCATGACCGACGATCCATCACGACGCAAAGTCCTCAAGAAGAGCACGGTGTTGGCCGGTGCCGCGCTGCTCTCCGGGATTCCGGCCGGGCACGCGGCGCAGGCCGCCCCTCGGGCGGACGAACCCTCGCCCGTCGTGGACGCGCCCGCGGGCCGGTTGCGCGGCGTCGTCGAGGGAGGTCTCACCGTCTTCAAGGGCGTGCCCTACGCGGCGCCCCCGGTCGGCGCCCTGCGCTGGCGCCCGGCCCAGCCCCATCCCGGCTGGCCGGGAACGCGCGACGCGACCGCGTTCGGACCCAGTGCGCCGCAGCCCTACCGGGAAGGGGGCGACCAGGTACTCGGAACGCACGGCTCGCCCCCCTTCGACGAGGACTGCCTCACGCTCAACGTCTGGACCCCCCGGGCCGACAACGCCAAGCGGCCGGTGATGGTCTGGATCCACGGCGGCGGCTTCGTCTCCGGATCCGGCTCACTGCCCATCTACTCCGGTGAGACCTTCGCCCGCGACGGCGACCTCGTCGTGGTGACCATCAACTACCGGCTCGGACCGCTCGGATACCTCTACTTCGACGAGGCCGGCACCGGGGGGAACTTCTGGCTCACCGACCAGCTCGCCGCGCTGCGCTGGGTACGGGACAACATCGCCGCGTTCGGCGGGGACCCGGACGACATCACGCTCGCCGGCCAGTCCGGTGGCGCGTTCTCGGTCGCGGCGCTGGGCGGCGCCCGGCCCCAGGGCCGTCCGCTCTTCCGACGCGCCATCCTCCAGAGCCCCCCGCTCGGGCTGCAGATCCCCACGCGCACGGAGTCGTTGCAGCGCAGCGCCACCTTCCTCGACATCCTCGGGGCCAAGGACGTGGCGCAGCTGCGGACCCTGCCCTGGCAGCAGCTGATGGGCGCCACCGTCGAGATGTTCAAGCGCACCGGTCGGTGGGGGTACTGGTCGACGCCGTTCCTGCCCGTGCTCGACGAGGTGACGCTGGACCGCCACCCCGCCGACCTGCTGCTCAGCGGCCCCGGGGCGGACATCGACATCCTGATCGGCTGCACCAGGGAGGAGGCCAACTTCGCCTTCGGGCTCGACCCGACGTACGCCGCCGCCACCAAGGACCAGGTGCTGGCCCGGCTGCGGGACACCTTCGGGAACCGGGCTTCCGAGGCATACGGCGCGTACGAGGAAGCCCGGCCGGGCGCCCGGCCGGTGGACGTGCTCATGGACCTGATCAGCGACGACCTGTTCCGCATGCCCTGCCTGGCACTCGCCGAACGGCGGGCGGCGGCGCGCAAGCGTCCGGTGTGGGCGTACCAGTTCGACCTCCCGACCCCGGCGCACGGCGGCCGGCTCGCGGCGGCGCACTGCCTGGAACTGCCGTTCGTGTTCGACAACTTCGACAAGTGGTCGCAAGCTCCCTTCTTGACGGGGCTCGACCCGCGGATCTGTGAGGGGCTGGCCTCGACCATGCACGCGGCGTGGATCTCCTTCATCCGCACCGGCGATCCCAACCACCAGGCCATGCCGAACTGGCAGCGCTACGAACGGGACTCCCGCACCACGATGAGCCTGGACACGGTCACCGCCGCCACGAACGACCTCGCCGGATACTGGCGGCGCCTCCGCCGGCCGACGGCCTCATGACCGCGCGGCCCGGCCCTGCCAGGGACCGGGCCGACCAGATCGCCGTCGCCCGCCACCTCTCCCGCGAGCTGTCCCGCTCCGGCATCCCGCGCTCCGTCCTGGAGTCCGAACCCTGAGGGGCCAACCGCGTCGCCCGGCTGCCCCGGGCGGGAGGGGAAACCGCCGCTCCTCCCGCGCTCCGCCGGCAACGGGCTGTCGGTCTTCAGGGGCGCTCGAGGAGCTGGAGGACTCCTCCGGCCGAGAAGCAGAGCGCCCCCGTCAGCGTGCCCCAGTTGGCGATGGCCTCGTTCACCAGGCTTCCGGTCGCGGGACGGGTGAAGGCCGCCAGAGCCGAGATGAGGAAGAGGACGGATCCGAGCTGATTGATCGCGACGATCCACCAGGCGAGGTCGCGGGTGCGCACGCCCGGCCGGCCATGGCAGACCTCGAGCAGAGCGAGGTGCCCCGAGACCAGGAACAGGATGCACCCGACCATGTCGGGGGCCCAGATCAGCCTGTTCACCTGCTGGAGCGAGAGCCCCTGCAACAGGGAGCTCAGCAGGTTGATGCCGAACACAAGGGTGCCGATGAACAGCACGAAGGTGCTCAGCCAGTCGATCCGGTAGGGCTCGTACCTCCACCAGGCCCAGGCTCGCGTGACCAGCGAGCCCGCTCCCGCCTCCGGGCGGGGAGCGTTGATCGCCTGGAGCAGTGAGGCGTAGCCGCCGGTGTTGAAGAACAGGCCACCGGCGAAGTAGATCCAGGCGCCCGTTGCATTGCTCGAGCCGAACTGGGCGACCCAGGCCCCGAGGGCGAAGAGGGCCCCGCCGAGGGTGAACGCAAGCGCGGCGACGGTGTTCAGCCTGCGCAGCCGGCTGACCGACACTCCGTCAGCGATTCGGGGACTCGACTGGTGCTCGCCCGCGGCGCTCACGAGGAGCAGTCCGCGCTTGCGTGCCACGCGGGACTCCCAGACCGCCGTGCCCCCCTCGACGGGGCGCCAGGTCAGCCGGGTCGTGAATGGTCCCGCTCCCCCGGAGCGCCCTTCGGTGTGGCTCACCCGCCGACCATAGCCTCCGGCGTCCCCCGGCCTGCGGCATGACCTGCCCTCTCACTGCGCTGGTCGAACGAACGTCACTGTTCATGGCCGTCCTCTGCGATCACGCTGCCGTCGACTCGGCGGCGAGGGGCGCGCAGCGAATTCGGGGGCGCGCAGGAGCCCACACCGTTGCTCGGCTGTCCTACTCGTGCTGCTCGCCTTCCAAGGCCTTCACCAGCTCCGGCAGGTGGCCGCCCGCCACGGCGAGGGCGAGGTGGTCGTGGAAGTCCCGGCTGCCGACGATCAGGCCGTCACGGACCCGCACTACCTGGATGTTGGCGCTTTCGAAGGTCCGTCCGGTCACCCGGTGGTGAACCCGGTAGTCCCACTCCGCAACGACCACCTCCGGGTCATCGGTCTCCCGGATGACCACGTTCACCGGGGTCAGCTCCACGGGCGTGCCCGCGGAGAGTTGCGCGAACCGCGCTTCGAGCACGGCCCGGCCCTCGAAACGGCGCGGCCCGACCGGCTCGAAGACGGTCTCCACAACGGCGTCCTCTGCGTAGAGTTCGGCCAGCTCCGAGAACCGCCCCCCGCTGATGCGCTCCAGCAGCTTGGGGAAGACCTCTCGTGGTGACAGCGTTTTGGGCATGATCAACCTCCGGCGGGATCAGCCACTAGAATCGGACCAGCGGCTCCGTTTTCAACGATACGGACTGGCGACTCCGGTTGTCCAGGGCTTCTTTCGCCGCATGCAGAGGAAGGCGGAAAGGGATGACCGGCGCTCAGGAGCGCCCGCTGCGGGCGGACGCCGCCCGCAACCGGGCCAGGGTGCTCGATGCCGCCACGGAGGTGTTCACCACCCGCGGCGTCGGCGTGCCGACCGAGGAGATCGCCCGGGCCGCCGGAGTCGGGGTCGGCACGCTCTTCCGGCACTTCCCCACCAAGGAGGCGCTGCTGGAGGCGGTGATGGTGCGCAGGCTGGAGGCGATCGCGGCCATGACCGACGAGCTGGCGGCCCAGGCCGATCCGGCCGAGGCCTTCTTCGCCTGCTTCCGCCTGGTGGTGGAACAGTCGGCGGGCAAGAACGAGTTCGCCCAGGCGCTCGCCGCGGCCGGGGTGGACGTGCACGCATCGCTGTACGAACCGACCAAGGAGATCCGGACCCGGCTGGCCGGCCTGCTGTCCGAGGCCCAGCAGGCCGGGGTCGTCCGCCCGGAGTTGCGCCTGCCGGAGCTGCTTGCCCTGCTGGTCGGTACCGGCGCCATGCTGGAGCAGCTCGGCGCGGACGCGGCGGCCCGGGAGCGGATCTTCGAGGTGGTCTTCGACGGGCTCCGGCCACACTGACCGGCCACGTCACCGGGCTGCGGGGAACGGGATCCGGTCCGGCCCCAGTTGGAGCGCCGCCCGGGCCGAGCTCGGGGTGCGGCGCGGCGCGGGACTGGCCTGCGTGAGCGGCAACCGGCCCGAGGTGCTGCTGGTCCGGTTGGCCGCGCACGTACTGGGCGCGCGGTTGAACAGGTGATCGTCGGCCCCGCCACCCCTGGCCGATGCGCTGTCACCGGCCCAACCGGCCGACCGCCGTCTTCTGGGAGTCGGTTTCCCCTCACCGACCGGGGCAAGCCGGACAAGCGCCTGCTGCGGAAACGGGCTGCCGGATCGAGTCCTGCACCCACCACGGACTGAGGGGTGTCGTCAAAGTCCCTCCCCCCGCTACCGCCGGGAGGTGCCGCCCGGCCGGCGACTGCGGCTCAGGAACCGGCGGCGCGGAGCGAGCCGGTGCTGGAACCGCTGGTGTCGCCGATGAAGCAGGTGATCTCTCGGTCGCCGCGGATCCAAGTGGTGGGCTGCGGGTAGTAGTAGTACACCTCGAGCGTCTCCGAGAGCTTCGCGTCCGCGCCGACGTAGCCGGTGAGCGCCGAGCCGCCGCACTTCTCCTCGGCGATCGAGATGACCTTGTCCTTGCCCGGGTACGCCCCGCCGTCCAGGTTGAAGACGCTGTAGGCCTCCCCCTCGTGAGCTTCGCCGCACGGCACGATCTTCACCCTGAAGCCGGCGTCACCGCCCTCCTCGTCGTCGTACTCCGCCAGTTTGCCGCCCGTGTTGAAGCAGTCGCCCTTGCGGATGTCCTCCACGCGGACGGAGCCCGGGGTGGTGGCCTGGCCGCTGGTGTCGCGCTTCGGCGGGGCGTCGTCGCCGAGCCCTCCGGAGAGTCCGAGGACCAGCACGATCGCGTAGAACGTGATGGCCAGGCTGTGGATGACGATGGCCGCGATGGCGAAGCCCTTGCCCTTCTCGCCGCGGTCGCGGATCTGTGAGAGGGCGATGATGCCGAGGATCAGCGGAACCAGCGGGATCCCGCAGACGACCGACATGACGAAGGCCACGATGGCCAGCGTGTTGGTCTTCTGCGACATCGGGGGCGGCGCGTACCAGCCTTGCTGGCCGCCGTACGGCCCGGGCTGTCCCGGCTGTCCGTACGGTCCCTGCTGCGGGTACGGCTCGGGGGACGAAGGTGGCTGCGGCGGTATGGACATGCGGGTGGGTGCTCCTTGCACAGAGGGTGAGAAGAAACCTACAGCCAGGGCATGACAATGCCGGGTCGGGGGTCCGATGCGCGCGGCGCTCGGACCGGTGGGGACAGGACGGTCAAAGGCTCGTGAAGAGGTCGTCGAGCGGGGCCGGGACCTGTCCGGGGTCGAGGGCCTCCACCAGGAGACGGCCGTAGCGGATCTTGCGGCCCTTCTTCGTGCCGAGGAAGCGCCGCAACTGCTGTTGCCGGGGCCGGGCGTGGTGGGAGGGCTGGCGCAGGAACGTCTGCCAGGCACGCAGGTCGCCCTCGGCCAGGATGATCTTCTCGACCCTCGCCGGTCCCAGCGCGCGGATGAACTCGTCCTCCAGGTCCGCCGCGCACACGAAGAAACTCGGGCCCGGCGCCTGGGACTGATGCAGGGCACGGCCGTAGTAGCGCTGCTCGCGCTCGTCGCAGAGCCCCGTCAGACGCAGGCCGAGCCCGGGCGGCCCGAGCAGGCCGGCGTAGCGCCCCACGCTCATCGCACCGCCCATCGGCACGACGCCCACCCCTTCGGCCGCGAGGTCCCGGCCACGCCGGGCGGCCAGCGCCTCGACGGCCGCGAGGTCACTCAGCCCTTCCAGCAGAACCGCCGTCCGCAGCCCCAGTTGCCCAGCCAGATCGCTCGCCGGTCCGCCGGGACCGCCGGCCGCCCAGCGGCCGACCGCGTCCCGGAACGCCCCGATGTCCGCCATGGAGCAAGTCTGCACGGCCACCGACCGGTAGGGCACGGAATTTTGCCCGGTGCCGTCCAGGACCGCGGGGATTGCGCGATACCCGCGGGCGTACCCGTACTGCAACGGAGGGAGGAACGCGAGGCGTGCGACGGCCCGCGTGGGTACGGGCCGCATGCTGGCCTCTCGTACGGTCGCCACGGGCATCGCCCGTTCGGCCCGGTCCCCACCTGCTGTGCGGCCTTCGTACCGCCCGAACCCCCGGAGAAGCATGGCCGAGCCCGCAGCCCCTCAGGCCACTGCCGCGGCGCTGCTGCGCCGTCCGCAGTTGTGGCTGGTACCCACGGTCCTCACCGGGCTGCTCGCCCTGCTGCTGTCCCTCCTTTACATGGGCGGAATCGTCGATCCCAACCGGGACCTCCGCGACCTGCCCATCGCCCTCGTCAACGACGACATCGGCAAGCCGCCGCCCGGGCAGCAGGAGAACCTGGGCACCCAGGTCACGGCCGCCATCGCAGCCGACACCGGCGGCGGCAAGGCCGAGTGGCGCACACTGACCCGTGTCCAGGCCCAGGATCAGCTCGACTCCGGCAAGGTCTACGGCGCCCTGATCGTCCCGGCCGGCTTCACGGACGACGTCACCGCCCTCGCCACGCCCGGGGCGACCCGAGCGCCGACGATCACCGTGCTCACCAATCCCGGCAAGGGCAGCCTCGGCTCCTCCCTCGCCAGTCAGATCACGACCAGGGCCGCGCACCAGGCGTCCCAGACCATCGGCAGGCAGCTCGCGGCAGCGGCCGGCGCCCAGGCGAGCCCCACCGGGAAGCTGCTGCTCGCCGACCCGGTGAACGTCGTCACCCAGGTCGGGCACCCGATCGGCATTCACAGCGGCCTCGGTCTGACCGCCTTCTACTACACCCTGTTGCTCGTGCTGGCCGGGTTCATGGGCGGCAACGTGATCAGCAACGGCGTCGACACCGCCCTCGGCTACGCGGACAACGAGATCGGCCCGTGGCACACCCGCCGCCCCACCGTGCCGATCAGCCGCACCCAGACGCTGCTGCTGAAGATGGTGATGACCGCGGGCATCACGCTCGTCAGTGCCTCGCTGGTCCTCGTCGCCTGCGTCGGCATCCTCGGCATGGACGCGTCGCGACTGCCCCTGCTGTGGATCTACTCGTACTGTGCGGCCCTCGCCGTCGGCCTGGGCGTGCAGGCCATCAATGCCGCGTTCGGCGGGATCGGCCAACTGGTGTCGATGTTCCTGTTCATCGTCCTGGGCCTGCCTTCGTCGGGCGCCACCGTGCCGCTCCAGGCCGTCCCCGACTTCTACCGGTTCCTGTCCCACTTCGAGCCCATGCGGCAGCTCAGCGACGGCGTGCGCGCGATCCTCTACTTCGACGCCCGCGGCGATGCGGGGCTCACCCGTTCCTGGATCATGATCGCGATCGGTGTCGTCCTCGCCCTGCTCTTCGGCTTCGCCATGACCACGTACTACGACCGCAAGGGGCACAAGCGCTTCACCCCGCAGCCCGCCTGACCCCGTGAAAGCCGGCCGGTCACTTTCCCACGGTGTTCATGAGGACGATCGCCGCGAGGTCGGCGAGGATGACGACGAGGATTCCGATGATCATCGCCCAGGCCCTGCGCGATTCATCCGTGTTCACGTCCATGGGATCACCTCCCGGCTGACGCGCGCGTCGCACGCACGCGGAACGGCCGCACAGCGCTCCGGCCCGCGTCTTCCATGATGGACCCGTTGCACCGGGCGCACCCGCGCACGTGCGCCTTACGGTGTGGGCTGGGTGTCGTCCGGGTGGAGGGCGGTGCGGACGCCGGAGACGACGACGGTGATCAGGCAGAGGGCGATGATGGTCTCTGCCCACAGGAAGGCGAACCAGTCCAGCACACAGCCGATCGGGGGTGTGCCGGGGGCTGTGTTGCGGAACGCCGAGAGGGCGAACAGGGTGGCGGCCATCCACGCCAGGGCGGGCCAGACCAGGCCCTCGGTGCGGGTCGTCAGGTACCACGTACCCAGCAGCACGGACGCCGCCAGCGCCCACATCACGACCATCATGAAGACCGCGAAGACGAGCAGGCTGCCCGATCGGGACAGCCTCAGCGCCACGACGGCCTCCTGCCGGGAGGGCTCGGGTTCCGCGGAGATCGAGAAGAGCGTGTCGTGGTTGGAGAACAGCAAGCGCACCGGCACCTGCTTGCCGCCCAGCTGCGCCCGGAACCCGATGTCGGTCTCGTAGGTGTCGAACGGGTAGTCGCTGATCGACCCACCCGCGAGCGCGACCTGCACGTCCCTGGTCGCGAGCCGCTCGTGCGCCGGGAACTCCAGGTCACCGAGGGTGGCCCCGGAGGTCTGCAGACTGAGATCGGCCACCGGGGCGGCCCCCTCCGCCTCGCCGAGGGTCCCCCGCGGGGTGACCCAGACGCGCAGTACCAGCTCTCTGGCCGTGGCGTCGACGTGTTGGACGGCGGCCTCCACGTCCACCCGGTCGGCGGCCGACGATCCGACGGTGTGGACGGTGTCGCCCGCCTGGCGCTCGGTGAACTGCAGCCACGAGCCCACCCCCACCGCCACCACGATCAGGACCGCGATGGGCAGCAGGACCGGCAGGATCGACCCCCCGGAGCGGCGGGGGCGAGGCGGGTCCGACGGTGCGGCCATGGTGACTCCGGCGGGGTGGGAAGCGGAACGGACTCGGCCGGCCCGTGATGCGGCGCGCGTCCCATCGTGTCGGACGGGCCGGGGGTTACGGGGTGTGACCGCTCCGCGTGCACCCGAACGCGCTACCCGGTAGCGTCAAAAAGGTCTGTTCCGCCCAAACCGTTGCGGCCTGGTCTCCCTCCAGTGGCTACTGCCGCCGACGTCGGCAGGGGAACGAGAACACATGCCGAAGCACAGCATCCACGCGGTGACTGCCGCGGCCGCTCTGGCCTGCCTGGCGGCACTCGGCCCCACGCCGGGCAGCGCCACTTCATCAGCTGCCCAGGGCGCGGGGCCCAGCCCGGCAGCCCCCCGGTTCGTGCCCGGCACCTGTCCGAAGCCGCCCGAGCCCATCGAGGCGCTGAACAAGGCACGGTGCGGTTTCCTGGAGGTCCCCGAGAACCGCTCCCGCCCCGGTAGCCGGACCATCAAGCTGGCCGTGGCGAGAATTCCGGCCGCTGCGCAGAAGCCCGCCGCGGAGCCGGTGGTGTTCATGGCCGGCGGTCCCGGTGCAGACACGTTCGACGACATTCCCTTCCTCATCGACTCCGGTCTGAACAAGGACCGCGAGCTGATCATCATGGCCCAGCGCGGCAACCTCTACGACCGGCCGAACCTCGCCTGCCCGGAGGTCGACCGGTTCAACGCGCAGGCGGTGGGCCTGGGATATGACGCGCAGCAGGCAGAAGACATCATGCTGAAGGCGGTGAAGGACTGCCGGTCGCGCCTGACGGCCGACGGCGTCGACCTGAGCGCCTACAACACCACGGAGAACGCCGCGGACTTCGCCGACCTGCGCAAGGCGCTGGGCATCCCCCGGTGGAACGTCTACGGGTACTCCTACGGCAGCAACCTGGCCCTCACGTACCTGCGCCTGCACCCCGAGGGAATCCGCTCGGTGGCGATCGACTCGATCGCACCTTCCCAGTTCGTGACCCTGCCGTGGACATGGGGCAGCACCGCCGAGGGAATCCACAACATCTTCCAGGCGTGCGCGGCGCAGCCCGCCTGCAAGGACCGGTACCCGGACCTCCCCGGCCTGCTGACGGAGCAGGTGCGCAAGCTGGAGGCCAACCCCCTGACGCTGAACGTCGCGCCGCAGGGCGGAGGCAAGCCGGTCAAGACCGTCCTCGACGGGGGTGCACTGCTGAACCTGATCGTCGCCTTCACCCCCCGGCCCAAGGACATTCCGGCGGCGCTCGACGAGCTCAGCCGCGGCAACCCGCAGCGCTTCGCGCAGGCCCGGGCGGCCGGCTCGGCCCAGAAGACCGGCGAATTCGCGCACGGCCTGACGAACTCGATCGCGTGCAGCGAGTGGGCTCCGGGCTACTCGGAAGCCGATGTGCTGAAGGCGGGGCAGAAGGCCTACCCCGGGTGGCCGGACACGGTCCTGGCCCAGGCGCCGCAACTGCCCTTCCAGTACCCGGTGTGCGGGGTCTGGAACGTTCCGGACCGTGCGAAGATCCAGCGGGTGCCCACGGTCAGTGCGGTGCCGGCGCTCGTCGTCTCCGGCACGTTCGACGTGAAGACCGGGGCGAGTTGGGCGAAGGGCGTGGCCGACAACCTGTCCAATTCAACCTCCGTACTGGTTCCCGGAATCGGCCACTGGGTGGTCCCGCAGTCGCAGTGCGCGCAGCGCGTACTGGCGTCGTTCTTCGCTCGCCCGACCGCTCCTGACACCTCGTGCGTGAACGGTCTCGAACCCGCACCGTTCACCATCATCCCGAAATGACCGGGAGGGCAGATGACTCTCCAGCACGCGCCCCGTGGTCGGCGCACCGTGCGACGACTGCAGGCCACGTCGGCCGGAATAGCGACCGGTCTCCTCGTCACGGGCCTGCTCGCAGCGCCCGCTCAGGCGCAGTCCCGCACCGAGGTCAGCCCCAGCCCGGAAGTGCCGATCGGCACGGCCGCCCGCACGGTGGGCGACGCCAGCTACGAACCGGGCCCCTGCCCCAAGACGCCGGAACCGATCGAGGCGCTCAAGGGGGCCCGTTGCGGAACCCTCACCGTGCCCGAGAACCGCGCCAAACCGACCGGTAAGACGATCGAACTCGGTGTCGCGATCGTGCCCGCCCGGTCCGCCACACCGAAATCCGACCCCATCGTGTGGCTCGCGGGCGGACCCGGGGACGACGCGGTCGGGGAGGCGAAGATGGCGGTCGACGGCGGCCTGAACCGCGACCGCGACCTGATCCTCATGTCCCAGCGCGGTACGTACTCGGCCGAGCCGAACGTCCTCTGCCCCAACATCGACAAGTTCAACGCGCAAGCGGTCAGCCTCGTCTACGACGCTCCGTCCACCGAACGCCTGCACGTCGCGGCCACGAAGGCCTGCCGCGACCAGTTGGCGGCCCGCGGGATCGACCTCGGCGCCTACAACGACACCGAGAGCGCCGCCGACTACGACGACCTGCGCACCGCGCTCGGCATCAAGCAATGGAACGTTTACGCCATCTCCTACGGCACCCACCTGGCACTCGTCTACATGCGTCTGCACCCCGACGGGCTCCGCTCGGTGGCCCTCGACGGCATACTGCCGCCGTCCAAGGGCGGCTCGGCCATGACCTGGAGCAGCGCCCGGCAGGGCATCGACGGCCTGTTCAAGGCCTGCGCGGACCAGCCCGCGTGCAACAAGCGCTACCCGAACCTGTCGGCCACCTTCGACAAGCTCGTACGCGACCTCGAAGCGAAGCCGGTGACGACCACCGTCACGCTCCCCGGGAGCGACAAGCCGGTGAAAGTCGTGCTGGACGGCGGGGCGCTGGTGAACTGGATGACCTCCGCCACCCACGTGGCGCCCCAAGTGCCCATCGCGCTCGACGAGCTGGCGCACGGCAAGCCCCAGCGGATCGCCAAGCAGTACGCCGGCGGCAAGCTCAGCCCCCAGGCCATGGGCAGGGTTGCGCACGGTCTCGTCTACGGCGTGTTCTGCAGCGAGTGGACGCCGTACGAGAGCCAGGAACAGGCGCTCCGAGGCGGACGGGATGCATTCCCGTCGTTCCCCCGCTCGGTGCAGGCCCAGGCTCCGCAGCTCACGTCCCTCCGTCCGGACTGCGACGTCTGGAACGTCCCCGCGGCGGCGCCCTCGATCCGGGACGCCACACGCGGTGACATTCCCACCCTCGCCCTCTCGGGCAGCTTCGACTCCCAGACCGGCGCGGACAACGGGCCGTACGTCGCCCGTACGCTGAGCAAGGCCAAGGTCGTCACCGTCCCCTACGAGCCGCACGTGGTGTTCGCCACCTCGAAGTGCGCCCAGGAGATCACCGCCTCGTTCTTCGACAACCCGTCCGCACCGAACACCGGATGCCTGAACAGCCTCGAACCGCCCGAGTTCGAGATCGGCCCGAAGACCTGACCTCACATGCACGCGCGTACAGCGCCGACCGCCGGCGGGGGCGGCGTCGGTCGGGCTGCCGAGGGGGCCACCGGCCACGGCGGGCGAGCCGTCCTGGGGCCGGATTGTCAAGCCCCGACTTTCCGGGGCGTGACCGGGGCGCCCGGCCGGGGCGCAATGGAACCACGGACGACGGCACGGAGGTGCGGACAGCACCCCCGCCCCGTCCGGAGCCCAGCCCCCTCGACCCCGTAAGGACCCTCTCCCATGGCCGTCACCAGGACCCGACGCATCGTCCCCGCCCTCATGGTCGCCACCGCTCTCGCCACCGGCGGCGTCTCGCTGAGCAGCACCGCCTTCGCCGCCCCCAGCGCCGCACCCGCCAACGTCACCACCGACGCCGACGACCCCGGCCCGGTGAAGCTCCTCAAGTACTCCAAGCTCGCGAAGATCTCCAATGGCGCCCTCCTGACGAAGGTGCCTGCCGGCGCCGCGACCGGTGGCGACATCGAGCCCCCGAAGGGTGGCGGCACCGGAGCGGCAGGCGGAGACACCGACCCCCCCAAGGGCGACGGCACCGGAGCGGCCGCGGGCGGAGACACCGGCAGCTCCAGCGGCATCCCCGATGACTTCGACTACGGGATCTGGGTCGGCGTCGATCCCCCCTCCGGCCCCATCGTCAACTGAATCGCACGAGCCGGGACTGTGGCCTAGACCACCGGCGGGTTGAGTCGCGCGAAGCCCTCCTGCCGGTGGTACGGGAAGTACGGGTAGGGGGCCGTCCGGCTGCTCGCCGCGTCGAGCCTGGCCATCTGCCCGGGGGTGAGCGTCCAGCCCACGGCTCCGAGGTTCTGGCGCAGCTGTTCCTCGTTGCGGGCGCCGACGATGACGGAGGAGACGGTCGGCCGCTGCAGCAGCCACCGGAGGGCGACCTGCGGGATCGCCTTCCCGGTTTCCTCCGCGATCTCGTCCAGGGCGTCGACCACCCGGTAGAGGTGCTCGTCCTCCACCGGCGGACCGTAAGCGGCGGTGTCGTGCAGCCTGCTCCCGGAGGGCAGCGGCCGGCCCCGGCGGATCTTGCCGGTGAGCCGGCCCCAGCCGAGGGGGCTCCAGACGATCGCACCCAGCCCCTGGTCGAGGCCGAGCGGCATCAGCTCCCATTCGTAGTCGCGGCCTATGAGGGAGTAGTAGACCTGGTGGGCGACGTAGCGCTCCCGGCCGCGGCGGTCGGCGGTGGCGAGGGATTTCATCGCCTGCCAGCCGGAGAAATTGGAGACGCCGAGATGACGGATCTTGCCGGCCCGGACCAGGTCGTCCAGGGTGGACAGCACCTCCTCCACGGGGGTGCCGACGTCGTAGGCGTGCAGCTGGAAGAGGTCGATGTGGTCGGTGTCGAGGCGGCGCAGGGCGCGGTCGACGGATGTGATCAGGCGGGACCGCGAGGTGCCGGCGTCGCCGGGGCCGTCGCCCGTGGGCAGGCCGGCCTTGGTGGAGATCAGCACCTGGTCGCGGCGCCCCTTGAGGGCGGCCCCCAGCACCTCCTCCGACGCGCCGTCGGAATAGACGTCGGCGGTGTCGAACATGGTGATTCCCGCGTCGATGCAGATGTCCACGAGGCGGCGCGCCTCTTCCACACCCGTCTGCCCCCAGGCACCGAAGAGCGGTCCCCGTCCCCCGAAGGTTCCGGCGCCGAAGCTGAGCGCGGACACCTGGAGCCCGGACGTACCCAGTCGCCTGTACTCCATGACGAATCCCTCTCGCCCAGCCCAACTAATGGGGCTACGGTTCCGTTAATGTGGCCTCAGCGTAACAAGGCTCAACGCTTAATGGAACAGGAGTCCCGTTATGGAGTTCACGGACGCCGCGCCCGAGGCCGACCCGGGGACCACCCGGCCCGGAGGGCGTACGGCGCGGGTGCGCGCGGCAGTGCTGCGCGCCGCCGAAGACGTCCTGGCCGAGCGGGGCTTCGCCCATCTGGACCTGACCGACATCGCGCGCCGCGCGGACGTCGGGAAGACGACGGTCTACCGCCGCTGGGGCACGGTCTCGGGTCTCGTGACCGATCTGCTGCTGGACATGGCGCAGCAGTCCGTGCCGCGTGCGGAGACGGGCTCGCTGCTCGGGGATCTGCGGGCCAACGCCCGTCTGGTGCAGCGGACGCTGGCCGATCCCCGGCAGGGTGCCCTGTTCAAGGCGGTGATCGCGGCCGGCACCTGCGACCCGAAGGCTGCGGAGGCGCTGTACGGCTTCTACACGGCCCGGGTCGAGGAATGGGCGCCGTGTGTCGAACAGGCTGCCGCGCGCGGCGAGGTGCCGGAGGGCACCGACCCGCACGAGGTGATCCGCGCGGCGTCCGCCCCGCTGTACTACCGCCTCCTGACCACCGCCCTCCCGCTCGACGAGGCCGCGGCCGACCGCTGCGCGACGGCCGCGGCGGTGGCCGCGCGTGCGGGGGCGTACGTACGCGAGGCGTAGCGGTCCGGCTGCGGTGGACGGGTCCCCGGGCCGAGCCCCGGAGGAGCCCTTACGGGGTGGTGCGGGCCGGGAAGGTGAAGGTGTAGCCCTGTGCGGCGAGCCAGGGCAGGTACTCCTTGAGCGCCGCGACCGTCTGGCTGCGGTCGCCGCCGCCGTCGTGGAACAGGACGGTCGGCTGCTGGGGCAGCTTGCCCTCCAGCGCGGCGACGATCGCGGGCAGGCCCGGCCGGCTCCAGTCCTTGGGGTCCACGCTCCAGCCCAGGGGACGCATCCCGCTCGCGGTGGCTATCGCACGGCTGTCGGGGGTGAAGGCGCCGCCCGGCGCACGGTAGTAGTTCACGGCTACACCCGGCACGGCCTTCTCGATCATGGCCTTGCCGTCCAGGATCTGCTGCCGCTGGTAGGCGACGGGCTTGTGGTCCATCGTCACGTCGTGGTCGACGGAGTGGTCGCACAACTGGTGACCGTCGGCAGCGACCGCGCGCACCAGAGCGGGGTACTTCTGCGCTCGGGTCCCGACCATGCAGAACGTGGCCTTGACGTGGTTCTGCTTCAGCACCTTGAGGACCTGCGGGGTCCAGCGGGGGTCCGGACCGTCGTCGATGGTGATGGCGACGTTGTGGCCCGGACCCTGGGCCAGCCGGGAGATCCCCAGCGGGATCGGGGTGGCGTCCCGGGCGGACCCGGAGTCGGCCGGCGACCGGCCCGCCGAGCCGTCCGTAGCGGCGAGCGCCGGTGTGCCGGCTGCTGCCAGAAGGCCGAGGACGGCCCCCGTCACGGCGAATCCCGCCCGCCGACGACGTACGGAACTGATGATGATGCCCATGGACGCGCTCTTCCTTTTGCGCTCGGCCCCCGGATCTCACGTTGCCGGTCCAGGGTAGGTCACGCGTTCGGGGGCTTTGTCCCCCGAACGGCCGATTCGGCGCAGGACTTGCGACACACCGGCAGCAGGTCGTGCCGGGCGCCCTACTTGCTGTGCAGGATCTGGATCAGGTTGCCGCAGGTGTCGTCCAGAACCGCAGTGGTGACCGCGCCCCTCTCGAGCGGCTCCTGGGTGAACTGCACGCCGAGCTCACGGAGCCGGTCGAACTCCGCGGGCACGTCGTCCACGGCGAAGGCTGCGAGCGGGATGCCGTCCTTGGCCAGCCCGTCCCGGTACGCCTTCACCACAGGATGCCCGGCGGGCTCCAGCAGCAGCTCGGTCCCGTCGGGAGCCTCCGGCGAGACCACGGTCAGCCAGCGGTCCTCGCCCAGCGGGACGTCGTGCTTCTTCACGAAGCCGAGCACCTCGGTGTAGAAGCGCAGGGCCTTCTCCTGGTCGTCGACGAAGACACTGGTCCGGTGGATCTTCATGGGGTGCTCTCCGGGGTCTCGGGCCTGAGCCACCGGATCGCGATGCGCTCAAGGGGTTCGGTCTTCAGATCGTGGAACTTGTAGCGGCAGACCGCTTGCCCATCAAGTCCCGCCGGCGTGTCAGGTGCCGTCGGAAGCGTTCGACGGGTTCAGCCAGGCCCCGATGCTCGGCAGCGCTTCGGGCCCGCTGTCCCGCTCCACCGAGCCCACGAGATCGGCGATGGAGACACCCTGCAGCGACGCCCGCCAGGCGGCGTCGGCAGCGGTCATCACGCGGGCGACGGCGCACGGCTTCGTGCAGTCCTGGGGCGGGGTCCCGAGCGGGCCCCGCTGGCGGATCTCGGTGCACACGAAGGCCGGGCCGGCCCCGTCGACGGCCTGCACCACGTCCAGCACCGTGATCTCGGAGGCGGCCCGGGTCAGGGCGTACCCGCCCGTCTTGCCCTGGACGGACGTCACGAGGCCCGCCCGGGACAGGGCCTGCATCTGCTTGGCGAGGTAGCTGGGCGAGACGTCGTGCAGCCGCGCGAGCCGGGCCGCCGGCACCGGCTCGGTCGCCGCGGTCAGCACCACACAGCAGTGCAGCGCCCACTCCACGCCACCGGACAGCTTCATGCACCCTCCCGTTTGACTCGGACCCAGAATATCCGAGTATCGTCTCGGACAAGACTTATCCGAGTTTGTGCGAGCGACCGCTCGCGGCACTCGGCTCACGGAAGGGGCACGGACATGAAGATCACAGTCATCGGCGGCACCGGACTGATCGGTTCCCAGCTCGTCTCCAGGCTCCGCGAGGCCGGACACGAGGTGGTCGTCGCATCCCTCTCGAGCGGGGTCGACCTGCTCACCGGCTCGGGGCTCGACCAGGCGCTCGAAGGCGCGGACACGGTCGTCAACGTGACGAACTCCCCCACGTTCGACGAAGCCTCCCCGGACTTCTTCCGTACCACCATGGGCAACCTGCTGGCGGCGGGCGAGCGCGCGGGCGTCGGCCATCAGGTCATCCTCTCCATCGTCGGAGTCGACCAGGTGCCGCAGCTGGACTACTACCGCGCGAAGACGCTGCAGGAGGACCTGCTGCGCACCGGCCCCACCCCGTACTCGATCGTGCGCGCCACCCAGTTCTTCGAGTTCATGGACGCGGTCATGTCCTGGACCGCCGACGACCACACCGTCCGGCTGCCCGCCACACCCGTCCAGCCGGTCGCGACGGCCGACGTGGTCGAGGCGCTGGCCGACGTCGCCACCGCCAAGCCGCTGGACGGCACACTCGACGTCGCGGGCCCCGACGTCTTCACGCTGGACGAGCTCGGCCGCCTCACCCTCTCCGCCCGGCAGGATCAGCGCACCGTTGTCACCGACGCTCAGGCGGGCATGTTCGCGGCCGTCTCCGGCGACGTCCTCGTCTCAGGCCCGGACGCACGCCTGGCCCCCACCCACTACGAGGACTGGCTCGACAGCCGCCGCTAGGGTCCGAGGGGCACAACGGCCCGGCGAACGTTGCCGGTCACAGCATCGGGAGGCAGGCAAGCGATTTCTCCTGCCCCCTGCTCCCACCCACCGGTTCCAGCCAAACCTCCCCTCCAGGGACCCCCGCAACCCGGCCAGTGCCCGGAACGATCAGCCGACAGGGCGGAGCCGACCGCGTGAGCAGGTCGGCCAGATCCGGCTGCTCCGGCCCTCACGCTGCTGTGTACTCACTCCCTCCAGTTCCCCGGACAGCGCAGCGGCGCCTCCCCCGGCCTCGGCCGGCGGGCCGCGCCGCCATGCCCTGCGCCAGTGAACCGGGTTCCCTCACAGCCGAGTTGGAGGAGCCGCAGAATGACGCAGCAGAAGGCCGGGAAGCCGAAGGACACCGCGCTGCCCGCGCCACCGGAGTTCAAGTTCACCTGGGGCCGGCACAACGAGACGATGGAACGGCTGTCGCTCGCCCAGATGGCCCGCCGCGTACCCGCCGCCCTCGCACAGACCGCGAAGCTGGCCTGGGCGGTGAACCGCACGGCATTCACCTGGCTCGTGTGCGCCCAGCTGCTCGGCGGTGTGTGTACGGCCGCCTCCCTCGCCGCGGTCTCGAGGGCCATGGGACCTCTGCTCGCCGGCGGTACCGCCGAGCAGCGCATCGCTGCCGCCACGTGGCCCCTGGTCGCCACAGCGGCCATGACCGCCGTGGGGGCGCTGGCTTCCATCGCCTCGGGCAGCGCCGCCCGGCGTCTGAACCCCGGCATGTCCACGGTCGCCGACCTGGCCATGGTCGACGCCCACATGGACGTCGAGCTGGCCGCCTACGACGCCCCCGACTTCAGCGAGCGCTCCGAGGCGGCGGAAACGGGATCGGCCCGCTCGTCCATGCTGCTGCAGGACGCGCTCGGCTTCACCGGCGGGCTGATCGACATGCTCGCCGTGGCGTCGGTGCTGTCCGTCGTACACCCGCTGCTCCTGCCGCTCCTGCTGCTGTCGGTGATCCCCCGGGGCCTCGGCTCGGTCTTCGCCGCACGCCTCGACTACCGCCTCCACAACGAGACGGTCGCCTCCCGCAACATCCGCCACATGATGCGCTGGCATCTCACGACCCCCAAGCTGGCCGACGAGCTCCGCGGCAACAGCATGCGGACGTACGCGCACCACTGGTACGCGGCCGTCTGCGAGCGGATCGACTCCAAGATGGTCAGCTCCGCCCCGCGCTACCTGACCGTGTACCTGACCGCGGCCGCCGTGTCCGGTCTGTTCATCCTCCTGACCTGGGTCTCCCTCGGCGCCCTCGTGATCGGCGGCTACATGGCCGTGGGCGCGGCCGGCACCGCCATCGTCGCCATGCGGACGTCCACCGCGGCCCTGTCGCAGCTCGTCGTGTACGGAGCGGCGATGTTCCAGCACGCCCTCTACCTCGGCGACTACGCCGCCTTCATCGCGCAGTCGGCCGAGCAGTCCGTACCGCGCGGGGCGCAGGTGCCGGACGCCCCGCAGAAGATTCGGATGGAGGGGGCCTCGTACACGTATCCGGGCAAGGACACCCCGGCGCTCGGACCGGTCGACCTCACCCTGAAACGCGGGGAAGTGGTCGCCCTCGTCGGGGAGAACGGCGCCGGCAAGTCCACGTTCATCCGGCTCCTGACGGCTCTGACGACCCCGACGGCGGGCAGCGTCTCCTGGGACGGCGTGCCGACGTCGGACGCCGACCAGCGTTCGGCGTGGAACCACGTCGGGCTCGTCACCCAGTCGTACGGGTACTGGCCCTTCTCGACCCGCGAGAACATCACCCTCGGCCGGCCCGACGCCCGCGGTGAAGAGGCCGTCTGGGAGGCCCTGGCCGCCGTCGGGATGAAGGAGGCCGTACAGGAATTCCCCCATGGCCTGGACACGCTGCTGGCGCGGTCCCTGTGGGGTGGCCACGAGCCCTCGGGCGGCCAGTGGCAGCGCCTGGCGTGCGGCAGGGCCTTCCACCGGCGGCCGGCGCTCCTCGTCATGGACGAGCCGACGTCGGCGATGGACCCGCGCGGGGAGCACATGGTGTTCTCCGGGCTCCGGGACATGAAGGACGACCGGATCACGGTGATCGTCACGCACCGCATGGAAAACTGCCGTCTCGCCGACCGGATCATCGTTCTCGACGCCGGGAGGATCACGGAGCAGGGCACGTACGAGGAACTGGTGCGGCTGGAGGGCTCCTTCGCCGAGCTCGTGCGGCTCTCCCGGGACCGGTAGGCCGGGCTCTCGCAGGGGCGTGGGCGTGGTGCACCGTGCTGCGCCGCGTCCCCTGCGGTCGCGCGGGCCCCGGGGTCCCAGGCGTCAGGTCGGGCGTCAGGCGTCAGGTCAGGACGACTACCTTGTGCATGCCCTTGACCGCATGCGGGAGGCCGGTCTTTGCGTCCGGGACGAAGCACAGGAGTACGTACGTGCCCGGGGGCAGGTTCCGGCTCTCCAGCAGCGCGGAACGGCCGGGCGAGAGCATGCCGAGGCCGACGGGCCGACCGGTGTAGGGCAGCGGACCCGGCGCGGTGCGGTCGAAGACGGCTTGGATCTGGGCGTCCGTGGTGCCGGGCGCGACGGGCTGCACCGCCATCTCGTGCAGCTCGCCGGAGGAGTTGTGCACGAGGATGCGGTCCGAGGGCCGGTCCAGGCCGTGGACGTCGAAGCGGGGGCCGTCCGCGGTGTCGCGTTCGATCACCAGGCCGTCGGCGAAGTCCGTCGGGCTCCCGGACCTCGTGTGGCCTTGGAGCCGAAGCGTGCGCGTGACCGGGTGGGCCGGGTCCTCGAGGAAGGCCCCGAAGTCCAGCAGGACGAGCTCGCCCGCGGTGATCGGAGCGGTGAACGTCGCCGGGACCGACGGGGTGACCTGTGCCCCGCCGAACAGCTCCGCCTCGTCGCGCACCGCGGATATGCCCTCCGCGGTGGGAACGGGCTGGCGGCTGACGGCCTTGGCGAGGTCAGCCAGCACCTGGTCCACCGTCACGCCGGGGTGCGGCCGGAAGGCCTGCAGGAAGTGCCCGTTCGGGTCGTCCGTCCTGACCCGGAAGGACACCATGCCCGCCTGCGCGGACTCCGGCGCCTCGATCCCCGACGCCGTGATCCGCACGTCGACCGGCCTCGGCGCACGCAGGCCGAGGCCGGCCTGGCCCTGGGGGGCGCCGTCGTCTGCAGTGTCCGCGACGGCCGGACCGCCGAGGGAGGTGGCGAGGACGAGCGCGGCCGCGGCCGTCGCTCGCACCCCGTGCTTGAGCAGTGCGCTACGCATGGGTCTCCTGTCGTGGAATGGCCCCCGGACAGGGCTGCACCCTCGGGGCCCGGGCGGTCTCAGCCACGCACGCTACGGGTTCGATCTACGACACCGGCGCTGGAACTGACGTATTCGACACAGACGTTGGCCGCAATGACGGCGGTGCACAGCGACGGCGTCTCGTGCCGGTGAAACCTCGCTCCTGCGCGCTCCCCCACTTGGCGTAAGCGTCGTTGAGCTGCACCGACCATGATCAATACGCTGCCGACCGGCGCGTGATCTCGCGTCTGTCGGAGGGAAGGCGAGCGACCCCCAGTGAAACTCCCGATGTTGCAGCGCATGGCCCGGCTCACCGCGGCGACCGCGCTGCTGACACTGCTCGGCACCACCCCCGCCGGTGCGGACGGCCCATGGCAGCAAGTGGGCGGCGACGCCCGTAGCGGTGTCAGCGGCATCGCGTTCGAAGGCCGCACCGAGGACGGAGCCGGCGTACAGGTACTGGTCGTGCACGACAACAAGGCGACGGGGCAGAAGCGCCTGTCCCGGATCATCCACCGGGAGGGATCGGACGGCATCGCCCCGATCACCTGGAACGGGGCCGAGCCCGTCGACCTGGAAGCCATCGAAGCCATCCCCCAGATGCCCGAGGAGTACCTGGCGCTCGCCAGTCGCGGCATCGTCTACCGCCTGAAGATCGTCGGCAGTACGGCGACGGTCGTCGACTACGCGCCGCTGCCGGCGATGGGGGAGGGCGACGACTTCGAGAGCTTCGCCCTCGTGGCCCAGAACGGGAAGCTCGCCGCCCTGTGGGCCGACCGCGGAGCAGGTGCGGCGCGTCCCGCAACGCTGTACGCGGCGCCCCTCACGTTCGCCTCGTGGGGGCAGCCGGAGTTCGGCAGCGTGACCCGCCGCGCCTACCGGGCGATGTACCCGGCCGCCGACGAGACGCGGCACATCTCCGACATCTCGGTGACCGACTCCGGCCGGATCATCGTGAGTTCGGCGGCGGACGCCGGCAACGACGGCCCGTTCGACTCGGCGGTGAGCGAGGCGGGCCGGGTGACCGTATCGGCTTCCGGCCGGGTACGGGTCACGCTCGCGGCGTCCCCGACCGTGCTCGGCGTCTTCCCGCAGTACAAGATCGAGGGGGTGGAGTGCCTGCCGGGATCCACCGACGCGGTCCTCGGCACCGACGACGAGAACGTCGGCGGATACCTCCGCAGCACGCCCCTCTGCGGGGCCTGACCCGCGGCAGCGTTATCGGCGCCCGGCCGGTGGCCGGACGCCGATAACGCCGGTGACCTCATCCACGGTGGAGGCCCACGTAGGCCGGCCGTAGGGAGGACCCACTCATCCGTACAGCCCGCCTTCATGGGTGTTGGTGAGCAGGCACGGGCGGATGACGACGTTGGCGTCGGCTGCGGCGGTCATCAGCGCCACGGCGGACCCGGCCATGCCTCGCGGGGCATCGCTCGTCGCCACGGAAACGCAACTTCGGTGTCCGCCGGCGACGGCCCCGCTGCCGTGGCGATCGGGACCATCCCCGTGCTGGAGCAGCCGCGGATTGCGACCACACTGACTGCAGGCGGAGAAGGAGGGGGAGGAGAAAGGCCAGGCCAGGCTGGGGGTCACGGTCGGCGGCGGCCTCGCCCTGAAGGCCAGGTTGACCACCGGAGGCGAGCCCGTGGAGGGCAAGCCGATCGAGTTCACCACCGACTCCGCCTCGCTGTGCACCTACACGACCGACAGCAGGGGCCACGCCTTCTGCAAGGTACCGCGCAGGTATGACGACGAAGCGTGCTACACCGCCACCTTCGCCGGCGACGACACCCACGGACCGTCTGCACGAGGAACCACCACGGGAGGCCTGCTCCCGCCGTAGGCTGAAAACTCGCACGTGAGGGACAGGAGGCCGGGGTGGCCGGGACGACGGTGGCCGAGGTGATGGCCGAGCTGGCCGAGCTCGAGGACCCGAAGGCGCGCGCGGTGAACGAGAAGCACGGTGACGATCACGGAGTGAACCTCGGCAAGCTGCGCGCGCTAGCGAAGCGCCTGAAGACACAGCAGGAACTTGCGCGTCGGCTCTGGGAGACGGACGACACCGCGGCGAAACTGCTCGCGATCCTCATCAGCCGCCCGAAGGCGTTCGAGCGTCACGAGTTGGACGTGATGTTGCGCGGGGCGCGCACACCCAAGGTGCACGACTGGCTCGTGAACTACGTGGTGAAGAAGAACCCGCACTCCGAAGAGCTGCGCGTCGCCTGGTCGGCAGATCCGGATCCCGTGGTCGCCAGTGCCGGCTGGGCGCTGACCACCGAGCGCGTGACGAAGAAGCCCGAGGGCCTCGACCTCGCGGGACTGCTCGACGTCATCGAAGCGGAGATGAAGGACGCCCCGGACCGGCTTCAGTGGGCGATGAACCACTGCCTGGCCCAGATCGGCATCGACCACGCCGAGTACCGCGCCCGTGCCCTCGGCATCGGTGAGCGCCTGGAAGTGCTCAAGGACTACCCGACCGCTCCGGGCTGCACCTCTCCGTACGCCCCCATCTGGATCACCGAGATGGTGCGCCGTCGGTGACGAGCGGGAGACCCCGCGCCGGCCGTCACCTCACGGTGGCGGCCGGCGTCATGGCATGCGGGGTGGACATCGACGGCGAGACGCCACACTGACGCATGCTCGTCGCCCTGGTCGTCGCGGTGTGGAGGGCGGGCCACGTACGCGGTGGTCAGGCGGTGGTCGTCACCGGCTCGTTCTCGGTCTGGGCCGGTACCGCGGCCGGGGCTTCGGCGGGCGTGTTGTTGGGCTGGATCGCCGTGTAGTAGACGGTGGAGCCCTGCTTGGCGCGCTCCGCAAGGCTGCGGGCCACCAGACGCTCGGTGGTCGTGCGCACGAGGTTGTCGCTGAGGTTGCGGTCCGGGTGCGCGGTGGTGAGGGCCTGGGCGATCTCGCGGGCCGTCTTCGGCTCCGTCTGGCCGCTCAGGTGCTGGTGGATGAGCTCCGTGAGCGGGACCGGCTTCTCCTTGGACGCGGGGGCCTTCTCCGCCACGGGCTTCTTCGCCGCAGCCTTCACGGCAGTCGCCTTCTTGACGGTGGCCCGCTTCGCGGGGGCCTTCTTCGCGGTGGCCTTCTTCGCGGTGGCGGTGGTTGCCGTCTTCGTCGCCGCGGCCTTCGTCGGGGTCTTCTTGCCGGGGCGCGGTGCGGGCACCGCAACCTTGGTGTCGCCGATGGCCGCCCGCATCCCGGTGAGGAGTTGCTGGTCCTGCTCCAGAGCGGCCAGGTGCTCCTGCAGGGACGCGATCTCCTTGCGGATCCGCTCCTGCTCGGCGGTGTTCAGCTCGAGGTCGGCGGTGACCTTTTCGGCGTACTGGGACTTGAGGGTTTGCTCTTGTGCGGTCATGGGGGCTCCTCGATAGGTGGTGTTGCCTGCGGACTCTACCCAGCTCACCTGTGAGGTGTGTGGGTTTGAGCGATACCGGATACTCGCCTGTTGGGGACGAGGCACGGTAGAGCAGGGCGTGTGGGTGGCCAGTTGCCCGTCCCCCTGCGTACTTGACGAGCGCCCAGTACCCGCAGGTCAGTTCGGGTGGTCCCTCGTGTGGGGAACGTGGCCTGTGTGCGGTCGGTTCCGAGGCCGACGGCCCGAGCGATCGAAGCGGAGACACAACAACACCCACGCCAAGGTCGGCCGCATCCTGCCCGCGGCGCGATCGACGAGCGCGCTGCCCGCCCGGCCGCAGCCCGTACCCGGAATCGGCCCCGGATCTCGTCGACGGTGCCATCTGCCATCCGCGAGCGCGGCCGCCACGTAGGTCGGCGAGGATGACGGGGTCACCCGGCCTCAACACATGAGGAGCCTCAGCGCAGATGCCCCCGCCGGGTCTGGGCCCCAAGCCACCGACGATCGCCGATGTCGCGCGCGTCGCGGGGGTGTCGCGTACGACGGTCTCCCACGCGGGGCCATCGTCGTCGAGCCGGACGTGAACGACCCGGCGGCTGCCCTGCTGCGGGAGCGCGGGCTGCCGTGCGTGGCGCTCGGCAGGCCCGTCTCGCCGGACGAGGACACCCCGTACGTGGACCTGCGCGGCGGGCTCGTCGCCGAGATGCTGCTCACCCATCTGCACGCGCAGGGCGCCACGCAGCCCGCACTGATCATCGGCTCCGGCGAACGGCACTCCTCCGTCGACTTGCGCGAAGCGTACGCGTGCATCGCGGCGCAGTATGTCTGGGCACCGATCGTCGGGACACGGAGAGCCAAAGCGAGGTGGCCAAATCGATTTGGCCGCCGGTATGTGAGGGCCTCGGACGGCCGTCAAGGGTTCCGTGCAGCCCGGCCGGCCGCCACCCCGGCATGGTCAACGGTGGAGACGGCCATCGCGGTTGGGAACCACGAGGCCGTGGAGACCGTCCGGTTCGGGGAGGGGCGGTTCGGGCATAGGCTTCGCTCAGCACGGGCGCAG
Organism: Streptomyces katrae; assembly: GCF_000717655.1. Taxonomy (GTDB): domain Bacteria; phylum Actinomycetota; class Actinomycetes; order Streptomycetales; family Streptomycetaceae; genus Streptomyces; species Streptomyces katrae_B. The sequence goes on from NZ_JNZY01000005.1 coordinate 76,099, forward strand.
CAAGGGGGCGGAGTAGATGACGGCTGAGACACCACACACGTGGAGGTCGACCCTCGATTCGGTCGTGGTGTACGCGCAGGGCGCGGTCTGCCGCCGACTGGCCCGGGGCAGCGTGCCTGCGAACGGCCGGCTGCGGGTGACGGGACTGCCCCGCTCACTGGACCCGGGTTCACTGCGGGTCCGTGTCCTGGGCACCACCACCCCCGCAGTGTGCGTCACCGAGGCCCGGGTGGAGGTCGGGGCCGAGCCCCTCGGTACCGGCGCACCCGAAACCTTGCGGCGCGAGGTCGAGCGGCTGCGCGAGGAGCACGCTGCCGCGGCAGGGCGCCGGGACCGGCAACTGGCCTTGATCGAGGAGGTCAGGGGTCTGCACCCGGTACCGCCGCCCCGCAAGCGCGACGACCCGCACCGCCGCACCCCGGTCGACGCGTGGCTGGGGCTCGCCGACTTCGTCGAGGAGCGGCTGACACGACTGCACGCCCGCCTCGTCGAGCTGGAGGAGACGCTGCGCCGCGCCGAGCACGAGCTCGCCGTCGCCGCGGACAGGCTCGCCCGCGCCTCCACGGACGCACCGCCGGCGCACGTGAAGACCACGGTCTCCGCGGCCCTGACCCTCGACGCCACGCGTGACGCGGAGGCAGAGACGGAGCTGGAGCTGGAGCTGGAATACGCCGTGCCCGGCGCCGTCTGGGTGCCCGCCTACCGGCTCACCCACCGTCAGGGCGACGGCACCGGCCGGCTGGTACTGCGCGCCTCGGTCGCCCAGCGCACCGGCGAGGACTGGACCGGCGTGCGCATCGCCCTGGCCACCGCCGACCTGCGGCGCCGCACCGACCTGCCGAGGCTTCGCTCGATGCGGATCGGACGCCGTCAGCCCGCCACGGCGCCCTCCGGCTGGCGCGAGCCCCCGGCGGGGCTCGCCGACCTGTTCGCCGGGTACGAGGCGGCCGGCCCCCGGCCGGTCCCGCCGGCCCTGCGCCCGGCAACTGCGGCCGCCCGGGCCGGATCCGCATCCGGTCCCGTACCACCGCCGCCCCCACCGCCGTCGGTGCCGATGCCGCCGGCACCGCAGGGTTACGGTGCGCCGACCGGCGCGTTCGGGGTCCCCGGCGGTGTGGACGCCGCCGCCTCGGCAGTTTTCGGCGCCGCCGTGCCCGCCGCCATGCCCGCCCCCGCGCCGGCCGCCCGGTCCCGGGCGGCCGGCAGGCCGGGTGGCGGCGGCTTCGGCGCGGCCCCCGCCGCCATGGCTCCGCCGGCTCCCGCGGCTCCCGGAGGGCCCCCGCCACCGCAGCCTCCGCCGCCTCCGGCCGGTCCGCCGCAGCCGAGCGGTGCCGAACTCGACTACGCCGCCCTCGTCCTGTGCGGCCCCGACGAGCACGGCGGCCGCCGAGGCAGGCTATTCCCCGGCTCTCCGCTCGACCCGGAGGCGGCCGCGTGCCGCCGCCGCGCCGAAGCGGTGGCCACGCTGCCGCTGCCCGGGCACGCCGTGCGTCCCCGCGAATCGGCGGGTTCCTTCGACCACCGCTACGATGCCGCCGCCCGCGCCGACATCCCCTCGGACGGGACCTGGCACACCGTCACCGTCGGCGAGATCCCGGTCGGTCTGCGCACCGAGTACGTCTGCGTACCGTCCGTCGAGCCGACCGTGTACGCGACGCTGCTGCTGTCCAACGCCACCGACCAGGCCCTGCTGGCCGGCCCGGTGGAGGTCACCGTCGACGGCGACTTCCTGCTGACCGCCGCACTGCCCACGCTCGCCCCCGGCGGTGTCCGCCGGGTGGGCCTCGGACCGGCCGAGGGCATCCGGGTCATCCGCCGTACGAACCTGCACGAGTCGACCTCGGGCCTGCGCAACAACACCACCGTGCTCGACCACCGCATCCACGTGGAGCTGGCCAACCGGCTCGCGCGGCCCGTCACCGTCGAGGTCCGCGAACGGGTGCCCGTCACCACCGAACAGGACGTCCGGATCGAGGAACGGGCCGACTGGGCGACCCCCGAGGCCGGTACGGGGCCCGAGCACCACGTCCCGGGCACCCGCATCTGGCGGGTCGACCTGCCGGCCGGCGCCACCGCCGCCCTCGACGGCGGCTACGAGATCCGCATCCCGGCCGGCAAGGCCCTGGTCGACGGCAACCGCAGGAGCTGACCCACCATGTCCACGGCCCCGAAGCCGATCGCCCTTCCCGTCACCGCCGTCACGTGCCTGGAGGACCGCGCCCACGTCGAGCGCGCCGTCGTGCTCGACCTCGACGCCGGAGTCCAGCGGCTGCGTCTCGGGCCGGTCACTGCGCTGGCGGTGGACCGTACCCTCCACGCCGAGCTGACCGCCGATCACCCCGCGACCGTGCTCGACGTACGGATCGTCCGCACCTGGACACCGCGCGGGCCGCTGCCGTCCGCCGACGACTCCGCCCTGAGCCGGCGCGTGCACACCCTCGAGGAGGAGCGGCTCGTCCTGGAGCAGCGCCGCGACCGGCTGCGTTCCCGCCTCGACATGCTCGGCCGTCTCGCCGCCGATCTCCTGCGGGAGATGGGCGAAGGCGCCGGCTACGGGGAGACCGAAGGGCCCCGCTGGGCCGGCGAACTGGACCGCGTGGACGCCGAGCGCGACGCGCACGGTGAGCAACTCCGCGCCACGGAGGCACGGCTGGCGAACCTCGATGCCGAACTCGTGGCGGTCCAGCGGGCCATGGCCCGCTCCGAGGAGGAGCCCGCCGAGCTGGTCGGCCATGTCGAGCTGACCGTGGAGGCCGCAGCGGCCGGGCCGGTCGGGCTGCGCCTGAGCCACCTCACCCCGTGTGCGCTGTGGCGGCCCGCCTACCGGGCCGTGCTCGAAGGGGACTCCCTCACGCTGGAGACCGCCGCGATGGTCTGGCAGCGCACCGGCGAGGACTGGTCGGACGTACGGCTGACGTTGTCGACGGCCCGGTCCGCGTCGGCCACCGAGCCGCCGCGACTGGGCGAGGACCGGCTGACGCTCAAGGAGCGCTCCGCCGCGGAGCGCCGCACGGTCGACGTCGAACTGCGCGAGGAGGAGATCGGGGACCTCGGTCCGGCGCCGGTGCTCGGCCTGCCGGGGGTGGACGACGGCGGCGAGGCGCGGGTGCTGAGCGTTCCCGCAGCGGTCTCCGTGCCCGGGGACGGCCGCGCGCACCGGGTGCCGGTGTCTGCCTTCACCACGGCCGCGAGCAGCGAGTACGCCTGCTCACCGGAGTTGTCTCCGCTGATCACCCAGGTGGCGCGGTTCGCCAACGTGTCCGGGCATGCGCTGCTCGCCGGTCCCGTGGACCTGGTCCGCAGCAGCGGGTTCAGCGGCCGCGGCACGGTGGACTTCACCGCTCCGGGTGCCCCGGTCGAGCTCGCCTTCGGCAGCTGCGACGACCACACGGTGGTCCGGCAGGCCGAGGAGTCCCGCACCACCGCGGGGATCACGCAGCGGACCGTGGTCACGCGGACGGTTCAGCTGCACCTGTCCCGCTTCTCCGCCCCCGGGGAGCAGGGTGATCGGGTGGTCGCCCTGCGGGAGCGGATCCCGGTGTCCGAGGTCTCGGCCGTGGAGGTACGTCTGCGCAGGGAGGCCTGTTCGCCGGCGCCCGACGGGGTCGACGCCGAGGGCATCGTCCGCTGGGACGTCGCGCTCCCACCCGGCGGCCGCCGTACGGTCACCCTGGTTTACGAGCTGTCGGCGAGCGCCAAGGTCGCCGGGATCTGAGGCCTGTCCCGGGCGCCGGAACACCGGCCGGCCGGGGTGGCTCGGCGCGCCTTCATGACCCGACGACGGCTTCCTCGACGCTCGGGTACAGGGACAGGACGGTATCGGTGCCCGTCAGGGCGAAGAGCCGGCGGAGCTGCTCCCCGGGGGCGGCGATGCGAAAGGTGGTGAGCTGGTTCAGGGTCAGCAGCAGGTTCAGGAACGACGAGTCGCCGAAGGTGACGGAGCCGGCGTCCAGCACCACCACCCGGTGCTCGTCCGCGGCCGAGCGGAGCGCCTCCTCGAGAGGCGCCAGCGTGTCCTGGTCGAGCTCCCCGTGCGCCGCCACCACCCACCCGGCCCCGGCCGGGTAGCCGGCTCCGACCACGCCTTCGTGGTGCGTGTCCCCTGCTCCGGTCATGTCCGCCTCCCCGGATCGTCACCTGTACAGCGTCCACAAGGGAGTATGCCTGCCCGTACCGCAGAACGATGACGCCGAGGCCGCGGCACGTGCACCCCTGTGGCTGACACCGCCTCCCCGGCGGGGGCCGGATCCGAAGGCATTCCGAGGGCCACCCGCGTCCATCGGAACGGCAAGGCCGTCCGGGCCTAGATCGAGGCGTCGCGGCCGACCTCGGACAGGCCCACGGCCGGTGACCTGATCGTCATCGCCTTCGCCCCCCTGGCCCCCGTCCACACCCTGGCCCTGCACCGGCAGGACATGAGCGTGCCGCCGGCCGTGTCCCGGGCAGACGGGGCGCGGCCGGCGGCAGCGGTCGGTGTCGGCGGAGTGACGGCGTGCCTACTCGCCGCGCCCGGTGGCGAGGTCCCGGGCCCGGTCGACCAGTCCGGTACCGGCGGACAGCAGCCGGTTGTGGGGCCGCGAGGCGAGGGCGCCGGGGTGGGGCCGGGTCGGCGCGAACCTCTTGGCCCGCCGCACCTTGTCGCCCAGCTTGTCGAGGGCTTCCGGCGGGCATGCCTGGCGGAGGCGGGGGAACAGGTTGTCCTCCTCGTCGTGCACGTGCGCGGTGACCTCCGCCTTGAGTACGGCGAGGAGCTGGTCGAACTCCGGACCGGCCGCGTCGAGTCCCTCGAGGTCCTTCAGCAGCTTCTCGACGCGGGCGTGGTCGGCCAGTTCCTTGTCCGCGATGAGGTCGCCGTCCGGGAAATGCTCCCGGATCGCCGGGTAGAGATGCTCCTCCTCCGCGACGGCGTGCCGGATCAGTTCGATGGTCAGGTGTTCGGCCGCCTTCTGCCGCTCGCCCGCCGGGGTCGTGTGCTCGATCCTGACGAACAGCCCGTCCACCTCACGGTGGTCGACGGTCAGTTCGGCGATGATGTCCCCTGCGTGTCCCATGCCGTTGTTCCTTCCCGATCGTCCGGGACCGGGCGGTGCGCGCCGGTCGCTGCGCGTGTACCCGGGAAGACACAGCGCTAACGAGCCGGCCGGGCGGCGCCCGGGAAGCCGGAGGCCCGCGCCGGCCGGTGCATGCCGCCTCGGGGGCGGGGTAGCCGGGCTGTGAAGGGTCCTCACGGCCGGCACCGCGAGTGCGGGCCGCCGACGACACGGAAGGGGTGCGCATGTCGCACGTCGAGGAGTACGTCGAGGTCAACGTCCCCCTACGCACGGCCTACAACCAGTGGACGCAGTTCGAGGAGTTCCCCGCCTTCATGGAAGGCGTCGAACGCATCGACCAGCGCACGGACACGCTCACCCACTGGGTGACGAACGTGAACGGTGTACAGCGCGAGTTCGACGCGCAGATCACCGAGCAGCTCCCCGACCGGCGGGTCGCATGGATGACGGTGGACGGGGAGGCCCGTCAGGCCGGGCTGGTCACGTTCCAACCGATCGACGCGAGCACGACCAAGGTCGTGCTGCACATGAACTGGGTGCCCGACGGCCTGGCCGAGACGGCCGCCGACAAGCTCGGCTTCGTCCGGCGCCAGGTCGCCGGCGATCTGAAGAGGTTCAAGCTGTTCATCGAGTCGCGCGGCGTCGAGACGGGCGGCTGGCGGGGCGAGGTCTGACCCCGATGAGAACCGGCGACGCGAACGGGGGCGCCCGGGCTGCACCCCGGGGCGGCGGGGTCCGGGAGGTCACGGCGCGCTGCGGGCTGCTCGCGCGCGGGGTGCTGTACGTCATGGTCGGGATGCTGGCCCTGCGGGTGGCCTTCGGCGACTCCGGAGCCCAGGAGGCCGACCGCCAGGGCGCCCTCCAGGAGCTCGCGGAAACCTCCCTCGGCAGCCTCCTCATCTGGGCCGTGGGGATCGGGTTCGTGTGCATGACGCTGTGGCGCCTGTCGGAGGCGGTGTTCGGCGCGGCCGGCCCGGACGGCGGCGAGCCGATGAAGAGGCTGGCCTCGGCGTGCCGGACCGTCTTCTACGCTGCGGTCGCCTTCTCCGTGCTGTCCTTCGCGATGGGCGGCGGCGGACGCTCCGGAGACGAGCAGTCACGCGACGTGACGGCCAAGGCGCTGGACGTGCCCGCCGGCCAGTGGCTGGTGGGTGCGGCCGGGCTGGGGATCGCCGTCGCGGGCGTGGTCATCGCGGTCCAGGCGGCGCGGTGCAGCTTCCGCGAGGACCTCGCCATGAGCGGGGCCTCGGAGGGGTGGCGCAAGGCCGTCGATTTCCTGGGGGTGGCCGGAGGCCTGGCCCGGGGCGTCGTGTTCGCGGCGGCCGGCGGCTTCGTCCTGTACGCCGCGGTGCGCTACGACCCGGCGCAGGCGAAGGGCATCGACGACACGTTGAGATCGTTCACCCGGACGGCGGCGGGGCCGGGGCTGCTGGTCGTGGTCGCCGTCGGCCTGGTGCTCTTCGGGTTGTTCTCCTGGGCGATGGCCCGGTGGTGCAAGGTCTGATCCCGGACAGGCGGCTCACGCACCTGCCCCATCGGCGCGAACGACGCGGGCACGGGCCGGTTCCGGCACGGCCCGGCGCCGTCACCAGGGGCTACTGCCCTCCTTGCGGGCTGGGCGGCCGGGTCGTGCCGCGGGAGCGGTAGACGATGTACGGGCGGGTCAGATGACCGAGGGGTGCGGTGAAGGCGTGGACGAGGCGGCTGAACGGCCACAGCGCGAACAGGGTCATGGCGAGCAACGCGTGGAGCTGGTACGGCAGGGGGGCCCGGGCCATCGCGGGTACGTCGGGGTCGAGGACGAGGAGGGAGCGGAACCAGACGGACACGCCCAGGCGGTAGTCGTAGGGATGGGGGACGAGCGTGGTGGCGGTGGCCGCGAGGCCGGCCAGCAGGACGGCGGCCAGGACCGGGTAGACGGCGCGGTCGCTGGTGCTCGTGGCGATGCGTACCGCGGGCACCTTGAGGCGCCGGTACACCAGGATCGCCAGGCCGGTGAGGGTGGCCAGGCCGGCGGCTCCCCCGACGAACACGGCGTTGGCGTGGTAGACCGCTTCACGGATGTGCAGGCGTTCGGTGAGCGATTCGGGGACGAGCAGTCCCACGACGTGTCCGCCGATCACGAAGAGCAGTCCGTAGTGGAAGAGCGGGGCACCGATGCTCAGCAGCCGGTGCTCGTGCAGCTGACTGGAGCGGGTGGTGAAGCCGAAGCGGTCGTAGTGGTAGCGCCAGGCGGTTCCGGCGACGAGCACGACGGCGACGAGGTAGGGCAGCACGCCCCACAGCGCGATGTGCAGGTGGTTCATCGTCGGGTCTCCTCGGCTGGGGCTGCCTGCGGGCGCAGCGTGGGAAAGGGCAGCAGGCCCACGGTTTCGGTGGGCGGGCCGCTGCGTGCCAGCCGCAGGGCGGCTGCGCGGTCGGCCGGCGAGGGGCCCGGCAAGGTGAGGCAGACGGCCGTCAGGACGTCGGCGTAGGGAGATTTGTGGTCGGCCAGGGCCATGCGGAGCAGTTCGAGGGCGGCGCGGTGTTCCTGCAACGCCGGACGCCCGGCGTGGGGGCAGCGGGCGGCGAACTCCAGGGCCAGCGGAAGGAAGTCGGGCAGTTCGTCCGCAGGTGGCTGCCAGCCGTGATCGCGGTACAACTGCTTCCAGCGCAACAGGGCCTGGCCGCGGCGGCGGGTGTCGCCGTCCGTGTAGTACGTGAGGTGCAGGGTACGGCGGCGGCTGCGGTCGAAGGTGGCCACGTAGCGGGCGGACAGCTCCAGTTGCGGTGCGTCGGCGACCGCGGTGCAAAAGCGCAGCAGCAGCGCGGCCTCCTCACCGCCGCGGTCGCCGAGGTCGCCGAGGCAACTGCGGACGAGGCAGAGGCGCTGCGACCAGTCCTCGTCGGGATGCGACAGCAGCAGTGAGGCGGCCTGGTGGAGGGCGGCGGTGTGGGTCATGCCCGCCCCCGGCGGGGGAAGAGTCCGGCCGGGGTGCCTTGGCCGTTCCAGTTGAGGAGGTTCACGCGGCCGCTCAGAGGTCCGGGCTCGGGATCGGGGCCGGCGAGCGGAGCGTGGAAGGCGTCGGCCGTGTACATCCCGGGGCCGCCCTCGCCGTCGAGGCTGCATCCGGTCCCGGGGTCGGCGTGTTCGGAGTGCCGGGCCGTGTACCCGGTGGGGATGACGTAGCGGTCCTCGTACTTGGCCACGGCCAGCAGCCGGTACATGGCCTCGATGGCGTCGGCGTCCATGCCGACCGAGCCGGCGATGGCGGGGTCCTGTTCCTCGCCGAGGTTGATCCGGCGCATGTGGGCCCGCATGGCGGCCAGGCGGCACAGCGCCGCCTCCACCGGGGCCGGGTCGCCCGCTGTGAACAGCTCCGCCAGGTACCCGACGGGGATCCGCATCGAGTCGATCGCGGCGAACAGCTTTGCCGGGTCCTCGCCGTCGTGTCCGGTGGCCGTCAGGGACTCGACGATGGGCGACAGCGGCGGCACGTACCAGACCATCGGCATGGTGCGGTATTCCGGGTGCAGCGGCAGCGCCACCCTGTACTCGCTGATCAGGGCGCGTACAGGGGAGCGCCGGGCGGCGGTGATCCAGTCGTGCGGAATCCCCGCTTCTTCCGCGGCGTGCCGGACGTCCGGGTCGTCGGGGTCGAGGAAGCAGTCGAGCTGGGCCTCGTACAGGTCCTTCTCGTCCGGCGTGGCGGCGGCAGCGCCGACCTTGTCGGCGTCGTAGAGGATGACTCCGAGATAGCGCAGGCGGCCGACGCAGGTCTCGGAGCACACGGTGGGCTGCCCGGCCTCGATGCGCGGGTAGCACAGGGTGCACTTCTCGGCCTTGCCGGTGCGGTGGTTGAAGTAGATCTTCTTGTACGGGCATCCGGTCACGCACATGCGCCAGCCCCGGCAGCGGTCCTGGTCGACGAGGACGATGCCGTCCTCGATCCGCTTGTACAGCGCCCCCGACGGGCACACGGCCACGCACGACGGGTTCAGGCAGTGCTCGCAGATGCGTGGCAGGTAGAACATGAACGCCTGCTCGTACTCCAGGCGGACCCGCTCGTTCATCTTCTTGAGCACGGGGTCGCCCGCCAGGTGTTCCGGGCCGCCGCCCAGATCGTCGTCCCAGTTGGGTCCCCAAGTCACCGCGGTGGGGCGGCCGTCGATCAGGGAGCGGGGGGCGGCGGTGGGGACGTCGTCGCCGAGCGGTGCGTTGATCAGGTTCTCGTAGTCGTACGTCCACGGCTCGTAGTAGTCGGCCAGGGAGGGGAGGCGGGGGTTGGCGAAGAGGGTGGCGAGGCGGCGGGCCCGGCCGCCGCTGCGCGGCACCAGGCGGCCCCGCTTGAGCTGCCAGCCGCCCTGCCACTTCTCCTGGTCCTCGTAGGAGCGCGGGTAGCCCTGTCCGGGGCGGGTCTCGACGTTGTTGAACCAGGCGTACTCGCTGCCCGACCGGTTGGTCCAGGTCTGCTTGCAGGTGACCGAGCAGGTGTGGCAGCCGATGCACTTGTCGAGGTTCATGACCATCGCGACCTGTGCCATCACGCGTCCGATGGGCGCTTCGCTCCGGGGCATCAGTACGTGACCTCCTGGGAGCGGCGGCGGATGACGGTGACGGCGTCGCGCTGGTTTCCGGTGGGGCCGTAGTAGTTGGGGGCGAAGCAGAGCTGGGCGTGTCCGCCGATCAGATGGGTGGGCTTGATCAGCAGGCGGGTCAGGGCGTTGTGGACGCCGCCGCGCCGCCCCGTGGTCTCGGAGGTGGGCACGTTCACCATGCGTTCCTGTACGTGGTACATGAACACCGTCCCGGGCGGCATGCGGTGGGAGACGACGGCGCGGGCGACGACCACGCCGTTGGCGTTGACGGCCTCGATCCAGTCGTTGTCCGCGGCGCCGACGGCCGCGGCGTCCTCGACGCTGAGCCAGATGACGGGGCCGCCCCGGGCCAGGGTCTGCATGAGGAGGTTCTCCTGGTACTCGGAGTGGATGGACCACTTCGAGTGCGGGGTCAGGTACCGCACCGTCACCGACCTCCCCCCGTCCCCCGATTCGTGCCGGAGCCGGTCGCCCAGGGCCGCTAGGTCCAGGGGAGGCCGGTAGACGGGCAGTTGCTCGCCGTACTCGGCGATCCACTCGTGATCGAGGTAGAAGTGCTGGCGGCCGGTCAGCGTGTGCCACGGCTTGCGGTGCTCGGTGTTGATGGTGAAGGGCGCGTAGCGGCGGTCCGGCCCCTCCTTGCCGGACCACTCGAAGCTGGCGCCGACCTGCACCGGGCGGGCCTGGGTGTCGGAGAACACGATGCGCCGCTCGGCCAGCGAGGCGGCCAGCTCCTCCAGGCCGCTCCCCGGTCCGCAGCGCACGCCCAGCTGCCGGAATCCTTCGGCGGCGACGCGGCCGTTCGTCGTGCCCGACAGGGCCAGGATGGCCTCGCACAGCTTGACGTCCGTGTCCAGCAGCGGGCGGCCGCGGGCCGTTCCCTCCCGGGCCGTGCCGCAGCGTTCGGCGAGCCAGTGGGACTCCGGGGTGGTGTGCACGGTGATGCCGCGTACCTGCAGGCCGTGTTCGTCGGGCAGCGGGCCGAAGGCCGCCAGCTGGTCGGCGAGGGCGGTGTAGTTCCGTTTGACGAGCGTGTACCGGGGTTGGGTGGGACCCTCGGGCGGGGCCTCGCCGGGGGTGTCGTGCTCCAGGGCCGTGGCGACCAGGTCCCAGGAGTCCTCCAGGCGGCCCTGTGCGAGTTCGGCGACCTTTGCGGCGATGCCGTGGAAGATCTCGAAGTCGGTGCGGGCCTGCCACGGCGGGTCGATCGCCGGCGAGAAGGCGTGCACGAAGGGGTGCATGTCCGTGCTGGACAGGTCGTGCTTCTCGTACCAGGTCGCCGCCGGCAGGACGAGGTCGGCGAACAGGGTGGTGGAGGTCATGCGGAAGTCGAGCGCGAGCAGCAGGTCCAGCTTCCCCCGCGGTGCCTCCTGGCGCCAGGCCACTTCCCGCGGCCGGTGTTCCTGCGGCGCCTGCGCGGCCGAGGCGTTGTCGTCGGCGCCGAGCAGATGCCGCAGGAAGTACTCGTTGCCCTTGGCCGAGGAGCCGATGAGGTTGGCCCGCCACACCGTCAGCACGCGCGGCCAGTTCACGGGATCGTCGGGGTCCTCACAGGAGAACCCGAGCCGGCCCGCGTCACGCTGCTGGTCCACCCACTGCGCCGGCTCCGCTCCGGACTCGTGCACTCGGCGGCCGAGCTCGAGGGGGTTGGCCGAGAACGTGGGGTAGGACGGCATCCAGCCCTGCCGAACCGACCGCGCCACCAGGTCCGCCGTGTGCGCGCCGGCGAAGGTGCCGCGGGCCGTCGGCGCGGTGAGTGCCTCGGCGGCGAATCCCTCGTAGCGCCACTGGTCGGTGTGCAGGTACCAGTACGGTGTGCCGGCCATCTGGCGGGAGGGCCGCACCCAGTCGGAGGCGGTGGCCAGCTGCTGCCAGCCGGCGAACGGCCGCACCTTCTCCTGGCCCACGTAGTGGGCCCAGCCGCCGCCGTTCACCCCCTGACAGCCCGTGAGCAGCAGCAGGGCCAGGAAGGAGCGGTAGATCGTGTCCGAATGGAACCAGTGGTTCGTGCCCGCACCCATCACGATCATGCAGCGGCCCCGGGTCTGCTCGGCCGTCCGCGCGAACTCCCGTGCCGCACGCACCACCGCACCCGCGGAAACGGAGGTGATCGCCTCCTGCCAGGCGGGGGTGCACGGGGTGGAGGCGTCCTCGTACGTGGCCGGCCACGGTCCGTCGAGCCCGCTGCGGCCCACCCCGTACTGGGCGAGCATCAGGTCGAACACGGTCGTCACGACACGGTCGCCGAGGCGCTGCACGGGAACGCTGCGCTCGACGGTCGCCCCCGCCTCCTCGAAGCGGGGCAGGACGACCCTCGCGCTGGGCCCGTCCTCGCCGTCGTACAGGGTGAGGAGCGGCTCGACGTCCCCCAGGTCCAGGTTCCAGCGGCCCTCGCTGAACTTCGACCAGCGGTCCCCCATCGTCCCGTTCGGCACCACCGGTGAACCGGTGACGGCGTCCAGCAGGACGGGCATCCACCGGCGCGTCGCCTCATCGGGCGCGTCCCGGGCATGGCGCAGGTCCGCGGCCGTCACGAAGTGGCCCGGTACGTACCGCCCCGGCTCGCGTTCCTCCAGCTCCACCAGGAACGGCAGGTCCGTGAACCGCTTCACGTAGTCGGTGAAGTAGGGCACCTGTCTCTCGACGAAGCACTCCTTGAGGATGACGTGCCCCATGGCCATGGCCATCGCGCCGTCGGTGCCCGGATGCGGGTGGAGCCACTCGTCGGCGAACTTGGTGGCGTCCGCGTAGTCGGGCGAGACGACCACGACCTTCTGTCCGCGGTAGCGGGCCTCGGCCATCCAGTGGGCATCGGGGGTCCGGGTGACGGGAACGTTGGAACCCCACAGCATCAGGTAGGCGGCGTCCCACCAGTCCCCGGATTCCGGTACGTCGGTCTGGTCGCCGAAGACCTGCGGCGATGCGATCGGCAGATCGGCGTACCAGTCGTAGAACGACAGCATCGGAGCGCCGATCAGCGCGTGGAAGCGGGCCCCGACCGCTTGCGAGGCCATCGACATCGCCGGGATCGGTGAGAACCCGGCGATCCGGTCGGGGCCGTGCGCGGCCAGTGTGTGCACGTGCGCAGCGGCGGCGATCTCCAGGGCTTCCTGCCAGCCGATGCGGACGAGGCCGCCCTTGCCGCGGGCCGCCTGGTAGCGCCGCCGCTTGTCGGGGTCCGAGGTGATCTCCGCCCAGGCCGCGACCGGGTCTCCGCCGAGGCGCGCTCTGGCCTCGCGGAACATCTCGACCAGTACGCCCCGGGCGTGCGGGTAGCGCACGCGGGTGGGCGAGTACGTGTACCAGGAGAACGAGGCGCCGCGGGGGCAGCCGCGCGGTTCGTACTCCGGCCGGTCGGGGCCCGTCGACGGGTAGTCGGTCGCCTGCGTCTCCCAGGTGATCAGGCCGTCCTTGACGTACACCTGCCACGAGCAGGAGCCGGTGCAGTTCACGCCGTGCGTGGAGCGCACCACCTTGTCGTGCGCCCAGCGCTCGCGGTACGGCGTGTCGTTGACCGCCTGGTCGGCCCGGAACACCGCCCGGCCGTCCGGCGTCCCGGACGCTCGGCTGAGCATCCGCCCCGCCTGCAGCAACCGGTCGGAGACGGCGTCCGCCGCGCGTTCTGTCGTAGCCCTGGCCCTGCCGCGTTTCACGTGGTGGCCCCTTCCGGGAGGCAGGCGCGGCCGGCCCTCTGCGGGAGCCGGCCGACCGTGTGTGGGTCGTGCACAGATTGCACCCGTGAACGTCTGCGAGGCGGATCGCCCACCGCAGGTTGAATGTATCGAGAACGTATCTTGGTGAGCTCTTGGGGTGGACCGGCCCCGTGCGCCGGCCAGCCCGGTGGAGCCGCGGCCGTCCGCGGGGCAGCGGATCGACGGCCCGCGCGCTACCCTCCTGCGCATGGTTGACATGGACACGCCTCGAAATGGGTCCCGTGGGCGCCTTCGCAGCGCACCGGCGCCCGGCCCGTGGACCGCCCCCTCCCGGCTCATGGGAAGGACCGGCCGGCGCACCTTCGTCTGCCTCCTCCTGCTGGCCCTCCTGGGCACGGCGACGGCAGCGTCCGCCTCGGCTCCGGCCGGGACATCCGCCGCCGTCTCGGTCTCCTCCGGTACGGGCGCGGCGGAAGCTGCGGCCGCCCGCTGGGGCGACCGCCGCCTCGACGAGGCCGCCTTCCTGACCACCCACAACGCCTTCACCAACTACGACGACTCCCGCTGGAGTTCGGTGAACCAGGCCGAGTCGGTGCGGGCCCAGCTCGACAACGGCGTGCGCGGCCTGAGTCTGGACACGCACTGGTACGAGCGCAGCACCTGGCTGTGCGTCATCAGCTTCGGCAGCGACTGCTACCCCAGCGACGTCTACCTGTGCCACGGCGACTGCAAGACCTTCGCCGGAGCCACGTACGCCCTGCCGCGGCAGTCGTTCCAGGGCACGATGCAGACCGTGGTGGACTTCCTCGCCTCCCATCCGCAGGAGGTCGTGACCGTCTTCCTCGAGGACTACGTGGGCGCCGACCAGCTGGGTCAGTCCCTCGGCCGGGTCAGGGGTCTGCAGGAACTGCTGTTCCGGCCCGACGACTGGGGCGTACGGCAGCACGGATGGCCGAAGGTGGCCGACCTCGTCACCGCCGGGAAGCGCCTGCTCATCTTCTCCGACCGGTCCGACCGTGAGCACCTGGGCGTCATGTACGACAAGTCCTGGACGGTGAGCAACTACTGGAGCCTCGGGGACCTGGGCAACGACCTTGCCTGCGTCACCCGCTGGCCCGATGTGCCCCTGGACCGCCAGGAGCCCGGCTTCCGGCGGCTGTTCACGATGAGCCACCACCGCAACGTGCCCACCGTCCTGACGGCGGCTCTGGACAATGGCGCCAAGCTGCGCAATCGCATCGCCGAGCAGTGCCGGCCCGCGGCCGGGGGCCGCAACCCGAACTACGTCTCCGTCGACTTCCACCGGCTGTCGGACGGCAGCGGACACACACCCGCCTCGATCGTGGCGGAGCTCGACGGGGGCCCTGAGCGCCGGTGACCGGGCAATCGGTCAGCGCTCGGACTGCAGGCCCGGCTTTCCGTCCGGCAGCGGGGCCGGGGCCGGTGCGGCCGGGTCGACGGTCGCCGTGATGACCGTTGCGGTCAGTACGCTGGCCAGGGTGAGCCCGGCGACGAGCCGCCCGGGGCGCGAGCGCTTCCGGTGCCGGGCGCTCGCGCGGCGGGCGCGCGGCTGCGGCGCGGTGTCGCGTGGCCGACGCGGCTCCTGGGGTGCGGGGTACGGGTTCATCGCAGATCGGGGTCCTCGGTCGTGCCGGTGGTTCCAGTGGATTCAGCGGGCTCGGCGGGCTCGGCGGGCTCAGTAGGTGAAGCACTCCGTGTGGATGCGCGCCGCGGGGACGCCTGCCCTGATCAGCGCCGCAGTGGTCGCATCGGCCATCCCGGGCGGTCCGCAGAGGTAGACGTCGCGGTCGGACAGGTCGGGGACGAGCGCACGCAAGGCCTGGGGCGCGAGGGGGTCGTACGCGGCGTCGGAGCGTCCGACCAGGTAGTGCAGGGCTGCCTGACGGTCGGCGGCGATGGCCTCCAGCTCATCGCGCAGGACCAGCTGGTCTGCGTCGCCCGCCCGGTAGAGCAGGGTCAGATCACCCGGGCCTGCCGGCAGGGACTCGAAGAGGGCGCGCATGGGAGTGATCCCGATGCCGCCGGCGATCAGCAACACCTTGGAGCGGGTGCGCCGCCGCTCGGTGAGGGCGCCGAACGGACCGGTCGCAAGGACCCTGGTGCCCGGCCGGAGCCCGCGGACGCGCCGCGAGTGCCCGCCGAGCGCCTTCACGGTGATGCGCAGGCGGTCGTCGCGGGCGGGCGCGGAGAGCGAGAACGGCAGGGCGGTGTGCCACAGGCCACCGGTCAGGAAGCGCCAGCGGAAGAACTGACCCGGCTCGGCCCGGAGTTCGCCGAGCCGGCCTCCTTCGATGGTGACGGAGACGATGCCGGGGCCCTCCCGGTCGACGGCGGCCACGCGCAGCCCGTGCCGCAGGGCCTGACAGACCGGGACGATCCCGCGGTACCAGGCGAGCAGTACGCCGACGACGGTGTGGAGCAGGGCCCAGAACCAGGTGGTGAGGGCGGTGACGGCGACGTCGGGGCCGGCGAGCTGGTGGACGAAGCCGAGCGCGGCGGCGAGGTAGGTGAGGAGGTGGATGCCGCGCCATGCCTCGTGCGAGACCCGGCGGCGCACGGCCCGGGCAGAGCACAGGCCGGCACCTGCCAGCAGCGCGGCTCCCGCGAACGCGGCGGTGACGGCCGGGTACCGGAACAGCGCCACGGTCGCGGTCAGCAGGTCGGTTCCGGTGCGCAGGGCGTACACGACGAGGGCGAACAGGCCGTGGGCGCCGCACAGGACCAGAACCCAGCGGCCGCCGAAGGCGTGCCAGCGGGCGAGGCGGTCGGCACCCACCCCGTGCTCGACCGCCGGTACGCGTGCCATCAGGAAGAGCATGGCGAGGATCCCGTAGCCCGCGAGGAGCCCGGTGAGGTGTGCGGCCGCCCCGATGAGCTCGTCGGGGCGGGCGGACGGTTGCACCTGCACGGCCCACAGCAGGGTGACGGCGGCCGCCCCGCCGGCCAGACCGGCGCGCAGCCGCTCGGGGGCGGTCCTCATCTGTGCCGCCCCGCCCGGGCGCCGCTGGCGGTCGAGGGGCCGGGAAGGGCGCGCGGGAGAGCCATGCCAAGTCCGTTTCACTCGTTGATCGACGCATCTCCCTGCCTGCCGTACCGGAGCAGCTCCGGAGACGACCGACAGGGACGTAGCGTCGGCAACTATGTGCAAACTCGCTCGCGTCAAGCAATGGCGATGACATCCGTCACGGACGGCGATCTGAGCACTATGTCCATGTCTGAGAGATATGGGCGCTCCATATCGACTCGCCGACGGCCAGGCGTACTCCCCGTTCCGGCTTTGCATTCCTGCAGTACAGACGCGCCGCGACTGCCCGCCTAGCACACGCGGGCGCGCGCTTTGGGTAACTTTTTACGCTTCTTCGGCGCCGGCGCACCCCTGGTGGCCCCAGCGGCTGCCGAGCTTGGTGATCATGTCACCGACCGCGTACGACGATCCGCAGGGGCAGCTGCCGGGGAACTTCGCCTTGATGGCGCCCCGGCTACGGGTGGACTTCTTCGCTCCGGCTCCGGCTCCGGGCTTCGATCGCGAAGCAGACGTGCGGGCGGGAGCCGGTACGGGAATCGACGCACTGCCGAGTGCCGTGCCGGCCGCCTGCTGGGTGACCGCGGCGTCACTGGCGGCCTGGTCGGCGATCGCATTCAAGTGGTCGCCGTCCTCGCGGTGGGCCGGCACGTAGCGGAATTCCACGTCCCGCTCGGTCAGCAGAGCGTCGATCTGCTCGACGAGCTCCCGGTTGGCCACGGGTTTGCCCGCCGCGGTCTTCCACCCGTTGCGCTTCCAGGCCGGGAGCCACTGGGTCACCGCCTTCATGGCGTACTGGGAGTCCATACGGACCTCGACGGCGGTCCCGGGGGCCAGGGACTCCAGCAGCCGCTGGAGGGCGGTGAGCTCACCCACGTTGTTGGTGGACCGGCCCAGGGGCCCGGCCTCCCAGCGCTCCGGCCGGCCCTGTGTGTCGGCGACGACCCACGCCCAGCCGGCCGGTCCGGGGTTCCCCTTGGCCGCGCCGTCGCAGGCGGCAATGATGCGATCAGACATCCCCCGATCATGCACCACCGCCGCCCGGCGGCGAATTCGGCTCGTGAGGAGACGGCACGGGGAGCGGGCCAACCGGATGCACCGGCCGGGAGTTCCCCGCAGCCGGTCCGAAAGCCTCCTCGCCACGGGGGTGCCGGAACGGCACAATGGGCCGGGTCAGCGCCGCCCGGCAGGAGAGCGTGTGCCCGTACCGATCATCATCGACTGCGACCCCGGGCACGACGACGCCCTCGCGATCATGCTCGCGGCGGGTGACCCCGCGGTCGACCTCCTGGCCATCACCACCGTCGCGGGCAATCAGACGCTCGCGAAAACCACGCTGAACGCGCGCCGGGTCTGCACCGTCGCGGGCATCACGGACGTGCCCATCGCCGCAGGCTGCGCCCGGCCGCTGGTCCAGGCGCTGAACGTGGCGGACGACGTGCACGGCGTGTCCGGCCTCGACGGGCCACGATTCCCCGAACCCACCGTCAACGTGGTCGCCGAACACGCGGTGGAGCTCATGCACCGGATCCTGACCCGGCACGCGGAGCCGGTCACCCTCGTACCGACGGCGCCGTTGACCAACATCGCCCTGCTGCTGACCCGGTACCCCGATGCCGCCTCCCGCATCCGGGAGATCGTCCTCATGGGCGGATCGACGGAGCGGGGCAACCGGACCCCGGCCGCCGAGTTCAACGTCCAAGCCGACCCGGAAGCCGCGGACATCGTCTTCCGCAGCGGTGTTCCGCTCACCATGTGCGGCCTGAACGTCACGCACCAAGCGCTCGCCACGCCCGAGATCGTCGCCCGCTTCGAGCGCCTGGGCACCGAACTGGGGCACGTCTGCGCCGAGCTGCTGACCTTCTTCGCGTCCACCTACCGCAGGCTGTGGGGGTTCCAGGACCCGCCGCTGCACGATCCGGTCGCGGTCGCCCGGGTGATCGAACCGGGCATCGTGCACTGCGTGGATGCGAACGTGGTCGTCGAGCTGCAGGGCCGGTACACCCGGGGTGCCACCGTCGTGGATCTGCACCGGTACACGGACCGGCCGGTGAACGCGCAAGTGGCGCTCACCCTGGACGCCGGCCTGTTCTGGGACCGGATGGTCGCCGCCGTGACGGCTCTCGGCGACCGCATGGCCTGACCGGCCCGCAGGCGGTCAGGCGGGCGTGAAGACGTCCTCGCGGGTGTCGTCGAGGATGAACCCGAGGTCGAGGCGGACCCGGACGGTCACGCGGTGCATCTGCTCCTCGTACGCGATCCACGCCGGTTCCAGGGAGCCGACCTGCTCTTCGAGCTGCCTCCTGCTCCCCGTGGGCATCTCGTGGCCGAAAGTGTCGAGAAGCGACTTGAGCCGCTCGTACTCGCGGGCCTCGTGGCTCTGATGCTCGTGTTCGACCACGCGCTCGACGGTGCCCTCGGTACCTGCCGCCAGATACACGGACCCGGCGACGGCCCCCGGCGAGGTCACGGGCTCCCCCGTCATCGCAACCCAATCGGTCAGTCTGGTGTCCGCGGCCAGCTTCACCCGCTGGCCTTCTTTCAGCGTCATCGAATCCTCGTCCCTCCGGTCGGTGCAGACCGTCTGCACTTAAGGTCATGAATCATCGATAACCTTAAGCATCCTCGCCACCCGGGGAAGCAGCATCAGAGGAGAGGCACAGACATGAACCCCGCCCAGCACGGAACGGCCGTCGCAGCCGAGACCGCCCGATTCGTCGCCACGGTCAAGGGGGCCGACCTCGCCACCCCGGTGCCGACCTGCCCCGGCTGGACTCTCGCCGACCTCACGCAGCACGTCGGCAGCGTGCACCGCTGGTTCACCCAGCTGCTTCGCCGGCGCATCCAGCAGCCGCCGACGAGCCGTGACGTGGACCTGCGCCTGCCGGAGCACCGGGAGGGTCTGCCGGACTGGCTGGCCGAGAGCGCTGCGGAGGCCGCCGAGGTGTTCGCCGCCACCGACCTGGACGCGCCGATGTGGGCCTGGGGAGTCGACCAGCACGCCCGCTTCTGGGTCCGGCGCATGCTCTTCGAGACCCTCGTCCACCGGGCCGACGCGGAGCTCGCACTCGGGATCGATCCGCACATCGACCGCGTACTGGCGGTCGACGGCATCGACGAGTTCCTCACCAACCTGCCGTTCGCATCCTCCTTCGCGCCGCTGACCGGCCAACTGCGCGCCCCTGACCTGACCATCCGCTTCAGCTGCAAGGACGGCGCCGGCGACTGGGCGGTCGGCCTGCGCCGCGACGGCTTCGCGCTGCTGGCCGACGGTGCCGGGCCCCGTACGGCGGACGCCACGGTGCAGGGTTCGGCTGCGGACCTGCTCCTGCTCCTCTACGGCCGCCTGGACCGCCGGAGCGACGCCTTCCGCCTGCTCGGCGACCCGGACCTGATCGCCCACTGGTTCGCCCACTCGGCGTTCTAGCCGTCGCCTACGGGCCGCCAGGGCGCGGCGCGGAGGTCGGCGGTGCTGCGCCTCTCCCGCACCACCGGGGGTTCGTCGGCCGCCCGGCCGACCGCGATCATGGAAACGATCGACCAGCCGGGGTTCGGCCGGAGCTCCCCGGTGAGGGCTTCGAGGTCGAAGGCCCGGAACTGGTGGCATGCCAGCCCGATGGCCTGGGCCTGGATGCTCAGGTGGGCGACGGCCTGTCCGAGGTCGTAGTCGGCGAACTCGGAGTAGACGGTCCGGAAGTCGTCGACATGGCGGCGCGTGAGCGCCACCACGAGCAGACCGGCGTCGCCCGCCCACCGTGCAGAGCTGGGCGCGAGATGGCGCAGCACCCGCTCGTGGTCCGGCTCGCCCGGCCTGACGGGAAAGAACCCCCACGGTTGGGAGTTCCCGGCGGAGGGCGACCACCTCGCGGCTTCCAGGAGCAGCTCGAGGGCGTGGTCGTCGACGAGGCCCGACGGGTCGAACTTGTAGGGGCTGAACCGGTTGGCCAGCAGGGGGTGGATCCGGTCGGACCGCTCGAGATCATGAGGCACGTCCCGGACAACAGGCTTCCCGGGCGATTCATTTCCGTTCGAGCCGCTCGGCCAGGAAGGCGATGATCTCGTCGCGGGCCTGCACGGTCGGGTGACCGTCCCGGTCGACGAGACCGCGGCTGAACTCGGCGAGGCAGTCGCCGAGCCGGGAAGGACACGCGCTCCGCTCACACTCCGTGTGCGCAGCGGCCGTTACGCTACACAACGTGACGAACCATGTGGACGGTTCACCGTCCCGCTCAGACGCCCCCAGTCACGTCTACTACTTCGACGTGGGGGCCGGCGACTGGCAGGGGCTGTTCACCTTCCGGGTCACGTCCTGGAGACGCCTCCGGGAGACCCGCGGCCTCGGGCTGCTGAACCGGGTGCTCGTCGTGGCCATGGACCTCACGCAGCGGCTGACCGGGCCGTCCCGGCTGGATTCCACCATCGTGGCGAGCCCGTCCGAGGGCGCCTTCGGCGTCGCCGACAACGTGGTCAGGGTCTCCAAGTTCGGGGTGACGCTGTACCTGTTGAAGGAGCGTTACGTTCTCGCCCCTGACGGCAGGGGGGTCACCGTCGAGGCGCACGAGCAGTTCAGTCCGGTCCCGGCCCTCCTGACGCGCACGTTCACCTACCCTGCGGAGATCCAGCCCTCGGGCCTGGGCTCCACCTACCACATGCCGCTGCTGGGGAGCCCCTGGACCGCGACGTACGAGGTGGGAGCCGACCGGCAGAGCCTCGCGGGAGAACTCGTGTGCGACTGGGCGAAGGCGACGGAGAGCGCCCGCCGGACCTCATGACGGAGGACGCCACGGCTGTTGCCGCCGACAAGGTCCTCGGGGTCGTGGGAGAACTGACCGCCCGCGTCATGCAGTACGACGCCGCGCAGGATCCCCGCGCCGTGTTCGCGTACACCTACTTCCGGCTGACCTCGGACCTCGCTGCGAGCCTGCGGACCGACACGCTGGCGTTCAGGACGCCGGAGTGGGTCGCCGACCTCTCCGTCTCCCTCGCCGGGGCCTACTTCACCGCGATGGAGGCCATCGACACCTGGCTGGGAGCCGGCCCCCGTCCCCGCGGGGAAGTCCGCTCCGCCGACATGCCGGAGAGCATCCCGAAACCCTGGCGGGACGTGTACGCGGCCTCGACCGTACGGCATTCCTACGTCCTGGAGGAGGTGCTGTTCTCGATGATGGCCCACATGTCGTACGACCTGCCGCTGGCACTCCAGGCCCTGGCCCGGACGGGCCGTGGGGAACTCCGCGACCACATCGCCGACTTCCACCGGATGAACGACCTCCTCGCCTCCTCCATCGACACGGTCCAGGACGAGATCTCCGCCCGGTACTGCCGTCGGCTGCAGTCCCTGGACCGGTTGTTCACCGGCGACGACGAGCTGTTCACCAGCTACGGGATCCGGGTCGCACGGGGCATGGCCTGGTTCAACTGCGACAGGCTGAGGGATCCGCAGGCCACCGCCGGGGCGATGGGCTCCATCAGCAGGTCGACCGCCGCGTTCATCGCCGAGTTCCGCTCGCCGGACGACTGGAGGCGCCGCCTCGCCTTCCGAGTCCTGCGGGCCGTGGTCCCCTCCCGGCGGCAGTGGCCGCCACCGGGCACCCCGGTGGAAGGGGCCCCGCGGTCCGTCTGAGTTCCGGTCCACGGGCCGTCAGGGTCGTGGGGAAGCGTCCCGGCTCAGGTGGAGGCACGGTGGGCACAGCTCTGGTCGCGCTGGCAGCCGCGACCGTCGGGTGTGGTCGGCACGCTCCTCGCGCCCGCGTCCTGTCCCGGCGTCTGACGGCCCATGCACGGGCGGAGCCGTGATGCGCGCCGCCCTGGGCGTCGACGACGGCCGATCACCCGCCCCACCGCGCACCCCTGTGGCGTCCGTCCGCCGCGACGCGATCGACGGCATGGCGCACTGACCCGACCCCCGTACGGGGCAGTGCGCCGAGAGGGGCCGTCCCAGCGTCACGCCGAACGGATTCCTCTGAGAACGATCACCACGCTATGGCCGCCCACACGGCTCGGCACAGGGCACCACACGCCAGCCAGGGGACCGTGCGCGCCAATGGGGGACCCTCCACGCCGTGATGGGGACATCAGGCGCCGGGCCATGACGATGACCTGGTCATTCAGGCTGGTCTATGCTCGTCCGCTGTGATCTTGCCTGCGCACCAGGGGACGACCTCCTCGGCCCTCACCCGTCTGAGCGTCAGCGCCGCTCGTCGGCTCGGCATACCCGCGGACGGGTACGCGCACCTGCTGGGCATGGCGCCCGAGCACCTCAACGACGACCTGTGCCGAACCCCCTCGGCCACGGGCATCCGCATCGCGGAACTGACGACCGTCCACGCTTCCTGGGCCGAGCTGACCCTGGTGCTGGCAGATCAGTCGGGCATCGGCGCCCTCGGAGTCTGGGACTACCTGATCACCTCCGCGCCCACTCCGCTCGAGGGGATCCGGGACGCCTCGGTGTACTTCGCCGCCGTCGCCGACACCGGCACGGACAACCTGCGGATCGTCGAGGACGGTGAGCAGATCACCATCAGCCACGTCAACGAGGCCGACCTGACGTACGAGGCGGCCTGCGCCATCCGCGCGTACGCGCTCGGCCTGTACCGACGGCGGCTGAGCGAAGCCGCACAGCGCCGTCTCGTTCCCCTCCGCGTCACCCTGGCCGCCGAAGCACCCCGTCGGCACGAGGCGCTGACCGGGCTGTACGGCACCCGCGCCATCGAGTTCGAGGCGCCGGTCAGCTCGATCACCTTCCGCGCCCGCGACTTGAGTGCGCCGACACCACACGCCCAGCCGGGTCTGTCGACCGTGTTGCGAAGACACGCCGAGCAGACCCTTGCCGGCGCGATCCCGCTGCACGACTGGCTGGGCCTCTTCCGCTCCGCCCTGGCCTCCGTCCACGACGAGACCACCACTCCGGCGCTGCCCGCGGTGGCGCGCCGCTTGGCCGTCAGTACGAGAACCCTCCAGCGCCGCCTCGACGAACACGGCACCACTTGGAGCAACGAGGTCGAGGCGGTGCGGCGGGCCCACATCACGCGGCTGCTCCACGACACCGACCTGGGCATCGACGCGATAGCCGCTCGGAGCGGCTACGCCGACGCCCGCGCGCTGCGGCGGGCGGTCCAGCGCTGGTACGGCACCACGCCCGCCAGGCTGCGCCGCGACGGGCGTTCGGCCTGAACCCCGCCCCGCCACCGCTCCCCCGTCAGAAGCTTTTGCCGAAGCGCAACCTGAGGGGGCGTCCGTCCGGGTCGATCAGGGCGCGGTGCAGCGGGGCCGCTAGGAGGCGTTGGACGGTCGGCAGGTCCGGCGGGAAATAGCGGCGGAGTCTGCCCGCAGGGCGCGGTCCGGGCCGGCCGCCCGCGTGCCAGGCGTCCAGTGCCGCGGCGGTCTCCTTGAACGCGTCGAATGCGGCCTCCGGATCGCACAGCCCCGGCTCCGCCCCGGCCTGCGCGTCCAGGTGTTCGCGCATGAGCTCCAGACGCAGCTCCCGGGCGAAGCGCCGGGCGCCGTCACCCAGTCCGCCCGGATCGTGCGGCGGCCGCGGATCACGGCTCCGGTCGAGGACGGCGCAGCTCAGTTCGGAGTCGTGGGTCCACGAACGCAGGTTGACGTTGTCGGACCCGACCGCAGCCCATACGTCGTCGATCACGCACACCTTGGCATGTACGTATACCGGGGTTCCGGCGCGGTTCTCCAGGCCGTAGACCGTGACCCGGTCCCCGCCCGCACGGCGCAGCTCCTCCAGGGCGGTGATCCGTCCGATCAGGTTCACGGGCCGGCTGAGCCGGCCGTCCTGTTCGGGAACGGAAGGGATGACGGCGATCAACCGCAGTCGCGGGTGCGCGCGCAACGCCCGGGCGAAGCAGTCCACCACGCGCGGGGACCACAGGTACTGGTCCTCCACGTAGATCAGCGTCCGGGCCCGCCGCAGCGCCTTCAGATAGCCGCGGGCGATGCTGCGCTCGCCGTCGGGGGCGAAGGGATACCCGCTCAGCAACCGGTTCGGGTAGGTGCGCAGCACCTGGACGGCGTGCGTACCGCAGGCAGGAGGATCGGCGCCCTGCGGCGGCAGCTCACCGGCGCTGGTGTCCTCCCGGTCCCACAGCTCGCGCAGGCGGATCAGGGGGCTGCGGCTGAGCGGCGCCGGGTCCTCCCAGCGTTCGCGGAAAACGGCTTCGACGTCGCCGACGGCCGGCCCGCTGACCGCGAGCTGGACGTCGTGCCACGGGGGGTGCGGACCGTAAGCCGCTGCCATGGGGAGGGACTGGCGGTCGCCCGGGTGGCCGGCGTCGTCGTTGCGGTTGTGGCACAGGTCGATCCCGCCGACGTACGCGACGTCGCGCTCCGGGCGGCCGGGGTGGCGCAGCACCACCATCTTCTGGTGGTGCGAGCCGCCGGGCCGCACGCGCAGGTCGAGCAGGCATTCGCCGCCCGCCGCCTCGATGTCTTCGCCGAGGGAGAGGTTCTCCTCCTCGCTGAACCGGAAGCCGTCGAGGTGGGAGCGCCACAGCAGTCCCTTGACGATGACACCGCGCTCCGCGGCCCCGCTGAGCACGGCCGCGATCTCCGTACCGGCTCCGGCCAGCCGCTCGTCGGGATCACCGCGCCAGTCGGTGAACAGGATCAGATCGCCCGCGTGCATCCCCCGGATCCGCTCGAGGAGCTCGGCGAAGTACGCCGCTCCGTGGACCAGCGGCCGGGCGTCGTTGCCCTCGGAGCACGCGGCTCCGTCCGCCCGGCGCTCCTCCAGCCGGGTGGCGGCGTTCCCGCGTTCTCCGGGTTCCAGCAGCCAGTCCGAGTGGGACACGGCACGACCTCCACGCACCCGCCTACCCACTGCCGGCCCGTCCACCCGCGCCGCCCGGTGGCGCTCCCCGGCACCGGGGCGCCACCGGTCGGGGGTGCAGGTGCACCGGCCGGGCGGGGCGGTTTGCGGGGGCCGCGGCTTGCGGGGCGGCTTGCGGGGCAGCGGCGGCGGTCCCATAGTCCGAGGTATGGACGCGCGCGAGAGGGCGCTCCAACGGGCGTACGGCCATGCCGCCCGCTGGCTGGCGAGCCTGTCCGACCGCCGGGTCCCCGCCCGTGCTTCGGTCGACGAGATCGTGCGGGCGCTCGGTGCCGAGCTGCCCGACGGGCCGAGCGCGCCGGCCGACGTCGTCGACCTCCTGGCCACGGCCTGTGAGCCGGGGCTCACCGCCTTCCCCGGTGGTCGCTTCTACGGGTTCGTGGTCGGTGGCACGGAACCGGCCGCGCTGGCCGCAGACTGGCTGGTCAGCGCCTGGGACCAGAACTGCGTGATGCGCGCCGCCTCGCCCGCGTACGCGGCGGTGGAGGACGTTGCCGGCATGTGGTTGCTCGACCTTCTCGGGCTGCCCAGCGCCAGCGCCGTCGGCTTCACCACGGGTGCCACGACGGCGAACTTCACCTGCCTCGCCGCGGGGCGCGACGCGGTGCTGCGCCGCACCGGCTGGAACGTCGCCCGCGACGGCCTCGCAGGTGGGCCGCCCGTACGCGTCGTCGCCGGCGAGGACCGCCACATGGCCATCGACCTGGCGCTGCGCTATCTCGGACTCGGCGGGCCGGAACTGGTCGAGGCGGACGGTCAGGGACGCATCGACCCCGAGGCCCTGCGGCGCACCCTGGCGGGCGGCGGGCAGGACCCGACGATCGTGATCCTCCAGGCCGGTGACATCCACTCCGGCGCCTTCGACCCCTTCGCCGAGACGATCCGTGCCGCGCGTGAAGCGGACGCATGGGTGCACGTCGACGGCGCCTTCGGACTGTGGGCAGCCGCTTCTCCGACGTACGCCCACCTGACCGCGGGCTGCACGTACGCCGACTCCTGGGCAACGGACGCCCACAAGACCCTGAACGTCCCCTACGACTGCGGGCTCGCCATCGTGCGCGACCCGTCCGCGCTCCGGGCAGCCATGGGCCTGCACGGCGACTACCTCATCCAGGACGAACACGGCGACCCCATCGACAAGGTGCCCGAGCTCTCCCGGCGTGGCAGAGCCTTCACCGTGTGGGCCGCACTCAGGTCCCTCGGCCGGTCAGGTGTGGCCGACCTCGTCGAGCGGCTGTGCCGAAACGCCTCCGCCTTTGCCGCCGGCATCGCCGGGATCGACGGCGCGACCGTCCTCAACGACGTGGTGTTCACTCAGGTCTGCGCAGAGTTCGGCGACGAAGAACGCACGGAGCGCGTGCTCACCCGGCTGCTCGACGACGGCACTGCGTGGATCAGCGGCTCCAGCTGGCACGGCCGTCGCGTGATGCGGATCTCGGTGAGCAACTGGTCGACGACCGACGACGACGTGACGCGCACGCTCGACGCGATCCGGCGGGCAGCCGGCAGGTGAGCGGCCTCCGCCCGTGGTTCCATGACCGCGTGGAGAGGATCACTGAGCGCCTCCCGCCCCAGGGGTTCGGCCGGCCCAGCGGGCTGCTGGGCCGTCTCGGCGGCCGGCTCATGGCCCACGGCAACGCCGCGACCGAGCGGATGCCGGGCTCCGGTGCGGGGCCGTGGACGACCCGTTTGCCCCTGTCCCCGCGGATCCGGCCACCGCGCCGCGGTCGGCTGCACGGTCTGCTGCCTCCGGTCATCGCATGGCTGCTGACCAACCTCATCACGTGGCCGATCGCGAAAGCTTCCGTCACCGGCGACGGATCCCAGGTGGCGTATTGGTCCACGGGCGGTCGCCGCCGCTGGGATTCCGAACACTATCTGTCCATCGCCGAGACCGGCTACGAGATGTTTCGGTGCCGGGATCGGTACGCGGATTTTCCCGATGTCTTGTGCGGAAATGTCGCCTGGTTTCCTGGTTACCCGATGTCGGTCCGGGCGGTTTCTGCCACCGGGCTTTCCTACGAGGTATCCGCCGTCGCCGTCACCGAAGCGTCCTTGTTGGGCATGTTCGCAGTGTTGTGGTGGCTGCTCGGCGCCCGGCTCACGTGGGCCACCGGCCTCACCCTCGCCATCGGTGTGGTTTTCCCGGGCGGCATCTATTTCCATGCGATGTTCCCGATCGCCACCGGGACGCTGGCGTTGCTCGTCTGTATCGCCGGAGTGAAGCGCGCTTCCTGGGGCATTGCCGCTGCCGGCGGTTTCGTGGCGGCCTCCTGCCATCTGGTCGGCGCGGTCGCCGTCGGCATGCTGCTGTTGAGCGCATGCTTCGCATGGCACCGCGACACATGGCCCGTACGTTGCGCGAAGGCCGGGGCATCAGCAGCCATCGCCGGGTGCGGCCTGCTCTGGGCCAAATGGCTGATGTGGCAGGCGACGGGCCGCTGGGACGCGTACGAGACCATCCAGAAGTCCAGTTACCGGCAAGGCGGCCTGCGCCAGCCCTTCGACGAGATGAGGAAGTCCTACGGTTTCCCGTTCAGCGACTGGTACCGGCCCGAGGGACACCTGCCGTGGCTGGTGGATCACAGCCTCACCGCGCACAGGACTCAGCTGTGGCTGAATGCGGCCTTTCTCCTGCTCGTAGTGGCGACGGCCACGGTTCGGCTCGTGCGGAACCGCCGGCTCGGCGCCGAGGAGTGGGCCGCCTTGATCCTGACGGTGGCCATCTTCTTGCTGCCGTTCTTCGCCGGTGCGGAAATGTCGTGGTATCGCAATCATGCGCAAATGTTTGTCGGGCTCGTACTGGTCAAGTACATGTCCCGATGGATTCAAGTACCACTGTTGGCAGTCTGCTCGATCCAGTACGCCCTTCTGGGGTCGATGTTCTTCGCCGGGGTGCTGGTGTGACCGCTCCGGCTGGGCCGGCCCCCAGGCCGGCCTGAACGCGATACCCCCGCATCGGCCCGCCGCTCGCACCACCCCGGCCACGGTGCCAGACTTTTCGTGAGCCCCGGAGGCGGTCATGGGTTTCTACGCCGAGCACATCGTTCCGCGGATCCTCGACCTCGCATGCGGCATGGGCGAGGCCGAAGCCCTTCGGCGCCGGGTCTGCCAGGGCCTGGAAGGCGAAGTGCTGGAGATCGGGTTCGGCTCCGGGCACAACGTCCCCTTCTACCCGCCGGCCGTCACGCAGGTGGCCGCCGTCGACCCCTCGGACGTGGGCTGGAAGCTGGCCGCCAAGCGGCTCGCAGCGACCACCATCCCGGTCGAGCGCTCGGGCCTCGACGGCCAGTCGCTGCCCTTCGCGGACGCGCGCTTCGACACCGCTCTGTCCACCTGGACGCTCTGCACCATCCCGGACGCCGCTGCCGCCCTCCAGGAGGTGCGACGCGTGCTCAAGCCGGGCGGGACCCTGCACTTCATCGAGCACGGACTGGCCCCTGACGAGCGGGTACGCCGCTGGCAGCGCCGTCTCGACCCGCTGGAGCAGCGCCTCCTCGACGGATGCCACCTCACCCGGCCCATCGCCGATCTGCTCATCACGGCCGGCTTCACCATCACCGAGCTCGACGTCTTCTACGAGAAGGGCGCCCCGAAGGCCCTGGCTGCCGACTCCCTCGGCGTCGCAGTGTCCCGTTGACGGCCCACGGCGCAGGTGTCGCCGGACTCCCGGTCCTGTGCCTGGGGACGGGAACGGTACCCTGGAGGGTCGTTCCGTCCCTCCGTACGTCCGCCTGCCGGTTGGCGGTGTGCCCGCCTGACAGGTCTGCTCCCCTTGCCTCACTCCGCTGTCTCCATATCCGCGCGGCTGCGTGACATCCGGCCGTCCTGGCTCTCGCCGAAGCTGCTGCGCACCGAGGTACTGGCCGGGCTGGTGGTCGCGCTGGCGCTGATCCCGGAGGCGATCTCGTTCTCGATCATCGCCGGGGTGGATCCGGCGATCGGCCTGTTCGCCTCCTTCACCATGGCCGTGACCATCGCCGTCGTCGGTGGCCGGCCCGCGATGATCTCCGCCGCCACCGGGGCCGTGGCCCTGGTCATCGCACCGCTGAACCGCGAGCACGGCTTCGGCTACCTGGTGGCCGCGGTCATCCTGGCCGGGGCGTTCCAGATCGTCCTCGGTGCGCTGGGGGTGGGGAAGCTGCTGCGGTTCATCCCGCGCTCGGTGATGGTCGGCTTCGTCAACTCCCTCGCCATCCTGGTCTTCATGGCCCAGGTGAAGGAGCTGCGGGACGTGCCGTGGGCCGTGTACCCCCTGCTCGCGGCCGGTCTGGCGCTCATGGTGCTGTTTCCCAGGATCACCACCGCGGTCCCGGCCCCGCTGGTCTCGATCGTCATCCTGACGGTGATCACCGTGGCCGCGGGCATCGCCGTACCGACCGTCGGCGACAAGGGTGCGCTGCCGTCCTCGCTGCCGGTGCCCGGGCTGCCCGACGTACCGTTCACCCTCGACACGCTGACCACCATCGCCCCGTACGCCTTCGCCATGGCCCTCGTCGGGCTGATGGAGTCCCTGATGACGGCGAAGCTGGTCGACGAGATCACCGACACCCCCTCGTCGAAGACCCGGGAATCCGTCGGGCAGGGCATCGCGAACATCGTCACCGGCTTCCTCGGCGGCATGGGCGGTTGCGCGATGATCGGCCAGACCATGATCAACGTGAAGGTCTCCGGCGCGCGGACCCGGCTCTCCACCTTCCTCGCGGGCGTCTTCCTGATGGTGCTGTGCATCGTCTTCGGGCCGGTCGTGTCCGACATCCCGATGGCCGCACTGGTGGCCGTCATGATCATGGTGTGCTTCGCGACCTTCGACTGGCACTCGATCGCCCCGAAGACGCTCAAGCGGATGCCGGCGGGCGAGATCACCGTCATGGCCGTCACCGTGGCCTGCGTCGTCGCCACCCACAACCTCGCCGTCGGCGTCGTCACGGGATCCGTCACCGCCATGGTCATCTTCGCCAAGCGTGTCGCCCGGCTCGCCGACGTCACGGCGGTCACCGACCCCGACGGCCGGCAGGTCGTGTACGCCGTCACCGGTGAGCTGTTCTTCGCTTCCTCCAACGAGCTCGTGGGCCGCTTCGACTACGCCGGCGATCCCGACAAGGTCGTCATCGACCTGTCCGCCGCGCACATCTGGGACGCCTCGTCGGTTGCCGCACTGGACGCGATCGAGCACCGGTACGCGCAGCGCGGCAAGAGCGTCGAGATCACGGGACTGAACGAGCCCAGCGCCCGGCTGCACGAGACCCTGAGTGGCGAACTCGCAGCCGCCGGCTGATCGAGGATGATGAAGGCATGGGCGACCGTGCCGATTTCCTCATGTGGGTCAGGACCGCCCTGTACGAGGCGGAGCGTGCGCTGCACAACGGCGACCCGGCCCCCCGCCGGGCACTCTGGTCACGCAACGAGCCCGTGAGCGTCCTGGGTGCATGGCGCAACGCCAACGGCCGGCAGGAACTCGACACGCTCTTCCGCGCCCTCGCGGAGAGCTTCTCCGACTGCACGTCGTACGTGTTCGAACTGCAGGCGTACGACGTCGTGGGCGACATGGCGTACACGGCCGGCCTCGAACACACCTCCGTCTCCGTCGACGGACGGCCTCGGACCTACACACTGCGGGCCACCCAGGTGTACCGGCATGAGGACGGCGAGTGGAGGGTGGTCCATCGCCATGCCGACACCCTGCCCGAGTGAAGCCCGCGCGTGATGGACTGACCGGATGACGCCCTCCGCGCCTGCCCGGCGGCCGTCAACCCTTTCCGGGCACGTACGGCTGGTGGCCGGGATACACGTGATCGGGGGTCACGATGCCGGTGACCGCCTCACCGAAGAGCGTGCTGGGCTCTTGGCCCTTGTAGCTTGCATCGGTGTTGAGGAGGATCACCATGGTCGCCTCGGCCTGCGGCAGGTAGACGGGCAGGACTTCGTACCCGGGGATCGAGCCGTTGTGACCGATCCAGCCCTGTACGTTGAAGATGCCCAGCCCGTAGCCGTCGCCCTGGATGTTCATCGGGGTGGTCTTGAGACGTTCGGCCTGGGTCGCGGGCGTGAGCAGCCTGCCGGTGGCGAGGGTGCGGGCCCAGCTGCGCAGGTCCTCCAGGTCGGAGATCATCTCACCGGCGGCCCAAGCCCAGGAGGGGTTCCAGCGGGTCGCGTCCTCGATCTTGCCCGAGGCCGTCTGGTTGGTGTAGCCGTGCGCGTACGGATCCGGTAGGGCCGCACTCGTGGGGAAGACCGTACGGCGGAGCCCGGCCGGTGCCAGGACGTCCTCGGCGATGACCTCGTGGAGCGGCCGGCCGGTGATCTTCTCCACCACCAGCCCGAGCAGGATCAGGTTGGTGTTGGAGTAGTCGAACTCCGCGCCCGGCGCGAACTGCGCGGGGTGTTTGAAGGCGGAGTCGAGCAACTGCTGGGGTGTGAAGGACTGTTCGGGATCGGCCTGGAGCTTCTTGATGAAGTTCTCGTCCAAGCTGTAGTTGAAGAGCCCGCTGCGCATGCCTGCCAGTTCGCGCAGGGTGATGCGGTCGCCGTTCGGAACGCCCTTGACGTACTTGCCGATGGGGTCGTCCAGTCCGGCCTTGCGCTGGTCGACCAGTTGGAGGAGGGCGGTGACCGTGAACGTCTTGGTCTCACTGCCGATGCGTACGTGGAGCCCGGTGGTCATGGGCGCGCCGGTCGCCTTGTCCGCGACCCCGAAGGTCTTCACGTAGCTCCCCTTGCCGGGGGCCCACAGGCCCACGGTCACGCCCGGCACCTTCGTCTGGCGCATGACCTGCCGGATGGCCGCGTCCAGCTGCGCTGCAACGGCCGGCGTGAGCTGCGGGAAGGGCGTGTCGGGGTCCGGGGAGGGGGCGGCGGAGAGGGGGGTCGACGGCACGGGGGTGGACGGCGCCGGAGCGGTCGCCGCGGAGGCGGAGGCCGCGAACACCGGGGCGATGAGCACGCCCGCAGCGGCAGCAGCGCAGGCCCGGCGAAGCCGGAGGTGGGTTGGCTTCACGGCATGGTCTCCTGCCGTCCGAGGACCCGGGCAACAATGCAAGCGTAGGTCTGCGCCACGCCGGTCGCGCGGTGAGCCGTCCCGGCTCAGTCTCCGGGAAGGATGCGGCCGCCCGGCCCGGAGTGTGTCGGCTGCGGTGGCGCATACGGCCACTTCCGGCGCAGCCGATGCGCCGTCGGCGGTCCCGGTGCGGGCGCCGAGGTCGGCATCTTCGGGGATGTGGCCGTGCATGCGCGGCCACATCCAGGTCAGGGCGGAGTCCGACGACTTGCGGGCATCGTGCGCGCTCGCGTGCGGGCCGCTGAGCGGGGTCCGGCTGATCGCGGTCTGCTGCGGGGCGGCCGGCCGTCACCGCGATCACCACACGCGACCGCGATCCGTCCCGGCGCCCTGCGCCGCCACCCGGAACAGCGGGCCCGCACGAGCACATCGCCCGCACGCGACACGGCGTCGACCGCATCGGCTTCCGCTGCGGCTTCCCCCGGCTCCACCGGTACCCGTACCACCATCGGCCGCGACCCGCGCGGTCGGGTGGGCTTCGTCGGCTGCGGGGCGGGGCGGGGCGGGAATGCGCCGGACGAGGCTTCTGTTACAGCAGGCAGCTGGCATGCGCGAGTCAAATATCGCGGCCAGTGTCGCTGAGAGGAGCACCACGTGGCACGCACCGTCACGCGCCCCGTCGTCCGACTGAAGTCGACGGCCGGGACCGGTACCACCTATACGACGCGGAAGAGCACCCGGAACAGTCCGGACCGGCTCGTCCTGCGGAAGTACGACCCGCTGGCCGGCCGGCACGTCGCCTTCCGAGAGGAACGCTGAGCCCCACCGGACGCCGCCCGGCACGCAGGCACGCACCCGGCACCCGCGCATGAGGAAGGAAACCGCATGAAGCCCCGTATCCACCCCGAATCCCGCTCCGTCGTCTTCCGCGACCGCGCAGCCGACGTCGCGTTCCTGACCCGGTCGACCGCGCACGCGACGGGGACGATCGAGTGGCAGGACGGCAAGACCTACCCGCTGGTCGACGTCGAGATCTCGTCGGCGAGCCACCCGCTGTACACGAGGACCTCACCGATCGTGGGCTCCGAGGGCCGCGTGGAGCGCTTCAACCGCCGCTACGGCCGCTGAGCGCGGACCAGGGCCGACCGCTTGTCCCGGCCCCGCGGCTTGCGGGACCGGGCCGGTTCGGGCGTGGGCTTCCCGCCGTGACACCGCGTGTTCGTGAAGTGGGGGGGCGATACTGAAGATCCACGTACGAAGGCCGGCTCGGCCGGCCGGGTGGGGACGCAGCGGTGCCGATGCCGCAACAATGCCGATGACTACGAGGGGAGCCGTTCATGACCACGGCGAAGGACCTGTTCATCATCGCCATGGACCCGCAGCCGGACCGTTCGGTGGGGCAGGGTGACCTGTCGCTCGCACTCGCGGGAGCCGAGCTGATCGATCTCATCGATGCGCAGGCCGTCGCCTTGGACGGTGACAGCATCGTGCCTGGTCAGCAGTGGGCGCTGGATGACCCCCTGCTGGACGAGGCAGCGGCGGTGCTGGCGCGGCAGGCCCCGTACGAGCAGGTCGAGGACTGGCTGTGGCGCAGGGGACGCGATCTCGCCGCGGCGTACCAGGCCGCCCTCGAGGCGGACGGTCAACTGGCCCGGGGGCGAAGCGGCCGGTCGCTCTTCGGGGCGGAACGCCTGGAAGTGGTCGATTCCCCCGCTCGCCGCCAGGCTCTGAGCCGCTGGGAGGCGGAAGAGCCCGTCCTGGCCGCCCTCGGTGCGGTCGTGGGGATCCAGGGCGGGGCGCCCGAGGAGGAGCCGAACCTCGACGGGAACGAAGCGGTGACGACCGTGCTGGCCGTCGTCAACGACGCGGTCATGGAACTGGAAGCCGTACGCCAGAGGCGGTCCATCGAGAAGGCGGCGTTCGCCAACGTCTGGCGCGGACCGTGACCGGGACCTGATGTGGCCTCCGCTCGACCGGTCCACGACAGCCGAAATGCAACAGGTCGCCGAACCGGCTCCCGGACCGGGGCGAGAGCTTCTAGGCTGGTCACATGCGCCACACGCTCACCAGCCTCGCCAGTGCCTACGAACTGGAGCGCGTCAAGCGTGCCCCGGCCGGCGGACGCGACTTCATGGCCCGGGCCGCCGCCTACGAGGAACGGGTGGCACAGCACCCCGACCTGCGCCACTGGTCCCCCGTGGACAACGCCGATCCCGGGGACGACGGACCCACGCGTGTTCTCGACGCCGACCTCGACGCGTGGACGCGCCTCGGCGACGGCCCGAACCGCGGCGCGTGGCGGATGGCCCGGTTCAACCGCCCGGAACTGGAGGAACAGCCCGGCGGCGCGCTGACGTGGCAGGAGCTCACGTACCACTACGGGCCCCTCACCGAGGACAGTCCGTAGGGCGATCCGTACGAGATCGGACGGTCAGGCCGACACCCTGCCCGGCCCCGGTCGGAAGCGACCGGGGCCGGACAGGCGTGACGGTCGATCAGCAGTTGCGGACGGAGAAGATCGGCGTCCAGTTCTGGCCCTGCTGGCCGCCGCCGGGCTGGAAGGACTTGTCGACTCCGCCGTTCTGGTAGTACAGGTACGAGGTGGGGTTGCCCGTCTGGTTGTCGAAGTACCAGCCGTTGCCTTCCCAGTTGTACACCGAGTACCGGTTGCAGTTGTAGAGGTAGAAGATCTTCCAGTCCGACGTCGTCGGATCCCAGACGAGGGTGCAGAGGTTCCCGCTGTCGCAGCCGTAGCTGCCGCTCGGCGGCACGTGGGAGGTGCGGACGCCGGGCGAGATCCCGGGGGACGCGGCAGCTGCGAGGGACGCCGGCCGGGCGTCTGCGGGCGCGGCCGGCGCGACCAGGGCGCGGGCGCCCGCGCCCTGGTCCGAGGGCGCGGCGGCCTCGGCCGACGCGGTGGTGAAGGCCGCCGTGAGCAGCATCGTGGTGACGCCGACCATGCCGAGAACGGAACGCTTGGGGCGCATCGTGGACTCCTTGTCAGAGCGGTGTGACGTACCTCGAGACTCGTGGAGGAGCCGCTGCGGCAGTACCTCGCACCTGCGAGGGTCAGCAGTTCGGGACCCAGGCGTGGGAGCGCGGCCGGTCCGCGCCGGTGAGGTCGGCCCGGGTACGCACCTTCACGCAGCCCAGCAGCTCCCGCCGGTCGGGCTGGGCGTAGTAGAGGACGTCGACCTGGGTCGCCCCCTCGGCGAGGTCGAACCCGTTGTTGTAGACCGAGCGGGGCCCGCTCCGGGCCGCCCACGGGCAGGGGGCCTGGCCGTCGCTCCAGTCGGTGTCCCCGTCGACCCAGGAGCACATCTCGCCCCGGCCGTCCTCCTGCGCGAAGAAACAGACGGCCCCGCGGCGGCACCGTTCGTACCCCGCCTCGGGCGCGCCCCCCAGCGGGAGCAGGCCCGAGCCCCATACGACCCCCAGGACGGCCAGCGCCGCCGTCCCGGCCGTGATCACCACGCGGCGCCGCCGCCTTCGCGGATCCAGGGCGCGCAAGATGCCCGGTACGCGCCGCGGTGCGGCCCGGTCCGCGGCCGCCGCCTCCACCCGGCTCAGCAGTGACGCCGCGGTGTGCCGGGCCCGGTCCTCGTGCCTGCGGGCCAGGCAGTCGCGCACGATGTCCCGCCAGGGCTCCGGCAGTTCCGGCGACAGCCGCAGTTCCTCCTCGCCCCTGGCATAGCGCAGCGCCGCGTCCCGGCGGGCGGCGGAGTTACCGCCGGGCAGCGGCAGCGAGCCGGTCAGGACCACGTGGGCCAGTACGCCGAAGGCCCAGATGTCGGCCGTGGGGCGGATCTTCGTCCCCCGTTCGCCGACCTCCGACCAGAGCAGGTCCGGCGGGGTGTAGTCGGGCGTCGCGAACGCGGGCGCGTACGCGTGGGTGCCCTCCAGCTGTGCCGCCGTGTTGAAGTCGCCGAGCCGCGCCGTGCCGTCGGGCATCAGCAGGACGTTCGCGGGCTTGAGGTCGCCGTGCACCCAGCCCGCCGTGTGCAGTTGGTCGAGCCCCTCGCAGACCTGGGCGAGGAGGGCGGGCCCCTCGGACGGCACTCCTTCGGCGAGCAGGGCGTCCAGGGACCCCTCCGCCTCCTCCAGGACGAGTACGGTGGCGCCGTCGAGCTCGGGGCGGCCCGGGTCGTCGAGCGTGAGCACCTCGTACATCCGGATCAGGCGCGGCGTGCGCACCCGGCGCAATACCTCGGTCTCGCGCTCGGCGAGCTCGCTCAGGTGCCGCAGCTGGCGCGGCGTACGGGTGCCGGTCGGGAGGACCTTCAGCGCGGCCCGGCCGGGCCGGCCCGGCTCGGGGAGGGCGCGGCGAGCCGCGTACACGCTGCCGAAGGCGCCGGCTCCGAGCAGGTGGCCGACGACCCAGGGGCCGATCCGGTAGCCCGGCGGGACCGCGAGGGCGCCCCGCTGCCCGGCCCGCCCGGTCAGCGGACGGTACCGGTCGGGGCGGCCGACAGGGCCGCCAGGTCGGGCTCTCGGACCAGGTCGAAGCGCAGCGCCAGCGACACCAGGGTGTCCTTCTTGCCGACCAGTCGCGGTCCCGGATCTGCCGTGTCGGGGCCGGGCTTGAGGCGGAGCTTGACCGCGAGGTAGTCGATGCTCCACTGCACCGCGGCCCGGTTCGCAGCCGGCCACAACGGCCTCAGCCGTTCGACGACCTGCTCGACGGTGGGCAGCGGGGCGTGCGGTTCACCGCGCAGCCGCGGTTCGCAGAGCGCGGTGAGGACCAGGAAGTACCGGCTGGAGCGGTCGAGCGGGAAGGCGAGCGCAGTCGGCTCCCCGCCGGGCTCCCCGGGTTCGTCCGGGTCGGCGTAGTCGTGGCGCGGCGCCCAGACGTCCAGGGTGAGCAGTTCGGAGCCGGCCGGCAGGACGAGGCGGGCGAACTCGAACGGGACGGGCGCGCCCAGCCGGCCGGGCGCGATCTTGATGTGCTCGCCGGCGCCCTCCGGGTTCTCGACCACGTACGTCGACGCGCGGCTCAGGTTGCTGAGCGACCAGTACGTGCCCGTGGCGGTGATCTCCCCCGCCGAGCGCGAGACGCCGGCGTGCGGGACGTGCAGGCTGCCGCCGCCCGCGCTCTCGCGGCCGAACCGGAGGGTCTGCCCCGGTGCCAGGCGGATCTGTCCGGCCGGGGACATGGTGGATCCCGGAACCACGACGATGCTGTACAAGTTGCTCCCCTCCCCCAAGGTGCCGGGGGCAGGTTAGCCAGCGGAATCGATCGTTTCTGTGAACGTTGGCCGGTACTCGACACTCGCCGCGCCGCGTGCAGCGCTCGGCTGGAGAAGGACCAGTACGGGCCGGAGCGGCTTTCGGGCCCGTCGACGGGGCAACGGCAGACGGGTGCTGGTGCAGTTGCGGCTCCGCACGCCGGGCAGGTCCTCGCCGGCGCCCGTGTACGCGACACCGTTCGAAGTAGGCCGGAACGCGGTGGTCCCGCCACGGACATCGGCACCGGCGCACGCAGCATGCGCACGGGCCCGGTGGCCGGTGAAGGTCAGGTCGAGCGCGCTGCCGGAACGTGGCCACCGCCTGCCCCAGCGCCCCCGGGCACCCGGGCGGCACCGGACGCCGGAGCCACCGCGCCCCTCGCCGCCGCACTGACGGCATTCGGCAGTGGGGCCGTCAGGCGGCCGGTGCGTTCAGCACGTACGTGCGCGAGGCGTGTACGGCACTGCGCAGCGCGGGGAGGTCGACGTCGAGGACTCGTCCGTTCCACTTGCGGGGTTCGCCGTTGATCAGGACCGTGCTGATGTTGCGCGGGTCGGAACCCAGGACCACGGTGCCGATGGCGTCGTTCAGCGGCATGTTGTTGAGGTCCTCGGCCTGGATGACCAGGAGGTCGGCCTTCTTGCCCGGTGTGAGCGAGCCGGTGACGCCTGCGAGTCCGTTGGTGCGGGCGCCCTGGAGGGTGGCGAAGTCCAGGACGTCGTGGGTGGTGATGCGGGAGGGCTCCCGGTCGGTGCCGTAGGCGGCGTTGACCGCGCGCATCCGCTGGAGGGCGTGCAGGGTCCGCATCTGGGTGAACATGTCGCTGGCCAGGGCGACTTCGACGTCGATGCTGAGGCCGGGGCGGATGCCGGCGGCCAGGGCCTCGTCGATGGCGGGAATCGCGGTCTCCAGGCCGATCTGGGCGTCGGAGGTGGGGGCGAGCGACACGGTGGCGCCGGTCGCACCCATGGCCTTCCACGCCTCGGGGGTGAGTCCGGTGGAGTGGATGAGGGTCACGTCGGGGCCGAGGATTCCGTCCTCGGCCCAGCGCAGCACCGCCTTGGAGGACGCCGCGCCGAAGACGGCGTCCACACTCACTCCGATGCCCAATTCCTCGGCCCTATGGGCGAGTTCGGGTCCGTAGGCGAGTGCAGGTCCGGCGATCTCGTCGGTGGCCAAGGCCGCCAGCCGCAGGGTCAGCAGCTGGTCGTCGCTGCTGAAGTACCGGTCCTTGATGCGGGTGAGATCGCCGGGCCACTGCCGGTCCCAGTCGCCGAAGTGCGGGCCCATGGAGGCGTGCACTGCGCGGATTCCGGTGCCGATGAGGGCCTGGATCGCGGCGTCGGAGTGCTCTCGGGTGCGGGAGTTGTGGGAGAAGTCGAGCATCGTCGTGATCCCGCTGTCGATCGCCGTCAGGGCGGCCAGCCTGGTTCCGACGTACATGTCCTCGGGCCGGTAGACGGTGGCGTGGCCGGCCAGGGTGGCCGTGACGTAGCCGCCCAGGTCGTCGACGTCCGGCATGATCCGGCGCAGCTGGGCCTGCCAGGCGTGCCGGTGGGTGTCGACGAAGCCGGGGGCGAGGATCGCGCCGGTGGCGTCGATGACGACGGCGTCACCCCCGCTGATGTCGCCGCCGACCGCGGTGATCGTGTCGCCCTCGACGAGGAGATCGCCGCGGTCGATGACGCCGAGGCAGGGGTCCATGGTGACGATCGTCGCGCCGGTGAAGAGGATGCGCCGCTGGGCGGCGGGCCGGCGCCGGATCCGCGTCAGGACGGCGTCGGAGGCGTTGGCTTGGACGTGCATGACAGGACTTCTTTCCGTACACCGAAGGAGGAAGTGGCGAGCAGCGGGCACCGGGTGGCGACCGGAACCGCTCTGCCCCCAGCCTCGGTTGCGTCGCGTGCGGCAACCAGGCCGCCGCGTTCCCTGGTGTCGCGCACCCAGGATGGGGATGTGGCGTCGCGCGCAGCGGGTGCGGCGGTGCACGCCGCTTGGTCGCCGGTCCCCCGGTCTGCCATCATGAACGAAACGGAACCTTGCTCCGCGGCACTGATACGGAGCATCGTGCCGCTTGGCAAGTCGCATCGAAGGAGCGTGGCGGTGAACGACGGCGGACAGGGCGCGGGAAGCGCAGCGGGGTCCAGACGCAAGGACGCGCGGCGCAATCAGCAGGCCCTGCTGGAGGCGGCCGCCGCGGTGTTCGTCAGCTCGGGGGTGGAGGCGCCGGTACGGGACATCGCGGCCGCGGCCGGCGTCGGGATGGGCACGATCTACCGCCACTTCCCCACCCGGGCGGACCTCGTCATCGCCGTCTACCGCCACCAGGTCGACGCCTGCGCCGAGGCCGGCCCCGCCCTGCTGGAGACCAGCGCGTCACCGCACGCCGCCCTCGAACGGTGGGCCGACCTCTTCGTCGACTTCCTCGTCACCAAACACGGCCTCGCCGCCGCGATGCAGGCCGACCGTTCCGACTTCGAGACACTGCACGCCTACTTCCTGGACCGCCTCGTGCCGGTGTGCACCCAGTTGCTCGACGCTGCCGCCGCCACGGGCGAGATCCGCTCCGACCTCACCGCGTACGGGCTCATGCGCGGCATCGGAAACCTCTGCATCGGCGCCGGAAGCGACCCCCGCTACGACGCCCGCCGACTGGTCGCACTCCTCGTCGCAGGACTACGCCGGCCCTGCTGACTGCGGCGCGCGCCGCACGGGACGGAGTTCTGCGAAGGCGGCCGCGGTGGCACTGGCGGGCTCGGCCTGGTAGACGACCAGCTGCTGGTCCGGGGCACCGTTGACGGTGAAGGCCGAGAACTGGATCTCCAGGGCGCCGACTTTGGGGTGCGCGAGGTGCTTGGGCTGCCGGGTCTTGCCCCGCACCTCGTGCCGCGCCCACAGGGCGGCGAATTCCGGGCTCTTCGCGCGCAGCGTGTCGACGACCTCGGTGATCCGCGGGGACCCGGGGTCGTATCCGTACGCGGCACGGATTTCGGCGACGCAGGAGTTCGCGGCCTTCTCCCACTCCTGGTGGAAGCTCCGTCCGGCCGGGTCGAGGAAGACCATGCGGGCCAGGTTGTCGAACCGCTCGAACCCGCTGTGCAGGGCCGCGGCGAGGGGGTTGTACGCCAGGACGTCCAGGGCAGGGCCCAGGACGAACGCGGGGGTGTCGGGCCAGCTGTCGAGCAACTGCAGGAGCTGGGGGCTCACCCGGGAACGGCCGGCGACGGTCTCGTGGCGCTCACGGGGCGCCCGGGTGAGTCTGCGCAGGTGGTCGAGCGCCTCGCCGTCGAGGTGCAGGGCGGCGGCGATGGCGTCGACGACCTGGGGCGACGGGCTGGTCTCCCGGCCCTGTTCCAGGCGCATGTAGTAGTCGGGGCTCACGCCCGCGAGCAGGGCGACCTCCTCGCGGCGCAGCCCCGGCAC
This sequence comes from Streptomyces katrae, assembly GCF_000717655.1. Lineage (GTDB taxonomy): Bacteria > Actinomycetota > Actinomycetes > Streptomycetales > Streptomycetaceae > Streptomyces > Streptomyces katrae_B. The sequence goes on from NZ_JNZY01000005.1 coordinate 116,912, forward strand.
CCGCCTGCGGCCGTGCGCGGGCAGTCCTATGTCCTGCGGCTTGAGGGCTTCGCGCCGTGCTCTGAGGAACTCTCCCGTGGGACTGCTGTCGCGCATGACATCAACGTACTGGACGGGTGACGGGCCGACCGCCCGCGAAGCCTTCCACCAGGGCGTACCGGGCGGCGCCTGCGGAGCATCCGGCCCTCAGTCGTTACCTGCAGGACCTGCTTCGTCGGCGCCGGCTCCCTCGTGCTCGCGCCGGACGCGGATCGCGATCTTGCCGCGTACGTGCCCTTCCCGCAGGCGGCGTATCGCATCCGGGACTTCGGCCAGCGGGTACGTACGGTCCAGCACCGGGGTGAGCGCGCCGGACTCCAGGAGCTCCCCCAGGACGCGCAGGTCCTCGGGGCGGGGCGTGGAGGCGAGCCCGCGCAGGCGGTGGCGGGTGAAGGGCGAAAGCAGCAGGGCCCGCAGCTGTCGGTCGTGGCCGCCGATCCAGCGGCCGTCGGTCTCGCCGCCGACGATGACCAGCGTCCCGCGGGGGGTCAGGGCCCGGCGCAGCCGGTGGAGGGGACGGTTGCCGGCGATGTCGAGGACGAGGTCGTAACGGTGGACCCCGCCGGTGGGATCCTCGCGGGCGTAGTCCACGACCTCGTCGGCGCCGAGGGAGCGGACCAGGTCCGCCTTGGGGCCGCTGCACACCGCGGTGACGTGTGCGGCCCCCAGCGCCTTGGCCAGTTGCACGGCGTAGGTCCCGACCCCGCCCGCGGCGCCGATCACCAGGACCCGCTGACCGGGCTTCAGGCGGCCGGTGCGCAGGGCCTGGAGGGCGGTGGTCGCCGAGATCGTGACGACCGCCGCCTCTTCGGGCGTGAGCCGGGCCGGCCGCGGAGCCAACTCGTCCTCCTTGGCGCAGGCGTACTCCGCGAAGGAGCCGGTACAGGTGCCGTACACCTCGTCGCCCTTCCGGAAGCGGCCGGCACCCGGGCCGACCGCCTCCACGCGGCCCGCGACGTCCAGACCGCGGATCCGCTGTTTGGGGGCCCGCAGGCCGAAGCCCGCTGCGCGGAGCGCGTAGGGCGTGCCCGTCATGAGGTGCCAGACCCCCTGGTCGAGGCCGGCCGCCTGCACGCGCAGGAGCACCTCGCCCGGCCCGGGGACGGGCTGTTCCGTCTCTTCGAGACGCAGGACGTCGGGCGGTCCGTACACGTCCTGGACGATGGCTCTCATCGGCTGTCTCCCTCGTTGCCTGTGCTGCCGGTCGTGGCGGTGTCGGTCGGGCCGCTGGTGGGGGCCGAGTACTGGAAGACGCTGTCGAGGGGGACCCCGAACACCCGGGCGATCTGGAAGGCCATCTCCAGCGAGGGCGAGTAGCGGCCCTGCTCGATGGCGATGACCGTCTGGCGGCTCACGCCGATGCGGCGGGCGAGTTCGGCCTGGGTCATCTCGCCGTGGGCGAAACGCTGGGCCCGGATGGTGTTGGTGACCCGCGTCGCCTTCACCACGGGTGGAATCCGAAGCGGTACGAGATGACCTTGACCACCGAGCCGAGCACCGACGACAGGACGAAGGCCAGGTAGATGGCGTTGGCGATCCAGAACGGAGCGGCCTCGGCCATCGCGAGCAGCAGGCCTGCGACGCCGCCGATCACGACGAAGGACTGTCCGACGTACTCGCCGAAGCGGTGGATCTCGCGGTCGCGCTGGTCCTTGACGTTCGCTTCCTTCGGGGAGGTGGTGGCGATCGCGGTGTGGGCGGCGATCGACGCGACGATCGACAGGCCGACCGTCCACAGCAGGGCTCCTGCGTACGGCGCGCGGGTCAGCGGCACTCCTGCGGGGCGCCCCAGCACGACCCACAGGTACACCAAGTAGGACCCGATCGTGACCACCACCATGCTCCAGGCACGTTTCTCCTCGACTGCCACTGCCGCTCCCCATGTCAAGAAAACCAGACATGGGGAGTGTCAAACAGTCGCAACATCATGTCAAGCATTCTTGACCAACGACCTCGCGGGGCAGCGACCCCCAAGGCCCCGATGGCATCTCCATTTCCGGTGGTCACGGCGGCGCCACGGCTTCGGAATGCCGACGGGGTGCCCCCATGCCACGCTGAGACGGGGGATCACGCAGGTCCGGCATGCACGGCTGACCGGACGGCGCTGCCAAGCAAGGAGGCCGACATGGCCAGCTCCACGCAACCCACAGCGGCCGCCGCCGACCCGCGCCCGTGGCACGGGCCCACGTCCGGAACGACCGTCCTCGCCGGAGCGCTGATGATCTTCGGCGGGGCGATGGCGATCTTCGAGGGGATCTCGGCCATCGCCAAGGACCCCCTGTTCATCGCCACGCGTCACTACGTGTTCGAGTTCAGCCTGACGGGCTGGGGCTGGGTCCACCTCATCGTGGGCATCGTTCTCGTCTTCGCCGGCTGCGCCGTGCTCAGCGGAGCCCTGTGGGCACGCTACTTCGGCGTGTTCGTCGCGGGGCTGGGCGCGGTCGCCAACTTCCTGTGGATCCCGTACTACCCCCTCTGGGCCACGATCCTGGTTGCCGTCAACCTCTTCATCATCTGGGCACTGTGCCACGGCATGCACCGAGAGGCCGCCGGCTGACGACCGCCGGGCGCCGGCCGCCCCGTCAACCCGAGGGTGAGCAGGAGGAGTTCGACGAACCCGGAGCGAACGCGGAGGCGGACTCCGAGGTGGACGCCGAGGTGGACGCCGAAGTGGCCGTCCTGATCGTCGGGGCTGGGCCCGTCCGGTTCACCGCGCAGCAGGACTGGGAGCCGTTCCGCGGACAGCCGCCGACTCCGGTCAGGGTCCTTCGTCGTACGTTCCCGCCTCCACCTCGAGGGCGAGCTGCTGGAGCACCTCGATCGACGAGATGTCCGTCCGGCCGCCGTCGTGCGCCATGGCGAGACTGGTGAAGGCCAGGCTGAATCCGGCGACCATCGTGTGCAGGGCCGGTCCCAGGGCCTCCGCGACGAGACGGGCCACCTGCTGCGGCGACGCGTCGGCCGGCACGCTGATCGACGGCAGCATCTCGTTCAGCAGCTGGGTGACGACCCCTGCTTCCGTCTCGGGACCGTCGTCGTCCTCGCCTGCCTCGGCCGCCCGGCGGATCTCCTGGGCTTCCGTGAGGATGCCGATGACTCGCTTGAGGACCTCTGCACGTTCCATCTTCGGAGCGTAGCTCCCGCCCGCGCGGACCGGGCTCACGTTCCCGCATCTCCTCCTTCCCCGGTGGCGGCCGCGTGATGACCGGGGACGGCGCGTTCGGTGGCCGGTGTCGGCCGTTAGGGTGAGTTGATCATTCCTTCCAGAAAGGCCACGCGGCGCACAGTGACCGATTCACGCCCCCACACCCTGTTCTCCTTCGGCACGCTGATGGACGAGAGGGTCCAGACCGCTCTCTTCGGCCGAGCCGTGCCGACTGCCCCGGCGTCGCTGGCCGGCTACACCACCCGGCCCCTGCCGATCACCGACCCGGACGTGATCGCCGCCAGTGGCCTCGACGTCCATCTGATCCTGGAGCGCAAGCTCGGCGCGGCGGTCGAGGGCGCCGTCCTGCACCTCTCCGACCAGGACCTCGCCGCGGCCGACGCCTACGAGGTCGACGACTACGCCCGCCGACGGGTGGTCCTCACCTCCGGGAAGAGCACCTGGGCCTACCTGGACGCGAAGCCGCTGCGCTCCGCGCAGCGCATCGTGATCGTGGGCGACAGCATCGCCTACGGGCGCTGTGATCCGCAGGGAGGATGGGCAGGCCGCCTGGCGGCTGCCCACATCGCGGCGAACGAGGCCGAACACCGCCTCTTCAACCTGGCCATACCCGGCAGCACCCTCACGGATGTCAGCGAGCAGGCACCCGCACTGCTGGGCCCGCGCCTGCCGGACACCCTCCTCGTCGCCGCCGGTATCAACGACTCCGCGCTGCCGCTCGCCGCCGCGCCGACGCATGATGACGGGCCGGCGCCGGCGCACCTCGCGGACCGTCTCGGCTCGCTGGCCGTCACGGCCCTCAGGCACAACGCACGACTCGTCGTCGCGGGGCCGACATGGATCGACGAAGCACGCACCCGCGACTACGAGGGCCTGCGATTCACCCGGGCACGAGCGCTGGAACTTCGCGCATCCCTGCGGACCTGGTGCGACGGCAACCACGTCGACTTCCTCGACATGTGGGAGCCTCTGCGCGAGAGAAGCGAACTGCTCGTCGACGGCCTCCACCCCACCCCCCGAGGGCACGAGGCGGTCTACCGGCATCTCGACGCCCTCAGTCGCTGAGGAACACGGCGTGAACGACTCGAACGGACTGGGCTTCTACATACCCGGAGTCCTGCTGCTCGTGGCCGCGGGCCTCAAGCTCCCCGCCCTCTGGCGCAACCCCCGCGACGAACTCCTGCGGTCCGTCTGCATCCTCCTCGCGCTGGCGACCGCCGTGTTCGGGTTCACCGCGATCCCCACGATCGTCGCGGTCAACCGGATCACGGGAGTCCCCAACGCCGCCGCACCGCTCGTGTTCTCGCTGCTCACGGCCTTCTCCGGGGCCAACATCGTGCTCATCTTCCGCTGGAGCAGCGGCCCGGAGGACGCCGAGCGGACACGCCGGCGGTCCCGGCTGTGCAACGTGGTCACCCTTGCGGTGATCGCGGCCATCAACGTGCTCTTCGCGCTCGGCGACGCCCCCGTCGAACGCCTACGAGATCTGGACACGTACTACGCGTCCACGCCGTACATCAGGGAGATGATCCTCCTCTACCTCGCGGCCCACACCACGGCAGCCGTCACCATGACGCTTCTGTGCTGGAGGTGGGCGCGCGAGGTCCACGGCGCGCTCCGCTCGGGGCTCGGCCTGATCGCCGGCGGGTACGTGCTCAACCTCCTGTACGACATCGCCAAGTTCACTGCGATCGGGGCCCGCTGGGCGGGCAGCGACGACTGGGACGCCCTCAGCTCGGAGATCGCACCGGCCCTCGCCTCCGTGTCCGCGCTCCTGATCGCGACCGGGTTCGCCCTGCCGCTCATCTCCCAGCAGGTGACGGACCGATGGCGGATGTGGCGCCGGTACCGCCGGCTCCGCCCGCTGTCCCGGGAACTCGAGGGGGCGACGCGGCGCAGCATCGACCTGGCCGGCGGGGCCTGGACGTCCATCGAGATCCGGCTGACCCAGCGCGAGTCGGACATCCACGACGGGATCCTCGCGGTCAGTCCCTATCTGCAGGCCGGCGTACGGGAACAGGCGCTCCGGGTGGAACTGGAAGCCGGTCGTCCGGCCGACGAGGCTGCGGCCGTCGCCGACGCCGCCGCTCTGGCGAGTGCCGTCGTCCTCTGGGGCCGCGCGCAGAACGCGCCCGGGCAGGAGCCGGTGCCATGGGCCGCGAGCCCGGTCCTGACCTCGCCGAACAGCCCTCAGGGACTGGTCCGCATGTCCCAGGCGCTGACCAGGTCGGCCACCGTCCGTTCCTGCCGGCGGAGCGCCGTCGTGGGGAGCAGCACAGCATGACATCGCGCCCTTCCGCGTTACCCCGCGTCGTCGTGCTCGGCGGCGGCCTGGCGGGCACTCTCGCCGCGGCGGCCCTCGCCCCCCATGCCGGCGAGATCCTGATCCTGGAGCGCGACAGTGCGCTGCCGCAGACACCCGCGCCGCGGGCGGGGCTCCCGCAGGCCGCGCACGCCCACACGCTGTGGGCCGGCGGGGCCGATGCGGTGGAGGAACTCCTTCCAGGGATCACGGCCGACTGGCTCGCGGCCGGCGCCCACCGCATCCCGATCCCGAACGGGATGGTCTCGTTCTCCCCGGCCGGCTGGTACCGCCGCTCATGGGATCCGACGCACTACCTGATCGGCGCCGGCCGCGACCTGATCGACTGGGCCGTACGCAGGCGGGTCCTGGGGATGCCCAACGTCGAGCTCAGGACGCGTACGAAGACCACCGCTCTCGCAGGCGACGGCGCACGCGTACGGGGCGTGTACGTCGAACAGGCCGGGCACGACGGCCGACAGGCCGGGCAGGCCGGGCAGGACGCGTACGGGAGCCCGAGCCTGATCGAGGCGGACCTCGTCGTCGACGCGACCGGCCGCAGCTCGAAGAGCACCCGGTGGCTCCTCGACATCGGCGGCCCCGAGGTGCGGGAGACGGTGGTCGACGCCGGTGTCCGCTACGCCAGCCGCCGGTACCGCGCCCCGGAGGGAACGGAGACCGACTGGCCGGTGGTGCACGTTCCGGCTGATCCCCGGGAGGCCCGGCCCGGGCTCTTCGCCACCATCATCCCCATCGAGGACGGCCAGTGGCACGTCAGCCTCTCGGGTACGCGCGGCGGCGAGCCCTCCTCGGGCGAGGAGCTCTTCGAGGAGTTCGCCCGCGGCGTCCGGCACCCCCTCGTGGCCGATCTCCTCGCCCGCGCGGAGCCGGTCAGCGAGGTCAGCGTGTACGCGCGCACCGCGAACCGCCGGCGCCACTTCGAGCGGGCCGGGCTCCCCGAGGGATTCGTCGTGGTCGGTGACGCCGCCACCAGCCTCAACCCCGTCTACGGGCACGGCATGTCCGTCGCGGCCCGCGGCGCCCTCGCCCTGCGCGGCCAGGCCGCTCGGAGACCGGTCGCCTCCGCGGGCTTCACGTCACGGGCCCAGCGCGCGATGACGCGGCCGGCAACTGCGGCGTGGCTCCTGGCGGTCGGCCAGGACCGCTTCTACCCCGGGGCGATCGGCAGGAGGCCGAACCTGGCGGACCGGCTGAGCGCACGGTACGTGCACCGTCTCGCCCATACGGCCACGGGCAACGCCATGGTCGTCGAACGGATCAGCGACGTCGTGACCCTGCGGAAGCCGGCCGGCATCCTCGCCGGCCCTGCGGTGCTCCTGGCGGCGGCTCTCGGTCCCCGCAAGCCCCTGCTCGACGGCCCTGAACTCACTGCGCGCGAGCAGGAGATCCTGGCCCGGCCCCCACTGCGCTCGCCGCAGACCGCGAGCGCCGCCGACACCGACACCGACACCGACACCGACACCGACACCCCCTAACGACCGTTCCGGCCCGCCGCGTCGGCCAGAATCGCCTCGAGGCGTGCCCGGCATTCGGCGACGAAGGCGGGGTAGGTGTGCCAGTAGTACGAGATGCCGCTCACGGCGACCGCGATCGCCCAGGCGCGGGCGCGGGCCCAGGTCGCTTCGTCGAGGTCCAGGACGTTCCAGTAGGCCTGTCGGGCTCGGGGCGGCAGGTCCCAGACGGTGGCGTGCTCGGCGTCGGGGAAGCCGACCGAGAGGGCTCCGAAGTCGATGACCGCGTGGAGCCTGCCCTCCCGGACCAGGAGGTTGGTGGGCTTGAGGTCCCCGTGCAGCCACACGTGGGGCCCGGAAGGCTCGGGCAGCACGAGCGCGGTGCGCCACAGCCGTTCCAGCGCGCCGATGTCGAGCTCCGCACCCACGGTGGTGCGGCAGTCGTCGAGGGATCTGCCGAACCATTCGTCGCAGGCCTGCAGGCTGCCTCCGCGGTACCAGCTGAGGTCATCCGCCCGAGTCGCCCCCATGAGGTCGACGGCGTGGAGTTCCCGCACGACCGCCGCCAGGTCGGCTCCGAAGGCGGCCCAGTCCCGGACGGTGTCCGGGCCTGCTTGGTCGCCGTCGAACCAGCGGTAGACGGACCAGACGAGCGGGAAGGCGTCGGTGGGCGTCCCGGCGTGGACGGGCTCGGGGACGGGACACGCGAGCCGGGATGCCAGGCGAGGGAGCCACTCCTGTTCCTTGTGCACGGACCGGGCGTTTTCGGCGGTTCGCGGGAGTCGCACGACCAGGTCTTCGCCGAGCCGGAACATGACGTTGTCCGTTCCCGCACCGGCCGGCGACAGAGGCAGGCCGGCCCACTCCGGGCGCTGCGCCTCCAGCAGCGTCCTGACGAGCGCCTGGTCGATCGGGACCTCATTGTGGTGAAGCGTCACATCCGCAGCTTCTCCGGTGGAGGGGACGGACGGCCAGTGATTTTCGTTCCAGGGTGCATTGTCAGTGGCGGCTGACATGATCCCTGGCATGTCTGATACCACCCGTGCCATTGCCGAGTACTGGGACGCGGCCGCGACTGCGTTCGACGACGAGCCGGATCACGGCCTGCGTCAGGAGCACACCCGCACCGCGTGGGCCCGGATCATGAAATCGTGGCTCCCCCTCGGGCCGGCCGATGTGCTCGATGTCGGCTGCGGTACCGGGTCGTTGTCGCTGCTGCTGGCCGAGGCCGGGCACCGGGTCACCGGCGTGGACCTGGCGCCCCGGATGGTGGAGCAGGCCGAGGCCAAGCTCACGGCCGCGGGCTTTGCGGGCCGGTTCCTCGTCGGTGACGCCGCCGCTCCGCCGACCGGGCAGGAGCGGTACGACGTCGTACTTTCACGGCACCTGCTGTGGACCCTGCCCGATCCCGAGGCCGCGCTGCGGGAGTGGGTCGCGCGCCTCGGCCCGGGAGGCCGGCTGGTGCTGGTCGAAGGACGGTGGCGTGAAGCGGGCCAGAGCGGCGTGCCGTATGTCGCCGGAGCCGAGTCACTGCCCTGGAACGGCGGTATCGCCGCCGAGGACCTGGCCGCCGCCGTCCGTCCCCTCGTGTCCGGCCTGCGCATCGAGCCGCTCAGCGGCGACGCCGCACTGTGGGGCGGACCCGTGACCGACGAGAGGTACGCGCTGATCGCCCTGGCCTGACTGAGGAGCCCAGGGGTGTCGTCGAAGTAGCGTCGTCCGCGTGAGCCGGCCAGACGGGAGTTCGACGACACCCCTTAGGCGCAGGAGGGGCACAGTCCGCGGTAGGTGACCTCGGCCTTGGACACCGTGAAGCCGAAGCGTTCCTCCGGCGGGAGGCCGGTGAGGGGATCCCCCGTGGGGTGGACGTCGCGGATGGTGCCGCAGCGGGAGCACACCAGGTGGTGGTGTGGGTGGTGCGCGTTGGGGTCGTACCGCTTGGCGCGGCCGTCCGTGGACAGCTCCACCACCTCGCCGAGGGCGACCAGTTCGCCCAAGGCGTTGTAGACGGTGGCCCGCGAGATCTCCGGCAGCCGCTCCACCGCACGCGCATGCACCTCGTCGGCCGTCAGGTGCACATGGTCCCCGTCGAGTACCTCGGCAACGACACGCCGCTGGGAGGTCATCCGCCAGCCACGCCCACGCAGTCGTTCCAGCAGGTCACTCATGTCGGTTCACCCATTCAGGTTCGGTGGGACGCTCGGCGTTTGAAGAACGGTCCGGATCCCTATTGGTTATGGGTTTGGTGTGCTTCTTGACTTGGATTGTGTCCATCGTAGGATCGGTTCGGTCGGCAGCCAACCCTCACGACAGCCGCGCCCGTACGCAGCTTCCGCCACCGCACTTCCTTAGCAGCGTGATCCGCCCGGTTTGGAAGGATTCCCATGTCTGAGAACCATGATGCAAACGACGTAGACGCGAGGACGGAGGGCGGAGGCGGGTGCCCGGTCGCGCACGGGCGCGCCGCACACCCGACTCAGGGCGGCGGGAACCGCCAGTGGTGGCCCGAGCGGCTCAACCTCAAAATCCTCGCCAAGAACCCGGCCGTGGCCAACCCCCTCGGCGAGGAGTTCGACTACGCCGAGGCGTTCAAGAGGCTCGACCTCCCCGCGGTGAAGCGGGACATAGCGGAGGTGCTGACCACCTCGCAGGACTGGTGGCCGGCCGACTTCGGGCACTACGGCCCGTTCATGATCCGGATGGCGTGGCACAGCGCCGGCACGTACCGGATCAGCGACGGCCGCGGCGGCGCCGGAGCGGGACAGCAGCGCTTCGCCCCGCTCAACAGCTGGCCGGACAACGGCAACCTCGACAAGGCCCGTCGCCTGCTGTGGCCCGTCAAGAAGAAGTACGGCCAGAGCCTCTCCTGGGCCGACCTCATGATCCTCACCGGCAACGTGGCCCTGGAGCAGATGGGCTTCGAGACCTTCGGCTTCGGCGGCGGCCGCGCGGACGTCTGGGAGCCCGACGAGGACGTGTACTGGGGTCCCGAGAACACCTGGCTCGGCGACGAGCGCTACACGGGCGACCGTGAGCTGGAGAGCCCCCTCGGCGCGGTCCAGATGGGCCTCATCTACGTCAACCCGGAGGGGCCGAACGGCAACCCCGACCCGCTCGCCGCGGCCCGCGACATCCGCGAGACGTTCCGCCGGATGGCGATGAACGACGAGGAGACGGTCGCCCTGATCGCGGGCGGCCACACCTTCGGCAAGACCCACGGTGCGGGCCCCGCGGACAACGTCGGCGCCGACCCCGAGGGCGCTCCGATCGAGGCCCAGGGCCTGGGCTGGAGCAACAGCTTCGGCACCGGCAAGGGCGCCGATGCGATCACCAGCGGCCTCGAGGGCATCTGGACCAATACCCCCACCACTTGGGACAACAGCTTCTTCGAGATCCTCTTCGGCTACGAGTGGGAGCTGTTCGAGAGCCCGGCCGGTGCACACCAGTGGCGCCCGAAGGCGGGCGCCGGAGCGGGCACCGTCCCCGACGCCCACGACGCGTCGAAGAGCCACGCGCCGACGATGCTGACGACGGACCTCTCCCTCCGCTTCGACCCGGCGTACGAGCCCATCTCACGGCGCTTCCTGGAGAACCCCGCGGAGTTCGCGGACGCCTTCGCCCGCGCCTGGTTCAAGCTGACCCACCGCGACATGGGCCCGATCGTGCGCTACCTCGGCCCGGAGGTCCCGTCCGAGACCCTGCTGTGGCAGGACCCCCTCCCGGCCGTGACGCACGCGCTCGTCGACGCCGAGGACATCGCCTCCCTCAAGAGCAGGATCCTCGCCTCGGACCTGTCGGTGTCCCAGCTCGTCTCCACTGCGTGGGCGTCGGCCTCGTCGTTCCGCGGCAGCGACAAGCGCGGCGGCGCCAACGGCGCACGCATCCGCCTCCAGCCCCAGAGCGGGTGGGAGGTCAATGAGCCCGACCAGCTGACGACGGTCCTGCGCACCCTGGAGGGCGTCCGGCAGTCCTTCAACTCGGCCCAGACCGACGGGAAGCAGGTCTCGCTCGCCGACCTGATCGTGCTCGCCGGTGCTGCGGGCGTCGAGCAGGCCGCGAAGAACGCCGGCTTCGACGTGGAGGTCCCCTTCACCCCGGGCCGTGCGGACGCCTCGCAGGAGCAGACCGACGTGGAGTCGTTCGCGGCGCTCGAGCCGGTCGCCGACGGCTTCCGCAACTACCTGGGGAAGGGCACCCGGCTGCCAGCCGAGTACCTGCTGCTCGACCGGGCGAACCTGCTGACGCTGAGCGCCCCCGAGATGACGGTCCTCGTCGGCGGGCTCCGCGTCCTGGGCGCGAACCACCAGCAGTCGTCGCACGGCGTGCTCACCACGACCCCCGAGTCGCTGACGAACGACTTCTTCGCCAACCTGCTCGACCTGGGCACCACGTGGACGGCGACGTCCGAGGACGCGAACACGTTCGAGGGCCGCGACGCCACCACGGGCGAGGTGAAGTGGACCGGAACCCGCGCCGACCTCGTCTTCGGCTCGAACTCCGAGCTGCGTGCGCTCGCCGAGGTCTACGCGAGCGATGATGCGAAGGAGAAGTTCGTGAAGGACTTCGTCGCCGCCTGGGACAAGGTCATGAACCTCGACCGGTTCGACCTCGTCTGATCGTGACGTCCGGGCCGGTCGGCCCTCACCGGCCGACCGGCCCGGGCGTCCCCTTCCGTTTCACCCCTGCGGGCCTCCGTCGCCCGCCGCCGTGCCCGTGCGCCGATCGTGGCGCGCACGCGCCAGGCGGTGCGCGTGGCGCAGCAGTTCACGCAGGACCGTATCCGTGCGCCGGCCCGGATTCACCACGGCGAGCCAGCCGAGGGAGCCGTAGACCGGGTGCGCCTGCACGGTGTCCCCGGCACCGGGGTCGTCGTCGGTCGCCGGATCGCGCGGCGCACGGCCCGTCCGCCGGATGAACTCCTCCCTCCCGGCGGCGACGTTGACGCGGAACGTGTCCGGCCGGTCCAAGCGCGACGCCGCGTCGCCCGGACAGTCCTTCGTCACGATCGTCGCGAAGGGCTGGGCCGCTGCCGGGACGACGCCGTCGGGCGCGTGGTAGAAGAACGTGTCGCCCCAGCTGATCTCGGGCGACCCGTCGCCGGGCCCCGGCCTGACGGCCAGGACTCCCTCGAGGGCGCCCACGAAGTCGGTGATCTCGTCGATGGTCATGTCCGCAAGCGTTCCATTAAAGTGCTTGTGGAGACTTTGGCCGCAGTACGCGGGAGAAAATCGGTGCCAACCCTCAAATCGACGGTCATGCGGACGGTCGACGTCGCGCGGCGGGCCGGCTACTCCGTTCAGCAGATCCGCAACCTCGAGCGCGACGGCGTGGTGCCGCCCGCGGCACGCACCGCTGCGGGCTACCGGGTCTACGGAGAGGTCCACCTGAACTCCGTACTGGCCTACCGCGCCCTGGCAGCCGGTACGGGCCCGGTGGAGGCCAAGCGGATCGTGCGCGCCGCTCACCAGGGCCCGACCGCTCGGCTGTTCGCCCTCCTCGACGCGGTACACGCCCGACTCGACCGGGAACGTACGGATCTGGAGCTCGCCAGGGAGGCCGCCGGGGTGATCTCGGCCGAGCCGGTCTCCGACGTACGCCCGGCGGACGCGATGGGCGTGTCCGAACTCGCAGCGGCCCTCGGGGTCCGCGCCTCGACCTTGCGGCACTGGGACGCGGAGGGGCTCGTCATCCCCGACAGGCTCTCGGGACGGGGGACGCGACGCTACTCGCCGGCGCAGGTCCGCGATGCCAGGATCGTCCACCAGCTGCGCAGCGCCGGGTACCGCATCGATCCGCTCCGCGCGCTGATGCCCCAGCTGCGGCGCGGGCACCGGTGGGAGACCGTGGAGGCGGCGCTGGCGGCCCGCGAGACGAGCATCGAGCTGCGCTCCCGTGCCCTTCTCGACGCCTCGGCCGCCCTCCGGGCCGTCATCGACGTCGCGGACCGGGCCGTCCCGGACCGGCCGACTTCGGCGTAGCGCATCCGCGCGCCGTACGCCGTGCCGGGAATTCGCCGTGCGGCGGGGGGAGACCATCTGGACCGGGCAGACTCTGCGGTGGCCTCCCTCACGAGTCCGGCCCCCCGCTCGCCCGCCCGCCTGTTACCGCCTCGCCCCGATTGTCCGCCGGGCCCGAGGGGCCCCGTGGATTCGCGGCGGTCAAACAGGGCCACCCCCGTGATCAAGGCTCTGCGGCTGTGTACTCTGAGCGAGCTTTCGAACCTGTTCAAGCGTGAACCGAAATGGGGGGCCGGTGCGCAATCGCCGACTCGTAATGTCCGCTGCCGTCGTGGCAGCCAGTGTGGGTCTCATACCGGGGGTGGCCCAGGCCGGGCCGGCCACGCCGGGCACCGCGGGCACGCACGGGGTGACCGTGCCCGACGTGGACCTGAACAAGGCCGCGGCGTCGAACTTCACCACCTTCAAGAGCCCTGCCGAGCAGACGGTCCAGACCTCGTCCGCCGACAGGGCGAACGGCAAGGCCGCCGCCTCGCCGCAGGCGGAGGGCGTCACGACGTCCGAGCCGACGGTCGGCCTGATCGCCAAGGGCACCAGCGCGCGCGGGATCAGCCTGGACGTCGCCGTCACGAGCGACCCGGGGACCGCGCTCTCGGTCAACGTCGCCTGGGGTGACGGCACCAGCGTGACGTTCGGCGCCAACGGGCCGACCAACTCGACCGAGACGCACTCCTACTCGGAGATCGGCTCGTACACCGTCAAGGTCACGCTGTCGGACGGTTCGGGCGAGCGGGCCGTCAACCAGCTGCAGGTCGTGACGCCGGGCTCCGACTTCACGCCGTACGCGCCCACCCGTCTGCTGGACACCCGCGACGGCACGGGCGCGCCGAAGGGCAAGGTCGCTCCGTACGCCACCACGCGGGTCAAGATCTCCGGCAACGGCGCGATCCCCGCGGGTGTCACGGCCGTGGTCCTCAACGTCACCGCGACCAACACCACCAGCGGCGGCCACGTCACGGTCTTCCCCGAGGGCAGCGACCGTCCGACCACGTCGAACGTGAACTTCTCGGCCGGCCAGACCGTCCCGAACCTGGTGATCGTTCCGGTCAACAAGAACGGCTACGTCGACCTCTACAACGGCGGTTGGGAGCCGGTCGACCTGATCGCCGACATCACCGGCTACTTCACGCGCACCTCCTCCAGCGGCTACACCCCGCTGTCCCCCTCGCGCTTCCTCGACACGCGCGAGGGCCTCGGACAGGTCGCCGGCCAGGGCACCATCGGCGTCCAGATCACCGGCAAGGGCGGCATCCCGTACGGAGCCACGGCCGTCGCGCTGAACGTGACCGTCACCAACCCGCGCGAGGACGGCCACCTGACGGTCTTCCCGAGCGGCGGGTCGGTCCCGACCACGTCCAACCTGAACTTCCGCGGCGGCCAGACCGTCGCCAACTCGGTCATCGTGCCGGTGGGCCCCGACGGCTCGATCAAGGTCCGCAACGGCGCCTGGAAGGGCACCGACGTCATCGTCGACGTGGTCGGCTACTACAGCCCGGACAGCCAGGGCGCCTACCTGCCGTTCCTGCCGGAGCGGCTGCTCGACACCCGCGACCCCGCGGACTGGCCGTACGGCCAGCTGGAGGGCCAGGGCTACATCTACATGCCGCTGTCCACCACGCGCCCGAGCAACACGGCGTACGTGCTGAACACCACGGTCACCAACCCCCGGGGCGACGGTTACCTCACGGTGTCCCCGGACCCGAACAGCCTGTACGACTACGACAACGGCTGGGCGGACTGGCCGACGCCGCCCAACTCCTCCAACCTGAACTGGAAGAAGGGCAACACCGTCCCGAACCTGGTCCAGGCGGGCATGGGCAACAACGGCATCGTCGACTTCTGGAACCGTGGCTGGGACCCCATCGACCTCGTGGTCGACATCTTCGGCGTCTACCAGACGAACTGATCCGGGGGAACCGATCCGCCGGCAGGTGTGAACCACAGTGCCCCGGGAGACAGCCGTCGGCCGCCTCCCGGGGCACTGCACATGCCCGTCCCGGACGCGTCCGGTCCGGCCGGCGCCGTCTCCGGAGCGCGGGTGCGGGCGAGGAGGGCGCTGAGGAGCGTGCCCCGCAGGGCCACGGCCGCGGAGGCGATCCAGAACGAGCCATCGAGGCGCAAGCCTGACGCCCCACAACTCACCTGCGCATGCGCCGTGTTGTCGCAGCCTGCCGGCCAGGGCGGGCCCTTGGAGTCGACGAAAGACCCGCCTCTAAGATGGGCCAATGGCATCGATCAAGCAGTTCCAAGTCACCTTCGACTGCGCAGAACCTACGCGCGTCGCTCGTTTCTGGTCCGAGGTGTTGGGGTACGTCGCACCGCCGCCGGAGGGGTTCGCCACTTGGGAAGACTTCGATCGCGCCGTGCCGCCTGAGCAGCAGGGTCCGGCGTACGCATCATGCGCCGATCCCACAGGCGTGGGCCCCCGGCTGTTCTTCCAGCGCGTCCCCGAAGGCAAGGTCGTCAAGAACCGGGTGCATCTTGACGTGCGGGTCGGCACGGGGCTCGTGGGTGAAGAGCGCCTGGCCGCACTCGAGGCCGCATGCGCACGGCTGATCCCCCTCGGCGCGGTACGCGGACAGCTGCTGCTTGCCGATGGCGTCAACGAGTCGTGCCTCTTGATGCAGGACATCGAGGGCAACGAGTTCTGCCTCGACTGAGCGGCGGCGAACGCCGTCCCATTGGCGCCGACTCTCTGATCCGGAAGCACCCTTCGCCTGCCCCCGAGCAGGCAGCGGTCGTCCGTGATCCCCCTGGGCACGTACGCCTTGGAACGGCTGGCCCTGGGGCGGCTTCGGGCCGCGACGTTCGCAGTGCTGATGGGCCTGGCGCCGGCACTCGCGGCACTGGCGGGGTTCCTGGTGCGGGGCAGACGCTGTCGGCGCTGGAGTGCGCGGCCGTCGCGCTGGTGGTGGCGGCGAGCGCAGGCGCCGTCCGTACCGCGGTCCGCTCCGGGGCGCGGAGCGGGCACGAAGGTGTACGGCACGCACGGGACCCCGCATCCGGCCCGTGGCGCCGACGGTGCTCCGCGTCATCCACCGGCCGTCGATCCCGAGGGAGCGGGCGCATGCTCGGGCCGGCTCCCCCGCACTCGCGAAGGCACGGGCGTCGTCGCGAGGTGGCGGGCCAGGGCCAGTGCGGCGAGCAGCGCCACGAGCAGGCACACGCCCCACCACCCAGCCCGGCCGTAGATGCGCACTCCGAGCCAGGAACCCGCGCTGCCGCCCAGGTAGACACAGGTCATGTACGCGGTGTTCAGCCTGCCGCGGGCCTCGGGGCGCACGGCGAAGACCCGCGCCTGATTGGCGACCATGCCGGACTGCATCGCCAGGTCGAGCAGGAGCGTCCCGATCGCCAGGGCGGTGAACCCCGCCGGCCCGCCCGAGGCGCCGGCAGCGAGCACCACGGCGGAAAGGAGCACCCCGAGCAGGCAGACGAGGTTCACCGGGCCGGGCCCCCTGCGGTCCACCAGGCGTCCGGCGAGCGGCGTACAGAGCATGGTGGCGGCGCCGACCAGGGCGAGCATCCCGACCGCCTGGCCGCCCAAGCCGTAGGCCGGGCCGGTGAGAAGGAGCGCCAGACAGGTCCACACGGCCGAGAACCCGGCGAAGACAGAGGCCTGGTAGACGCAGGAGCGGCGCAGCTCGGGCTCGGCGCGCAGCAGGCGCAGCGGCTCGGTCAGCAGTGTCCGGTACGGCTCGCGCGAGGGCGCGGCCGCGGCCGGTACCGTGGAGCCGAGGACGCCCGCCAGCAGCAGGACGACCATCCCGGCCACCAGGTAGGGGGCCCGCCAGCCCAGCCATTCGCCAAGCGTCCCGCTGAACGTGCGGGCCAGCAGCATGCCGCCGATGGACCCGCTCAGCAACGTGCCCATCACCGCCCCGCGGCGGTCGGCTGCCACGAGCCCGGCTGCCAGCGGGGCGATGACCTGCGCGGCCACGGTGGTGACCCCGATGAGGCCGCTGGCGGCGGCGAGGAGCGCCAGGGTGGGTGCGCAACCCGCGGCGAGCAGGCCCAGGCCGGTGAGGGCGAGCAGGGTGACGAGGAACGGGCGGTACGCAAGACGGTCGGCCAGCGGCACCAGCAGGAAGATGCCGGCCGTGTAGCCGACTTGAGTGGCGGTCACCACGATGGAGGCGGCACCGGGAGAGGTGTGCAGACCGGCGGCGATCAGCGGGACGATCGCCTGCGGGAAGTAGAGGTTGCCCACGGCGACGGCGCAGGTCAGGGACAGGATCAGCACCATCCTGCGGTTCATGTCAGTCCACCGGCCCGTCGTCGGGCGCGGCTGTGCACCGTGCAGGAGTCGTGTGTGTCATGTGCGGAAGTCCACGGCACCCGCGTTGCGCTGCCAATTGATGTAGCGTTCCGCTTAATGATCAGCTTCGTGCTCGGTGTCGAGGACCTCGCGGACACCCGGTTCGCGCTCTCGCCCCTGAGCGAAACCATCTTCAGTCTGCGCGTGCTGCGCGACCCGGGCCTGTCCGCGGTGCACCTCCCGTGGCGCCGGTCCGTCCTCGGCCGGCTCGACGGGCTCGACACCGGTCTGCTGATGTCCCTGGTGGCCCAGCGGCTCACCCTTCCCGACTTCCTGACGCCGCGCCCGACGAGCTTCTCCCCCTCCTTCGAGGAGGAACTGGCCGTCGTCCGCGCGGCCTCCCCGGACCTGGTGCGCCGCGACCTGTCGGCCGCCCACGCACCGGATCCGCTGCCCGAGGCCCTGCGCGGTGCCCTGGCCACAGACGATGCGCAGGTCCTCGAAGTCCGCGATGCCATCTGCGAGCTCTTGCAGCGGTACTGGGAGATCGCCGTCGAGCCGATGTGGCCCCGGATGCGGCTGCTGCTCGAAGCCGACATGACCTACCGGGCCCGGCAGTTGGCCATGGGCGGCGCCCGCCTGCTGTTCGCCGGAATGCATCCGAACCTGAGCTGGCAGGACGGAGTGCTGCACATCGACAAGATGATCAGCAGGCACCAGGTCGCCGCGTCCGGGCGAGGGCTGCTGCTCGTGCCTTCCGTGTTCGCCCACAAGCCCGCGCCCCCGGTCAGCCCCGAGGAACCACCGCTGCTGATGTACCCCAGCCGTGGGGTGGCGACGATGTGGGCCCCGGCGCCGACGGCCGACGCGCCCGCTCTCGTGGCGCTGCTCGGCGCGCCCAGGGCCCGGCTGCTCGGCCTCCTCACCGAGCCGCTGCCCACGGTCGAGATCGCGCGCCGCTTCCGGGTCACCCCGAGCGCCGTGTCCCAGCACCTGCGCGTCCTGCACGCCACGGGCCTGGTCACCCGGGCCCGTGACGGACGGCAGGTGTTGTACCGACGCAGCCCGCTGGGCGACCAGCTGGCCGGCCCGCACTCCTGATCGCCCGTCGGCCCCGCTCCCCGTAACGCCCTGTCACCAGGGCAGTTCCCGGACCTGCTGTACGCACAGCACGACGAACAGCAGCCCGGCTGCCGCCAGCATCGCGTTGCTCAGCAGGCCGTTGCGCCAACCGGCGGGTGTACGTGAGCTGTTGAGCAGCCACAGCAGGGTGAGGGCCAGGAACGGCATGAAGAACGCGCCGATGACCCCGTATACGATGACGAGCCCGAACGGCTGGTCGAGGAAGAGCAGGCTGACCGGCGGAAAAGTCAGCCAGAGCAGGTAGGCCCGGAACGGCAGGGACTTCTCGCGGCTCGTCCCGTCCGGGACGAGGGACGGACGGTACTTCGTCACGAAGTCGGCGAACATCAGGCTCACGCCGTGCCACACGCCGATCAGCGAGGTGAAGGACGTCGCGAAGAAGCCGACCAGGAAGAGCTGGGCGGTCGGTGTTCCGTAGCGGTCCGCGAGGATGTCGGTGAGGTCGAGCAGCCCCCGGTCACCCTTCGCGATCGCCACGCCGGAGGAGTGCAGCAGCTCGGCACCGACGAAGAGCATGGCCACGACGAAGATGCCGGTGGTGACGTAGGCGACCCGGTTGTCCAGGCGCATCACCTTCATCCAGCCCGCGTCGGTCCAGCCCTTGGCGTTGACCCAGTAGCCGTAGGCGGCCAGGGTGATCGTGCCGCCGACACCGCCGATGAGGCCGAGCGTGTAGATCAGCGAACCGTCCGGGAGGACGGGCGCGAGGCCGGCGAAGGCGGCGCCGAGGTGCGGCGTGACCCGGACCGCGAGATACACGGTGACGAGGAACATGACGCCGACCAGCACCGTCATGACCTTCTCGAAGACGGCGTACCGGTTGAACCAGACGAACACCAGACCCACCAGGCCGCACAGGACGGCCCAGGCCTTCAGGTCCATGGTGTCCGGGAAGAGCGCGGCGAGCGGCAGGGCGCTGGAGGACATCGCGGCGGCGCCGTAGACGAAGCCCCAGACGACGACGTACCCGGCGAAGTACACCGTGGTCCAGGATCCGAGGCTGCGCCAGCCGTCGAAGAGCGTGCGTCCGGTGGCGAGATGCCAGCGCCCGGCGGCTTCCGCGAGGGAGATCTTGACGAGGCAGCCGATCACCGCCGCCCACAGCAGGGTGTAGCCGAACTTGCTGCCCGCGATGAGCGTGGCCACGAGGTCTCCGGCGCCCACGCCGGTCGCGGCGACGACGACGCCGGGGCCGATGTAGCGCCAGTTCGCCTTGCGCGGGGCACTGTTCCCGCTCTCGCCCGTGCCGGTCTGCAGGGTCTCCGCCATACGTATGCCGCCTTCCCGTTCGCACCTGCGGTGGCCCGGTCACCCAAGCGGCTCGGCGGCGGCCGCGCAAGAGGCCCTCCCTGGTCACCGGACGGCCGAGGGCCGCGCGAGGTGCCCTCCGGGGCAGGGTCGCTCCCACTCCGCGCCGCTCCGCCGCCCACCGGGCACCCCGGAATCGCGCACGTGACGAAACCCCTCTTTCGCCGTCCCCGTCCTGGCGGCCGTCCTCACCATCGGCCCGGTCACCGTGGCCGCGACCGCGGGCCCCCGGACAGCGCACGCACCTCGCGCAGCGACGCCGGGTGCATGACGATTGGCTGTATGGCCCAGGACAGTGCCGGCGGCGCAGCGGGCGCGGAAATCCCGAACGCGGAGCTCAAACACAACGCGATCGGCTTCCTCGACGCGCTCGTCATCGGCCTGAACTCCACGTCGCCCGCCTACTCGCTGGCCGCTGTCATCGGGCCGATCGTGGCGCTGGCCGGGATCTACGCGCCGGGCGTGATGCTGGCGTCGTTCGTTCCGATGCTGCTGATCGCCGCCGCCTTCTACTACCTCAACAAGGTCGACCAGGACTGCGGGACCACGTTCTCCTGGGTGACGCGGGCCATGGGCCCCTGGGCGGGCTGGCTCGGCGGCTGGGCGATCACGATGACCGGCGTCCTGGTCATCGGTTCGCTGGCCGACGTCGCCGTCAACTTCGGCCTGCTCGCCGTCGGCCTCGACTCGTGGGCCGACAACACGGTGATCCGGCAGACCCTCACCGTCGTGGTGATCCTCGCCATGACCGCCATCTGTGTCATCGGCACCGAGCTGTCGGCCCACCTCCAGGACATACTGATCCTCGCCCAGGTCTTCTTCCTCCTCGCCTTCTCCGTGGTCGCCCTCTACCGCGTCTACTCCGGCACCAGCACCCTCGACTCCATCGAGCCGTCCCTCAGCTGGCTCAACCCCTTCGGCGCGGGCGGCGCCGCCCTCACCGGCGGGCTGCTGCTCGGCGTGTTCATCTACTGGGGATGGGAGTCCGCGGTGAACCTCACCGAGGAGGTGAAGAACTCCGCCACGGCGCCGGGCAGGGCCGGGATCTGGTCGACCGTGGTCCTGTTGGTGACCTACCTGTCCGTGGGCTTCGCCATCGTCGGCTACGCCGGAACCGCCTTCCTCGCCGAGAACGCGGACGAGGAGGAGGCCATCTTCGCCGTGCTCGCGCACGAGGTGATGGGCGGCTGGGACTGGATGGTGCTCCTCGCCGTCTGCACGTCCGCGCTCGCCTCGACCCAGACGACGATCATCCCGGCCTCCCGGACGGCCTTGTCGATGGCCCGGCGGCACGCTCTGCCGCCGGGCCTCGCACACATCCACCCGCGGTTCCGGACCCCGGACGTGAGCACGTGGTGGGTCGCCGGCATCGCCATCGCCTGGTACCTCATCGTCAACCAGATCAGCGAGAACGCCCTCCTGGACTCGCTGACGGCGCTCTCCCTGCTCATCGCCTTCTACTACGCGCTGACGGGGGTGGCGTGCGCCGTCTACTACCGCCGCCACCTGCTGGAGAACCTGCACAACTTCCTGCTCATCGGCGTCGGGCCGCTGATCGGCGCAGGTCTGCTGGCCTGGCTGCTGGAGGAGTCGATCGACGACATGTCGAATCCGGAGAACTCGGCCGGCGGGGGTTCCTGGTTCGGCCTCGGCCCACCGCTCGTGATCGGGATCGGGATCGCCGTGGTCGGCGTACTGATCATGTGCTTCTGGCGGGTACGCGACGGCAGGTTCTGGCAGGAGCGGCGGAGCGTGGTCGATCCGGAGCTCGTCCACGGCAGGAAGCGGTAGCCCGGCGGTCCGGAAGGAGTACCTGATGTCCGTGGTCCTGGGGTACGACGAATCACCCGGCGCGGAACGGGCCCTGCAGGTGGCCCTCGAGGTGGCCACCGCCTTCGGCGAACCGCTCGTCCTCGTCTACGGTGCCGCCGCGCCCGGGGCCGCCGGGGAGGAGTACGTGGCGCACCGGGAGGCCGTCCGGCAGGCGGGGCGCAGCGCCCTCGCACGGGCCGTCGAGGCCGCCGACGAGGCGGGCGTCCCGTCGACGGTCGAAGTGGTCGACGAGAAACCGGCCCAGGCCCTGCTCGACGCCGCGGAGCGGCACCGCGCGCGGGTCGTCATCGTCGGCAGCTGGGGGGACAGCCCGATCCGCGGCGCCCTGCTGGGCTCCACCCCGCACAAACTGCTGCACCTGTCGCCGGTCCCGGTGCTGTGCGTGCCGACGCGGGGCGACACCGAGGAGTAGGCGCACGGGCGGCGCGCCACGTGACGCGGGACGTGGCCAAGTCGGCGAAATCGGGCTGGGCGGTCGCGGCCGGCCGCTGCGGCGCCGTCGAGGCCCTGGTCAGGGCCCTGTGCCTGACCTACATCCCGTTCGGCTGGAGCACGGAGAGGATGTTCCCGGCCGGGTCCTTGAACCATGCGATCGCGGGGCCGGGCGTCTCCCGGGCGATTCCCTTGGCGTCCTGGTCGAACGCCTCGTACCGCTCGAACGTCACGCCCCGGGACGCCAGTTCATCGACGGCCTGGTCGATGTCGTCCACGGGGAAGTTCAAAACGGTGAAGGTCGCGGCCTCGTGATTCTCCTTCGGGTACAGCATGACGTCGGTGTTCCCCGCGAGGTGCAGGGTCAACAGGCCGTTCTCCTCGGACACCCGCAGTCCGAGCGTCTCGCCGTAGAAGCCCTTGGCGCCCTCGATGTTGTCCACCGAGTAGCCGCTGAATCCCTTGCTGTCTCCCAGCATGGTGGTCGCCCTCCGTTCGCCGCAGCTCATCCGGCATCGGCCCCCTGGCTCCAGTGTCCCTCCGGTCGCCCCCGGTCGCCCGGCGGCCGGGGTGACCGGGAGCGGGCGGCTCGCCCGTCACTCCTCCGCTCCCGGCAACTCCGCCAGCCGGTCGGCGGCCGCATCCGCCTTGCGGCGCGCCGCGCCCGCCGCGCGGACGGCGTCCCGGACCCGGCCGGTGGCTTCGGCCAGGGCGCGCCGCGCTTCGGTCCGTCCGGTCCGCACCTCGCGCAGCCGCCGTTCCAGCTCGGCGACCCGGGCGTCGGCTTCGGCCAGCGCCTGCTCGTGGTCGCGCTGTCCCCGTTCGGCCTCGCGCAGCTCCGCCTCCCGTGCCGTGGCCTCGGCCCCGGTCTCCTCGGCCTTACGGCGGGCCTGTTCCTGCCGGGCCCGGCGCTGCTCCGCCTCGCGGGAGGGCTTCGGCTTCGGCTTCGGCTTCGGCTTCGGCGGGGCCTCGGTCCGGGTGACGGCGGGCTGCGGGCGTACGGGGGCCGTGGCGGGAAGTCCCGTGAAACCGACCGGCGGGGTCAGCGCGGTGGCCAGGCGTCCGCTCGACCACTGCTCGGCGGCGTCCGGATCGGCGAGGGCGGCGTGGAGGGTCTGCTCCACCTCGTGCGCGACGCTCTCGCTGACCGCCTGGCCGTCCTCCTCTGCCAGTTGCCGGGCGGTACGCGCCAGTGCGGCGACCACCACGTGCCGCTGGTGGGACAGGTCTTTCAGCTGGGTGCCGTCCAACGACCGGTGGGCCCGGCGCAGCGCTTCGCCGAGCTCGAGGAAGGCGGCCGCCTCCTTCGGGCGCCGCCGCACCAGCAGGTTCGAGACGAACGCCGCCCGTGTGGGGCGCCGCAGCCCCGCGATGGCCCTGGCCGCCTGCGCCTGCCCGTCCTTCCGGGCCTTGGCCGCCCGCTCGTCCCGGACCTCGGTGAACCGGGCCGGGACCAGCCCGTACAGCTCGTCGGCAACCGCATCCACATCCACATCCACATCGACGTCCACGACATCCACCATGACGCACACCGGGTCCTGCGGCGTTACGGGCACCGCCCGGCCAGTACGTCGCGCAGCCGGCGGGCCTCCCGTACCGACTGCGCCGAGCCCGGCCGGGCGGCCAGCGCATCGACCTCGGCGACGGTGCCACGCGCGGCGCAGCCCTGCGCACAGTCCGCGGCCAACGCCAGCAGCGGAACGTGCGGCCGGGCCACGGCTCCCGACTGCACCGCCGCCAGCAGCCCGGGCAGCATCGCAGCCAGCACGGGCCACACCGCCCCGGCGCCGGCAGCCGCGGCGCGGGCCAGCGACTCCGTCACCACCGGCAGCCGCAGGGTGCCCAGCAGCACCAGCCGGGCCAGCTCGCCGCCCAGCAGCGCGCCCTCCAGGCCGCCCTGCGCGGCCAGGACCAGCAAGGCCTCGACGGCCGCCTCCCGGTCGGCGTCGGGGCGCGCGCCGAGCCCGTACGCCAGGGCCAGATGGACGGCGGGTCCGGCCGGCCCCGGGCTCTGCGCCAGCGCGGGCAGGAACTCGGGGCTGCCCGCCCGGTCCTGGTCGGCCGTGGCCGCGACCTCCGTCAACAGCCGGGCCGCCACGATCTCGGGATGCCACGGCAGTGCGGCGACGGCATGCCGCTCCCGGTGTCCCAGCAGCAGATGGTTGCAGCCGATCAGCGGCTCGAAGCCACGGAACAGCGACCAGAACGCCCGGGGGAAGTCACCCCGTCCGTCCAGGGGTTCGGTCCCGACGAGGACCCGGCGCCCCACCCGGGCCCCGTACCGGCGGCTCGGCCGCTCCGGCGCCCCCGGCTCCCGCACCACGGCCGCACCCGGCTGCGGCAGCCCGCCCGCGCGCAGCCATGCGGCGATGCGCGGGCCCTCGGGCAGCGCCAGCTCGGCCGCCGCGCCCACGACGTCCTCGTCGGCGGGGCCGCCGCAGCAGCGCAGCAGCGCCTGCCCCAGGTCGGCGGGCCCCGGCCGGGCGCCTTCCTGCTCGTACTCGGTGAGCCGCATGACCAGGTCGTACGGGTCCACGGCGCCGTCGGCCCGGCTCGGCGTGGCCAGCAGCATCGGCACGGTCTCGCCGTGCCGCAGCCACCCGCAGATCTCCGCGATCCGTGCGCCGACCACGTGGAGGACCGCCTCGTGCTGGCAGGTCTCCAGCCATGCCCCGGCCTCACGCCGGTCCGCCGCCGCCCGCTCCTCGACCGGCCCTGCGGCGCACCGCACGACGGCCAGCAGCCGCGCGGCGGCGCGAACCCGCGGCTGATGCACACCACCCCAGCGCTCCGCGACCGGGCGCAGCGCCTCAGCGAGCGCCCCTCGATCCCGTACGGCCCACCGGACCACGGCATCGAGCAGCGCTTCGTACGCCGTCACGGTTCCGCCGTCCCCGTCGATCAGCTCCGCGGCCGATCCCGCCAGCACGGCGAGCGGTGCGGGTACGGCTTCCTCGGCCACGTGCCCCACCTGTTCCCCTTCCCCCTGTCCGCCCGGAACTCGGGCGGCGCGCGAGGATAACAAGCCCGGCAGGGTGGGGAAGCCGAGCCGGAACCCGCCTGCGGCAGGCGGTCCGTGCCGCCAGGAGCCCCCGCTCGGGGCCACACGGACGGGTGGCCCCGCCACGGAAGTGCCTACGGGTCCGCCGTCGTCGTGCGGGAAGATCACCTCATGGACGATTTCGTACGCTTCACCCGCACCTGGCACGTCTCGGCCAGCAAGGGATACGACACCGCTTGGGGGGAGTTCGAGGGAGACCGGCTCCACGCGCGGGGCCGGGCACTCGCCCTGGAGGGCGGCCCCTACTGGGTCGGCTACCGGCTCGAGACCGGGCCGCGCTTCGTCACCCGCTCGCTGCACGTCAGCGTGGAGGGGCCGGGCCACGCGAAGCGCGAACTCGTGCTGTGCCGCGACGACGACGGGCGGTGGACGGTCGACGGGCAGGCGCGTGCCGAGTTCGACGGCGCCCTCGACTGCGACCTCGGTCTCTGCCCTCTGACCAACACCATGCCCGTACGCCGCCACGGGCTCCACCTCGCCGGTGAACAGGCCCCCGAGCAGCAGTTCCTGATGGCCTGGGTGGCCGTACCGGAACTGACCGTGACCCCGTCCACGCAGACGTACACCCCTCTCGGCGGTCACCGGGTGCGGTACTCGTCCGAAGGCTTCCGCAGTGACGTGGAGTTCGACAGCACCGGACTCGTCCTCGACTACCCGGGGCTGGCCACCGCCCACCTGGGTGACGACGGCACGTACCGCGACAACGGAAGCTGACGTCGACGGTGCGGGCGTCCGCCGCCGGGCTCGGCGAGTCCGGCGGCGGACCGGTTCAGGCGAGGGAGATCTTGTCGCCCTCCACCGATATCTTCGCCGCCGCCAGCGGACGGGTGGCGGGGCCGCCGGCGACCGTGCCGTCCGCGATCTTGAAGAGGCTCTGGTGGCAGGGGCAGACGATGTTTCCGTCCTTGACCGTCGCGACCGAGCAGCCCTGATGCGTACAAGTCGCCGAGAAGGCCTTGAACTGACCCGCCATCGGCTGGGTGACCACCACCTTCTGGTCCTTGAACACCTTGCCGCCGCCGACCGGGATCTCCGACGTCTGCGCGAGCGCCTGCCCGCCTCCTGCGCCGCCGCCGCTGCCACCGCCCGCGGAGGGTGCGGCGGCCGGCGCGTCGCCGGCTGCTGTGTCCGACCCGCCGTCGCTGCCGCAGCCGCTCAGGACGGTGCCTGCCAGCGTGGCGGCACCCGCCGCGAGAACCGTGCGCCGACGCGTGGTGTCACCCATGGCCGTATCTCCTTCTCGTACCGGAAGCGGACCGAAGCATCCCTTACCACTCCAGCCTCAGCAGGAACACGCAGCAAAGCAGCGGGCGGTTCAACGCGTCCCTCGCGAATTTCCGGGCGAACCGGAGCACGGGTTCCTGCGTGTCCGGGGTGTGACTACGACATCCTCCGACCTTCGCAGCCGAGCGGCCGAGTACGCACTCCTGCCGCTGCGCCTTTTCCTCGGCACCACCTTCGTCTACGCCGGTCTCGACAAGCTGACCGACGCGGCATTCCTGTCCGCCGCCGGTGACGGCTCGATCGGACAGCAGATGGAAGCCGTACGGGACTCGGCCGCCCTGCCCGGACTGATCGAACTCTCCTCGCAGAACCCGGTGGGCTTCGGCATCGCGATGGCCCTCGGTGAACTGGCCGTCGGGCTGGGGGCCCTGGCGGGGCTCCTGACCCGGGTCGCCGCCCTCGGCGGCGCCCTGATCTCGCTGAGCCTGTGGCTGACCATCAGCTGGCCGACCACCCCGTACTACTACGGCAACGACCTGGCGTACCTGATGGCCTGGACACCGCTGGTCCTCGCGGGAGCCCCGGCGCTCTCGCTCGACGCGCTGTTGCGCCGTCGGCGGCGCGGGTCGGCGTCGGCGCACGCGAGGTCCGGACGGAAGCCGGCCACCGCCGTCCCGTCCTGAACCACGGACAATGCCACGTCAGGTCATGGTCAGGCCGTCAGGCCCCTTGCCGCGGCGGCGCGACGGTGCGGCGTCGAGCAGGGCCCACACCCGGCGCCCGTCGGGCCCGACGTCGCTGCCGCAGCTGACGACCGTACGCAAGGCTGCGAGTTCGGTGAGGACGGCGCCCTCGTCGGGAGCGGAACCGGCGACGTGGCTCAGGGCGACGGCGAGGATGCGGTGGTCCTGATCGGCGAGGTGGACGCTGATCCGCTTGCCGCCGTCGGCGACCGCCGCGTCGACGAGACGCCGTACGGCGGTTTCGAGGTCCGGCTCGTCGAGGTGTTCGTACCCCCAGGACCGCACCGTGGCCGTTGCCCGGGCACCGGCTTTCCTCGCGGCCCACGGGTCCGCGCGGAACGTCAGCCCGGCGGTCTGCCGGTTGCGGATCTCCATCCGCGGGCGGGCCCGGTCCGGTGGCACGTTCGACCCGCCCGCCTCAGCCGGTGTCGTAGTCATGTGAACACGCTACGCGCACGGACGGACTCTCCGAAAGGCCCGCAGGACCAGCGGGGTCGGCGGCCGGCGGAGCCGCGGCCGCACGCACAGGGGTACGGCCGCACCTCGATCAGCCCAGCGTCACGGTGACCAGCGCCGCGGTGACGGTGATCGCCGCGCAGGTCAGCAGTAACGGCCGCCCGGTGGTCAGTACCCACCCGATACCGCTGCACCGGGCGGTGCCCGATGCCGGGTCGTCCCGTAAGGCCGGGCCGTCGACGCCCGCCGCCGGGCGCCCGGGGGCGGCAGCCTCGCGCAGGAGGGCGCACTGGCTGCACTCCTCCGCACCGTGGAGGGACGAGTCGGAGTCGATCCAGTACGCGCCGTTGAGCTCTGCGAAAGACACATCGGGGGTCACGACTGGACGCGTAGAAGCTTCCATGACCGCCAAACGGACCGCCTGCGGCGGAGGCAACGGTGATCACCGCATCCGAGACCGGATCGTCACCGGAACTCCGGCGCCCGGTAGCCGGCTCGATGGTGCGCCAGGGCAGCCGGGCGGCCACCGTACGGGCGGCTGCGACGGGTTCGGCGGTCGGCGGCGCGGGGCATCGGCGCCTTTCCGCCCCACTGGGCCGGCACCGCCATCGCCTGGGACCACCGAGGCCGTCATCGCGGTCGCGTGCGACCGGGTCGCCGCCCATGCGGCCGGCCCCTCGCACGCGCCGGAGTGGTACGAGAACACCGCTTCCGTCGTCCGCCTCGGAGTGATGTCCGGATCCTGCAGATGCCCGTCATTGCAGACGCATGGGCCGGGCCCGGATATTGGGGTCATGAACTCCCGCTCGCACTTCCCCCTCTCCGGCCCCCACGTGGTCGTGTTCGCGATGTTCCCCGGGATCGACGCGCTCGACGTGACGGGGCCGGCGGAGGTCTTCGCCATGACGAACCTCGTGCTGGGGGCCGGACGCCCGGGTCCCGGTCGCGGCTACGAGGTGCACCTGGCCGGTGAGAGGCGCGGTCCGGTGGAGACTTCCGCCGGAGTACGCCTGCACGTGGAGGAACTGTTCTCCGAGCAGGGAACGATCGACACGCTGGTGGTGCCGGGCCGGATCCGGATCGGTGCCGACGGTCCCGAGCCGCATGTCGATCCAGCCGTGGTGGCCTGGCTCCGCGAGGCCGGACCGGACGCGGGCCGGGTCGCTTCGGTGTGCGTGGGCGCGCAGGTGACCGCCGCCGCCGGTCTGCTCGACGGCCACCGGGCGACCACCCACTGGGCCACCGCCGAACGGTTCGCCGCGGACCACCCCGCCGTCGAGGTCGACCCCGATCCCATCTTCGTCCGCTCGGGCCGGATGTGGACGAGCGCCGGCATCACCTCGTCCATGGACCTCGCCCTGGCACTCGTGGCCGAGGACCACGGCGACGAGGTCGCCCTCGAAGTGGCCCGCATCATGGTCATGTACCTCCAGCGGCCGGGCGGCCAGAGCCAGTTCAGCGTGCCCCTTGCCCACCCGGCCGGCAGCCGCGACGATCTGCGCGAACTGCGGCGGTGGATCGGCGAGCACCTCGACGCCGACCTGTCCGTACCCGCGCTCGCCGCACGGATGTCCATGAGCGAGCGGCATTTCGCCCGGGTGTTCCGGGCCGAGACCGGCAGCACGCCCGGCGCCTACGTGGAGAGGATGCGGCTGGAGGCGGCCCGCCGGCTCCTGGAACGCACCTCACGCCTCGCGCCCGACATCGCCCGCGCCTGCGGCTTCGGCTCGGTCGAATCCCTGCACCGCGTCTTCCGCGACCGGCTGGACACCTCTCCGGGCGAGTACCGCAGCCGGTTCCGTACCGCCGCCTGAACCCCGGCCCCGCCACCACGCCGCGCCCGGGCACACCGGGTGCGGCGACGATCCCGCACGCCCTCACCCACCTTGGAGCCACCACCGTGAAGTTCTCCGCCACCCACATCGGCACCGCCACGGTCCTTCTGGAGATCGCAGGCCTGCGCCTGTTGACCGACCCGGTCTTCGATCCCGCGCCCGCCGAATACCGCCACGATCCGGTCGTCCTGCGCAGCACGGCCGGCCCGGCGGTCGCCCTCGCGGACCTGCCGCCGATCGACGCCGTGCTCCTCAGCCACGACGACCACCCCGACAACCTGGACGCCGCCGGCCGCACCCTGCTCGCCGGACGGCCCGTCCTGACCACGCAGAGCGGCGCGGGCCGCCTCGGCGGCCAGGCGGTAGGCCTGGCACCGTGGGCCACGTACGAGCTCACCGTGCGCGGTACGACCCTGCGCATCACCGCCACCCCGGGCGTCCACGGGCCGGTCGGCGACGTCATCGGCTTCGTCATCGAGGCCGAGGGGGACGAGGAGGGACAAGGCGAGGGCGAGGCCGTGTACCTCTCCGGCGACACCGTCTACGTCGACGAACTCGACGCGATAGCCGACCGGTTCAGCATCGGCACCGCCTTCCTCCACCTCGGCGCCGCCCGGATCGCCGCCTTCGGCGACGGCCGGCTCATCACCATGGACGCGGCCCAGGGAGCGGCCCTGACCCGCTCGCTGGGCGCCCGTACGGCCGTCCCCGTGCACTACGCGTCGTGGGAGCACTTCAGCGAGGACCGAGCCGGGATCACGGCCGCCTTCGCCGCGGCGGGCGTCGGCGACCGCCTCCGCTGGCTCACGCCCGGCGCTCGGGAAACACTCGGCTGAGGCGGCGAGGGCGGGGGCCGGTCAGGCGGCCTGGAGGGCCGCGGCGCCGAAGGACACGTTGAAGCGGTCGCACCAGATGGTGACGCTCGAGTAGTCGGCGAGGTTGACGTCGGCCGGGATCTCGTAGTTCTGGTCGCCCTTGTTGCCCTTGAGCTTGCCCAGGCTCACGTACTTGCCGTCGTCGAAGACGAACCAGCCGTCCGCGCCCTCCTTCACCGGCGCGTCGGTCAGCCACACGCGCAGGTCGGGGCCGCTGCTGGTGTCGAGGTTCTCGAGCCGGAGCGTGCGCGAGCCGTCGGGCAGCTTGATGAGCTTCACCGTGCCGGTGGTGCTGTGCTCGTGGCTGATCAGGGAGCCCTGGGCGACCGTCTTCGGCCCCGGCGCCGGAGTGGCTCCCGGCCGCGAGGGCCCCGGGGCGGTGGAGGCGGTGGGCAGCGCCTCGTTGACGGTGGAGTTCTGCCAGAGCTTCCAAGGCTGGGCCCCGTACAGCCCGGCGCCCAGCACCAGCGCGGCCGCGACCAGCACCCAGGCCGGCAGCCGGCGGCGCCGCGGGCGCGTCCCCGACGCCGACCCTGTTGCGGCCCCGGCCCCGGACCCGGCCCCGGTACCCGTACTCGTCATGACAGCCCCTCCTCGTCGATGCGTTCCTTCGCCATTCAACGCGGGCGGGTGATCCGAGCGCCAGGATCCCCTGATGACGAAAGTCTTACGTCCGCCGCAGGCCAGGCGGCTCGACGGCGAGCCGACGGCCGTCGATCCGGGCGTCGGGTGTGCCCCGTCATGGACTGCTTCCTTGATCGCGGGGGCAGCGGGCGCACTGTCCTACGGCGCCGCGGTCGCCATCCCGAACGGCTGGAGCGTGAAGGCGAGCCCCCAGGGCAAGGCGGGCGCTCTGCTGGTCGTCTCGTTCATCGCCACGGACAACGGTCCGACGTGCGCGAAGGCCTTCCAGGAAGACCTCGCCAAGAACGAGCAGTAGCCGCCCCCTCCCTCTCCCTCCTCCTGCGCCGCCGGTGGGGTGTATCTGGGTACACCCCGTCCGGCAACCAGGTGCAGTGGCTGCGGCCTCGGCTGAAGGCATCGTCGACGGCGTACCAGTTGGACCCCTGACGAAGGCTGAGGACATGGGGAACGCCGATGAACAGACCCTGGCGGGACCGGACGCGGAAGGTGCGCCACCCGTCGCCGGGCCGGGCGGCCGGATCACGGCGAAGGCGGCGGTGTTCCTCGCCGTCGCCTTCCTGGCGGCCGGCGCGCTGGGCGCCGCCCAGGCGGGGACGCCGATCCCCGCCGAGGTCGTCCAACTGACGCAGTTCGGACCGGCTCTAGGAGTCGCGGTCGTTGCGCTGCTCTGGCCGGGCGAGATCCGGAGCCTGCTCGCCGGGGCGGTGCGCGGCGGCGGACACCACGGCAGTCGCGGCGTCCTGCTGCTCGGCACCGCACCCCTGATCGTCGTTCTCTGTGCGACGGCGTACGGCGTCGCCACCGGAGACGTCCGGTTCACCGGCCCGAGCGCGCTGGGCAACCCGTTCGCCGTGATCGTGGTGGCGCAGTTCATCGGTGCGTGCGGCGAGGAGCTCGGCTGGCGCTGTCTGCTCCAGCCTCTGCTCCGTACGCGCTGCGGCCCGCTCGCGTCGTCGGTCACGGTGGGACTGCTGTGGGGCGTCTGGCACGTTCAGGTCTTCGCTCAGGACCCGGCGTACGCGGGGGCGTTCCTCGTGGCGACCGTGTCCCTTTCGGTGGTGCTGGGGTCGGCCCTGGAACGAGCCGGGGGGTCACGGCTGTTGCTCGCCGGAGTATTCCATATGCTGATCAACTTGGGCCTGTTGCTGTTCATGGACGAGGAATCAGGAGCTGTTCTCCCGATGGTGCTGTTTGCTCTGGCCGCTCTGGCGGCGGCCGCCGTGTGGGCCTTCGGAGCCGATCGAGCTGTGGGCCCGGCGCGTTGACGGAGGATGCGGTGGGGGCGCAGTCGGGCCCGCGGCCCTGGGCCGCCGTCGTGCGCTGCCAGCTGCTGAGCCTGCTCGCCCTCGCCGTGTCCTGCGTCGGCGGCCTCGTGGTGATCGCCCTGCTGCTCCTGCCGGTCGGAGCCGGGTTCCCGCTGCTGCCGCCCGCCGCGAAGGCACTGCGCGCCCTGTCCGACCGCTCCCGCCGGTGGGCCACCGGGTGGAGCGGCGTCCGGATCAGCCCGCCCGCGCCGTTGACCGTGGACCGCACCGCGTCCCGCCGCAGGCGGGTCGCGGCGGTCCTCGGCGACGAGGGGTTCTGGCGCGACCTCGTCTGGGCCTGGCTGGAGCCGCTGGTCGGCGGGCTGCTCGTGGCCGTTCCCCTCGCGCTCGTGGAGTACGGGGCGTTCGGCGCGCTGGTGCAGCCGCTGGTGTGGCGGCGGCTGGGTGACGGCAACTGGTATGCCTTCGTTCCGGTGCACAGCGCCCCGACGATGCTCGCCGCGCTGGCGCTGGGCCTCGCGTTCATCGCCGCCGGCGCGTACGGCGCACCCGCGGTGCTCCGGCTCCACGCGCGCTGGAGCCGGTCACTGCTGTCCGCACCGCGTACCACGGAACTCACCCGGCGCGTCGAGCAGTTGACCGATACGCGCACAGAGGCCCTGGACATCCAGGCGGCCGAGCTGCGCCGTATCGAACGGGATCTGCACGACGGCGCCCAGGCCCGCCTCGTCGCCCTGGGCATGGCACTGGACCGGGCGGCCCAGCTGATCGACACCGATCCGACCACCGCCCGCGGCCTGTTGAGGGACGGCCGGGAGACCTCCGCCCGGGCCCTGCAGGATCTGCGGGAGCTGGTCCGCGGCATCCATCCCCCGGTGCTGGCCGACCGCGGCCTCGGCGATGCCGTCCGGTCGCTGGCGCTCGACAGCTTCCTCGACGTCCACGTCGCCAACCGGCTGCCGGGCCGGCTGCCGGCACCGGTCGAGTCCGCCGCGTACTTCGCGGTGAACGAGCTGCTGGCCAACGCGGCGAAGCACTCCGGCGCCCGGCGCGTCAGCGTGCTCCTGGAACATCACGGGGGCACGCTGCTGCGGATCGCGGTCGTCGACGACGGCCGGGGCGGCGCGGACGACGGCGCCGGCGGCACCGGACTGCGCGGTGTCCGCCGCCGGTTGGGTACGTTCGACGGCATCCTCGTCCTGCACAGCCCGCAGGGCGGCCCGACCACCGTGACGATGGAGATTCCATGCGCGTTGTCCTCGCCGAAGACCTCTTCCTGCTGAGGGACGGGCTGGTACGCACGCTCCAGGAGCACGGTTGCGAGGTGGTGGCGGCCGTGGACAACGGCCCGGCGCTGCTGCGGGCGCTGCTGGACGAGGCGCCGGACGTCGCGGTGGTCGACGTACGGCTGCCGCCGACGTTCACCGACGAGGGTCTGCAGGCGGCACTGGAGGCGCGGCGCCGCCGCCCGGGCCTGCCCGTCCTCGTGCTGTCCCAGTACGTCGAGCAGCTCTACGCCAACGAGCTGCTGGCGGACGGAGCCGGGGCCATCGGGTATCTGCTCAAGGACCGGGTGACCGACACCGGGCAGTTCGTCGACGCGGTCCGCCGTGTCGCGGCCGGCGGTACGGCCATGGACCCGCAGGTCATCGCGAAGCTGGTGGCGCGCAGTGACGCCCGCGGGCTGACGGACGGGCTGACGCAGCGGGAGCACGACGTCCTGGAGCTGATGGCCGAGGGCCGGTCGAACGCGGCGATAGCCGGCGGGCTGCACATCAGCGAGAGCGCCGTGGCCAAGCACACGGCCGGCATCTTCGCGAAACTCCGGATCGCGCCGTCGCCAGACGACAACCGCCGGGTGCTGGCCGTGTTGGCCCACCTGAAACGGTGAGCACCGGGACGTGGTCATTAACCCTCCCCGATCCGTTCCTTAAGCCGGCCTCAAGAACGCGGGAGCGGGGCCCGAACCGCACGTTTGTCCGTTTTCCGGTCGCTAGCGTGCTGCTCGAACCTCATCCCCGCACAGAGGCAGGTCCTCATGGCTGGCAATTCCCATCGCCGTACGACGAGCGCCAAGGCGAAGGCTGCCGCGGCAGTGGCCGTCGCGGCGGCCGTCGGGGGCACCGCACTGGTGCTGACCGGTACCGCACAGGCAGCATCGGTCGGCGCGACCTTCACCAAGTCGAGCAGCTGGAACACCGGCTACACCGGGCAGTACGTGATCACCAACCGCAGCGGCGGGACGCTCAAGGACTGGACCCTCGAGTTCGACCTCCCGGCCGGCACGGCCCTCTCCTCCCTGTGGAACGGCGAACACACCGTCAACGGGCAGCATGTGACGGTCAAGCCGCCCCGGTGGGACACGGCCGGTCTCACGGCCGGCGGCTCGCTCACCGTCGGGTTCGTGACCAGCACGAGCGGGAGCCCGGGCAGCCCGACGGGGTGCCTGATCAACAAGGAGAAGTGTTCCCCGGCCACCGGGCCGACGCCCAGCCCCAGCGGCCGTCCCACCACCGCGCCGACGGCCTCCGCCTCGCCCAGCTCGAAGCCGACGGCCGCCCCCACCGCAACGGCGACGGCGACGGCCACTGCGAAGCCGACCCCGACCGTGCCCCCGGGCGGCGGCACCACCACGTCGGCCGGGTTCGCGCCGTATGTGGACACCTCGCTCTACCCGGCCTTCGATCTCCTGGACACGGCGGCCAAGACCGGCGTGAAGGAGTTCAACCTCGCCTTCATCACCTCCGGCGGCGGCTGTTCCCCGCTGTGGGGCGGTGTCACGGCCCTGGGAGACGACCGGGTCGCCTCCCAGATAGCCGGACTGCGCGCCCAGGGCGGGGACGTCCGGGTGTCGTTCGGCGGTGCGGCCGGCTCCGAACTGGGCCTGGCGTGCGCCTCACCCGCCGACCTCGCCGCCGCCTACGGCAAGGTGGTGGACGCGTACAAGCTGACCAAGGTGGACTTCGACATCGAGGGCGCGGCCCTGCCCGACACGGCGGCGAACACCCGGCGCGCGCAGGCCATCGCGCAGCTGCAGAAGTCGCATCCCGGACTCGACGTCTCGTTCACCCTGCCCGTGATGCCCGAGGGGCTCACACAGCCGGGCGTCGACCTGATCGCCCATGCCAAGCAGAACGGTGTGGCGGTCTCGGCCGTCAACATCATGGCGATGGACTACGGACCGGCGTACAGCGGCGACATGGGCGGCTACGCCATCCAGGCCGCCACCGCGACGCAGGCACAGATCAAGGGCGTACTGGGCCTGAGCGACGCGGCGGCGTGGAAGACGGTGGCCGTCACGCCGATGATCGGCGTCAACGACGTCTCCAGCGAGGTCTTCAAGGTGGACGACGCCACCCAGCTCGTGGAGTTCGCCCGGTCCAAGGGCCTCGGCTGGCTCGCGATGTGGTCCGGCGCCCGTGACAAGCAGTGCCCCGGCGGCGCGAAGAACTCCGCCGACGCGACGTGCTCGTCCATCGTCCAGGAACCCCTCGCCTTCACGAAGGCCTTCGCCGCCCGCGGCTGAGGCGGCAGCGGCCGGCCCGGGTACGCCGTCCGGAGCGAGGGTGGCGACCTGCTCGGCGAGCGCCGGGCGGTCCGGGACGGCAGTCGAGGCGCAGCGCTAGGCGGTGTCTCCGGTGACGCGCTTGGCCGCTTCGCTCTCGGCAGCCGGCGGTGACAGCTCGGAGAGGGTGTCGAGCGCGTGATCGTCCCGCAGTTCCGCCTCCCAGGCGGCCGCCAGTTCCTCCTGCCGCTCGCGGGGCATCTGCTCGATCTCCTCCCGGCGGGCCGGGCTCAGGGCCTTCAGGAACCGCGAGAGCTCATCCATCTGCATCGTTCTCCTCCTTCGTCAAACGGGCTTGTCCGGGGCCGTGACCACCGTGAAGAGGCCGCCGTCCGGGTCACTCAGGGTGATCCGGCGCCCCGCGGCCGTGGTGTGGACCGGTGAGACGGTGCGGCCGCCGAGCCGGACGGCGGTTTCCACGGCGGCTTCAAGGTCGGACACGTGGAAGTGGACGTGCCAGCGCGGCCGGACCTGCGGATCCGGGGCCTCTTCAATGGCTCCGCCGCTGATCAGGGCCACGGTGTCGCGGCCGCGGCGGACGACGACGTGGCCGTGCTCGTACGAGACGTCGCAGCAGCCGGGGCGCTCACAGGCCCAGTCGAGCACCTCGCCGTAGAAGACGGCCGCGGCGAAGGCGTCGCGGGTGCGCAGCTCGAGCCATCCGGCGGCGCCGCCGGGATGCGCCGTCCAGTCCGGGATCACCTCGCCCTGCCAGAAGCCGAAGACCGCGCCGTCGGGGTCGGCCGCGAGCGCGGCGCGCCCGGTCCCGAAAGCCAGCGGGCCCACCGCCATCGTGGCGCCGCGCTCGCGCACCCGGGCGGCGGTGTCGTCCGCGTCATCGACGGCGAAGTACGGGGTCCATGCCACCGGAACACCGAGCCGTGGGGCGAGCGCACCGATTCCGGCGACCGGTGCGCCGTCCTGCAGCGCGACGGAGAATCCCTCGCCGAGGCGGGTCGGGCGGAACCTCCAGCCCAGTACGGCGCCGTAGAACTGATGGGCGGAATCGAGATCGCGGGCCATCAGGGTGACCCAGCACGGCGCGCCGAAGACCTCGTGGCTTGACGTCGACAACGGCACCGACCTCCCTCGACCTCCCCCGATCCACACTAGCCCGGGGCCGGGTGACCGGCTCCGAGGCTGGGCCACCCGTGTCTCGGCCGAGACTGCCGCCGGAAAACAACGTACGGCGTACGGGGTACGGACGCGGCGAACGGCCGCACATCCGGACGTGCCTTCTTGATCCCTGTGACGCGTGGTGCAGGCGAGTCCGGGAAGGAAGGCACGTATGCCGGAAGTCATCGTCACCGTACGCTCGCTCGTCCGCCGCCATCGGGAGCCCGCCGTCGTTCAGGCCCTCCGGTCGACGGCGGCGGCCGTGGTGTCCTACGTCGTCGCGCTCTGGCTCAGCAGCGAGCCGGCGCCCCTGACCGCACCCCTGACGGCGCTGCTCGTCGTACAGGTGACCCTCTACACCACCCTGACCACCGGCATCCGGCGGGTGAACTCGGTCGTCGCGGGGGTCCTGGTCGCCATCGGGTTCAGCGCCCTCGTCGGCCTCACCTGGTGGAGCCTGGGCCTGGTCATCCTCACCTCGCTGGTCGTGGGCCATCTGGTGCGGGTCGACGAGTTCGTCCCCGAGGTCGCGATCAGCGCGATGCTGGTGCTCGGGGTGACACAGGTGGCGGCCACCGCCTGGGACCGCGTACTGGAGACGCTGATCGGGGCCGTCGTGGGGCTCCTGTTCAACCTCTTCCTCGCACCGCCCGTATGGGTGGCGCCGGCGAGCGAGGCGATCACTTCGCTGGCGGGCCGCATGCGCAACCTGCTGATGCACCTGGGCGACGAGCTGGACCAGCACACGCCGGTGGAGCAGGCTGCAGCACGGCTGCACGAGGCACGGCGGCTCGACAACGACATCGCGCACGTGGACTCGGCGCTGCGGCAGGCCGAGGACAGCCTGCGCCTCAATCCCCGGGTGAAGGAGGCACTGCTCTTCCGCCTCGTGCTCCGTACGGGACTCGACACGCTGGAGATCTGCGCCGTGGTCCTGCGGGTCTGCTGCCGCACGCTGACCGACCTGGCCAAGACGCGCACGGACGGCCCGCTCTTCTCGGACCACCTCGCGCAGGCGCTGCGGGAACTGTTCGGGCACATGGCGATGGCGCTCGAGCACTTCGCCGTACTGATCACCGCGCAGATCACCGCCAGTGCGGAGGAGGCGGAGGGCCGGCTGACGCAGGAGCTCGCGGCGGCGCGGATCAGCCGCGAACGGGCCGCGCGCCTGCTGCAGGAGGAGGCGCGCTCACGGCCGGGGACGTGGCAGTTGTACGGTGCCCTGCTCGCGGAAGCCGACCGGGTACTGGACGAACTGGGGGTGGAGAAGCGCTCCGAACGGCTGGTGGAGGAGCTCGACCGGCACTCGCGCACGGCCCGCACACGGCGCCCGCAGCTCCAGCGCCTGTGGCGGGGCGGCGCGGGCTGACGGCACCACGGCACCGGCGCGCAGTGGTGGACGAAGCGGGCCGAGACCTGGCGCGGCCGGCGCCACCGCCGTCTGCGGGTTCCGCTGCCCATGCGCTTCTCCCGCTCGCTGGGCGTGCGGCCGGCCGTTCCGGGCCGGGCCTGCGATCGACACTGCCTCCGCAACGGCCGCCCGGTCCCGGCGGCAGCCCCACTCCCCCGCATGGCGCAGCGACTTCGCCGCGCGCCCGTCATGGCGCATCCCCGGCAGGGCGGATGCCCTGCCGGGGACCACGCGCTTGGGCGGGGCCCTCACGGGGGTCCGCACGGGCCGTCGTCACCAGTAGTGGTTACGGCCTCCCACCGCGTGCCCGACAGCGCCGAGCAGCCAGAGGATGAGGCCCACCACGACGAGAATCAGGCCGATCGTCCACAGAATCGAGATTCCGGTGACGAATCCTATGATCAGTAGGATCACTCCGAGGATAATCACGACAACCTCCCAGGGCCCCGGTACCTGAGTGGACCAGGACACCCTGCGTGTACCATCAATGCCGCATTTCATGCCTCGGCGGCGCCCGCAATTGGGTCCGGGAGCGCAGGCCCCGGTGCCGTCCGCCGCGCTCGCCGCGCCCTCAGGCAGGGTGACCGGGCTCGAGGTCCTTGACGTCGCGGTACCGCAGCAGGACGGGGACGCCTTCGACCGGCGGGGACTGCTCGGTCGGCGCCAGGAGGAAGCCCATGTGATCGCCGCCTTCGACATGCCGCTCGATGCGGCCCACGAACCAGGCGCAGGCGTCGGTGAGCACGGGACTGCCGTCCGTGCTGGGCTGCCAGGCGACCGACCGGAACTTGTCCACCCGGTCACCGGTCTCGCCACCGAACAGCTCGGCCAGCGCCTGCTGGTCACGGCGCATCACGTGCACGGCGAGGTGTGAGGCGCGGCGGGCGACCCGGTACGTGTGGTTGAGCGTGGACAGCCACACCATGAACCGCGGCGGGTGGATCGAGCACTGCGAGGCGAAGCCCACGAGGCAACCCGCCACCTCGCCGCCGGCCGCCGCCGTGACCACGTACACGGGCCCGTCGAGTACGTCGGTGACCGAGTTCGGCTCCGTCTCCGTCATGTCCCGTACCTCCCGCCCTCGCGTGCTCGCCCGGCGCGCATCAGGCGGTCTGACCGCTCGGGACGGCGCACCGACAGGGGTGTCGCGATCTGCTCCAGAGACCGGCCTTCGGCGGCCACCGCGTAGAAGACGGCGACCACTCCGGCGGCGACCATCAGCGCGGCGCCGATGCAGAACGCGAGGACCGCGTCGCCGACCACCCCGCTGGAGGTGAGCTCGGCGAAGATCAGCGGCCCGGAGATGCCGCCGGCCGCCGTTCCGATCGCGTAGAAGAAGGCGATGGCCATGGCCCGCGTCTCCATCGGAAAGATCTCGCTGACCGTCAGGTACGCCGAACTCGCCCCGGCCGAGGCGAAGAAGAGCACCACGCACCAGCAGGCCGTCATGGTGACTGCGGTCAGCTTTCCGGCCCCGAAGAGCCAGGCGGTGCCGAGGAGCAGCAGCCCGGACAGGACGTACGTACCGGCGATCATCGGGCGGCGGCCGACCGTGTCGAAGAGCCGGCCGAGCAGCAGCGGGCCGAGGAAGTTCCCGAAGGCGACGACGGCGAAGTAGTAGCCGGTGACCCCGCTGGAGACGTCGAAGAACCGGATCAGGATGCTGCCGAACCCGAAGGTGATGGCGTTGTAGAGGAAGGCCTGGCCGATGAAGAGGGACAGGCCGAGGACGGCGCGGCGGGGATAGGAGCGGAAGACCGTCTTCGCGATCAGGCCGAATCCGATGCTGAGGCGCTGTGTGACCGTGATGGACTCGCCTACGTCGGGCAGGGGCCGGCCCTTCTCCGCCGCCACCCGTCGTTCGACGTCGGCGACGAGTTGCTCGGCCTCCTCCGCCCTGCCGTGGAGGAACATCCAGCGCGGGCTCTCCGGCACGTGGCGGCGGACGAGCAGGATCACCAGGCCCAGGACGACGCCGAGGGCGAAGGTGAGCCGCCAGCCGATCGACGGAGGGAAGACGTCGGTGTCGAGGGCGAGTACGGACAGCAGTGCGCCGGCCACGGCGCCGAGCCAGAAGCTTCCGTTGATGATGAGGTCGACGCGACCGCGGTACTTGCTGGGGATGAGCTCGTCGACGGCGGAGT
This sequence comes from Streptomyces katrae, assembly GCF_000717655.1. Taxonomy (GTDB): domain Bacteria; phylum Actinomycetota; class Actinomycetes; order Streptomycetales; family Streptomycetaceae; genus Streptomyces; species Streptomyces katrae_B. The sequence goes on from NZ_JNZY01000005.1 coordinate 157,222, forward strand.
TGACGGCCGCGTACTCACCGCCGATGCCGAAGCCGGTGAGGAAGCGGAAGAGGAAGAACCACCAGGCGGAGAACGACAGGGCGGTCAGGGCCGTCGCCGCCAGGTAGACGCCGAGGGTGACCAGGAAGAGCCGCTTGCGGCCGAACAGGTCCGTCAGCCGCCCGAAGACCAGCGCTCCCGAACACGCACCGGCCACGTACAGCGCCGCCGCGAGGCCGGTGACCTGGGCGTCGGTGATGGCGAGGCCGCTGTCGTCCTCGGAGAGCCGGCCGGCGATGCTTCCGACGACGGTGACTTCGAGGCCGTCCAGGATCCATACGGTGCCCAGCCCGATCACGATCATCCAGTGCCACCGCGACCAGGGCAGCCGGTCCAAGCGCGCCGGGACCTTGGTGGTGATGGTCCCCGTCTCCCGTTCCTCCAGCTCAGGCATGTGTGTGCGCTTGCCCGCCGGGCACGGGCACAAACGGGGCCGTCCGAGCGACGGGCCGCTGCCCGCGCCGCGGGGCTCAGGGTTCGGAGTAGCTGAAGTCCCCCATCGTCCAAGCGCTGACGTCCTTGATGGCGATCCGGTACATGCCACCGGTCTCGGGGATGCCCACGGTGCCCTGGAGGATCCTGGCGACGTGGAAGTGCAGGTAGGAGGGGGGATGAGGTGCGCTGCGCAGGGGGACGTCCGTCCCCTCGGTCCCTTCGGCGTCCATGAAGAGGCCCGCGAACGGACCGAGCCGGTCCGAATCCGCCAGGACTTCGGCCACCCTCCGCCGCCATGCGCTCTCGGGGGCGAGGCGGCCGGTGATGACGGCGCCCTGCACGAGCACGGTCAACGACATCTGATTGGTCTGCTGCGACTCCACCGCGGCGGCGATGGCAACGAGCAGGTCGTCAGGCTTCGACATGGGCAGGAATGCTACAAGGTCTGCCCTGCAACCCGGGCGTGTCCCCGAGTGCGCCGGGGCGGGGCGCGGCGTCAGCCGCTGAAGCCGACGTGCACGTGGTCGTGGTGCGTGTCATCGGAGAAGAACTGGTTCGGCGTGGCTCCGCCCGAAAGGCGTACCGGGCCGCCGACGTTGTACGAGCCCGCGGCCGCAGCCGAGCGCATGAATGCGGTGATCAGGCTGCGCGGCGTCGCGGGGTCGACGACGGCATGCCCGTCGATGCCCCAGACGTCGAAGGCCCGGCCGACCGGGTGGTCGCTCGGCCGGCTCGTGCCGAACACGTTGAGCGGGTGCCCCGACCGGACCACGCTGACCGACACCCGGTACTTCTCGGCGAGCCGGAGCATCGCGCGCAGCACGCTCTCGTGCACCGCCCCGCTGCGGATGTCCGCGGCCGAGTCGGGCGGCAGCTCGATCCGGGGCTGGGCGAGCACCGCCCGCGCCGAGGCGCCGAGCGGCGCGGCGGGCCCCGGGCGGCCGGGGTGCAGAGCGGTGACGGCCCAGCCCGCGCGGGTCCGGCCGAGCCGGACGTCGACGGTGGTTCCGCCCTGGCGCACGACCCCGCCGGTACGGGTGGTCTGGGCGCAGGGGATCAGCACGCTCGCGGTGTCCGGCAGGAGGCCGCCGTACTGTGCGTCGATCACCCGGACGACGGCTTGGTCCGCCGGGGGCGTCAGCGGGCCCGCTTCGGCGGCGAGCCGGGCGGCCAGGGGTCGGGCGATGCCGAGCGCCGCGGCCCGCTGCGCCGCGTTGCGCGGGCCGCCTTGGCCCGGCGGCCAGGTCCCGAGCGCCTCGACGAGCCGTACGGCGGCGAGTTTGACCGCGGGTTCGATCTCGCCCCGACCCGGCCGCCAGGGAACCGGGGCCGCAAGACCCGCCGAGGGCGCGGGCGAGGCCGATGCACGCGCGGCCTCGGCAAGCGTGGCACGCCGCGGAGCGGGAGACGCTTCCGTACCCGGTGAGCAGCCTGCCGCACCGGCGCACCAGGCGGCCGTGCCCAGCAGCAGCGAACGGCGTCCGAAGCCCTCGGACGGGGTCTCGCGGATCGCGGGCGGCAGGACCATGACCGGCTCCTCGGACATCCGGGGTGGCGGGACGCGGCGGCCGGGTCACCCGACCACCACAGGCAACTTCGCACTCCCACGGCGGTCCGGGTCCGTTCCGTCCGGCCCGCCCCGGTCATCTCCCTCCTTCGGGGGACCGACGTCCTGCATCTGCCCACGGTCCGTGATCGCACGTCCGCCGGGCGACCGGCAGGTTTCGCGGGCTCCAGACCGGTAAGGCGCAGCACATGGTGCGATTCGGATACACGATGATGACCGAGCAGGCCGGCCCCCGGGAGCTGGTGGACCACGTGGTCGGTGCCGAACGCGCGGGGTTCGACTTCGCCGTCATCTCCGACCACTACTCCCCCTGGCTCGACGCTCAGGGCCACTCCCCCTACGCGTGGAGCGTCCTCGGAGCGGCGGCGCAGGCCACGACGGCCATCCCGCTGATGACGTACGTGACGTGCCCGACGGTGCGCTACCACCCGGCCGTCGTGGCGCAGAAGGCGGCGACCGTGCACCTGCTGTCCGAGGGACGCTTCCGGCTGGGCCTGGGCTCCGGTGAGAACCTCAACGAGCACGTCGTCGGCCCCGGGTGGCCGGCCGCGCACATCCGCCTGGAGATGCTGGAGGAGGCCGTGGAGATCATCCGCGAACTCTTCGGCGGGGGCTCCGTGAACCACCACGGACGGTACTTCGACGTCGAGAACGCCCGTCTGTGGGACCTGCCCGACGAGCCGCCTCCCATCGGCGTCGCGGTCTCCGGCGGCCGCTCCTGCGAGCTGGCGGGCAGGGTCGCCGATCTGGCGATCGCCATCGATCCCGAGAGGGAACTCCTGGAGGCCTTCGACCGATCGGGCGGCGCCGGGAAGCCGAAGGTCGGCCAACTCGCCGTCTGCTACGACGTCGACCGGGACACGGCCGTCAAGCGCGCCCACGAGCAGTTCCGCTGGTCACTGGGCGGCTGGCGCGTCAACGCGGAGCTGCCGGGGCCCGCCGCGTTCGAGCAGGCGTCGCGGTGCGTCCGCCCGGAGGACGTCGCCGAGTCGATCCCGTGCGGGGAGGACGTGAACGTCTTCGTCGACGCCGTCCGCCCGTTCGTGGACGCCGGCTTCACAGAGGTGGCGCTCGTGCAGGTGGGCGGGGCGCACCAGTACCCCTTCCTCGAGTGGGCCGAGGCCACCCTGCTCCCCGCGCTGCGCGCGATGCGCCCGGCCGCCACAGCAGCGCATTGACTTCCCGCCTCCCGGGCACCGGCGTGGTGCCGGGAGGCGTTCGCGTCTTCCCGGGTCCGATCGGGAAGACGGGTCTCAGAACTACGGCCTCAGGTGTGGAGGCGGCCGTTGATGCCGTCGTGGGCGTCTGCGTGCGCGTCATCGAACCAGTAATCGCCGGCTGCCAGGTACCGGAAGGAATGCACCTGCTTGGCCGACAGTTTGACGGTGACGGCGCGTGAGCCGTCGGCGCGCGGAGTCAGCGTGTGCGTACCCGGCTTCCAGTCGTTGAAGTCGCCGACGACGCTGACCGGGCCGGGCGGTTCGTCGCCCGGTAGCACGAACGTCACTTCGGTACGGTCCTTGCGCAGCTTGCGTTCGAGCATGAACAGGCCTCCCACGAAGACACGGACGGGCATGGAGCCCGGTCCATCGTGTCGCCCGCGGGGTTCCACACCCGGCAACACGGCCGCCGCACCACCCGTGTGGCTGCTCCCGGCCTTCCCGGGGCCGCTCCGGCTCCGGCCGCCGGACCCGCTATCGCCTCGCCGGGGACATGTCCTCGGCGAGCAGGTCGAGCAGGCCCGCGACCCCGTGGCCGGCCTCGGCGGGGTGCCGGAACATCGCTCCCTCAGCGATCTCGTACCGATTGCGCCGGCCGTCGCGCGAGCGGCTCAGGTACCCGTCCGCTTCCAGGTCGGCGACGATCGCCTGGACGGTCCGCTCGGTGAGCCCGCAGGTGGCCGCGACGTCGCGCAGCCGCACTCCGGGGTCCCGCGAGATGGCGACGAGGACCCGTGCATGGTTGGTCAGGAACGTCCACGTGGGGCGGCGCTCTGAGCTGCTTTCCATGTCTCCATCATGCGCCCGTCCATTCGCGTATGACAAGTCGCGTAAGGCATGTCGTGTAAGGGGAAACGCGTGACAGAAGACCTGCAAGAGAAGACGCGAAATATTTTTCCCGTATTTCTTGACGCATGACGGAACGCGGCGGACGATCGAGATGACAGCGATACGACTGGGCCAAGGGAGACGGAGATGTCCCCAGCTCGGCAAGGCGCAGCGACGGTACGGTCGGAAGAAGCCCTCTCGACCGTCCGCGTGGAACCGGACGGCGCGGGCGGCGCGGTGATCGTCCTCGCCGGAGAAATCGACCAGGACTGTGCCGCGGAAGTCCAGGACGTCCTGCTCTCCGCCTTGGGCGCCTATCCCGCAGGGGTGGTGCTCGATCTGGCTGCCGTGACCTTCTGCGACTGCTCGTGCCTGAACGTCCTGCTGCATGCCCGGCTGAGGGCAGGTGTGGATCGCGACCGGCGTTTCCAGATCCGGAGCATGAGTGCCCGGGTGGCGCGACTGCTCGCCCTGACCGGCACTCTCGCGTATTTCCCCAATGGCGACGGGCCCCGGCCGCATCCCGACGGCGACGGTCCCGCGCCGTCTCCGGCCGTGGCGGTCAGCTCCCGCGCCGGGGCCCCGGATGCCCGTTGGGGTGGGCTCCGTCGCTGAACCGGCATGGCCGCGGTGGCATGCCGGCCGGCCGTGTGCCCTGCGACCGTGCGGAGGCCGACACCCTCCGGGAACGTGAGGCGTGCAGGATGCGGACCGGGACCGGCGCCGTCACCTCGGCCCAGACGGACTTCCCGCCCTCCCGGGGCGTCACCCCCCAGCGCCGGGCGAGCCGGTTCATCACCATCAGGCCGTGCCCGCCGGGCAGTCCCAGAGCCGTCGGCGGCCGGGGCTGCGGGAGCGCGTGGCTCACGTCGCTCACCTCTATGCGCAGGTCCCCGGCTCGCCAGGGAGAGGCCTCCGGGGCGCCGAGACCGAGCCGGAGGACGAGTTCGGTGGGCCCGCCCGCATGCAGGGCGGCATTGGTCACCATCTCGGACACCAGCAACAGGACGTCCTCGGCGGCGGCGTCCCGCTCCTCGTCCGTGAGCCCGGTGAGCCGCGCCGGTCCGGGCCAGGCCCAGTCCTCGAGAGCGCTGCGGCAGAAGTCGCGGCAGCGCCCCACCACCTTCCCTGCGCCGTACAGGCCGAGCCGCCTGATCCGGCCTTCTGACGCCATCGGCTCGCTCATCACCCGCTCCGACCCGGCTTCACGGCCTCGTCCGTCCGGTCAGTTCTGCCGGCAGCTCTGCGTGCACGGTGAACAGGGCCCTCGCCCCCGTGATGTCGAACATGCGGGCCACCACGGGCCGTAGCGCGGCGAGCTCCAGCACACTGCGGGCCTCTCCCGCCTCCAGTCGTCCCCGCAACAAGATGTTGAGGCCGGTCGAATCGCAGAACGTCAGCCGGCCGCAGTCGACGACGATCCGCTCGGCGCCCTGTGCCAGCGCCTGTCCCAGGGCCTCGACGAGCGGTTCCGGACCGTCGTGGTCCAGCTCCCCCACCAGGGTGACGACCGCCGTGTGTCCACTCCAGCGGACGTCCGCCGCGCAACGCGGCGCCGCGCCACCGCCCGTGCCGTACACATCTGCTGCCATGCGGTACTCCGGTTCCGCTCCGTACGCCGTGCAGCCGGTCCTCATAGCCTTCTTCCCGGTCAGCCCGCCCGCATTCACCCTGGGCCCGGCCCGGGACACGGGCCAACACGGCGCGAGCTTCACGGCGGGCACGCGAAGCCGTCACCTCCCGCGTGAGGCGTCAGGTGACGGGCTCCGGGGCGGGCGCCGGGCCGGGCAGGGGTCCGGGCCGGGGTGCGGGTCCGGCGGCGGAACGGGCGCCGGCGGATCGGGCTCGGGCTGCGGCGGGGCCGGCGGCACCGGGCCGGGTCCGCCCGGGGCGGGAACGGGCCCCGGCAGCGGGCCGGGCACCGGACCGGGGCCCGGGCCGGGCGCCGGTGTGGGACTCGGCGGTACGGGGTCGTTCGGCGGCGTGCCCGTGCCGACCCACCGGGTTTGACGGAAGGTGTGGCTCCGCCGCGACTGCCCCCGCCGGGCCCGGCGGGTGGGGGTGTGCATCATCGTGCGTGGTCCCCTTCCGGGGAGCGAGCGGTGCCCGTACGGGCCGGTTCCCTGCCGAAGGGGCTCTGCTCGAGCCGGTCGAGGAGGTCGGACGGGTCCCGGTACACGGCAGAGGCGCCTGCTTCTTCGAGGTCGAGGCGCGGGATCCCGCCGCAGAGCAGGCCCACGCACGTGACCTCGGCCCGGGTGCCGGCCTTCATGTCCCATACCGTGTCGCCGACGAACACGGAGCGGTGCGCCGGCGCGCCGGCGAGTTCGAGGGCGTGGTGCACGGGATCGGGTGCCGGCTTGCCCTCTTCCACGTCGTCGGAGCTCGCGGTGGCGGTGATGGCATCGTCGGCGTCGACGGCCCGCCTGAGCGCATCGAGCTCGGCGCTTCCGGCCGAGGTGACGAGGACGACGCGCCAGCCCCGCCGGTCGAGGGTGCGCAGCAGTTCGTCCGCCGCGTCAAGCCGGGGCAGGCGGTCGAAATACGTCCCGTAGAGAGTGTCGTGCGCGGCGCTGAGCGCGGCGTCCTCGCTCCTGTCCCGGCCTTCGCCCAGCAGATGGGCGAGGAGGTCCTCGCCCGGCAGGCCGATCGCCCGGTGGATGGCGTGCATCGGCACGCTGTGTCCCGCCTGCCTGAGCGCCTCCCACCAGGACGCGATGTGCAGGTGATTGGTGTCTGCGAGCGTCCCGTCCACATCGAACAGCGCGGCGCGGTTCTCACGGTCTACGCGGCTCATACGCGTCCTCCTTCACCGCGGGGAACACAGGCCGCGCCTACCCCCTGGAGCGCCCCGCATGCGCGGCGGTGGAACGGTGTGGTGTGGACCGGAACGGGCTGGGCAGGCGCCCCCGGGAACCCCGTCCCAGGGACGAAGGAGTGAACCACGATGATCAACGTGTGGATCTACCGCGAGACGACGGGACGCCTGACCGGAACCGACATGACCGGTTACAAGGTCGAGGCGCTCGACGGCAGCATCGGCAAGGTCGACAAGCACTCCGACGAGGTCGCCGCCTCGTACGTCGTCGTGGACACCGGCCCGTGGATCTTCGGCAAGCACGTACTGCTGCCGGCCGGCACCGTCACCCGCATCGACATGGACGAGGAGAGGATCTACGTCGGCCTCACCAAGGACCAGATCAAGTCCGCCCCGGAGTTCGACAAGGAGAAGCACCTCGAGGATGCGGACTACCACCGCGTGCTGGGCGGCTACTACGAGAGCTTCTCGCACCGGGCCTGAGCCGGCGGCCGCGGGCGGCCGCCCTCGGCCCGGCCGCGGGCGGTCGCCGCCGGGCCGAACCCCGCGGGCCCGGGCGACACCCCCTAGGAGCCGCTGCCGGGCTCGACGGCGTGCCATACCGTCGTGGCGTTGCAGAACTCGCGGATGCCGTGGCCCGACAGCTCGCGTCCGTAACCCGAGCGCTTCACGCCGCCGAAGGGCAGTGCCGGGTGGGAGGCGGTCATGCCGTTGAAGAAGATCCCGCCGGCCTCGATGTCCCGTACGAAGCGCTCCTGCTCGGCCTCGTCCCGGGTCCATACGTTCGAACTCAGGCCGAACGGGCTGTCGTTGGCGAGCTCCACCGCCTCGTCGAGGTCCTGCACCCGGTACACGGTGGCCACCGGGCCGAACGCCTCCTCGCGGTGGATCCGCATCTCGGGGGTGATTCCGGTGAGCACGGTCGGTTCGTAGAACCAGCCCCCCGCCAGGTCGTCCGGCATGCCCTTCGGCCGCCCCCCGCCGCACAGCGCGGTGGCTCCGCGGCGTACGGCGTCCTCCACGAGCTCCTCGACGTCGGCCCGGCCCTGCTGGGTGGCGAGCGGACCGACCTCCGTGGATTCCGACATCGGGTCGCCGACGATCAGCGCGGCCATCCGGGCCGTGAAGCTGCGGGTGAACTCTTCGTGGACACCGGCGTGGACGATGAAGCGCTTGGCCGCGATGCAGGACTGCCCGTTGTTCTGCACCCGGGCCGTGACGGCGACCGCTGCGGCCCGTTCGACGTCGGCCGACGGCATCACCACGAACGGGTCGCTGCCGCCCAGCTCCAGGACGGTCTTCTTCACCTCGTCACCGGCGATCGCGGCGACGGACCGGCCGGCCGGCTCGCTGCCGGTGAGGGTCGCCGCCGCCACCCTGGGGTCGCGGAGGATGCCCTCGACGGCGCGGGAGGACACCAGCAGCGTCTGGAACGCCCCGTCGGGGAAACCGGCGCGCCGGAAGAGGTCGCCCAGGTACAGCGCGGTCTGCGGCACGTTCGAGGCGTGCTTGAGCAGCCCCGCGTTGCCCGCCATCAGCGCGGGCGCCGCGAAGCGGACGACCTGCCAGAGGGGGAAGTTCCAGGGCATCACCGCGAGGACCACGCCGAGGGGGCGGTAGTGGACCCGGGCGCGGGAGGCGCCGGCGTCCGCCACCTCCGCCTGGGCGGGGTGCTCGTCGGCCAGCAGCTCCTCGGCGTTGCGGGCGTACCAGCGCATGGCCTTCGCGCACTTGGCCGCTTCCGCCCGGGCGGCGGCCAGCGGCTTGCCCATCTCGAGCGTCATCGTACGGGCGATCTCGTCCTGGTCCTGGTCGAGCAGGTCGGCCGCACGGTCGAGGAGGCGGGCGCGCTCGGCGAACCCCGTCGTGCGGTAGCTCCGGAAAGCCGAATCGGCGGCCGCCAGGCGCTGCTCGATCTGCTCGGCCCCCAGCTCGTCGAACGTCTTGAGCGTCTCGCCGTTCGCGGGGTTGACGGTTGCGATGGGCACGTCAGGCTCTCCTCGTCCTCGATGCGTCGCATCGGACCGTACCGGGCCTGCCCCGTCCGCCCGGGACGGCGCCGTGGCGTGTCAGTACGGGAAGCGGATTCACTCGATCGCCGAAGCCACCGGTGGGTCTGCCCGAGCCGTTGCCCGGCCTACGCGTCCGGGCCGCGCCTGGCAGCGGCCAGCAGCGTGCTCGTGGCGAGCAGGGCCACGGCCCACGATCCGGCCGTCCAGGGTGAGTTCTCGCCCTCCAGGGCCGGGGACGCCCGGTGCCGGGCGTCGTAGGCGACCCGCACCTCCGCACCCGTGCCGGCGATGCGCCGGTCGTCCCTGAGCTCATCGGGGTAGCCGCCGGGGCAGTCCAGCACGTGGCGGTACACGGTCTTCTCCGCCGGAGCGCCTTCTCCGGCGGATGCCTGCACCTTGGCCTGGACCTCGCGCACGACGCACAGGGCGACCTCCCCGCGCGAGGCGGCCTGATCCGCGGCCGTCACGGTCAGCAGCAGCCCCAGGGCCAGGAAGAGCGCCCCGAAGAGACTGCCGTTCCCGCGCACGAGCGCGAAGTACGCCGCCGAGGCGCCGACGACGAGCACCGCTCCGCCCGCCAACGCGACCGTGCCGGACGGCGCCGAGGTGCCGCCGTAGCACCAGTGGGCCCAGGCGTACACGGCCGTGGCCGCCATGACGGGCACCAGCGCGGGGAGCCGCCACGCCTGCGGTTCCGCTCCTGACATGAACACCCCCTCCCCCGGTGGGACGCCGGCGCGGCACCGATGGTTCGCGGGCGGGGCGCGGCGTGCGCCGGCCGCCCCGCCCGCGACGGGGTTCTCAGGGCCGGCGGGTCAGCAGCGCGGGCAGGCGTCGCGGATCACGCGCCAGGTGAACGTGGTGAAGCCCGTGGCGCCCTTCGCATCCTTGACGGTGACCGTCACGGTGCGGGTGCCGCTGGTGCGCGTCACGCCGGAGATCAGCCCGGTCGACGAGTTGACCGACAGGCCGGGCGGCAGATTGGCTGCCGACCAGGTGTACGGGGTCGTGCCGCCTCCGGCGGTCATCTGCAGCCGGACGCTGTCGTACTGGTAGTTGACCTGGTTGCCGGGGAAGCCCACCACCGGTGCTGCGGCCACGGAACTGACCGCAGGTGCGGTGGGCTGCACGGCGGCAACCGCCACCGAGGAGCCGACGGGGGCGGCCAGGACGGCCGCCAAGCCCACGGCCAGGGCCGCTAATCGACGCGGGACACGCTTGCTGGATCTCAACATGACCTCCGAACTCGCTTGTGTGGAAGCTGTGTTCAAAGTGCGATGGGACATCGGAATCCTACGCACGGGCATGCGATTTCCTCTAGAACGCCGCGGAGGCCGGTTCCGGCCGACTGGCTCGGCTGCAGGCGTCAAGGCCGGTTCAGCGCGGCGTCCAGCGCAGTGAGCAGCTGGTCGATGTCGGCGCCGGTGGTGTGGAGGTGCGGGCTGATGCGGATGGCCGGGCCCCGGGCCCCGACGAACACGTTCGCCTCCTCCAGCGCGGCCACCACGCGCTGCTGGAGCCCCTCGGGGACCGTGATGCCGAGCATGTGCGGGCCCCGAGGGGCCGGGACGGGCAGGCCCCGCTCGCGGGCCGCCGAGGCGATCCGGGCCGTGGTCGCCGCCAGGGTGACGGCGATGCGGGGGACGGTCCAGGCCGAGATCTGTTCGAGTGCGGCGGTGGCCATCGGGGTGAGCTCGAAGGCGGTGCGCGCGCCCACGTCGAAGCGGCGGGCGCCGGGCTGGTACTCGGTGCGGTAGTCGACGAGCCGTGCGAAGTCCTGGGAGTCCTTGCGCAGGATCCAGTTCTCCTCCAGCGGCCGCCCCTCCTGGTGTTCCGGAGCCACGTACAGGTAACCGAGCCCGAAAGGGCCGAGGAGCCACTTGTAGCCGACGCTGACGAGGTAGTCGGGCTGCAGCGTGCGCATGTCGATCGGGATCGCCCCGGCGGACTGGCTGGCGTCGACGACCAGGGCGGCGCCCGCGGCCCGGGTGGCCTCGGCGATCCGGTCCAGGTCGAGCAGGGCGCCGTCGGTCCAGTGCACCCGGGGGACCGAGACCACGGCCACGCCGTCGTCGTGGGCGGCGAGTGCGCCGAGGACGGCCTCGGTCCAGGTGCGGCCGGGCTCCCGGTCCACGGTGAGCATCGAGGCCCCCGTACGCTCGGCGAACCGCCACCAGGTGTAGATCCCGGACGGGTACTCGCCGGCGAGGACCAGGACCCGGCTGCCGGCCGGCGCCGTCAGGTTGGCGGCGGCCACCGCGAGGCCGTAGCTGGTCGCCGGTACGAGGGCGATGTCGTCCGCGGCTGCCCCGATGAGCTCCGCGAACAGCGTTCTGCGCTGCTCGGCCCCGCTGAACCAGTCGGCTCCGTGGATCCGCCACGGCTGCGCGCGCTTGAGGAGGGCGCCCTCGCCCGCGATGAGGCTGCTGCGCAGGGTCGGTGCCAGGCTCGCGGTGTTGAAGTAGGCGGTGCCCTCGGGGATGTCGAACAGCTCACGGGCATTGGGGAGCAGCTCGCTGCCGACAGGCGAGGTCATGTCATGCCTTTCGAGACGTGGGGCTCCACGGAGCCGGGCCGGGGCCGGAGTCCACCACACTGCCCGGCCTCCGGGGCCGGAAACACCAGCCGCCCCGGCGGAACGGCTCACTCGCCCCACTTGGCCGACCGTCGTACACGGCCGGAGCGGATCGGCCGGCGGTTCCGGTCCCGCGGCCCTGAGCCTTCCGGTCCCGTGGCCCTGAGCCGCGTACGGGACGGGCGCGCCGCTGCCGTCGCCCGGCCCGCCGGGCCGATAGTGGGGAGCTGTGAGCAACGCGTCAGAGGAACACGTGCAAGGGGGCGGCGCCTGGTCCGGGCCTGCCGGGGCAGAGGCGTTCGCGGCGGTGGAGGCGGCCACGGACTGGCTGCTCGGCTATCCGTTCGTGTTCGAGGCCCTGTCCCGCCCCCGGATCGGCACGGACGGGGTGCTCGTGGACTACGGCTGCGGGCCCGGACGGGTGGCCGACCGGGCGGCGCGCTTGCTGGGCGCGCGGGTGCTGGGGGTGGACACGTCCGCCGAGATGCTGGCGCTGGCCCGGAGCACGGCGACGGAGGTGGCGGAGTTCCACCTGGTCAGGGACGGCCGGGTGACCGGCCTGTCCGACGGGTCCGCGGACGCGGTGATGTGCAACCACGTCCTGGCCTCGCTCCCGACCGAGGAGGCCGTGCTCGCGGTGCTCGCCGAGATCCGCCGCCTGCTGCGGCCCGGGGCCCCGCTCGTGCTGCTGACCACCGACCCCGCCTGTACGGAGCTGGAGTACGCCTCGCTGCGCGTGGGCACGGCGGGGGCCGCGTACCGGCCGGGCGACGAGATGCCGCTACGGCTGCGCCGCACCGATGGTTCCTGGCAGGAGGTACGCAACCACGCCTGGCCCGTGGACCTGCTTCCGGCCCTGCTGGAACGCGCCCGCTTCCGCGATGTCACCCAGCGCCGGCCGACTGTCGACGAGGCGCTGTCCGTCGCCGACCCGGCTCTCGTGCAGCGGTACCCGTGGGCCGCGGAGCGGGCCGAACCGCCGCTGGTGATCACCTCCGCCCTAGCCGCCTGAGCCTCCCGGAGACCACTGTGTTCCCCTCTCCTGTCCGTGTTGTTCGCGTTCTTCGGGTTGCCCGGTGGGAAACCCGGGTCCTGGCCGTGCTCGGCCTGTTGGGTGCGCTCGTCGCGGGTGCTCCTGCCGCGGCTCCCTCCCCCCGTCCGGCGCACGTACGGGCGGTGACCGCCGTCCCCGCGGCGGCGGGAAGCGCCACGCCCCTGTCCGGGTACGCCATCCGGTCGACGGCCCAGGTCTCCGACGCGGCGGCCGCCGTCTCGGCCCCGGGCTACCTGACGACGGGCTGGTATCCGGCCGGGCCGCGTTCCACCGTACTGGCCGCCCTGGTCGCGGACGGCAAGCACCCCGACCCGTTCTACTCCACCAACCAGCAGCGCATCCCGGCCGCCGACTTCACCGTGCCGTGGTGGTTCCGCGCCGAGTTCACCGTCGAGGACACGTCCTCGCGTACGTACCTGGACTTCAGCGGGGTGGTCTCCGCGGCGGACGTGTTCGTCAACGGCCGACAGGTCGCCACCGCGTCCGAGGTCGTCGGCGCGTACACCCGTCACGAGCTCGACGTCACCGGCCTGGTGACGGCGGGCGCCAATGCGGTGGCCTTCCGGATCCAGCCCAACAACCCCCGCAAGAACCTGACCATGGGCTGGCTCGACTGGCTGCAGCCGCCGCCGGACGAGAACATGGGCATCGTCCGCGACGTGCTCGTACGGCGCGGCGGACCCGTCGCCCTGCGCGATGCTCACGTGGTCACCAGCCTGGCCATGCCGTCCCTGGCCTCAGCGGACGTGACCGTCAAGGCGCAGGTGCGCAACGACTCGGCCGAGGCGGTCACCGCCACCCTCTCCGGGACCATCGGCGCCACCGACCCCACCGGACCCACCGGACCTGCCGGACCCACCGGCACCGGCGTCGCCTTCCGCCGGGAGGTGTCCCTGCGCGCCCACGAGACGAAGACGGTGGCCTTCGCCCCGGCCGACACGCCCCGGCTGCACCTCGACTCGCCGCGCGTGTGGTGGCCCGCCGGGATGGGCGCGCAGGAGCTGTACGCGCTCGACCTGACGGTGACGGTGCCCGGGGCCGGTGCCCCGTCCGCGGCCGGGTCCGGGTCCGGGACCGTGTCCGACCGCTCCCGCCACGGCTTCGGCATCCGCAGCGTGCAGGCCCCGCTCAACAAGGACGGGGCCCGGCAGTACTCCGTCAACGGCCGGCCGCTGCTGATCCGGGGCGCCGGCTGGTCCCCCGACCAGCTGCTGCGCTGGGACCGGACCTACACCGAGGACCGGCTGGCGTACGCACGCGACCTCGGCCTCAACACCCTGCGCCTGGAGGGGCACCTCGAACCGGACGAGTTCTTCGACCTCGCCGACCGGTACGGGATCCTCACCCTGCCGGGCTGGCAGTGCTGCACCAAGTGGGAGGGCGAGGTCAACGGCACCGAGGCCGGGGAGAGCTGGACCACCGCCGACTACCCGGTCGCCAAGGCCTCCATGGCGGCCGAGGCCGCGCGCCTGCGCGATCACCCCAGCGTCGTCTCCTTCCTCATCGGCAGCGATTTCGCCCCGGACGCGGAGATCGAGAGGGGCTACCTCGACGCGCTGAAGGCCGCCGACTGGCCCACCCCGGTGATCCCCGCAGCCTCCGCCAAGTCGGCGCCGCTCAGCGGCCCTTCGGGGATGCGGATGCCCGGCCCCTACGACTGGGAGCCGCCCGGCTACTGGTACGACAAGCGCGAGGGCGGAGCCACCGGCTTCAACTCCGAGACCAGCGCCGGCCCCGACGTCCCCACGCTCGACACCCTGCGCCGCATGATGTCCCCCGCCGAGCTCACCGCCCTCTGGAAGGACCCGGCCGCGCCGCAGTACCACCGCTCCCCCTCCCGCACCTACGCCACGCTCAAGCTGTACGACGATGCGCTGACCGCCCGGTACGGCGCCCCCCGCAGCCTCGAGGACTACGTCGCGAAGGCGCAGCTCGCCCAGTACGAGAACGTCCGCGCGCAGTTCGAGGCGTACGCGCGCAACGCCACGGACGCCTCGAAGCCGTCGACGGGGGTCATCTACTGGATGTTCAACAGCGGCTGGACCTCGCTGCACTGGCAGCTCGTGGACCGCTTCCTCGACCAGGGCGGCGCCTACTACGGCGCGAAGAAGGCGAACGAGCCGCTGCACATCCAGTACTCGTACGACGACCGCACGGTGGCCGTCGTCAACCGCCGCGCGGCGGCGGTGTCGGGACTGACCGCGCGGATCTCCCTCTTCAACACGGACGGGACGCAGAAGTACGACCGGACCGTGACCGGACTCGGCGTCGGAGGGGACGGCGCGAAGACCACCGCGCTGACCCTTCCGGCCTCGGTGGAGGGGCTGTCCACCACCCATCTCGCGCGGCTGGTCCTGACGGACGCCGCCGGCCGCGAGGTGAGCCGCAACGTGTACTGGCTCTCGACCCGCCGGGACGTCCTCGACTACGGCCAGAGCGACTGGTACCACACCCCGGCGACCGCCTACGCCGATCTCACCCGGCTGAGGTCCATGGCGCAGGCCTCCGTGGCCGCCACCGCGACGACGGCCGTGGACAGCGATGCGCCGGCGACCTCCACGACCACCGTCACGGTACGCAACACCGGCGGCGGGAACACGCCGGCGCTGCTCACCGACCTGCATCTGGTGGACGGCAAGGACGTCCCCGTTCTGCCCGTCCAGTGGTCCGACAATCAGATCAGCCTCTGGCCCGGTGAGTCGGCGACCGTGACGGCGACGTACCGTACCGCCGATCTGCGCGGTTCCGCGCCCCGGATCAGGATCTCGGGCTGGAACACGCCGACGGCCACGGTCCCGGCCGCAGCACGCCGGTAGGCCCGTCGCCCGGGCCGGGGGGCGGACCACGGCCCGGCTGCAGCGGTCCCCCGGCCCATGGGGCAGGATGGCAGCCCGTTCCGGAATGCGTACACGCGCCCGAACGAGGCTCCATGCACGACAAACTGACAGGTGACAAGGTGACGACACACCTCATACGACGACCCGCAGCGCCCGTCGCCGCTCCCCCGGTCCGGCGCGAAGCGGAGGGCGTCCGTTGAACCGGGAACTCGTCCTGCACGACTGGCTGGTGGCCGGGATCGCGGTCGCCGCGGGCGCCCTGGCCGGACTGCTGCTGCGCGCCCTGGTGCGCTGGCTGGGGCGGCACGCCGAGCGGACCCGCTGGAGCGGGGACGACATCATCGTCGACGCGCTGCGCACGCTCGCCCCCTGGGCGGCGGTCATCGCCGGCGTCGCGGTGGCCGCCTCGACCCTGCCGCTCCACGCACGGATCCTGGGCTTCGTGAACCAGTCCCTGACCGCCCTGATCATCCTCATCGCCACGCTCAGCGCCGCCCGGGTCATCTCCGGGCTCGTCCAGTCGGTGGCGGGGGCGCGGACCGGAGTGGCCGGATCGGCGACCATCTTCGTGAACATCACGCGCATCGTGGTGCTCGTGATGGGTGTGCTCGTCGCGCTCGAGACCATGGGCGTGTCCATCGCGCCGCTGGTCACGGCCCTCGGCGTAGGCGGTCTGGCGGTGGCCCTGGCCCTGCAGGACACACTCGCCAACCTCTTCGCGGGCGTTCACATCCTCGCCTCGAAGACCGTGCAGCCCGGTGACTACATCCGCCTCAGCAGTGGTGAGGAGGGTTACGTCGTCGACATCAACTGGCGCAACACCGTGGTCCGCAACCTGTCGAACAACCTGGTGATCATCCCCAACGGGCGTCTCGCGCGGACGAACATGACCAACTTCACGCAACCCGAGCAGCAGCTGTCGATCCTGGTCCAGGTGGGTGTGGGCTACGAGAGCGATCTGGAGCAGGTCGAGCGGGTGACCCTCGAGGTGGTCGACGGCGTGATGGCCGACATCAACGGCGCGGTCCCCGACCACGAAGGGGCCGTCCGGTTCCACACGTTCGCGGACTCCAGGATCAACTTCACGGTGATCCTGGGCGTCGGCGAGTTCAGCGACCAGTACCGGATCAAGCACGAGTTCATCAAGCGCCTGCACCAGCGCTTCCGGGTGGAGGGCATCTCGATCCCCGCCCCCACCCGCACGGTCGCACTCCACCGCGACGAGCTCCTGGCGTCGACGCCTCCCCCGGTCCCGCACCAGCGCGAGGCTCCGACGCGTTCACCCGCCACCACCGGCTGACCCGCCTACGGGTGGTACAGCTCCTCGGCGCGGGCCGGGTCGACGGGGCCGTCCTGTGGCAGGTGGAGGAAGTGCTCCACCTGCCACTGCTGCGCGCGCCCGGCCTGGCGGTTGGCGGTCGTCACCCACGGCGGGTACACGCGGAAGCCGCGCTTCCCGCCGCAACCGTCCACCGATACGACGTCGTTCCGGCGCAGTGCGTCCATGGGGAAGACGAACTGGCCGAAGCCCTCGCCGTCGTGGCTGCTGATGACGACGAGGTCCACGGGATCGGCGACGTCGAACGGCGCGATGGGCCCGCGCGCGGACCTCTGCCACACGGTGACGAACTGGCCGACCTTGGTGGGCGTCGTCTTGGCTGCACGGAACCGGACACGGCGGCCGTCGAGGACGAACGCGTGCGCAGCGTATTCGGCGCTCTCGGCCTCGGGCACCGGCTGCGAGCAGGTGAACCCGCAGGGGTCGTAGACACGCGACTTCGCCGCGAGGAGATCGCCGGGGACCCCGATCGAGTCCGACCACGGTTCCGGTCCGGTACCGGGGTGGAGGGCAGAGCCCTCGCGGTGTTCCGTCATCCGTTCACCTTGTCACACACACCCAGCCATTCGAACGTTTGGCCGGACAGCGGTCGGGCCCGGGTTCGTTCTTACGGATCCGTGACGTGCGGCCGGGCATCTGCCTCATCGGCCACGGTGCGGCATAGCGTCGGCTCATGCGCGTACTCGTGACTGGAGGAGCGGGCTTCATCGGCTCGCACATCGTCTCCGAACTTGCAGGCCGGGGGCTCGACCCGGTGGTGTTCGACCTGGCGGCGGACGGGAGGGACGTACGGGATCCCGGTCAGGTGCGGGAGGCCCTGGCCGGCGTCGACGCGGTCTGCCACCAGGCGGCGAAGGTCGGCCTGGGCAAGGATTTCGGGGACGCACCCGGCTACGTGTCGGCCAACGATCTCGGTACGGCGGTGCTGCTGGCCCAGATGGCGGAGGCGGGCGTGGGCAGGCTGCTGCTCGCCGGGTCGATGGTCGTCTACGGCGAGGGACGGTACGAGTGCACCGCCCACGGCGTGGTCCGGCCCGGGCCGCGTGCCGAGGCCGATCTGGCCGCCGGCCGGTTCGAGCCGCGCTGCCCGGCCTGCGGCGCCGACTTGGCCCCCGGGCTGGTCGGGGAGGATGCGCCGATGGATCCGCGGAACGTCTACGCCACCACCAAGCTGGCCCAGGAGCACCTCGTGGCCTCCTGGGCGCGGGCTACGGGCGGTCGCGGGATCTCGCTGCGCTACCACAACGTCTACGGGCCGGGGATGCCCCGCGACACCCCGTACGCGGGGGTCGCCGCGCTGTTCCGCTCGGCGCTGGCCAGGGGCGAGGCGCCGCGCGTCTTCGAAGACGGCGGCCAGCGGCGGGACTTCGTCCACGTGCGGGACGTGGCGGTGGCCAACGCGGTGGCGCTGGAGTCGCTGGAGTCCCCGGGCGGCGCGGTGGGCGGCTTCGCCGCGTACAACGTCGGCAGCGGCGATCCGCGGACCGTCGGAGACATGGCCAAGGCCCTGGCCTCCGCGTGCGGGGGCCCGGACCCGGTCGTCACCGGCGAGTACCGGTTGGGCGACGTCCGGCACATCACCGCCGACTCGGCGCGCCTGCGCCGGGAACTGGGCTGGCGGCCGGTGGTGCCGTTCGCCGCCGGGATGGCGGAACTGGCGGCCGGGGCGGACACGCCCTGAGCCACCACCGGTCCGCCGGTCCACCGGGCCGCCGGCTCTCCGGACCCCCGGCCCTCCCGATGTTCCTAAGGGCTGTCCCGTAATCCCCGGTGGGTCAGCGCACGGCGTCGGATGCGGTGCATCGCAAGGCGGAGGGGCGCCCACATACTGGGCGTATTCGGGCGTTCCGACAACGCGGCGAGGTGCCGTAGCCGGCGTCGTGCGCCCGCCGGGGATTACGGGACAGCCCTTAGGCGGGGGCCGGGAGGGTCAGTTCGAAGCGGCAGCCGCCGGAGACGTTGCGGACGTGTACGTGCCCGTCGTGGGCCTCCACGATGCCCCGGACGATCGCCAGGCCCAGGCCCGCGCCTCCAGGAGGGGTGCGGGCCTGTGTGCCGCGCCAGCCGGTGTCGAAGACGCGCGCGAGGTCCTCCTCGGGAATGCCGCCGCAGGCGTCGGTGACCGACAGCACCACCGCTCCCTCACGGGATTCGGCCGCGATCGCGACCGTGCCGTCGGCCGGGGTGTGGCGGATGGCGTTGACCAGCAGGTTCGACAGGACGCGGGTCATCTCCTTGCCGTCCGCCTCCACCGGGAGCGGTGCGGCGCCGTCGCCGACCAGCCGTACGCCGTGCTCGCGTGCGAGTGCGTCGGTTCCGGCCAGGGCGTCGCCCACCAGGTCGTAGAGGTTCAACCGGGTGGGGCTGAGGCTGAGGGCGCCCGCGTGGATGCGGGAGAGCTCGAAGAGGTCGCCGACCATGGAGTTGAGGCGGTCCACCTCGGTGCGCATCTGCCGGTGGTAGCGGGCGGGGTCGGCGGCCATGCCGTCCTCCAGCGCCTCCGACATGGCGCGCAGACCGGCCAGCGGGGTGCGCAGGTCGTGCGAGATCCAGGCGACCAGTTCACGCCGTGAGGTCTCCAGGGCCCGCTCGCGCTCCCGGGACGACTCCAGGTGTTCGCTGGTCAGGGCCAGTTCGCGGCTGAGCGCGGTGAGTTCGGCGGGGGCGGGCACGGTGGGCGTGGTGAACGTGCCCTCCTCGCCGAAGACCCGTGCGGCGGCGACGAGCTCGCGGCAGCGCAGTACGACCTGGCGGCCCAGCAGCAGGGCGGCGCCCAGGGAGACGGCGGCCGCCACGGCGACGACCGTGGTCATCACGGTCAGGTCGTGCGTCGAGAGGAACATCGCCCAGGCCACCGTGAGCGTGCCGGCGAGCATCGCGAACACGGCGACGGCGGTCACGACGGCGAGTGAGACGGCGATGCTGCGGCGCCGCAGCATCCGCAGGGCGACCGCGCCCAGCGCTCCGGCGCCGCCCGCGCCGAGCAGCGCGTACAGGGCGATCAGCAGCAGGTCCTGCTCACGCATGTCCGAGCTCCGTCCGGGGATCCGTGGCGGGGGCCGCCGGGGCGGGGTGGGCGTCGAAGCGATAGCCGGCGCCCCATACGGTCTGGATCAGGCGGGGGCTCGCCGCATCGTCCTCGATCTTTCCGCGGAGCCTGCGGACGTGGACGGTGACGGTGGACAGGTCGCCGAAGTCCCAGCCCCAGACCTCGCGCATGAGCCGCTCCCGGTCGCAGACCTGCCCGGGGTGGCGCAGGAAGTAGGCGAGGAGGTCGAACTCCCGCAGGGTGAGGGCGAGCTCCTGGCCGTCCTTGCTCACCCGGCGGGCGGCCGGGTCCAGGCTCAGGCCCGCCGCGGTGAGCCGGGGGCCGGCGGCCGGCGGGGCGGGGACGGCCCGGCGCAGCACCGACTGCACGCGCAGGACGAGTTCGCGCGGGCTGAACGGCTTGGTCACGTAGTCGTCCGCGCCGACTTCCAGGCCCAGGATCCGGTCGTCCTCGTCACCGCGTGCGGTGAGCATGATGACCGGGACGGGCGGGAGGGGCGGGGTGCCGCCCTGACCTCGACGACGGTCGGCGCCGTGCTCGCGCGCCCGCAACCGCCGGCAGACCTCCAGTCCGTCCATCCCGGGGAGCATGAGGTCGAGGATCACCAGGTCCGGGCGCTGCTCCTCGGCGGCGCGGAGGGCGGCCGGTCCGTCGGCGGCCCGGCGCACGGCGAAGCCGGCCCGGTCGAGGTATCCGGCCACCACCTCCGAGACGGTCGGGTCGTCCTCCACGACCAGGACGCTGCCCGTGAACCGGTCCGGCGTACCCGCCCCGCCGGGGCCGACGGCGTCCTGGCCCTCGTCCGTGCTCTGCGTATTGCTGACTGCCATGGCCCAAGCCTGGCATCCGCCCCGGTCGCGTGGAACGCGCCCTCCCCCGATCCCGCACGGCGTCCGCGTTTCGTAAGGACTTGAAGCCCCTTTCGTCCCCGTCCGCTTCCTACGGTGTGGACCGTGACTGATTCTGCTTGTGTGCCGCCCCGGGCGGACCTCGTACTGCCGTGCCTCGACGAGGCGGAGGCGCTCCCCTGGGTGCTGGCGCGGGTGCCGGCCGGCTGGCGGGCCATCGTCGTCGACAACGGCTCCACCGACGCCTCCGCCGACATCGCCCGCAGTCTGGGGGCGACCGTCGTGAGCGAACCGCGGCGCGGCTTCGGCGCCGCCTGCCACGCGGGACTGCTCGCCGCGAGCGCCGACCTCGTCTGCTTCTGCGACTGCGACGCCTCCCTCGACCCCGCCCTGCTCGCTCCGATGGCGGCCCGGGTCGCAGCCGGCGAGGCCGACCTGCTGCTCGGCCGGCGCCGCCCGCAGGGCCGCGGCGCGTGGCCCGCGCACGCCCGCGCCGGGAACCTCGCGCTGGCGCGGATGCTGCGCCGCCGTACGGGGCTGCGGCTGCACGACCTCGGACCGATGCGGGTCGCGCGCCGCGGGGCACTGATGGGCCTGGGCCTGACCGACCGGCGCAGCGGCTACCCGCTGCAGATGGTCGTACGGGCGGCCGACGCGGGCTGGCGGGTGGCCGAGACGGACGTCCCGTACCTGCCGCGCTCCGGGAAGTCCAAGGTCACCGGTACCTGGCGGGGCACCTGGCATGCGGTACGGGACATGCAGCGGGTGCTGGCCGAGGCGCCCGGCACCCGGTCCGTCCCGGCCGGCGGGGCCGGCGCATGAGTCCGGACGGGAGCAACCCCAGCAGCAACCCGAGCACCGACGAGGGCACTCTTCTCGTCATTGCCAAGGCCCCTGTCCCCGGCCGGGTCAAGACGCGGCTGACCCCGCACTTCACCCCGCAGCAGGCCGCGGCCCTGGCCCGTGCCGCGCTGCAGGACACCCTGGACGCCGTCCTCGCCACGCCGGCCCGGCGGCGCGTCCTCTACCTCGACGGGGCGCCGGGGCACTGGCTGCCCGACGGGATCGAGGTGGTCCCGCAGTGCGATGGCGTGCTCGACCTCCGGCTGGCCGCGGCCTTCGCCCTGTACCAGGGTCCCGCGCTGCTGATCGGCATGGACACCCCGCAGGTCACTCCGGAACTCCTGGCCCGGGGACTCGACTTCAGCCGCACGAACGCCTGGTTCGGCCCGGCCCTGGACGGCGGCTTCTGGGCCCTCGGGCTCGCCGAGCCCGATCCCGCGCTGCTGATCGGCGTACCGATGTCCGTACCGCAGACCGGGGAGGTGCAGCGGCTGCGGCTGACCGCGTCCGGGCGGTCCGTACGGGACCTCCCCGCGCTCCGCGACGTCGACACCCCAGGCGATGCGGCGGAGGTCGCAGCCGCCGCCCCGGGGACCCGTTTCGCCGTCCTGCACGCCGAGCTGTGCCCGGCCGTCCGATGACCGCGCAACTGGCGGAGCCCGCCGCCCGGGCCTGGCGGGCCGACCCGTACGCCGACGCCCTGCGCACCGGCCAAGGACCTCTCTATCTGCGCCGCTCCGACGGCTGGCTGTTGCCGCTGGAGGTGGAGCGCTGGTGCGCCGAACCCGACAGCGCCGACGCCACCGTCCTGTCCCGCTGCGACGGCCCGGTCCTGGACCTGGGCTGCGGGCCGGGCCGCCTGGTCGCCGCCCTCGCCCGCCGCGGGCATCCCGCGCTGGGCGTGGA
This sequence comes from Streptomyces katrae, assembly GCF_000717655.1. GTDB lineage: Bacteria > Actinomycetota > Actinomycetes > Streptomycetales > Streptomycetaceae > Streptomyces > Streptomyces katrae_B. The sequence continues at coordinate 179,592 of NZ_JNZY01000005.1, forward strand.
CGTGACCCCGGAGGCGGTGACCCGCACCATACGCGCCGGCGGAAGCGCCCTGTGCCGGTCCGTGTTCGATCCGCTGCCCAGCGAGGGCCGGTGGGGCACGGTCCTGCTGATCGACGGCAACATCGGCATCGGCGGCGACCCCGGCGCGCTGCTGCGCCGCGCCGCGCGGCTCGCGGCCCCGGGCGGCTCGCTGCTGGTCGAGGTGGCCACCGTGGACGTCGACGAGCGCGTCGACGTCCGTGTCGACGACGGTCACGGCGGACGCGGGGCGCCGTTCCCGTGGGCCCGGCTCGGTACCCGTGCACTCCGTGCCGAGGCGGCGGACGCGGGCTGGACCCGAGCGGTGACCTGGCATGCCGCGGGCCGTGCGTTCGTACAGCTGCGACGCTGACCGCACACGGACGACCGGGACCCACGAAGGCGGCTGACGCGGTTCCACTTCGCGTCAGCCGCCTTCGTACGTCCTGTCGCTCAGGGCTTTCGGCGCGCCCCGCGCAACGCCGCGCGCGTCCCGGCCCACAGGCCCGCGGCCCCGGCGATGGCCGCCATCGTCAGCAGCCAATTGCGCAGGTAGTCCAGCGGTACCACCGTCGGGTTGGCCGCGCCGCCCGGCCGCAGGAGCGGCGGCAGGGCGATCGCCGTCAGCGAGCCCGCGACGATCAGGGCCGCGCGCGGGACCCCGCGCAAGCGCAGGCCGAACGCGCCCGTGAGCACGGCGACCGCGACCACGAGGGGCGCGATCAGCCCGTCGTGCACCACGACCGCGGCCGCGAGCCACAGCGCGATCCGCCAGGGCGACGGCTGCTGGATCAGCAGGGCGCCGCCCAGGCCCATCAAGGCCAGCCCGAGGGCCGCCACCAGGCATCGGTACGCCATCACGCCACCTCCAGTCGGCCGACCCACTTGGTCTGGAGCACGCCGGGCCGGTTGGGGGCGATGATCCGCGCCGGGTAGCCGTGGTCCGGGGAGAGCTCCTCGCCGTTCAGGCGCAGCGCGAGCAGGGTGAGCGGGTCCTGGGCGTACTCGCGGCCCATCTCCGTCACCCGGTACGCCCCGGCCACCTCCAGCGACTCCACGCGCGCGCGGGCGCCCGGGCCGCCTCCGGCGCGGTCCAGCAGGTCACGTACGCGTACCCCGGTCCACCGGGCGTTCTTGCTCCAGCCCTCGACGCACGCAATGGGCAGCGTCACCTCGTACTGCGGCATCGCGTGCAGTTCGTCGAGGGTGAGGGTGTACGGGCGCGGGCCGGCGACGGTCAGCCGCCAGTCCAGTACGGATGCCGCGGTGACCCCCGCCGCCTTGGCCGTACGGTTCACCGGGAGCCCCTGCGGTCCGACCGCGGGATGACGCGGGCCGAACAGGTCGAGCCTCCCGAGCCCGGTCACGGACTGTCCGGCGGTCGTCAGCGTCACCGCCCCCACCGCCGCCGCGACGCCCACCAGCAGCGCGCGCCGGTCCGGGCCGTCGGCCTCGGGCAGCATGAGCGTCCCCGCGGAGCGGCGGGTCCAATGGGCCCGGATCTCGGGCCACTTCACGGCGACGTGCACCATCAGCGCGCCCACCACGAGCCAGGCCAGCGCGAAGTGCACGGGCACGAAGGAGAACGGCCAGGGATACCACTGGAACGTGTTGAGCAGCCCGCTGAACAGTTCGAACACGCCGGCCGCCACCAACACCGCCACGGAGGCGCGCTCGAGCGCGTGCCGCACCGACGTGAGCGGCGGCCACTCGAACAGCCGCGGATACACCGCCCACAGCTTCACCAGCAGCAGCGGGACCGCCGCGATCCCGGAAACCACATGGAGCCCCTGGGTGAGCCGGTACCCCCAGTACGGGCGGCTCGGCAGCCGGTCGGCGAGCCAGACCGGCGGGTGCTGGACGTAGTGGCTGAGCACACCGGTCACGAAACACACGGCAAAGGCGAGCCCGAGCCAGCGGCCGACGGCGGTCGCGGTACGGGCGTCGTGCAGCCGTGCCTTGAAGGTGACGGGCGGGTCGGGCGGGAGCCGGAGTGGGAAGCGCATGGACCCATGACACGCCCGCCAAGGCACTCGGAGGGGGTTCGGACACCTTACGAAACACGGACGTGCACGGCGCCGCACCCCGATGTGCAGCCGTTGCCTGGAACGCTGCGGCTGTGAACCTGCGTACCGCCCTCGGCCTCTCCGCCCTCGCCGTCCTCGCCGCCGCCCTCGTGCGGACCATCCGCCGCGACGGTTACTTCACCGACCCCGCCGGACTGTCCTGGAGGTACGCGGCCTGCTGGGCGCTCTTCGCGGTCGCCCTGCTCGCGCTGCGCCGGGTCCCGGCCGGCCTGGTCGTGCCGCTGGTGCTGGCGGGGGCCGTCGCGGTGACGGCGACGGGGCTGGTGGCCGCGCCCCGGACCAGCACCGACTCGTACCGCTACGCCTGGGACGGCCGGGTCCAGTCCGCCGGCATCTCCCCGTACGACCACGCTCCGCAGGACCCCGCGCTGGCCCGGCTGCGCGATCCGTGGCTCTTCCCCACCGGCGCTGCCGCGTGCACCGGCCCGGACCTGGCCCGGATCCCGACCGGCGGGGACACGGGGGACACCGGGGGCGCCCCGCACTGCACCCGGATCAACCGGCCGGCCGTGCACACCATTTATCCGCCCGTGGCGGAGGCGTACTTCCTGACCGTCGACCGGCTCTCCCCCGCAGGCGCCCGGCACAAGCCGCTCCAGATCGGGGCCGGGGTGCTGTCCCTCGGCGTGACCGGCGCGCTGCTGCTGATCCTGCGCCGCCGGGGCACGGACCCGCGCCGGGCGGCGTACTGGGCGTGGTGCCCCGCCGTCCCGATCGAGGCGGTGAACAACGCGCACGTGGACGTCCTGGGGGTGCTGCTGGCCGTGGCCGGTCTCGGGCTCGTGGCCGCACCGCGCCTCGGGCGACGGGCCGCCGGCGCGCTGGTCCTCGGCGCCGCCGTCGCCACGAAACTGACGCCGGCGATCGTGCTCCCGGGCGCCTTGTCGGGCGTCCGCCGGGTGCGCGATGCGGTCGCCGTGCTGCTGCCGGCCGCCGCCTTCACGGCGCTCGCGTACCTGCCGTACGTCCTGCTCTCGCGCGGGTCCGTCCTCGGCTACCTCGGCGGTTACGTGGAGGAGGAAGGGTACGAGGACGCCTCGGCCGGTTCCCGCTACGCGCTGCTGCGGCTGGTGCTGCCGGACGGCTGGGCGCTGCCGGTGCTGATCGCCGCGATGGCGGGCGTGTGCGGGTACGTGCTGTGGCGCGGGGATCCCCGACGTCCCTGGAGCGGAGCGCTGTTGGTGACGGGGTGGGCGTTCGCGCTGCTCACACCCGGCTATTCCTGGTACGCCCTGCTGCTGGTCGCGCTCGTGGCGCTGGACGGACGCTGGGAGTGGCTGGGCATCGCGGTCGCGGGCCCCGTCGTGTACGTCACGGGGCAGGCGTCCGGCTCGCGCGAGGCGGTGAGCGCCACGGCGTACGGCCTCGCGGTGCTCCTGGTGCTCGTGGTCACGGCGGTACGCCGGCGCGGGGTCCGTACGGCTGATCGCCGCTGTTGACCTGTCAGGGCTGGTCGTACCAGGAGAAGGCGGCGATCCGCCAGCCCTGCGGGGTGCGGACGAACTGGATGGTCTTGGTCCCGCCGCCCTCGAACGGCTCACCGTCCAGGATCCCGGACTTGCGGTACGCGCCGAAGCGCGACGCGATGTCGCCTGCGATGTCCGTCCGTTCGGAGGTCTCCCACTCGGAGAACTCGACCAGCCGCCCATCGTTCAGCAGCTTCTCGCGGGGCTCGACGAACTCGTCCACGGTGTAGACCGTGAGCTCCGGGCCGGTCTTGACGATCACACCGGCCGGGAGCACCAGCCGCCGGATGCGGGCCACGTCGGCGGGCTTGCCGCCCCGGTTGTCGAAGGCGCCGAAGAACTCGGCGGTCAACGCGTCTATCTCCACCTTGGACATGACGCGACGGTAACACGCCGCCCTCTCCCCCTGCCGTGCGCGATCCTGCTCGGTAGGACGGGCTTTCGAGCAGGTATTGACATGCATCCGGCACTGCGCTGCACTTTGGCTGCACTTTGGCCGACCCTTCGAACTCCCCTTCCCTCCCATCCACTCGGGGACTTGCCATGCGTCTGCTCAGATTGCTCATCGCCGCCGCGACCGCGGCGACCGCACTTTCCTTACCCGGTGTCGCCGTCGCCGGACCCGGCCCCGGGGCCTCGCCGGCTGCCGCCGGGGCGCCACAGACGGTTCCGGCGCTGCGCCAGTGGACGGCCGGGACCGGTACGTACGCCTTCACCGCCGCAAGCCGCATCGCCGTCGACCCCGCCTACACCGCCCAGCTCTCCGACGAGGCCGCCACACTCGCCGAGGATCTGGGTGCGTTGGCCGGGCGTCCCGTCAGCGTCGTCACCGGGAGCGCCGCCCCCGGCGACATCGCGCTCAGCCTCGGCGACCCCGGCCTGCCCGCCGAGGGCTACCGGCTGACCGTCGGTCAGTCCGTCGCGATCCGGGCAGGGACCGACACCGGCGCGTTCTACGGCACCCGCACGGTGCTCCAGCTCCTGCACCAGTCGCCCTCGGTACCGGCCGGCACGGCGGTGGACTGGCCCACCAAGGCGGAGCGCGGGCTCATGATCGACCAGGGCCGGAAGTTCTTCACCGTCGACTGGGTCAAGCAGCACATCAAGGAGCTGGCCTACCTCAAGCTCAACTACTTCCACTTCCACCTGTCGGACACGTTCGGCTTCCGTCTCGAGAGCTCCACGCACCCGGAGATCGTCTCCGCCGCCCACTATTCCAAGCAGGACATCGCCGACCTGGTCGCGCTCGGGCAGAAGTACCACGTCACGATCGTTCCCGAGATCGACACCCCGGGGCACATGAACGCGATCCTGGCGGCCCATCCCGAGCTCAGGCTCAAGAACGGTTCCGGGACGGCCAGCCCCGATTTCATCGACCTCTCGCTGCCGGCCTCGTACACCCTGATCAAGGACCTGGTGAACGAGTACCTGCCCCTGTTCCCGGCCCCGTACTGGCACATCGGCGCGGACGAATACGTCACCGACTACGCCAAGTACCCGCAGCTGCTCAGCTATGCCCGCGCCCACTACGGGGCGAACGCCACTGCCAAGGACACCTACTACGGGTTCGTGAACTGGGCCGACGGCCTGGTCCGGGCGGCCGGCAAGACCACCCGGATGTGGAACGACGGCATCAAGGCCGGGGACGGAACCGTCACCCCGAACGCCGGCATCCTCGTCGAGTACTGGTACAGCTACGGGCTCACCCCGCAGCAACTGGCGGCGGCCGGCCACACGGTCGCCAACGAGTCATGGACTCCGACCTATTACGTGCTCGGCGGCGCCAAACCCGACACGAAGTGGATGTACGAGACCTGGACCCCCGACCGCTTCGAGGGCGGCGCCACGCTCACCGACCCCTCGAGGAACCCCGGTTCGCTGATCCACGTGTGGTGCGACAACCCGGACGCCGAGACGGAGGACCAGATCGCGGCGGGCATCATGTACCCGCTGCGCGCCCTGGCCCAGCAGACCTGGGACTCGCCGAAGCCGGCGAGCACGTACGCCGCCTTCACCCCGATCGCGGCCGCGGTCGGGCACAACCCCGCCTGGCCGGGTCTGGCCCAGCCCGGCAACCTCGCCCGCAACAGGCCGACCACCGCCTCCAGCACGGAGACCGTCAACTTCCCGGCCTCGCTGGCCACCGACGGTGATCCCGGCACCCGCTGGTCCAGCGCCTACGCCGACCCGCAGTGGCTCCAGGTCGACCTGGGATCCAGCCAGGCCGTGAGCCGCGTGGTGCTGCGCTGGGAGGCGGCGTACGGAAAGGCCTTCCGGATCCAGCTCTCCGACGACGCGACCACCTGGCGCACCGTGTACGCGACCACGACCGGCGCCGGCGGGGTCCAGGAGCTCACCGGACTGTCCGGCTCCGGCCGCCACATCCGCGTGTACGGGACCGAACGCGGCACCGCGTACGGGTACTCGCTGTACGAGTTCGAGGTGTACGGAGGCCAGTTGAGCGGCACCCGGTCCCTCGGCGCAGCCGGCAAGGCCCTCGACGACCCGGCGAGCTCCAGCGCCTCCGGCACCCAGCTGATCACCTGGACACCACACGGCGGTCCCAACCAGCAGTGGCAGCTGACGCTCAACGCCGACGGCTCCTACTCCGTGGTCAACGGCTCGTCGAGGCTCTGCGCGGACGTCTCGGGCAGCTCCACCGCACCCGGTGCGGCCGTCGTCCAGGCCACCTGCAACGGGGGCGACAGCCAGCGCTGGCTGATCACCGCCCTCGGCGGAGGCGAATACGCGGTGGCCAACAAGAAGAGCACGCTCCTGCTGACCACCGCATCGGGTACGGACGGCGCCCTGGTCACGCAGCAGACGAGTTCCGGTCCGGGCTACCAGCGGTGGCAGATCACCTGACGGCGCGGCGGCTCGCGGACGTCTCCCGGCGACGGCCCGTGCCGGGGGACCTCCGGCCCGCCGCCCGGTGGAACGCCTTGCCCACGAACGCGTTGTGCGAGGCATGGAGGACACTCGGTTACGACAACACGACCGTCTCCTGAAGGAGTTCCGCGTGAACCACTCCACCGACCCGCTGGTTCTCGATCCGGCCGGCGCCGACCGGCACGCCGAGCACCGGCTGCTGCGCGCCCAGGGGCCCGCGGCCCGCGTCGACGTCCTCGGCGTGACGGCCTGGGCCGTCACCGATCCGGCGCTCCTCAAGGAGCTGCTCACGAGCCCGGACGTGTCCAAGGACGCCCGCGCGCACTGGCCGGAGTTCGAGCAGGCAGTAGAGACGTGGCCGCTCGCCATCTGGGTCGCCGTGAGCAACATGTTCACCGCGTACGGAGCCGACCACAGGCGGCTCCGGCGGATGGTGGCTCCTGCGTTCAGCGCCCGCCGTGTCGCCTTACTCCGCGGCACCGTGGAGGACATCGTCACCGGCCTCCTGGACGAGCTCGCCGCCCTCCCGCCCGGTGAGGTGGCGGACCTGCGCGAAGGGCTCGCCTACCCGCTGCCCATCGCGGTCATAGGCCGCCTCATGGGCCTCCCCGACGAGAAGCGCGGTGAGTTCCGTTCCGTGGTGGACGGGGTTTTCGACACGACCCTCACCCCCGAGCAGGCTGCCGCGAACGCGGTCCGGGCCTACGAAATCCTCGGCCAGCTCATCGCCGCCAAGCGTGCCGTGCCCGGCGACGACATGACCTCGCTCCTCATCGCCGCCCGCGACGAGGAGGGCGACGGCTCCGCGCTCTCCGACGCCGAACTGGCCGACACCCTGTTCCTGATGATCAGTGCCGGGTACGAGACGACCGTCAACGTCATCGACCAGGCGGTCACTGCCCTGCTCACCCACCCCGACCAGCTGGACCACGTCCGCGCCGGCCGCAGCGGCTGGAGCGACGTCGTCGAGGAGACCCTGCGCCACGAGTCGGCGGTCAAGCACCTGCCGATGCGCTTCGCCGTGGCCGACATAGCCCTGCCCGACGGACGGACCATCGCCAAGGGGGAGGCGATCCTGGCCTCGTACGCCGCCGCCAACCGGCATCCCGACTGGCACGGCCCGGATGCCGATGCCTTCGACGTCACGAGGGTCACGAAGGACCACCTCGCCTTCGGGCACGGCGTCCACTTCTGCCTCGGCGCCCCGCTGGCCCGGCTCGAGGTCGTGGCCGCGCTCGAGGCGCTCTTCGACCGGTTCCCGGCCCTCGAACTGGCGGTCCCCGCGGACGAGCTCGTGCCCGTCGCCTCCATGATCAGCAACGGCCACCGGACCCTGCCCGTCCGTCTCGGTCCCTCGGTACGATCCGCAGACCGCTGACCGCATCCCGGAGCAGCCACCGCCCGCGTGGGCGGAGTCGGCCCGCGTGAGGGCGCAGCGACCCCCGAAGTTCACTTCCCCGACGCCTTCCGCAGGCCGGTCGTCGACCACCTCCACCCTGGGCTGCCGCCATGGCGGAGGTGGGGGTCGCGGTCCGGGATTGACGGCTGCTCGGAACGCTCGGGTCGGTGCTGCTGGGGGCCGGGAGCTGGTCGGCCGGCGCACTGCCTTTCGGGGTCCCCGACGGGGTGTGGGCGCAGCGGAGCCGGGCGCAGACAGTACTGGGAGCTGCGGCCGCGTACACCGGGCTGGCGCTGCTCGTGATCGCCTGGTGGCGGCTGGGCGGGCTGCTGCGCAGCGGGGAGCCCGGCGGCCGCAGAGAGCTGCGCTCCGTGCTGTGGTCCTGGGTCCTGCCCCTCGTACCGGGGCCGCTGCTGTTCAGCAACGACGCGTACAGCTATGTCGCGCAGGGCGCACTGGCAGGCCGGGGCTGGGACGTGTACCGGCTGGGGCCACCGCACACACCCAGCAGCATCCCCACTGACCGCGCGGCGGCGGGCTGTGCGTGGCGTGCCCCGCGTACGGGTCCCGAGTACGCCACCGGCATGGCGCTGCCGGGACTGGTGGTGACCGCTCCGGTCGTACAGCCCTGGTACGTGCTGTGGGGGACGGTGCCGCTGGCGGCGGTCGCCTGGCGGCTGCTGGATGACACCCGGGCGCGGCTGGCGGTGCTGGGGCTGATCGTGATCGTGCTGCCCAGCGGGACGGGGCCCACGTGGTCCTACGTGCTCGCTGCCGTCACGGGGCCGTCGGCGGCCGTGGCGGCACTCGCGGCGTGGGGTCCGCTGCGGCTGGGGGCGGTACCCCGCCTTCTCCTGCAGGAGCGCGCGTGGGTCCGCTCGGCGGCCAGAACGCGTCGGCGAGCGCGGCGAGGAACCGGGTTGTCCCGGCCCCCGGTGATCACTAAGGTGGGCGTTGTGACTGCCGGGTCGGCCTTGGGCCATGTACGAGTGGGGTTCCCGGCCTCGGCGTGAGCACGGGGCGGGCCAGGGGCCCGCCGCTTCTCCGCGTTTTGTTCCCGGGCGCCCGCGTGTGGCGCCGTTCCAGCGGATCCCGAAACCGGAGACACACCACTCATGCAGAACACTCAGCAGTACCCGGACGCCGTCCAGTTGGACCACACCGTCGTCCATGCCAGGGACCGGCAGCTGTCGGCCGAGTTCCTCGCCGTGATCCTGGGGCTGGAGGTCGGCGCCCCGTTCGGGCCTTTCCTGCCCATCGACCTCGGCAACGGCGTGACGCTCGACTACTACGCGATGACCGACGAGCCGATCCAGCCGCAGCACTACGCGTTCCTCGTGCCCGACGAACGGTTCGACAGCATGATCGCCCGCCTGGAGGCGGTCGGTGTCACCTACTACGCCGACCCCCACCACACCGAACCCGGGCACATCAACCGCCTGTTCGGCGGCCGCGGCGCGTACTTCGCCGACCCGGACGGCCACAACATGGAGATCATGACCCGCCCCTACGCCCGCCCGTAGCCGACGCGCGGGTACCTCAAGGGTGGCTGCCGGTGAGCGTGCCCTCGGGAGTGAGGGTGAAGGTGATGCCGCCGTTCACGACGGAGGAGTCGCGGTCCGTATCGCCGTACGCCCGGAGGCTGATCTGTTCGGCCTTGCCCCAGTGGATCTCGGCTTCGGCAGCGTGGGTCCAGCGGTTGACCCGGATGTCCGCAGACCAGTGGTCGATCTCCTCCTGACGCCAGGATCCCCAACTGCTCTCCGGCAGCAGGCCGGGCGCCGCGCCCCGGTGGATGCCGAAGGCCGTGAACACGAGCAGGGCGGCGGCCACGGCGAAGCCGGTCACGGCGGCCGCGCGCGGGCGGCGTTCAAGGGGCACAGCATGCTCCTGACGGTGGGAGGGCGCCGCTCGGCAACCTCGGCCGGTCCTGTTCCTTGCCGGTCGGGTAGACGGGTGTCGGCGCGGTTGCGTTCCAGGCCGACGGTGACCGGACGCGCCCGTGCCCCGTCTCGCCTCGCCGTGCCCCGTCTCGCCTCGTCCAGCGCGATGGGCGCCCGGCCCGGCCGGGCCAAGCCCGTGCGGGCCGCCCCGACCCCTAACCGTGTGACCCGACCCGGTGCGGCTGCGCGACCTGGGCCGCCCAGGCGTGCAGGTCACCGGCCGAGGCATCGAGCGGGTCGGTGGCGGAGCCGGCCCAGGCTATGTATCCGTCCGGGCGGACCAGGTACAGGCCGCGTCCGTACACCTCGTACGGACCTATCTGCGCGGTACGCAGGCCCGGGAGGGGCGGCAGCCGGTCCGGCAGCGGAGTGTCGACGGCGAGCAGGGTGAAGTGGGTGCCGCGGTAGAGGTCGAAGAGCCGCAGCCCGTCGCGCCGGCCGTCCGGCGCACGGTCTCCCGCGGTGAGGACGTCCTCGGTCAGACCGGTACGCGTCTCGCGGGTGAGCGACGAGTCCCGCTGATCGAGGCCCAGTTGCCGGGTGGCCGCGCCGCGCCGCTCCTCCCCGCGGTGGATGCGGGTCGACAGCCCCAGCATGGCGGCGGCGTTGGGCAGGCGCTCCTCCTCGTACGTGTCCAGCAGCGCCTCGGGGGCTCCGTCACGCAGGACGGCCGCGAGCTTCCAGCCCAGGTTGTGGGCGTCCTGGACGCTGGTGTTGAGCCCTTGGCCACCCGCCGGCGAGTGGATGTGGGCTGCATCGCCCGCAAGGAAGACCCTGCCGTCACGGAAACGACCGGCGAGAGCGGCGTTCACCGTGAAGTCCGAAGCCCAGTGGACCTCCGTGACCTCCTCGGCCCGTATGTGGGTGAATGCGGCCACCAGCGCGCGCACGTCCTCCGCCGCGAACTCGTTGCCGGCCGGCGCCGGCTGTGCGACGAACTGGAACTCCTGCGAATGCGGCAGGGGACACAGGGCCGCGAATCCCGTGCCGTCCGCGGCGGGCGGGAAGATGTGCCAGTTCTCCCGGTCGAGCGTCGGGATGACCACATCGGCCACGAGCATCGGGGCGGGGTCGACGCGCTCGCCGGTCATCTTGATGCCGACGAGCCGGCGGACCGTGGACCGGCCGCCGTCGGCAGCGACGGCGTACCCCGCGCGGACGGTCACCGGACTCCCGCCTCCCGTCGGTATGAGCGTGGCCGTGACGGCCTCGGCGTCCTGGACGAGCCCGGTCAGCTCGACCCCGAACACGACGTCACCGCCCAGTTCGCGGAGCCGGTCGAGCAGGATCCGCTGGGTACGCCACTGGGGCAGGATCCAGGGCCCCGTATAGGGCGCGTCCTCGGTGGACTCGACGTCGTCGAACATGCGGTACTCGCCGGCGCGGGTGCCGCCCTGCCACGTCATGCCGATCGGGGCTCGGCCGCCCCACCTCGTGACCTCCTCGAGGACGCCGAGATCGTGGAAAACCTCCAGGGTCCGCGGCTGGATGCCCTTGCCCCGGGAACCGGGAAACAGTTCCGGCGACCGCTCGACGACCAGCGCGCGCACGCCGCGCCGGGCGAGGTCACAGGCCAGGACCAGGCCGGTGGGGCCGGCGCCCACGATCAGGACATCGCTCATCCGGTCCCCCAGGGCCGCGATGTCCTCGTGCCGCTGCTCCTTTTCGTTCTTCCGCTCGTTCTCGTGCTCGTTCTCGTGCTGCGTCATCGGTCGCCCCGTTCGCGTAGCAGGACCTCTCCTTAACAGCGTTAAGGAGCCTGATATCGCAAGAGTGCCCTTAACGTTGTTAAGCTGTCAACCCTCGAACGAGTGCACCCGGGAGACAGCAGACGATGAACGCCAAGCCGCAGCAGACGCCGCCTCGGGTCCCGCCGCTCAGCCGCCTGACCGTCGCCGAGACCGCACTGCGGCTGCTCAACGAGAGCGGGCTCGACAAGCTCACGCTCCGCGCCATCGCGCAGGAGCTGGACGTGAAGGCGCCGGCGCTCTACTGGCACTTCAAGAACAAGCAAGAGCTGATCGACGAGATGGCCACCGAGATGTTCCGGCGCATGGCCGCGAGCCCGGCGCAACGGGGGGCGGACGGCCCCTCGACGCCCTGGCGCGAGCGGATGCTGGCCGCCAATCGCGGTCTGCGCCGCGCCCTGCTCGCCTATCGCGACGGAGCCCGCGTGTTCACCGGGTCACGCTTCACCGGAACCGAGCACGCGGAACAGTCCGAGGCCTATCTGCGGGACCTGCTGGCGCAGGGGTTCGAACTGCCGCAGGCCGTACGGGCGATGACGACCGCCTTCTCGTACACGCTGGGGTTCGTGATCGAGGAACAGGGCGTCCACCCCGTCCCGGGCGAGCGCCGGGAAGGCTACGACGTGGCGGAGCGCAGCGAGCGCATGGCCGACTACCCGCTCACTGCGGCCGCCGGTGCACATCTCTTCCAGGAGTACGACGAGCACTTCGAAGAGGGTCTGCAGATCGTCATCGACGGCATCGCCGCGCGGTACGGCATCCGCTGACCGCAGCGTCCGGGGACGCCGCGGCCCTCCGCGCCCGGGTGACCCGACGGCCGCGGCCGTCCGGTTACGGGACGTTGGTCATGGTCTCGCAGCGGACGGCGACGTCGCTTCCGTCCTTGCCGTCGCAGGTGTCCTTCACGTCGTCACCCCCGTCCATGACGTCATTGCCGCTCGCCGCCTCGTCCGCCGGGGAGAGCACTGCCGGCGCGCTCTGAGCAGGCTTCGCCGACGAGCTCGGGCGGTTCTGGCGGCCCGGGCGGGCAGGCTTCGCGGCCACGCCGTTCTCGCCCTTCCCGTGCGCGGCGTGACCCGAGTTGCTGTCGCCGATGATGGCGTCGACGCCGGGCCCGCCCATGAGTACGTCGGCGCCGTGGCCGGCGGCGCTGGCCTCGGCCGAGGAGTCGCCGGTGATGCTGTCGTCACCGGGCCCGCCGTCGATGACGTCCCTGCCGCCACCCGTTGCGTTGATGCCGCCGCGGCTGTCGCCGATGAGGGCGTCGTTCCCCTCCTCGCCGAACAGGACGTCGTCGCCCCCGCCGGACGCGCTGGAGCCGAAGGCCATGCTGTCCCCGCCCATGCGGTCGTCACCCGGCCCGCCGAAGAGGACGTCATTGCCCCCGCCGTCGACGGGGGCTCCGGTGGCGATCAGGTCGCCGCGCAGGAGGTCCGCGCCTTCGCCGCCGTCCAGCTGGTCGTTGCCCAGGCCTCCGGCGATCGTGTCGTTCCCGCCCAGGCCGCAGATCAGGTCGTCCCCGCCGAGCCCGTCGATGGTGTCCACACCCGCCGACCCGATGATGACGTCGTCGCCCGCCGTCCCGGCGATCGTGCCCGCCCCCGTCAACGTCGCCGCGCGGCCGAAGCAGGTGGCCCCGGGCGCGTCGGAGGCCGCTGCAGGGACTCCGAAGGAGAGCAGCGCGGCTGCGGTCAGCAGGGTGAGTGACTTACGGCAAGGCATACAGACCTCCGGTGGGAGTGGTCACAGTGGCCCGGCCGTCCGAGGAACCAGGCTCGAATCCGTGGGGAACATATGGGGTGAATCGCCTGAAAGCAATGAAATGCCTAACCTTTTGTATGCCTTACGCTCGGTTGGCCCCGTCCCGAAGCGGGCCGCACACCCGGACGGAGTCCGCTCCGCCCCGAGGGGGCGGGTTCCCGGACGGTCGCCTACCGTCGAGGTATGAGCGGGATCATCGTGGTGCACGAGTTCGGCACTCCGGCGCCGACCCGCGCCGGCAAGGGGCGGGCCCAGGGCACCGAGGCACCCGTCCGCCAGGTGCATGCAGCGCCTGCCGCGCCCGGGACGGCCAACGAGCCGGGCCCGCGCACGGTCTGCGGCAAGGACACCTTCGCGATGGCACCGGCCCGCTGGACCCCGTCCGAGCAGCCGGACTCCCCGTGGTACCCGCCGCAGGAGGCGAGCCTGGTGTGCCCTTCCTGCGATGCGGTGATGGACGACAGCTGATCCGGCACCGTTCGGCGCCGCTCCCGGCAGCCGGGACGACGCTGCCCGTACCCGTGCCGCCGACTGCTCCCCGACACCGCAGCCCTGCACGGCGTACTCACTCGGCCGGAACGCGATCTGTGGCCCACATCGGCTGCGTCCGGACGGGGTCCGGGACGCGCCGGTGGCGGCACACCGCATGCGCACGCGGTGTGCTCACGTGAAGCTTGAGACCTGGTGACACGCACCAGCCCGCACGTACCAGGTCGTGGCGACCGCGCCCAAGGAAAGGTCTGTCCTCATGCCGCTCACCCATCGCAAGGATCTCGGACTGCTCGCCCTGCGCCTGGGGGCAGGCGGTGTGCTGATCGCCCACGGGGCACAGAAGCTCTTCGGCTGGTTCGGCGGAGCCGGTATCGAAGGCACGGCCCGGGGCATGGAGCACATGGGATTCGTCCCGGGACGGGAGAGCGCGATCGCAGCCGGACTCGGCGAGGCCGGCGGTGGCGCGCTGCTCGCCCTGGGCCTTGCGACCCCGGCGGCCGGCGCCGCCGCGGCGGGCGCCATGGCCGGCGCCGCCGCGGTGCACGCGCCGGCCGGGTTCTTCGCCCAGGGCGGCGGCTTGGAGTACCCGGCCTTCCTCGGCTTCGTAGCGGCCTGCCTCGGCCTTTCCGGGCCCGGTTGCTTCTCGCTCGACCACGTCACCCGGCACCGGCTGGACCGGCCGGCCACGGTGGTGATGGCCTTCACGCTCAGCGCGGCCGCGGCCACCGTCGTCCTCAACCGGCGGGCCGCGACGCTCGCCGCCGCCGAAGCGTCCGGCCCGGGCCGGGACGCCGAGGGGCAGACGGCGTAGCCGCCATCGCCGGCTCGCAGGGGCTACCAGCCGAAGCGGCGGTCGACCTCCTGGGCGAACTCCTCGAACGTCAGCACGTTGTCGCCGTTCTTGTCGGCGGCGTCGAAGAGCGCGGACGAGGCATCGACATCACCCAGGCCCCAGAACGGCAGGTCGCCGTTGGCGGCCAGGGTCGGGCCCTTCGCCCGCAGGGCGGTGATCACTTCCAGGCGGGTCAGGGTGCCGTCATGGTTGAGATCGAGCGCCTCGAACAGCTTGCGGGCCTTCGCACTCATCACGTACGTCCTTCCGGGAGGAGTCGGCAGGGGCTGCCTGCCGCCAGCCTACGGCGCCGCCCACGCCGGTCGGCGGGGGCGGGTCCCCGGAGCGCGAGGGGCGAGCGAAACCCGGTCCGGCCGTGGCCCCTGGGGCCGGCCGGCCGGGCGGCGCACTCTCCCCGGAGGGATCCGAACCCATCGGCGTACGAGGCCGTGCCCCATCCCGGGCAACCACGCGCACAGCCGGCGCAAGCCGACCCAGCAGCGGGAGGAAACACGCGGATGAGCGAGACATCACCCGAGCACGCCGCCACGGAGCAGGCCGTGACCGTACTGATGGCGGTGGTGCCGTGCGGCTGCGACACCGCGCGCCAGATCCTGGCGGACACGGCGCGGGCCGCCGGAGCCGCCCTGCTCGAGACGGCCGAGGCCGTGCTCGCCCTGGGAGGCTGCCGCGCGCTGCCGGCCGCCCTGGGCGCGGCCCTGCAGGCCGCGATGGACGGGGCCAGGTCCGCCGTCGCGCCGCTCGCGACCGAAACGTACACGCGGCTGCTCCCCGACCCGCAGGCCATCGGCGAGTTGCTGAAGCGGTACCGCGGCCTGCGCCGCCGCGCTCTGGCCGCGCCGCACGACCCCGCCGTGCGCAAGGAGCTCGACGACACCACGTACACCCTGTGCATCCTGATGGGCCAACGGAACGCGAGCACGGCACTCCGCTCGGCCGAACTGCTCGTCGGCGCCGAATGGCTCGGCACCACGGTGAGGAGGAGGGTCCGGGACGCGACAACGGAGCGCCACGGGTGGTGAGTCCCCGCCGCAACGGCGCAGCCGGCCCAGACCCAGGCCCACGGCGAAGCCCTCCTCGAACCCCTGCTGTCCGGCGAGGACCTGGTCCCCGTCGAGGCCGGTCGGGGGCCGCCGAACTGCTGAAACGGATCCTGCGGAGGCGTCGCTGTCACAGCGAGGGGGCACGGAGCACGGGTGAGACCTCTCGAGCTGCGCCCCGCGGCCGCCCGCCGCACCACCACCTCCCGTCGGGCGCTGCTCGCCGGTTCGGTCGGCAATCTCGTCGAGTGGTACGAGTTCGGCGTCTACGGCTGCCTGGCCACCGTCATCGCCGCGAACTTCTTCCGGCATGAGGGGAGCAGCGGCGCCGAGGCGCTGGTCGCCACGTACGCCTCGTTCGCACTCGCGTTCTTCTTCCGGCCCGTCGGCGCCGTCCTGTTCGGGCGACTCGGTGACGGCCTCGGGCGGCGGCCCACCCTCATCGTGGTCGTCGGCCTCATGACCCTCGCCACGGCGATGATCGGCCTCCTTCCGACCCGCGCCGCCATCGGGGGCGCCGCCCCGTGGCTCCTCACGCTCCTGCGGGTACTGCAAGGGCTCTCCGCGGGCGGCGAGTTCGGCGGGGCCGTCTCCCTCATGACCGAGTACGCGCCCGCCGGCCGCCGCGGCCTCTACGGGGCGTGGCAGTCGTTCACCGTAGCGCTCGGCCTGCTCACCGGGGCCGGTACGGCCGCCGCCCTGGCGACAGCACTGCCCGCCGAGGCCCTGTACGCGTGGGGCTGGCGGATCCCGTTCCTGCTGGCCCTGCCGCTGGGCGCGGTGGCGCTGTGGCTGCGTACGGCGCTGGAGGAGCCTCCCGGGGCTCCCACGGGAGACGGCCGGGGCACTCCGGTCGGCGCCCGGGAGCTCGCGCGGGCCGTCGTGCTCGGCATCGGGCGGATCATGGGCTGGTCGGCGGCCGGCTACACCTTCCTCGTCGTCCTGCCGTCCTATCTCCAGGCGACGCTCGGTGCCTCCCTCCGCGAGGCCCTGCTCGCCACCGCCCTCGCCAATGCCGGGTTCGCGGCGTCGATCCTGCCCGCCGGGGCCCTCAGCGACCGGATCGGCCGGCGCCCGGTGATGCTGTGCGGGGCCGTCGGAGTCGTGGTGCTCGCCCTCCCCCTCGTCCACCTGCTCCAGTCCCCCGGCTCATCACCATGGGCGAGAGCCGGGGCCGTGTTGCTCGCGGGTGCGCTGGTCGGCCTGCTGGCCGGGCCCGGACCGGCGATGCTCGCCGAGATGTTCCCGCGCCGGGTCCGCTGTACGGGGCTCGGCCTGGCCTACTCCCTGGCCAACGCGGTGTTCTCCGGCTGCGCCGGACTCGTCATCACGGCCCTGATCGCACGGACGGGAGACCCCGCCGTGCCCGCTTACTACGCCGCCGGCGCCTGCGCCCTCAGTTGTCCCGCGCTGCTGGCCCTGCGCGGGCGCGCCCACCGGGAGCCGCTGCGATGAGGGTGATCGGGCTGATGTCGGGGACCTCGTACGACGCCGTCGACGCCGCTGCCGCCGACCTCGAACTGTCCCCCGAGGACGGCACATTGCACCTCGTGCCGCTCGGCATGGTCAGCGAGCCGTACGCGGCCGACGTACGGGAGGCCCTCGCCGCCGCCCTGCCGCCCGCGGCGACCACCCTGGCCGAGGTCTGCCGCCTCGACACCCGGATCGGCCAGGCCTTCGCGGCCGTCGCCGCCCGCGCCGACCGGGAACTGTGCGCAGGACGCGCCGAGTTGGTCGCCTCGCACGGGCAGACGGTGTACCACTGGGCCGAGGACGGCCGGGTGCACGGCACGCTGCAGCTCGGCGAACCGGCCTGGATCGCGGAGCGCAGCGGCTGCCCCGTCGTCTCCGGCTTCCGGACGCGGGACGTGGCGGCGGGCGGGCAGGGGGCTCCGCTGGTCAGCCTGATCGACCTGATGCTCCTGCGCGGGCGCCCCGGCGTGCCCGCGGCCCTGAACATCGGGGGGATCGCCAACGTCACCGTGCTGCCGGCGGGCGCCGATCCCGTGGCGTTCGACACCGGCCCGGGCAACGCCCTGATCGACGCAGCGGTCCGGGAACTGACCGCCGGGCGGCTCGCCTACGACGAGGGCGGCGTGCTCGCCGCCTCCGGGCGCGTCCACGAGGGGCTGCTCGACCGGTTGCTGTCCGGGGAGCCCTACTACCGGATGCCGGCTCCCCGGACGACGGGCAAGGAGCTTTTCCACGCGGGCTACCTCCGGGCGCGGCTCGCGGGGTGCGGCGAGCTCCCGCCGCAGGACCTCGTCGCCACGCTGACGCGCCTGACCGCCCGTACGGTGGCCGATGCGCTGCGCCCTCTCGCAGCCACCGAGGTCTTCGTGTCGGGGGGAGGGGTACGCAACCCGACGCTGATGGCGATGCTCCGCGACGAACTGGCGGGCGGCGCCGCGGTACGCGCGTCACAGGAGCTGGGGCTGCCCGCGGAGGCGAAGGAGGCGTATGCGTTCGCGGTGCTCGGGTACCTCAGTCTCCACGGCCTCCCGGGCAATGCCCCGGGGTGCACCGGAGCCGCCGGACCGCGCGTGCTCGGGTCGCTCACTCCGGGCAGCCGCCCGCTGCGCCTGCCTGCGCATCCGGGCCGCGCTCCGCACGCCCTGACCGTAGGGGGCCCGGCGAGCGCAGGGGCCGCGGTGTGATCGGCTCGGCGCCCGGAACCCCAGGTCCGCGCCTCGTTGATCAGCAGGCGGAGGGAAGGTTCTGGTGCGTCGGATCAGGCGTCACGCCGTCGCGGTACTGACGGGGCTGGTCCTGCTGCTTCCGGCGGCGGGGGTGGGAGCGGCGGCGGGAGCCGGCCCCGGAGGCGGTGCTGCCCGCGCAGCGGACGATCCGGCCCGCGTGGTCCAAGAGCAGCGGATCGACGCGCGGACGCTCGACCTCACCGTCACCTCGCCCGAGACCGAGGCGCCGGTCAGGGGTGCGGCTGCTGCTGCCTCCGGCCTGGTCGAAGACCACCGGACGTGGCCCGTCCTGCGGCTGCTGCACGGCGGGCCGGGCGACCACACCGACTGGACCACTGCATGAACCAGCAAGTGCGGGTGCGGGCTCGTCCCGCTCGGCATTCCGGCCGCCGTGTGCGCGTACCGGGGCGTCCACGCCTGACCGTACTGGGAACGCAGCTGGTCTTCTCCTTCCCCCGGCTGATGGCGGCCCTCGGCCCTGACGGCGGCCCGGCGGCCCGGCGCAGCCGGGCCTCCTAGGCAGGAGCCTCCAGCAGCTCCGGGCCGTTGTTGCTGACGCTGTTGACCGCCGTGGAGACCGCCCGTACGTCGAGGCGACCGTCGGCGGGGGTGTGGAGGAGTGCCCGCAGGCCGTGGACGTCCTGGTAGGCGGGATCCAGCCAGGTGTCCTGGTCCTCTGGGGACACGGCCAGGGGCATGCGTGGGTGGATCCGGCCGGCCGCATCGGCGGCCTCGGTGGTGATGATCGTGGCGGTGACGAGCCAGGCGGCCGGATCGTCCTCGTCGGTCACGGCCGGATCGCGCCAGAACTCGTACAGCCCGGCCATGGCCATGACCTCGGCGTCCTCCGGGGCGATGAAGTACGGCTGCTTGTACGCCTTCGCCGTGGCCGTGGCGGCCACGGACTGCCACTCGTAGAAGCCGTCCGCAGGCAGCAGGCACCGGCGCCGGGTGAAGGCGCGGCGGTAGGCCGGCTTCTCGTGCACCGTCTCGACCCGCGCGTTGATCATCCGGGCGCCGCCGTTCGGGTCCTTCGCCCAGGAAGGGACCAGGCCCCACCGCAGGGTGCGCAGCCGGCGCTGCACCTCCCCGGTCCCCCGGTCGGGGCGCTCGATGACCGCCCAGACCTCGTCGGTGGGGGCCACGTTCCAGCTCGGCGCCAGCGTCTCCCGGGGATCCCAGCGGGCCTCGAACAGGCCGGCCAGGTCTTCGGGGGCCCGGCTGGAGGCATATCGACCGCACATGGCATCCACTCTCCCACCGCGACGGCTCCCCCGGCCGCCGGGCCGGCGCCGCGGGCGCGGGATTCAAGGAGGGGTACGTGCCCGCAGCCACCGGGGCGGCCGCCCGGGCCGCTCACCGCGGACGGCCGCCGTCTCCAGCGTAGGCCGCCATGCCGCTGCCCCGCTCAGCGACGGAAGTGCGCGGCACGATCGGCCGACATCGGCGCAGGTCGGAGCGGGTCCGATCGGGCCGGAGGCCGTCGGCCGCACGGCGGGGCGCGGCTCGTACGGGGCCTGCGGTTGCCCGGCGGATACGAACGAACTCCTTGCGGATGACGTCGGCGATGTGGTGGAGCCCCTCGCGCCCCCCCTGTCGACGTCGGACTCCCGGGAGCGCTCGTGCGCGGTCCGCTTCAGGTCGCCGGCGCGTCAGCCGGGCCCGCAGCCGTGCGTCGCCGGGGTCCGTGATGCCCGCGGTGGTGTCGGTGGCGAAGATCTCCCCCGCAGGCAGCCATGGGTTTCGGGACTCGCCTGTGCGGTTCCCGTACCGGCAGCCCCCAGCGCCAGGACCGAGACCGCGACCAGGACACCCGACCGTTGTTCCATGCCTCAACTCCCCGGCCACGGGCTCGGGCTCATGGTGCTGCACCCCGGGGCGCATCGGGATCACCGTAGGGCCTGCGGCACCGCGCCACGGGCGGCAACGCTCTGCTTGGCCGATAACAAGTGCCAGGGACGTTCGGTCAGTCACCGGTGAATTCCGGTACGCGGCACGGTCATGGTCCGGCGGCGGGCTACGGGGTCATGGCCTGGCCGCCGATGTCCGCGGCGCCGCCGAGCTGTCCCTGCCACCACGACTCCGCCTCGCGGTGGTTCATCGCGGCCCACGCGGGGGTCTGTTCCACCTGGCCCCGGCCGAGGCGGCGGGCCAGGGCGACCATCTCCCGCCCGGCCGCGCCCCGCGCGGCCTGGTATGCGCGCAGCAGCTCGTCCCAGGTGTCCGCCCGGCGCCAGGCGTCCTCGAACGCGGTGGCGTCCTGGAGGGCCTTGGCCGCCCCGCTGGTGTTGTGCGGGCGCACCACGGTGGCCGCATCGCCGGCGAGCAGCAGGCGCCCGGCCGTCGTCCGCGCCGTCTCCAGGTCGTAGATGGGCTGGACGAAGGTGTCCGCCGGCTCCGTCAGCCCGATCACCTGCGCCCAGTACGGCGGGAACTCCCGGTCCAGTAACGCGCCGAGGTGCGTGGTGAGTTCCTCGGTGACCCGGCCCGGCGGGAAGCTGGTCGGGTCGTCGAACGGCAGCCGCCCGGTCTGCGGGGGCATGGCGTACAGGACCCAGTTCACCCGGGGGCCGTCCGGCCCGGGGATGCGGTAGATGACGCAGCTTCCGCCGCTGAAGCAGACGGTGGTCACCGACTCGGCGGGCCAGCCGCCGTCGCCGAGCGCCTCCAGCCGCCGGGCGTCGAAGTTCCCCCGCCAGCAGACGTACCCGGCGTAGGCCGGCCGGGATTCGGGGCAGACCGCCTCGCGCACCACCGAGCGGTACCCGTCGGCGCCGACGACCAGGTCGAACGCCTCCGCGGTGCCCCGGGCGAGCCGTACCTCGGCCCGCTCGCCGTCGCCGGCCACACCGGTCACCGCCGCGCCCTGCCGGTAGACCACCGGGGCGGGTGTCGCCCCGCGCAGCCCTCTCCACAGCAGACCCCAGTGGTACGAGTGGAACGGGAACGGCTGCTCCCAGAACACCCTGCCGGCCGGCCCGGCCGCCGTGTCGTCCCGGACCACCCACCTGCGCCGGGTCAGCCGGTGCGCGGCGATGCCGGCGGGCAGCGCGCCGGTGGCGGCGAGTTCGGCGGCGCGCCCGTCGTGGATGCAGAGCCCGAGTCCGCGGTCCGCCAGCCGTCCGTGGGTGCGCTCCAGCACCACCACCTCGTCCGCGCCCGCCCGGGCCGCTGCCGACGCCAGGGCGCAGCCCGCAATGCTGCCGCCCACCACCGCGACCGTACCGCCTCGCATACGTGCTCCCTCCACGCGCTCTCCCGGGGCCCGCCACCCTACTGGGGCGGGGCGCCTCGCGCGGGTCAGTCGGCGAGTGCCGCCGATACGACGGAGCGGGCCTCCTCCTGTACGCGGGTCAGGTGGTCGGGGCCCAGGAAGGATTCGGCGTAGATCTTGTAGACGTCCTCCGTGCCCGACGGGCGGGCCGCGAACCAGGCGTTCTCCGTGGTGACCTTGATGCCTCCGATGGCGGCACCGTTGCCGGGAGCCTCCGTCAGCACCGCCGTGACCGGTTCCCCCGCCAGGGTGTCGGCGGTGACCTGCCGGGGGGACAGCCGGCCCAGTACCGCCTTCTCCTCGCGGGTGGCCGGCGCGTCGATACGGGCGTACGCGGGCTCGCCGAAGCGGGCCGTCAGGCCGGCGTACCGCTCGCTGGGGCTCTGCCCCGTGACCGCCAGCATCTCCGAGGCCAGCAGGGCCAGGATGATGCCGTCCTTGTCGGTGGTCCACACGGAGCCGTCGCGGCGCAGGAAGGAGGCTCCGGCCGATTCCTCGCCGCCGAAGCCGATGGTGCCCGCGGTGAGTCCGTCCACGAACCACTTGAACCCGACGGGCACCTCCACCAGTTCACGGCCCAGGTCGGCGGCCACCCGGTCGATCATGCTCGAGGACACCAGCGTCTTGCCGATGCCCGCGGCCGCCGGCCACTGCTCGCGGTGGCCGTACAGGTACTCGATCGCCGTGGCGAGGTAGTGGTTGGGGTTCATCAGACCGCCGTCCGGGGTCACGATGCCGTGCCGGTCGGCGTCCGCGTCGTTGCCGGTGGCGATCTGGAACCGGTCCCGGCCCTCGATCAGCGAGGCCATCGCGTACGGGGAGGAGCAGTCCATCCGGATCTTGCCGTCCCAGTCCAGCGTCATGAACCGCCAGGTGGGGTCGGTGTGCGGGTTGACCACGGTCAGGTCGAGGCCGTGCTCCTCGGCGATCCGTCCCCAGTACGCGACGGAGGCCCCGCCGAGCGGATCGGCCCCGATGCGCAGGCCCGCGGCGCGTACGGCGTCCAGGTCGAGCACGGACGGCAGATCGCGCACGTACGTCCCGAGGTAGTCGTACGTACCGGTGGTCGAGGCGGCGGTCGCCCGCGCGAACGGGATCCGCCGGACCTCCTTCATGCCGCCGGTGATGATCTCGTTGGCGCGCTCCTGGATCCAGCCCGTCGCCTCGGAGCCGGCGGGTCCGCCGTGCGGCGGGTTGTACTTGAAGCCGCCGTCCGCCGGCGGGTTGTGCGAGGGGGTGACCACCACTCCGTCGGCCAGGGCCGAGGTGCGCCCGCGGTTGTGGGTGAGGATGGCGTGCGAGACCGCGGGCGTCGGGGTGTAGCCGTCTGCGGCGTCGACGAGCACGGTCACGTCGTTGGCGGCGAAGACCTCGAGGGCGGTGACCCGGGCGGGTTCGGACAGGGCGTGGGTGTCCGCGCCGAGGAAGAGGGGGCCGTCGATGCCCTGCTGGGCCCGGTACTCGCAGATCGCCTGGCTGGTCGCCGCGATGTGGTCCTCGTTGAAGGCCGTGGCGAGGGAGGAGCCGCGGTGTCCCGAGGTGCCGAAGCTGACGCGCTGGCCGGGATCCGCCGGATCGGGGTGCAGGGCGTAGTAGGCCGTCACGAGCCGGGCCACGTCGACCAGGTCCTCCGGGCGCGCTTGCTGCCCCGCTCTTTCGTTGAGCATCCGCCCATTCCTCCGTAGTGGATCCGTACTGAATCAAAGAGAACGACCGTGGTCATTGTGTCGCCCCCTGAACGTGCCCGCACCGCCGCCTCGCCACTCGGCCCGCGCCTGTGCGCCCGGTCACGCAGTACCCCTGCGTCCCGCAGGTGACCGCGGGGGCGGCCGGTCGTTGAGCCCGGCGGCAGGAATACCGGCCCCCGGACCCCCGACTGCGGAGACGTGGCAGCTGATGAACGCCCCCTTCGACACCGACCCGCGGACCCTGTCCCGTCGCCGGCTGCTCGCGGCCGCGGGCGCCGTCGGCGCGGCGGAGCTCCTCGGAGCGGGACCCCCGGCAGCGGCCCGTACCGGCATTCCGTCGGCCGCGCCGGCCCCGCTTTCCTTCACGGCGGCCACGAACGGCGCGGCGAGCCTGTCTCCGGGCGGGGACCGGCTGATCGCCGAGATCCACAACGTGCTGTGGTCGGTGCCGGGTTCCGGGGGCGACGCCGTGCCGCTCACCGCGGCGGGCCTGGAGGCGAGCCGGCCCGTCCACTCCCCCGACGGCTCATGGGTGGCGTTCTGCGCCTACGGCAGCGGCACGTACCACGTCTGGACCATGCGGCCCGACGGAAGCGGGCTGCGGCAGCGCACCGAGGGCCCGTTCGACCACCGCGGGCCGGCCTGGTCGCCCGACGGCACGCGCATCGCCTTCGCCTCCGAGCGCGCCGGGGATCCGGTCGGCGGGGCCCCGTACCGGATCCACGTGCTGGAACTGGGGAGCGGCGCCGTCACCCCGGTGACCGGTCTGGCCGGGCAGGACGGGCCCCTGCAGAGCGGTGCCTGGGAGGACTTCGACCCCACGTGGTCCCCCGACGGGAAGCGGATCCTCTTCGTCCGGGCGACCGTGACGGCAGCCGCGACCGGACCCCGGGCGGACGCGCGCACCATCGCCTCCGTACCCGCGGACGGATCGGGTCCCGTCACCGTCGCCTTCACCGAGCAGGAACCGGCCGCGCAGCTCCTGGCCCCTGCCGTCGCGCCGGACGGCCGCCGTACGGCCTGGCTGCGGACCACGCCCCCGCCGAATGCCTCCTGCGTCCTCGTCGTCGACGGCCGGCCGGTGGCCGTCGCCGGGGATGTGGCGGCCCAGCCGCCGCGTTGGACGGCGGCCGGGGAGCTGCTGGTCACGGTCGACGGCCGGTTCACGCTCGTCCGCCCGCAGCAGCCGGAAGCGCCCCGGACGATCCCCTTCCGCGCGCGGGTGGCGGCGGACCGTCCGCGTTACCGGACGAAGCGGTACGGCCTCGGCGACGAAGGCCGCGTGCGCCCGGTCCGGGGCATCCACCTGCCGGCGCTGTCCCCTGACGGACGGGACGTCGCCTTCGCCGCCCTGAACGCGCTGTGGCTCGGCAGCATCTCCGGCGGCCGCCCGCCCCGGCGGCTGCGCCAGGCGGCGCCCACCCGCTATCTGCTCGCCCCCTCGTGGGCGCCCGACGGGCGGTCCCTGCTGTACTGCGACGACCGCGACGGACTGATGGCGGTCCACCGGCGGGACCTCGCCACGGGGGCGGAGAGCACGATCGCGGCCGGCGGCCGGGTCTTCCCCGCGCTGTCGCCCGACGGGCGCCGGCTCGCCTGCCTCGACCTGGTCGGGCGGCTCCTCGTACGGGACCTGGCGAGCGGCACGGAGCGCGTCCTCGCCGCGCCGCTCGGCGGGGGCGGGCTGCCGGGCCGGCCCAGCTGGTCGCCCGACGGATCCCGGATCGCCCTGTGTGACCGCAATCGGCTCAACATGCGGTTCAGGGAGGGCTACAACCTGATCCGGGTGGTCGATGCGGCTTCGGGCTCCGACCGCCTCCATGCCGTGGGCCCCCACGTCTCCGTCGCCGACCGTTACGACAGCGGGCCCGTCTGGTCGCCGGACGGCCGCTTCATGGCGGTGATCGTGGAATCCGCGCTGTGCCTGCTGCCGGTCGCGCCCGACGGCTCCCCGCGGGGCGCCCTGCGCACCCTGACGGCCGAACCCGCCGACCATCCCTCGTGGTCGGGTGACTCGAAGACCCTGTTGTACCTCTCGGGTGCGCGGCTGCGCCTCATCGGTGTGGACGGCGGACCGCCGAGGACCGTCCGCCTGCCGTTCGACCGTCGCCGGCCCACGCCGCCCGACACCGTCGTGCACGCCGGGCGGCTGTGGGACGGCACGGGCGAGACGGTGCGGGAGGACGTGGACATCGTCGTGCGCTCCGGACGCATCGCCGCCGTCGAACCCCACCGCGCGTCCCGGCCTCCGGCATCGGGCAGCGGGTACGTCGACGCCTCGGCCCGGACGGTCGTCCCGGGGCTGTGGGACGCCCACACCCACCCGTGGCAGAGCACGTACGGGGGCCGCCAGAGCGTGGGCCAGCTGACGTACGGGATCACGACGGCCGTCTCGCTGGGCGGGTTCGCGTACGAACAGGCCCGGATCCGCGAGGCGGTGGCGTCGGGGCAGCTCGCCGGGCCGCGACTGCTGACCAGCGGCGAACTCCTCGACGGGGCGCGTGTGGCGTACAGCATGGGGCGCGCCCACCGCACGGCGCAGGGTCTGCGGCGGTCCCTGGAACGGGGTGCCGCGCTCGACTGGGACTTCGTCAAGACCTATGTGCGGGCCCCGTCCTGGGTGATGGCGGAGGCCGCCCGGTTCGCCCACGACCGGCTGGGGGTCCGGTGCGGAAGTCATCTGGCCTCCCTGGCCGTTCAGACGGGCCAGGATCTGACCACCCATCTGCAGGCCACCGAGCGCGCCGAGGCGGGGCACGTGCTCACCGCCTCGGGCCGCTCCCACCAGGACGTGACCGAGATCTACGGCGGGGGCGACGGACGGCTCTCGATGATCGCCACGCCCTTCGCGGCGACCGCGCTGATCGGGGCCGATCCGACGCTGGCGGACGACCGTCGGGTCACGGCCGTCATGGCGCCCTGGGACGCCGATCTGGTGCGCCGGTCCGCCGCAGCGGCCCCGACGGCCGCCCAGTTGGCGACGCTGCGCAGGGAGACCGACCTCTACCGGAGGCTGCTGGCGGCGGGAGGCCTGGTCGTCCTCGGTACGGACGCGCCGCTGGTCCCGGTCGGACTCTCCCTGCACCTGGGGCTGCGCGCCCTGCACCGCGGCGGGCTCTCCCCCGTCGAAGCCCTGCGTACGGTGACCGTCCTGCCGGCCCGGCTCTTCGGGCTCGGCGACGAACTCGGTACGGTCCGGCCCGGCGGGATCGCCGACCTGACGATCGTGGACGGGGACCCGTTCACCGACTTCGACACGCTCGTCCGGACGTCCGGCGTCCTCAGGGGCGGCGTACCCCACACGACCGACGACCTCGTGGCCGCCTTCACCCCGGCGGCCGACACCCCGGCGGCCGGCGGCCCGGCCCACCGGCAGGCGGACCCGGTGGACTGGGGCAGCGAGCGGCACCTGATGCTGCGCGACGGCTGCTGTCACGCCCCCGGGTAGCGTCAGCCGCCCGGGCGGCGTCGCGCGAGCGTACGGCCTCCCACGGCGAGGGCGATCGCGGCGACGATCAGCATCGCCGCGACGGCGAACGTGATCCGCATCCCGTGGGCCACGGCCCCGGGATGCGCCGTCGTGACGTCGGTCGTGTCCGAGGCGAGCGCGAAGACGGCGCCCATCACGGACGCGCCGGTCACGAGCCCGAGGTTGCGGGACAGGTTGAGCACTCCCGAGATGACGCCGCGCTGGTCCGGGCCGACGTCTGCCATGACGGCGGTGTTGTTGGCCGTCTGGAACACCGCGTAGCCGGCGGTGGTGACCACGAGGGGGACGATGTAGCCGGCCACGCCGAGCGTCACCGGCGTGAGGGACAGGGCGCCGCAGCCCACTGCCACGCCGGCGAGCCCCGCGACGGTCATGCGCTGTGCGCCGAAGCGGTCCGCGATACGGCCGGCGGGCACGCCGGTCAGCGCGGCGACGAGCGGGCCGACCGACAGGACGAGTCCCACCAGGGCCTCGCCGAGCCCGAGCGCACGCGAGAGGTAGAACGGGCCGACCACCAGGGTCGTCATCATCACGGTGGAGACGAGCGCGCTCGTGCCGAGGCTCGCGCTCAGGAGCGGATCGCGGAAGACCGCCAAGCGGATCAACGGGGATGCCGCTCTCGCCTCGGCCCGTACGAACAGGCCCACTCCGAGCAGGGCAGCCAGCAGGAGAACGATGCCGAGCGGACCGAAACTGCCGCGCCCCACGGTCATGGCCAGGGCATAGGCCCCGAGCGTCAGCGCGAGGAGCAGCGTTCCCACGTGGTCGAAGCGGCCCCGCCCGCTCTTCTCGTCCCGCCGGTCTGGGGGCAGGCTGCGGGCAAGGAACAGTGCGAGCACGCCGAGCGGCGCATTGACGAGGAAGATCGCCCGCCAGCCGGGGCCGGCGAGCAGCAGACCGCCGAGAGAAGGGCCGAGCGCCGTGCCGATCGAGGACATGGTGCCGAGCAGCCCCATGGCGCTGCCCGTCCTCGCCTTCGGGACCGTCTCGCCGACGAACGCCATGGTCAGGGCCATCATGGTCGCCGCACCGAGGCCCTGCGCCGCCCGGGCCGCGATCAGCAGCCAGAGCGTGGGGGCCAGGCCGCACAGCACCGACGCCACAGTGAACAGGGAGATCCCGGACAGGAGCAGCCTGCGGCGGCCGATCATGTCACCGAGCCGGCCGACGCTGACGATCAGGGTCGTGATGGCGAGGAGATAGGCCAGGACGATCCACTGGACCTGCTGGAACGAGGCGCTGAACACCTGCGCCAGGGTGGGCAGGCCGACGTTGGCGGTGCTGGTGCCGAGCGAGGACAGCAGCATGGACAAGGAGAGACCGGCGAGCGCCCACCGGACCGAGGCCGACGTCCCTTCGGCACTCCCGGACAGCGCCTCGACGCGCCCTGCGTCGAGGCGCTTCATCGTGCGCTCCGTTCGCCCTCTGCCGCACGCACGCCCGTGAAGACCGTGGTGGCGGACAGGAGGAAGGCATCGGGCCGGTGCAGGATGCCCTGCTGCGACTCGGGATCGAGCAGTACGTCGAGCGTCCCGAGGTCTTCCGCGTTCAGGAGGTCGCTCGCGTTCTCCCGGAGCCGGGTCAGCTGGGTGTGCAGGAAGCTGCGGGCCGTCCCGTCCAGAGGAGCCGGCAGGTCGAGGAGGTACGTGAAGCCGCCGACGCCGCTGAGCCCGGCGCGGCGGAGCATCGCGGGCCAGTCCTCGACGACGGGGACGCTGCCGGGGAGCTCGGCGCGCATCGTCTCGAACGAGCGCTCCTGGACTGCGTCGAGCCGGGCCTGGAGACCGGGGGTGCCGATCCCGATGTCGCGCGGCAGGAAGCGCACCGGCAGGCCGCCTTCCGCCACGGCGAGCAGCCCGCCGGGCCTGAGCAGAGCGGCGAGTGCGTTCAGCGCATCCTGCTGATCGCCGAGGTGGTGCACGGTCTTGCTGCTCCAGATCACGTCCGCCGTACCGAGGCCGCCGTCCGTCCCCTGCCCGTCTGCGCCGTGCAGGCCCCCGGGCAGTTCCGCGTGCCGTACGGTCACCCTGCCGCCGAGGCCGAGCCGCTCGGCGCGGGCGAGGGTACGGTCCAGCAGTCCGGGGGTGCCGTCCACGGCGACCGTCTCGGCACCTGCGAAGGCTTCGGCGAGCACGCAGGTCATCACGCCCGGCCCGCTGCCGACGTCGAGGATCCGCCGGACGTCCGTCGAGGGGCCGAGCAGTTCGTTCAGGCGGGCCGCCGTCCGGTGGAGGACGGGCAGCTGGAGTTCGCCGCTCCGCTCCAACTGGGCCGCCATGACGTCCCAGTCGATGTCGGCGTGTCCGTGTCCCTGGCCGGGTCCGTGGCCGTGCCCGTGGCCGTGCCCGTGGCCGTGCCCGTGGCCGTGCCCGGGTCTGGAATCACTGTGTGGGTTCATGCCGTGGAGCCTGCCCCTGCCGCCCGGTCACGACAACTCTTGTTGCTGTTTCCGGGACAGCGGGGTGGAATGCCTCCATGGACACACCCTCCGACACGCCACCGGACACGCCGCCGTTGCCGTACCGAGCGGTCCTCGACGAGGTCGGCCCCCGGCTCAAGCGGCTGCGCGCCAAGCGCGGCCTCACCCTGGCCGCGCTCTCCGAGGCCACCGGCATCTCGAAGAGCACCCTGTCGCGGCTGGAGTCCGGGCAGCGCCGCCCCAGCCTGGAACTGCTGCTGCCGCTGGCCGGGGCGTACCACGTGCCGCTGGACGACCTGGTCGGCGCCCCCGAAGTGGGCGATCCCCGGGTCCGGCTGACGCCCCGGACGCTGCCGAGCGGCGGTTCGTTCGTCCCGCTGTCCCGGAGCCCGGGCCCCCTCCAGGCGTACAAGCTGGTCATCTCCGACCGGGGCGGCGAGCCGGACCTCCGTACGCACGAGGGCTACGAGTGGATGTACGTGCTCGAGGGACGGCTGCGACTGGTGCTCGCCGAGCACGATCTGGTCCTCGGCCCCGGCGAGGTCGCCGAGTTCGACACCCGGCTGCCCCACTGGTTCAGCAGCGCCGACGGACGGCCCGTCGAGATCCTCAGCCTGTTCGGGAGACAGGGCGAGCGCATGCACGTCCGTGCGAAGCCGCGCGGTTGACGGCACGGGGCCGTCGCAAGACCGGCGGCCGGGGCCCTGTGCGGTGACCGGGACCGGGAGGGAGAGGACGGCGCTCGACGGCGGGGTACTGCTGGTGCCCGGTTCCGCAGGACCTTGCCCCTCCCGGAACCAGAGCCCCCGGACAGAGCAGTCCCCGGCGGTCCTGTTCCGGTTCCGGGAGTTCAGCCGTCGCTGAGGGCTCCCGCACCGACAGGATCTGCCGGGGGCCTGGCCAGAGCCGAGATGGGGGTCACGCGGACTTCAGGACGTCTCCGGAAGTGAGTGCGGCTCTCTCTGGTTGTCCGGTGTATTGATGAGTTTCCTCCCTATTTCGTGTGAGTCAAGGGGTATGGGCTACATATTCCCGGCCACCCGTTTCTGCTGGTCAGGCCGGCAGCGCGAGGAGCATCAGGGGGCGGCTGGTGGGCTGGGCGGATCCGCCGGCGGGTTCGACGGTGAGTCCTACCCCGGAGGCGCCCCGGAGCCCGCCCTGCATGAGCGTGGCCCCCTCGTGCGCGAGGAGCCCGGCGGGGCGCATGGTGCCGTGGTCGTCGAACCACAGCTGGTACGTCCTGCCCTCGCCGGGGTCCGGGAGCCCGGTGCCGATGAAGACCGCCCGGTTCTGCAGCTTGGAGCTGACGACGGAGGTGGGGGCGCCGCCGGGGGTGCGGCCGTGCACCGTACGGGCGTCGGGGGCGGCCATCACGGCGGTGAGGTCCTGGAGGCGGCGTTCGGAGGCCTCCGCCTGCTGCCGGGCCTCGTCGGTGCGCTGGTCCTGCCATACGCTGACGCCCCCGAGGGCGGCCGCCGCGGCGAGGCTCGCAGCGAGGGCCAGTGGAACGGCCTTGCGGCGCAGGACGGCGCCGAACGTGAGCTGCTTGGCCGCCGCGGGCAGCAGCGGGGGCAGTTGCCGGACCGAGTCGATGCCGTACAGGACCTGTTCCTTCATCCGCGCGGGCGGTGGGAGGGCGGCAGCGGCGGCCATGCGGGCGGCGGTGGCGGAGAATTCGGCCACCTCCTGCCGGCAGGACGGGCAGTCGGCGAGGTGTGCGGTGAACGCCTCGTGCTCCGCAGGCGTGAGTGCGTGGAGGGCGTACGCGCCGGTGAGGGTGTGCAGTTCCCCGTCGTGCTTCATGTGGTCACCCCCATGCAGTCGCGCAGCCGGATGAGCCCGTCGCGCATGCGTGTCTTGATCGTCGGCAGTGGTGTGCGCAGGGTCTCGGCGACCTCGCGGTAGGACAGGCCCTGGTAGTAGGCCAGCGTGACGGCCTGGCGCTGGATCTCGGTCAGGCCGCGCATGCAGCGCCGTACCTGTTCGCTCTCCAGGCGGGTTTCGACCTGTTCCGCGACCTCGTCGAACGGGCGCGCCTGGTCGCGGGCTGCCTGGTCGTACTCGCGGTTGACCGCGGCCTGGGCGGAGCGGACGCGGTCGACGGCCCGGCGGTGGGCGAGGGTGGCGGCCCAGGTACGCACGCTGCCCTGTTCGGGGCGGTAGCGGGCGGCTTGCCGCCACAGGTCGATCATCACCTCCTGCGCCACCTCCTCTGACTGGGCACGGTCGCGTACGACCCGGACGACCATCCCGAAGACGGTCGCGGACAGCGCGTCGTACAGGGCGGAGAACGCGTCCTTGTCCCCGCGGGCCACCCGGGACATCAGGTCTTCGAGCCGGGGGCCCACGGCATCGGGGACGCCGAAGGGCAGCGGTTGCCCGGTGGTGGCGGATGGTCCGCCGCGGTCCGTCCGTCGCATGACAGTCCTTCCTGTCGAAGGCGCCGGCCCTTCCACGAAGAGAGCCGACCGCTCCGGATGCTGCCAGCTCTGCGTTCTCGACCGGTCTTCGGAGCGGACATCTGTGCGGATTGGTCAACCCGCTCGCCAATTCGCGATCAATGTGCACCACCTGCACCCGTCTGCACCGCAACTGATTCCGCGTGCCGCAACTGCCACCAATCCGCAGGCACTTCGGCCGCGAAGCAGGGGTGAACCGCCGTCACCGACGACGGCGTGGCGAACGGTGGGGAGTGAGCAACTGTGCGTACGAGGAACGTGGCCGTGATCGGCGGCGGTGTGGCGGGACTGACCGCCGCCTACGTCCTGCAAAAGGCCTGCGACGTCACGCTCTACGAGGCGGACCCCCGGCTGGGAGGCCACGCCCACACCCATGAACTGCCCGCGCCGGGCGGCGGTACGGTGGGCGTGGACTCGGGGTTCATCGTCCACAACGCGCGCACCTACCCCCTGTTGCTCCGGCTCTTCCGCGAGCTCGGAGTGGCCACGCAGGACTCCGAGATGAGCATGTCGGTGCGGTGCGACGGCTGCGGCCTGGAGTACGCCGGTGCCCGCGGACCCCTCGGCCTGTTCACGGGACGGGCGGCCCTGCGCGCCCGGTACCTGCGGATGCTGGCGGAGGTACCGCTCTTCCACCGCCGCGCGCGCCGCATGCTGGACGCGGACGGTCCGGTCGCCGGCGGTCCCGGCGGCGGCAATTGCGTCGGCGACGGTTCCGCCGGCGGCGGCCCGGAGCGGTACACCCTCCGGGCGTTCCTCGCCGACGGCGGGTTCTCCCCGTACTTCGTCAGCCACTTCATCGCCCCGCTCGTGTCCGCCGTGTGGTCCTGCCCGGCCCACACCGCGCTGGAGTACCCAGCCGCGTACCTGTTCCGCTTCCTCGACCACCACGGGCTGCTGTCCGTGACGGGCTCCCCGCGGTGGAGGACCGTCACCGGCGGCAGCGCGGCCTACGTGGACAAGGTCGCGAAGGAGATCAGCAACGTCCGGACCGCCAGCCCGGTCGTCCGGGTGGACCGCATACCGAGCGGCGTCCTGGTGGGCAGCGACGACGGCATCACCGACGCGTACGACGCCGTCGTCATCGCCACGCACCCCGACCAGGCGCTGCGTCTGCTGGCGGACCCCACCCGGGACGAGCAGCGGGTGCTCGGCGCCTTCCGGTACGAGGTGAACCCGACCGTGCTGCACACCGACACGGCCCTGCTACCCCGCTCGCCGAGGGCCGGGGCCTCCTGGAACTACCACCTCGCCGACTGCCGCCCGGGGGCGGAGGGGGTCCGGGTCAGCTATGACATGACGCGGCTGCAGCGCCTGCCGGGCGACACCCGCTACGTCGTCACGCTGAACGCGGGCGGGCGGATCGACCCCGAGCACGTGCTGGCCCGTATGGAATACGCGCACCCTGTCTACACGCCCGAGTCGGTGGCCGCGCAGCGATCGCTGCCCCGCCTCAACACCTCCGTCACGGCGTTCGCCGGGGCGTACCACGGGTGGGGGTTCCACGAGGACGGCTGCCGGTCGGGCGTACGGGCCGCCGCCGCGCTCGGCGTCCGGTGGTGACCCCCGCCGTGGCGCCGGGTCTCCGCCCGCCCCTCCCCGCCGTGGCCGTGCCGGCCCTTTACGACTGCGTGGTCTCCCACGTGCGGACGGCTCCGGTGCGGCACGCCTTCCGGCACCGCACGTACATGTGGCTCGTGGACCTGGACGCCCTCCCCCGGCTCCCATGGCCGCTGCGCACCCTGGCCCGGTTCGACGCCCGCGACCACTTCGACGCCGCCGCACCGACCGTCCGGGCCGGCCTCGACGCGTACCTGGCCTCCCGGGACGTGCACCTCGACGGCGGGCGGGTCCTGATGCTGGCCCACGCCCGGGTCCTGGGGTACGTCTTCAACCCGCTGACCCTGTACTGGTGCCACGACCGCTCCGGCGCACCGGTCTGCGTGGTGGCCGAGGTCCACAACACGTACGGGCAGCGCCACTGCCACCTGCTGCGCACGGACGAAGCCGACCGGGCCGAGGCGGCGAAGGAGCTGTACGTCTCGCCGTTCTTCCCCGTCGATGGCCGCTACCTCATGCGGCTGCCGGAGCCGCGGGAGCGGCTGGAGGTCATCGTCCGGCTCGAGCGCGCCGGGCAACGGCCCTTCACCGCGACCCTGCGCGGCCGGCACCGCCCCGCCACCCCCCTCGCCCTGCTGCGCGCCGCCGCCCGGCGGCCGTGGTCCACCGCTGCCGTCTGGGCCGGGATCCGCCGCCACGGCATCCACCTGCTGCTCCGCGGGCTGCCCGTCCAGCCCCGGCCCGAACGCGCACCCGAGGAAGGCATCGCCCCGTGACCCTTTCCCTCCCCCGAGCCGCCGACGAACCCGTGGAGCGGTACTCGATCGATGCACACGCGTGGCCTGACGTGGTGCGCCCGCCGACGGCGCCCTTCGGGCACGCGGCCGTCGCCCGCCGCCTCGTCCGCCGTGCCGTGACGGCGCTGCCCCTGCGCTGCCGGTTCGGCGCCGAGCCGCCCCACGGCAGCGGGCCGTCGCTGACGGTCCACGACCCGGACGCGTTCTTCCGCCGGATCGGGGCGCACGGCCTGATCGGCTTCGGCGAGTCCTACATGGCGGGCGAATGGGACAGCGACGATCTGACCGGCCTGCTGACCGTCCTCGCCGCGCACGTGGACGACCTGGTTCCCGGCCCGCTGCGCCGACTGCGCGGGACGTGGGTGCAGAGCAGGCCCGAGGCCCAGCTCAACTCCCGGGCCGGGGCGCGGCAGAACGTCCATCGCCACTACGACTTGTCGAACGAGCTATTCGCGCTGTTCCTCGACGAGACCCTGTCGTACTCCTCCGCCGTCTTCACCGCGTTCCCAGCGCGCCGTGAGAGCCTGCCGGCCGCGCAGCACCGGAAGATCGACCGGCTGCTGGACCTCGCCTGCGTCGGCCCGGGCAAGCGCCTGCTCGAGATCGGCACCGGATGGGGCGAACTCGCCCTGCGCGCGGCCGCCCGCGGGGCACACGTGACGACCGTGACCCTCTCCGCCGAGCAGCAGCACCTCGCCCGCCGCCGGATCGCCGCGGCGGGGCTGGCCGACCGGGTGGACGTCGAACTGCGGGACTACCGCGATCTGGAGGGCCGGTACGACGCGGTGGTGAGCGTGGAGATGATCGAGGCGGTCGGCAGGGACTTCTGGCCCACGTACTTCGCCGCCCTGCGCGATGCGGTGGCGCCCGGCGGGCGGATCGCGCTACAGGCGATCACGATGGGCCACGAGCGGATGCTGCACACCTCCCGTACGCACACCTGGATCAGCAAGTACGTCTTCCCGGGCGGCCTGATCCCCTCCCGCGAGGCCATCGAGGCGCACTCGTCGGGCGCGGGGCTGCGGATCGTCTCCGACCAGGGGTACGGCGACCACTACGCGCAGACCCTGCAGCTGTGGCGGGAGCGTTTCACGGAGCAGGCCGGCGCCGTGGCGGCGCTCGGCTTCGACCCGACGTTCCGGCGCATGTGGGAGTTCTACCTCGCCTACTCCGAGGCAGGCTTCCGGGCCCGCTACCTGGATGTCCGGCAACTGCTCCTGACCGAGGACCTCTCCCTGGGAGTCCGGCCGTGAACCCCGCCTCCTGGGAAGCCCTCGGGAGCAATCTGGCCGCTGCCGCCGCCACGGCCGTCACCGTACTGCTCCTGGCCTTCGCCGTCGGGACGGCCCGGCGCCTGCACCGGACGGTGGACATCGCCTGGGGCCTCGCCTTCGCCGCGGTCGCGGCGGTCTCCTACATCCTGTCCTCCGGGTACGGGGACGACCGCCGGCGGCTCCTGGTCGCCGCCGCCACCGTCGTGTGGGGGGTACGGCTCGCCGCGCACGTCGCCTGGCGCGGCCGCGGGCACGGCGAGGACCCCCGCTATGCGAAGTTCCTCGCCCGGGGGCGGGGCAACCCGCACGTGCGCGCCCTGTTCAAGGTGTACCTGCTCCAGGCGGGCCTGGTCTGGCTGGTCTCCCTGCCCGTGCAGAGCGCCTCGTACGCAGGCTCCCCCATCGGCGCGCTCGCCGTGCTCGGCGGCGCGCTCTGGGCGGTGGGGCTGCTCTTCGAGGCCGTCGCGGACTTGCAGCTCGCCCGGTTCAAGGCCGATCCGGCGCACCACGGTACGGTCATGGACCGGGGCCTGTGGGCATGGACCCGCCACCCCAACTACTTCGGCGACTTCCTGGTCTGGTGGGGGCTCTACCTGATGGCCTGCGGCACATGGCGGGCCGCCCTGCTGTGCCTGGTGTCACCCGTGGCCATGACGCTGCTGCTGATCAAGGGGAGCGGCAAGCGCCTGATGGAGGCCCATATGGCAGAGCGTCCCGGCTACGCCGGCTACATCGCCCGTACCAGCGGGTTCCTCCCCCTTCCGCCCTGGCGGGGCCACTCATGAAGCAGCCGACGGGCGCGCTGGCGCTGCGCCGGGTGCCGCGGGACCCGGCCGCCGCGGTGCTCCTGCTGCACGGGGGCCGTCCGATGGGGCTCGAGGCGCCGGCGCGGCCGAACCTGCCGGGGCTGCGGATGGTTCCCTTCGCACGGGCCATCGCGGACGCCGGTCCGGCGCAGGACGTGGTGGTGGCGGAGGTCCGGTACGCGCACCGGGGCTGGAACGGCCACCGCGCGGATCCGGTCCACGACGTCTGGCAGGCCCTGCGCGAACTGCGCTGCGCGGCCGGAGCGCTGCCCGTGGTGCTGGTCGGGCATTCCATGGGAGGCCGGGCCGCGTTGCGGGCGGCGGCCGACCCGCTGGTCCACGGCGTGGTCGGGCTCGCGCCGTGGTGCCCGCCGGGCGAACCGGTGCTGCATCTCGGGGACACGGCCGTGGTTCTCCTGCACGACGAGGCGGACCGCGTCACCGATGCGCAGGCGTCGTGGGACTACGTACGGCGGGCCCGTGCGCGGGGCGCCCGGGCCGGAGGCATCGTCATGCCGCACGGGCGGCACGCGATGCTCCGTCAGGCGCGCAGCTGGCACCGGATGGCCACCGACACCACGCTGGGCCTGCTCGGCCTGACCGCCCTCCCGGAGGAACTGTTCACCGGCCGGGTACCCGGGCCGGCCGGGTCTCGGTACACCGTCGCCCGGAGCGACTCGTCCCATATGCGGCAGCAGTGATCGAGGAGTGGCCGCGAAATCGGTCGAGGCCCTGGTCAAAGGGGCCGGGGATGCGCAAGGATCACGGCCGCACCTCGCCACCACCCCACTACGGGAGGATGTCTATGGCTCGCCGCACATCCCGCGGCCTCATCGCCGCGGCCACCACCACCGCAGCACTGTTCACCCTGTCCGGCCCGGTTGCGGCGCTGCCCTCGGCGGCCGACACGGCCACCGCCGGGCTGCCGCAGGCCCGCCTCTTCATGGTCAACCCCGTCCAGTCCTCGGGCGATCAGAGCCTCACCGACGGCAAGGACTCCACAGGGGCCGTGCCCGCTTCCGCCTATGCCCTGGCCGCACTGCGGAACCTGGACGGCAGCGGCTCGCTGTCGGGGAAGTGGGCGTACGTCCGGTCGGATACGGGCGCCTCCGCGGAGGTCGCCGACGCGGGTGCGTACAGCCGTACCGATGACCAGTTCGAGCAGGTCATGGCGTACTTCTGGGTCAACGAGGCACAGGAGTACCTGCAGGGCCTCGGCTTCGGGAGCGAGCTGCCGGGCGCCAACGACCGCGCGCAGCCGGTCCGCATCAACCAGTACGGGGCCGACAACTCCTTCTTCACCGACAAGAAGGCCGAGATCCGCTTCGGCAAGGGCGGCGTGGACGACGCCGAGGACGCGGAGGTGATCGTCCACGAGTACGGGCACGCGGTGCACCACGCACAGGTTCCCGGTTTCGGCACGTCGCCGGAGGCCGGTGCGATCGGCGAGGCGTTCGGCGACTACCTTGCGGTCGAGGTCGGTGACCACGCGGACGCCGCGTACGGATGGCCGCGCAAGGCGGACCTGGCCTGTGTCGCCGACTGGGACTCAAGCTCCTACAGCACCGCCCCGCACTGCCTGCGCCGGGTGGACGGGAACAAGGTGTACGCCGACCGGGTCGGCGAGGTCCACGCGGACGGTGAGATCTGGTCCCGCGCGCTCTTCGACATCCGCGGCGCGCTGGGCGCCCGGACCGCCGACCGGATCATCGTGAACGCGCAGTTCGGCTTCCGCCCCGACACGAGCTTCCAGGACGCGGCGCTGACGACGATCGCGACGGCACAGCGGATGTACGGCAAGAGCGCCGCGGACGCAGTCCGCGCCGCTTTCAAGGCCCGGCAGATTCCGGGGATCGCGTAGCCCTGTCCGCTGCTCCGGGTTCCGGTCCGGAGCAGCGGTCGGTACCGGGATCCGGTGCTCCCCGTCACGTGCCCGGGCGGACCACGGCCGTGCGGGGGCTGCGGTCCTGGGGGTCGATCTGCCGGCCCAGGGGCGCAAAGGCGAGGAGGAACAGCAGCCCTGCCAGCGGCAGCAGGTCCAGGCTGACGCCCGTGGCCACGAGGGCCGCGACCACGGCGGCGGGCCGCCAGGCGGCGATCCGCCGCAGCGCCGCGAGCCGGGTCATGAGCAGCAGCAGGCCGACGTAGAAGAGGAGTGGGCCGACGCCGTAGACGGCGGGCTCCACACCCGCGTGGCTCTTGACGCTCCGGAAGAACGCGCGCATGGCCTCGCGGTCCTCGCTGAGGAACCCGGCGAAGAGGTCGATGACCGCTTGGGCGGCGACCGCTGCGGCGCCGAGCAGGCCCGTCACCGCCCCTGCGGCGGCGAGCCCCCGGCCGGCCGGGCCGCGCCCCCGCGCCGCCATCCGCCGCATCCCGAGCACGATGGGGATGAAACACAACACACTTGCCAGGAAGGCGAGATGCCCCAGAGACCAGGATGGTCCGGGGCCGTGTTCCCCGTCGGTCAGCCGGATGAGTCCGTAGGCGGTCATGCAGAGCGGGCCGACGGTGAACGCCGTCCGCTGCCATCGTGTGTTCGACATGAGCCGATCATGTCGGCGCACGGATCGCCCGGCCCTCGGGGAACGCCCTGAGCCGGCCCTGGGACACCCCTGACGGCCGCTCCGGGGACCGGGGTCAGGGGCGGGCCGGGGGCCCTGGTGACAGGGCCCCCGATCGGTACTACTCGATCACCAGCTCGACCGGGATGTTGCCGCGAGTGGCCTTGGAGTAGGGGCAGACCTCGTGGGCCTGCTTGACCAGCAGGGCGCCCGTCTCGCCGGCGAGGGACTCCGGGAGCTCGACACGCAGGGTGACGGCCAGGCCGAAGCCCGTGTCGTCCTTGCCGATCGAGGTCTCCGCGGTGACCGACACCTCACCGGTGTCGACCTTGGCCTGCCGGCCGACCAGGCCGAGCGCGCTGGCGAAGCAGGCCGCGTAGCCCGCCGCGAAGAGCTGCTCGGGGTTGGTGCCCTGGCCGTTTCCGCCGAGCGCCGGGGGCATGGCGAGCGCGAGGTCGATCTGGCCGTCGGAGCTGACCGTGCGGCCTTCGCGGCCGTTGGCGGTGGCGACAGCGGTGTAGAGCGCGTCCATCGGGGTTCCTCTCGCGGTGGTGACCTTGTCAGCCGGTCATCGGCTGACGTCCACTACTAGAGCACACAATTTAGTTGTGCACAACTAAATGACCCGCAAGCTTTGTCCGGGTACACTGGCCCCCATGAGCGAGCAGCCCACCGAAACCCTCCGCGAGGAGGACTTCCTCCGTCTGGACGGCCAGATCTGCTTCGCGCTGAACGCAGCGAGCAGGGCCTTCAACGGCCTCTACCGGGTCGTCCTCAAGGACCTCGGCCTGACCTACCCCCAGTACCTGGTCATGCTGGTGCTCTGGGAGCACGGCACGACGCCCGTCAAGGAGCTGGGGAACCACCTGAGGCTCGACTCGGGAACCCTGTCCCCCCTGCTCAAGCGCCTCGAGGCCGCCGGCCTGGTCCACCGCGAACGCAGCACCGAGGACGAGCGGTCCGTCCACGTCGGCCCCACCGAGGCCGGCACGGCGCTGCGCGCCCGCGCGGCGGAGGTACCGCGCCGGATCGCCGCCGCCACCGGCTTCGAGCTGGCCGAGATCCGCGACCTCCAGACGCGCCTGCACCGTCTCACCGCCGCGCTGGACGCCGCCGTCCCGGAGGTGTGACGGGCGCCCGGGGCCGTTCACCGTTCACGTTCAGCCCCGATGGCCGGACGCTCGTCAACACCGACCACCGGCAGGCGCTTTCCGTCACCACGGTGTGGGACGTCGGCGACCCCGCCCGGCCGGTGGCCCGGGGCGGCCCGCTCGGCTGGTTCGGGCAGCCGGCGGACGTGCACGGCGCTCGCCTTCAGCCCGGACGGCGCCGCCCTGGTCAGCGGTGGGGCCGACACCACGGTCCGGCTGTGGGACGTGGCGGCGCGCGCCCCGCTGGGCGGGCCACCGACCGGGCACATCCTGCCGGTCGGCGACGTGACCTTCGCGCCGGACGGCCACACCCTCGTCACGGCCGGCCGGGACGACACCGTCCGGCTCCGGGAGACCGACCCGGCGCGGCTGCCGCCCCGGCTGTGCGCGGCCACCGCCGGGCCGCACGACCGGGAGCTGTGGCAGCGCCACGTACCGGGCACCCCGTACGCCCCCGGCTGCGGCTGACGGGCCCCACTCACGAGGCGCACGCCGCACAGAGGGTTTAGGTTCGTCGGCATGGTGCATGTACTGGGCAGCCGGGTCCTGCTGACCCCCACGGACCCGGAGCGCTCGCGCGCCTTCTACGGCGGCACGCTGGGGCTCGCCGTCTACCGGGAGTTCGGCACCGGGCCGGATCGCGGCACCGTCTACTTCCTGGGCGGCGGCTTCCTCGAGGTCTCGGGCCGCGCCGAGACCCCGCCGGCGCCCGGGCTCCGGCTGTGGCTGCAAGTCGCCGACGTGCAGGCGGCGTACGAGGAGCTGCGGACGCGGGGGGCCGAGGTGCTGCGGCCGCCCCGGCGGGAGCCCTGGGGCCTGATCGAGATGTGGATCGCCGACCCGGACGGTGTCCGCATCGCGGTGGTGGAGGTCCCGGCGGACCACCCCCTGCGCTTCCGCCCCTGAACGAGCCGCACGGCTCGACCGGCGTACGCCGGCTTTCGCGGGGGCGGGGGCGTGTACCGGCCGAGTCCGGCGCGCCCCCGCCGGTGGAGTGAATGCGCGCTCCACCCATCGGGGGGACATCCGGCCCGGCCCGTGGACGCGGCGTCAACCGCGCCCGGGCGCGGGGCCGGTACCGGGGCGGGTCCGCACCATGCGCGTAGCAGACGCGGGTGGTCCGTGGAGGCCTTTTGTAAAGATCAACTCAGTGTGCTGGATTGATCACCGACAGTGCCCCCGGCTGCGCGGAAGGACACCGAATGCGCACGGTTCGAGAATCAGTCCTGGACGTTCTACGAGCACGCGGTATCACCACGGTCTTCGGCAACCCCGGTTCGACCGAACTGCCGATGCTCAAGCGGTTCCCTGAGGACTTCCGGTACGTGCTCGGCCTCCAGGAGGCCGTCGTCGTCGGTATGGCCGACGGTTTCGCCCTCGCCTCCGGAACCACCTCCCTCGTCAACCTGCACACCGGTCCCGGCACCGGCAACGCGATGGGCGCGATCCTGAACGCCCGCGCGAACCGCACCCCGATGGTCGTGACCGCAGGCCAGCAGGTGCGCGCCATGCTCACCATGGAGGCCCTGCTTTCCAACCCGCAGGCCACCCTGCTCCCCCAGCCCGCCGTCAAGTGGGCGTACGAGCCCCCGCGCCCCGCGGACGTCCCGGCCGCCCTGGCCCGCGCCGTGCAGGTCGCCGAAACCCCGCCCCACGGGCCGGTGTTCCTCTCCCTGCCCATGGACGACTTCGACGCGGAGCTCACCGAGTCGGAGGACCTGGCCGGCCAGGCGGCCGCGGCCCGCCGGATCACGCACGCCGCC
Source organism: Streptomyces katrae (assembly GCF_000717655.1). Taxonomy (GTDB): domain Bacteria; phylum Actinomycetota; class Actinomycetes; order Streptomycetales; family Streptomycetaceae; genus Streptomyces; species Streptomyces katrae_B. Next base: position 221,232 of record NZ_JNZY01000005.1, read on the forward strand.
GCGCCCGATGCGGCAGCGGTCGCGGCGCTCGCCGAGCGGATCTCCCGCGCCCGCTCCGCCGTACTCGTCGTCGGCGACGACGTCGACGCCTCCGGCGCCTGGGACGCCGTCCTCGCGCTCGCCGAGCGCACCGGGCTGCCCGTCTGGGCGGCGCCCGTCTCGGCCCGCGTCTCCTTCCCCCGCAGCCACCCGCAGTTCCGCGGGGACCTGGCCCCGGCGATCGGCCCGCTCGGCCGCCAGCTCACCGGGCACGACCTGGTCGTCGTGGTCGGGGCGCCCGTGTTCCGCTACTACCCCTACGTCCCGGGCTCGCACCTGCCCGAGGGCACCGAGCTCGTCCTCCTCACCCGCGACGCCGAGGAGGCCGCCAAGGCCCCCGTCGGGGACGCGGTCGTCGCGGACCTCGCGCTGACCGTACGGGCGCTCACGGACCGGCTCCCGGCCGGCAGCGGGACCACGCCCGCGCCGCACGAGCAGGTGCGGTTCCCCGAGGCGGCCGACGGCGTCCTCACCCCGCTCGCCGCCATGACGGCCATCGCGCAGGGCGCTGCGCAGAACACCCTCTGGGTCAACGAATCGCCCTCCAACGTCCCGCAGTTCCACGAAGCCACCCGGATCAGCACCCCGGGCTCCTACCTGTTCTCCGCGGGCGGCGGACTCGGCTTCGGGGCCGCCGCGGCGGTCGGCGCCCAGCTCGGCGCACCCGGGCGGCCCGTGGTCTGCGTCATCGGCGACGGGTCCATCCACTACGCCGTGCAGGCCCTGTGGACCGCGGCCATGTACAAGGTCCCCGTCACCTTCGTCGTCCTGAGCAACGCCAAGTACGCGATCCTCCAGTGGTTCGCGCAGCTCGAGCACGCCCAGGGCGCGCCCGGCCTCGACATCCCCGGTCTCGACATCACGGCCGTCGCCGACGGCTACGGGGTGCGCACCCACCGGGCCCACGGAGCGGGTGAACTCACCAAGCTCGTACGGGACTCCGCGGCCCAGCAGGACGGACCGGTGCTCATCGACGTACCCGTGACCACCGAGCTCCCCTCCCTCTGAGCCCGGATCCAGCCCCCACCATCACCAGAAGGCCCCCACATGTCCCCCGACACCCCCCTCCTGTCCCGCCTGCGCACCCTCCTCACCGACCACGCCGACGTCCTGCACACCGACCCCGAGACCCTCGCCGCGCACGCCCGCGACGCGGCGCCGTTCTCCGAGGCCGGCACGCCCGCCGTCGTCGCCTTCCCGCGCACCGCCGAGCAGGTCCGGCACATCATGCGCACCACGTACGAACTCGGCGTCCCCGTCGTCCCGCAGGGTGCCCGCACCGGTCTCGCGGGCGCCGCGAACGCGATCGACGGCTGTGTCGTCCTGAGCACCGCCCGGATGAACCGCATCCTCGAGATCGACCCCGCCAACCGGCTCGTGCGCTGCGAGCCCGGCGTGGTCACCAAGCGCCTGAACGACGCCGCCGCCGAGTACGGGCTCTCGTACCCGCCCGACCCGGCGTCCTGGGAGCACTGCACCATCGGCGGGAACATCGCCACCGGCGCCGGCGGCATCTGCTGCGTCAAGTACGGGGTCACCGCCGACTACGTCCGCGGCCTCGACCTCGTCCTGGCCGACGGCCGCCGGATGCGGACCGGGCGGGACACGGCCAAGGGGGTCGCCGGCTACGACCTGACCCGGCTGCTCGTGGGCTCCGAGGGCACCCTGGCCGTGATCGTCGGCGCGACGCTCGCGCTGCGTCCCGTACGGCCGCCCGCCCTGGCCCTGCTCGCCCAGTTCCCGACCCTGACGGCGGCCGGGGACGCCGTCGCCGCGATCACCACGGCCGGGCACGTCCCGTCCGCCCTCGAACTCCTCGACCGGGCCACCTCCCAGGCCGTCGCCGACCACGGGCACCCGATGCTGACCCCGGGCGCCGCCGCCACGCTGATCATCGAGAGCGACACCGCCGACCCCGGGCGGGACCTCGCGGCGATGGCCCTCCTGTGCAAGGAGGCCGGGTCCCGGAACCTGGTCACCGCCTCCAGCGCCGAGGAGTCCCGGCAGGTCATCGAGGCCCGGCGGCTGGTCACCCCGGCCCTGGGAGCGTTCGCCGCCACCCTCGGCGGGAGGCCGACCGCCTTCATCGAGGACGTGGCCGTGCCCCGCTCCGAACTCGCCAAGTTCATGGGCACCATCGAGGAGATCGCCGTACGGAACCGGCTGCGGATCTTCACCCTCGGCCACGCGGGGGACGGCAACCTGCACCCGACCGTCGTCTTCGACGAATCGGACGCGGACGAGTTCCGCCGCGCCCAGACCGCGTACGACGACATCATGGCCGCGGGCCTGGCCCTCGGCGGCACCAGCACCGGCGAGCACGGCATCGGCACCCTCAAGCGCGAATGGCTGACCCGCGAACTCGACCCGGTCAGCCTGGAGCTGCAGCGCGGACTCAAGCGCCTCTTCGACCCGAAGAACCTGCTCAACCCCGGCAAGGTCGTGGAGGCATGACCGAGGCCACGGAACGCACCACCGCCGCCGGAACCGACGCCGGAACCGCCGAGACCACCGCCGAGACCACCGCCGGGCCCCCGGCCGAGACCGACGGCCAGGTTTCCGCCCCCGCCCTCGCCGTACCGCGGCCCGCCCGGGCCGGGCGCGCGGAGACCGTCCGGTTCGCCGCCACCCACACGCTGCCCGCGTTCGTCCGCGGGGCCTTCCAGGTGCGGCCCCGGGTCGTGGCGGCGTACGCGGCCCTCGGCCAGCAGGGCTGGTCGGCCGCGACCCTGCGGGCCATGCGGGCCCGGCACGGCGGGGCGCCCGTGGAGGTGCGCGGCCTGTCGGGGACCCTGCTGGTCCTGCTGGACCCCGCCGACGTCCGGCGGTTCTACGAACTGCCGGTGCGCACCCTCGCCATGGACGCGCCCGACAAGTACAAGGGCCTGTCGCTGCTGGAGCCCACGGGCGTCATCTGCTCCCACGGCGACACCCGCGAGGAGCGCCGGCGCCTCAACGACGAGGTGCTCGCGGCCGACCGGCCCGTGCACCCCTCGTGCACGGAGTTCCAGGCCGTCATCGCGCAGGAGGCGCCCGCCCTGATCCAGGGCTCCGAGCTGGACTTCCCGCTGCTGCGCCGGACGGTGGCCCGGATCGGGCGCCGGATGGTCCTCGGCGACGCGGCCGCGGGCGACGAGGAGCTCGCCCGGTGGCTGCTGGTGATCCGCGAGGAGGCCAACTGGATGCGGATGCGCAAGGGGCGTGCCGTGGCCGCCGAGGCGCTGTACCGCAAGGCCGCCGCCCGCGTCGAGGAGTACGCCGCCCGGGCCGAGCCGTACACCCTGGCCGCGCTCGCCCGCAGCCACCCCGCCGCCGCCGGACCGGACGCGGCCGCGCTGGACGCGGTGGGCCAGGCCCACCACTGGCTGCTCGCCCTCGACGCCGTCGCCCCGATCGTGGCCCGCACCCTGCTGCTCCTCGCCGCGTATCCGGCCGAGCAGGAGGCGCTGCGGGCCGAGGTGGACGGCGGGGGTGCGGAGCTCCCCCGGCTGCGGGCCTGCGTACAGGAGACGCTGCGGCTGTTCCCGGTCGTGCCCGACCTCGTACGGGTCACCCGGGCCGAGACGGAGTGGCGCGGGGTCCACTACCCGGCGGGGACGGCCGTACTGGTGCCCGCCCTGTTCCACCAGCGGGATCCCGAACACATCCCGGCCGCGCACCAGTTCGTGCCCGGCCGGTGGCTGCGGCCCGGCGCGGCCCAGGACATCCGGATGGCGCCCTTCAGCCACGGCGGCGGGCGCTGCCCCGGCGAGCACCTGGGCGTGCTGACGGCGGCCGAGCTGGCCGCGGCGGTGCTGCGGGGCCACCGGGTGACGGGCGGCCGGCCCGCGGTGGACCCGTGCCTTCCGTTGCCCGGCATCATCTCGGCGGGCATCCGGCTCACCCTCGCCCAGCGCTGACCACGTGCGGCGGCGCGGGACCGGCAGCCGCCGCTTCCCGCGACCGCACGGCCGTCACCGCTCCCCACCATGCCCCGGAGGGCACCTGCATGACCGATGCCATGACCGCCGTCACCGGGCCGGAACCGGAGATCGAGTCCCTGCACCACCTGTGCCGCCTGCTCGCGGAGGCCGCCGAAGGGGTGGGGGACGCCTCCCGGTACGCGTCCGAACTCGCCCTCGGCACGCGGCTGCCGCGCACCGCCCGCGGCGGCGCCGCCCGGCGCACCCTGCTGCGGACGATCACCGACCCGAAGGGGCTGGGCTGGGCCCCGCGCGGCCGCGGGCTCGCCCGGATCGGCTGGCTCGCCGGGGTGTTCACCAGCCGCGAGAGCCTCGCGGTGAGCCTGGCCGTGACGGGCCTCAAGGCCCGGATCCGGGCCGCCGCCGTGACCCACCCCGAGCTGCTCGGCGACCCCGACACCGCGCGCGTCCTGAGAGCCGTCGAGGGAGACCGCCAGCGGGAGGCGATCCGCGTCTTCCGTTCCCTCCTCGGGAACAAGGGCGCCGAGCGTGCCTTCGCCCTGCTGGCCCCCTCGTTCGCCGACATCCTCGCGTGGAGCGCCCTCACCGACGAGAACCCCCTCAACGACGCGGCGGGCTGGGAGGTCGCCACGGGCCGGACCCTGGCCGGCGCCGATCCGATCCTCGGCGTCAGCGGCCGGGTCTGGGCCCTCCTCGACCGGGGCCCCGGCCGGGCCGAACCGTTCGTGCCCTCCCCCCGGCTCGCCGAGTGCCTCGACACCACCGGCACCATCACCGGGTACGTCCGCAACATCGACGCGGTGGGCACCGATGGAACGCTGCTGGTCCAGCAGGTCGTGGGACCCGACGGCGTCCAGCGGTACGTCGTCCAGCTCGCCGGCATGTCCGGCGTCAGCGACGAGAGCCCCCAGGACCTGCTGGGCGCGGTGCACGCGGTCGCGAGGCCGGCCACCCCCTACTCGAGGGCCGTCGCCAAGGCGCTGCGCCAGCTGATCCCCTCGGGCTGCGAACTGGCCCTGGTGGGCCACAGTCTGGGCGGGATCACCGCCATGAACCTGGCCGCCGACCGGGACTTCTGCGGCATCCACCAGGTCACGCACGTCGTCGCGGTCGGCTCCCCCATCGACGGCAAGCGCCCCGCCGATCCCCGGACGCGGGTGTACTCGCTGGTCAACGAGCACGACGTGGTGCCCAGCCTGGAGGGCCGCTCGTCGGTCTCCCCGTACGCGCTTCCGGCGCAGTTCACCGAGTTCACCTGGACCGACGACACGCACGCCTTCCCGCTGTGCCATGCCGCCGAGCGGTACGCGCACAACCTCGAGTACGAGGTTCCGGAGGCGAGCGCGCTCGTGGACGCGGACCTCGCGCCCTTCCGGGGCCGGGTGACCGCCACCCGCTTCTTCCGGCTCTACGACCGCTGACCGCGGCGCCGCCGACCCCGCCCCGCCCATCCCTGTCCGCCTTCCGCTGGAGAACACCCATGACCGACTCCACCTCCACCGAGCACACCGCGGCCCCGCGCGAGGGGATCCCGGCGGCCCCGGCCGCCGACGCGGGCGTCCCCGCGCAGGCCACCCGCCCGGGCCAGACCCCCGCGTACGGCCCGCCCGGGCTCCTCGAACGCCTCGGCTCGGCCGCCTTCGCCCGTGTCAACCGCACCCGCGAATGGCACGAACTGCCGCTCCCCCTCGGGCTGCTGAACCTCCGGGTGCTCCGCGACGACCTGCGCCGCAAGAACCTGTACGACACGTACGACGCGGGCGGGGAGCGCCGCAGGCGTCCGACCCGGGCGCTCGCGCCCTACCGCTCGTACGACGGCTCGGGCTACGACCCGTACGACGAGGACATGGGCCGGGTCGGCACCCGGCTCGACCGCAACGCCCCGCTGCACCTGGTGTTCCCCGACTCCGACGAGGAGCTGCTGTCGCCGAGCCCGCGCGAGATCAGCAGGCAGCTGCTGGCCCGCAAGGGGTTCGTGCCCGCGCCCACGCTCAACCTCCTGGCCGCGGCCTGGATCCAGTTCGAGAACCACGGCTGGGCCAACCACGGCGACAACGAGGAGGCCGAGCCGTTCACCGTCCCGCTCGCCGAGGACGACGACTGGGCCGAGCACGGCGGCACCTGCCCGATGCGCGTGAACCGCACCCGCCCCGACCCGGTCGCGCACACCGCGGCCGACGTGCCGCCCACGTACGAGAACACCGTCACGCACTGGTGGGACGGCTCGCAGGTCTACGGCTCCGACGAGGCCCGCTGCCGGGCGCTGCGCACGGGCGAGCACGGGCGGCTCATCGTCGAGGACGGCCGGCTGCCCGCCGATCCCCGGCCCGGGAAGTCCTGCCTGGACTGGACGGGCATGAACAGCGACTACTGGGCCGGCCTGTCGCTGCTGCACACGCTGTTCGCCAAGGAGCACAACGCGATCTGCGACTACCTGCGCGCCCACTACCCGGCCTGGGACGACGAGCGGCTCTTCCACACCGCGCGGCTGGTCAACACCGCGCTCATGGCGAAGATCCACACGGTGGAGTGGACGCCGGGCATCCTCGACACCCCGGTGCTGCGGCACGCGATGGACGCCAACTGGTACGGGGTGCTGCCGCGCTGGGTCCGCCGGACGTACGGACGCGTCGGCAAGGGCGAGATGCTCAGCGGAATCCTGGGCTCCCCGACCGACCACCACGCGGCGCCGTTCTCGATGACGGAGGAGTTCGTCTCCGCGTACCGGCTGCACCCGCTGATCCCCGACGAGCTGGCCGTCCGCGACCACCGCGCGGGCGCGGTGCGCTCGACGATCGGCTTCGACGAGATGCAGGGCGCGACCACCCGTTCGTCGGTCGACGCGTACGGCATGAGCGACCTCTTCTACAGCTTCGGCACCGCCCACCCCGGCGCCCTCGTCCTGCACAACCACCCGGACGCACTGCGCAATCTGGCCCGGCTCACCGGCGAGCACATCGACCTGGGCACCGTCGACATCCTGCGCGACCGCGAGCGCGGGATCCCCCGTTACAACGCGTACCGGCAGATGCTGCGCAAGCGCCCGGTCACCTCCTTCGAGGAGCTGACGGGCGGGCACCCGGGCGACACGCCGCTGCTCAAGGAGCTGTACGAGGGGCGCCTGGACCGGGTGGACACACTGGTCGGCAATCTCGCCGAGCCGCGGCCGGCCGGCTTCGGCTTCAGCGACTCGCTGTTCCGGATCTTCATCCTGATGGCGAGCAGGCGACTCAAGAGCGACCGCTTCTTCACCACCGACTACCGGCCCGAGGTCTACACGGCGGAGGGCCTGGAGTGGGTGGACCGGAACGGCATGGTGTCCGTCCTGCTGCGCCACCACCCCGAACTGGCCCCGGCCCTCGACGGCGTGACCAACGCCTTCGCGCCCTGGAGGGCCCTGTGACCGCCATTCCCGCGCCGCGCACGGAGCAGCAGCAGCGGTACGAGCCCGCCGAGGGGCTGCGAGCCCACTCCGCGGCGCTGCTCCGGCACGCGCAGCGGCTGCGGGCGGGGGCCGTGGCGCTGGACTGGAAGGGTCCGCAGGCCGAGGCCTTCCGGTGGCGGATCGAGGACCTGGCCGACCGCTGCGCGACGGCGGCGGCCGGCCTGGCGCGGTCCGCGGAGCAACTGGACGCGGCCGCACGCACCCGCTGACGCCGGGGCCGGCCGCGCTCGCCGTAGCGCCATCCGTAGCCGTGAGCGTTGCCACGACGGTGACCGCAGCCGCCAGGACCTGGCGTCCTGCGGACACCCACCCCGGGTCATACCCTGCCGTGGCCGGAGCGATCGGGCGCGGCTGCGGCGAGCGCCTCGGCGACGAGGCGCCGCAGGTGGTCGTCGGTCAGGGCGTAGACCACGCGGCGGCCCTCCTTGCGGGTGGTCACCAGCCCCGACATCCGCAGCCGGGCAAGGTGCTGGCTGACGGCCGGCCGGGCCGCTCCCACCGCCGCGGCCAGGCTGCCGACATCGGCCTCGTCCGAGGCCAGGGCGTGCAGGAGGGCGAGGCGGGTGCGGTCGGCCAGCAGGCCCAGGATCCCTGCCGCCGCCTCGAAGGCCGACGGGCCCGGTTCTTGCGGGTGCGAACCCTGCGCAGGTGATAGGTGCATGCGTGCGCTCATACGCACACAATAGGCAGGGTGGATGCGTGCATCCACCCTGCCCTGTCGTCCGCGTCGGAAGCGAGCGCGCTGTGAGCCACCACCACGAGCACCACCAGGGGTCGTTCCGGGCGCGGCTGCGGCACCGGCTCTCGCACCTCGCGCACGCGTTCACCCCGCACAGCCACGCGGCGTCCGACAAGGTCGACCCGGCGCTGGAGACCTCCCGCCAGGGCATGCGCACGCTGTGGCTGTCCCTGGGCGTCCTGGGCCTGACCACGGCCGTCCAGGCCTGCGTCGTCGCCGTGTCCGGGTCGGTGGCCCTGCTCGGCGACACCGTCCACAACGCCGCCGACGCACTGACCGCCGTACCCCTCGGCATCGCCTTCGCCCTCGGCCGGCGCGCGGCGAACCGCCGCTACACCTACGGCTACGGGCGCGCCGAGGACCTGGCCGGCATCGTCGTCGTCCTCACCGTCGCCGCCTCCTGCGCCCTGGCCGGCTACCAGGCCGTGGACCGGCTCCTGCACCCCCGCGAGATCACCGGGCTGTGGGCCGTCGCGGGCGCCGCGGTGGCCGGTTTCCTCGGCAACGAGTGGGTGGCCCGACTGCGGATCCGCACCGGCCGCCGGATCGGGTCGGCTGCGCTCGTCGCGGACGGGCTGCACGCCCGCACCGACGGGTTCACCTCCCTCGCCGTACTGCTCGGCGCCGGCGGCACGGCGCTCGGCTGGCAGAGCGCCGACCCGATCGTCGGCCTGCTCATCACCGCGGCCATCCTCTTCGTGGTGCGGGATGCCGCCCGCGAGGTCTGCCGGCGCCTGATGGACTCGGTCGATCCGGCGCTGGTCGACACCGCGCACGACGCGCTGCTCGGCGTGACCGGCGTACGGGGCACCGGGCAGGTCCGCATGCGGTGGATCGGGCACGCGCTGCGCGCCGAGGCCGACATCGTCGTCGACCCGCACCTCACGGTGGTGCAGGCACACGCCCTGGCCGTCGAAGCCGAGCACGCGCTCATCCACGCCGTTCCCCGGCTGACCGCCGCCACCGTCCACATCGACCACACCGCCGACCGCGGCGACCCGCACGCGGTCCTCGCGCACCACGGCGGCCGGTGAGGAACGGACGACCGGACCGGTCAGGATTCGAGAAGCGCGGGCCCGGCGGCCGCGGCTAGCGTGGCCGTCATGGACGTCACCGTCCCCCCACCCCCGCGACTTCAGGAGCGACCATGACCAGCTCTTCCACCCAGGGAATCAAGACCGTGCTGCACCCCGTCTCCGACCTGGCGAAGGCCAAGGCGGTCTACGCCGCGCTGCTCGGCGTGGAGCCGCAGGCCGACTCGTCGTACTACGTCGGCTTCGAGGCCGGGGGCCAGCACATCGGACTGGTGCCGGGCGGCGGACCGCAGGGCATGACCTCGCCGGTGGCCTACTGGCACGTGGCGGACATCGAGGCGAAGCTCGCCGAGGTGACCGCTGCGGGCGCCACCGTGAAGGAGTCCGCGCACGACGTCGGCGGCGGCCGCCTGGTGGCCACCTTCACCGACCCCGACGGCAACGTGCTCGGGCTGCTCCAGGACAGCTGAGGACCGCACGTCCTGCGGCGCCCCGGCCGGGCGCACCACGCGGCCGGGGCGTCGGCGGCCGTACGGGCCGCAGCGCAGAAGGACCGGACGTACGGGCCGGAAGCTGGTTGGATCGAGCCGGGCGACGACGACGGAGACCACGAAGGCGGCCTCCGCTGAGCAGATGGAGACACGATGAGCAAGGCCACGGGGACGGACGCGCAGTCGCCTGCGCTGCACGGCGCCGACAGCCATGACCTGATCCGCGTGCACGGCGCGCGCGAGAACAACCTCAAGGACGTCAGCATCGAGATCCCCAAGCGCCGCCTCACGGTGTTCACGGGCGTCTCCGGCTCGGGCAAGAGCTCCCTGGTGTTCGACACGATCGCCGCGGAGTCGCAGCGGCTGATCAACGAGACCTACAGCGCCTTCGTACAGGGCTTCATGCCGACGCTGGCGCGGCCCGAGGTCGACGTCCTCGAAGGACTGACGACCGCGATCATCGTGGACCAGCAGCGGATGGGCGCCGACCCGCGTTCCACCGTCGGCACCGCCACCGACGCCAACGCGATGCTGCGCATCCTCTTCAGCAGGCTCGGCACCCCGCACATCGGCCCGCCCAGCGCGTACGCGTTCAACGTCCCCTCGGTCCGGGCGAGCGGTGCGATCACCGTCGAGCGCGGTGCCAGGCAGACGGTGAAGGCGACCTTCAACCGCACCGGCGGCATGTGCACCCGCTGCGAGGGTCGCGGTTCGGTCTCGGACATCGACCTCACCCAGCTGTACGACGACTCCAAGTCGCTCTCCGAGGGCGCGTTCACGATCCCCGGCTGGAAGTCGGACAGCCAGTGGACCGTACAGGTCTACGCCCAGTCCGGCTTCGTCGACCCGGACAAGCCGATCCGCAAGTACACCAAGAAGGAGATGCAGGCCTTCCTGTACGGCGCGCCGGTCAAGGTGAAGGTCAACGGTGTCAACCTCACCTACGAGGGGCTGATCCCCAAGCTGCAGAAGTCGTTCCTGTCCAAGGACAAGGAGGCGATGCAGCCGCACATCCGGGCGTTCGTGGAGCGGGCGGTCACGTTCACCACCTGTCCGGAGTGCGACGGCACCCGCCTCAGCGAGGGGGCCCGGTCCTCGAAGATCAAGGGGATCAGCATCGCCGACGCCTGCGCGATGCAGATCAGCGACCTGGCCGAATGGGTCCGCGGCCTCGACGAGCCCTCGGTCGCGCCGTTGCTCGACGCGCTCCGGCAGACCCTCGATTCGTTCGTGGAGATCGGGCTCGGCTACCTGGCGCTGGACCGGCCGGCGGGCACGCTGTCCGGCGGTGAGGCGCAGCGCGTCAAGATGATCCGCCATCTCGGCTCCTCGCTGACCGACGTCACGTACGTCTTCGACGAACCCACGGCGGGCCTGCACCCCCACGACATCCAGCGGATGAACGACCTGCTGCTGCGGCTGCGGGACAAGGGCAACACGGTGCTCGTCGTGGAGCACAAGCCGGAGATGATCGCGATCGCCGACCACGTCGTCGACCTCGGCCCCGGCGCGGGTCAAGCGGGCGGCGCCGTCTGCTTCGAGGGAACCGTCGAGGGGCTGCGGGCCGGCGGGACGCTCACCGGCCGCCATCTCGACGACCGGGCGGCCGTCAAGGAGAAGGTGCGCACGGCGACCGGCACGCTGGAGATCCGCGGGGCGACGGCGAACAACCTGCAGGACGTCGACGTCGACATCCCGCTCGGGGTGCTCGCGGTCGTGACCGGAGTCGCCGGCTCGGGCAAGAGCTCGCTCGTCCACGGATCACTGCCTGGAAAACCGGGGCCTGCGGGCGAGGAAGTGGTGTCGATCGACCAGACCGCGATCCGCGGCTCGCGGCGGAGCAACCCGGCGACGTACACGGGGCTGCTCGAGCCGGTCCGCAAGGCGTTCGCGAAGGCCAACGGCGTGAAGCCGGCCCTGTTCAGCGCCAACTCCGAGGGCGCCTGCCCGACCTGCAACGGCGCGGGCGTCATCTACACCGACCTGGCGATGATGGCCGGGGTCGCCACACCCTGCGAGGAGTGCGAAGGGAAGCGCTACCAGGCATCGGTGCTGGAGTACCACCTCGGCGGCCGCGACATCAGCGAGGTGCTGGCGATGTCGGTGACCGAGGCCGAGGAGTTCTTCGGCGCCGGCGAGGCGCACACCCCGGCCGCGCACCGCATCCTGGGCAGGCTCGCCGACGTCGGGCTCGGCTACCTCAGCCTCGGCCAGCCGCTCACCACCCTGTCCGGCGGCGAGCGGCAGCGGCTCAAGCTGGCCACCCACATGTCCGACAAGGGCGGCGTCTACGTCCTCGACGAGCCGACCAACGGCCTGCACCTCGCCGACGTCGAGCAACTGCTCGGCCTGCTCGACCGGCTGGTGGACTCGGGCAAGTCGGTCATCGTCGTCGAGCACCACCAGGCCGTCATGGCGCACGCCGACTGGATCATCGACCTCGGCCCCGGCGCCGGCCACGACGGCGGCAGGATCGTCTTCCAGGGCACACCGGCCGACCTCGTCGCCGCCCGCTCCACCCTCACGGGCGAGCACCTCGCGGCCTACGTCGGCGCCTGACCGGCACGCCCACGCACCGTCCGCCCGGCTCTCGGAGCCGGGCGGACGCGTGTCAGCGGCGTGTATGGACTCGGCCCTTTTCCGTCAAGGGCGTGTCAGGGGCCGGCGCGAAGGAGGGGCGGGCGGGGATAGCTTCGGTGTCGCGCCCCGGACTGCCTCCCCGCACTCGGGGCGCCATCCGTCGCTGCTTGCGGTTCCTCAGGGAGGGCCCCATGTGTCTGTTCCGGTACGAAGACGATCCCGAGCCCGAGGAACGGGCCCCGGCCGGGATCCTGTACGTGCCCGTCCGGCCGGGAAGCGGAGCCGGGGCCGTGATCCGGCTGTTCCGTACTGCGCTGGGCGCCCGTACGGCCGTCGGATTCACCAGTACGGGCCGGCTGGCCGCCACGCTCGGCGAGGGCCAGGGCTGGATCCGGCTGTCGGAGTGGGTGCTGCGTGAGCTGTGCGAGCCGCTGGGCGCGAGCCTGATCACCGTCGACCCGACGCTGTCCGCTGCGTCGGCCACTCCGGCGCCCGCTCCGGCGGCTGCGGCCGCGCCGCTCCAGCCTGGCCGGCTCCCGGTCCAGGCCGTCTGAGGGGGGGGAGAGTTCCATGACCGCTGCCACTCTGTCCGAGATCGCCGCGGGCGCGGACGAGCTGTCCGTCTGGCCGGCGTCGACGACCCGTCTCCCGCACGGCGGCCTCGCCGTCGGCGGGGTCTCGCTGGCCGAGATCGCCGACCGCTTCGACACCCCCGCCTACGTACTGGACGAGGGCGAGGTGCGAGCCCGTTGCCGCACCTACCGCGACGCCTTCCCCGACGCCGAAGTCCTCTACGCCGCCAAGGCCTTCCTGTGCCGCGCCATGGCCCACCGCATCGCCGAGGAAGGCCTCGGTCTCGACGTCTGCTCGGCCGGCGAACTCGAACTCGCCGTCACCGCCGGGTTCCCGCCGGAGCGCATCCTCCTGCACGGCAACGCCAAATCACCCCGCGACATCGACACCGCACTGCGCCTCGGCGTCGGCCGGATCGTCATCGACAGCCCCTCCGAGATCGCCCGCCTCGCCGCCGCCGTCGGCCCGAACGGACACCAGAGGGTCCTGGTCCGCGTGGTGCCCGGCATCTCGGCCGGCGGTCACGAGAAGATCCGCACGGGCACCGACGGTCAGAAGTTCGGCCTGTCCCTCAGGGACGGCTCCGCCCAGCACGCCATCACCCGCATCCTCGGCCAGCGCCCGCTCGAACTCGTCGGCCTGCACTGCCACATCGGCTCCCAGATCACCGAGGTGAAGCCGTACCTCTGCGCCCTGCGCCGGATGGTGGGCCTCATGGCCCGCGTCCGCGACACCCACGGCATCACGCTCCCCGAGCTCGACATGGGCGGCGGCCACGGCATCGCCTACCGCCCCGGAGAGCCCGCCCTCGACCTCACCACCCTCGCGCGCCGGCTCCGCGCCGAGCTCGTGGCGAGCTGCGCAGCGGCCGGACTTGCCGTCCCCCGCCTCACCATCGAACCCGGCCGTGCCATTGCCGGCCCCGCCGGAGTGGCCCTCTACCGTGTCCTCGCCGTGAAACGCACCGGGGAGCGGGTGTTCGTGGCCGTCGACGGCGGTATGAGCGACAACCCCCGCCCGGCCCTCTACGGGGCGCGCTACGCACCCCGCCTCATCGGCCGCCCCTCCACCGCCGAACCCCGCACCGCCACCGTCGTCGGCCGCCACTGCGAGGCGGGAGACGTCCTCGCCGCCGACGTCGAACTCCCCGGCGACGTCCACCCCGGAGACCTCCTCGCCGTGCCCGTGGCCGGCGCCTACCAGCAGTCCATGGCCTCGGGCTACAACATGGTCGGCCGTCCCCCGGTCGTCGCGGTCGACGACGGCACGGCCCGGCTCCTCGTACGCCGCGAGACCCTCGACGACTTCCGCCGCCGCGACATCGGCGGCTAGCGAGAGGGGGCGGGAACCGGTCGGTCCGCCGGCCGGCCGGTGTCCCGGTCCGCCCACGATGAGCGCGGCTGGATGCGGGAGCCGAGCAGCCCGGCCTCGTCCCGTGCCTCCTCGGCCCGCTCGTCGCCGCCTGCGTACGGCGGGCCGGGCCGGCGGCGGACGTCCGCGTCGGGGAGGACGGCGGCGCTCGCGACGCTGACCTTGCCCGCCGGTCCGGATGACGATGCCGGGCCGGTGCGGTCCGGCCTCCGGTCCGATCGCCGGGAGCGGGCCTCCGGGCCACCATGGAGGGAGATCGCTCACAGGGGGACCCCGCCCGGGAGGCGCCGATGGTGCACACCGATGGAGCAGCTGCGGACGTCCTGGTGGCAGGCGCCGGCCCGGTCGGGCTGACGGCGGCCGCCGAGCTGCGGCGGCGCGGGATCGCCTGCCGGATCGTCGACCGGCTCCCCGCGAGGCTGCCGTACGCGAAGGCGGTGGGGATCCAGCCGCGGACCCTGGAGATCTGGGACCGGATGGGCTTCGTGCAGGCCGCCCTCGAGGCAGCCGTCCCGATGCGCGGGCAACTGACGTACGTGAACGGCGTGGAGCAGCCCCGGCTGGACCTTGTGCTGCCGCCCGAGGTGCCGTACGGCTTCGCCGCGCTGCCGCAGTACGAAACCGAGCGGATCATCGAGGAGTTCCTGGAGCGCTTCGGTACGCGCATCGAGCGGGGCAGCGAGCTCGTGTCGTTCGTCCAGGACGCGGACGGGGTGACCAGCCGGCTCACGACTCCCCACGGGGAGGAGGAGGTCCGGACCCGTTTCCTGGTGGGCTGCGACGGAGCGCACAGCATCGTCCGCAAGGGGCTCGGCCTGACCTTCGAGGGAGGCGCCTTCCCCGAGGAGTACATGCTCGCCGACGTGGAGGTCGACTGGGACCTGCCGTACGCGTACGGGGTGCGGGCCATGCACCACGACGCCTCGGGCGCCGTCGACGACGTGCTGGTGTGCATCCCGCTGCCGGGCGACCGCCGCTACCGGGTGTCGATGATGGTTCCGCCCGAGCTCTCCGCCGCTCCGCCCGAGGGCGGCGACGGGGTGGTGCACGGCCTGGAGGGCAGCAGCGCCCCCGAACTCGGCCATGTCCAGGCCGTCCTGGACCGGCTGTCGCCGCAGCCCACCACCGCGTCGGCCATGCGCTGGTCGTCCGTGTTCCGGATCAGTCACCGGCTGGTGGACCGGTACGGGGACGGGCGGGTCTTCGTGGCCGGCGACGCGGCGCACATTCATCCGCCGACCGGCGCACAGGGCATGAACACCGGGATCCAGGACGCCTGGAACCTGGCCTGGAAGCTGGCGCTGGCCGTGGAGGGTGCCGCGGCTCCGGGGCTGGTCGCGAGCTACGACGCCGAGCGCCGGCCGGTGGGCGAGGAGGTCGTCGGCCGTACCGTCCGGCACGCAGCCGAGGGCGTCCAGGCGGATCCGGAGGACGCGGAGACGCTGATGCAGCGCCAGGCCCAGCTGCTCGTCGGTTACCGGGGCAGCCCCGTGGTGCAGCGGGCGGACCCGGAGGCCGGTGCAGGCGACGGGCCGCAGCCCGGCGACCGGGCGCCGGACTGCGGCGGGCTCGCCGGGGACATCGCCGCCTATTCGCTGCGGCTGTACGACCTGCTGCGCGGCCGCGAGCATGTGCTGCTGCTGTACGGGCCCGGCCCGGCGCTGGACGGCCTCGCCGAACTCACGTCCGCGGTACGGGGCTTCGCAACGGGCCGGGTCGGGGTGTGCGCGATCCTCAGGGACACCGAGGCGGACCGGCCGGCGCCGGTGCCCGTGTACCGGGACGGCCGGGGCGAGTTCGCCCGGATGTACGGGGTACGGGAGCCGGCGGCGTTCGTGGTCCGGCCGGACGGCTACCTCGGTGCCAGGCTGTGCCCGCCGACCGCCGCGGGGCTGCTCGCCCACTTCTCGACCGTGTTCGCGGGCTGAACGGGCCCGCTGAACCCCTTGGCGAGGAGCCGTACGGCCAAGGTCACTTCCCACGCGAACACCGGGAGGGCGGCGAGCGATCCGGCTACCGAGAGCTGCTCGTAAAGGCCGAACAGCACGGCGGTCGCCGAGGTGCAGATCAGGGCGCCGCCGACCAGTCCCAGTACGGCGACGGGCCGCGGGACGAGCCGCGAGCGGTACATCAGACAGGCCAGGACGAGGGTGTTGGCGCCCAGGACGAAGTTGGGACCGAGCAGGAAGGCCCAGTCGTGGATCGCCACGAGGGTGTGGGCGGCCGTGACCAGGGACGGGCCGTCGGCTCCCGCCGCTCCCGCGGATTCCCTGCGTAGCGTCACCACCGAAAGCACGCTGATGATGCCGACGAGGATGACGGCGGCCTCCAGCAGGCGGCCGCAGACGTAGCCGAGCGCGGCGCCTTCGTTCTGCCTCCTGACGACCGGGTACAGGGCGGCTCCGGTTCCCGTGACCGCCAGCGCGAGGACGAACTCGAACAGCGCCCCGAGGAACACCCGGGTGTCGGCGCCGGCGCCGAGGACGTAGTCGGCGTCGTGCCGCACGGGGCCGTAGAGCGCGAGCCCGCCGATCGCGGCGACCTCGGTGACGAGGAACAGCACACCCGTCACGACGGCGATTTTCCTGGTTGAGCTCATGCGGAACCGACCCCTCTCCCTAGGTGTACGGCGTACACCTAGGCCGTACGTTAGGTGTACGCCGTACACTCGTCAACCCGGGGGTCCCGCCCGGACGGACCACGAGGGAGCTGATCGAGATGACCCGGCAGACGGAAACGGCGCCCCGGACGCCCCTGAGCAGGGACCGGGTGCTGCGCGCCGCCGTCGCGCTGGCCGACGGCATCGGGATCGAGGCGCTGAGCATGCGCAGGCTCGCCCAGGAGCTGGGCGTGGTGCCGATGGCGCTCTACAAGCACGTCGCCAACAAGGAACAGCTCCTGGACGGCATGGTGGAGGCCGTGGTGGGCGAGATCGACCCCCCGGCCCCCGGATCCCACTGGCAGGGCGCGGTCCGGCAGCGGATCCTCTCGGCTCGGGCGGCCCTGCTGGGGCACCCCTGGGCGGCTCAGGTGATCCGGTCACGCACCGGCCCGACCCCGGCGGTGCTCGCGTACGTGGACTCGGTGATCGGGATGTTCCGCGGCGGCGGCTTCTCGGTCGATCTCACCCATCACGTGATGCATGCACTGGGCAGCCGCGTGCTGGGCTTCACCCAGGAGCTGTTCGACGCCGCCCCGGACTCCGGTCCCGAGGGACAGCCGGCCGTGCCCCCGGCGGCCGCGGCGGCCTACCCCCACGTCACGGAGCTGGCCATGGCCGCCGCCCACGACGGCGATTCCGTCGTGGGCGGCGGGTGTGACGATCAGTTCGAATTCGAGTTCGCGCTGGATCTGCTCCTGGACGGCTTCGAACGCCTCCGGCAGCAGGGCTGGACATCGAGCGCCCGTCGCTCGCGCACCGGCAGCGGCCTGATCGCGTAGGCTCGGCCAATGGCCAAGTACTTCGACGTGCACCCCGACAACCCTCAGCAGCGCACCATCGGCAGTGTCGCTGACAGCATCCGCTCCGGCGCGCTCGTCGCGTACCCCACGGACTCCTGCTACGCGCTGGGCTGCCAGCTCGGCAACCGTGACGGCCTCGCCCGGATCCGGTCCATCCGCAACCTGGACGACCGCCACCACTTCACGCTGGTGTGCCAGGACTTCGCCCAGCTGGGCCAGTTCGTGCAGATCGACAACGACGTGTTCCGTGCGATCAAGGCGTCCACGCCGGGCAGTTACACCTTCATCCTGCCCGCGACGAAGGAAGTGCCGCGCCAGCTGCTGCACCCCAAGAAGAAGACGGTCGGCGTACGCATTCCCGACCACGCGGTGACCCAGGCCCTGCTCGCCGAGCTGGGCGAGCCGCTGCTGTCCAGCACCCTGCTCCTGCCCGACGAGCCGGAGCCGCTGACGCAGGGCTGGGAGATCAAGGAGCGGCTCGACTATCTGGTGGACGTCGTGGTCGACTCGGGCGACTGCGGGACCGAGCCGACCACCGTCATCGACTTCTCCGGCGGCGACACCGAGATCGTCCGCCGCGGAGCGGGCGACACCACGCGCTTCGAGTGACGTCGCCCGGCGGCCGTGCGGACAGGCGGGTCAGCAGCCGAAGTCGATGCGCCGGAACGTCGCGTAGTGGTCGGCGGTGTAGTAGTCCTCCTCCCCCTGCTGTCCGGTGATGATCCGGCGCGCCCCGCGGGTCGGCGAGCCCGGCGTCACGACCGTGTACTCGTGGTAGTAGCCGCTGCCGTGGACCGGCAGCAGCCGCTCACGGTTCTGGAAGACGACGCCGTCCTGGGAGTAGGGGAACGGACCGCCCTCGTCGATGAGGTCGAGGGTGTGGTGCGCCTGGGACGGCAGCGCCGAGTGGCAGACGCTGCCGGCCGCTGCCGCGGAGGCGGCCGCGACGGAGACGGGTGCGGAGGCGGGAGCGGAGGCCGCAGAGGCGGCTGGTCCGGTGAGGAGCGCGGCGGCGACCGCCGCGGCGCCGGCGAGGGCCACGAAGGGTGGGGGGATTCTCATGCGGCCCATGATGACGCGCGTAGAGCGGTGACCGTCAACGCCAACTCCGTTGAGTTTCCTGCCTGTTCACCGTGGATGCACAGTCCGTGGCCCGGATGCCGCCCGCGCTTCGTGCGGACGTAACCTGAGGCACCGGGTGACACCGCTGGCAGGATGATCACCAGTCGACCGAGAGAGGTGCCGCACCATGGCCGTCGTCCACCGGACCACGATGACCCCGGGCAAGCTGGAGCTGCTCGCTTCCTGGCTTCCCACTCAGCCCTGGTACCAGGGCCCGGACGCGGGAAGTGCGCCGCGGCCGGCCAAGGCCGGGGGCTTCCGGCTCGACGACCCGCAGGGCGAGGTCGGGATCGAGTTCATGGCGGTCACCGACGGTGCGGGAGACCGGCCGGTCACGTACCTCGTGCCCCTCACCTACCGCGGAGCCCCGCTCGACGGGGCGGAGCACGCCTTCATCGGCACCTCCGAGCACGGGGTGCTGGGGCGCCGGTGGATCTACGACGGAACCCACGACCCGGTCCTCGTCGACCGGTTGTACGCGCTCGTGCTCGGCGAGGCCGAGGCGCAGGCCCAGAGCGAGAGCGACACGCCCGACCCGTCCGTCACGGGCTGGTCCGCGGGCGCCGCCCGCCCGGGGCCTCTCTCGGTCCTGGAGGTGTCCGGCGGTCCGGACACGTCCGATGTGCGCGTGCAGACCTCCGCCGGGAAGCTGACCATCAGCGTCCAGCGCGTCCTGCGGCCCGTACCGGCGCAGGCCGACACCGCCACCGGGCAGCTGCTGGGGCACGTCACTGCGGACTGGAGCCTGCCGGACGGCACGAGGGCCCGCGGCCGGTACGCCATCGTCCACGCGTAGGCGGCGCGCGCCGGGCGTTGCGCGCATCATGGTGGTGGGGAAATCCCTTTCGCCCGGCAGAGGAGGGCGCGGATGAGTTCCGAGCGCTACGAGCTGGTGTTTTCCGAGGGACCGGAAACGAGCGAGGACGTCGTCGTGGTGACGGCCACCGGCCAGGCCGGTCCGGGCGGCCACCCGGTCTACACGGACGCGACCGGCATCGTCCGGGCGGAGATCAGCGACCAGGACGAGGTACGCGTCCTGGCCTCCGGTGGCGGCCAGAACCCGGCCCGCGTGGTCCGGGTCAGGCCGCTGCCCTGAATGCGCGCTCTCGGCGGGACGGTAAAGGGCGGCCCGGCCGCGGACGTTGCCGCGTTGCTCCGTTGCTCCGTTGCTCCGTACGAGTTCTCTTGCGTGCCCGTTCGGTCGCACGCTCCGAGCGCATGATCATCATTTAGCCGCGCAATCGTTTTGATACTCCCATCGGGCCGTGGGCGAGCTGGGAGGGCTGCGTGGCGATGTCATCGACGCACCGTGGACAACAGGAGCGAAAGGCGAGACGGGCACGAAGGATCAGGGCGTGGAGTGTGGTGGCCGCCGTGACCGGCGCCGTCCTCGTCGTCGTCGCGGCGCCGGACCGGGCGCCGGAGCAGGACGGCAAGGGGTCGGCGGCCGGCGGCCCCGACGCCTCCGTGACCTTGCTGGTCGGCCGGGCCCTGGACGAGGGGGAAGGCGGCATCGCCGCCCGGTGCACGGTGGAGGGCTTCCGGGACGGCCTGTGCACCGGCTGGCGGCAGCAGCGCGTACGGGCCACCGCCCGGGGCGCCGGGTCGGTGTTGCGGGGCCCCGCGTCCCGCGAGGCCGACGGGTCGGTTCGTACGGTCGTCCTCCCCACGAACGCCGGCGGTCCGCTCGAGATCGCGCTCGCCGAGGCGGGTCAGCTCACGGACGTCACCGTCCGCGACGGGCACGGGCGCTACGTGGCCGGCGCACTCGCCCCGAAGAACCGCCGCTGGGCCAACACCGAGCCGCTGCGCGCCGGCGAGCTCTACACCGTACGGGTCGGCGCCCAGGACGCGGCCGGGACGCCGGTCGGCGCCACCATGGCATTCCGGACCGCGCCGCCTCCGGACGGGGGCAGGCTCACGGTGGAGTTCGGGCCGAGGCCCGGGACGTACGGCGCGGGGCAGATCGTGACCGCCGCCCTGAGCCGGCCGGTTCCCGCCACCGACCGGACCGCCCGGGCACGGGTGGAGCGGGCGCTCCAGGTGACCTCGGAGCCGGTGGTCGAGGGCGGCTGGCACTGGGTGGACGACTCGACGCTGCACTATCGCCCCCGTACGTACTGGCCGGCGCACGCCGAGGTGCACGTGACGAGCGGTCTCGACGGGGTCGAGGTCGGCGAGCACGGCTACGGCGGCCCCTCGGACTCCACGGAGTTCACCATCGGGGACCGGATCGAGGCGGTCACCGACTCCGCCGCCCACGAGATGACCGTACGCCGCAACGGCCGGGTCATCCGGACGATCCCGGTCACCACCGGAAAGGAGGGGTTCCGGACCCGCAGCGGTGTCAAGGTCGTGCTGCGCAAGGAGTACCAGGTCCGGATGCGCGGGGACACCGTCGGCATCAGACCCGGCACGAGCGAGTTCTACGACCTGCCGGTGTTCTACGCGACGCGGGTCACGTGGAGCGGCGAGTACGTGCACGCCGCGCCCTGGTCGGTCGCGTCGCAGGGTGAGGAGAACGTGAGCCACGGCTGCACCGGCATGAGCACGGCGGACGCCGCCTGGTTCTTCCAGACGGTACGCGAGGGGGACATCGTGCAGGTGGTGAACAGCGGCGGCGAGCCGATGGCGCCGTTCGACAACGGCTTCGGCGACTGGAACCTGGACTGGCGGTCCTGGCAGGCGGGCAGCTCCCTCACGTCCGTGCCCGTCCCGGCGGTGTCGCGCCATGCCTCGTCCCGGCTGCGGCCCCTGACATGACGGCACGATGAGGCATGCGCTGTACCCGGCGGATCCCCCGGGTACAGCGCGTACCGGCTCGTCAGGGGTGCCTCGGTGTGGGGCAGACCTGCCAGGCGAGGTGGTAGAGGGTACTCACGCTCGCGTCCGTGGAGTCCATGGCCATGAAGCTGGTGGAAGTCTGCGGGTTGGACGTGCCCGCATTCACGCGCAGTTCCGTATTGATGTTGAAGTTTCGTTTCTCTCCGCACGGAGCCCAGACCAGATCCGCGTACTCCGTCTTGTCGCTCGCCTGCCAGTTGTCGTTGTGCGGCCCGTTGAACTGATGGGTGCGCTGTGTGGTCTGGGGCATTCCCTGGAAGTAGTAGTTCGCGCGCTCCTGCCCCCATGCCCCGGGCTGGAGGAATGCGAATCCGCGGTAGTCCGCCTGGACAATCGCATAGGTGAATCCCGAAGGAACGTGGACGCGGAGATTGAGCTGGCAGTTCTTGCGGAATGCCGTCGGCGGCGCACCGGGGCCCACCTGGGCGAGGTACTCACTGTAGGTGACCGTGAAGGCGGTGTTGTCCGGGGCGACGGCCACCTCGGCTGTGCCTTCGCGACAGCCGGATCCGTTGACCGTGGCGAGTTCGATCACGATCTTGTCGGGAGGCGCGGTGATCTGCGGGGTGGGGCCGGCGGCACCGGCGGACGTCGTCGCCGAGGCGATCAGCACGGCCGCCGCGCCGCCGGTGAGCAGGGTACGAGACAGGGAATGAGACATCGTTGTCACTCCTGATCATCGGTCGGTGTGTCCTGCGCTCGCTCACGCCGCGTCAGACCGCGGGGCATTCCTTCCACGCGAAGTGGTAGATCGTGCCGACACTGCCGTCCGTCGAGTCCATGCTCATGAAGCTCAGGGCCTGCGGGTTCGACGTCCCCGAGTAGACCCGCAGTTCGCTGTTGACGTTGAGGTTGCGCTCCTCGCCGCAGGGCGCATAGACGAGGTCCTGGTACTCGGTCTGGTCGCTCGCCTGCCAGTTGTCGGAGTACGGGCCGTTGAACTGGTGGGTCGTACGGGCCGTCTGCGCCATGCCCTGGAAGTAGTAGTTCGCGCGCTCCTGGCCGTAGGCCCCGCGCTGGAGGTGGGCGAAGCCGCGGTAGTCGGCGCGGGCGATGGCGTACGTGAACCCCTGCGGTACGTGGACCTGCAGGGCGAGCTGACAGTTCTTGCGGAACTCGGTGCCGCCGGAACCGGCGCCGGCCTGGGCCAGGTAGTTGCTGTACGTGACGGTGAACGACGTGTTGTCGGAGGCCGCGGCGACGCTCGCGGTCCCCTGCGGGCATCCTGATCCGTTGACGCCGACCACGTCGACGGTGATTCTTCCGGGCGGCGTGGATGCGGTATGGGCCTGAGCGGGCAGGGCCAGGGCGGATAACGCCGCGACCGCCGCGCCGACGGTGAGTCTGCGGAGCAACATCTTCGTTTCTCCATTCATTCGTCCCGCGGAGACATTCGTCCTGCGGAACCGGAATTCGCCATGCACATGCCACCACAGTGGGTGCGTGCTGGGAAGGACGCGATATGGACAACGCCCCCGGCCCGCCCGCCCTGGCCGAATTCCGCAATCCCCGCAGCAGTCCCCCGCCCCCGCCCATCAGCCCCGCTCCCCCGCCCCGCCCGGGAAACCCGGCGCACGGCCGTGGCACGACAATGACCGGAAGGAGCGTGTGCGGGCGTACGGGCTGGGCAGGCGCAGGGCATGGCGTTGCAGCACCCGGGGGAACGCAAGCGCGAGGGGCGTGCCGCCCGCTTCGAGAAGCTGGCCGAGCTCGCCTCCAATTTCACGAGCTCCGCCGTCTTCTCCCTGCTGTGCGTGCTCCTGGTCGCCGGTTACGTGGTCACCCACGTGGCGGGGCTGTCCACGGAGTGGCAGCACCTCGCGGGCGACGCCATGGCTGCCGTGTCCCTGCTGCTGCTCGCCCTGCTGAAGAACTCCGAGCGCCGCGCCGAGCACGCCATCCAGCGCAAGCTCGACGCGATCGCCGCGGCCCTGCTGGAGCAGCAGGAGGGCAAGGAGGGCGAGAGCAGGGCCCGTGAGGACCTGGAATCGGCCATCGGCATGGAGGAGCGGCTGTAGAGCCGGGAGGGCCCGCGCCCGGGGCACTCGCCGCGCGAGTGCCCCGGAGCCTCAGCTCCTCTTCTTCGGCTCCTCGGCGTTGCGCCAGATCGTGAGGTCGAGCGTGATGTAGTTGCTCGGGTCGTTCGCGCCCGACTTGCCGCGGTACGTCGCCACCGCGATGTGGCCCGCGTCGCTGAGCACGCAGACCTCCGTCCCGTCCGAGAGCTGGTCGAGGCCGATCTTCTCGGTGTAGCGGGTTTCGGCGCGGCAGGTCTCCAGCGAACCCTTCTGGGAGTTGTTCAGCACGACCAGCTTGCCGTTGTTGGTGCCGAGCTTCGTGTCCCCGAAGAGGGTGTCGACGTAGAAGTAGAGGTCGCCGTGGTTGTACATCACGCCGGCGTTGCCGCCGGTGGCGGGGCGCGGCGGGTTGTCGGCCAGCATGAGCTGGTAGTTGGCCGTCAGGTTGATGCCCTGGTACGAGGCCGGGGCGGGGTCGGAGCGCTTCTGGCCCTTGTCCTGGGAGCCGCCGCTGGGGGCTGCGGCGCTCGGGCTTCCGCCCGTGGAGGCCGAGCTGCCCTTGGCCTTGTCGTCGGAGCCGTCCGGCAGCAGGGAACCGATGACCGCGAGGCCGATCACCGCTGCCACCACGGCTCCGGCGATGATCAGACCCTTCGGCTTGCCCTGCGGCGCGGGGGGCGGGTACCCGGGGTGGTGGGCCGGCGACGGGGTCGGGTAGCCGGCCACGTACCCGGGCGGCGGGGTCTGGTAACCAGGGTGGGTCTGGTGGCCCGGCGGCGGGGTCTGGTAGCCGGGCTGGGTCTGGTAACCGGGCGGAGGCGTCTGGTAACCGGGCGGCACCGCGCCCGGAGGCACGGGAGCAGGCGCGGCACGCGGCGGAGCGGAAGGCGCCGCGCCCGGAGCGACGGGAGCGGTCGGTGCGTGCGCCGGGGCGGCGGGTGCGCTCTGCGTCGGCGCGGCGGCCACGCCAGGAGCGGACGGCGGGTACGGTGACGCGCCCTGCGCCGGAGGCTGCGGGGAGACTTCGGTCGGCGTCGGGGCCACGGCGGGCTGCGGCGGCGGGGTCTTCGCCGGTTCGGGCAGTTGGAGGCGCTCGGTGATGGACCCGGCGACCGCCTGGGGCAGCCAGTCCTCGCCCTGGCGGAGCGGGACGGGAGAGAGGTCGTGGCACATCTGGATGACCTCGGTCAGGGTGGGCCGGTCCGCCGGGTCACGGCTGAGGCACCGCGTCACGAGGGGCCGCAGCTCCTCCGGCAGCGCGCTGAGGTCGGGATCCTCGTGCACGATGCGGTACAGCACGGCGTGCGAGGACCCCTCACCGTAGGCGGGCGAACCGATCGCCGCGTACGCCACGATCTGGCCGAGGGCGAAGATGTCGGTGCCGGCGGTGACCGTACCGGCGGAGGCCTGCTCGGGTGCCATGAACGCGGGCGTGCCGACGCTGACGCCGCTGCCGGTCAGGGAAGTGGCGTCCGCCGCACGGGCGATGCCGAAGTCGATCACGCGCGGACCGTCGGCGGCGAGGAGTACGTTCGCCGGCTTCAGGTCACGGTGGACGATGCCCGCGCCATGGATGACGTGCAGCGCCTCGGCGACCCCGACGGTCAGCAGCAGCACACTGCGCAGCGGCAGCCGCCCGTGCCGGGCCACGGCGTGCGCGAGGGAGGGGCCCGGCACGTACGCCGTGGCCAGCCAGGGCTGGGAGCCCTCGGTGTCGAAGTCGATGACGGGCGCGGTGTAGAGGCCCTGCACCCGCTGCGCCGCCCGCACTTCCTGCTGGAAGCGCCGCCGGAACTCGGGGTCCTCGCTGAACTCGGGCCGGATCACCTTGAGGGCGATGGGCCGCCCGCCCGGCGTATAGGAGAGGTACACCTTGCCCATCCCGCCCGCGCCCAGCACGGCGGTCAGACGGTAACCGCCCACCGCGGCCGGGTCGTCGGGCCTGAGCGGCTGGAAAAGGTCGCTGGAAGGTGTACTCATGAAAATCCATCCCCTGTCACGGCAGTTCAGCCCGCCGAAGCCCCGAAGCCAACCGAGAGGGTACCCAACTTCGTGGCCCGTCCTCGTCGCCCGGCCACCCTAGCCGTCCCGGGTGAGCGCGTTGCCGTCGCCGCCGTCCTCGCTGACGGACGGTCATGCCCCCTGCGCCTGGAGGGCAACGGCCAGCAGGAGTGCGGCCATGCCCACGGCCAGCCAGGCCAGGTAGTCGCCGACCAGCCCCGAATGCAGGCGGCGCAGCGGCAGGACCCCGGCGGCCGCCACCCGCCGCAGGGCGGCCCCGCCCGGCCACCAGAGCGCGGCCCCGGCCAGCAGGCAGGCCAGGGCTGCCGAGGCCACGCCGAGTCCGGCGCCCACCCCGGTCCACTGCGTCGCGACCGCCTCCGGGGCCGCGCCGCCCCGGAGGCGGTCGCCGCCCACGGCCGCGGCGTAGCCCGCCCGGTCGGTGAAGAGCTCCGCGCCGTGGCCCAGGCTCTCGGCGACCGCCGGTACCGTGCCGACGAGCAGGCCCAGGAGCAGCAGCGCGGCCGGCACCGCGACCATGGGCGGACGCGGTGACTGCCGGGCGGCGCGCACCTCCGGTTCCTCCCCCTCCCCGGTGGTCTCGGCGTCTGCGGGTGCCGTACGCGGGGGCGGCCCGGCTCCCCAGAAGATCCGGGCCGTGGCGCGCAGCAGCGCGGCTCCGGTCACCGCGGAGGTCAGGAGGAACACCGGCAACAGCGCATGGCCCGCCGCCTCTTCGCCGAGCGCCTTGCCCAGCCCCGCGCCGAACGGCGGGAGTCCGGCCAGGACCAGGGCGCCCAGGGCGAACAGCAGGCCCACCGCCCGGTGGGCGCGCGCCTTGCCGTGCAGCCCGTGCTCGTCCACCGATCCGTACTGGTCGAGCAGGACCCCGCACAGCCCGAACAGCGCCGCCTTCGCGCAGCCGTGGCCGGCCACGTACACCGCCGTGGCGCCGGTGCCGGCCGGGGTCAGGAGGGCGACGCCGACGAGGAACAGCCCGACGTGGCTGACGGTGGAGAAGGCCAGCATCCGCTTCAAGTGCCGCTGCGGCCAGCACATGAGGGCCCCGAGCAGCGCGGTGACGACGCCGACCGCGACGAAGGTGGCCCGGAACGCGGTGTGCGGGATCCCGCCGGGCCCGGAGAACACCGCCCAGTACACGCGGGCGGCCCCGTACACGCCCAGCTCGACCATCACCCCGGACATCAGCATGCAGACCGGTGTCGGGGCGACGGCGTGCGCATCGGGCAGCCAGAAGTGGAAGGGTGCGGCCGCGGCTTTGACCAGGAACGCGGTGACGACGAGGACGAAGGCGACCACCGTCAGGGCGTCCGTGGGCTGCCCGTCGAGCCGCTCCCCGAGCCTGGCGAGGTTGAGCTCCCCGGTACGGGCGTACAGCATGGCGATGCCGAGGAGGGAGCCGTACGCGGCGAAGGAAGTGACGATCCCGAAGGTGAGGGCGCCCTGCAGCGGCCTCGGGTCCTCGATGCGGTAGCCGGTGAGCGCGAACGCGGCGACGCTCATGAGCTCGAAGAAGACGAAGGCGTTGAACAGGTCGGCCGTCAGCGCGAAGCCGACCATGCCCGCCTCGAAGAGCAGGATCAGCGCGGGGAAGACCCCGGCCCGGTCCCCGGCCGGCTCGTCGAAGTAGCGCCAGGAGTACACGATCACGGCGAGGACGAGCACCGCGGCGAGCAGGGCCAGTCCGGTGCCGAGCGGGTCGGCGAGCAGGACGATCCCGATGTCCGCGGGGTGTCCGCCGATCCGGGCGGCCGCCCGGTCCGCGGTGTGCGGCCACAGGGCGACCAGGCAGCCGAGGCCGGCCGCCGCGGTCGCGGTGGCGAGGAGGTCGCAGCCGAGCCGGGGCAGCCACCGGCCGGCCACGGCCAGCAGGACGGCCCCGATCAGCGGGATCGCGACGGCCAGCGGGAGGAGCGCCTCGGCGTCCGCCACGGCGTCAGCCCTTGAGCGCGGTGAGCGCCCGGGGGTCAACCGTTCCGTGGCGCTTGCGCAGCTGGATGGTGAGGGCGAGCAGGAGGGCGGTCACGGTGGCGCCGACCACGATGTCCGTGAGGGTCAGGGCCTGGACGACCGGGTCGACGACGGGCCGGCTGCCGGGCTCGAGGTCGCCGTACACGGGCGCGGTGGCCCCACGGCGGTATCCGACGCCCAGCAGCATCAGGTACGTGGACGACTGCGCAACGGCGAGGCAGCCGATGGCGTGGATGAGGTTGCGGCTGGTGACCAGCCCGTACAGGGCGGTCAGCAGCACCCAGCCGGAGGCCAGGAAGGGCAGGACACCCATCAGTTCTCGTCCTCCTGCGGAGCGGTGGCGGACCGGCGGTGGGGGCGGCCCCCGGGACGGGGGTGGTGCCCGTCCGGCTCCGTGATCTCGACGGCCTGGTCGAGGAAGTGGGCCAGGAGCACGATCAGCCCGCAACCGACCTCGATTCCGACGGCCACGTTGAGGAGCGGGACGAGGCCGCCCGAGGTGATCTGGTTGAAGGAGCCGAAGGGCAGGACGTTCTCCAGGAACGCGCCGCCGGCCGCGAGGCCCGCCAGACCCAGCGCCGTGAACGACACGGCGGCCAGCGCGTCGGTGACGTCGAGGGCCTCGAGCGGCCGGACCCGTTCCAGGACCCGGTAGTCGGCTGCGAGGTAGGCCAGGTGGAGGGCGGTGGCGAGGACGACGCCTCCCTGGAATCCGCCGCCGGGCGTGAGCTGCCCGTGCGCCACCACGTACACGCCCACCACGAGGGCGACGGGCAGCAGGACGGCCCCGAACAGCCGGGTGGTGGGCAGGGCACGCTCGCTCCGGGGCGGCGCCTTGCGCTCGTCACGGGCCAGCCGCAGCAGCAGGGTCGAGGCGAGGACGGTGACGAAGAGGATCGTCTCCTCACCGAGGGTGTCGAGCGCCCGGAGGTCGAAGTTGACCGAGGACACCACGTTGGCGGTCTGGCGGGCCAGCGCGGCGGCCACGGCGCGGTCCCCGTACGGATGGAAGCCGGTGCCGAAGGCGGGCAGCCGCGGGCAGGCGGCGGTGAAGAAGCCGGCGATCACCGCGGCGGCGCACCCGAGGAGCAGCAGCCGGGTCCGGTCCCTCACGGCCGGTCCTGCGGGGCGTGGCGACGGCCGTCCCGGTCGCCGTGCTGCCCGCGGTCCTCGGGGGCGGACTCCTCGGCAGGCGGGCGGCGGACCTTGCGCGCGGTGAGCAGGATCAGCAGCGGTGTCAGCGCCGTGCCGACCGCGAGCTGCGAAAGGGCCACGTCAGGGGCCTGGAGTACGACGAACAGAAGGGTCAGCGCGAACCCGAGCACGGCGAGGGCAGCGGCCTGGCGCACGGGCTCCCGGCACAGGACGGCGAGGGTCGCGGCCGCCACGACGAGCAGCAGGGCGACGGCGGTCAGTGCGTCATCCATGCGGGGGCCGGCCCTTCTGCTCCTCTGCGGTGGCCTTGCCCACGGCGATGGTGGTCACGGTCCCGCCGACGGAGAACAGCAGCCCGATCAGGAGGGTCTTCACGGCTGCCCGGCCCGCGCCCTGCTCCAGGGCCACGGCGCAGGCGATCAGCGGTACGCCGAGCCCGTTGGCGGGGGCCAGCGCATGCAGCCGTTCGAGGCTCCCGCGCAGCAGCACCAGTGCTCCCGCGCCCGCGAGGAGGCAGGTGACGCCCAGCCACAGCAGTACGGACGCCGCCACGTGCGCCACGTGCGCCACGGCCATCTCAGCCGTTCCCGGCGTCCGCGTCCGGACCGGCGCCGGCTCTGGCGCCGGCTCCCGCTCCGGCGCCCGCGAAGCGGGTGAAGACCAGCACCCCGGCCGGCGACAGCACCGCGCACACGAGGGCCACGTCCTGGTAGGAGGACCGGCCGTACGCCATGGGCAGCAGCAGGAGCACGGCGCCCGTCACCGTGCCCGCCATGCACAGCCCTGCCAGCCGCCGTACGGCACTGCCGCGGGCCGCCGCCCACAGGCAGGCGGGCCAGGCGGCCGCGAGCAGCACGAGCGAGGCCGCCGACCAGGCGGGAACCGGGACGGCGCTCACCGCGTGCCGTCCGGGCGGGCCACCGCTCGCTCCGGGCCGCCGGGGGCCGTCGCGGGCCGGAAGGTGTGCACGACGGCCTCCGCGCGCCCGTCGTCCGGGAGGTCGGTCACGCAGGTGTCGGCGGACCATCCGAGCGCCACCCCGGCCCACCCCGGGTCCGCCCCCTCGCGCAGCCGGATCCGCCGGGTCCGGCCCCTGCCCGCGCCTGCTCGCGGCCTGGCCAGTACACCCACCAGTACGGCGAGACCCTGCGCGGCGGCCAGGGGCAGCCCGACGACCGCCCGCAGCGCCCCGGAGGCTCCCCGGACCCGCACGTCCGCCGTCCGCCGCACCAGCCTTGCCGTCACGGCGGCACCGGCCGCCGCGGCACCGGCCACCAGGAGTTCGACGGGTCCCGGTGAGCTGATCGACACCAGCGTGGCCCCCATCAGCACCGCCCACCACACCAGGATCTCGACCGCCGTGCCGCGCACCTGTCTCCCCTTCCCTGGGCCGCAGACACAGATTCTCGGCACCGGTCCGCCACCCGCGCCCCGGACCGGCGCCCGGCGCGGGAGATGTCACCCGTGCGGGTCAAGCCCGCCGATGCGGCCGCGTGACAGCCACGGAGCAGCGCGACTCCGGCCGCGATAGGCTCGTACGAGCCTCAGGAGAGGAATGATGCTGATGTGCCGATGGCTCGCCTACTCCGGTTCGCCGATGCTGCTCGACGCGGTTCTCTACCAGCCGGAACACTCGCTGATCGACCAGAGCCTCCACGCCCGGATGGGTGTCGAGTCGACCAACGGCGACGGTTTCGGCATCGGCTGGTACAGCGTCGACGGCGGGGCGACCCCGGCGATCTTCCGGGACATCGGGCCGGCCTGGAACAACCGCAACCTGCGGGAACTGGCCGCGCACGTCCGCTCGACGCTGTTCTTCGCCCATGTCCGCGCCTCCACCGGATCGGCGATCCAGCAGACGAACTGCCACCCCTTCCGGCACGGCCGCTGGCTGTGGATGCACAACGGCGCGATCACCGACTTCCACCGTCTGCAGCGCGACTTGTACATGGCCGTCGACCCGGCCCTGTTCTCGTGCATCGAGGGCTCCACGGACTCCGAAGTGATGTTCTACCTGGCCGTCACGTTCGGCCTCGACCAGGACGTCCCCGGTGCGGTCGCCCGGATGGCTGGCCTGGTGGAGCGGCTCGGCAAGGAGCACGGCGTCGCGGACCCGCTGCAGATGACGATCGCGGTCAGCGACGGCGAGCGCGTGTGGGCCTTCCGCTACTCCAGCGCGGGCCAGTCGCGGTCGCTCTACTACAGCAGCAAGGCCGAGACCGTACGGCAGCTGTACCCGGAACTGCCGTTCCTGCGGGAGGTCTCCGACGCGACCCGGCTGGTGGTCTCCGAACCGCTGGGCGACCTCCCTGGCGTGTGGAACGAACTCCCCGAGGCGAGCTACGCCGTCGTGCCCTCCACGGCGACGGAGGACTACCTCCCCTTCATCCCCGAGCTGCCCTGATGTCACGGATCACCGCCGCAGGATGACCCCGTTGCGCGCGCCCTCAGGGGAGCGGGCGCAGGAGGTGACGGTCGCCGACCGGGCGATCCGGCAGGTCGGCGGGCCGGCGGCGCTGCCGTTCCCGACACCAACGGCTACCGCGGCACGGCGGGCGGCATGACCACCCAGCGGGCCGTCAAGCGGGCGCTGGACGTGCTCGCGCCGGGCGGGATCGTACGGATGCACGTCGGTTCGCTCGACGGGCAGGGCCCCGTGCTCGACGTACAGGCCCTGCCGCAGATCATCGACGCGGTCCGCTCCCGGGGCCACCGGATCAGCGACCTGCGCACCCTGCCGGCCAATCCGTAGGGCCCGCCTCAGCAGATGCGGGGCAGCTGCTCACCGATCGGCAGGTCGACCACGCGGGTGCCGCCGAGGCCGGTGCGGGCCACGACGAGACCCGGGTGCGCCTCGACCGCCTCGCCGATCACCGTGGCGCGGCGGCCCAGCGGGTGGGCGCGCATGGCGTCGAGGACGGCGTCCGCGTGCTCGCGGGGTACGAAGGCGACCAGCTTGCCCTCGTTCGCCACGTAGAAGGGGTCGAGGCCGAGGATCGCGCAGGCGTTGCCCACGGCCTCGGGGACCGGGACCCGGCCCTCCTGGATGACGACCCCGGTGCCCGAGGCTGCCGCGATCTCGTTCAGGGCGGCCGCCAGCCCGCCGCGCGTGGGGTCGCGCAGCACGTGCAGGTCGGGGGTGACGGCGAGCATGGCCTGGACGAGCCCGCCCAGTGGTGCGCAGTCGCTCTTGACGTCCACCCCGAATTCGAGGCCCTCGCGGACGCTCATGATGGCCACGCCGTGCAGGCCGATCTCCCCGCTGACGATGACGACGTCACCAGGTACGACGCGCTGCGGGCGCAGGTCCACCCCGTCGGGGATGAGCCCGATGCCGGCGGTGTTGAGGTAGATGCCGTCGCCGTGACCGGCCTCCACGACCTTGGTGTCACCGGTGGCCACCTCGACTCCCGCGGCGCGCGCGGCCGCGCCGAGGGCCTCGGCGACTCGGGCCACCACCGAGATCTCCACGCCCTCCTCGAGGATGAACCCGCAGGAGAGGTAGGCGGCGCGGGCCCCGCTCATGGCCAGGTCGTTGACCGTGCCGTTGACCGCGAGCTCGCCGATGCTGCCGCCGGGGAAGAACAGCGGCCGCACCACGTACGAGTCGGTCGAGAAGGCCAGCCGGGTCCCGCCCAGGGTGACTGAGGCGGAGTCGCCGAGCTGGGCGAGCACCTCGCCGCCGAAGGCGGGTGCGAAGACGTGCTGGACGAGCTCGGCGGAGAGGGCGCCGCCGCCTCCGTGGCCCATCACCACCCGGGGGCGGTCGCGCAGCGGGGCCGGGCAGGTCCAGCCGGTGACGTCGAGTGCGGTCGCGGACACGGCGTCGGACACGGTCTCAGACAACGGGGCTCGCCTCCAGCGGTGCGGTCCGGGCCGGCGCGAGGTCGAGGCGCCGGTAGAGGTAGTACGCGGCGCAGGCGCCCTCGCTGGAGACCATCGTGGCGCCGAGGGGGGTGCGCGGGGTGCAGGTGGTGCCGAAGGCCTCGCACTCGTGCGGCTTGATCAGGCCCTGGAGGACCTCACCGCTGCGGCACTCGGCGGGTTCCTGCGTGGCGATGTCGGTCACCGAGAAGCGGTGCTCGGCGTCGTAGTCGCGGTAGCGGGCGGACAGCCGCCAGCCACTGGCGGGGATGACGCCGATGCCGCGCCAGGCGCGGTCGGTGACCTCGAAGACGTCCTCCAGCATGGCGAGGGCGGCCGGGTTCCCCTCCGGGCGGACGGCTCGGGCGTAGGCGTTGTCGACGGTGTGCTCGCCCCGTTCCAGCTGCCGTACGGCCCGGCGTACGCCTTCGAGGATGTCCAGCGGTTCGAAGCCGGTGACCACGATCGGAACGCGGTGGCGCGCGGCCAGCTGCGGGTACTCCCCCATGCCCATCACGCTGCACACGTGCCCGGCGGCGAGGAAGGCCTGCACCCGGCAGCTCGGGGAGGTCATGATCGCCTCGATGGCCGGGGGCACCCGGACGTGGGAGACGAGGAGGCTGAAGTTGGGGATGCCGAGCTTCTTGGCCTGATGGACCGTCATGGCATTGGGCGGCGCGGTGGTTTCGAAGCCGATCCCGAAGAACACCACCTCGCGCGCCGGGTTCTGCTGTGCGATCCGCAGGGCGTCGAGCGGGGAGTAGACCACCCGTACGTCGCCGCCCTCGCTGCGCACCTGGAAGAGGTCGCGGCCGGTCCCGGGGACGCGGAGCATGTCGCCGAACGAGCAGAAGATCACCTCGGGGCGGGAGGCGATCTCCAGCGCCTTGTCGATGACCTCCAGCGGGGTCACACACACCGGGCAGCCCGGGCCGTGGATCAACTCCACCTGTTCGGGCAGTAGTTGGTCGATCCCGTGCCGGATGATGGTGTGGGTCTGGCCACCGCAGACCTCCATCAGCGCCCAGGGCCGGGTGACGGTGGCGTGGATGTCGTCGAGCAGGCGGCGGGCCAGCTCGGGGTCCTGGAATTCCTCGATGTACTTCACTGCTGCTGCGCCTCCTGTACGGCGTCCCCGGTGTGCGGCTGCTGCGCGATGTCGTCGGCGAAGGGCCAGTCCCCGTCACCTGCGCCCGCCTCGGCCGCGGCCCGCTCCCAGGGATCGCCGAACTCCTCCTGGAGCACGCCGAGCTGGGCGAAGAGTTCGAGCGTCTGCTTGGCCGACTCCTCGTCGAGGCGCTGCAGGGCGAAGCCGACGTGGACGATGGCGTATTCGCCGACCTGCAGGTCCGGCAGGTATTCGAGGCACACCTCCTTGACCACTCCGCCGAAATCGACGGTCGCCATGCGGGTGCCGTCCTTCTCCCCGATGTCAAGCACTCTGCCGGGTACCGCCAGGCACATGGCCCTCTCCTTGCTGTGGGTGGTGCGGGGCACAGGCCGCCACCATGAGCTGGCCGAGGGCCAGCCCGCCGTCGTTCGGCGGGACGCGGTGGTGGCGCAGTACGGTGAAGCCGCGCTCGCGCAGTCCGCGGGCGCAGGCGGAGGACAGCACGGTGTTCGCGAACACCCCGCCGGTCAGGGCGACGGTGTCGAGCGCGTGCCGCTCGCGTGCGAGGACGGCCTGCGTGCACACGAGGTCGGCCACGGCCGCGTGGAAGCGGGCGGCGATCAACGCCCGGGTCGTACCCGCCCGTACGTCGGCCACGACCGCCGCCAGTACGGGGGCCGGGTCGGCCGTGACCGGGCTCTCGCCGCGCGGTCCCCCGAGGTGCAGCGCGAAGGCGTACCCGCCGTCCGCCTCCGTCCCGGAGCCCGCGAGCGCCGCGCTCTCCAGCTCGATGGCGGCCTGGGCCTCGTACCCGGCGTGTTGGCAGACGCCCGCCAGGGAGGAGACGGCATCGAAGAGGCGGCCCATGCTGGAGGTCGGGACGCAGTGCAGTTCGCGCTCCAACTGACGCCGGAGCAGTCGCAGTTCGTCGGGCGGACAGGCTTCCGTGCAGGGCAGGTCCGGGTCCCAGTCGAGCCCGGCGGCGCGCAGATGGGACAGGGCCATCCGGTACGGCCGGTGCACGGCGGCATCGCCGCCCGGCAGCGGGACGTAGGCGAGGTGCGCGAACCGGGTGTACCCGGCGTAGTCCGCCAGCAGCACCTCCCCGCCCCAGACGGCCCCGTCGTCGCCGTATCCGGTGCCGTCGAAGGCGACGCCGATCACCCGGCGGGCGCCGTCGAGGCCGTGTTCGGCCATCGCGGACGCAAGGTGCGCGTGGTGGTGCTGGACTCCGACGACCGGGCGGCCGGCGGCCCGGTCCCGGACCAGGCGGCCGGAGCGGTAGCCGGGGTGCCGGTCGGCGGCGAGCAGTCCGGGGCGTACGCCGGTGATGGACTCCAGCTGCTGCTCGGCGCGTTCGAAGGCGTACTGCGTGGCCAGGTCGTCCATGTCGCCGATGTGCGCGGACAGCCAGGCCTTGCGGCCCTCGCCGAGGCAGAAGGCGTTCTTGAGGTCTCCTCCGGCGGCGAGGGCGGCCGGTACGGGCAGCGGCAGATCCAGGGGCAGCGGCGCGTATCCGCGGGAGCGGCGCAGGGTCAGCACCTCGCCGTCGCAGACGCGCACCACGGAGTCGTCGCACGGGACGTGGATCGGCCGGTCGTGGGTGAGCCAGCCGTCGGCGAGCCGGGCGAGCCGGTCCAGGGCCTCGGTGTCGTCGGTGACGATGGGCTCGCCCGACAGGTTCCCGCTGGTCATGACGAGCAGGCGGGGGCCGGGCGGGTCGCCGGGCAGGCCGAGCAGCAGGTGGTGCACGGGCGTGTACGGGAGCATCACGCCCAGGTCGGGGCCGCCCGGGGCGACGGCGTCGGCGACGAGCTCCTCGGCGGCGGCTCCGGGGCGGCGGCGCAGCAGGACGATGGGCCGGACGGGCCCGTTGAGCAGCTCCCGTTCGGCCGGGCCGAGGTGGACGAGGTGCTCGATGTCGGCGAGGTCCCGGGCCATCAGGGCGAACGGCTTGTCCCCGCGGGCCTTGCGGCGCCGCAGCTCGGCCACGGCGCCGGCGTGCCCGGCGTCGCAGGCGAGGTGGTAGCCGCCGAGGCCCTTGACCGCGAGGATCGCCCCGTCGGCCAGCAGCCGGCGGGCCCCGGCGACCGGGTCGGCGTACGCCACCTCGCGCGGGGGCGAGCCGGCGAGGAGCCGCAGCCGGGGTCCGCAGGCGGGGCAGGCCACCGGCTGGGCGTGGAAGCGCCGGTCGGCGGGGTCGGCGTACTCGCGGGCGCAGTCGGGGCACAGGGGGAAGCGGGCCATGGTGGTGTGCACCCGGTCGTACGGGAGCCCTGTGACGATGGTGAAGCGGGGGCCGCAGTGCGTGCAGGTGATGAAGGGGTGCCGGTGGCGCCGGTCGGCGGGATCGGCCAGCTCCGCGAGGCAGTCGGCGCACGTGGCCACGTCCGGGGAGACGAGGGTGCGTGCGGGTCCGCCGGACCGGGAGGCGACGATGGTGAAGCCGGCGCCGCCTGCGACGGGGACCTCGCAGTGGTCGACGGCGTCGACGACCGCCAGGGGCGGGGCGTCGGCCGCGAGCCGCTCGCAGAAGGCCGATACGGCCGCCGGTGCACCCTCGACCTCGGCGACGACTCCCTCCGGGGTGTTGGTGACGTGCCCGGCGAGGCCGAGCCCGGTCGCGCGGGTGTACACGTACGGCCGGAAGCCCACGCCCTGCACCACTCCGCGCACGACGACCCGGCGGCGCTGTACGGCTTCCATCAGCGGGTCGGCACCACGGCGGAGTGCGAGTGGCCCCCGGCGTGGTGACCGTGATGGTGGTGCGTGGGGTGCTGCTGTGCCATGACCGGGGCGTGCACCGCGCCACCTGCGCCGGCCGCCAGCGCCCGGTCGAGCAGGATGCCCGCGCCCTCGCCCGTGCGGGCCGAGGTCAGCACCACCTCCACCCCGGGGTTGACCTGCTGGACGTGTGCGCGGAAGGCGGCTTCGTCGAATTCCACGGCCTGTGCGATGTCCGTCTTCGTCACCACGACGAGGTGGGCGAGCCCGAACGCCGTCGGATATTTGAGCGGTTTGTCCTCCCCCTCCGTCACCGAGGCCAGGACGACGCGCAGCGTCTCCCCCAGGTCGTACGAGGCGGGGCAGACGAGGTTGCCGACGTTCTCCACGAACAGCAGCCGGGTGTCCTCGGGCATCCAGCCGTCGAGGTGCCGCCCGAGCATCCCGGCCTCGAGGTGGCAGAGCCCGTCGGTGAGCACCTGCTTGACGGGGACGCCAGAACGCGCCAGTCGCAGCGCGTCGTTCTCGGTGGCGAGGTCGGCGGTCAGCGCGGCGACGGGCACGCCGCGCTCGCGCGCCAGGCCGAGTTCGCGCTCCAGCAGGGCGGTCTTCCCGCTCCCCGGGCTGGACAGCAGATTGACCACCGTGGTGCCGCGGGCGGTGAGTTCGGCGCGCAGGGTGTGCGCGGCCGAGTCGTTCTTGGCGAGGACCGCCTGCTTCAGGTCGACCACACGGCACATGGTTCAGCGCTCCTCGGAGATCGGTTCGCGGGTGGGGGCGGGGGGCCGGTCGCAGGCGGGGCCGTCCTCCCAGTGCACGCTGAGGATCTGCAGCTCGCGTCCGGCGAGGAGTTGGACCTCCGTGGCCTGCCCGCAGCCGGGGCAGACCAGCCGGGGCGGCATGCCGACCGCCCAGTCGCCCGTGCAGGAGCGGCAGTGCGCGCGGGCCGGAACGGGCTCCGTCACGAGCTCGGCGCCTTCCAGGAGCGTTCCGGCGCAGGCCAGTTCGAAGCAGAAGGCGAGGGCGTCGGGCACCACCCCGGCCAGCTCACCGACCTGGAGCCGGACCGAGGTGACGGCGCCGGCGCCGCCGGCCTCGGCGGCTTCCTCCACCTGGGCCACCACGGCCATGGCGATCGACATCTCGTGCATGGGACTCCGTCCTGCCGGGCCTCATTAGACCGGCCGGCACCGTACGGGGCGGTCGGGCACGCCGACGCGCCGACGCCCCGTACGCCATTCGGGCGCCGGGGCGGTCGCACATGAGGGGTCTGCAGTCACGGGTCACATGCGGCGGATCTTCAGGTAGCGCTGGACGTCGGGGAGCACCACGCACAGTGCTGCGGCGAGGGCGGCGGCGGCCGCGCCGCCGATGATGGTGGCCTTCTTCATGGGGTTCTCCTCAGTTGGCGGTGGCGTTGCGCTCTTCGTCGAGCAGCTCCTGGTCCGGTCGGCGGACCAGGTCCAGGACCATCCGTACGGCCTCCGGGACGGCTGCGGCCACCGGGGCGCTCAGCCCGATGCCCTCGTCCAGGCAGCCGGGTTCGCAGCCGACGACCCAGATCCGCCGGGGCGGTGTCCCGCCGGTTCCGGCGCACAGTGTGTCCAGCAGGGCCAGCACCGCGTCGGGCGACATCTGGTGCCCGTCGAGTACGGGGCCCTGCGGGGCGATGGAGCCGGCTTCGGCGGCCTCGATCAGGTACAGGGTGCCGGGGGCTCCGCCGCGCGCGGTGGCGTCCACCAGGACGAGCGTGTCGTAGCCGTCGAGGAGTTGGTAGGCGAGGTGGACCCCGCGTACGCCGATGTCCACCACCTCGACGTGCTCCGGCAGCCCGCACCCGGGCTCGGCCAGCCTCCGGACGGTCTCGACGCCGAAGCCGTCGTCGCCGAGGAAGACGTTGCCGATGCCGGCGATCAGGATGCGGCCGCTCACGCGTCCTCCAGGGGGGCGACCTCGTCGGGCTGGAAGTACAGGAACCGGCCCTGTTCGCGGCGGATGTCGGCGCCTGGATCCCCTTCGACGGTGACGGCGAGGTGCACTCCGCCGTCGACGTCGTGGAGGACGGCCTCGACCTGGGCGGCGGCGCCCTGGAGGAACAGGTCCTGGGCGTCGGTGCGCCGCAGGCCCGGGCGCAGCAGGACCCTGCTGCCGGGGCCCACCGAGGTGCCGTCGATCAGGATCCGGTCGCGTGCCGGGTCGGCGGGGTCGGCGTGCGCCGGGTCCCACCAGGGGGTGTCCGGCCTGAACACGGCGTCCTCGTCGAAGAGTTCGGGGAACGATCCGGGGGCGGGCGCACCGGGGTCGGTGATCTCCCGCAGCGCCCGGACGGCTCCGTGCAGGCGTTCCAGCACCTCCGGGGGCATGGTCTCGGCCAGGTCGATCACGGCGGCCGCCCGGGCGTCGGTCCCGCGGGCCTCCCGCTTCTCCTGGTCGGTCAGGGCCGCCGTGCGCAGGGCGAGGATCTCGTCGATCTCGGTGGCGTCGTACATGGCCCCGATGCTCTCGGGGGCGATGCCGGGATGGTCCTCGAGGATGATCGGCGAGGAGAGGACCACGTCGGCGCTGCCCGGTTCCCCGGCGAGCACGGGCCAGGTGTGCAGGTTGGCGCAGGTCGCGACGGCGGGCTTGGCCCACTCGGGCGGGTCGGTCATCGAGAGGAAGGATCCGGCGCTGAGGCCCAGCAGGAGGTGGGCCGCGACGAGTGAGCGCGGCAGGGCGGCGTCGCGGTCGGCGGCGTCGGCCCCGTCGGCGCCTTCAGCGCCCGGTGTCCAGTCGCTCGTGTTCTCGACCACCACCGTGAGCTTGAACGCCCGGTACGGACCGGCCAGTTGCTCGGCGCGCAGCCGTAGCACGCCGTCGGCCCGCTCGGTGCGCCGGACCAGCCGGCCCACCACCCCGCCGTCGGCGCCGAGGACGGGTTCGGTCTCCTCGCGGGCCGGCCGGACGAAGGGCAGGGAGACCTCGGCCTCCTCCAACTCGGCGACGGGGACCGTCATCTCGACCCGTTCCTCTGTTCCCTCGTCCCAGGGGACCAGGACCCGGTCGGGCAGGTGCAGTTCGGGCACGGCCGCGAACGAGCCGTCCGGGCGGGCCTCTTCGACCGTACGCCGCTGCGCGTGCAGGAAGCGCAGCTCGACGGCGAGGGTCGCCGCACCGCGCGGTTCCATCACCAGCTCGGTGCGCTGGAAGGAGTGCTCGTCGTGCGCGGGCCCCCACGCGGGCGGGACCAGTACGCCGAACTGCCAGCGCAGCCGGTTCTTCGCCGCCGAGGCCCGGTACGGGTAGAGCACGTAGCCCTCGAAGAGGACGGCGTCGGCCACTTGGCGGGCTACGGCGAACCGGGGTTCGGGCAGGGCCGTCGTGGTCATGGGGCCGTCCTCTCGGCGGCCCGCGGCAGTACGGCGCCGGCCCAGGCGGGGTCCGGGGGCGGTGGTTCTGCCGCCACGGCCGCGTCGAGCAGGGACCGTACGGTCGCCTCCCAGGAGGCGAGTGCGTGCCGGGAGCGGTAGGCGAGCAGGTCGGCCATGGTGTCGCGGGGCAACCGCAGCCAGCCGCAGCCCGGGAAGTGCTGCTCGACCATCTCCCGCCACACCTCTGCGGGCATCCGGAACGGGGCTTCGCGGTCCCAGGGGACGGGCTCCACCCGGAAGCCCCCTGCGCCGGTGAAGGCCGTGCCGGAGAACAGCATCAGCAGGGGTGCCTCACCGTCCTCCAGGGCGCTGAGGTAGCGGCCGGCGGCGATGTCCATGTCGTACGTGCACGGTACGACGACGTCGGTCTCGGTCTCCCCGGTGAAGCTGGGGACCATCACCGCGACCTGCGCGAACTGGAGGGGCTGCAGGGTGGTTCCCCAGCGGGCCCGCTCGCCGAACAGGTCGTGGAGGGCTGCGGCCTCGCCGGTGCCGTAGCTGCGCCGGGCCGGCTCGATGCGGATCTGGCAGCGCAGCGCGAGGGCGTGGACGCGCTCGTCGGCGGCGGTGGTGATGCGCAGCCGGAACACGAGGGTGGGGCCGGCCGCGTACGGGTCGGCGCGCACCCCGGTGCAGGCGAAGGTGAAGTCGGTCATGCCCGCCCCTCCCCCGCCGCGGCGGGGACCTTGGCCCGGCGCTCCACCTGCGCGAAAAAGGCGTTGAGCGCGGCGCGGGCCTCGGCCCCGCCGTCGAAGCCCTGCCACAGCAGCCGCATGCGCCCCACCAGCTCGTAGCAGATGTCGATGGGCACGAGGTAGCACTCGGTGCGTCCCTCGGCCCGGCGCAGCAGCAGCGCCTCCACGTCGGGTTCGAGCAGCGCGGCGAGTGTCCCGCCGCCGAGTACGTGCTGCCAGGTGGCCGGGTCGAGTTCGCTCTCGGTGGCTCCGGCCGGGCTCGGGTAGAGCGCGACCAGCCGGTCGAGGGCGGCGTTGCGGAAGAAGAAGGCGACGCCGACCGGGATCTGCAGCTGCTCCCAGGCGCCCTCTTCGAGCCGGTGCTCCGGGTCGGTGAGGTAGCGGTCGGGGACGGCGCGGAAGCGCCCGGTGGCGGCGCCGGGCCGGTCGAACAGGAGGGCGCACGCGGTGCAGGCGCAGACCAGCGCCCGCTTCTCGGTCTCCACCAGGTGGCGGTGGCCGTCCTCGGGCACGGCCAGCCCGCACAGTTCGCAGCGCTCGGGCCGGGGCGGCCGGGGCCCGGTGAACCGGCGCAGGCCGCGCGGGCCGCTCAGCCCGGCCGGACCGGCGGAGCCCGTGCGCGGCTCCACCGGTGCCCAGGGGTGCCGCGCGCTCACCGGGCCCGTGCCGGGGCCTGCGGGCGGGTGCCGATCTGGAGCAGGGGCAGCGGTGCCCCGGCCGGTTCCAGTTCCACCGCGGTCACCTCGGGTGCGAAGCAGGCCAGGGCGTCCTCGACGCCCCGCGGCACCGCGTCGCCGGCGGACCCGCAGCCGCAGCCGCCGCCCGGCGCGGACCGCAGGCGCAGGACGCCCGTGGCCTCGTCGAAGCCGGCCAGCGATACGGAATCCCGTACGGAGTCCAGGGCGCGGGCGATCCGGGTGTGGACGTCCTCGGGGTGCAGGTCGTGCAGGGCCAGCAGGCTCGCGACGAGCTCGTCGTCCAGCAGCCCGCCGAGGCGCTCCACGCCGAGCCGCTCCACGATCCGGGCGAGCCCGGCCCCGTAGAAGTCCATGAGCACGCGCACCAGTTCCTCGGCGGCGGCGCAGGCCTCGCGGTCGCCGCCGGCGGCCAGCCGGTCGAGGACCTCGTCCACCCGCCGGCCCGCCTCGCGGGCGTCGGTCGCAGCCACGCTCATCCGCCCAGTCCGCTCAGGCCGGTGGGCACGTGCATCTGCTTCACCGTCTTGCCGCTGCCGACGTACATGTGGACGCCGCAGGGGAGGCATGGGTCGAAGCTGCGCACGGCGCGCATGATGTCGATGCCCTTGAAGTTCTCCGGGGAGTTCTCCTCGAAGATCGGGGTGTTCTGGACGGCGTCCTCGTACGGTCCGGGGGTGCCGAAGGTGTCGCGGGTGCTGGCGTTCCACGGGGTCGGCGGGTACGGGTGGTAGTTGGCGATCTTGCCGTCGCGGATCACCATGTGGTGCGAGAGCACGCCGCGGACGGCCTCGGTGAATCCGACTCCGATGGACTCGTCCGGGACCTCGAACTTCTCCCAGGTCTGGGTGCGTCCGGCGCGCACCTCCTTGAGCCCCTGCTCGGCGCAGTGCAGTGCGACCGCGGCCGCGTACGCCTGGAAGTACGTGCGGGCGCGGTTGCGCTCCAGCGCGTTGCTCCACTTCGGGATCTTCCACTCGAAGCGCGTCTCGGGCTTGGTCATCGTGCGCGGCAGGTTGATGACCACGCTGTTGCCGGTGGCCTTGACGTAGCCGATGTCGACGAGCCCGGAGAGGGCGGTGGACCACAGGCGGGCGATCGGGCCGCCGCCGGTGTCGAGGGCGAGGTGGTCCTTGCCGTCGAACCAGCGCGGGGACATCACCCAGCTGTACTTGTCGTCGAAGTTGCGCTTCTGCGGGGCGGGGATGGTGTGCTGGTTCCACGGGTGGCGGGCGTCGACGGGGTTGCCCAGCGGGTCGTGCGTGACGAACTTCTCCTGGCCCGCCCAGTCGTCGTAGTACGAGCTGCCCAGCAGGATGCGGATGCCGAGGTTGATCTCGGTGAGGTCGTTGGTGACGAGTTTGCCGTCCACGACCACACCGGGGGTGACGAACATCTTCCGTCCCCAGTCGGTCATGTTGGCGTACGTGAAGTCGCAGTACTCGGGGTCGTTGAGCGCGCCCCAGCAGCCCAGCAGGACGCGCCGGCGGCCGACCTCCTCGTACCCGGGCAGGGCCTCGTAGAAGAAGTCGAAGAGGTCGTCGTGGAGCGGGACGACCCGCTTCATGAACTCCACGTACCGCATGAGGCGGCTCATGTAGTCGGTGAAGAGCTGGACGGAGGCGATGGTGCCGACGCCGCCCGGGTACAGGGTGGAGGGGTGCACGTGGCGGCCCTCCATCAGGCAGAACATCTCGCGCGTGTAGCGGCTGACCTGGAGGGCCTCGCGGTAGAACTCGCCCTCGATGGGGTTGAGCGAGCGCATGATGTCGGCGATGGTGCGGTAGCCGTGGTCGCCGGCGTGCGGGGCCTCGGTGCGTTCGGCGAGTTCGAGGACGCCCGGGTTGGTCTCGCGGACCATCTTCTCGCAGTAGTCGACCCCGACCAGGTTCTCCTGGAAGATGTTGTGGTCGAACATGTACTCCGCCGACTCGCCCAGGTTGATGATCCACTCGGCGAGGTGGGGCGGCTTCACTCCGTACGCCATGTTCTGCGTGTAGACGGAACAGGTGGCGTGGTTGTCGCCGCAGATGCCGCAGATGCGGCTGGTGATGAAGTGCGCGTCGCGGGGGTCCTTGCCGCGCATGAAGACGCTGTAGCCGCGGAAGACCGACGAGGTGCTGTAGCACTCCGCGACCTTCTTCTGCTTGAAGTCGATCTTCGTGTGGATGCCGAGACTGCCCACGATCCGGGTGATCGGATCCCAGGCCATCTCCACCAGGCCGCTGCCGTCACCGGCCGCCTTCGTCTTCGGTGTCATCTTGTCTGCCGTGACCCTTCTTGGAGACGGGAGCTGGAGGTTCTTGGAAGCGGAGCGGTGGTGGGACGGACGCGGTACGGACACGGGGCTGCGGGCGGCCGGGTCACCAGGGCTTGCGGTAGCCGGTGGTCAGCTGCCGCCCCGGGTGGCGCCACTTCGGCTCTTGGTCCACGGTGTGCTCGGTGATCGACCTGAGCTTGCGGATCACGGTGCCGTAGACCCCGCTGGCGGTGGCGGACACCTTCGAGCCCGGAGGCTCGTCCATGAACGGCATGAACTTGTCGGGGAAGCCCGGCATGGTGCAGGCGATGCAGATGCCGCCGACGTTGGGGCAGCCCCCGATGCCGTTCATCCAGCCGCGCTTGGGGACGTTGCACTTGACGACCGGGCCCCAGCAGCCGAGTTTGACCAGGCACTTGGGCGAGTCGTAGGTCTGGGCGAACTGGCCCTGCTCGTAGTAGCCGGCCCGGTCGCAGCCCTCGTGCACGGTGGCGCCGAACAGCCAGGTCGGACGCAGCTTGTCGTCCAGCGGGATCATCGGGGCGGAGCCTGCTGCCTGGTAGAGCAGGTAAGTGAGGGTCTCCGAGAAGTTGTCCGGCTGGATCGGGCAGCCCGGGACGCACACGATCGGGATGCCGGCCTTGGAGGTCCAGTCCCAGCCGAGGTAGTCGGGCACGCCCATGGCGCCGGTGGGGTTGCCCTCCATCGCGTGGATGCCGCCGTACGTGGCGCAGGTGCCGATCGCGACCACGGCGAGGGCCTTGGGCGCGAGGCGGTCGATCCACTCGCTGGTGGTGATGGGCTGGCCGGTCTCCGGGTCGTCGCCGAAGCCGCACCAGTAGCCCTCGGGCTTGATCTTCTCGTTGGGGATCGAGCCTTCGACGACGAGCACGAAGGGGTCGATCTCCCCGCGCTCACCCTTGAAGAACCATTCGATGAACGTGTCGGCGCCGCCGACCGGTCCGCATTCGAAGTCGATCAGCGGCCAGTGCACGGCGATCTTGGGCAGGCCCGGCAGGACGCCCATGACGATCTCTTCGATGCTGGGCTGCATCGCTGCCGTCAGGGACACCGAGTCGCCGTCACAGCTCAGTCCGGCGTTGATCCAGAGGATGTGGATCGTGGGGTCCTCTACCGCCGTGCTCGGCGTTGCTGCATCCATGAGGATCGCTCCTT
Source organism: Streptomyces katrae (assembly GCF_000717655.1). Classification (GTDB taxonomy): domain Bacteria; phylum Actinomycetota; class Actinomycetes; order Streptomycetales; family Streptomycetaceae; genus Streptomyces; species Streptomyces katrae_B. Next base: position 265,956 of record NZ_JNZY01000005.1, read on the forward strand.
GGGGAGGGATGCGGGGAGGGTGGGTGGGGCGGGGACGGGGACGGCGGACGGGCGGGTGCTCCGCGCCGGCCTCACCCTTCTTGCTAGCAGCCGGCCGGGCCGGGTGCCCTGTCTTGTTCGGCCGGTCCAGTGACTGCGGGCCGCCGGGAGGGCAGGGGCGCGGTCCGCCGTCCGGGCACGGTCCGCTCCAGGTGGGCCGGGGTGCGGTCCGGGAGCTCCTTGCGTACGAAGGCACGGCGCAGGGCGTGGTACGGGGCCTGCGGGTCGAAGAAGGTCTCCCGCATCCGCGCGAGTTCCGCCTCGCGGTAGGCGGCGAGCGGCCGGACGCCCTCATCGGCGTCGCGGCGGGCCTTCTTGCCGGCGATCCGGGACCGGATGGCGGGCGAGTCCGCCATCCGGACGGCGAGCCGGGCGGTCTCGTCCGCGAAGGCCTGCGGGCCGCAGTCGATCGTACGGTCGACCAGCCCGAGCCGCCGGGCGGCTTCGGCGCTGAGGGGCAGGGCGTCGGCGGTGAGGCGGTCGGCGACGCCGGTCCCGGTCCGGCGGGGCAGCGTGTAGGTCCAGTACTCGGATCCGTGCAGGCCCATCAGCCGGTAGTGCGGGTTCAGCACCACGCCGGTACGGCACCACACCTCGTCGGCGGCGAGCGCGAGCATGGCCCCGCCGGCCGCCGCGTTGCCGCCGAGGGCGGCCACGACGAACCGGTCGGTGGTGGTGAGGACGGCCTCGACCAGGTCGTCCATGGCGTTGATGTTGGCCCAGGACTCCTCGGCGGGGTCGGCAGCCGCCTCGATGACGCCGAGGTGGATGCCGTTGGAGAAGAAGTCACGGCCGCCGCCGAGGACGAGGACGGAGACGGGGCGGGTGCAGGCCTCCCGGTAGGCGGCGAGCAGGCGCCGGCACTGCGAGGTGCTCATCGCGCCGCCGGGGAAGCCGAACGTGAGGAAGCCGGCCCCGCCCTGCTCCCGGTAGCCGATGTCGGACCAGGTGCGCGGGCCCTCTTCGGCGTACGGCGGCGCGGGGAGCTCGGGGAGCGGCGGCAGCCGGTCGCCGAGGGCCAGGGTGGCGGGGAGTTTGACGGGGGCCGGCTCGCCCGCCGTGCGCCGGGCGCGGAGCTCGGGGATCCACACCGCCGCGTCGGCGGTCGCCCGGCAGATGGCGCCCGCCCGGGTGGCGAGCAGCTCGCCGGGACGGCCCCGCAGCTGGTCCTCGGGGTGTCCGCCGTGCAGGAACCACTGGCCGCCGAGCAGTTCGTCGAGTACGCCGGGCTGGGAGTCGGCGGCGCGCAGCGCGCGCACGACGCTCTCCGTGGAGTCGTGGTGCCAGTCGATCCGGCGCCGTTCCTGGCGCAGGTAGGGCCGGGCGCGGCCCGGTCCCTGCCGCTGCGGCACGTGGGTACCCGAGGCGAAGCGGTCGACGGCCGTCAGCACGGCGGACAGGGCGGCGTCGGCGATCTCGCCGCGGTACGCGTCGCTCTTGCCGACGGGCGGCAGCGGGCAGTCCGCGGTGGCCCAGATGTCGCCCGCGTCCATCTCCTCGGCGGCCTGCAGGACGGTGACGCCCCAGTGGGTCGCGCCCTCGGTGACGGCCCAGTCGAGCGAGGAGGGTCCGCGGTCGCCGACGGGTCCCGGGTGGACGATCAGGCAGGTGTGGGCGGACCACACCTCGCGGGGGATGGCCGTCTTGAGCATCGGCGCGAGCACGAGGTCCGGCCGGTGGCGCTCGACGGCCTCGGCGAGGGAGACGCCGGGCAGGGCGAGCTCGACCGCCACACTGTGCCCGCGGTCCCTCAGTTCAGCGTGGACACGCTGAGTGAGACTGTTGAACGCGCTGGCGGCGAGCAGGATGTGCACGTGATCTCCCAAGCGTCCGGCCCCCGGCGATCTGCGGCCGCAACAGGTACGGCCGCTGGAGATCCTCGACCACGGGCGTGCGCGGGCCGGCTCGACGTACGGGGGCGTCACTCGGAAGGGGGCGCGCGGGCCGCCACCTGGTGGATAGGCGACGTACGCGGGACGGGGGCCGGCGCGCCACGATCTACTCATGAGTAACTTAAGTGCATCACGCGACGCGGCGGTCACCTTCGTCCTGGTCCACGGGGCGGGCAGCAACGCCTACGCCTGGTCACCCGTACTGACCGAGCTGGGGCTGCGCGGCCAGCGCGCGGTCGCGGTCGATCTGCCCGGGCACGGTCCCGGCGCGTACTTCCCGCTCTCGTACCAGGCTCCGCAGGACCTGGAGCGACTGCGTACGGAGCCCTCCCCCCTCTCGGGGAGGACGCTGGCCGACTCCGCCGAACACGTGGCCGCGGTCGTGCGGCGGGCCCGCCGCAACGGCCCGGTCGTGCTGGCCGGCCAGAGCCTGGGCGGCGTCACCCTCAACGCCGTGGCCAACCTGGTGCCGGAGCTGATCTCGCACCTCGTGTACATCTCGGCTTTCTGCCCCACGAAGCGGGCCTCGGTGGCGGAGCTGATGAACGCCCCGGAGGCGGCCACGAGCTCCATACCCAAGATGACCGCCGTCCCCACGCCGCCGGAGCTGGGGGTCACCCGGGTCAACTGGCGGACCGGCGACCCGGCGTTCTTCCAGATCGCCAAGGAGGCGCTGGCCGCCGACTACTCCGACACCGAGGTCCGGACCCTTCTCAACATCCTCGAACCCGACGAGTCGGCCGCGATCGGGGTCTGCGACTCCCGGGGCCTGCCGCAGCAGTGGGGCCGGGTCCCGCGCACGTTCCTCCGGTTCACCGAGGACCGGACGATCCCGCCGGCGCTCCAGGACCTGATGATCCGGGAGGCCGACGAGACGACTCCGCACAACCGCTTCCGCGTCCGCTCCCTGGCAGCCCCGCACATCGGCCCGCGCGACCCGGCGCTGCTGGCGGACGAATTGGAGCAGGTGGCCCGGCTCTGCCCTTGAGCAGGTGGCCAGGATCAGCCGACCGGCGCGAGCCTCAGGTGCTGCGGCGGACGCGTCAGGTATGCGGAGAGGTCCGGGAGGCGCGGCGCCTCCCCGGCTGTGAACCAGAGCAGGACGTCCTCGCCGGTGCGCACGGGCAGGGCGGGGAAGGTGTTCGGGGCGTGTTCCGTGCGGTGGACCGCCGTCGGAGGGGAGCCGGCGGCGGTCAGCCGGGGGCGCAGGCTCCGCTCGAAGTCGCCCTCGAAGGACGGGGCTGCGGGGTGGCAGATGGTCACCGCGACCGGGCCGGCGCCGGCCGGGGCGGCGAATCCCGGACCGCGCAGCAGGAGGACGTCGTCCGAGTCGGCCATGGTCGCGTTGGCCCGGGCGCGGTGCTCCTGCCAGAGCGGGCCCTCGTAGAAGGCGCGCAGCGAGCGGTCCCGCCGCTCCATGTCCGGGAAGGCGCGCAGCCAGACGAAACGGTCCGGGTCGTCCAGGTCCCGGAAACGTCCGCCGACGGTGATGCCCGCCGCTTCCTGCCCGGTGACGAACTCCCGCTCGAAGAGTGCGATCAGGGTGTCCCGGGCGCCGGGGTGCAAGGTGTACTGCCTGAGTTCGACGATCATCGCCGCAGAGTAGGACCGGTCCGCTGACACCTCCTGTCAGTGGACCGGTCCGCGGTCGCCGGCCTCGCTTCAGCAGCCCGGGGCCCCCGTGCCTCCGCGCTGCGGCAGACTCAGGTTGGGGGCGGAGCTCGGCCAGGTGAGGGTGACCGTCCTCGTCGTCCCGTCCGCGTTGAGCTGGACGATGGGGGCCGGCTTGCCGACCGGGTTGCCGTCGGCGCCGAACGAGAGCCAACCGCTCGCCCCCGGGAGCATCTGCGCGCAGTAGAACTGGTGGAGGATGCCGGTCTCCAGCCCCGGGTTCTTGACGCCCGCCTCGTCGTGCCGGGCCGCGCTGATCGCGGCGACGGCGGCGTCGTGCGAGAGCATCGCCTGGCCGCTGGCGAGGTCCGCGGGGTCGAAGGCCAGGGGTGCCGCGCCGGACAGGGTGGCCAGGGGCTGCTTCGTGCACGGGTCGGGCCGGCCGGTGAACGCCGACCAGAACTGGTCGTAGTTGCGCTTGGCGTCCGATCCGGGGCATTCGGTCCCCCATTCGTCCGGACTGGCCAGGGCGGTGTACGTCACCGTGACCCGGCCGGAGGCGAGGCCCTTGAGCACCGCGTCGTCGCGGATGGCCGCCGAGGCGTCGTCCCCGACCAGGATGCGCAGCTGCGGGATGCCGCAGGGCGCGCCCTGCACCCAGTTCTGCACGAACGCCCCGAGGTCGCGGCCGCGTCCGGCGAAGTACACGACGGACGGTGCGGCCTGGCACAGGTTGGCGTGCATCAGGTTGAACTGCTGGATCAGGTAGTCCTGGCGGCCGGCGCCGCTCGGGAGGCTCCGGGGCGAGGTGTACGGGAGCACCGTCACCGTACGGTCCGGCGCCTGGAAGCGGGTCTTCGCCTCCGCCGCCAGCGTGGCCGTGTAGTCGTCGTCGGCGACGCTGTCCGCCACCACGGCGAGCGAGGTCACGGCCGGGCGCAGCCCGGACACGTACTGGTTGGCCGCGATCACGGAGTCGGAGTTGGTGGGTGAGACCCGGAACATGTCGGGGATGGTCCGCTTGCCGGCCGGGTCCGCGGGGTCCAGGTTCATCGAGTTGCCGGTCACCGTGGATCCGATGACGGGGATGTGCAGCTGGGCGGAAATGGCCGCGGCTGCCTGGCGGGTCTGCTCGGTGCTCTGGCCCAGGCCGACGACCGCCGAGATGTGCTCGGCCGCGGCGTTCTTCTTGACGCTGGCGACCGCCTGCTGCCAGGACCCGTACTGACTGCCCATGTTGGCCAGGTACAGCTTCACGCCGGGCGTACTGCCGTACGCGGCCGTGTTGTTGGCACGCCAGACCGCGGCCATGGCGCCCTCGATGTTGTGGTAGAGCGATTCGTAGGTCAGCGTGTCCACGTCATCGACCGGCGAGAGGTTCAGCATCAGTACCACGCTGGTGGAGTTCCCCTGCACCGCCTCGTTGGCGGCGCGGATCGTGTCCTCCAGCTTGCGCATGCGCGCGGGTTCACCCTTCGTGAAGGGCCTGCTGTCCAGGTTCACGCCGACGCACGCCAACGGCGTGCCGGCGGCGGTCATTCCGGGACCGCACGACAGCGCGGGCGGGAACAGCACGCCGTAGCCCCACGTGCCGCCGAGCACGGCACCGGCCAGGAGCAGGAGGGCGGCCGTCAGCGAGAGCACGGGATGGCGGCGCAGCCTGCCGAGCCGTGGGTTGCGTACACCTGCGGGCATGAGGACTCCTTGCGGTGCGCCCGGCCACGCCGAGGGCGTGGCGCGGAGGGTCAGGCGAACAGCGCGCCCGCCTGCTGGAGGGCGCTGACGTCGAGCAGACGGGAGTTGTGCGAGAGCCGTTCGAAGCCCTCTTCGATCTGGGCGTCCCAGCGCCGGCTGCGCTCGGTGAGCGGATCGTTGTACAGCCACAGCAGCGCCAGGAGCTTGGCCGTGGCGACCGCCACGACGTCCCGGCCGCTCTGCTCGATCCCGGCGAGGAGGAATGCGTACGACTCCTGGGCGGACTGCTCGTGGACCAGGCGGCACGGCGCCGACGCCAGGTAGTCGAGCAGGCGCACCCACGCACGGTGGTCCCGGTCGAACCGGTCGGCCAGCGCCTCGGCCACGGGGTCGAACTGGCCCAGGGCCAGGTCGTAGAAGAGCTGCTGTTCCTCGCGTGCGAAGCCCGAGCTGCCGTTGTGGGTGGCGGCGAGGGAGGCCAGGGCCCGGGCCTGGCGGGTGAACACGTCCTGCCACGGGTCGGCGGGACGCTCCCCTTCCGCTGCGGCGGCGGGTGCGCCGGCCGGGGTGGCGGCGGAGAGGGCGGTGAGCGCGCAGCGGCTCAGCCAGGGATGCAGTACGGGGGGTCTGTCCGCCTCGCCCCAGCCGACCTCCCGGATCCGGGACGGGCGGTGGAAGAAGGTGCTGACCCACAGGTGGCGGCGTAACAGCTCGAGGCTGCGGGGCAGGTCGGCTATGTCCGGCGGTACGCGGGGGTCGTCGGCGGTGCGCATGTCGGCGAGGTAGGCGGCCGCCAGGACGACGGGCGGCGGGTTGGTCCATCCCGGCGCGGGGGCGGCGAGCCCTTCGGGGAGGCTGGTCTCCAGGGCCCGCGACCACAGCGGTCTTCCGCTCGCGTCGACCGCGGCGGGCAGGGGTCTCTCCGGTACGCCGGCCTCCGCGTCCGGCGGTGCGCTCTCGCGCTGCTCCTGCAGGGCGATGGCGGCGCCCCAGTGGCCGCCGGTGAGGGCGTGGACGACGGACGCCGCAACGGGTGCAGCGAGCGGCGCGGCGTCGTCGGTCAGGTACCAGACCCGCTCCTCGGACATCGGATCGAGCCACACGGGATACCAGTAGTGGGCCGCCGCGGCGGGGTCCGGTCCGGCGCCGGCCTCGTCCTGCCGGGTCCAGCCCGTACGGGTGGCCCGGCTGAGGAGGGGAACACGGCGCTGCGGGGTGTCCGGCAGCGGGGAGGTGCGCCAGGGCTCGCACCAGCGGGTCGTCCATTCCGGCTGCCACTGGTCGCAGGCGGCGAGGACGACTATGGGGTCGGCGGCAGACCCGGAGCCCGGCTCGTTCTGCTCGTTGCGTATGCGTGCCGCGATGAGTGCGGCGAGGAACCGGCGGCCGGCCGGGGTCTGGGCGCCGTCCACGAAGAGGACCCATGCGTGGTCGTGCCGGGCGGCCCGGCCGGCGTACTCCTCCGGCAGCTCGCAGGAGCACGAGGAGCGCAGTGCCGGGTGCCGTTCCGCCTGGTCCTTGGCGTCGGCGAGGAACGCGGCCAGCAGCGGCCCGACCGCGGCCGACCGGGACGCGGAACTCAGCCTGATCAGCGCGTCGAGGGAGCCCGCGGCCTCGGCCTCCGGGATGCCGACGTGCCAGCGCAGCGCGTCGCGCAGACCCCAGCGGGCGGTGCTCTGCAGCAGCGATCCGATCACCGGACGGGCCCGTTCCCGTGCGGCGGTGACGACTTCGCGCGCCTGCCCCTGGACGAGCGGGCTGAGCGCTCCGGTGACCACGACGTCCATCGTGGCGTCCACGGCCTCCTCGAGCCGGCTGGCGAACCGGCCGCGGCGGGTGTTGCGCGTGTACTGCTGGATCAGGCCTTTGATCTGGTCCGTGGCCCGGGAGCGGTCCGCCTCGAGGTTCTCGTTGAGGGCCAGCAGGCCGAGGGCGAACCGGTGGAAGACGGGGCTGCGGCGCAGCGTGTCCCAGCCGCGCATCATCTGGAAGGCCACCAAGGCCGCGGCGGACACAGGGTCGAGCGGGTTCTCGTGGAAGTCGAGGTGGGCGTGGACCACCGTGGAGCCGCAGCCCTGGGACAGGGAGCGAAGCATCGTGGTCTTGCCCGACTGCCGGGGTCCGAGCAGCGCCACCACGGGCTGCCGCTGGTCCGGGTACCGCCAGATCATGTGCCGAAGAAAAGCGTCGGTCCCCTCCGCATGGCCGAGCTCCGCCGTTGCGCTCACCATTTCCCCGCCCCCCAACCGAAAGTGCGACGCACGCGCCGACGGAACGGAAGGTAACACCGGGAAGACGCGGAGCGACGGTGAATGGCGCGGATCTCCTTCCCGGAATTCCGGGGACCGCACGCAGCTCCCTGCGCGGATCCTGCGGTCGATCTTCAACGGATATTCTGCGTCCACGCAGGCGGGGCCAGAACGCCTGGAAGCTGATGCAACACCCGATGTGCCGGGCCGCACCGTGCGCGGCAGGAGATGGAGTCCCGATGGACGTGCAGCACTTCGAGCGGATCACCGCATTCATCGAGGCGCGGCTCACCCCGCTGTTCGACGAGACCACCGGCAGCGAGCGCGGTTTCGCGATGGACGACACCTCCCGTGCCCTGCGCGCACTGCGCAACGCGGTGCTGGAGGCCTCCGCGGTCAAGGGGCTCCTCGAGAAGCGGGCGGAAGCCGAGCCGGCACTGCGCCGGGTCATCGACCAGTCGGTGGAGCACCACTGGGACGTGCTGCGCGGGATCGCCCGCCAGTGGGAGGACCACACCGACTTCCTGCGCGAGTTCAAGCGGCACGCGTGGGAGCTCGACGAGGTCCTGGCCGCTCCGGCCGCCACCACGGAGGGCTGAGCCCCGCCGGGTGCCGCCCCCTGCCGACCGCGTCCGCGGGCCGGGGCGGCACCCGGCGCAGGTCCGCCCCCCGGAGTGACAATGGGTGTGTGGACCCGCTGCCGGGCCGGCAGGAGACGAAGATGAACGGCTCGGTCCCTATCGGACGTGTTGTCGGGGTGCCGCTGCGCATGCACTGGAGCGTGCCCCTGCTGGTGGTGCTGTTCGCCTACGGGCTCGGCCGCCAGACCCTTCCCGTGTGGACTCCGGGGCGCTCGAACGCCGTGTACACCGTCGCCAGTGTCGTGGGCGCCCTGCTGCTCATGGGCAGCCTGCTGCTGCACGAGACGGCGCACGCCGCGACCGCCCGCAGGAAGAAGATCTCCGTCGAGGACGTCACCCTGTGGGCGCTGGGCGGGATGACCAGAATGGGCCGGCCGCAGACCGCCGCGGCGGCCTTCGTGGTGGCGGTGAGCGGGCCGCTCGCGAGCCTTGTGCTCGGTGGCGCCGCACTCGGCGCGGGGTTCGGGCTGCATGCCCTGCTCGGCTGGGCGGTGCCCGCAGCCGTGCTGGTGTGGCTCGGCTGGACGAACCTGTTCCTCGGCGTCTTCAACCTGCTGCCGGCCGCGCCGCTCGACGGCGGACGGGTGCTGCAGGCGCTGCTGTGGTGGCGTACGGGCGACCGGGAGCGGGCGGAGCGGGCGGCCTCGCGCAGCGGACAGGTCCTGGGCGTGCTCATGGCGGCCGTGGGCTGGATCTCCTTCCTGCGCGGGTCGTCGAGCGGGCTGTGGCTGGTCTTCACCGGGCTCTTCGTCACGTTCGTCGCGGGCGCCGAGCGCCAGCACGCCGTGCTGCGTACGGGGCTGCGGGGCGTGCGCGTGGCCGATGCCATGTCCAGCCCGGTGGCGACCGGTGCCGACTGGCTGAGCGTGCGGCGGTTCATCGACGAGGTGGCCGTGGCATCCCGGCATTCCGCACTGCCGCTGCTCGATTTCGACGGCCGGCCCAGCGGGGTGGTGCAGCTGCGCGGGCTGGCCCGGATCCAGGACGCGCAGCGGGACGCGCTGCGCGTACGAGACGTCGCGACCCCGCTGGCGCAGTGCGCGGTCGCCGCCCCGGACGACCTGCTGGGCGAGGCCCTGGACGGGCTGCGCCCGGGGACCGGGCTGCCGGTCCTGGTGCTGGACGGGGGCCGGCTGGTGGGGATCGTCACCGCGAAGGACATCAGCCGGCTCGTGCAGCGGCAGACGCTGCGCGGCGGCCGGGAGCCGGAGTGAAGCGGTGGCCGCCGGGGGCGGCGGCTCCGGCGGTCCGGCTCCGAGCGCGGCTCCGAGCGCGGCTTCGGGTGTGCGGCGCGACAATGGGGGTGCGATGACGTACATAGCCGTGAGCGCGTTGAGCCATGCCGGGCTGGTACGGGACCACAACGAGGACAGCCTCGTCGTCGGGCCGTGGACGCTGTGCGCCGGTGTGACCCGCAATCCGCAGACGCTGGTGTTCCCGACGGGCTCGCCGCTCGTCGTCGCGGTCGCCGACGGGATCGGCGGACAGCCTGCCGGCGAGGTGGCGAGCGCGTTGGTCGCCCGCCAACTCGCGATGCTCGGGCCCTCCTTGGACAGCGAGGCAGCCGTCCGCGAGGCGCTCGTCCTGTGCAACCAGGCGGTGTACGCGGCTGCCGACAGCGATCCGCAGCTGGCGACCATGGGCACCACGGTCGCGGGTGCCGTCGTACTGGAGGACTCGCTGATCTCCTTCAACGTCGGCGACAGCAGGGTGTTCGACGCCACGGCGGAGGAGCTCCGGCAGCTGAGCGTGGACGACAATCCGCCCCTGGAGCCGGGGCAGCGCACCACTTCCCTGCTGACCCAGGCGCTCGGTGGCGCCCGCCGGCGCAGCGCGATCACGCCGCACGTCTCGACGGAGCCGCTGTCCGCCGGAGCCCGCTACCTGGTGTGCTCGGACGGGCTGACGGACCCGGTGCCGCCCGAGGAGCTCGACGAGCTGCTGCGGGTGCACGACGACGGCAAGGCCGCGTTCGAGCTGTGGAAGGCCGCCATCGACGCCGGCGGCCCCGACAACATCACGCTGGCGCTGGTCAGGATCGGCGCCTAGCGACCCGTGCGGCGGGGCTTTCCGCCCTTGCTGCTCTTGCCGCCCTTGGCCCCGCCCTTCGCTCCGCCGGAGGCGCCGCGCGGGTTCTTGCCGCCCGACTTGCCGGCCGTGGGCTTACGCCCTGCGCCGGCCGCTTCGGGGCGCTTGCGCTGCTTCGGCTGCGGCGGGGTCGGGGCGCCGCGGCCGCGCGTGCTGTTGACGGTCCGGCCGCGCACGATCCCGATGAACTCCTCGACCAGGTCGGTGGGGTCGCCGTCCGGGAACGACAGCGCGACCCGGGACTCGGGGGCGTCCGTGACCGTCCGGTACGTGAGGTCCTTGCGGTGGTGCAGCCGCGCGAGGGACTGCGGCACCACGAGGACGCCGATCCCGGCCGCCACCAGCTCGATCGCGTCCGCCGTCGTGGCGGGGCGATCGAGCGCGGGCCGCCCGGGCAGGCTCTCCCAGTCCAGCGTGTCGTCGAGGGGGTGCAGCACGATCTCGTCGGCGAGGTCCTCCGTGGACACCTCCTCCACGGCGGCCACGATGTGGTCCTTCGGGACCACGACGACCGTGGTCTCGGTGTAGAGGGGGATCGCGGCCAGGCCCGTCCGGTCGATCGGCAGCCGCACGAACCCGGCGTCGGCGTCCCTGCCCCGCAGCATGTCGGGGGCTTCGGCGGCGGACACCTGGAGGAGGGTCAGCGGGACGTCGGGCAGGCGCTCGTTCCAGATCCGCACCCACTTGCCGGGCGTCACCCCGGGGACGTACGCGAGCCGGAACGAAGGAGATGCTGAGGGAGATGCTTCCGAGCCTGTCACCCGGCCAGGTTACCGGCCGTGGTCAGAAGTAGCGCACACGCTCGATACTCTTGACCCCATGACGTCGCACAAGACCACCCAGACCATGAAGCCCGCCACCGCGGCGAAGAAGCTGGGTGTGTACCTCGAAGCCACCCCCGCTGAGTTCCAGGAGGGGGTCGTGACCCGCAGCGAGCTGAACGCGCTGCAGGCCGAGCCGCCCCAGTGGCTGCAGGATCTGCGACGGTCCGGCCCGCACCCCCGGCCGGTGGTCGCGGCCAAGCTCGGCGTCTCGATCGCCGGCCTCGCGCGCGGTGGGGTCACCGAGGCCCTCACCACGGAGCAGATCGACGCGCTGAAGCAGGAGAACCCGGAGTGGCTCCAGAAGGAGCGCGCCACCCAGGCCGAGGTCCGCAAGGAAGCGGTCCGCATCAAGGAGAAGCACGCGGAGCGCGCAGAGCGGACCCAGCGGTCCGACTCCTGACCGGCGTGCGCCGCGGGCGCCGCCGATGCCCCGAAGTGCCCCGTTCCGGGCCGATCGGGTGGAGATCACCGGAATGCGGACGGCGCGCCGCGGGCAGAGCTGCAGGGTGATCTCGCAAATCCTCGCCAAAATCCGGCGCCCCGGCGCACTCGTCTTCTCGGCCGACTTCGGCTCGACGTCCCGGTGGGTCGCCGGGCGGTCCTGGGCCTATCCCGACGGCGGTCCGGTCAATCCGGGCGACAGCAAACTCGATCACCTGACCGACGATCCCACCTACAGCCGCAGCGGGACCTTCCGCGCCACCCGGCGCCCGGACGGCAACTGGGACACCGGCCTGCTGACCACCGAGGGCAGCGACGAGGGGTTCCTGCTGCGCGCGGAGGACGTGCTGGAAGCCCGGGTCAGACTGCCGGAGGCGGCCGGCGCCTGGCCCGCGATCTGGACCTGGCGGGACGGCGGCCAGGAGGTCGACGTCTTCGAGTACCACCCCGACAACCCGGACCTGCTGGAACTCTCCAACCACGTCAGGGGCGGCGGATCGCACTACTTCCGCGACGCCGCCGTGCAGCCCGGCGCATGGGTCGACCTCAAGGTCAAGTTCGGTGCGACCTCGGTCGTGTGGTGGGTCAACGGCACCCGCGCGTACGCCGATCACAGCGGGGTGGGCCGGCGCTGGCGGGCGTACATCATCGTGAACCTGTCGGTGAGCGCGGGCCGCTACCACCCGGCCCCCGACCCGGCCGTCTCCGAGATGTCGTACGAGGTCTCGGACCTCCGCGTCTACCGCTAGGGGGGTCGTCGAAGCAGCGTCGTCCGCCCGTGAGGGCCGGCCGGACGGGACTTTGACGACGCCCCTAACCGTGCCCCACCGCCGCCGCCAGGCGCTCTTCCAGCCGTCGGAAGTTGCGCTCTCCGACCGCGCGCCAGACCACCCGGGGAGGCAGCGGCAGGTGCGCCATGATCAGGATCTGCTCCCCCGGGTCCGCGTCCTTGAGGATCATTCCGAGGACGGTGAGCAGCCTGCTCTTGGGCAGGGCGGCGATGGCCGCGTCGCCGATCTCGTCCCACTCCGCCTGCGACACCACTGCCGGGACGAGCGGCAGCGCCTCGCGTTCCTCCTGGTCGAAGTGCTCCTCGACGGCCTGTGACACCTGCTCGAGCACGGCGGCCAGCTCCTCTCCCCGTGCGCTCGCCCCGCCGGCCGTCCATGGGCCGAGGAGGGCGTCCGCCCGTTCGAGGTGGGCCGCCAGGTCGGCGTGCTGGCCCTGGATCCGCGTCCACAACTCGCGGTGCCCGGGCGCGCGTTCGGCCAGCTTGGGCCACAGCAGCCGGTCCTCGCCCTCGTGGTGGTGGTGCAGGGTGTCCAGCAGCAGCGCCACCCGGTCGGCGACCAGCCTGACCTGAGCGCGGCTCCCGTGGCGCACCCCGCGCACCCGGCCCGCCGCCTCCCGGAACTCACGCCGGAACATCCGGTGGACCACCACCATGTCGTGCGTGGTGACCGGTTTCCCCTGGTTCTCCATCGACGTCGACATCGCCCATGACCCCCGTCCTGGTGGGTGTACCGGGTTCCAGCGTGGGGGCCGGCCGGCCGTCTCCACCAGGGGCGCACGACGGCGCTCCAGCGCCCCCGGGGAGCCTGGTCTACACCAGGGTGCGGACTCTCTGGTCGCCGAGGTCGTAGCGGGCGGCGACGACGGCCAGCTTGCCGGTGGTTATGCGGCGGGCGATGTCGGATTCGGCGGCGAGCCGGTCGCGGGTGCGCCGGGCGTGCGCGTCGATGGTGGCGGCGATACGGGCCTCGCCCTGCTGGCCGTGGTCGATGGAGGGCCGGATCTGGTCGGCCAGGTACTGGATGTGCGCGGGCAGCTGCCCGCCGGTCTCGTCGGCGTGGACGGCGGCGCGGACCGCCCCGCAGGACTGGTGGCCGAGGACCAGCACCAGCGGTATCTCGAGTTCCAGCACCCCGTACGCGACGCTGCCGAGGACGGCTTCGTCGAGCACCTCGCCCGCGGAGCGCACCGTCAGGAGGTCGCCGAGCCCCTGGTCGAAGACGAGCTCCGGCGGGACGCGGGAGTCGACGCAGCCGAGGATGATCGCGAAGGGGTGCTGGGCCCGGGTGAGTTGGAGCCGTACGGACGGCGACTCATGCGGGTGTTCCTGGTGGTACGTGCGCCAGCGCCGGTTTCCGGCGGTCAGCCGGCGCAGGGCCTCCTCCGGGGAGACGGGCCGCCCGGCGGTCTCCGGCGCGGCGGGTGCAGGAGCGGGAGCCGGAGCGGCGGAGGCGGGGAAGGCGGAACCGAGGGTGAGGACGGACCCGACGGCCGCCGAGCCCGCCACGGCGGCGCGGAGCAGGCCGCGACGGCTGGGCGAAGGGGCCTCGACTGTCTGCGTGTTCGAATACATCGCGGGACCGTAACCCGGCGTACGGGCCACCCGGCCGGGCGACGGAAGGAATGGCGGGATGCCCGCCGGGATCCGGCCGAAACGAAACACGCCGAGACGCACGTCTCAGCCTGTGGACGGCCGGTCCCCGCCGGAGGCACCGCACGCCCGGCGGGGACAATGGGCGCCATGCGTATGCGAGCAGTGCACATCGATGAACTGCCCCTCCTCCAGGCCATCGAGAGGGCGGCCGGGGAATGCTTCCGCGGCATCGGCATGCCGGAGATCGCCGACGACGAACCGCTGCCGCTCGACGAACTCGCCCGCTACCAGCGGGCCGGACTGGCCTGGGCCGCGGTCACGGAGGCCGATGCTCCGCTGGCCTACCTCATCGCCGACCGCGTCGACGGCAACTTCCACGTCGAGCAGGTATCCGTGCATCCGGACGGTGCGCGCCGCCGCATCGGCCGGTCGCTGCTGGAACACCTGGCGGCCCGGGCGGCAGCCGAGTTCATACCGGCGCTGACCCTCACCACGTTCGAGGACGTCCCGTGGAACGCCCCGTACTACGCCCGCTGCGGTTTCGAGCGCCTCGCCGACGGGGAGCTCAGCCCCGGCCTGAAGGCCATCCGCGACCGCGAAGCGGAACACGGCCTGGACCGCTGGCCGCGGATCTGCATGCGCCGGGTCCTGTGATGCGCGGGACGGGAGTGGAGGTCCGCGGGTGCGCGGACCTCGTCACCCCGTCGCGCTGACGCTCCCGGACGGCACGGTCAGACGGGGCCGTCCTTGCCGTCGAGACGGGTGCGGCCGAACTGTTCGTCGAGGACCGACAGCCGGCGCCAGTACTCGTCCTCGTCGATCTCGCCGGTGGCGAACCGGCGGCCCAGGATCGCGATCGGCGAGTTCTCGCCGTACGAGCCGCGGGTCGCGGGTCGCGGCCCATGGTCCGCGCGGGCCGCGGCCGCCGCGCCACACCGTACGGCGCAGGACCGTGACGACGCCGAAGACGACGGCCGCCCAGATCAGCGGGACGAACAGGATCCACGGGCCGGGCCCCTCGTACGCCAGGGTGTTCATCTCGGTTCAGCTCCTCGGAAGGGGTTGCCTTGTCACTTCCGAGACTCGCCCCGGGAGGGTGCCCGGGTCGTCGTACGGCCGGCGGCAGTCCGGGTACGACCGCGGGAGTAGCCCACCGCGGAAGTGGCGTCAGCCCAGCCAGCCGGGCCTGACCAGCCCCGACTCGTACGCCAGCACCACCAGCTGGGCCCGGTCCCGGGCGCCGAGCTTGATCATGGTCCGGCTGACGTGCGTCTTCGCGGTCAGCGGGCTGACCACCAGCCGGCGGGCGATCTCCTCGTTGGACAGGCCGAGGCCCACCAGGGCCATCACCTCGCGCTCCCGCTCGGTCAGCCGCTCCAGCTCCGCCGCCCCGGGCGCTTTCGACCGGGCCGCGAACTCCGCGATCAGCCGGCGCGTGACCCCGGGCGAGAGCAGCGCGTCTCCCGCCACCACGGCCCGCACGGCACGCAGCAGTTCCTCCGGTTCCGTGTCCTTGACCAGGAAGCCGGACGCGCCGGAGCGGATCGCCTCGAAGACGTACTCGTCGAGCTCGAAGGTGGTCAGCATGACCACCTTCACCGCGGTCAGCCCCGGGTCCCCGGTGATCGTGCGGGTGGCGGCCAGGCCGTCGAGCACCGGCATCCGGATGTCCATCAGGGCGATGTCCGGGCGCAGTTCGCGCGCCAGCCGGACGGCTTCGTCCCCGTCGGCGGCCTCGCCCGCCACCTCGATGTCGGGCTGCGCGTCGAGCAGCGCGCGGAAGCCGGCCCGTACCAGCGCCTGGTCGTCGGCGAGCAGTACGCGGATCACGGGTCCTCCTCCGTTCCCAGCGGGAGCCGGGCCAGTACCCGGAAGCCGCCGTCCGGCCGGGGGCCGGCCTCGATGGTGCCGCCCTGCGCGGCGGCCCGCTCGCGCATCCCGATCAGGCCGGCGCCGCTGCCGCCGGCGTCGCCGCCGGTGGCGGGCCCGTCGTCGTCCACACGCAGTTCGAGCACGCCGGGCGGCCGGGTGATGCGGATCCTGGCGGTCCGGGAGCCCGAGTGGCGCACCACGTTGGTGAGCGCCTCCTGCAGGATCCGGAACGCGGCGAGATCCGTGCCCGGCGTCAGCTCCCGGGCCGCGGCCTCCCCCTCCACCGAGACGGTGAGCCCGGCCGAGGCCGCCTGGTCGACCAGTTCGGGGAGCCGGCCGAGTCCGGGGGCGGGCGTGCGGGGTGCCTCGCCGGGGGCGCGCAGGGTGTTCAGGACCTGCCGGACCTCGCCGAGCGCCTCCTTGCTGGCCGCCTTGATGGTGGTGAGTGCCGTACGGGCCTGCTCGGGGTCCGTGTCGAGCAGGGCGAGGCCCACGCCCGCCTGCACGTTGATCACGGAGATGCTGTGGGCCAGTACGTCGTGCAGCTCCCGGGCGATCCGCAGCCGCTCCTCGTCCACCCGGCGGCGTTCGGCGGCCTTCCGCTCGGCCCGGTCGCGGGCCCACTGCTCCCGGCGTACGCGGACGGCCTCGGACGCGGCGAGTACGGCGATCACCCAGGCCGTGACGCCGCCCTCGGTCCCCCACGGCGCCGGGCCGTCGCCGGGCGGCGGGAGCCAGGGGTACAGCCAGTGCCCGATGAGCAGATGGCCGGCCCACAGGGCCCCCACCGCGCCCCAGGCGGCGTAGCGGTGTCCGGCGACGACGGCGGCGAAACAGGCCAGGGCGACGCTGATGAAGACGGGCCCGTACGGGTATCCGCCGGCGAGGTAGGCCAGCGTGACCGCGCAGACGCCGTACACGACGGGCACCGGGTACCGGTGCCGCAGGAGCAGCAGGGCCGGCCCGAGGAGCAGCAGGAGCCGGCCGAGCGCGCCGACCGGCTCCCGGTCGGGCTGGAGGTGGTGGACCCACCCGGTGGCAGCCTGGGTGAACACGGCCACGAGCAGCGAGGACCGCCAGGGCAGCCGCCCGGCGCCCGCGCGCTCCGCCCAGTGATCCCGCCGCCGCTCCGCCCAGTGATCCCGCCGCCGCTCCGCCATGCGGCCACGCTAGACCGCCGGGGGCGCCGTCGTCGTCCGCCGGGCGGGCCGATCGGGCGTACTCCCGGTGGAGTACGTCCACCGCGTGGGGCGGGCCTGCGGTCTTGAACCGGCTACGTCGCGCGCAGGGCGTCGACGGCCATGCGGGCGGTGGTGCCGATCACGGCGTCGGCCGCGGGGAGGGTGGCTGCGGGGTTGGCGGCCCGGGTGAAGACGGCGACGGCGTAGCGGCCGCCGTCGGGGTATTCGATGACGCCGACCTCGTTGCGCAGGGTCGGCAGGCTGCCGGTCTTCCCGGCGACGTGGACGTCGTCGAAGGGGAACCCGGCGGCCATCCGGTGGGGCCACACCTGGAGTCCGAGCAGTCGGCGGATCGCTGCGCCGTGTTCGGGGATGCAGGCCTCGTCGCGCCAGACGGCGGCGAGCAGCCGTGTCATGTCGCGGGGCGTGCTGCGGTTGCTGTGGGCCGGGTCGAGGGCGCGGAGCCGGGCGATGACGTGCGGATCGGTGAGGGCCTGGGCGCCGGCGGGCCCCGCGTCCTCCCGGACGGTGGCGAAGAGCGAGCGGAAGGTGTGGACGGCGAGGGTACGGGTGAGGCCGAGCCGGGCCGTGGCCTCGTTGACGCCGTCGAGGCCTATGCGGGCGAGAAGCAGGTCGGCGGCGGCGTTGTCGCTGACGGCCGTCATCAGGTACGCGGCGTCGCGCAGGGACATGCGCACGGGATCCAGCATGGCGGCCAGTCCGGTGGGGCCGGCGGTGCGGTCGCCCGGCGGGCACTCGACCTGTTCGCCGAGGTCGACCCGGCCGGCCGCGGCGTGCTCGTGGAGGGCGACGAGCAGGCAGAGCTTGTGCACGCTGGCGGTGACGACCGGCTGGTCCGCTCCGGCGTCGATCTCCGTACCGGAATCGATGTCGACTGCGTGCAGGCGGCCGGTGACGCCGGCTTCGGCGAAGGCTGCGCGAATGCGGTGGAGGGTGTGGTTCACAGCCAGTACTCCGCTGCCGGGCGCAGGTGGAGCGGCCGTGCGGGTACGTCGGCGGTCACCGCCGCAGTGTTCCACAGGGCGCGCGAGGTCGCTTCGGTGAAGGAGCCGACGGCGGCGTCGCCGCGGCCCTGCGGCCATGCGACGCTGTGGCGCCAGGCGAGCGGGGAGCCGGCGAGGGGCCGCCAGACGATGTCCGCACACGGCCCCGCGGCATCGGCCGACCCGGTGTCGCGCGGGGCGAAGGCCACGGCGTTCGTGGAGAGGACGAGACCGCGGACGAAGCCGGCGCCGCGGCCCTGCCGCACGGTGGCGGGGGTGTAGCCGCCCCGGGCGCAGGTGTTGAGCACGTCGTCGTGCAGGGCGGGGGCCTCGGCGCGCGGGAAGAGGACCAGGCCGTGTCCGGTGAGGGCGGCGAGGGGCACCTCTTCCAGCGCGGCGGCCGGGGCCTCGCGGGGCAGCAGCACGCCGAGTTCGCGCCGCAGGACCGGCCCGAGCTCCAGCCCGGCGAGGTCGCAGGGGTGCCGGACGAGCCCGACGTCCAGCTCCCGTGAGGCGAAGCGGGCCAGCTGCTCGGCGGTGGACAGCTCGTGGAGCTCCAGCTCCACGCCGGGGTGGTGCTGCCGGAAGGCGGCCAGGATCGCGGCGATCGCCTCGCCGGCGAGGTCGGGCGGTAGCGCGGCGCGCAGGAGTCCGCTCTCGCCGTCGCGGATGCGGCGGGCCGTGGCTGCGAGGGCGTCGGCCCGGGCCAGCAGCAGGCGGGCGTCCTCCAGGAGCATCGTGCCGGCCGCGGTGATGGTCACCTGGCGGCTGGTGCGTTCGAAGAGCCGGACGCCGAGCTCGCGCTCCAGGCGCTGGACGCGCTGGGACAGGGGCGGCTGGGCCATGCCGAGCAGCTCGGCGGCACGGCCGAAATGTCTTTCTTCTGCAACAGCCACGAAGCACTGCAGATGCCGGATCAGGTCCACGGCCAGCAACGATATCGGAGATTGATGGATCCTGGACCGATAGGGATCTTGGACGGCGGCCGGGCGTCGGTGTTGTGCTCACGGCATGTCCTCGAACTTCACGAACCCCTCGGCCTCGTTGCCGTCCCCCCACCGCTCCGGGTGCACCCGGCGCGCCGCGTGCACCGCCGCCCTGGCCCTCGGCCTCGCGCTGACCGCCACGCTCACCGGCTGCACGGCGGGCCCGCGGCCACCCGCGGCGGCCGGGCCGACCGTGAGCGCGAGCGCGTCCGCATCCGCGTCCGCCCACGCCGCCGCCGACAGCCGGGAGCGGCTGACCGTCGACGGCGGCACCCGGGAGTACCTGATGCACCGCTCCGCCGCCGAAGGCGCGGGACCCCGGCCGCTCCTGATCGCCTTCCACGGGCGCGGCGCCGACGCCGAGAACCTGCGGAAGCAGAGCGGCCTGGACCGCGCCGCCGAGGCCCGCGGCATGCTCGTCGTGTACCCCGAGGCCCTGGGCAAGGCCTGGGGCGCCGGCACCGCTCCCTCCGCGCAGCGGCCGGATCCGGACGCCGATGTCCGGTTCACCGAGGCCCTGGTCACCGAGCTCGTGCGCACCGGCCGGGCCGACCCGCACCGGGTCTACGTCGCCGGGTTCTCCAACGGCGGCTCCATGGCCCTGCGGGTGGCCGCGCAGCGTCCGGACCTGGTCGCGGGCGCGGCCTCGGTCTCCGGTGAACTCCCCACCGGGGCCGCCGCCGTGAAGCCCACCGGTCCGGTCCCCGTGCTGATCGTCTACGGGGCCGAGGATCCCGTACGGCCGCTGGCCGGCCTGCCCAGTCCCGGGCCGGCCGGTCCCGGGGAGGAACCCATCACCGCGACCATGTCCGCCCGGGCGAGCGCGGAGGCGTTCGCCGCCGCAGGCGGGGCCGGCGATCCCGCCGAGGAGGGGAAGCCCGGCTACGACTCGGTCACCTGGCGGCCCGGCCCCGCGGGGGCGACCGTACGGCTGCTCGTCATGCACGGCGCGGGCCACACCTGGCCCGGCTCGGCCGTTCCGCCGCCCGCGGGCTTCGGCCCCGTCAGCACCGCACTGGATGCGAGCGGCACCGTGCTCGACTTCCTTTCCGCCGGGCGGCGTTGACGGCAGCCGTCGCCTCGGCACGATGCGCATGGCGGCGCGCACCACACCTGGGTCACCGAGTGTGGTGCGCGCCGCCATGGGCGCGGCTGCCCGCCCTCCCTACTGTTCAGCCATGACGAGCCAACTTCCTTTCCTGCGGGAGCGCGTCGCACTGGTGACCGGCGGCGGCAGCGGCATCGGACGGGCCTGCGCGATCGCCCTGGCCGAGGCGGGCGCCACCGTCCACGTGGTCGACATGGGCGAGGAGTCGGCCCGGAGCGTCGCCGCACTGGTCGGCGGGCAGGCGCACGTCGTCGACCTCGCCGACCCGGGCGCGATCGAGGGGCTGCCCGCAGCGGTGGACATCCTGGTCAACAGCGCGGGCCTGCAACACGTCGCCCCCATCACGGACTTCCCGGCCGAGCGGTTCGCCCGGATCCAGCAGGTGATGGTCACCGCGCCGTTCCTGCTGCTGCGCCACGTGCTGCCGCACATGTACGCGGCCGGCTGGGGCCGGGTGGTCAACATCTCCAGCGTGCACGGGCTGCGCGCCAGCGCCTACAAGTCCGCCTACGTCGCCGCCAAGCACGGCCTGGAGGGGCTCAGCAAGGTCACCGCGCTCGAGAGCGCCCCGTACGGCGTGACCAGCAACTGCATCAGCCCCGGCTACGTGCGCACGCCCCTGGTGGAGGCCCAGATCGAGCAGCAGGCCGCCGCGCACGGCATCGGGCCCGGCGACGTGCTGTCAGAGGTGCTGCTCACCCGGTCCGCGCTCAAGCGCCTGATCGAGCCCGAGGAGGTCGCGGCGGCCGCCGTGTGGCTGTGCGGGCCGCACGCCGGCTACCTCACCGGGACCTCGCTCCCCCTCGACGGGGGATGGACCGCCACGTGAACGGCCCGGCCACCAAAAATTAACTACCGGTCAGTAGACAGGGAGGTCGAGCATGCGGATTCTGGCCCCGTACATGTCATTCCAGCCAACGAAGCCCCTGAGGAGCGCCCCCACATGCGCAGCACCCGCGCCCGCATCCGCACGCTCGCAACCGCCACCGGCACGGCAACGGCCACCGTCGTCCTGATGCTGGCCCCCGCCGCCTCCGCCCAGGCCGCCCCGGCCCCCACCCCGGCCGCGGCAACGGCCTCCGCTCCCGGTGGCAACGCGCTCATCCGCGGTATCGACTACGGCACGTGGAAGCGCGACATCGCCGCCGTCATGGCCACGGCCCGCCCGTACGTCGAGCAGCGCATCGCCCGGTCGCCCGCCGGCGAGAAGCCCGCGATCGTCCTCGACATCGACAACTCCTCGCTGGAGACGGACTTCCACTGGTTCTGGACCTTTCCGACCCCGGCGATCGCCGAGGTCCGCGACCTGACCCGGTACGCCGACGAGCACGGTGTCGCCATCATCTTCGTCACCGCCCGCCCGGGGATCATCCACTCCCTCACCGAGCACAACCTCAAGGCGGTCGGCTACCCCGTCTCGGACCTGTACGTCCGGGACCTGCCCGACCTCTTCAGCGAGGTCAGCACCTACAAGACGGCCAAGCGCGCCGAGATCGAGGCCCGCGGCTACACGATCATCGCGAACATCGGCAACAACAACAGCGACCTGGTCGGCGGGCACGCGGAGCGCACCTTCAAGCTGCCGGACTACGACGGCAAGCTCTCCTAGTCCGGATCAACGCGGCCGGCCGCCTCCGCGCAGGCGGCCGGCTCCCGACTGCGGCCCGTGTCAGGGGCGGATCCCGTCGCAGGTGACCTGGAGGTGACGCGGGCCGCGCAGGACCGCGTTCTGCCGGTAGGGCGGCGGGTCCTCCACCAGGCGCGGGTTCTCCAGGCGGCGGGCCAGCTCGCTCAGCGCGAGCTGCGCCTCCAGCCGGGCCAGCGGGGCGCCGAAGCAGCTGTGGATGCCGCTGCCGAGGCCCAGGTGCTGGATGTCCTTGCGGTACGGGTCGAAGCGGTCGGGGTTCTCGAAGCGGTCCGGGTCCCGGTTGCCGGAGGCGAGGATCAGCCACATCGAGGATCCCTTGGGGATGGTGACCCCGCGGACCTCGATGTCGACGAGCGGGGTGCGCTGCGGCAGCAGCTGCACCGGCGGTTCGAACCGCAGCAGTTCCTCCACCATCGGCACCGCCAGCTCCGGCGTCTCGCGCAGCTGCTTCAGGGCGTCCGGGTTGCGCAGCAGCGTGAGCATCCCGTTGGTGATCAGGTTGACGGTGGTCTCGTGGCCCGCGATCAGCAGCAGCGCTGCCGTGCTGAGCAGTTCCATCGTGCTCATCGACTCGTCCTGGCCGTGCCCGACGGCCAGTTGGGAGAGCATGTCGTCGCCCGGGTTCTTGCGGCGCCCCTCGATCAGCCCGGCCAGGTACATGCCGAGTTCCATCCGGGCGTCGTGGGTGATCTTGTCGCGCTCCTTCGGGTCGGCGTCCGGATCGGGGTCCAGGCTCGCGGCCAGGGTGTCGGCCCAGACGTGGAAGCGCGGCTCGTCCTCGCGCGGCACACCGAGCAGCCGACAGATCATGGTGACGGGGAACGGGTAGGCGAACTGGTCGACCAGGTCGATCCGGGCCGGGTCGCCGAGGCTGTCGATGAGACCGGTGACGATGCCCTTCAGGTCGTCGCGCATCCCGTCGATGCGGTGCGGGGAATGCGGCGGCCCGAAGGGCCGGTTGGTCATCCGGCGCAACCGGTCGTGCTCCGGGGGGTCCAGCTTCAGGAAGCTCGGCGGCAGGGCCGCGGCCCCTTCGTCCTCGCTCCCGGCCAGCGGATCCCCCGCCGTCGCGGCCAGGTTGCGGGCCTCGGAGCTGAGCCGCGGGTCGTGCAGCAGGCTCTGGATGTCGTGGTACTTGCTGATGACGTACGGGCCGCCCCCGTCGTGGAACACCGGGGTCTTGCGCAGCTCCTCGTACAGCGGGTACGGGTTCGCGCGGTTGGAGTAGTCGAGGATGTCGCTCAGGATGCCTTGCTTCATGCCGGGTCCTCCGGAGGGCGGGCGGGTCAGTGCCCGGCGGGGGTGAACGTCATCCGCCGGTCGGCCGGCGAATATCCGCTGAGGGTGATGGTCGGCCCGTGCGTGGGCACGGACGGGTCGGGGAAGTCCGCGGGGAGGGGCTTTTGCCCTTCGGGGCGCCGGTCGACCGTGGGGAACGGCGGCGGGAACGGGGCCGTGGCCTCGATCTGCTGCTCGTAGAACTGCAGCCAGCGCGAGTTGTCGAAGGTGACCGCCCCGATGACGCGGCCCTGGTATCCGTAGACGCCGGTGAAACGGCGCTCGGCGCGCGAGCCCTGGGTGATCATGATCTCCGTGCCCATCGAGGGCACGCCGACCGACTTGATGTTCACCCCGAACTGGGTGGACCAGAAGGCAGGCACCCAGATGTGGGGGCGGCGCTCGGTGCTCTCGCTGAGCATGTTGTGGGCCGCGGTCTCGGCCTGGGAGACGGCGTTGCCCCAGTGCTCCAGGGACAGGAACTGGTAGCCGAACAGCGGGTGCGGGGAGCGGGCGACGTCGCCCGCCACGAAGATGTCGTCGGTGACGATGCCACGGATGTCGAAGGCCCGGCAGCCCGCGTCGCAGGCGATGCCGCGCGGGCCGGCGCCGAGCCCGGAGCCGGTCAGCCACTCGGTGTTGCGCTGGGCGCCGAGCGAGACGACCACGACGTCGCACTCCAGGGACGTGCCGTCGGAGAAGTGCGCGGCGCGGACCCGTCCGTTGGTGTCGCCCTCGAGGCCGGTGACCATCACACCGGTGCGCAGGTCGACGCCGTTCTCCCGCTGCATCTCGGCGGCGACCGCGCCGACGACCCCGCCCAGAGCGCCGACGAGGGGCGCGTCGCCGCGTTCGGCGACGGTGACCTCGAGTCCGCGCTCGCGGCAGGCGGAGGCGATCTCGGAGCCGGTGAACCCGGCGCCGATGACGAGGACCCGGCGGGGGCCGGCGTCGAGCCGCCGGGCCAGGGCCGCGCCGTCGTCGCGGGTCCGCAGGACGAACACGCCGTCGAGCTCCGCCTCGGCCGGGTTGGGCCAGGGCCGGGCCCGGACGCCGGTGGCGATCAGCAGCCGGTCGTAGGGCACCTCGTCGCCGTCGGCCAGCTTGACCCGCCTGGCCGCCATGTCCAGGCCGCTGGCCGGTACGCCGAGGCGCCACTCCGCGTCGATCTCTCGACGGCGGGGCAGCGCGGTGCGCTCGGCCGTGCCCTTGCCGAGGAGGGCCTGCTTCGACAGGGGCGGGCGGTCGTACGGTTCGTACGGCTCGTCGCCGATCATGGTCAGCGAGCCCTTGAAGCCCTTGTCGCGCAGGGTCTCGGCGCCGCGCAGACCGGCGAGCGAGGCTCCGACGACGACGATCCGGCCGTCCGCCTTGAGGCGTTCCAGAGCTGCGTCAGCCATCGGACGTCTCCCCGCCGCCGGCGCCGGCAGCGGCCGCGGCCATGTCGAGTTCGTCGACGAGGATGGCCTGGACGGGACAGGCGGCGACCGCCTGGGCCAGCCGCTCGCGGTGGGCGTCCTCCGCCTGCGGGTCGTAGAGCAGGCCCTCGTCTCCGTGCATCGCGAAGACGTCGGGTGCGAGGAAGGCGCACTGCGCGTATCCCTGGCACCGGTTGAGATCGACGACAAGCCTCAGCAAGGTCCAGTCCTTTCGTTGGCCCCTCCGACTCCCGGCCAGCGTGCGGCGCGCGGACCGGGAGGGCCCGTCCGGCAAGGCCATTGGGGTGACGGCCGGGCAGGTGTCACGGGGTGCGGCGGGCGGCACGCAGGATGTACAGGCTCAGGAGCAGGGCCCAGGCCGGGAAGACGAGCTCGCACCAGGGCAGGTTGGAGCCGACCACCAGCAGGAGCAGCCCCGCCACGGTCCCGACCATGACCAGCGGCCTGGGGAAGACCCTGAGCTTGCGTCCGATGGTCGAGGTCGCGAGGACGAAGACGGCGGCCATCCGCATCCCGTACGTCGTGAGCAGCGTGTACGCGAAATGCCGGCCGAAGCCCGTGGGATCCTCGGCTTCGAGCACGGTCCCGGCAGCCGCGACGGCGCCGAAGAGGCAGGCGACGAAGACCAGTCCGCTGCCCAGGAAGACGGTGGCGATGAACCGGTCCTCGGCGTCCCCCGTGTGCTGGCGCAGCGCGCCCATGAACCACAGGAAGGCGATCCCGGCGAACGGGACGAGCTCCATCGCCCATTGCAGCTCCCCCCGCCTGCCGGGGGCGATCTCCACCTGGTCGCCGCCGCCCCCTTCGGGCAGCGCGAGCCGCGCGAGCACCATCGCCGCGGCGAGCAGGACGGCGAAGACGACCCCGGCCAGGCCTGCGGCCTTGGGGGTGCTCAGGTTCTGTTCCCGGGTCGTCCCCGCTGCTCCCTGTGTCATGGCTCCAGCAAGCCGCCCGCCGGGCCCGCGTGCCAGCGGGGCGGCGCGGTCGGGTGACGCAGCGGTACGGGGCCTGCGGCGTACGGGTCGGGGGGGCCACCGCGGATCCCGCGGCGGTCCCCCCGACCGTTCCCGTCCGGGATCCCGGACGGCCGGCTACGTGGCCGTGATGAGGAGGCCGCCCGGCTCGCCCGCTCCTTCCTCCTGCTGCGGCGCCGTCCGGGGTGCGCCCGGGCCGGTGCCCGCCACGATGAGCGCGAGCAGGACGGCCGCGGCCTCGCTCTGCAGGATCCGGGCGGCCTGCACCAGGCGGTGCGGGTCCGGAGCCGGGAGGGACAGGGCCAGGCATTCGGCGTTGGGGCCCGAGGTGATCGGGACGGCCGCGCAGACCGTGCCCAGGGCGTACTCCTGCAGGTCCAGCAGGGGGGTGCCCGGCCGGCGGCCGTCGAGCTGCCGGAAGAGGTCCTCCTGACGGGTGAGGGTGTGGGCGGTGAACCGCTCCGCCCGGTGCCGCGACAGGTGGTCCTTGCGGCCGTCGGGAGGGAGCTGCGCCAGCAGGGCCTTGCCGACGGCCGAGGCGTGGGCGGCGGCCCGGAAGTCGACCCACTCCTCCACGAGCGGTGTCGCCGGACCGTCGGCGTACTGGGTGATGCACACCTCACCGTCGGTGTAGCGGGCCACGTAGACGGCGGCGCCGACCGCGTCCCGTACCCAGGCGAGGGCCTCCTGCAGATGTCCGCGCCCGTCGCCGGACGCCGTCTCGGTCAGTAAGAGCGCCCGGCCGGCGATGTACGCGCCGGGGCCGGCCGGGTCGGCCAGGTTCACCCGGACCAGCTGCTCCATCACCCGGGCCAGCACCAGCTGCGGCAACCGCGTCTCGCGGGCGATCTGCGCGAGGCTCACGCCCCCCGAGTAGCGGTTGACGACCTCCAGGACGCGCAGCGCCCGGTGGACGGTCTCCATCGCGACGGGAGCCGGCCGCGCTTCGGATCCGCTGCGGCCGGCCGGGGCCGGCTGCGGCTGCCCGAGGGCCTCGAGCGCCCAGGCGTTCGCCTCGTCCGTCAGGTGCAGGAGGTTCAGCCGGGCGTGCTGGGCCACCGCCACGGCCACCTGCGGGCCGAGGAGGAACACCTCGCCCAGATCGTGGTCGTCGGTCCAGCTGCAGGCGGTCACGGCCCGGCGCAGCCGGGCGGGGATCCGGTAGGGGGGCCGCCCGCCGTGGCCCTGTACCGCCGTCAGGGCGGTGAGGTCCTGGGTGGTGATCGGCGGCGAGGTCCAGATGACCGAGGCGCCGAGGGCCTCCTCCAGGTTTTCCGGGACCTCCGGCAGGTGCGGCAGACCCTCGTCCGGCGGCAGCACCTCGGCCAGCGCCTTCCAGTGCCGGGCGGTGGCCACCTCGGCGCGTGCGAGGTGGTGGAGGTGGAGCAGGCGGGCCGCGGTCTGCGAGCCGGCTCCTGCCGCGTACTGGAGCCAGAACTGTGCGCCCTCCATCCGGTCGGCCAGGTGCAGGAGGCAGCCGAACAGGAGCGCCGGTTCCGCACCGTGGGGCCAGGTTCCGGCGGCCAGGGCGAGTTCGGCGAAGGGGCGGCTCTCCGCCAGGAACCAGGCCAGGTCGTCCAGGAGTCTTGCGGCCCGTACGTGGCAGGCGGCGTCCAGTACGAGGTCGTCGGCCGGGGTGGGCACCAGCGCGGGCAGGGGCGCCGGTCCGGTGAGGGAGGCCGGTGCCGGAAAGGCGCCCCGGCCGGTGGCGCCGGTCGCCGAGCGGGCCCGGTCCGCCGCGATACGGCGGGCGATGCGCCGCCGGGCGGCATCCTCGTCGTAGCCGGCGTACTCCTCCACCAGCACCTGGGCCCGCCCCAGTGCCGCCGCCAGCTCCTCCCCCTGCACGGCGTCGCGGTCGGCCGTCGTGTCGCTCACTGGCCCTTCTCCTCTCCAGGAGCCCAGTCCGCCCCGAGTTTCTGGTTCAGGATTCGGCTTGCGCCTCGAATGTGGGACCGGACCGTCGCGGGGGAGATCCCCATCATCCGGCCGACGGTTCCGCTGTCGTACCCCAGCAGGAAGGCCAGCAGTACCACGTCGTAGTGCCGCTCGGGCAGGCACGCGATCGCCGCGTACAGGCCGAGCTTGGACTCCAGCAGTTCCATGCGGTGCCGGGAGGCGCGGCGCAGGGCGGCGAACCAGGCCGTTTCCACCATCGCCGCGGGCCGGCCCAGGACCGCCAGCCTGCGCGCGACGTGTTCCCGCAGCACCGCCCAGGCGAAGCCGTGCAGGCTCGCCTCCTTGAGCGCCTGGCGCCACACCTTCAGCAGGAACGTGAACACGTCGTCGACGACGTCCTCGGCGTCCTCGCGGGAGCCCAGTTGCAGGTGTGCGTAGCGCAGGTAGGCGCGGTGGTGCTGGGAGTGGAACGCACTGAACTCCACCGGCAGGACGCCGGCCAGCTCGCTGGAGACCGCCCGGTCCCCGGACGGGTCGAGCTCGCCCTCACTCATACGCTCCTCCAGGGATGCCGGTCGTCGCCGGTATGAGCGGTCGCGGCCCGGGCCCTGGAACCCGGGTGGCGTGGGTGTCTCCTGACGGCATCGAAAGCGACGAGTATCAGCACGGGAGTCACGGTCTGGACAGGATTCATGTCGGCGGGAAGCCTTCCGGTGAAATGAACGGAACGGGCATGCCTGCCCCCCACATCCAGCAGCCGGCCGGACCGGCTGCTCCCCCAACACCACCCCATCGGAAAAGCCGCCCGAATGTGCACGGCTGTCGACGGAAATCTTTCGGGAAATGGCGCATCTGCTCCGCTGCGCGCCCCCTTGCCGCCGCGTACGCCCCTACTCCACCACCAGGTCGGCCCGCGTCCGGCCCGCGGCGATCAGCCGGGCGTTCGCCTCGTCCAAGCGCGTCACCCACTCCTCGGCGTGGGCCGGAGCCCTCCCGTGGCGGACGTGACGGTCGACCAGCCGCCGGACCCGCACGGTGTCGTCGGGGGCGAGGAACCAGACCTCGTCGAGGAGCGCCCGTACCGCCGCCCACTCCCCCGCCTCGTACAGCAGGTAGTTGCCCTCGGTGATCACCAGGTGCACCGCCGGGTCCACCGGGATGCTGCCCGCGACCGGCTCCTCCAGCGAGCGGTCGAAAGCCGGAGCGTAGACGGCTGCGGGCGCCGGTGTGCGCAGCCGCCTCAGCAGCGCCGCGTACCCGGCGGCGTCGAAGGTGTCCGGCGCTCCCTTGCGGTCGGCCCGGCCCAGCCGTTCCAGTTCGGTCTGGGCGAGGTGGAACCCGTCCATCGGTACGACCACGGCCAGTTCGGGGCCGAGCACCTGCGCGAGGCGGGCCGCCAGGGTCGACTTGCCGGCTCCGGGCGGCCCGGCGATGCCGAGGATCCGGCGGGTGCCCGACGCCGCGAGCGCGCGGGCGCGCCGCTCCAGTTCGGTGAAATCCATCCGCCCATCCTGCCCGGACCGGGCGGGTGCCGGGCGGGTGCCGGGTGCAGCTCAGGCCCCGGCCGGCGGCGGGAGCGTGTGGGGGTCGGTGCCGACGCGGGCGACGAGCAGGGCGATGTCGTCGTCCGCGGAGGCCGGGACCAGGTGGGTGATCAGCGAGTCGCACAGGTGGTCCAGCGAGCCGTGCGGTTCGGCGAGCAGGCGGGTGAGTTCGGTCAGGCGCTCGTCGATGTCGCTGCCGCGGGCTTCGACGAGGCCGTCGGTGTACAGGACGAGGAGGCTGCCCGGCGCGAGGGTGAGGTCGGTGGTGGTGAAGGTGGTACCGCCGACCCCCAGCGGGGTGCCGGGCGGCAGGTCGAGGAGGTGGACCGTGCCGTCGGGCTCCACGGCCACGGGCGGCGGATGCCCGGCGCGGGTGATCCGGCAGCGGCCGGTCTCCGGATCGGCCACGACGTACAGGAAGGTGGCGATCATCGGCTCGGCGAGATCGTCCAGGGTGGCTTCCAGCTGGTGCATCAGGTCCTCGGGGGCGAGGTCGAGCCGGGCGAGGGCGCGCACACTCGCGGAGAGCCGTCCCATGACCGCCGCGGCCGAGATGCCGTGGCCCATGACGTCCCCGATGAGGAGGGCTGCCTTGCCCCCGGGGAGGTGCAGGACGTCGTACCAGTCGCCGCCGATCTCGTTGACGTCGCTGGCCGGCAGGTAGCGGTGGGCGACCTCGATGCCGGGCGGCGGGGTGATGTGCTGGGGCAGCATGCTGCGCTGCAGGATGACGGCGGTCTCGTGTTCGCGGTGGTACAGGCGCGCGTTGTCGATGCTGATGGCGGCGCGGCCGGCGAGCTCGCCCGCGAGGGTGACGTCGTCGGGCCCGAAGGGGCCGACGGGACTGGTCCGGTAGAAGGTGGCGACGCCGAGCACGAGGTCCCGGGCGATCAGCGGCGCCATCAGGAACGAGTGCACTCCGACGGGCAGGAGCTGTGCGGGCCGATTCGTGTGGCGGGCGGCGGGGGCGACGACCTGCTCGTCGAGGTGGGCGATCAGGAAGGGCCGGCGGGCGGCGAGGGCCTGGGTGTAGGGGGCGGCCGCCGGGAAGACCAGGGTCCTGCCCAGGGGGGCGAGGATGCCGATCACGGCGGAGCCGGTCAGCGGGGCCTTGCCCAGGCGCCGCAGGGCCACGCCCCCGGCCAGTCCCGGGCCGGGCTCGTCGCCGCGGGCGAGGGTGTCCAGTACGTCCACGGTGGCGGCGTCGGCGAGCTGCGGTACGGCGAGGTCGGCCAGCTCCTGCGCGGTGCGCTCCAGCTCGAGGCTGGCGCCGATGCGGACGCTGGCCTCGCTGAGCAGGGCCAGCCTGCGGCGGCCGGCCTCGGCCTCGATGTGGTCGTGCTGCTGCTCGGTGATGTCGAGCAGGGAGGCGATCACGCCGATCGGGCGGCCGCCCGGGTCCTCCACCCGGACGTACGAGCACGACCACACCCGGTCGTGGGCCGGGTCGGCCGGGGTACGGCCCGTGCGGCGGCGGTCCAGCACCGGCTCCCCGGTGGCCAGGACCAGCCGCATCTCGTCCTCCATGTCCTCGGCGTTCACCTCGGGCAGGACCTGGGCGAGGCGGCGTCCCACGTGGGAGGACTCCGAGAGGCCGTTCATCGCCTCCAGGGCCGGGTTGACCTGGAGGAATCGCAGTTGCGTGTCGAGGATGGCGATGCCGACGGGCGAGCGGGCGAACAGCCCGTCCCAGACCGCCGACGATCCCCGGATCCGGCGGGCCGCGTGGGCATCGGCGGCGAAGACGAGGACCGCGGAGGCGCCGTGGCGCCGTCCGGGAACCGGGCCGGCCCAGATCTCCACCTCCAGCGGGTGCCCGTCCCGGTGCCAGGCGGTCACGGTGCCCATCACCCCGCGCCCGGTCACGGCGGTCTCCCATAGGGCGCGGCCGAGGCTGCGGTCGGCTCCGGGGTGGAGCAGGTCGGCGATGTGCCGGCCGACGATCTGTGGCGGGGTGTAGCCGAGCAGTTCCTGCGCCGCGCGGTTCCAGCGGACGATGGTGCCGTCCGCGCTGGTGGCCAGCTGCGCGACGGTCAGCGAACCGAGCCACCCGCCGGCATCCTGGGCGGCGCCGCTGATCAGATCCTCGATCGGCGTCTGCTCGTTCATCCGGCCTCCACACCCCCATGGTCGCTCCGGGGGCCCGGGACCGCTTCCCGGCGCGGTCAGGGGCATGCGGGCCCGGCCGCGGAGCCGCCCACCCCGGCAGCAGCCGCGCGACGCCGGTTCAGCCGTCCGTGCGCCGTGCGTCGACGAATGCGGCGAATTCCCCTCTGGAAAAGCCCTTTCGCAAGCGCTACCGGCTCCCCCCTTTCAGCCCCGGGTTCGCGGTGGCCTCCGTCCGGGCCGGCGCCCCCGTCGTGCCGGTGTCCGTCATCGGCGCCGAGCAGGCGTGCCCCCGGCTCGGCGAGATCCCGGCCCTGACATGCCTCTTCGGCCTCCCCTGCTTCCCGATCACCCCGGTACTTCTACTTCCCGATCACCCCGGCCTTCCCGCTGCCCTCGAAGTGGCTCGTGACCCTCGGCGAGCCGATCCCCGCACCCCGGCGGCCCGAGTCCTACGCCGCCCGCTCGGCTGCGGCCCGCCTGCCGTGCGCCGCGTCGCAGGCTGCCGTGCAGGCCTTGGTGGACCGGGAGCGCCGCAGGCGGGACACGCCGTTCTGGTAGCCCCAGGCGCCGGGGGCCGGATCAGCCCTTCGCCACCGCCCGCACCTCGGGCCAGACCAGGGTGGTGGACCCCCAGGCCAGCCCCGCGCCGTATGCGGTGAGCGCCACCCGCTGCCCCGGCACCAGTGTTCCGGCGGCCACCTGGGCCAGCCGCGCCACGGCCTCCGGCACTCCGGACGGCAGGGGGCGGTCCGGGGAGACGGTGACCGGGATGACCGCGTCGACGGCGGACGCCCCGGCCGCCGTCAGCGCGTGCCGGCCCGCCCGTACGGCCAGGGTCTGCGGTGGCCTCCCCGTCGGCGGTGCGCCGGCTCGTCACACCGATGCGGGTGCGGATCCACTCGTCGCCGACGGGTCGCTGCCCGCGGGGCTCGGCGTTGGTGAGGACGCGCGGCGGACGTACGCGCCGGGCGCGGCGAGGACGGCGCCGCGGCCGCGTGCGGGTGCGGACGCGGGCAGGGGCCCGGCCGCGGGGGCGTCTGCCGAAGTGTGCACGGAGTCCGGTCGCCTCAGTCCGTCAGCCGCTTGGCTGCCCGTCGTACCCCGTCGGCCGCCGTCGCGCACCGCTCGGCGTGGCCCAGCAGGACCATGCGGAACCGCTCCCCCTCCTCGTCGGTGCTCCAGCCGCTGTTCCCGGCACAGGCCGCGAGGCTCTCCGCGTGCCGCTCCAGCCGGTCGGCGCTGGCGTGCGCCAGGGCGCCGTACGCCGCCGGGGCGTATCCGAACGCCGCGACCGGCACCGCCGTCGGCATTCCGGCCGTCACGCTCCCGCCGCCCGGCCGGGCGGCGAGGTCCTCGAGCGCCACGACGAGCGTCCGCGGATCGAGCGTGTCCGGCAGCCGGTCCGCGGTGATCTGCGGGGTGATCACCACCGGGCGGGCCGCCTCCGTGACGGTCCGTACGATCTGCTCGGCGACGAGCGCGGCGAACCGCGTCGCCGCGCATCCGGTCGGTGCCCCGCACAGCGGCGGCATCCCCGAAGTCTGCGCCCTCGCGGACGGCCCCGACGGCCCCGGCTCCGGGCTGCCCTCGCCGTCCAGGCGGCGCAGCCAGCCGGGCACCCGCAGGATCTCGGTCCCGGCCTCGACCGCCAGGTCCTGCCACACGAAGTCGGCCCGTACGGGGTACACCGCCGAGGCGACGGGCGGCCAGCGGCGGAGCGCCTCGCCCACGGCCGCCTCCGGGGACGCGGCGGCGCCCACCGCGAGCAGGGCCAGCGCCTGGAGCACGGTCCCGGCGGCGGCCTCGGACACCAGCGCGAGCGCGTGCGCGACGGCCGGGCCGGCGGCCTCCGGCTCGGTGCCCTCGCGGCCCGCGCCCTGCGCCGTCATCCGGCCCGCCAGCGAGGCGGGGTCCGGGTCGGCGAGGTACGGTGCCAGGCGGCGCCGCAGCGCCTCGGCCCGGCCCTCGTACGACCTGCTGTCCGCAGCCGCCGTGGCCGCCGCGAGCACCTCGCTGAGCAGCGTGTCCTCGACGGCTGCGGCGCCCGCGACCACGCGCCGGGCCAGCCGCTGCATGCCGCGCTGCCAGTGGTGCCACTCCAGCGTGCCGTCCCCGCGCCGGGCCGGGACCGCCCGGTCCACGTACTCGGCCAGCAGGGCGCCCAGCTCGCCGGCCGGAACCGCCGCGTCCCGGGGCAGCGGCACGTGCGGCGAAAGCCCGTACCGCCGGCCGCCGGCCGTGAGGCCGACCGCGGGTGCGAGGGCCCCCGCCTCGTCCGCCGCCGCGAGCAGGCCCGCGGCGTCGGCTGCGGCCAGCGGCAGGAGGAACGGCCCGAAGGGGGTGCGCAGTTGTACCGGGCGGCCGGAGCGGGTGCGCCGCAGGAACGCCAGCAGCGCGCGCGTCACGCCGTCCCGGGTCAGCATGTCCAGCCCGAGGGCGCGGGCGGGGGCGTCCGCCCACGGCAGGCGCTGGGCGGCCATCGCCGCGCTGAACACGGCGTTCTCCAGGGGCCAGGCCGTCGCGGGACGTCGCGCCGTGGTGGCCGGGCTGTCGGCAGTGGTCATCGGTCGGTCTCCCTCGTGGGTCACTTGTCGCGCAGCATGTAGGGCTGGTTGCCGACGACTTCGCCGTCGTACGCGCTGATCAGCTTGTTGACCTGGTCCCGGTGGTGCGTGAACTCCCCGCGCAGCGCGTCGGAGTACGCCTGCGGCGCGTGCGACAGCGGGTAGTCGTACGACTCGTCCAGCCAGGCCAGTTCGACCCAGCTCTCGGGGATGTCGTTGGGTGAGGCCGGTCCGCGCCCGTCCAGCCCCGGGATCACGTCGTGCTTGTTGACGAGGCTGATCACCTGGGTGGTGTGGTCGGCGGGCCGCTTGCCGTCGATCGGGGAGCCGATCGCGACCACGTGCGTGACCCGGTAGGTGGAGGAGACCTCCACGTCGCTCGCGAGGTTCATGGCGGTCATACCGCCCAGACTGTGCCCGACGATCATGAGCTCCGCGCCGGTGGGCAACCCGGCCCGCCGGAGCAGCTTCTTCGCGGCACGGGTGTACGTCGTGTCGGTGCGCAGCAGTCCGTCGAACGCGCCGACGAGGTCCTGTGGGGTGCTGTTGCTCAGCAGCCCGAAGCTCGTGCCGGGCAGCAGGAGCACGTACCGTACGGCGCCATCGGCGCACGCGACGCGGCGCAGCAGCACCAGGCCGTGGTTGCCGAGGGCTCCGATGTCGCCCACGTAGCTGACGATGTCGTTGCGGGAGGTGGCGAGCACCTTCGCGAGGATCGGGTCCGGCTCGGTGCGTTCGGCGCGGCCGGGCCCGGGGTTGAGGAACTTGAGGACCGAACTCGGCAGCCCGAGGAAGGGATCGGTGGTCGGCACGCCGCCGGCGAGCGTCACCCAGGAGAAGTCGTCGTTGACCGGGTTCTCGTCGAGCAGGCCGAGCAGGGCCATCAGCTCCATGATCACGGGGCTCACCGTGGTCAGGGCGCGGGTCACGCCCAGCAGCTCGATCAGCGCGTACATCGCCCGCAGTGCCTCGAGCCGGTTCCCGGCCACCATGGCGTCGGTGAGGCGGCGTGCGGCCGGGGAGGCGAGGCCCGGGTGATCGGCCGCGGCAGCCTTGATCCGCAGGGCGAAGGCGTCCACGGCCATGGCGACCTTGGCGGGACGGCGGTACGTCATGCTCCCGGCCATCCGGGCGAGTTCGCCGATCAGGCCGCCGTTGGCCCCGAACCCGAGTCCGTTGGAGGCGGTCAGCGCCCGGGCGCACGAGGCGGCCGTACCGAGCGCCCAGCCGGGGCGCTGCAGCGCCTCCAGCCCGAACCGCCAGCTGAACAGGGCTCCGGTGAGCTCCGCGCCGGACTGCTTGGCCGTCAGGGCCGCGTCCGCGAGCAGGACCGACGCGGCGATGAGGAGCTCGGGGTCGATCCGCTCCGGAGCCGGGACCGGGGCCGGTCCGGGGGCGGCCTGAGCGGGTACGACCGGGGCCGCGCTCTGGGCGGCGGGATCCGGGCCCTTCCGCGTGGGGAGACGCTGAGCCGTTTCGTCGACCACCTGAGGCGCCACTTTCCTACCTCTCATCCGTGTGCAGCGGCTTCGCAGCCTTGCCCGCTGTGTGCGGGGGAATGGTGGCACCGAATGTGATCCTTTCCGCGCGGCCGGACGCTCGTTTCCGCGTGTCAGCCCGCGTGCGGACCCCGGCCCGGGCCCCTTCGCGGGCCCTGCCCACGCGGCCGTCGGCGGATCCGGCAGGCGCCCGGTTCACCCGACGGGGTTGGCCGCGCCCGGGAGGATGACTCCGCCTCCTCCCGGTTGACGCACCCCGCCCGCGCCCTCCGTCGCACGACGGCGAGGGGCGGCGCGACGTGCTCGATGACACGTGCGTGCCGGCCTGCACGGTGGGACTCAACGGGATCCCGCAGAAGTCGCCCGGCGCAATGCTTGGCATGGACGCGGCGTACAGTCGGCTGCCGACGCCAGGACCCGACCACCCTCGACGCCGACCGAAAGCAGGAGCGATGACAGGCACCGCACCGACCGCCACCCTCGCCGGATGGCGCCGGGCCCCCTTCTCCGCCGAGGGGCTCACGTACGACTGCTTCGAGAAGGGCGAGGGCCCCGGCGTGGTGCTCCTGCCGGAGCTGCCCGGCATCACGCCCGAGGTGCTCGGCCTCGCCGAGCACCTGGTGGGAGAGGGGTTCACCGTCGTGATGCCGTCGTTGTTCGGTACGCCGGGCAAGCCCGTCTCCGTCGCCCGGACCGCGGCCGTCTTCGCCCGCATCTGCGTCTCCGCGGAGTTCCGGGCTTTCGCCACGAACGCCCACCGGCCCGTCGCCGACTACCTCCGTGCCCTCGCCCGCGACCTCGCGGCCCGTACCCCTGCCGCCGGGGTCGGAGTCATCGGCCTCTGCTTCACGGGCGGTTTCGCCCTGGCCGCCGCCGTGGACGACTCCGTTCTGGCCCCCGTCATGAGCCAGCCCTCGGCCCCGATCGCCCTGACCGCCGCACGGCGCGCGGACGCCGGAGTCTCCGAGGACGAGCTCCAGCGCGTCGTCGGGCGCACCCGCAACAACGGCCTCTGCGTCATGGGGCTTCGCTTCAGTGGGGACTGGATGGCCCCTGAGGAGCGCTTCGACACCCTGCGCTCCCGGCTCGGGGACGCCTTCAAGGTCATCCGGCTCAGCTCCGACCCGGGCAACGACGACGGCTTCGGCCGCCTGGCCCATGCCGTGCTGACCCTGGAGGTCCGCGAAACCCCGGCGGGCCACCCCGCCTTGAAGGCCCGGACGGACGTCACCGCCTTCCTGCACGAACGGCTGGGCGGCTGACCCCATGGCGCGAACCGCGGCTGCCGCGCACTTGGCCCATGGCCGGTCGCGACTTCGGTGAACTGCAGGAAGCTGGTCGGCCGCCCGCCGTTCAGCCCAGCTATGGCACCAACTACCAGGCACCGTCGCCTGGTTCCGGACCGACGCCCGGAAACCCGTACGCGCAACCGCAGTCGCAGCCACTGCCGCCGTCACCGCCGTGGCCCGGTGGTGGTCACGGCATCCGGGGCAACCACCCGGCTTCGGCGGCCCGTTGCCTCCCGTGCCCGGCGGAGGCAGCCGAACCCGTTCGAGGGCCGACCCGCCCTGCTGATCCCGGGTTTGGTCGGGGGCCTGCTGGTGACCGTCGGCTGCGTGGAGCCCGGGCAGGTGGACCACGCGGTCCTGCCCTTCGGCCCGGTAGGCCTTCGGCGGGCGCCGTGCAGCGGATTCGGCCAGCCTCCGGAGCACTCCCCTACTCGCCCGGCAGTTCGTTCGGCGCGCCGAACCCGAAAGGGACGGCGACGGCACGATCGTCGACTTCCCGCCCGCCGGCAAGGGCAGCAAGGGTGCCGGGCAGAACCGGCAAGTGCACGGCGGGGCCGGGCGATCGCCTTCGGCTTCAAGAACTCCAAGGGCGACTTCGTCGCCTGGGACCTCTACGGCAGGGCGGGCGCTCCCGGCGCCGTGCAGGCCCGGGTGTGGGGGCGTGGTCAGCTGCCCTGCGCGCTGCCCGTGTCGTCGGTGGCACGGGCGATACCGTCGAGTTCCCTGGCGATCCAGGCCTGCTCGGCCGCATCACAGGGCGGCAAGGACCCCGCCGGCGTGTGCTGCTGGTCGGGGCGGGTGTTGTCCACGACCGCCCAGCCCTTGCCACCGTCGGGGGCGGCCAGTTCGACGAGACGGTGGTCGAGGTGGCCCGTGATCATGACCGCCATGAGGGACAGGTATTCGCGCTGCAGATCGGGGGCGAGGTCGGTCTCGCCCGGCACCTCGAGGACGGCCTCCCGTCCGTCGGCCAGCAGTGCACAGGTGGCCTGGACGGCCCTGATGAGCACCTCGAACCGCTCCCCGTTCAGACGTGCTCGCAGGACCTCCAGGTAAGGGCCCAGAACATCGTCCTCCTGACCGTCCCCCGGGTCTGCCGCATGGTGCTCGATCATGTTCCCCGCCCTTTCCCGGACGGCCGCGTCCCTCCGCAGTGTAGGGAGCGTCCAGTACGTGCACGGCGGTCTTCGGCCATCCTCCAACCCGCTGCACGGTCCCTCGACTTGGCACCGCCGGGTCGTTTCCGCCATGTGCAAGAGCCGTTGATCCCAGTGGAGTTCACGTCCGCCGGATGGGGCAAGGGCCCGGTCACACAGGAGGTCGCGCGCCCCGCGCGCAGCAGCCGCCCCACGCTGCGCACCTGCGCTCCCCGCGCCGGCGCGCCCGCGCTCGCATCAGTGGCCTGAAGAGGTCTATGAGCAGCTCCGGGTCGGGTCGTGCGTCGACCGGGTCCCCGTCCGGGGAGTCCCCCGCGCCCCTCGCGCGAACCTGCGCTCGGGCGACTATGCCCCCCGCATATCTGCCGTGAATATTCCTTCGGTAATTACACCGCGAATTCGGCATCTCCCCACTTCCTACATTGACAGTGCGCTGCGCCCTGCGAGTTAATTAGTTCACGGGTGGCCTGATGTAGTCGTGCGTGGGCGAGATCTGGCCACTTGGCGACCGGTTCATTCCGAACAGTCGCGGTTGTGGAGCCGTGGCGGCACCGCAGCAGCAGGGTGCTCTGAAATCGCACGTGCCATCACGATCGTACATTGAGCGGGTATTGGCGAATCCGACTCTTCCGTGGGGGGATCAATGGCCCGGCTCGACCCATTCCCTGTTCCCGATTTCCATCTCCCGTTCGGGAACTCCAAGCATCCACTGGCCGCGCGGGCCAACACCGAGGCCACGTCATGGGCGTTGCGCCACGAGCTCGTCACCGAGGCCGCGGAGCAGTTCGCCGCCATCGGCTGCGGGCACCTTGCCGGCCGGGTGAGCGGCGAGGTGCCGTACGACACCATCGTCCTGCTCGCCGAGTGGATGGCCTGGTCGTTCGTCCTCGACGATCAGCACGACCATCTCATCAGGACGGGTGAACTTGCGGCCTGGCGGCCCGTCACCGATGCCATCACGGAGTATCTGGACACGGGCAGGACCACCAGGGCGTCATCGCGTCGCAATCCGTTGGTGAAGGGATTCGTCGACCTGTGCGACCGGATCCTCGCCGGGATGACCCCGGGAACCGCGGCCCGGTACCGGGCCCATGTCCCGCTGATGCTGCGCTCGTTGGACCAGGAGGCGGGCAATCGCGGCACCGGCGGTCGTCCCTCGATCCAGGACTACGTCCTCATGCGCCGGCACAGTTCCCAGTTGCTGCCGATGATGGACATGGTCGAGGCCGGGCTGGGAATCGAGGTGCCACAGCGCATCCACGACCTCCCCGCTTTCCAGGCGGTCGTCGAGAGCGCCGTCGACATCATCTCGTGGGGCAACGACGTGTTCTCCCTGCCGAAGGAGCACGCCTGCGGGGACAACAACAACCTCGTCTCGCTCATCTCCTCATGGGAGGGACGCTCCCTCCCGGACGCCGTCCAGGCGGCCTGGGGCCGCATCCAGGTCCGCATCGAGGACTACGTGGCAGCGGAACGGCGTCTGTTTCAAGTCATGGACGCCGAGGGGGAGACGGACCCGGCCGTACGTGCTGCGGTCACCCGGTGCGTGCGGAGTTACGAGGACTGGATGATCGGCACGGATCTGTGGCAGCGTTACGAGTGCACACGGTACAGCGACGAACGGTTCGCAGCCGGGCTGGAGTCTGCGTACATCCGCCCGGACCTGGTCTCGGTGGCATGACAGGGAGTCGGTCCATGACCCACGCGGAACATCCCGGCCCTGTGGTCCACGCCCCCGTGGCCCCGGGACGGTTACCGCTCCTGGGCCACGCGATCCCCCTGTGGCGGCAGCCGATCGCCTTCCTCGAATCGCTGCGCGAGCACGGCGACATAGTCCGCCTCGACATCGGCACCTGGCCCGTCCACGTGCTCACGAGCCCGGACCACGTCCACGCCGTACTGGTCCAGCATGCCCAGCAGTTCGGCCGCGGCAGGATCTTCGAGCGGCTCCGTCCGATGTTCGGCAACGGCATCGTGACGACCGATGGAGACTTCCACCGCAAACAGCGCCGCATGGTGCAACCGGCCTTCCACCGCGACCACATCGCCGACTACACCGCGGTGATGGGCCGGGCGGCGGAGGCGATGTGCGCCTCGTGGACAGCGGGCCGCGAGGTCTCGATGCTCACGGAGACGCGACGGTACGCCCTGTCCTCGGTAGCCGAGATGACCTTCTCGGGAGGCCTGAGCGGGGCCGCGATCGCAGAGGTGCACCGCTCGCTGCCCATCGTCCTGGAGGGCATGCTGCTGCGTGTGGTCATGCCCAAGTCCCTGGACCGGCTGCCCGTCCCGCCCAACCGGCGGTTCGACACGGCGGCCGCCCGCCTGCGCCGCGTCATCGACCAGGTGATCGCACGGTACGGCGCCGAGCAGGAGGACCGGCACGACCTCCTGTCCCTGCTGCTGTCGAGCGTGGACGCCGAGACGGGCGCGAGGATGAGCACCGAGCAGGTGCGGGACGAGGTCATCGCGATCATGTTCGCGGGGACGGAGACCCCGGCCACCACCCTGGCCTGGATCTTCCATGAACTCGGCCGGCACCCGGAGGTGGAGAAGCGCCTCCACGCCGAGGTCGACGCGGTGGTGGGTCCGCGCCCCGTCCGCCCCGACGACCTACCCCGGCTGACGTACACGAACAACGTGTTCCAGGAGGCTCTGCGCCTGCACTCGCCACTGCTCTTCACCCGGCGGTCGCTGGAGCCCCTCACCCTGGGCGGTGTCTCCATCCCGGCCGGGGCGGAACTGGCCTACAGTCCGTACGCGTTGCACCGGGACCCCGCGCTGTTCCGCGATCCCACGGCCTTCGATCCGGACCGCTGGCAGGAAGACGGGGACGAAAAGCCGCGGCCCCACCGGTTCATCCCGTTCGGGGCGGGCCAGCACAAGTGCATCGGCGATGCGTTCGCCGTGGCGGAGATCCTGACCGCGGTGGCGACCGTGGCCTCCCGGTGGAAGCTGGTCCCCGCCCCAGGCGTGACGGTGCGTGAACTCCCAGCAGGAATACCCCAGCCCAGCGAACTCCCCATGATCCCTGTTTCACGCCATTGACGGGGGACCGCTCGATCCTGTTCATTTCACGCTGAGTTCACCGATCCGCTGACGTCACGCCGCTCGTGACGTCAGCGGAGGATACAGGGTCGCTCCCGTATGAGTGACGTGATCCCGCAATAATGTGCTTAGAGCTCGTAACACGATCATGATTCGGGCTTGTTGAGGCGTCTCCAGCAGATGAGGCTGCAGGCCAGGGAGACGAAGGCGTCGTGGAGTTCGGTG
>NZ_JNZY01000006.1 GCF_000717655.1 Streptomyces katrae
CGTGCCGCCCAGGCCGAGAACCCCGACCGGATCGTCCTGGTGGACACCGACCCCGCTGCCGAAGACGCCGCGGAGCTGGTGCTGGGTGCGGTGCTGGCCGGCCGTGAGCCGCAGATCGCGGTGCGTGGAACCACCTTCTCCGTGCCCCGGCTGGCCCGTACCACCGGTGAAGTCCCGGACGGTCCGGCGGTCTTCGGGCCGGAGGGAACCGTCCTGGTCTCCGGTGGCGGTTCGTTGGGCGAGCTGATCACCCGGCACCTGGTCTCCCGGCATGGCGTGCGGCACCTGGTGCTGGCGAGCCGCCGGGGTCCGGCGGCCGAAGGCGTGCAGGAGCTGGTCGCCGAACTCACCGAACAGGGTGCGACGGTCACGGTGGCGGCCTGCGACATGTCCGACCGCGGCCAGGTCGAGGCCCTGCTGGCATCGGTGCCGGCCGAGCACCGCCTGACCGGTGTCGTGCACACCGCCGGCGTATTCGACTCCGGCCTGATCGATGCGCTGACCCCGGAGCGGCTGGCGGGCCTGTTCGCGCCGAAGGTGGACGCGGTGCGGCACCTCGACGAACTGACCCGGGGCCTGGACCTCGACGCCTTCGTCGTCTACTCCTCCGCCTCGTCCGTCTTCATGGGCGCGGGCAGCAGCGGGTACGCGGCGGCCAATGCCTTCCTGGACGGGCTGATGGACACCCGCCGGGCGGCCGGTCTGCCCGGGCTGTCGCTCGCCTGGGGCACGTGGGAGTACGCCACCAACATGACCACGCACCTCACCATCGACGACCAGGTGCGCATGAGCCGGCGCGCGAGCCGTGACGGAGTCGTGGCGCTCAAGCCCGCAGAGGGCATGGAGCTGTTCGACGCCGCCGTGGCGTCCGCACAGTCGCTGCTGGTACCGGTGAAGCTGGACCTGCGGGGCGTGCGCGCAGGCGCAGCGGCCCGTGGCGGCGTGCCCCACCTGCTGCGCGGCCTGGTGCCGACAGGCCGGCAGCAGGCGCGAGCGGGGTCCGCGAGGGAAGGCGATCTGGCCCGTCGGATCGCGGGGCTCGCAGAAGCGGAGCAGGAGGCTCTGCTCCTCGACCTGGTGCGTGGTCAGGCCGCGCTCGTGCTCGGGCACACCGGGCCGGAGGGCGTCCGGGCGGAGACGGCGTTCAAGGACGTCGGGTTCGACTCGCTGACGTCGGTGGAACTGCGCAACCGGATGCGTGAGGCGACCGGTCTGAAGCTTCCGGCCACGCTGGTCTTCGACTACCCGACCCCGCTGACCCTCGCCCGCCACCTGCGCGACGAGCTCGGCATGAGCGAGGACGCGCTCTCCCGCGTGAACGCAAAGATCGAAGACGTCGAGGCGCTGATCAGTGGCCTGATGCTCGATGAATCCATGAAATCCAGTATCGCGCTTCGCCTTCAGGGCTTGGTGGCCAGGTGCAACGGAGTGCTCGAGGACGTGGACGCTTCCACGGTGGCGGAGCAGTTGGAATCCGCGTCCGCCGATGAGGTCCTCGCATTCATTGACGGTGAATTCGGACTCATCTGAAAAACAGGTCATGGCATCGCGGTTCCATCAAACTTCGTAAGGATTCAGAGAATGGCCACGGACGAAAAACTCCTCGAGTACCTGAAGCGCGTCACGACCGAGTTGCACCACCTGAAGAAGCAGGGCTCGAGCCACGCTGACGAGCCGATCGCCATCGTGGGCATGGCGTGCCGCTTGCCGGGTGGCGTCGCGGGGCCGGAGGACTTGTGGCAGTTGGTGTCCGAGGGCCGGGACGCCGTCTCCGGGTTCCCCGAGGACCGCGGCTGGGACCTGGAGGGCCTGTTCGATCCGGACCCCGACCACGCGGGTACGTCATACACCGACCAGGGCGGCTTCCTGCACGGGGCCGGCCAGTTCGACGCGGGATTCTTCGGGATCTCGCCGCGTGAGGCGCTGGCGATGGACCCGCAGCAGCGGCTGCTGCTGGAGACCTCCTGGGAGGCACTCGAAGGGGCCGGCATCGACCCGGTCTCGCTGAAGGGCACCGACGTCGGGGTGTTCTCCGGCGTGTGCAGTCAGGGCTACGGGGCCGGCGCCGGTGCGATCGCGCCGGAGCTGGAGAGTTTCACGGGCACGGGGGTGGCGCCGAGTGTGGCGTCGGGCCGAGTGTCGTACGTGTTCGGTTTCGAGGGTCCTGCGGTCACGGTGGACACGGCCTGCTCCTCGTCGCTGGTGGCGATGCACCTTGCGGCCCAGGCGCTGCGGCAGGGCGAGTGCTCGGTGGCGCTGGCCGGCGGCGCGATGGTGATGTCGACGCCTGGCACGTTCGTCGCGTTCTCCCGGCAGCGGGGCATGGCCACGGACGGCCGGTGCAAGGCGTACGCGGACGGCGCCAATGGAATGGGTCTGGCCGAGGGCGCCGGCGTGGTGGTGCTGGAGCGGCTGTCGGTGGCGCGGGAGCGCGGCCACCGGGTGCTGGCCGTCCTGCGTGCCAGTGCCGTCAACCAGGACGGCGCCTCGAACGGTCTGACCGCGCCGAACGGACCGTCGCAGCAGCGGGTGATCCGCAAGGCGCTGGCCAGCGCCGGGCTCGTCTCGGCGGACGTCGACGTGGTGGAGGGTCACGGGACCGGTACGGCCCTGGGCGACCCGATCGAGGCGCAGGCGCTGCTGGCCACCTACGGCCAGGGCCGCGACGCGGACCGGCCGCTGTGGCTGGGCTCGCTGAAGTCGAACATCGGTCACACGCAGGCGGCTGCCGGTGTGGCCAGCGTGATCAAGATGGTGCAGGCGCTGCGCCACGGTGTCATGCCCCCCACCCTGCACGTGAACAAGCCCTCGACCGAGGTGGACTGGACGGCAGGTGCCGTCGAGCTGCTGACCGAGGCCCGCGAGTGGCCGCAGACCGGCCGGACCCGCCGGGCCGGCGTCTCCTCGTTCGGCATCAGTGGCACGAACGCCCACCTGATCCTCGAGGAGGCGCCGCAGGAGGAGGCGGAGCCCGACACGGAAGAGGCGCAGCCTGCCGGTGCGGTGCCGCTGGTGGTGTCGGCGCGCAGCGCCGGGTCGCTTTCGGGCCAGGCCGGTCGGCTGGCCTCCTACCTTGAGTCCGGTGCCGGTGGAGCCTCGCTGGCGTCGGTGGCCCGGGCGCTGGTGTCGGACCGCGCCGTCTTCGGTGACCGTGCGGTCGTGGTGGCCGACTCCGCCGAGGAGGCGCTGACCCGGCTGGAAGCACTCGCTCAGGGGGAGAACGCGGCCGGAGTCGTGGCCGGCCGTGCCGCTGCGGCGCCGGGCAGGACCGTGTGGGTGTTCCCGGGCCAGGGCTCGCAGCGGGTGGGAATGGGCCGGGAGCTGTACGCCCGGTACCCGCTCTTCGCGCAGGCGCTGGACGAGGCGTGCGAGCAGCTGGACGCGCGGCTGGCCGGGTGGGTCGACCATCCGGTACGCGACGTGGTTCTGGGCAGGGTGCCGGGCGGTGCTGCCCTTCTGGACCAGACGGTGTTCACACAGGCGGGGCTGTTCGCGTTCGAGAGCGCTCTGTTCCGGCTCGTGGAGTCCTGGGGTGTGCGGCCCGACGTGGTGATCGGGCATTCGGTCGGCGAGATCACCGCCGCATATGCGGCGGGGGCCCTGTCGCTGCAGGATGCGGCGCGGGTCGTCGCGGCCCGGGGCCGGCTGATGCAGGCGCTGCCGCAGGGCGGGGCGATGGT
Organism: Streptomyces katrae; assembly: GCF_000717655.1. Lineage (GTDB taxonomy): Bacteria > Actinomycetota > Actinomycetes > Streptomycetales > Streptomycetaceae > Streptomyces > Streptomyces katrae_B. The sequence continues at coordinate 3,681 of NZ_JNZY01000006.1, forward strand.
CGCCGTGGCTGCCACCGAGGAGGAGGTCGCCGGGCTGCTGGGCGAGGGCGTGGAGGTCGCGGCGGTCAACGGCCCGTCCTCGGTGGTGCTCTCCGGTGAGGAGGACGCGGTCCTCGCGGCAGCCGGCCGGTTGCGGGAGCAGGGACGCAAGACGAAGCGGCTGGCGGTGTCACACGCCTTCCATTCGCTGCGGATGGAGCCGATGCTGGCCGAGTTCGCCGCCGAGCTGGCCGACGTGGCGTGGCAGCCGCCGGTGATTCCGGTGGTCTCGAACGTGACCGGGCGGCTGGCCGGGCCCGATGAGCTCGCCGACCCGCAGTACTGGGCCGGGCACGTGCGCCGGCCGGTGCGGTTCGCCGAGGGGATCGCGGCCGCGGTGGAGTACGGCGGCACGCTGTTCGTGGAGATGGGTCCGGGCGCGGCCCTGACCGGCCTCGTCGAGGAGACGGCCACCGCCGCAGCCGCCGACGTGGCATGCGTCGCGGCCCTGCGCGACGGCCGCCCGGAAGAGCAGACCCTGCTGACGTCGGTGGCCGAGCTGTTCGTCCGCGGTGTGGCCGTGGACTGGAGCCGTGTGCTGGGGCGGACGGCGAAGCCCGGGCGGGTGGCCCTGCCCACGTATGCCTTCGACCACCAGCACTACTGGCTGAGGGACTCCGGGTCGGCGACGGATGCGACGTCGCTGGGCCAGGCGGCGGCCGATCACCCGCTGCTGGGCGCGGTGGTGCAGTTGCCGCAGTCCGACGGTCTGGTCTTCACCTCGCGGCTTTCGCTGCGGTCCCACCCCTGGCTCGCCGATCACGCGGTGAGCGGCGTCGTGCTGGTCCCGGGCACCGGGCTGGTGGAGCTGGCCGTCCGGGCCGGCGACGAGGCCGGCTGCGGCGTGCTGGAAGAGCTGGTGATCGAGGCGCCGCTCGTGGTGCCCGAGCACGGCGGCGTACGGGTGCAGGTCGCGGTCGGCGCACCGGGCGAGAACGGTTCGCGCACGGTGGAGGTGTACTCCCAGCGTGAGGACACCGCCGGCGACGGTGGCGCGGACGTATGGACGCGGCACGCCACCGGCATGCTCGCGGCCGCGGGCCGGCCGGCCGGCGGCGGCACCGGGTTCGACTTCGCCGCCTGGCCGCCGCCCGGCGCGCAGCCGGTGGACATGGTCCCCGGCGAGTTCTACGGCGACCTGGTCGAGCGCGGTTACGGTTACGGGCCGGCGTTCCAGGGGCTGCGGGCCGTGTGGCGGCGCGGCGAGGAACTCTTCGCCGAGGTGGCCCTGCCCGAGGAGCAGAGCAAGGACGCCGACCGGTTCGGACTCCACCCCGCGCTGCTCGACGCGGCCCTGCACACCGGGATGTTCGGCGCCCCGGCGGATGCCCCGGCGCAGGAGACCGCAGAGGCGGTGCTGCCGTTCGCGTGGAACGGGCTGGCGCTGCACGCCGCGGGTGCCTCGGTGCTGCGGGTTCGGCTGGTGCCCGGCGGGCCCGGCGCGGTGTCGCTGCAGGCGGCGGACGAGACCGGCGGCCTGGTGGTGACCCTGGACTCGCTGGTGTCGCGTCCGGTGTCCGCCGAACAGTTGGGCGCCGCGGCGGACACCGCGGTCGCCAACGCGCTGTTCCAGGTGGAGTGGACCGAACTGCCTCCGGCTCCGGGGGCGCAGGCTCCACCTGCGTGGGCACCGGTGGCCACCGCCGACGAGGTGGCGGCCCTGGCCGGCGGCGCAGTAGTCCCGGCCGCGGCCGTCCTGGAGGCCGTCGGCGGTTCCGGCGAGGATGCCGTGCTGGCGCTGACCTCCCGCGTGCTGGAGGCCGTACAGGCGTGGCTGGCCGGGACCGGGCTGGAGGAGTCGCGCCTGGTGGTCGTGACCCGGGGCGCGGTGCCCGCCGGTGACGGCGCGGTGACCGACCCCGCGGGCGCCGCCGTGTGGGGTCTGGTGCGGGTCGCCCAGGTCGAGAACCCCGACCGGATCGTACTGATCGACACCGACCCGGCGTCCGGCGACGGAGCGGGAGCCGTGCTGGGCGCGGTGCTGGCCGGCGGCGAACCCCAGGTCGCGGTGCGTGGCACGGCCCTCTTCGCCCCGCGGCTCGCCCGTACCAACGGTCAAGTCCCAGAGGCTCCGGCAGTGTTCGCGCCGGAGGGAACCGTCCTGATCACGGGTGGCACCGGCTCGCTGGGTGCTCTGGTGGCCCGGCACCTCGTCTCCCGGCACGGCGTACGGCATCTCCTGCTGGCCAGCCGTCGCGGCCCGGCCGCCGACGGAGTGGAGCAGCTGGTCGCCGAGCTGACCGGGCAGGGCGCCGCGGTCTCCGTGATGGCCTGTGATGTGGCCGACCGTGGCCAGGTCGAGGCGCTGCTGGCGTCCGTGCCGGCCGAGCACCGGCTGACCGGTGTGGTGCACACCGCCGGTGTGCTCGACGACGGGGTCATCGGGGCGTTGACCCCGGAGCGCTTGGCGGGGGTGTTCGCGCCCAAGGTGGACGCGGTACGGCACCTCGACGAGCTGACCCGGGGCCTGGACCTCGCCGCCTTCGTCGTCTTCTCGTCCGCCTCGGGCGTGTTCGGCTCGGCCGGCCAGGGCAACTACGCGGCGGCGAACGCCTTCCTGGACGGGCTGATGGCCAACCGCCGGGCGGCAGGCGTGCCCGGTCTGTCGCTGGCCTGGGGCCTGTGGGAGCAGACCACCGGCATGACCGCCGACCTCAGCACCGTCGACCAGGCGCGTATGAGCCGTGGCGGTGCGCTGGCGATATCGGCAGTGGAGGGCATGGAGCTGTTCGACGCCGCCGTGGTGTCCGGACAGGCGCTGCTGGTGCCGATCAAGCTCGATCTGCGGGGCGCCCGTGCCGGCGCGGCGGCCGGTGGCGGTGTGCCGCACCTGCTGCGCGGCCTGGTCCGCGCGGGCCGACAGCAGGCGCGCGCCGGATCCACCGGCGACGGCGGCCTGGCCCACCGGCTGGCCGGGCTCGCCGCGGAGGAGCAGGAGGCCCTGCTCCTCGACCTGGTGCGTGCTCAGGCCGCGGTCGTGCTCGGGCACAGCGGGTCGGGCGCAGTCCGGCCGGAGATGGCGTTCAAGGACGCCGGGTTCGACTCGCTCACGTCGGTGGAACTGCGGAACCGGGTGCGTGAGGCGACCGGCCTGAAGCTTCCGGCGACGCTGGTCTTCGACTACCCGACCCCGCTGGCCCTCGCCCGCTACCTGCGCGAGGAGTTCGGGGACGCGGAGGCCGGTACCCCCGCCTCGGCCGTGGCCGTCGTCGCGGATCCCGACGAAGCGATCGCCATCGTCGGTATGGCGTGCCGGCTGCCGGGCGGCGTGGCGGGTCCCGAGGACCTGTGGCGCCTGGTCCACGAGGGCCGTGAGGGCATGTCCTCCTTCCCCGACGACCGGGGCTGGGACCTGGACGGCCTGTTCGACCCGGACCCCGACAGCGCGGGTACCTCGTACACGAGCCAGGGCGGCTTCGTACGCGGCGCAGGGCTGTTCGACGCGGGGTTCTTCGGGATCTCGCCGCGTGAGGCGCTGGCGATGGACCCGCAGCAGCGGCTGCTGCTGGAGACCTCCTGGGAGGCGCTGGAGGGGGTCGGCATCGACCCGTTCGCGCTGAAGGGCACCGACGTCGGCGTGTTCTCCGGCGTGTCCAGCCAGGGCTACGGGGCGGGCGTGGTCGCGCCGGAGCTGGAGGGCTTCGCGAGCACGGGCACGGCGGCCAGTGTGGCCTCGGGCCGCGTGTCGTACGTGTTCGGCTTCGAGGGCCCCGCGGTCACGGTGGACACGGCCTGCTCGTCGTCCCTCGTGGCGATGCACCTGGCCGCGCAGGCGCTGCGGCAGGGCGAGTGCTCCATGGCACTGGCCGGCGGCGCGACCGTAATGGCGACACCCGTCTCCTTCGTGGAGTTCTCCCGGCAGCGGGGCCTGGCCGGGGACGGCCGGTGCAAGGCGTTCGCGGACGGCGCGGACGGTACGGGCTGGGCCGAGGGCGTGGGCCTCGTCGTACTCGAGCGGCTGTCGGTGGCGCGTGAGCGCGGGCACCAGGTGCTGGCCGTACTGCGTGGCAGCGCGGTCAACCAGGACGGCGCGTCGAACGGCCTCACGGCACCGAACGGCCCCTCGCAGCAGCGGGTGATCCGCAAGGCCCTGGCCAGCGCCGGACTTTCCCCGTCCGACGTGGACGTGGTCGAGGGGCACGGTACGGGAACCGCTCTGGGCGACCCGATCGAGGCGCAGGCGCTGCTGGCGACGTACGGCAAGGGCCGGGACGCGGAACAGCCGCTGTGGCTGGGCTCGCTCAAGTCGAACATCGGTCACACGCAGGCGGCTGCGGGAGTGGCCAGTGTGATCAAGATGGTGCAGGCGCTGCGCCACGGCGTCATGCCCCCCACCCTGCATGTGGATGCGCCCACGAGCCAGGTGGACTGGTCCGAGGGTGCCGTCGAGCTGCTGACCGAGGCCCGCGAGTGGCCGCAGAACGGTCATCCGCGCCGGGCCGGTGTGTCCTCGTTCGGTATCAGCGGGACGAATGCGCACCTGATCCTGGAGGAAGCGCCCGCCGAAGTGGCGCAGCCCGTCCCGGCAGAGGCGCAGCAGCCGCCGGCGTCCGTTGGTGTGGTGCCGTTGGTGGTGTCGGCGCGGAGCGCCGGTTCGCTCGCGGGCCAGGCCGGGCGGCTGGCGTCGTTCGTGGAGAGCAGCGAAGGGGTGTCGCCGGCGGAAGTGGCCCGAGCGCTGGTTTCGGACCGGGCCGTCTTCGGTGAGCGTGCGGTCGTGGTGGCCGGCACGGGTGACGAGGCGCTGGCCGGTCTGCGCGCGCTGGCGCGGGGCGAGAGCACGGCCGGTGTCGTGATCGGCAGTGCCGGCTCGGCGGCCCCGGGCAAGGTCGTGTGGGTGTTCCCCGGCCAGGGCTCGCAGTGGGCCGGCATGGGCCGGGAACTCCTCGACTCCTCGCCGGTCTTCGCCGAGCGGATCGCGCAGTGCGCTGCCGCACTCGAGCCGTGGATCGACTGGTCTCTGATCGACGTGCTGCGCGGCGAGACCGAGCCCGAACTGCTGGAGCGGGTCGACGTACTCCAGCCGGCGAGCTTCGCCGTGATGGTCGGTCTGGCGGCGGTCTGGGCTTCCGCCGGCGTCAGGCCCGATGCGGTGCTCGGTCACTCCCAGGGTGAGATCGCCGCCGCGTGTGTGGCGGGGGCGCTCTCCCTCGAAGACGCGGCACGCGTGGTGACGCTGCGTAGCCGGGCCATTGCCGAGGAGCTGGCCGGCCGCGGCGGTATGGCGTCGGTCGCACTGAACGTCGACGACGCGGTTGCGTGGCTGGAGCCGTGGGCGGACCGTATCGAGGTCGCTGCGGTCAACGGCCCGACCTCCGTGGTGATCGCCGGTGACGCCGAGGCACTGGATGAAGCGCTGGACGCGCTGGCCGGTGAAGGCGTTCGGGCACGTCGGATCGCGGTGGACTACGCTTCGCACACCCGGCATGTGGAAGCGATCCGCGACACGCTCGCCGAAACCCTGGCCGGCGTCACCGCGCAGGCCCCGACGGTGTCGTTCTACTCCACGGTGACCGGTACGTGGGTGTCGGACGCCGACGTCCTGGACGGCGCGTACTGGTACCGCAACCTGCGCGGCCAGGTGGGCTTCGGTCCCGCCGTGGCCGACCTGCTCGAGCAGGGCCACGGGGTGTTCGTCGAGGTCAGCGCCCACCCGGTGCTGGTCCAGCCGATCACCGAGACCGTCGACGCCACCGACACTGATGGCGTGGTGACCGGCTCGCTGCGGCGGGAAGACGGCGGCCTGCGACGGCTGCTGGCCTCGATGGCCGAGCTGTTCGTACGCGGCGTGGCCGTCGACTGGAGCAGTCTCCTGCCGACCCGGGCCGGGTCCGCGCGACTGGCCCTGCCGACCTACGCCTTCGACCACCGGCACTACTGGATCCAGTCGACCGGGTCGGCCACCGACGCGGCGTCGCTGGGACTCGCCGGGGTCGATCACCCGCTGCTGGGTGCGGTGATGCACCTGCCGCAGTCCGACGGTCTGGTCTTCAGCTCGCGGCTGTCGCTGAAGTCGCACCCCTGGCTGGCCGATCACGCCGTGGACGGTGTGGTCATCGTCCCCGGTACCGGGCTGGTGGAGCTGGCCGTCCGGGCCGGCGACGAGGCCGGATGCGTGGTGCTGGAGGAGCTCGTGATCGAGGCGCCGCTGGTGGTGCCGGACCATGGCGGAGTCCGCGTACAGGTCGCCGTCGGCGGACCGGGCGAGACCGGCTCGCGGACCGTGGAGGTCTACTCCCAGCGCGAGGACGCTCCCGGTGACGGCGTGTGGACGCGGCACGCCTCCGGCGTGCTGTCCACCACGGTCCAGCCGGGTGGCGGCGGCACCGGGTTCGACTTCGCCGCCTGGCCGCCGGCCGGCGCGCAGCCGGTGGACATCAGCGGCGGCTACGACCTGATCGCCCAGGTGGGGTACGGATACGGCCCGACGTTCCAGGCCGTACGGGCGGTGTGGCGGCGCGGCGAGGAACTCTTCGCCGAGGTCGCCCTCCCCGAGGAGCAGCGCAAGGATGCCGGCAGGTTCGGCATCCACCCCGCGCTGCTCGACGCGGCCCTGCACTCGCCGCTGCTCAATGCCGCGGCGGAGCCCGGGTCGGCCGACGGCGACGCCGTACGAGAGACCGGTGAACAGGAACTGCGTCTGCCGTTCGCGTGGAACGGGCTGGCCCTGCACGCGGCCGGTGCCTCGGTGCTGCGCGTGCGCCTCGCACAGCCCGAGCGCGACGCACTGTCGCTGGAGGCGGCGGACGAGGCGGGCCGCCTGGTGGTGACGATGGACTCCCTGGTGTCCCGGGCGGTGTCCGCCGAGCAGTTGGAGACCGCGGCGGGCACGGCGCGTACCGACTCGCTGTTCCGCGTGGAGTGGACCGAACTGCCCCACGCCCAGGGGGCGGAGCCTTCGCCGTCGTGGCTGCCGGTCGACACCGCGGAACAGGTGGCGACGCTGGCCTACGACGTGCTGTCGGGGGCGGCCGCCGCCCCGGCGCTGGCCGTCCTGGAAGCCGCCACCGGCGGGACCGGGGGTGCCGCGGGCGAGGATGCGGTGCTGGGCCTGGCCACCCGGGTGCTGGATGTGCTGCAGTGCTGGCTGGGCGGGGCCGGGCTGGAGGAGTCGCGGCTGCTGGTCGTGACCCGGGGTGCGGTGCCCGCCGGTGACGGTGCGGTGACCGACCCGGCCGGATCGGCGGTGTGGGGTCTGGTGCGTGCCGCCCAGGCCGAGAACCCCGACCGGATCATCCTGGTGGACACCGACCCCGCTGCCGATGAGGGCGCGGAGCCGGTACTGGGTGCGGTGCTGGCCTGCGGGGAGCCGCAGCTCGCGGTGCGCGAAGGGACCCTGTTCGTGCCCCGGCTCGCCCGTACCACCGGTCACGCCGCAGACGCTCCCGCTGTCTTCGGCCCGGAGGGGACCGTCCTGGTCTCCGGCGCCGGGTCCTTGGGCGGCCTGGTCGCCCGGCACCTGGTCTCCCGGCACGGCGTACGGCATCTGATGCTGGCCAGCCGTCGGGGTCCGGATGCCGAAGGCGTGCAGGAGCTGGTCGCCGACCTCACGGAGCAGGGCGCTGCGGTGACGGTGGTGGCCTGTGACATGTCCGACCGTGGCCAGGTCGAGGCGCTGCTGGCGTCGGTGCCGGCCGAGCACCGCCTGGCCGGCGTCGTGCACACCGCCGGCGTGACGGACGACGGGGTGATCGGAACACTGACCCCGGAGCGGCTGGCGAGGGTGTTCGCACCCAAGGTGGATGCGGTGCGGCACCTGGACGAGCTGACCCGGGGCCTGGAGCTCGAGGCGTTCATCGACGACATCGTCAAGGCGCGGCTCAACCGTCGTGGCGGTCTGCAGGCCATGTCGCCGGCGGAGGGCATGGAACTGTTCGACGCCGCAGTCCGCTCCGGTCAGGCTCTGCTGGTCCCGGCCAAGCTGGACCTGCGCGGTGTCCGGGCCGGTTCGGCGGCCGGGGGCGGCGTACCGCACATGCTGCGCAGCCTGGTCCGGGCGGGCCGGCAGCAGGCGCAGGCGGCGGACACCGCCGACGAGGGCCGCAAGCTGTACGACCGGCTGGCCACGCTGACCGCCGCCGAACAGAAGAAGGTCCTGCTCGACCTGGTGCGGGCCCAGGTGGCCGCTGTACTGGGCTACAGCGCGACGTACCACTTCGAAGCGGACCAGGGGCTCTTCGAGATCGGCTTCGACTCCCTCACCGCCATCGAGCTTCGCAACCGGCTCCGCAACATCACCGAAACGAAGCTCTCTCCGAACCTCGTCTTCGACTATCCGACGCCGGGAATGCTCGCCGCGTACCTGCACGAGCTGACGTGCGGCGAACGGGCCGCGAATCCAGTAGCGATCTCCGTCTGAAAGAGGGTGATGATATGTTCGACGTGGACAAATATCTGCAGCGGATCGGCTGCGGCGGAGAAACCGGTGTGGACCTCGCGACGCTGCGAAAGCTGCACAAGAATCACCTCATGGCGATTCCGTACAACGGCATCACCGAGGAATACCGCGACGGAGTACACCTCGTCGACATCGACGAGGACGCCACCTTCGAGACGACGATCGTCAACGGGCAGGGCGGCACGTGTTTCCAGCTGAACCGCCTTTTCTTCCGGCTTCTCCGTGAGCTGGGCTACGACGTCACGCTGATGGCGGCGAGGACCGCCGAAGGCCAGGACGCCTTCGGGCTCGACGTCGAGCACATGTTCAGCCGTGTCGCCCTGAACGGCAACGAGTGGCTGGTGGACGTCGGATACCCCGGCCCGTCCTTCATCGAGCCGTTGCAGATCTCCGACGCGGTACAGAACCAATACGGGTGCCAGTACCGGCTGGTCGAGAGCGGATCGGAGATCGCTCTGCAGCGCCGTGGAGCGGTCACCCGGTGGAGTGTCGTCTACACCTTCACGATGGAATCCCGGCAGTGGACCGACTGGAAGGAAATGGAGGACCTCCTCCGGGACATCCTTTCGCAGCCGCGGTCGAACGACGGCCAGGAAATCCTGTGCGGCCGGAGTTTCGAGAACGGCCAGGCAGTACTCAAGGGGCGACGGTACCTGACGGTCCGTGACGGCCGTGAGCAGGCCCGCACGATCACGGACGACGACGAGCACCGGATGCTGATCGCCGGCGTTCTGTCCGGTCAGCTCGGCTGAATTCGCACCATCCATCACCCCCGTACGGCAATTCATCGCGGGTGAAACATGAACGAGTTGGAATCAGAAGGGGAATGTGATGACGAACGACACCGCTGACGTGGTTGTGATCGGTGGAGGACCGGCCGGCGCGGTCAGCGCCCTGGTGCTCGCCAAGCAGGGGCACTCCGTGGTGCTGCTGGAGCGGGACGAGTTCCCCCGGTTCCACATAGGCGAGTCCCTGCTCCCCTACATGATGGGCCTGTTCGACCAGATCGGCCTGCGCGAGACGGTCGAGGCCCAGGGCTACGTCCCCAAGTTCGGCGGCGAGTTCATCGACCCGACGGAGAAGAAGTTCTTCGAGGGCGTCTTCCGCGCGGACTTCACCAAGCAGGGTGAAGGCCGGTTCCCCCGCGCGTTCCAGGTCGAGCGCGCCAGGTTCGACAAGATGCTCACCGAGCAGGCCGCCGAGGCCGGGGCGAAGGTCCTCTTCGGCGCGAACGTGAACGAGCTGCTCATGGACGGCGACCGCATGGTCGGCGTCCGCTACGAGCGCGAGGGCGAGACCCACGAGGTGCGTTCGTCCTACGTGATCGACGCGAGCGGTCGGGCGGGCCGGATCGCCAACCGATTCGGATTGCGCAAGACCCTCGAGAAGCTCCGCATGGTGGCCGTGTTCCGCCACTACGACGGACTCGACGAGAGCAACAACCTCGGTGTCGAGGGCGACATCCAGGTCGGCGCCCACGACGACGGCTGGGTCTGGGCGATCCCGCTGTCCACCGACAGCATCAGCGTGGGCACGGTCATGCCGCGCGATGCGCTGCGCGCGTCGACGCCGGAGAAGGCGTTCGAGGAGCACGTGGCCAGGATTCCGCGGATCACCGCGCGACTGACCGGAACCCGTCCCACCACGGACCTCAAGGTCGAGACCGACTACTGCTACCACTCGGACACCGTCACCGGGCCGGGCTGGGTCATGGTCGGAGACGCCGGCTGCTTCGGCGACCCGATGTTCTCCGGTGGTGTGCTGGTGGCGACGACCACCGCCGTCCGTGCCGCCGAGACGATCGGTGCTGCGCTGAAGGACCCCGCGCAGGAGGACCACCTGATCGACAAGTACGCGAGCTTCTTCAAGACCGGGTACGACACCTACATCCGGCTCATCCACGCCTACTACGACGGCGAGCTGGTGGCCATGGCCGCCGACGCCGCGCGCTCCACGGACCGGGACACCCTGGAGAGGTACCTCGTCCGGCTGATCGGCGGCGACTTCTGGAGCGAGCACAACTCGGTCGCCCAGGAGATGCGCAAGCGCACGGAGTGGGACACGTTCGAGCCGTTCCGGCGGGTCTTCGGCTGCCCGGTGTACCCCGAGCTGGACGAGGCCGACCGCAAGGAGCGGGCCGAGGCGCGCGTCCGCAGGGCGACGGCGGGTCGGTAGGGACGTCATGGCTTCCATTCCTCTGCGCCTCAGAGATCATTCGTACGACGTCCTCATCGGCCCGGGGGTGCGCACGTCGCTTGCCGAGGTCATCCGACGGCTGGGCGCCGGGCGGGCCGTCGTCGTGTCGGCCCGCCCGGAGGAATGGGTGCCGGACACCGGTGTGGAGACCCTGCTGCTGCCGGCCCGGGACGGCGAGCAGGACAAGACCCTCACCACGGTGGAGGCGCTGTGCGGTGAGTTCGTACGGTTCGGGCTCACCCGGTCCGACGTCGTCGTCTCCTGTGGCGGTGGCACGACCACCGACGTGGTCGGGCTGGCGGCAGCGCTCTACCACCGGGGCGTGCCCGTGGTCCACCTGCCCACGACGCTGCTCGCCCAGGTGGATGCCAGCGTCGGAGGGAAGACGGCCGTGAACCTGCCGGCCGGCAAGAACCTGGTCGGCGCGTACTGGCAGCCCAGTGCGGTGCTCTGCGACACGGAGTACCTGTCGACCCTGCCGCGGCGCGAGCTGCTCAACGGTCTCGGCGAGATCGCCCGCTGCCACTTCATCGGCGCGGCCGACCTGCGCGGGCTGTCGCTGGAGGAGCAGATCACCGCCAGCGTGAGTCTCAAGGCCCGCATCGTGGAGACCGACGAGCGGGACGCGGGACTACGGCACACGCTCAACTACGGCCACACGCTGGGCCATGCGCTGGAGAAGGCGACCGACTTCGCGCTGCGCCACGGCGAGGGGGTGGCCATCGGAACGGTCTTCGCGGGGCGGCTCGCCGGCGCCCTGGGCCGTATCGACCAGGCGAGGGTGGAGGAGCACCAGGACGTCGTCCGGTCCTACGGTCTCCCCACCGCCCTGCCCGTCGAGGCCGAGCCCGCGGCCCTCATCGATCTGATGCGACACGACAAGAAGGCGATGAACGGACTCTCGTTCGTCCTGGACGGCCCGAACGGCGCGGAACTGGTGAGCGACGTACCGCACGAGGTGGTCGCGCGCGTGCTGGACCGGATGCCCCGAGCGCGCCTGGCCGATCTGGTCGGCGGCGCCGCGCTCGAAGCCTCCACGACCGATGCGGCTCAGAAATGACACGTGCAACTCAGTGGCCGGCCGATCTCGACGGACCGGCCGGCACCGCCCGGCCGGTGGACCGCCGGCTGTTCGACAGGCTGGAGGCGGCGCTCGCCAGGCCGGCCGCGCAGCAGCCGGTCTGGGCAGACCCGGAGCGGGCGAGGGACGCGGTGGCACTGCTGAGCCGCGCCGAGCCGATCGTGACGCCGGCCGAGACGGCACGGCTGCGCAGCCGGCTCGCCGCGGTCGCGCGCGGCGAGGCGTTCCTGCTCCAGGGCGGTGACTGCGCCGAAACGTTCGCGGCGAACACCGAAGCCCATGTGCGCGCCAATCTGTGGACGCTCGTGGACATGGCGGCCGTGCTCGCCCGCCGCACCGGACTGCCCGTCGTCAAGGTCGCCCGTATGGCCGGCCAGTACGCCAAGCCCCGATCCCAGGCCGTCGACGCACTGGGGCTGCCCGTCTACCGCGGCGACATGGTCAACTCCGCCGAGCCCACGCTCGCGGCCCGGACACCCGATCCCCACCGGATGCTGCGGGCCCACGCCGAGGCCGCGCGCGCAATGGCCCTGGTACGCACCTTCGGCGACAACGGCGACGGCAACGGCGACAGCGACATCTACGTCAGTCACGAGGCACTCCTGCTCGACTACGAGCGGTCCTTGCTCCGCGTGGACACCAGCGGGCCCGAGCCCCGGCTGGCCAGTGGCCTGGGGCATTTCCTGTGGATCGGCGAGCGCACCCGCCAGCTCGACGGCGCGCACATCGCGTTCGCGGAACTGCTGTCCAACCCCATCGGACTCAAGATCGGTCCGGGCACGAGCCCGGAGACGGCCGCCGCGTACGTGCGGCGACTCGACCCGCACCGTGAGCCCGGCCGGCTGACGCTGGTCAGCCGCATGGGACACCGGCAGGTCCGGGACGTCCTGCCGCCGATCGTCGCGGAGGTCGCCGCCTCCGGCCACCAGGTGATCTGGCAGTGCGACCCGATGCACGGCAATACGTACACGTCGGCGAACGGATACAAGACACGCAATCTCCGGCACATCATCGACGAGATGGCCGGATTCTTCGAAGTCCACCGGCGCCTGGGCACCCACCCCGGCGGAATTCACATCGAAGCGACGGGGGACGACGTCACGGAATGTCTCGGCGGCGCCTCCGGGATAACGGAAGCCGACCTGCCCGCCCGCTACCACACGGCCTGCGACCCCCGCCTCAATGCGGAGCAGTCGATGGAACTCGCATTCTCCGTTCCGGAGATGGCGGCGGCCGGCATCACCGACCTCGAAGCGGTGCTGCGATGACCGGCAGTCCTCCCGGAACGCCGCCCATCAAAGGCACCACCCGGCTGTACGCCGTGCTGGGGGATCCCATCGCCCAGGTCCAGGCGCCCGGGCTGATGAATCCGCTCTTCGCGCGCCTGCGGAGGGACGCGGTGCTCGTTCCGGTGCACGCGCGGCCGGAGCACCTCGAGCAGATCGTGCGCGGGCTGCAGCGCGTGGAGAACCTCGACGGCATGTTCGTCACGGTGCCCCACAAGGTCGCCGTCCGCCGGCTGGCCGACCGCTGCGGCCCGACCGTGGACATCGTCGGCAGCGCGAACGTGCTGCGACGGGAGGCCGACGGCAGCTGGCTCGCGGAGAACTTCGACGGATCGGGCTTCGTGTCGGGCCTCGTCGGGGCCGGGCACGACCCGCACGGCAGACGGGTGGCGCTCGTCGGCGCGGGCGGTGCCGGCAGCGCGGTCGCCGCGGCGCTGCTGACGGCCGGTGTCGACCGGTTGTCCGTGTACGACACGGACACCGCGAAGCTCGGTGCGCTCGTCACCCGCCTCGGCGCACACTGGCTGGGCCGGGTCCGCGCCTTGACCGGACCGCAGCTGGGCGACATCTGCATCGACATCGCGGTGAACGCCACACCACTCGGCATGCGTGCGGACGATCCGCTTCCGTTCCCTCTGGACTCCCTGCCGCCGGGCTGCGTGGTGGCCGACATCGTCATGAAACCCCGCGAGACGCGGCTCCTGCGTGAAGCAGCCGCACTGGGCCACCCCGTCCATCACGGAATTCACATGCTCGAGGGGCAACTGAATTCCTATCGAGTCTTCTTCGACTTGCACTGAACACAGGGCACGACTACCGAATCTAGGGATGCGGTGTCGCAGACTGAGCTCTATTTTGGACTTGTAATTCAGCCTATTTCTGACTGCACATGACGCTGCACGGGGCGGAGTGTGCGCCTCTTCCGCGATCTCGACGGCGACTGCTCGTGTGCGCGCGTCTTCCTCCGTAGCAGCACAGTGCCCCGCCCACTTCGCACCTCGCGTCGAGTCAGATCCATTCCTTGGAGAAACATGAACGTGCGACAGGCGCCGGAATTCCCCCAGTGGCCGCAGTATGACGAGAACGAGCGCGAAGGACTCGTCCGCGCACTCGAGCAGGGCCAGTGGTGGCGGATGGGCGGAAGCGAAGTCGATTCCTTCGAGCAGGAGTTCGCCGAGCACCACGGCGCCGCCCACGCCCTCGCGGTCACGAACGGAACCCACGCACTCGAACTCGCCCTCCAGGTCATGGGCGTCGGCCCGGGCTCCGAAGTCATCGTCCCGGCCTTCACCTTCATCTCGTCCTCCCAGGCGGCTCAGCGCCTCGGCGCGGTCGCCGTCCCGGTGGACGTCGACGAGCACACGTACAACATCGACGTGGCGGCGGCCGCCGCCGCCGTGACCTCGCGGACCCGGGCGATCATGCCGGTGCACATGGCCGGCTTCCTCGCGGACATGGACGCACTCGCCAAGCTCTCCGCCAACACGGGCGTCCCGCTGCTCCAGGACGCCGCGCACGCGCACGGCGCCCGCTGGCAGGGCAAGCGCGTCGGCGAGCTCGGCTCGGTCGCCGCGTTCAGCTTCCAGAACGGCAAGCTGATGACCGCCGGTGAGGGCGGCGCCGTGCTGTTCCCGGACACGGAGATGTACGAGACCGCCTTCCTGCGGCACAGCTGTGGGCGGCCCCGGACCGACCGCCGGTACATGCACGCGATCGCCGGCTCCAACCTGCGGCTCAACGAGTTCTCCGCGTCGGTGCTCCGGGCCCAGCTGCGCCGCCTGGACGGCCAGATCGCCACGCGTCATGAGCGCTGGGCCCTGCTGTCCCGCCTGCTCGAGTCGATCGACGGGGTGGTCCCGCAGCGCGCCGACGAGCGCACCGACGTCCCCTCGCACTACATGGCGATGTTCCGGGTGCCCGGCATCGGCGAGGAGAACCGCAACGCCCTGGTCGACAGGCTCGTGGAGGCCGGCCTGCCGGCGTTCGCCGGGTTCCGCGCGATCTACCGCACCGACGCCTTCTGGGAGATCGGCGCACCGGACGCCACCCCGGACGAGCTCGCCGAGCGCTGCCCCAACTCCGAGGCCATCAGCCAGGACTGCATCTGGCTGCACCACCGCACGCTGCTCGCCTCCGAGGAAGACATGCACCTCACGGCCGCGATCATCGCCGACGCTGTGAGCGCCGTATGAGCGTCCGGGTGGCCATCGTCGGGCTCGGCTGGGCGGGGCGCGAGCTGTGGCTCCCCCTGCTGAGCGAGCACGGGGACTTCGAAGTCGTGGCCGTCGCCGACACCGAACCGGCGGCGCGTGAGGCGTTCGGCGTGGTGCCGGGCATTCCCGTCCACACGACGGTGGACACGCTCACCGCCCAGTCGGTCGACCTCGCCGTGGTCGCCGTACCCAACTTCATGCATGCCGAGGTGGCCGCGGCCCTGCTCGGCAAGGGCATCTCCGTCTTCCTCGAGAAGCCGGTGTGCCTGACCTCCGCCGAGGCCGACATGCTGGCAGCCGCCGAACGCAGCGGCGGCGCCATGCTGCTGGCCGGCAGCGCGGCCCCCTACCGCAGCGATGTGGGCGCCCTGGCGCGCCTGGTGCCCGACCTGGGCCACATCCGGCACGTCGACCTGTCGTGGGTCCGGGCGCGCGGGATCCCCAAGGCCGGCGGCTGGTTCACCCAGCGCAGCAAGGCCGGCGGCGGAGTGCTGTTCGACCTCGGATGGCACCTGCTCGACACGCTCGCCTCCCTGCTCGGTCCCGCCCGCTTCGCAGAGGTCGTCGGCGTGACGGCGAACGACTTCGTCAACGTCGGTTCCTGGAGCGCGGCATGGCGGCACGACCAGCCCGTCGCCGACGCCGCCGGTGACGTAGAGGACACCGCCCGGGGCTTCTTCGTCCGCGAGGACGGTGTCTCCGTCGCCCTGCACGCCAGCTGGGCGTCGCACGAGGCGCGGGACGTGTCCCGGATCCAGGTGGTGGGCAGCGAGGGAACCGCCGAGCTGAGGTGCACCTTCGGCTTCAGCCCCAACCGCCAGCCCCGGCCGGTGCTGACGCTGACCCGTGAAGGCACCACCACGTCGGTACCGGTGCCGGACGAGCCGATCGGCAACGAGTACCGGCGGCAGTTGTGCCGCCTCGCCGGCTTCCTGGGGGATCCGGGCAACCGCGGCAGGGCCATCGGCGAGGCCCGTACGACGGTCCGCGTCATCGAGGACTTCTACGCGTCGGCCCGCTCCGTCCGCACCGGCCATGCCGTGGCCGCCTACCGCTAGACGGCGCGGAGGACCGGCGGAAGGCCGGCGGAAGGCCGGCGGAAGACCAGTGGGACCTCGGTTCCAAGAGAACGAGCAGACGTACGGGATGGCATGACGTGACAGTTTCAATGGCAGGGACACCGGCGACGGCGACACAGACGCGCCGGTCGGTCAGGCGCGGCGTGATCTTCGACCTGGACGGGGTCATCGTCGACAGCTTCGCGGTGATGGAGGAAGCCTTCGCCATCGCGTACAAGGAGGTCGTCGGGGAGGGCCAGGCACCGTTCGAGGAGTACCGGCGTCACCAGGGGCGCTACTTCCCGGACATCATGCGGATCATGGGCCTCCCGCTGGAGATGGAGGAGCCCTTCGTCCGCGAGAGCTACCGGCTCGCGCACCAGGTGCCGGTCTTCGAGGGCATCGCCGAGCTGCTGGCGACCCTGCGGTCGCGCCGGTTCAAGCTCGCGGTGGCCACCGGCAAGAGCGGGCCGCGGGCGCGGTCCCTGCTCGAACAGCTGGGTCTGCTCCACTTCTTCGACCACGTGATCGGCTCGGACGAGGTCGCCCACCCGAAGCCCGCCCCGGACATCGTGGTGCGCGCTCTCGAGCTGCTGGAGCTGCCGGCCGAGGAGGCGATCATGATCGGTGACGCACCGACCGACATAGCCAGCGCCCACGGCGCCGGCGTGGCCTCGGTCGCCGCGCTCTGGGCCGATGTGGACGACGAGGACGCCCTGCTGGGCGCTCTGCCGGGCGCCGTGCTCTATCGCCCGGACGAACTGCTGGCGCTGTGCCCGTCCGTACCCCGCGGCTGAGGGTCGTCCAAGGGCATGGAGAGGGCACATCACCTCGGTGTCGACATCGGGGGCACCAAGGTCGCCTTCCGGGTGGAGGCCGGCGCGGAGTGCGTCGACGAGTCCGCCTTCCGGTGGGGCCCGCGGCACAGCGCCGACCGGGACCTGGCCCGGCTCGCCCACCACGTGGAGCAACTACGGGCCAGACTCGGAGTACCGCTCCGCGCGGTGGGCGTCGCGATGCCCGGCACCGTCGATCCGGCCGGCCGGGTCACCGCCTGGCCCAGCCGGCCGGAGTGGAACGGGCTCGACCTGGACGCGTCACTGCGCGCGCTGTTCCCCGAAGCGGCCGTCGCCCGCGCGGACGACGGTGACCTCGGTGCGCTCGCGGAGGCCCGGGCGTCGGGCTGCGACGACCTGCTCTACCTCGGGGTGGGCACCGGCATCGGCGGCGGTCTCGTCCTGCAAGGGGCGCTGTGCCCCGGGCTCGGCCGGGGCTCCTTCGAGATCGGGCACGTGATCGTCGCGATGGGCGGCGCGCAGTGTGTCTGCGGCCGCCGGGGATGCCTGCAGGCGATCGCCTCCGGGCCGGCCACCCTGGGCCGCGCGGCCGTTCTGCGGGGAGAGCCCGTCCCCTTCGAGGAACTGCGGCGGGCACTGCATGAAGGGGCGCCGTGGGCGGTCACCGCGGTCGAGGAGACCTCCCGGGCCCTGGCCGCCGCGGTGGCCGGCGTCCAGGAACTGGTCCATCCCCGACTCGCCCTGATCGGCGGCGGCTTCGCGGCCGGTCTTCCCGAGCTCGTCGGCCTGGTGTCGGGCCACCTGGCCGAGCTGGCCCGCCCGGGCCAACCCCCGCTGCCGGTGGAACCGGCAGCGCTGGGGGGCCTTTCCTCGTTGCGCGGCGCGGTGGCGCTCGCCCGCCTGGCCGCGCCCTGAGTGCGTACGACCCGTCAGCCGGCCGGGTGCGGTGCACCGGCCGGCACCGCGGCACGCAACTGGTCCCGCAGGTCGTCGACCAGTGCTTCGGTGCCGGCCGGGCCGCTCGCGGCACCGAAGACGTGGTGGTCCGGACGGACGAGCAGCGAAGTCGCCCCGAACCGCGTCAGATACGGCCCGTAGACCTCGTCCGTGTCCACCACGCCGACCACCGCCGGACCGTGCTCGTCGGATGCCCGTCCGGGCGGCAGCAGCCGCACCACATGGGCTCCGAGGCCGGCGAGGAAGGACAGCCGCTCCTCGTCGAGCACGGTGTGCGGGTCGTCGGTGGTCAGCAGGACGAAACCACGCCCGACGACGTCGTCGAACAGCCCGACGGGACCCTGGCGTGCCACGCGTCCCTGCGGTACGACGGCGCCCGCGGGCGCCTCGACCGCCCCGGCCCCCGGCCGCCGGTGCAACAGCCCGCCCGAGAGCGCCTTCGCCGGCTCCGGTCGGCCCGCCGGCTTGCCGCGCCGGTTGGCGAGCACCGTGGCATCCCGCTCGGCGGCGGCCGCCGGGTCCGTCACACAGATCACCCGGCCCAGCTGGACCGACGCCAGGATCGCCTCCTTGGCCTGTGCGCGGCGCTCCTGCGTGTAGCTGTCCAGTACGGACTCGTCCGCGAGGCCGCGGAGCGTCAGGTCCAGCTTCCACGCCAGGTTGACGACGTCCCGGATGCCGGAGCACATGCCCTGCCCGGCGAAGGGCGGCATGAGATGGGCCGCGTCGCCGGCCAGCAGGACACGGCCCACGCGCCACTGGTCGGCCCAACGGGCCTGGAAGATGTACGTGGTGCTGCGCAGCAGGGTGGCCGTGTCGGGGGTGACGCCGAACGGCGCCAGCAGCCGCCAGGCCGTCTCGTCCCGGTTGAGCTCGGCGGTGCTCTCGCCGGGCAGGCGCATGAACTCCCAGCGCCGGCGCCCGGGGCCGCTGGCCACCACGGTCGTGGGCCGGGCCGGATCACAGATCTGCACGTTGGTGGGGGTGAACTCGCGCGGCTGGCGCAGTTCGACGTCGCAGAGCAGCCACTCGTAGGAGAACCCGAGGTCGGTCACGGACACGTCGAGGTGGTCGCGCACGAAGCTGTTGGCTCCGTCGCACCCCACGACCCACCGCGCGGAGAGGACGCGTGTCGCGTCGTCGTCGGTGGTCGCCGTCACCTCCACGCTTTCCCCGCCGTCGGTGATCTTCACGACCTCGTGCCCGCGCAGCACCGTGATGCCGGGAAGTGCCGCCGCCCTGGCGGCGATCAGCTCCTCCAGGGCCGGCTGGTGCATCGTGTTGGCGTCCGGCCAGCCGTACGGTCCGGACGTCGTGAACTCGATGTCCAGCAGCGCCGCGCCGGAGGGGGTCTGCCACTGGTAGCCGTTGGCCGGCTCCGTGACCCGGCCCAGCTCCGGGCCGATCCCGGTGGCCGCAAGGAGCCGCGCGGTCTCCCCGTCGAAGCTGGTCGCCCGGGGAAGCCGGTACGGCCGGGCGCGGCGCTCGAGCACGGTCACCCGCCAGCCGCGTTGGGCGAGCAGCACCGAGAGCGTGGCACCGATCGGCCCGTTGCCCACGATGACGACGTCCGTGTCCGTCGGATTGGCGTACGTGTCGTGAGTTCGCATGGTTGGCATCGTGCCCCTCATCGCATGCTGTGGGCAGATCAGCGCGCACTTCGAAAAACGGCGTCAAGGAAGACTTCACAGGTCCGCGCTGTTTGAAGGGCTGAATTCCGCCACGCCGGAAAATTGCCAGAATGGTAATCAGGCCGTTCGGGGCGTGTCAAGGAGCAGGAAAACCTATCAGGTCGGGGGATGTCCAGTCGGCGATTTCTGCGCTAAGCAGGCCCGCCCGGCTCATTCCACCAGCGAGATGGCCCGGCCCGGACAGACGTAGGAAGCCTCCCGGGCCTTCTGCGCCAGGAGTTCACTCTCGAGCTCGGAAATCAGCACGACGACCGTGCCGTCATCCTCGTTCTGGTCGAACAGCTCCGGCTCGGTGAACATGCATTGACCTGCACCGATGCACTTGTCGACGTCCGCGATGATCTTCATGGTGATTGCCTCCTGCGCGTTCGGGAAACCACAGCCTGACACATGCCGGGGCGCCTTCGAAGCGGAGCGCGTCATTTTCCGGAGGCGCTATCAGATCGAGGGATGTCCGGCCGGTCGCGCCTGCCCTACCCTCCAGAACGAAGATAAAAATCTCGGGATCGCACGGTTCCCACCGTCGATCGTTGGTCGGTCCGCGGTGGGGCAGCAGCGCGCCAAGGGTGATTCCTGAAAGGAATTTATTTCCGTGCCTCAGTCAGCGGAGCAATTCGAAAAATGGGTACGCCGAACTCATCCGGCGCCGGACAGTGAAGTCCGCCTCGTATGCCTGCCGCACGCAGGAGGATCGGCGAGCTTCTACTTCCCGTTGTCCAAGGCGCTCGCTCCCGCGGTGGAGGTGCTGGCGATCCAGTACCCGGGGCGGCAGGACCGCCGCCACGAGCCGAACATCCCCAGCATCCCCGACCTGGCGGACCAGATCTTCGCGGCCGTGCGCCATCTCGACGATCTGCCCCTGGCGTTGTTCGGGCACAGCATGGGCGCCGTTCTCGCCTACGAGCTCGCGCTGCGCATGCAGGACGCCGGCCTCCCCTCGCCCGTGCGCTTCTTCGCGTCCGGCCGGCGGGCCCCCTCCCGCTACCGCGACGACGTGGTCCACCTGGGGTCGGACGCACAGATGGTGGCCGAGCTCCGCAAGTTGAGCGGAACCGACGCGGCCATGCTGGCCGACCCGGAACTGCTGGAAATGATCATGCCGGCCATCCGCAGCGACTACCGTGCTGTCGAAACGTACCGGTACGAACCCGGCCGGAAGCTGGACTGTCCGGTGACGGTGCTCACCGGAGACAGCGATCACCGGGTCTCGATCGACGAAGCGGCGTCCTGGGAAGCGCACACCACCGGCCCGACGGAGCTCCACGTGTTCCCCGGAGGTCACTTCTTCCTCGCCGATCAAAACGAGGCCGTGACCGGACTGGTGGCGGAGAGACTGCTCCGCCGGAGCGTACCCGTCGCCGCCCTCGATCGCAGGGCTTGACCGGCACTCGACGAGTGCCAGGAGGAGAGAAACATGACTTCCAGTTCGCCGCAGCACGCGGCCGCCGTCCCCGCGCGGACGGCTGCGTGCGCGAAGCAGGCGGATAGCTCCCTCCTGGCACCCGTCGTGTGCACCGAAGAGGAGGCGGGATGACCGGGAAAGCCGGTGGTACGGGCGGGGGACGGTTGCTGGCCATCAGCGACCTCCACCTCAACCACGCCGAGAACCGCGCCCTGGTCGAGCGGATGACACCGGACTCGCAGGACGACTGGCTGCTGGTCGCCGGGGACGTGGGCGAGAACGTGGCCGACATCCGCTGGTGCCTGGAAACCCTCGCGAGCCGCTTCCGCAAGGTCGTCTGGGTCCCCGGCAACCACGAACTGTGGACCCACCCGAGCGACTCCCTCACCCTGCGCGGTGTCGCCCGCTACGAGCACCTGGTCGAGCTGTGCCGCGAACTGGGCGTCACGACGCCCGAGGACCCCTACCCGATCTGGGAGGGGCCGGACGGCCCCGTGGCCGTGGCACCGCTGTTCCTGCTGTACGACTACTCCTTCCTGCCGGCCGGCTGCACCACCAAGGAGGAGGGACTGGCCTACGCGCACAGCACCGGAGTCATCTGCAACGACGAGTACGTCCTGCACCCCGACCCCTACCCGAGCCGCGAGGCCTGGTGCCGGGCCCGGGTCGCCGAGACCGAGCGCAGGCTCGCCGAACTCCCCGACGGCCTGCCCACCGTCCTCGTCAACCACTACCCGCTCGACCGGCACCCGACGGACGTCCTCTGGTACCCGGAGTTCGCCATGTGGTGCGGGACCGGACTGACAGCCGACTGGCACCGCAGGTTCAACGTGGCCGCCATGGTCTACGGCCATCTCCACATTCCGCGGACCACGTACCACGAGGGCGTCCGCTTCGAAGAGGTGTCCGTGGGATATCCCCGCGAGTGGCGCAAGCGCCAGGGCCCGCCGGGGAGGCTGCGCCGGATACTGCCCGTGGAGGCCGGGTGACCGGGTGACCGCGTGACCGGCGTCGGACGTCAGCCGACCTGAGCGAGCTCGGGAGCGGCACTGGAGATACGGCTCCACGTCCGCGTCAGTTCCACACGGGAGGCCACGTTCATCTTGCGGAAGATCTTCTTCAGATGGAACGCCACGGTGTGACCCGAGATGAACAGGTGTTCGCCGACCTGGGAGTTGGTGAACCCCTGGCTCACCAGCTCGGCCACCGCGGCCTCGGTGACGGTGAGGGAGCCGGCGCTCACACCGTCCTGGCCGGCGTACTGCGGATAGCGGCCGCGGCGCACACCGAGCGAGCGGAGCTTGCTCACGACCCTGCGGGCATCCCGCGGGGCCGCGGAATGCGCATACCCTTCCACCGCCCGTTCGAGGATCTCGACGGCCCGGTCCCGCTCCTGGCCCAGCTCGGAGAGGAGAGTCCCGGCATCCTCGTAGGCGGACGCGCCGGCCCACAGGTCCAGATGCGCTTCGGCCGCAGCGATGACCCGTTCGGGGTTCTCCTCCAGCAGCCCGTCGGCGTGCACCGCCGCCGCCTCTATCGACCGGAGCCCGCGGTTGCGGGCGGCGAGCCCGGCAGCCTCGGAGGCCGCCCGCTCGGCGAGGGATTCGTCGCCCAGCTTCCGAGCGGTCCGGACGAGCCAGGCGGCAGCGGCCGGCTGCGAGGCCAGGAGCTCCAGGATGAGCTGGTCGTCCGTGATGATGCCCGCGATGAGATGAGCAGCACTCTTCGCGCCACCCTGTACTTCCAGGAACTGGGCCGCGGCCCAGGCGCACTGACTGGGCCTGTCGACCGTCCGGCCGAGAAGGGCGTCCTGCCGCAGCTGATCGACGAAGTCCAGGCTGACGCTCATGTTGCCCTGGCGCAGGGCGCTCAGTGCCAGCATGGTGTGCGCGTCGGGAAGCAGGGAGTTGAGGTCGGCCTGCTGCGCCCTGCGCACGCCCCTGCCCGCCAGATCGGCAGCGGAGTCGACATCCCCCCGGTTGAACGCGAGTTCTGCCGCACAGATCAGCGAAGCCGCCACCAGTCCGCCGGTTTCCCCGGCGCGGGCCGTCAGTTCCTCCACGCCGGCGAGCACCCGTGCCCCGGAGGCGAGTTCGCGGACCCGGACGAGCAGGACGGAATGCCAGACCATGGCCGGCCCCACGCAATGGCCCGCGCATTCGGGGTCGGTCCGGGCGGCCAGGGCCGCCAGGCGAATCGCCTCGACGAGTTCGCCGCGCGACCAGGCGGAAAACGAGAGCTCGGACCACCTGACCGTCTCGCAGGAGTTGCTCTCGCAGGTGCGCATGACGGAAAAAACCGGGGGCGTCTGCAGGCGAATCAGAGAGTCGAGCATCACATCTCCTGTCATCGGATCATCAGTCGCGCCGCTTCGTCCGAGTGGTGGCGGTGGACGTGCCAGTCATGATTCAGCACCGCGCTCCGGGGGGCCGGAGTGCTCCAGCCGGGCTCAAGTGCAGATCAAGACAGCTGCCGGAAGGCAGAAGTTCGGTTGACGAGGCGCGCGCAGCCCCGGTGAACGGAGGCTGCCGCCCACCACGGGCTCTCCCGTCCTGCGCGCCCCGGAGCGTCCTCGGACCGGGCGCACACGGCATCGAGCCGGTCCCCAGCGGTCCTCATGCCGCGGTCCCCGCAGGGACTATCAATTCTGATGATGGCGGACCGCGAAGGGCGCCGACAGTATGGGAGTCGTTCCGGAGCCCTCCGGTGCGGTGAACGGCGTGGAATGAATGGCAGGTGTCCCCTTGAGTGTCGTTCTTCTCTTGAACGGTCCCAACCTGGGCATTCTGGGACGACGCGAGCCGGAGATATACGGCACGGACACGCTCGCCGACATCGAAGCGGCGGTCGCCCGGGAAGTGAGCGTCAAGGGGTGGGAGGTCCTCTCCGTCCAGCACGACTCGGAGGGCGACCTCGTCGGCGCCCTTCACAGGCATTCCGACAGCACGGTCGGGGCGATCGTCAATCCGGGTGCCCTGATGATCGCCGGGTGGAGTCTGCGTGACGCGCTGGCGAGCTATTCACCGCCGTGGATCGAGGTGCACCTCAGCAACGTATGGGCCCGCGAACAGTTCCGGCACGAGTCGGTGATCGCCCCTCTGGCGAGCGGTGTCGTGGTCGGCCTGGGCGCTTACGGCTACCGCCTCGCCGCCCAGGCGCTGATGCACCTGTCCGAGGCGAAGCCCTCGTAGCCCGCAGACGAGGGCCGCCGGTCAGTGGCCGTTGCCGGGACGCGACTCCAGGAGGGTGAAGACCGCGCCCTCCGGATCGGTGACCGTGGCCACCCTGCCGGCCAGCCCCTCCCGGGGCGGCTGGACGACGCGCCCGCCGAGCCGGCGGACCAGGGCCGTGGCCGTGTCGGCGTCCTCGACCTCGAAGTACGTCATCCAGTGCGGGCCCCGGTCGTGCGGGAGCGAGCGCCCGACCCCGTGCACCGCGGCGACCGGACGCCCGTCCAGCAGCAGCGTCACGTAGTCGAAGTCCGCGGAGGCCGTGCCGTGCGTCTCGGCCTCGTGGCCGAAGACGTGCTCGTAGAACTTGCCGACGGTCGACGTGTCCTGCGTGACCAGTTCGTTCCAGACCGGCGTGCCGGGGACCCCGGGCTGCCGGGTCCCGATCTGTTCCTCGGCCTGCCAGAGGCCGAAGATCGCCCCCAGCGGGTCGGAGCAGATCGCCAGGCGCCCCGCGGCGCCCGCGTCCAGCGGGCCCACCGCCACCGTGCCGCCGCAGGAGCGGATCGTCTCGGCCGTGGAGTCCGCGTCGTCGGTGGCGAAGTACGTCGTCCAGGCCACCGGAAGATGCCGGTCCGGCGGCATCTCCCCGATGCCGGCCACCTCCTGGCCGTCGAGCAGCGCGCGGACGTACGGGCCGAACGGCTGGGGGCCGGGCTCGTACTCCCAGCCGAACAGATCGGTGTAGAAGGCCTCGGTGGTCCCGAGGCCGTGCACCATCAGACTCGACCAGCACGGTGTGCCGGGCGGGCGCCGCGTTGCTTCCGGTGCCTCGGTCATGTCAGCCGTCTCCTCGTCGTCGCTCATCCCGGACCAGATGCTTCCACTCCGGGGGGTCCGGCGCGCCCCGACCGGCCGGGTTTCGCCGGAGCGGGGAGAGATGACCGAATCAGGGCGGCCTGTCGATGTCGGGCTTGTTACACGGGCTGCGGAGCGGGGAGGAAGATGGGCCGTATGACTGCGAACTCCACGACTTCCGCGATCCTCTCCGCGTCCGAACTGAGGGACGAGCTGGCCGGTTCCCGGCCGCCGGTGCTGCTGGACATCCGCTGGCAGCTGGGTGGCCCGAACCTGCGGTCCGAGTACGAGGCCGGACACCTGCCGGGTGCGGTGTACGTGGACCTCGACCGCGAACTGGCAGGTCCGCCGGGGGCGGGCGGCCGGCACCCGCTGCCGCAGCCGGAGGAGTTCGGGGCGGTGATGCGCAGGGCCGGGGTCTCGGCGGACGTCCCGGTGGTCGTGTACGACGGAGGCCAGGGGTGGGCCGCCGCCCGGGCGTGGTGGCTGCTGCGCTGGACGGGTCACACGGACGTGCGGGTACTGGACGGGGGACTGGCCGCATGGACGGCGGCGGGCGGGCCGGTGACGGCTGACGCGGTGACCGTGGAGGAGGGTGATTTCAAGCCAAACCCGGGGGCGGTGGGGCTACTGGACGCGGACGCCGCGGCGGCGCTCGCGCGGAGCGGGATCCTGCTGGACGCGCGGGCGGGGGAGCGGTACCGGGGCGAGGTCGAGCCGATCGACCGGGTCGGCGGGCACATTCCGGGAGCGGTGTCGGCGCCGACGACGGAGAACGTGGGCGCGGACGGGCGGTTCCTGGCGGCGGATGCGCTGCGCGCCAGGTTCGCCGGGCTGGGTGTCTCCGGCGAGGCGCCGGTCGGGGTCTACTGCGGTTCGGGGGTCTCGGGGGCGCACGAGGTACTGGCGCTCGAGGTGGCGGGCGTCCCGGCCGCCCTGTACGCAGGCAGCTGGTCGGAATGGTCTGCGGACCCGACCCGCCCCGTGGCCACGGGACCGAACCCCCAGTAGCCGGCCGGCCCGGGTGCCGAACCGGCCCCGGGCGGGAAATCCGGCCGGGCCGCACCCACCGGCCCGCCGGCGTTCGAGGCGCGGGGCCTGGGGTGAGTCCCGGAAGAAAGCCGGGCGCGGCCGGGGCCCGCTTGCGCAGGGGCGGCGCAGCCGGGCCGGGGCGGCTACTCCTGTTTCTTGCGGCGCGTGCCGAAGACGATCTCGTCCCAGCTCGGGACCGCCGCCCGGCGGCCCGGGCGGACGCCGTCGGCCTCCGCCTGGCGGTCCGTGGTGCCCGTCAGGCGGTCCCGGTGGCCCGCCACGGTCCGCGGCATCAGGACGTCCGCGTACGCGGCGCCGGCACCGGCGCTCGCCGAAGCCGCCGGGGGCTCCTCCGCCTCCGGTTCCTCCGACGGCGGCTCGGGGCGTTCCGGGACCACCAGGTCGCCGCGGAAGCTCGGCACCGCCTCCAGCAGGCTCGTCAGCGTGTCCCGCTCCTCCTCCGGCTCCGGAGCCGGAGTGACCGGGCGGTCGAGCTGGCGGTCGAGCGCGCGGTCCAGCGGCCGGTCCCGCGGCAGCCGCGCGATCCTCGGCACGAACGGAAAGCTCGGCTCCGGCGTCGCCGGAAGGTCGTCCGCCTCGCCGATCAGGGAGCGGGCCTCGTCGTCCACGGCCACGACCAGCCGGCGCGGCGGGTCGTACGTCCAGCTGGCCGAATGCGGTTCGCCCGCGACCCGGTAGACCAGCAGGACCTCCCAGGTGCCGTCGTCACGGCGCCAGGAGTCCCACTGCACGGACTCCTTCTCGGCCCCGCGCAGCGTGAGCCGCTCCTGCACGGCCTCGCCGAGCTGGGGTCCGGTGTTCTCGCCGGGGCGGCGTACGGGGGTCTTGCGGGCCCGCTCGGCCATGAACGCGCGCTCGGCCAGCACCGGGCCCTCGAAGCGGCGTACGCGGTCGACGGGGATGCCGGCGAGTTGAGCGACCTCCTCAGCGGAGGCACCGGCCCGTATGCGGGCCTGGATGTCGCGGGGGCGGAGGTGGCTCTCCACCTCGATCTCGATCTGGTTCAGGCGCGCGCGGTCGTTGCGCACGGCAGCGCGCAGCCGCTCGTCGATCGGAAGCGTGTACTCCGTGCTGTCCGCAGCCTTGAGCACCAGTCGTGTGCCGTCATTTGAGACGGCCACGACACGCAGTTCGGGCATGGGGACCTCCCGGGTGGTGCCTGCCGACGTCACGTGCGTCGCTGCTTCCGCTAGTCGAGTGTGGCCTGCCCGGGTGCAGCCTGCCACAACCTTGCCGAGTTCAACCGGCGTGTCGGGCATGCGCCCTTGATCGCCGTTATGGCACGGTTACCTGTTGGGCACACACAGTGACCGAACGGTTACTGTGCGCAGCAGGAACCCGTGCAATGCCGCGGGATCACCGGTCTCGAGTGCCGTTTCTCCATCAGTCGGCCCCCTCTCCCGAGTCCGGACATCCGTAAGGAAGGACGGCCCCAGGGCTCGCCACAGTACTCCATTCGGGCCACCTGGGTGGACCGCCGCGCCGCCGAACTTGTCGGGGGCGGCGGGAGTTGGGCTGCCCTGAATCGGGCCGGACCTGCGACCGCGTCCGTTTTCGAGTGTCTTGCTTCACAGAATCCCCAGAAACGGAACTATCCCTTTCGCCCGGCGGTCGGTAACTGCTGAGAGCGGTGAAGCGCGAGAGGTCGCGAGAGGCAGCACACGCAGGGGATGAGGATGGGTCAGAAGGCCGCGCCGGCAGCCGAACCGGGGTCCGGGACGGAGGGGACGGCGGGGACGGACGGGACGGACGGGACGGAAAAGAAGAAGCTCGATCTGAGCGTGGCCCAGATCGCGGGTTCCTCCCTCGCCACCGTCGCGGCGGCCCTGCTCGCCTCGCAGCTCGGCGTCTACGGGACCATCCTCGGCGCCGGCGTGGTGAGCGTGGTCGCCACCGCCGGCGGCCCCGTCATCCAGCACCTCTTCAAGCGCACCGGTGACCAGCTTCGCGAGAGCGCCCGTCCCAGGGCCCGTCAGGTCCCGGTGCCCCGCGGGGAGGAGGGGGCCGACGGCACCCTGCTGCTCCGTGCGGTTCCGCCCTGCGAGGAGTTCGGCGAGGCCACCGTGCACGGCACCCGCGTACGGGGCTGGAAGCGCACGGCGGTGGCCTCGGGCGTGGCCTTCGCCATCACGCTCGGCGGCCTCGGCGCGTACGAGGCCCTCTCCGGTACGGCGATCAGCCAGGGCGGCGGAACCATCTGGTCCGGCGGCACGCGCAAGGTGGACGACGAACGGCCCGCCGGCCCCGGGAAGGAACCCGGCACCGGCGGGAAGGGCGGCGGAGCCTCCGAGTCCGGGACCTCCCCGAGCCCTTCGGCTCCGCACGGCGGCCGCGGCCCGGGCGAGAGCCCCGGCCCCGGGCCGTCGACCCCGGACTCCTCGGGCTCCCCGGGCCCGGACTCCGGGCGCCCGACGCCGAGTCCGAGCCCGCCGACGCCGAGCCCGAAGCCCACCCCGACCCCGACGCCCACACCCACGCCCACCCCGGGCGGAACGGGAAAGCCGGACTCCCCATGAGCGCCGGGCGCTGAGCGCTGAGCAGGGGCAGGGGCTAGTCGCCCAGCACCCGCCGCAGGTAGTCGTTCCCGAACAGCCGCTCCGGGTCCAGCCGGTCCCGCAGCGCGGTGAACTCGCCGAAGCGCGGGTAGACGCGGGCGAAGTACTCCGCGTCCCGCGTGTGCACCTTGCCCCAGTGCGGCCGTCCGCCGTGCGCGGTGAAGATCCGCTCGGCGGCCGTGAAGTAGGCCTGGTACGGGGTGCCCTTGTACATGTGCACCGCGATGTACGCGGTCTCCCGCCCCGAGGCCGTCGACAGCGCGATGTCGTCCGCCGGAGCCGTGCGCACCTCCACAGGGAAGCTGATCCGCAGCCCGGAGCGGTCGACCGTCGCCTTGAGCTCCCGCAGCGCCTCGACGACCTGCTCGCGTGGGAGGGCGTACTCCATCTCCACGAAGCGCACCCGGCGCGGGCTGGTGAACACCTTGTACGGGATGTCCGTGTAGGTGCGCGCGGACAGGGCGCGGCTCGCGATCCGGGCGATGGAGGGGATGGTGGCCGGGACCGCGCGGCCCAGCGAGTTGACGGCCTGGAAGAGGCCGTTGGACAGCAGTTCGTCCTCGACCCAGGCGCTCACCGCTCCGGGCGGGGCGGCGGGGCCCTGACTGCGGTTGTTGCGCTTGGTGTTGCAGTTGCCGGTGTGCGGGAACCAGTAGAACTCGAAGTGCTCGTTCTCCGCGAAGTGCTGCTCGAACTCTGCAGTCACGCGGTCGAAGCCCATGGGCTCCTCACGGGCGGTCAGGAAGAAGATCGGCTCCACGGCGAACGTGATCGCCGTGACGATGCCGAGGGCTCCGATGCCGATCCGGGCGGCCGCGAAGACCTCCGGATTCTCCTTCTCGGAGCAGGTGAGCACGCGGCCGTCCGCCGTGACCAGCTCCAGACCGCGGATCTGGGCGGCGATGGAGGCGGAGTCCCGGCCGGTGCCGTGGGTGCCGGTGCTGGTGGCGCCGGAGACCGTCTGCTCCATGATGTCGCCCATGTTCGTGAGCGACAGGCCCTCCCGGGCCAGGGCCTGGTTGAGGTCCTTGAGCACGGTGCCCGCGGCCACCGTCACGGTGCCGGCGGTCCGGTCGATCTCCCGGATCCCGGCCAGCGCCTGCGGGCGTACGAGCAACCCGTCGGTGGCGGCGGCCGCGGTGAAGGAGTGGCCGCTGCCGACCGCCTTCACCTTCAGCCCGTCCTCGGCGGCCCGGCGGACCGCCTCCTGAAGCTCCCCGACCGAGGCCGGGGTCACCACCCGGGCGGGTGCGGCCGTGACGTTGCCCGCCCAGTTATGCCACGCGCCCGCCGTCGCCGGCCCGTTCTTCCCTGCTGCTGTCGCCGTCCCCATCGCTAGAGGGCTCCTCCCCTTGCGCCGGCCTCGTCAGCCGGCGATAACCCGCGAACGCCACCGCCGCCGCGGCGGTCCCCGCCGAGACCGAGACGACGAACCCGCGCTGAGCCCCGGCCGCGTCGATGACCAGACCGGTCACGGAGGAGCCGACCGCGATACCGACGGCGAGGCCGGTGGTGATCCACGTCATGCCCTCGGTGAGCTTCGCGCGTGGTACGTGCGCCTCGATCAGGGCCATCGTGGTGATCATCGTGGGAGCGATGGCGAGGCCCGAGACGAAGAGCGCCACGGCCAGAAACGGAAGGCTCCCGGCCAGTAGGAGGGGGATCATACTCACGGCCATCGCACAGATGCCCAGTACCCACCTGCGTTCGGTCCGGCCCTTGAGATGGAGCAGGCCGAAGACGATGCCGGCCAGACAGGATCCGGCCGCCCAGATGGCCAGGATGAAACTGGCGGCGGACTTCTGGCCCTGCTCCTCGGCGAAGGCCAGGGTGGACACGTCGATGGACCCGAAGATCGCGCCGGTCGCCACGAACGTGGCCGTCAGCACCTGCAGGCCGGGGGAGCGCAGCGCGGAGGTCCGGTCGCCGTCCTGGCTGCGGGGGTGCGGCGGCGGCTCAGTGCCGCGCTGCGCGGTGAGCAGCCAGACGCCGACGAGCAGGCAGCCGGCCGCGATCACCGGCCCGGCTTCCGGGAACCAGGTCGTGGACAGCCCGATGGCCAGGATCGGGCCGAAGATGAAGCAGACCTCGTCCACCACGGACTCGAAGGAGTACGCGGTGTGCAGCTCGCGCGGGGCGTCGTGGTAGAGCACGGTCCAGCGGGCGCGGATCATCGAGCCGACGCTCGGAACGCAGCCCGCGACGGCCGCGAAGACGAAGAGGGTCCAGTCGGGGAGGCCGTTCGCCGCGGCCAGCACCAAGGCGATGACGGAGGCGACGGAGATCAGGGTCGCGGGGCGCAGCACCCGCCGCTGCCCGTACTGGTCCACCAGCCGGGACACCTGCGGGCCGATGAAGGCCGCGGCCAGGGCCAGGGTGCCGGTGAGGGCGCTGGCCATCGCGTAACGCCCCGTGATCTCGGAGATCATCGTGAGGATGCCGACGCCCACCATGGATATCGGCAGCCGGCCTATGAGGCCGGCGGCACTGAAGGCCTTGGTGCCGGGCGCTGCGAAGATCGCGCGGTAGGGACTGGGCAAGGGCTCTCCGTAAGGGACGTCATGGGCCCATACAGGTTACGACCGCCGACAGGGCACCCGCACGGGGAAAGAATCGAACACTAGAACTTAGGGTTACCTTACCTGTGTCGAGGTGTGGGACGCCCGGCCGGGCCGGTTCCCCGGCGCGGACGCCGGGTGGCAGGATTCGAACCATGTCAGACCAGCTCCGCGCCGCCGCCCCGCCCTCGGCCGAAGGCCTCGCCGGCCCGTACGACGCCCTCCTGCTGCTCTCCTTCGGCGGCCCCGAGGGGCCCGACGACGTCGTGCCGTTCCTGGAGAACGTCACGCGCGGGCGCGGCATCCCGCGCGAGCGGCTGAAGGAGGTCGGGCAGCACTACTTCGGCTTCGGCGGGGTCAGCCCGATCAACGGGCAGAACCGCGAGCTGCTGGACGCGCTGCGCAAGGACTTCGCCGAGCACGGACTGGACCTGCCCGTGTACTGGGGCAACCGGAACTGGGCCCCGTACCTCACCGACGTGATGCGGGAGATGGCCGCCGACGGGCGCCGCCGGATCGCGGTGCTCGCGACCAGCGCGTACGCCTCGTACTCGGGCTGCCGCCAGTACCGCGAGAACCTCGCGGACGCGCTGGCGGCGCTGGCCGAGGAGGGCGTCGCCGAGCTGCCGAAGGTCGACAAGCTGCGGCACTACTTCAACCACCCCGGCTTCGTCCGGCCGATGATCGACGGGGTGCTCGCCGCGCTGGAGTCGCTGCCGCAGGAGGTGCGCGCCGGCGCGCACCTGGCCTTCACCACGCACTCGATCCCCGTCGCGGCCGCGGACACCTCCGGCCCGGTCGAGGAGCACACCGCCGACGGCGAGGGCGGGGCCTACGTCAGGCAGCACCTGGACGTGGCGCAGGTGATCGCGGCCGCGGTGCGGGCCGAGACGGGCACGGAGCTGCCCTGGGAGCTCGTCTACCAGTCGCGCAGCGGCGCCCCGCACATCCCGTGGCTGGAGCCGGACATCTGCGACCACCTGGAGGCCCTGCACGGCGCCGGGGCGCCCGCGGTGGTGATGGTGCCGATCGGGTTCGTCTCGGACCACATGGAGGTCCTGTACGACCTCGACACGGAGGCCACGGCGAAGGCGGCGGAGCTCGGGCTTCCGGTCGCCCGGTCGGCCACGGTCGGGGCCGACCCGCGGTTCGCGGCGGCGGTACGCGAACTGGTGCTGGAGCGCGCCGCGGCGGAGCGGGGCGAGCCGGTGGAGCGGTGCGCGCTCGGGCTGCTCGGGCCCAGCCACGATCTGTGCGCGGTGGGCTGCTGCCCGGCGCGCGGCCCCCGGCCGGCGGCCGCGGGCGTCGACAGCCCGTACGCCTAGGGTGTGTCTCGAAGTAGTCCCGTCCGCCCGTGCCGGCCGGACGGGAGTTCGACGGCACCCCCCAGGAAAGGGCGAGCGTGATCTCCGAACAGCTGAAGGCCGAACTGCTGGACGTGGGCCTGGACGCCGCCCGGCAGGCCGGGGAGCTGCTGCGGGACGGCCGGCCGGCCGATCTCGCGGTGGCGGCGACGAAGAGCAGCCCGATCGACGTGGTGACCGAGATGGACATCGCGGCGGAGAAGCTGATCACCGGCATCCTCGCGCGGCGCCGGCCCGAGGACGGGCTGCTGGGCGAGGAGGGCGCGGACAGTCCCGGGACGAGCGGGGTCCGGTGGGTCGTGGACCCGCTGGACGGCACCGTCAACTACCTGTACGGGCTGCCGAGCTGGAGCGTGTCGATCGCCGCCGAGTACGAGGGCAGGACCGTCGTCGGGGTCGTGGCGGCCCCGATGCGGGGCGAGACGTACCACGCGGTGCTCGGCGGCGGGGCCTGGCTGGGGAAGGTCCGGCTGGCCTGCCGGGCGGCCGCTCCGCTGGACCAGGCGCTGGTCGCGACCGGGTTCGCGTACCTCCAGGCGCGCAAGGAGCAGCAGGCGGACGTCGCGCAGCGGGTGATCCCGAAGGTGCGGGACGTCCGGCGGGCCGGATCGGCGGCGCTGGACCTCAGCGACGTGGCCGCCGGGCGGCTGGACGCCTACTACGAGCGGGGGCTCAACCCCTGGGACCTGGCCGCGGGCGAGCTGATCGCCCGGGAGGCCGGGGCGCTCACGGGCGGGCGGCCCGGCCGGCCCGCTTCGGGGGAGCTGGCGCTCGCCGCCACCCCGGCGGTCTTCGCCTCGCTGCAGCCGCTGCTGGAAGAGGCCGGGGCCTGGCACGACTGAAGGGCCGCACCACGACGGACGGGCCGGGCAACAGGGAACCCCGGCTGCCGCGTGCGGTCGCCGGGGTTCGGGTCGGACTGGTGGGGTCAGGGAGGTACGTCAGCAGGCGGAGACGGGGACTCCGTGCTCCGCGGCGAGGCGCTGGAGATCTTCCAGTTCCGCCTGCTCCACTTCCACGAGGAAGTCGTCGCCCGTCTCGCGGGCCTGGTTGAGGTCCGACTGCGTGGCCCGGATGCGCTGCAGGAGACCCGCGGTGAATGCGTCCATGGTGGGTTCGCCCCCTCTTCGTGGGTCGGCGGCGGCACGTGGCAGTCCGCCGTCAGGGAGTGGTTGGGGTGTGCTGACGTCCTCCCCGGCACCCTGGGCCCAGAAACCTCGAGAGACGAGGGAATCCACACTTCCGGCCCGCGCAGGCCCCCGAGCGACGCCTTACAGCCGGTTTACGGCCGAAACGTGCAGGATGGACGACGCAATACACGTGTGCCCTCAGGGCTCGATGGAAGGAAACGACGTGCGCGTACTCGTCGTCGAGGACGAGCAGCTGCTCGCCGATGCGGTGGCCACCGGGCTGCGCCGGGAGGCCATGGCCGTGGACGTCGTGTACGACGGCGCTGCGGCCCTGGAGCGCGTCGGGGTGAACGACTACGACGTGGTCGTGCTCGACCGGGACCTTCCGCTCGTGCACGGTGACGACGTCTGCCGCAAGATCGTCGAGCTCGGCATGCCCACCCGCGTGCTGATGCTGACGGCGTCCGGAGACGTGAGCGACCGGGTGGAGGGCCTGGAGCTGGGCGCGGACGACTACCTGCCCAAGCCCTTCGCGTTCAGCGAGCTGACCGCCCGCGTGCGCGCCCTGGGGCGGCGCACCACCGTGGCCCTGCCCCCCGTACTGGAGCGGGCCGGCATCAAGCTGGACCCGAACCGGCGGGAGGTGTTCCGTGAGGGCAGGGAGGTACAGCTGGCGCCCAAGGAGTTCGCGGTGCTGGAGGTCCTCATGCGGAGCGAGGGGACCGTCGTCTCCGCCGAGCAGCTGCTGGAGAAGGCATGGGACGAGAACACCGACCCCTTCACGAACGTGGTGCGGGTGACGGTCATGACCCTGCGGCGCAAGCTCGGGGAGCCGCCGGTCATCGTGACCGTGCCTGGCTCCGGATACCGGATCTGACGCGGGTGGCGGCGACCCCGGCACCACCGACGGTGCCGCCGAGACCGACCTGGGACCCCGGCCAGCCCGAGGGTCCCTTCCCTTGGCTGCGACCGACCATCCGCATACGCCTCACGCTGCTGTACGGCGGGATGTTCCTGATCGCGGGCATCCTGCTGCTGTCGATCATCTACCTGCTGGCGGCGCAGGCGCTGCGCGAGGGCAACGGACTGCCGTTCAAGATCGTGGGCGGTACGGACATCCAGGTCACCAGCACCTGCCCCGGCGTGGTCGGCAAGGGCCAGATGTACGACCAGTTCAACGCCGCGATCAACACCTGCATCCTGGAGCAGCGCAGGCACGCCCTGGACGACCTGCTCAGCCGGTCGCTGATGGCCCTGCTCGGCCTCAGCATCATCGCGTTCGCCTTCGGCTACGCCATGGCCGGCCGGGTGCTCATGCCGCTCGGCAAGATCACCCGGACCGCCCGCCGGGTGGTCGGGTCCGACCTGACCCGGCGGATCGAGCTGGACGGGCCGGACGACGAGCTCAAGGAGCTCGCCGATACGTTCGACGAGATGCTCGACCGGCTCGAGCGGGCCTTCACGGCCCAGCAGCGGTTCGTCGCGAACGCCTCGCACGAGCTGCGCACCCCGCTGGCGATCAACCGGACGCTGCTGGAGGTGCACCTGTCGGATCCGGGTGCGCCGGTGGAGCTCCAGCAGCTGGGCAAGACGCTGCTGGCCACCAACGAGCGCAGCGAGCAGCTCGTCGAGGGCCTCTTGCTGCTCGCGCGCAGCGACAACCAGATAGTCGAGCGCAAGCCCGTGGACATGGCCGAGGTCGCCTCGCGCGCCATCGACCAGGCGCGCGGGGAGGCGGCGGCGAAGGGCGTGGAGATCCGCGGCGAGCGGGCGCTCGCGGTGGTCCAGGGCAACGGCGTCCTGCTGGAGCGGATCGCGCTCAACCTGGTGCAGAACGCCGTCCGGTACAACGTGCCGGAGGACGGCTGGGTCGAGGTCACCACGGAGTCCCAGCACGGCCAGGCGGTCCTCCTCGTATCGAACACGGGTCCCGTCGTTCCCGCGTACGAGGTGGACAACCTCTTCGAGCCCTTCAGACGGCTGCGTACGGAGCGCACGGGCAGTGACAAGGGTGTGGGGCTCGGTCTGTCGATCGCGCGCTCCGTGGCGCGCGCCCACGGCGGGCGGATCTCGGCGACGCCCCGCGAGGGCGGTGGCCTCGTGATGCGTGTCACTTTGCCCCTCTGACGCCCCTCGCAGTTTGTTCGCTGTTGGCTGAATAACCGGAGGGCGGAGAGGATGGCGGCTGTGTGATCGATCACATTGTCGAGTGTTGGGTCATGTGCGTTCAGTGACCCCGGAAGAGGCCGGAAAGCCCGGGAAGTCCGGGTTTCCCGCCCCTCGAACGGCGGGAAATACACGGGGTGGCGTTTGTGCAAGACGGCCCCCGGACCGTGTACGGTCCCGGTCGTCATCCCAGCCAATCGCTCCTTCAGGTGGGCGGCTGGGTGTCGATTGAGTAACAGACCTTGATGTGAGGCAAAATCTCCGCCTCAGGTCGGGCACAAGTCCGGCCTCTCGCGCGTTACGTGCGCTGAGACACCGCTAAATCCCAGAGGGGGAGAGCGAAAAATGGCAACGGACTACGACACCCCACGCAAGACCGACGACGACGTCGACAACGACAGCATTGAAGAGCTGAAGGCCCGGCGCAACGAGAAGTCGTCCTCGAGCGTCGACGTCGACGACTTCGACGCGGCGGAGGGCATGGAGCTCCCCGGCGCGGACCTCTCCAACGAGGAACTGGCCGTCCGTGTTCTGCCCAAGCAGGCCGATGAGTTCACCTGCATGAGCTGCTTCCTGGTGCACCACCGCAGCCAGCTGGCACGAGAGAAGAACGGTCAGCCGATCTGCCGCGACTGCGACTGAGAGGCGTCGGCCGTGACCGGCTCGACACCGTTCCGGAAGCGCCGCTTCCGGAAAGCTGGTGATCCGGCGGAGACGCAGGCGGGAGCCACGGGCCCGGAAACGGGCCCAGGAGCCCCCGGCGTAGCCGACGTGTCCTCCGGCGCCGCCGCGGCGGTGCCGTCGGCCACAGAGTCCGACGAGGCGGCCCGGCGCAGGTCCGGGGCTCGTCGGCTGCAAGCGGTCAAGAGTGTCAAGAGTGGTGTGCGCAAGGGCGGCGAATATGTCAGGGCCGCCGTCCTGCACATCGCGGACCGCATCATCGAGAACGCACCGCGCGTTCCGGTTCGGGACCTCGCGACCCTGCGCGCGCAGTTCCCGGGCCTCGGTCCCGATCAGCTTGCCGACAAGCTGATCGCGGGCGCCTCGTACGGCACCTCCACCGTGGGCGCGGGCATCGGAGCCGCGGCCATGCTGCCGGTGCCGCCCGCGATGCCGGCCGAACTGGCCGCCGAGGTCACCGGAGTCGCGATGATCGAGCTGAAGCTCATCGCGGAGCTCCACGAGGTGTACGGCCTGCGGGCCCCCGGCAACCTCAAGGAGCGCAGCCTCGCCTACCTGACCTCGTGGACGGAGGAGCGCGGGGTGGACCTGACGAAGCCGACGACGCTGAACATCGCGCTCGGCGGTCAGATGAAGCGCGAACTGCGCCAACAGATCCTGAAGCGGACGTTCCGCAACCTGCCGAACCTGATGCCCTTCATGGTGGGCGCCGCCGTCGGCGCGGTCATGAACCGCCGGGACACCCGCAAACTCGCCGAGAAGGTCCGTGCCGACCTGCGGAGCCGAGCCGTGGCCTGGGACTCGCTGCCGCAGCTCCCGCCCCTTGAGCAGCCCTCCGAGCCCCTTCCCGAGGCCACCAGGGCCATGCTCGAAGGGCCTGCCGGCGACCCGCCCCCGATCTGACCCGCGGCCCGGCCGCGGATCCGGCGCCCGGCCCCGGTCCGGTCAGCCCTTGGCCGACCGGATCGCCGAGGCCAGGGCCTGCGGCTCGCGGGTGGAGACGTACGCGTACGGGGTCGGGTCCTCGGGATCGGTGATCGGGATGCGCACCGCCGTCGGGACGTAGCTGCGCAGCAGCATGAAGGCGCGCGTGTCCGCCTTGTACGTGCGCCAGGCGCGCGCCTCCTCCGGCTCCAGCACCTCGGGCTCGCCCAGGGCCGCCACCGGGATCCGGGCCTCGCCGGCCGCCAGCGCACCGTTCACCACGCGCACGCGCGCGGAGCCGTACGAACTCACCAGCATCCCCGCCAGCGCGGTGCCCCCGACCAGCCCCGCCAGCAGCGGCAGCGTGCCCAGCGGCAGCAGCATCAACGCGCACGCGAGACCGATGAGTACGGCGATGGCCCACCACGAGCGGGGGGCGGTCAGACGTTCGTCGTGGTGCGCGGGGGAGAGCTGCATGGCACCAAGCCTGCCACGAGGCGACCCACGGGTAGCGGCGCGGGTAAGGTCAGCGGCTGTGAGTGGACGAAACACAACGTTGACGCCCCCGGCCGATGCCGCCGCGCCGGTCCGGCACCCCGACGCCCCGGCACCCGGCGAGCTGCTCGGTGCGCACTACGAGCACTGCTTCGGCTGTGGCGAGGGCCAGCCCCACGGACTCCACCTGGAGGCCCGTGCGGGTGAGGGCGTGCGCGTCACCGCCGAGTTCACCGTCAAGCCCGCCCATCAGGGCGCACCCGGCCTCGCCCACGGCGGCGTGCTCGCCACCGCCCTCGACGAGACGCTGGGCTCCCTGAACTGGCTGCTGCGCGTCATCGCGGTGACGGGACGGCTGGAGACGGACTTCGTACGGCCGGTGCCCGTGGACACCGTGCTGTACCTGGAGGCCGAGGTGACCGCCGTCGCCGGACGCAAGATCTACTCCACCGCGGTCGGCCGGATAGGCGGGCCCGAGGGCCCGGTCGCCGTGCGCGCAGAAGCGCTCTTCATCGAGGTGAAGGTCGACCACTTCATCGACAACGGTCGGCCCGAGGAGATCCGGGCGGCGATGTCCGACCCGGACCAGGTCAGGCGCGCACGCGCCTTCGAGGTGAACCCCTGATGTCTGACAGCAACCACGCGCCCGTCGACGTGCTGATCCGCCGCGTCGACCCCGAGGTGCCCCTGCCCGCCTACGGCCACCCCGGCGACGCCGGCTGCGACCTGGTGACCACCGAGGCGGCCGTGCTGGAGCCCGGCGAGCGCACCGTACTGCCCACGGGCGTGTCCATCGCCCTGCCCGACGGGTACGCGGCGTTCGTGCACCCGCGCTCGGGCCTGGCCGCCCGCTGCGGGCTCGCGCTCGTGAATGCCCCGGGGACGGTGGATGCCGGGTACCGTGGGGAGATCAAGGTGATCGTGGTCAATCTCGACCCGCGCGAGAGCGTCCGGTTCGAGCGCTTCGACCGCATTGCCCAGCTGGTTGTCCAGAGGGTCGAGAAGGTGCGCTTCCACGAGGTGGCGGAACTTCCCGGCTCGGCCCGGGCCGAGGGGGGTTTCGGCTCCACCGGCGGTCATGCGGCCGTGGCCGGATCCGGCGCTGGTCAGCAGGGTGGGAATGGCTACGCTTCGGTCGTATCCGACCGGGAAGGACAGTGACGTGTTCGGACGTCGCAAGAAGAACGACTCCGCCAAGGACGGCGGCGCGGCCGAGCAGGTCGTGGACGGCGTGGCTGCCGATGAACAGGACGGCGGCGAGGAGCAGGACTCCGCGCCCCGCAGGGTGAATCTGCCGCCCGCCCCGCGGCCCGACGGCCCCTGGGACGTCTCCGAGGTGCCCGGTGCGCCGGAGGAGGGTCGCGTCGACCTGGGCGGCATTCTCGTACCGGGTGTCGAGGGCATGGAGCTGCGCGTCGAGGTCGCCGGTGACGCGATCGTCGCCGCGACGGTCGTCCTCGGCGACAGCGCCGTACAGCTGCAGGCCTTCGCGGCGCCCAAGAAGGAAGGCATCTGGGGCGAGGTCCGCGAGGAGATCGCCACGGGCATCACCCAGCAGGGCGGCATCATCGACGAGGTCGAGGGTCCGCTGGGCTGGGAGCTGCGCGCCCAGGTGCCCGTACCCATGCCCGACGGCCAGACCGGCGCCCAGCTGGTCCGCTTCGTCGGCGTCGACGGCCCGCGCTGGTTCCTGCGGGGCGTCATCTCCGGCCAGGGCGCCGTGCGCCCCGAGTCGGCGGGCGTGCTCGAGCAGATCTTCCGGGAGACCGTCATCGTGCGCGGCGACGGCCCGATGGCCCCGCGCGACCCGATCGTGCTGAAGCTGCCGAACGACGCGCAGATGGTGCCGGACGGCGTGCAGACCGAGGACCAGGAGGGCTCCCGCTTCTCCGGCGGCATGGGCCAGCTGGAGCAGGGTCCGACGATCACCGAGGTCCGCTGACCCGGCGGACCCCCGGCTGATTCCCGGGCGCGCCTCTCGGCGACACTTTCAGGCCGCGGGCCGTACTCCTTCGGGGTACGGCCCGCTGTCGTACCCGCGGGTGTCAGGGATCCGTCAAGGATGGGCGGACGGCCGGGAAAAGTGCGTGATCGGCGGAAACGTCCCGGAGAATGGGCGCATGGGACGCGGCACGCTACGGATCTACCTCGGCGCGGCACCCGGTGTGGGCAAGACGTACGCGATGCTCTCCGAGGGCCACCGCCGGGTGGAGCGGGGCGGCGACTGCGTCGTCGGCTTCGTCGAGCACCACGGGCGGCCGCGCACCGAGGTGATGCTGCACGGGCTGGAACAGGTGCCGCGCCAGGAGCTCAGGTACCGGGGCGCCGCCTTCACCGAGATGGACGTGGACGCCGTACTGGCGCGCCGGCCGGCCGTAGCGCTCGTGGACGAGCTCGCGCACACCAACGTGCCCGGCTCGCGCAACGCCAAGCGCTGGCAGGACGCCGAGGAGCTGCTGCAGGCGGGCATCGACGTCGTGTCCACCGTGAACATCCAGCACCTGGAGTCGCTCGGTGACGTGGTGGAGACCATCACCGGCGTGCGGCAGCGGGAGACCGTGCCGGACGAGGTGGTGCGGCGGGCCGGCCAGATCGAGCTCGTCGACATGTCCCCGCAGGCGCTGCGCCGGCGGATGGCGCACGGGAACATCTACCGGTCCGACAAGGTCGACGCGGCCCTGTCGAACTACTTCCGGCCCGGCAACCTCACCGCCCTGCGGGAGCTGGCGCTCCTGTGGGTGGCCGACCGGGCCGACGAGTACCTCCAGCAGTACCGGGGCGAGCACGGCATCCGCTCCACCTGGCAGGCCCGCGAGCGGATCGCCGTCGGGCTCACGGGCGGGCCCGAGGGCCGTACGCTCATCCGCCGCGCCTCCCGGATGGCCGCCAAGGGGTCCGGCAGCGAGATCCTGGCCGTCTACATCGCCCGCAGCGACGGGCTGACCGCGGCCTCACCGAAGGAGCTCGCGGTCCAGCGGACGCTGGTCGAAGATCTTGGCGGAACGTTCCACCATGTGATCGGCGACGACATCCCCGACGCGCTGCTCGCATTCGCCCGCGGGGTCAACGCCACCCAGATCGTGCTCGGCTCCAGCCGCCGCAAGGCCTGGCAGTACGTCTTCGGCCCGGGCGTCGGCGCCACCGTGGCCCGCGACTCGGGCCCCGACCTCGACGTGCACATCGTCACGCACGAGGAGGTCGCCCGGGGCCGCGGCCTGCCCGTGGTCCGTTCGGCGGCCCGGCTCGGACGGACCCGGATCATCGCCGGCTGGGTCGTCGGGATGCTCTTCCCCGTCCTGCTGGCCGTGCTGCTCACGCACGTGAACGCCGACCCGGGCCTGGCCAACGAGATGCTGCTGTTCCTCTCGCTGACCGTGGCCGCCGCGCTGCTGGGCGGGCTCTCGCCGGCGCTGGCCTCGGCGGCCTTCGGCTCGCTGCTGCTGAACTACTTCTTCGCCCCGCCCGTGCACCGGTTCACCATCTCCGACCCGAAGAACATCGTGGCCATCGCCGTCTTCTTCGGGGTGGCCGTCTCCGTGGCCTCGGTGGTGGACCTGGCCGCCCGGCGCACCCACCAGGCCGCACGGCTGCGCGCCGAGTCCGAGATCCTCTCCTTCCTGGCCGGCAGCGTCCTGCGCGGCGAGACCACGCTGGACGCGCTGCTGGAGCGGGTGCGCGAGACCTTCGCCATGGAGTCCGTGGCCCTGCTGGAGCGCGCGAGCGACGTCGATCCCTGGCAGCCGGCCGGCAGCGTCGGCCCGAGTCCGGTCGGCCGCCCCGAGGACGCCGATGTGGACATGCCCATCGGGGACCACATGGCGCTGGCCCTGTCCGGCCGGGTGCTGCCCGCCGAGGACCGCCGCGTGCTCGGTGCGTTCGCCGCGCAGGCAGCCGTGGTCCTGGACCGGCAGCGGCTGGTCGGGGAGGCCGAGGAGGCCCGCCGGCTGGCGGAGGGCAACCGGATCCGGACCGCGCTGCTGGCCGCCGTCAGCCATGACCTCCGTACGCCGCTGGCCTCCATCAAGGCCTCGGTGTCGTCCCTGCGCTCCGACGACGTGGACTGGTCCGAGGAGGACCGGGCCGAGCTCCTCGAGGGCATCGAGGACGGCGCCGACCGGCTCGACCACCTGGTGGGCAACCTGCTCGACATGTCCCGGCTCCAGACCGGCACCGTGACCCCGCTGGTCCGGGAGATCGACCTCGACGAGGTGGTCCCGATGGCGCTGGGCGGCGTACCGGAGGACAGCGTGGTGCTGGACGTCCCGGAGACGCTGCCGATGGTGGCAGTGGACCCGGGTCTGCTGGAGCGCACCGTGGCCAACGTGGTGGAGAACGCCGTCAAGTACAGCCCGGCCGGGGAGCCGGTGGTGGTCGCCGCCAGCTTCCTCGGCGACCGGGTCGAGGTGCGCGTCGTGGACCGCGGGTCCGGGGTGCCCGACGAGGCCAAGGACCGGATCTTCGCCC
This sequence comes from Streptomyces katrae, assembly GCF_000717655.1. GTDB lineage: Bacteria > Actinomycetota > Actinomycetes > Streptomycetales > Streptomycetaceae > Streptomyces > Streptomyces katrae_B. The sequence continues at coordinate 46,214 of NZ_JNZY01000006.1, forward strand.
CCTTCCAGCGGCACGGGGACGCCCCGCGAGGCGCCGGGGTGGGCCTCGGCCTCGCGGTGGCCCGGGGCTTCGCCGAGGCCATGGACGGCACCCTGGCGGCCGAGGACACCCCGGGCGGCGGACTGACGATGGTGCTCACGCTGCGGGCCGTGACGCGCGACAGTGGGCCGGCGGAAGGCGCGGCGGAAGGCGCGGCGGACGGCGCGGCGGACGGCGAAGGACGCGCCGCCGTGCCGGAGACGGCCGGCGACCCGCCCGATGGCCGCCGTACCCCCGGCGCCGCCGACGGCAGCGACCTCTTGGATCTCGACCCGATACGACAGAAGGCAGGACCTCAATGACCCGGGTGCTCGTGGTGGACGACGAGCCGCAGATCGTCCGAGCCCTCGTGATCAATCTGAAGGCACGCAAGTACGAGGTCGACGCCGCCGCGGACGGGGCCGGAGCCCTGGAGCTGGCGGCCGCCCGCCACCCCGACGTGGTCGTCCTCGACCTGGGCCTGCCCGACATGGACGGCGTCGAGGTGATCAGGGGCCTGCGCGGCTGGACCAGGGTGCCGATCCTGGTCCTCTCCGCCCGGCACAGCTCCGACGAGAAGGTCGAGGCCCTCGACGCCGGGGCCGATGACTACGTCACCAAGCCCTTCGGCATGGACGAGCTGCTCGCGCGGCTGCGCGCCGCCGTCCGCCGGGCCGAGCCGTCCGCGGGCGCCGGCGAGGACGGGGTGATCGTGGAGACCGGCGGCTTCACGGTGGACCTGGCGGCGAAGAAGGCCGTGCGCGAAGGGCGCGACGTACGGCTCACGCCCACCGAATGGCACCTGCTGGAGGTGCTCGTCCGCAACGGCGGCAAGCTCGTCAGCCAGAGGCAGCTCCTCCAGGAGGTCTGGGGGCCCTCGTACGGCACGGAGACGAACTACCTGCGCGTCTACATGGCGCAGCTGCGGCGCAAACTGGAGGCGGACCCCTCGCACCCGCGGCACTTCATCACGGAGCCGGGCATGGGATACCGCTTCGAGCGGTAGCGGGGGCGCCGGTACGCTTCCTGTATGAGTGCTGAACCGCGTCCCGAGAAGTCCGCCAAGCCGGTCAGGCCGGCGGGCCGGTTCCGGCGGATGATAGAGCGGCTGTCCACCTCGCAGGAGGAGCTGCATTCGGCGGAGCTGCAAGAGGACGCAGAAGCCGCGGGGTGCACGCGGATCTGCGACTCCCACGACCGCCAGATAGTCAAGGTGACGGGCACCCTGCGTACCGTCACCCTCCGGCCGCGTGCGGGGGTGCCCGCCCTGGAGGCGGAGCTCTTCGACGGCTCGGCCGGGCTGGACGTGGTCTGGCTCGGTCGTCGCTCGATCGTGGGAATCGAACCCGGCCGGCGCATGATCGCCTCCGGGCGGATCTCGATGAGCCACGGCCGCCGGGTCCTCTTCAACCCGAAGTACGAACTCCGACCGCTCGGACAGGAGCACTGACCGGTGACGTCATTCGACAAACCGACCACCCCGGACCCCGAGGGCGGGCCGTCCCCCGATCCGGCCTCAGACCAGGCGGCCGTGACCCAGGCGGCGCTCTTCGACGCCTTCGGCGGAGTCCGGGGCACCGTGGAGACGATGCTCCCCGGGCTGCTCTTCGTGATGATCTACACGGTCAACAAGGACGTGAAGATGTCCGCGATCGCGGCGGGCGCGGTCGCGGTCCTGCTCGTGATCGTGCGGCTGCTGCGCAAGGACACCGTGAAGCACGCCTTCAGCGGGGTCTTCGGCGTGGGGGTCGGCGTGGCCTTCGCCCTGTTCACCGGTACCGCCAAGGGCTTCTACCTGCCCGGCATGATCTACGGCGCCGGGCTGGGCGTGGCCTTCACGGTGTCCGCGCTCGTGGGGTTCCCGCTGCTGGGCGTGATCCTGGGCCCGGTGTTCAAGGAGAACCTGTCCTGGCGCACCCGCAACCCCGGGCGCAAGAAGGCGTACACGAAGGCCAGTCTGGCCTGGGGCCTCATCTTCCTCGCCAAGTACGCGATCCTCTTCCCGCTGTACTGGTGGGGCGACGCGACGCAGCTGGGCTGGGTGCTCATCGCGCTGAAGCTGCCCCCGATGGTGCTCGCGGTGTACTTCACGTGGGTGTTCCTGGCGAAGGCACCGCCGCCGATCGACGTGATCGCGGAGTGGGAGGCCAAGGACGCTGCCGCCGAGGCCGCCAAGGCCGCTGCCGCCCGGGAACGCGGGGCCTGACCGCGCCCCGTCCGCTACCGGGTTCCTCCCGCCGTGACGCGAAAGGGGCGGGGCCGGCCATCCGATGGCCGGCCCCGCCCCTTCGTCGTGTCGCGTGCGGTCAGCGACGGGCCTGGAGGAGTTCTTCCAGCTGTTCCTCGCGGGCCTGGGCGGCCACGAAGAGCAGTTCGTCGCCCGGCTCGAGCGTCTCCTCCCCGTGCGGGGTCAGGACCCGGTTGCCGCGGATGATCGTGACGAGCGAGGTGTCCTCGGGCCAGGTGATCTCGCTGATCTGGGTGCCGGCGACCGAGGAGTCGGCGGGCAGGGTCAGCTCGACGAGGTTGGCGTCGCCGTGGCTGAAGCGGAGCAGCCGCACCAGGTCGCCGACGCTGACGGCCTCCTCGACCAGGGCCGACATCAGACGCGGCGTGGAGACCGCGACGTCGACGCCCCAGGACTCGTTGAAGAGCCACTCGTTCTTCGGGTTGTTCACGCGCGCCACGACCCGGGGGACCCCGTACTCGGTCTTGGCCAGGAGGGAGACGACCAGGTTGACCTTGTCGTCGCCCGTGGCGGCGATGACCACGTTGCAGCGCTGCAGCGCTGCCTCGTCGAGCGAGGTGATCTCGCAGGCGTCGGCCAGCAGCCACTCGGCCTGGGGCACCCGCTCCACGGAGATGGCGGTCGGCGCCTTGTCGACGAGCAGCACCTCGTGCCCGTTCTCCAGCAGCTCGCCCGCGATGGAACGGCCCACCGCGCCGGCCCCGGCGATCGCGACCCTCATGCGTGTGCCTCCTCGGGGCCTTCGGCGAAGGCCGCCTCGACCTTGTCGATCTCGTCCGTACGCATCATCACGTGGACGAGGTCGCCCTCCTGCAGCACCGTCTGGGACGTCGGCAGCATGGCCTCGCCCAGTCGGGTGAGGAAGGCCACGCGGACACCCGTCTCGTCCTGCAGCTTGCTGACCTTGTGCCCGATCCAGGCGGCGGAGGTGTGCACCTCGGCGAGCTGGACCCCGCCGCTCGGGTCGCGCCACAGCGGCTCGGCCCCGGACGGCAGCAGCCGGCGCAGCATCTGGTCGGCGGTCCACCGCACGGTGGCCACGGTCGGAATGCCCAGACGCTGGTAGACCTCGGCGCGCTTCGGGTCGTAGATGCGGGCGGCGACGTTCTCGACACCGAACATTTCGCGCGCCACGCGGGCGGCGATGATGTTGGAATTGTCACCACTGCTGACGGCTGCGAAAGCGCCCGCCTCCTCGATCCCGGCCTCGCGGAGCGTGTCCTGGTCGAAGCCGACCCCGGTGACGCGGCGGCCGCCGAATCCGGCTCCCAGCCGGCGGAATGCGGTGGGGTCCTGGTCGATGACCGCGACCGTATGCCCCTGCTGTTCCAAGGTCTGCGCGAGGGCGGAGCCCACCCTTCCGCAGCCCATAATGACGATGTGCACGGCCGTCCTTCCGGCTGTCAGCGCTCGCTGGTTCCCAGCCTCATTGCATGCTCTGGCTTCACAGGGTCTCAGACCATGGCCCAAGCTACACACGGGCGGTCCCCGTTGTGACCTTTGCGGTGCAGACGGCGACTCATTGCCCCGGAATACCGGCGGGGGGTTCGTCAGCCGGATTTCGAACGCATACGATCCTCTGCGTGTCCAAACTGACCGACGTGCCCAAACGGATCCTGATCGGCCGGGCGCTGCGCAGCGACCGCCTCGGGGAAACGCTCCTCCCCAAGAGGATCGCCCTCCCTGTCTTCGCTTCCGACCCGCTCTCCTCAGTGGCATATGCCCCCGGCGAGGTCTTGCTGGTTCTGTCGATCGCGGGTGTGTCGGCGTACCACTTCAGCCCCTGGATCGCCGCCGCGGTCGTCGTGCTGATGTTCACCGTGGTCGCCTCGTACCGCCAGAACGTCCACGCGTACCCGAGCGGCGGCGGCGACTACGAGGTCGCCAACACCAACCTCGGGCCCAAGGCCGGACTCACGGTGGCGAGCGCCCTGCTCGTCGACTACGTCCTGACCGTCGCGGTGTCGATCTCCTCCGGCGTCGAGAACCTCGGCTCCGCCGTGGATTTCGTCATCGAGCACAAGGTGCTCTCCGCGGTGATCATGATTCTTCTGCTCACGCTGATGAATCTGCGCGGCGTGAAGGAATCCGGAAAACTCTTCGCGATCCCGACGTACGTGTTCGTCGGCGCCGTCTTCGTGATGATCGCCTGGGGCGCCTGGCGCGGCCTCGTCAGCGGCGACACCATGGAGGCCCCGACGGCCCACCTGGAGATCAAGGCCGAGCACCAGGGGCTGGCCGGCTTCGCGCTGGTCTTCCTGCTGCTGCGGGCCTTCTCCTCCGGATGTGCCGCCCTGACCGGCGTCGAGGCGATCAGCAACGGCGTCCCCGCCTTCCGCAAGCCCAAGAGCAAGAACGCCGCCTCCACCCTCGCCCTGATGGGCGCGCTGGCGGTCACCATGTTCTGCGGGATCATCGGCCTGGCCATGGCCACCGACGTGAAGATGGCCGAGGCGCCCGCGACCAACCTGCTGGACAACGGCGTCCCCGTCGGCCCCGAGTTCGTCCAGCACCCGGTGATCTCCCAGGTGGCCGAGGCAGTCTTCGGCAACGGCAGCTTCCTGTTCATCGTGCTGGCGACCGCCACCGCGCTCGTCCTGTTCCTGGCCGCCAACACCGCGTACAACGGCTTCCCGCTGCTCGGCTCGATCCTCGCGCAGGACCGCTACCTGCCGCGCCAGCTGCACACCCGCGGTGACCGGCTCGCGTTCTCCAACGGCATCGTGCTGCTCGCGGGCGCGGCCATCCTGCTCGTGTGGATCTACGACGCCGACTCCACCAAGCTGATCCAGCTCTACATCGTCGGCGTGTTCGTCTCCTTCACGCTGAGCCAGATCGGCATGGTCCGGCACTGGAACCGCCACCTGCGCACCGAGAAGGACCAGGCCTCGCGGCGCCGGATGCACCGCTCCCGGGCGATCAACACCTTCGGCGCGATCTTCACCGGGCTCGTCCTGGTCGTCGTCCTGGCCACCAAGTTCACGCACGGCGCCTGGGTCGCCCTGCTGGGCATGGTGATCTTCTACGGCACGATGACCGCGATCCGGAAGCACTACGACCGGGTCTCCGCCGAGATCGCCGCCGCCGAGGGCCCCAGCGACGACAGCGTGCGGCCCTCCCGGGTCCACTCGATCGTCCTGGTCTCCAAGGTGCACAAGCCCACGCTGCGCGCCCTGGCCTTCGCCAAGCTGACCCGCTCGGACACCCTGGAGGCGCTCAGCATCAGCGTCGACGCGGCCGAGACCAAGGCGCTGAGGGAGGAGTGGGAGCGGCGCGGGATCAACGTACCGCTCAAGATCCTCGACTCCCCGTACCGCGAGATCACCCGCCCGGTGATCGAGTACGTGAAGGGCCTGCGCAGCGAGAACCCGCGCGACGCCGTCAGCGTGTACATCCCGGAGTACGTCGTCGGCCGCTGGTACGAGCACCTGCTGCACAACCAGAGCGCGCTGCGGCTCAAGGGCCGCCTGCTGTTCACCCCCGGCGTGATGGTCACCTCGGTGCCGTACCAGCTGGAGTCCTCGGAGCTCGCGAAGAAGCGGGCGAAGAAGCGGCAGGAGTGGAACGCCCCGGGCGCGGTGCGCCGCGGACCGGTGGACACCCCGCGCCCGAAGGACCGGGCGGGCAAGTAGCGCGCGGCGCTGCTGTCGGTGTGGCGAACGGCCGGACGAGATCCACGTAAACTGGTGGGTCGGTCGTCCGGCCGTTCCCATTTATGTTTTGGAGTCTCCCCACCATGACCGAGCAGAACGAGAAGCAGTCCTTGGTCGGGGAGGAGTACGAGGTCGAGGTCGGCCCCGTCGCGCACGGCGGCATCTGCATCGCCCGTACCTCCGACGGACGGGTCCTGTTCGTCCGGCACACCCTCCCGGGGGAGAAGGTGATCGCCAAGGTCACCGAGGGCGAGGCGGACTCCCGCTTCCTGCGCGCCGACGCGATCACCGTCCTCGAGGCCTCCAAGGACCGCGTCGAGGCCCCGTGCCCGTACGCCGGCCCCGGCAAGTGCGGCGGCTGCGACTGGCAGCACGCCAAGCCGGGCGCCCAGCGCCGGCTCAAGGGCGAGGTCGTCGCGGAGCAGCTGCAGCGGCTCGCCGGGCTGACCCCGGAGGAGGCCGGCTGGGACGGCACGGTCATGCCGGCGGAGGGCGACAAGCTCCCGGCGGGCCAGGTCCCGCAGTGGCGCACCCGCGTCCAGTACGCCATCGACGAGACTGGCCGCGCGGGCCTGCGCAAGCACCGCTCGCACGACATCGAGCCGGTCGACCACTGCATGATCGCGGCGCCGGGCGTCAGCGAGCTCGGCATCGAGAAGCAGGACTGGCCCCAGATGGCCACGGTCGAGGCGATCGCCGCGACCGGCTCCCAGGACCGCCAGGTCGTCCTCACCCCGCGCCCGGGCGGCCGCCTCCCGCTGGTCGAGCTGGACAAGCCGGTCTCGGTACTCCGGGTCGAGGAGAAGGACGGCGGGGTCCACCGCGTCCACGGCCGCCCCTTCGTCCGCGAGCGCGCGGACGGCCGTACGTACCGCGTCGGCATGGGCGGCTTCTGGCAGGTCCACCCGCAGGCCGCGGACACCCTGATCAAGGCCGTCATGCAGGGCCTGATGCCGCGCAAGGGCGAGATGGCCCTCGACCTCTACTGCGGCGTCGGCATCTTCGCGGGCGCCCTCGCCGAACGCCTGGGCGAGACGGGCGCGGTACTCGGCATCGAGTCCACGAAGCGCGCGGTCGAGGACGCCCGGCACAACCTGGCGGACTTCCCCCGCGTCCGCATCGAGCAGGGCAAGGTCGAGACGGTCCTCCCGAAGACCGGCATCACGGAATGCGACCTGGTCGTCCTGGACCCGCCCCGCGCGGGCGCGGGCAAGCAGACGGTCCGCCACATCGCCGGGCTCTCGGCCCGCCGCATCGCGTACGTGGCCTGCGACCCGGCGGCCCTGGCCCGAGACCTGGCGTACTTCAAGGAGGCCGGCTACAAGCCCCGCACCCTCCGAGTCTTCGACCTCTTCCCGATGACGCACCACATGGAGTGCGTCGCGATCCTTGAGCCCATCGCCAAGGGCGCCTGACCTGCAGGTTTCCCGGTGTGCGTTATGTGCATTGTGGGCGTTACGGGCGATGTCTTGACGCTGAAATGACGCCCGTGACGCTCATTTGACGCTCGTTCTGATGGGTCGTCAGGCCCTTGATCGAGCACGTCACGGGCGGTGTCAGCTCTGCCCCCAAGCGGGGATGTAGTCGTACCGAGGGATCCTGACCCAGGAGTGCTTCTCGGCTTCTGCAAGCTCTTTCTGGTGCTGTTCTACGCCGTCGTCCTGATGGGTCAGTACGCGGCCTCGGCCGCCTGGTTCCTGCTTCTACCACCCAGCTTCGGAGGGGGCGCCGGGCAGCTTGCGACGCTGCCCTCCCTGGCTGCACTCCACCTGGACGCGGGTGGGGTGTGCGCCCCGAGGGAGCGAACACCCCACCCGCTGTCCGTGGTCAGTGCACGTGTGTGGCCGCAGCCGGCTCCGTTTGCGGGGCGGTGCCGTTCAGGGTGGCCGTGTCGGCGGTGTCGTTCTGGCCGCCGCGGCCGATGTGGTTGAAGGCGAGGTTGAGCAGTACGGCGACGATGCAGCCGGTGCTGATGCCGGAGTCGAGGACGATGCGCATGCTCTCGGGGAAGGCGTGGTAGAAGTTCGGCGCGGCCATGGGGATGACGCCGATGCCGAGGCTGATGGCCACGATGAGGATGTTGTCGCCGCGTTCGAGGCCGGCCTGGGTGAGGGTCTGGATTCCGCTGGCGGCCACGGTGCCGAACAGGGCGAGGCCGACGCCGCCGAGGACGGGCTGCGGGACCAGGGCGACGACCGAGGCGAGGAACGGGCACAGGCCCAGCAGGAGGAGGATGCCGCCGCCCGCGGCCACGACGTAGCGGCTGCGGACCTTGGTGATGGCGACCAGGCCGACGTTCTGCGCGAAGGCGCTGGCGGCGAAGCCGTTGAAGATCGGGCTCAGCGCGGTGCCCAGGCCGTCCGCGCGCAGCGCTGCGGCGAGGGTCTTCTCGTCCGCGGGCTTGTCGACGATCTGGCCGAGGGCGAGGACGTCGGCGGTGGTCTCGGTCATGGAGACGATCATCACGATGATCATCGAGATGATGGCGGCGGCGGCGAATTGCGGGGCGCCGAAGTGGAAGGGCGTGGGGAAGCCGATGATGTCGGCATCGGTGACGGCGCTGAAGTCCGCGAGGCCGAGGGGCAGGGCGATCAGGGTGCCGGCGACGAGTCCGAGCAGGATGGAGATCTGCTTGAGGAAGCCGCTCAGCACTCTGCGGAGCACCACGGTGATCAGGAGTGTCACGGCGGCGAGGCCGATGTACTTGATGTCTCCGTAGTCCGGGGCCTGCGGGTTGCCGCCCTGCGCCCAGTTGAAGGCGACGGGGAGCAGGGACACTCCGATGAGGGTGATGACGGTACCGGTGACGACGGGCGGGAAGAACCGGATGAGTTTGCAGAACCAGGGGGCGAGCAGGAAGCCGAACACTCCGGCCACGATCACGGCGCCGTAGATCACGGGCAGTGCGTCGTCGGGGCCCTCGGCCTTGGCGATGGCCAGCATCGGTGCCACGCCGGCGAAGGAGACGCCGTTGACGAAGGGGAGACGCGCGCCGACCTTCCAGAAGCCGATGGTCTGCAGGAGGGTGGCGATACCGGCGGTGAAGAGGCTGGCGCCCATCAGAAACGCGATGTCTGCCGTGCTCAGTCCCACGCCGATGCCGACGATCAGAGGCGGGGCGACGACACCGGCGTACATGGCCGCCACGTGCTGGAGACCGGCGCCGAGGAGCTTTCCGAACGGAAGGGTCTGGTCGACGGGATGCTTCGCGGCGGGGTCCGTGGCCGGGTCCGGCACGGGGGCCGGGGCGGGGCTGGGGGTGGCGCTGGGCGACATCGGAGGTACCTCCTGGGATGCTGCGGTACGGCGATCGCCGGGGAGGGGCGCGCTGGGGAGCGGCCGATGCCTCGGAGGCCGTGTGGACTGGTTCGATGACGCAGTCGAGCGGGCGGCGAGAGGGCCCGAGGGCATAGGAAGTGCCCTGAGGAACGAGGAACGTGGGAGCTCCCCGAGCCGGGGTGTCGCGGGGTGAGCGAGCCCCGATTGGCCCTGCCGAAGACTGCTTGAAACGAATCGTCCACGATGCGGAAAGCAGCTTCCGTTATTGCTTGGGTGGCTCTATTGCCGCACCTGAAGTCGAGCGTGTCAAGAGCTCCTCTCCGGGAGGCGGGTGGGGTCAGGCTTCCTGGGGGCGCAGCCGCTGCCACAGCTGTTCGTCGACCCGGTCGAGGAAGGCCAGGGCCTCGCGCTCGACCGCTTCGGCGCCGGCTCCGGTCCGGCCGTGGTTGTCGATCCGCTGGTAGGCCATGTGGAGCTGTTCCAGGGCTCCGCGGATCTCCGCCGGCGCCACGGGGACGATCTTCGCGACGGGCCGTACGTAGTTCGGCCACCACCCGGTGACCGCCTCGCGCAGCAGCACGCGCAGTTGCCCCGTCCTGCCGCATGCGCCGACGAAGCAGGCGGGCGGCGGCCGCAGGACCTCGAACAGCGCCTGGGTCTGCCCACCGGACCCACGCCAGCGGTTGCGCCGCTCCGCCTCGGCGTAGCGGTCGCGGGTCATGCCGACCATGGTGGCGACCTGTTCCACCGTCAGCCCGAGGAGCGTGCGGCACTGCAGGAGCGTGGCCGGCTCGCCCAGCAGATCACCCGGTGAACACCACAACGCGGCTGCCAGCGCGTTGATCTGGCGGGCCGTCGGCGCCTCGGTGCCCCGCTCCCAGGCCAGGAGCGCATCGGGGTGCAGGGGGTGCCCATGGAAGGCCGAGACGGCCCAGGCGACCTGGCCGTGAGTGAGTCCGAGCTGCTCGCGCACGCGGACGGCGAGGCGGGGATCGAACGGGGGATAGGCGGAGTTTTCGCCCTCGGAGAGGCTGTCGAGATCGTCTTGGGATGGCATAGCGGGACACCGTAGGGGCCGCGGCCGCCCCGGCCAAGACCTGCGGATTGCGCAGGCGCTCGGGGAGGCCGGTTGACGCGCGTTGATCGCCCCTACAGGTGACGGTTGTGCGTACCTCCAAAGAATCCCAGCAATCAAATGGCCCGCCTGGAGGAGTTGACGACCGGGGGGCCCGTTCGTAAGGTCAAGGCCGTCCACAGTGGAAAGCAAATTCCGCAATAAGGAAATCGTGGCATTCTCCGTATCCCGGAATCCGGCGCGATTTCCGCATCCCTCCGGGCAGGTCCGTCCACCTGTCCGGCTCGTCCGGCCGTGCTTCGCTCTCAACCGTCCCCGCCGTGCGCCGGCCGGGCGGTCGGTCTCTCGGAGGGACTGTCCCCATGCGCGCCCCTAGGCCCTTCACGCACGACCGCTCCACCCCGCCCCTCCCCGTCCATCCCGCGGACGAAGTGCTGCCGATGAGGCGGATGTTCCCCGCGGCCCTGCAGCACGTGGCCAGCATGTACGCGGGCCTCGCGGCGCCACCGCTGATCATCGGCGGCGCGCTCGGCCTGACCGCGGCACAGCTCACCACTCTGCTGGCCGCGAGCCTGGTCGTCGCGGGCCTGGCCACCGTCGCCCAGACCCTGCGCATCTGGGGTGTCGGGGCCGGGCTGCCCGTCACCAACGGCGTCTCGTTCGCCGTGGTTTCACCTGTCCTGGCCGCTTCCGTGTCACGGGGGCAGGACACCCTGCCCCTGGTGTTCGGTGCGACCCTCGTCGCCGGGGCCGTCTGCTTCCTCCTGGCGCCGGCTTTCTGCCGGCTCCTGCGCTTCTTCCCGCCCGTCGTCAGCGGTTCCGTCATCGCGCTGGTCGGCCTTTCACTGCTGCCGGTGGCCGGGCAGTGGGCCCGGGGCGGCGACCCCACCTCCCCCGGCTTCGGCTCACCGTCCAACCTCGCGCTCGCCGCCGGAACCCTCGCCTTCACCCTCCTCCTCCACCGGCTCCTCAGCGGACGATTCCTGCAACGGGTGGCGATCCTGCTCGGCCTCATCGCCGGCACAGCCGCCGCGGTGCCGATGGGCAAGGTCGACTTCCACCACCTCTCCCAGGCGCCGCTGTTCGCGCTCCCCGAGCCGTTCGCCTTCGGCGCCCCGCAGTTCGAGGCGCCGGTCATCGCCACCATGCTCGTCGTCACGCTCGTCTCCATGACGGAGTCCGCCGCCTCCCTGATCGCGGTGGGAACGGTCGTCGACAGGCCGGTCGACGACCGCGTCATCGCGGGCAGCCTGCGGGCCCAGGGGCTGGGCACCGCACTCGGCGGCGCCCTGGGAGCTTTCGTGAGCTGCTCCTACGCACAGAACGTCGGCCTGGTCGCCATCAGCCGCATCCGCAGCCGGTACGCGGTCACCCTGTGCGGCGCGATCCTGGTCCTCATGGGCCTCGTGCCGGCCCTGGGCTCGCTGGTCGCACTCGTACCGCTGCCCGTACTCGGCGGCGCGGCAGTCGTCTTCTTCGGCTCGATCACCGTCGCCGGAATCCGCACCCTCGCCAAGGCCTCCCTCGCCACCGGGCACAACGGCATCATCGTGTCCGTCGCCCTCGCCTTCGGCCTCATCCCCGTCGCATCACCCGACTTCTACGACCGCCTCCCCGCGCCCGTCACCTTGGTGCTCGGATCGGGCATCACGGCGGGATGCCTCGTCGCCGTCCTCCTCAACCTGCTCCTCAACCACTTCGGGCGCGGCAGCGAAGCCAACGAGAGCCACATCCCCACCGCACACGTCAACGCCTTCGACGGCATCGACAGTCACTTGCACGTCCCCCCACGTTCAGTCCGACGGCGCCGATGAATCAGGGCATGCCGCGCGACCCGTTCCCGCGGCATGCCCACAGGCGCGGGACCGCGCCGAGCCCGCTCTTCAACGGCTTCGCCGCGTTCTGCGGCCTGGCCGTCGGCCTGAGTCGGAAGCCACCAGGCGGGGCCTGAGTGGCTGACGGCGCGGCCAGTGGGGATCCGCGGGCCTTGTGCGCGCAGGACGAGGAAGACGGATGCGCTGCGCCGGAGCCTCTCGGGAGCGATGCCGGTGAAGACCTGCGGGCCTCGGTCGGCCAGGCCTCCGGGGGGCAGCATCCAGGCGCCCTGCGCTGAGCGGAATTGGAGGAACCTCCGGAATCCACCCCCATGCACGTCGATCGACTGATGGCTATTGACGAATCAAGCGGCGTTTTCTACCTTTTTAATACTCCGTGAATGGAATAAAGATTCCGCATCATGGAATTATGGGCCGGACCCGCTCTCGCGGGCTCCGGCGGGTGGGCGACGGCTCCGCCGTCCGCCAGGATCGTCCCAGTGTCACCGTGCTCGTCTTGCATCTCGGTCGTCGCTCCCGGGTCCGAAGCCACCGGCAGGTGCGTGGAGGGCCCGCACATGAACCGTCAGACAGCACTTTTGGAACCTGAGGCGTCACGGCACGTCACGGCTTCGATCACCCAAGACCCCACAACGGTGTCAGCCGGTGTGGAGATCCCCAGCGACATGAAAGCCGCCAGTGCCGCCCGCCGCTTCGCCGCCGCCAAGCTCGACGAGTGGGGCTGCACCGAACTCGAGGACGACGCCCTCCTGATCTGCAGCGAGCTGGCCACCAACGCCGTCGTTCACGGCCGCACGAAACCCGAAGGTCACAACGAGCACATCCGCCTCGACCTGACATGGCGGCCGGGCAACGCCCTCATCATCCAGGTCGAGGACAACTCCACCGCCCAACCCACACCAAGCAACTCGGCGCCATCAGCCGAATCCGGCCGCGGACTTGGACTGGTGGCCTCACTCGCCGATCAATGGTCGTTCTGGCTGAACAGGGACGGAAGAGGCAAGAGGGTATGGGCCTGCCTCCGCCCTCAGTGATGCGACGCGCACCGGCAACGCCGGGTGGCCCTGGTGTCGTTGCTGTCCGATCCCGTGCCCGATGACGTCAACTCGCCTGCCCGGTCGTGTGACTGCCTTGCGCACGATTACGACAACGCCGGCCGATCCCTCGGTCTGGATGAGCAGGGCCAGGAAGACATGGCTGCGAGTGGCCTCGGGAGTCGTCGCCGCGGTGCTCGGGCGGGTGAGAAGCGTCAGGCCGCTGCGCATAGTGCCCACTCTGCACGTAACGCGCACCGGCAGCCTGTCTGAATTGCGCTACACGGGCCTTTGACCTGTGGTTTCCTTTCACCCGTTTTGGCTGGATTCTATTTCAGGGACCCACCACATGGAGTGCGTGGCCATCCTGGAGCCCATCCGCGACGACGCCTGACCTGTGGCATCAGGTTGGGTTCGCGTTCACGTATTGCGTCAGGCTGTCGCCCAACTGGGCGGCAGCCTGACGTGATCGGCTTCACGGCGGCCGGCCGTCGTTCTTGCCGATGCCCTGACGACCAGCGCCATCGCATGGCGGGCACGGCGAGGTTGCGGGGCTGACCTGCCCGAGTGACCGGCAGCCTGGGTCTTTTCGGCCAATCGGGCTGGAAGCGCGCTGTTTCGGGGTGTCCGGAAACAGGAGAACCTGGGGGCGAGGGAAGAGGGCACGGGCAGAGCCGAGGGGGAGCCGCCATGTCCGGACCGCTGTACGTTCCCGTCCTGCCGGCCAAGCCGCACGCCCTGGCCGCTTACCAGCAACTGGACCCGGCCGTCCAGTCAGCCGTCGCACCACTGTGGAACTTGCCTCCGCGATCGGGCCTTCCCCCGGACGTCCTCCGCGCGGAGACCCGGCGTGACGCGCACGCCGTGAGCAGGAGGCAGCGCCACCACCCTGCCTGGCTCGACGCCCCGTTCGCCGACGCGGCACAGCTGACCGCCCTCGCGGCCGTGCTGGCGGAACTGGGCGAACTGGGCCCACTGCGGCCGGTCACGGGCCCTGACCGTCCCGTTTCACACCAATCAGCTTGCCTGGTCCATGCCCAGGCCTGCGGGAACGGCCTCGGCATACGGGTTGCCATGCCCCGGGAGTGGGACGGCGCCGCCGCTCTCGCCGTGGCCGATCTCCTCGCACGGGTGGATCCAGCCGTCGAGACTGACCTCCTGCTCGACCTGGCCGCCGTGCAGGCAGACCGGGCCGAGGCCACGAAGGAGGCACTGCGCGCCCTCGACTTCCTGATGCCCCTGATCCCGTGGCGCACCGCCGCCGTGCTCAGCGGCGCGTTCCCGCAGGTGACCGCCGAGAAGCTGGAGCACGGTCTGCACGCCGAACCCCGGATGGACTGGCACACCTGGCGCGAGCTGTCGGACAGCGGCCGCGGCTATGCACGGTGGCTCAGCCACGGTGACTACGGGATCCAGTCCGTCCGGGCCCTTGCGCGCGAGACGTCCCAAGGAGGCGGCCCACCCTGGGGAACGCTCCGCTACACCACCGAGGAGTCGTTCGTCCTCGCCAAGGTCCTCGCCCGCGGCGAGGACCGTATCACCGTCAACCGGGCGGCAGCCCGGCAGCTCACCGAGCTGCCGGACTTCCGGGGCGCGGCGGCCGGCGCGGGGGAGAGCTGGCTGCGGGACTGCGCGCACGGGCGGGGTCCGTCCGGGACGGGCAACGCGACGGTCTGGCTCCGCGTGGGAAACGTCCAGCACATGTCGTACGTCGTCCGGAGCCTGCGCACCTGACCCGGGCCCCCGGCAGCCCCCGTCCCGCACGGGAGCGGTCAGGCGAGGAGCGGATCCAACACCGCCTCCCCGGCCGGCACCCACCCGCCAGGCCGGCAGCCGCACAGACCGGGTCACCGGCGCGGGCTTCGCTCCCCGGCCTCCTGAGGGCAGCCCGATCAGCAGGTCACCGCGCGCGTGGATGAGCCGCAGATGGCGGGCGGGATCCTGCCCGGGCAGGGGGCCCGTGTCGATGAGCACCGCCGTGTTCTCCCCGTCCACGGTGAACAGCAGGTCCACCGTGTGCCCGCCGACCGCTGCCGCGCGTTCCAGGTCGGTGACGCCACGAGTGCCGAGGTACTTCTGGAGCCGGTCGGCGAGCTCCTCGCGGAATCCGGGCGGCGTCGCGGGACCGGTGACCGTGTCCTGGTCTGCGGAGGCCCCCGCGCACAGCACCGTTGAGCGCTCCGCGAGCAGGGACGGCAGCCCCGCCTGCCCCTGCCAGAAGCGATGGCTCCCCACCGTGATCAGCTGGGACTTCGCACGAGTGACCGCGACGTTCCACAGGTTGACCTGGCTCGCCACCCAGTGCGTGGTCCTCGGCGGGGTGTTGTCCGTGACCACCGGGCTCAGAACCATGACGTCGCGCTGACCGCCCTGGAAGGCGTGCACCGTACCGACCCGGACCCGGTCGTCACCGGCCCACACCCGGGCCAGCGCCTCCTTCTGCGCGCGGAAGGGTGTCACGACCCCGACCGTGGCGTCCCCGGGCAGCCGTGCCAGCAGCTCGCCCACCGTCCGCCGCACCTGGTCCGCCTCGGCCTGGTTGCGCCAGGACAGGCCGCCGCTGCCGGCCGCGGACTCGCCGTACGGCACGTCCACCCAGCCGAGCACCGGAGCCGGATCGGCCGCCCCGTCCAACCGGCGCCCCGACCCGCGGCGCCAACCGCCCGTCGCTGCGCGAGGGCGGCTCTGACCGATGAGCGGGCGACGTCCCTGCGGGACAAGGAACAAGGAGAAGAGGGAAATGGATGACGGCCTTCATTGAGCGGACCGAAGCAGCAGAATGACGGCATGGTAGCGATCATCAAGTGTCGGGACTACGAGCTCGACGACCTCAGGTGGCTCGAGGAGCTGCATCAGGCTCGGCGCCTTGAGTGGGAGTGGACGGTTACCCGCCCGCTGGAGTTCTGGCCCAAGGGGCGGCATCTTTTGCTGATCGCTTCCGCAGACAGGTACGGACAGTTCTGTATCACCCACGTGGGCAAGTCGAGGCGGGGCAAGCGGGCAGCGGACAAGGAACAGCAGCTCCGCATCACCCAAGTGCGGCCGCTTCGCCGCCCACTTGCACTGACCGAGCTCTTGGACGCAGTTCCCGGCAACTTGCAGCGACACTTGGTGGAGGAGGGACAGCAGACCAAGGGAACCGGTGAGGCGCTGCGCGCAATGCTGCTTCGGCTGCGACCCGAGCTGCGAGAGGTCGTCGACCTGATCGAAGGTTCCACAGAGCCCTGGAATTTCGGTTCCTCGGCAGCAGGACAGGCCATTTCTCTGCAGCGTGACGCGACGATCGGCGCCACCCGCATGGCAGGCTTCAAAGCACAGACCCTGGCCGAGTGGGACCCACCGGCCGAGGAACTGTACGACGACTCGGTGCCGTTGCAGTTCCTCGACCTGGTGCCCGCGGTTCGTGGGTCGGGCAGGCCCTTAGATGCCCCTGACGAGTCTGCCTCGCTCGCCTTCGAGGAAGAGCCACTGCATACGCATCCGGCTCTGGAAGACCACCTGGTGGCCCACGATGCCGAAGGCATGCTCGGCTGGCTGACCGAACGCACCAGCCACGTCGCATGGCGCAAATTTCATGAGCATGGCCGCACCCTCCTGGTGGCCAATGCGAACAGGACCCCGGTGGAGAGCCTCCTCGGTTGCGACATCATCTTCTACAACGTCGCCCGCCAGAGCATGGTGCTGATCCAGTACAAGAAGCTTGACGCGGAACGAGGAGGCTTCTACTACCCGAACAGCGACCGAAACCTCCAGAAGGAGCTGAACCGCATGGCGAGCCTGGATCGCTATGCGGAGCTGAACCGCGGCGTCGGTAACGAGCAGCGGCTTGACCCCAGCCCCAGTTGGATCAAGCTGTGCCACCCACGTTCCTTGCTGCCCCACACCTCGGAAATGATCCACGGCATGTACTTCTCCAGGCGCCAGTTCGAATCCCTGAGGCGCGACGCACGTCTGAAGGACGGCAGGGGTGGCGCCGTCCGCTTCGGCTACAAGAATGTGCCGGGATACCTGGACAACACGCTGTTCACCCGGCTTGTCGAGACGGGGCAGATCGGAACGACAGGAACGAGCACTGACCTGGTCCGTCAGCAGGTCATTCGGAGTTTCCGGGGCGAGCGCAGCCACGTGCTCGCTGCCCTGCATGGCGACGAACCGCCCCAGGCCCAGCGCAACGCTCAACGTCGTGAGGAGCGCTGAGGCCCCACCTGTCCATGCCGGGCGGCGCGCTCTGGCGGGTTGGGGGTCACATAGTGAAGAACCGTACCGGTTCTGCCAGGGCGGCACGTGCTCCGTCGAAGTCGGCCAGCCTGGCGGCGACGGTCGCTGTCGCGAGCCGGGGCGGCAGAGCGGCGGAAAACTTCAATCCGTGAACAGCTCGCTGGTCAACGTCCGGAATCACCAGCGTCGAACCGGGTCCGGCGGCCTTTCGGGCGGTGCGCCACATGTCCGGCGTCAGATCCTCTCGCAGTCGGACGTAGCAGTCGGTCGGCCTTTGTACCGGGTCGGTGATCGACGGTAGCGTCGCCCCCAGTGTGGCATTGGCGCGATAGCCGGCCCAGGTCCACCAGCGGACGTCGTCGCCCCGTCGTGCCACGATTGTCCCACCGGGGTGGACGAAGTGAGGTGCCTCCTCCTCGCGCCACTCCCGCAAGCACGCATCCGCTCTCCCGGTGCGGGAGACCAGTGGATCGGCGCCAAG
The DNA here is from genome assembly GCF_000717655.1 of Streptomyces katrae. Taxonomy (GTDB): domain Bacteria; phylum Actinomycetota; class Actinomycetes; order Streptomycetales; family Streptomycetaceae; genus Streptomyces; species Streptomyces katrae_B. The sequence goes on from NZ_JNZY01000006.1 coordinate 64,055, forward strand.
CAATACCTCGCGCATGGCGCGGGTGAGTGAGTAGGACAAGCCGGTGAGCATGCCGCTCGACCACTTGGCGATGCCTCCCCCGTCGACGGGCTCCACGAAGGCCCGCTTGCGGCCCCAGTCGATAAAGGTCACCTGCCAGCTGCGACCGGCGAGCAGCAGGCGGCGGGGCTCAGGTCGCTCCTCGGTCAGCACGGTGGGATCCATCTGTCCGATCTCTGTGCGCCCGGACAGAACGGTGAACTGCGGGGGAGCGGTGAACGAGGCGGTCAGCTCGATGAAATGACGCCGCCCGAAACGACGTTCTGCCTCGGGGCCGATGAACATCAGGCCGCCATCGGAGTCCAGGAACCCCTCGTCCACGAGGTGTCGCAGGATGGGAGCTGCCGAACGGTCGAACGGGGCCAGCCCGTTCCATTGGTCCGGCCACACCTGATCGCCCAGCTTGTGCTGCTGCAGCGTGGCGGCGAGGAGCTGTTGCGCGACGAGGTGCCGCGGCTCGGGCGGCGCGACGACCGGTTCGACCCAGCCTCGGCCCCAGAGCAGGAGCAAACCCGCGGCTTGTAGTAGGGCCTCCTTGCGCGTGGCCAGGAACAGACAGTTGCGGGTGGACCCTGCCCTGCGTCCGGTACGGCCGACGCGCTGGAGAAAGGACGCGACCGTGCCCGGGCAGTCGATCTGGATGACTCGGTCCAGGTCGCCGACGTCGATGCCCAATTCCAAGGTCGACGTGGAGACGATGACGCAGTCGCGGGCCTCGGCGAACGCCTGTTCCGACCTGGCCCGCTCGTCCGCTGAGAGCGAGGCGTGCGACAGGAACACCGTGACCTCACGCGCCCGCAGCGCCGCGCCGAGCTCCTCCACCTGGCGCCTGGAATCGCAGAACACCAGACGCTTCTCGCCCTTGTGCAGCGCCGCGATGACCTTGGCGGCGTTGGCGAGGGACCCCACGTAGTCGAGTTCGATGTCTCCGGGCGGCGGGTCGTCGGTCTCCGTGGATCCCGGGAGACCGGCAGGCTTCGGCCCCCCCGGGTGGAGTTCGGGCACGATGACCTGACCGGGGCGTCGTCCCGCCCCCGAGCCTTGCAGCCAGGAGAGCAGCTGCTGGGGATTTCCGACGGTTGCCGAGAGTCCGATCCGCTGGATCGGACGTCCTGCCACCCGCTCGAGACGCTCAAGCACTGCCAGCAGGTGCCAGCCCCGATCGTCGCCGGCGAAGGCGTGTACCTCGTCTACGATGACGGACCTGATGCCGCCCAGGAGGTGGGCGTGATCCGTCTTTACACCGATCAGCATTGCTTCGAGCGATTCCGGCGTGGTCAGCAGGACGTCGGGCAGATCGGTCCGGATTCGCCGTCGTTGCGATTCCCTGGTGTCCCCGTGCCAGAGGGACGCGGTGCGCCCGAGCCATTGGGCGTACGAGTCCACGCGGGCGACGAGGTTGTTGAGCAGTGCTTTGAGCGGGCAGAGGTACAGGACTGAAGTCCCCGTCCAGCCTTGGGCCGACATCGCCGAGAGGATCGGCAGACAGGCGGCCTCGGTCTTCCCTCCGGCCGTCGGGGCGAGGAGGATCACATCCTCGCCGTCCATCACGGGATGGATCGCGGCCCGTTGCAGCGGACGCAGGTCCGGCCAGCCAAGCGTGTTGACCACGTGATGGAGGATAACGGGGTCGAGCCGGTCGACGGGGTCCGCGGAGGAGCCCATCACAGGTCCAGATCGATGTCTGCGGCTGTCGGGGTGCCGGCCAGATTCCGTTCCACGTCCGTGAGTTCCTCGTTCGTCACTGTCAGCCGATAGTGCCGGCGAGGGTCGAAGTCCTCGAACTGGTCGATCCGGTCCAGGACATCGCCAACAAGCTTCTTGAGGAAGAGTCGCGGTGCAACTCCGGTTCTCCCGCTGAGTGCCCCGCCCACGGCTCTGGCCAGGTCGGAGATGTACGCGTCGTCGGCCAGAGCCTTGATCCGGTCGGGGGCGGTGGCGCCGGCCGCGTACAGGCTGCGGATGTTCACCCCGAGGTCCGTCAGTGACTCCTGGGTGAAGCCGCTCAGCCGTACCTGGACGGCCCGGGGGTTGTCGAAGCGAGGGTCCGTCGTAAAGTCGGTGGCCAGTCGCTGGGCCAGCGGCGCGAGCCGCTGCACGCCCTGCTGGCCATCGTAGAAGGCGGGCGTTCCCGTGATGACCAGGTACAGGCCGGGAAACCGTCCCGAGTGGATCTCGTCGATGAGTTGGCGCAGCGCATTGAGTGCCTTGTCCCGGGCGTCGGACCGTACCCGCTGGAGGGTTTCCACCTCGTCCAACACGACGAACAGCCCCCGGTGCCCGGAGTCCCGTAGGACGGTCAGCAGGCCCTGTAGGAAGCCCAGGGCCCCGAAGTGGTCAAGATCCCCGCGGACGCCGGCGGACCGACGGGCAGCGGAGGCCACGTGGGGCTGCCCCCCGAGCCAGGCGAGGACGGCCGCTGCCGTCGCTTCGTCGCCCTCGGCGAGCGCAGTCCGGTATCCGCGCAGCGCCGTGGCGAACGAGGGGGCATGCCGGGACACCTCGCTGAGCCGGGCAGCGAGCAGCAGTTCCACCTCACCGCTCAGCTCGTCCTCGCTCGCCCCGGCGGCCAGGGCGTCCTCTTCCAGCGCGTAGAACCAGGCGTCCACCACCGGCCGGAGTGCACTGGGCGGAAAGCTCGTTGTGGTGAGCCGCTCGGTGAGACGCCGGTATACGGTCTCCAGCTTGTGCAGCGGGGTTTCCGTCTCCGAGATCTGGATCTCCGCCACGGCGAAGTTGCGCTGCTTGGCGCGCTCACCGAGCCAGCGGGTGAAGAAGGTCTTGCCGGACCCGTACTCGCCCCGGACGGCCTTGAACACCGAGGCACCGGAGGCGACCGCGTCGAGTTCCGCGTCGAGCGCGGACTCGAAGCGGTCCAGCCCGGTGGCGAGCAGGTCCAGACCGCTCTCGGGGACGGCGCCGCGACGCAGTGCGTCGATGGCGGTGCGCCGCCGGGCGGCGGAGACGGCGGAGGTGCGGGGAACGGTCACGGTCCCCATTGTTCCATTCGCGGTCGCACGCCCTTCGTGCCCGGGAATCACCGCTGGCGCAGGGCTCCGTAGCCGAGGTTGGACGTCAGATACGTGACGAAGTCACCGCTCTTCGCGGTCTTGTCCGGCCCCCACTTCTTCTCCTTCTGGAAGGTCTCGAACTGCTCCTTGAGCGCCTGCCACAGGGCTTCGAGGCGGGCAGGGCTCGGGAAGACGCCCTCACGGGCGGCGTTGCCGAGCGAGTCCGGCCTGCTGAACACCTTGCCCAGCAGGTCGATGGCGCCGAGCATCGCCAGGTGGAAGTGGAGGTTGGTGTATTCCGAGCGCGAGATCGGCTCGGACCTCGACTGGAGGAAGTCGTCGACGTGACGCTGGGCCCGGGCGAGCCACAGGTAGACCGGGAGTTCGGTCTTGTCGGAAAAGACCCGTCCGTAGTCGGAGTCGGACTTCAGCAGGCTGGAGGGGCGGGCACGGGCGTAGTCGGGCCGCCCCAGTGCCATGGCCATCACCGACTGTGCCAGGAGCGGGATGCTGACGATGCGGTCGGCAGGCTTCCCCTGGTTCCGGTAGAAGTTCTTGCGGCGGTCGTAGAACCAGTCGTGTTCGAGGAAGTACGACTCGATCTGCCGCTGGATGTCGTCGGTGGCCCGGAGCGAGGCGACCGGCACGGTGGTCTGCCGGTTGGTGGCACGGATCACCGCGTCGCGGGCGGCCTGGTCCGCGGTGACGAGGATGCGTACCTGGACGAGGCGGTCGAACACGGGGTCGGAGGGATCGGCGACGTATCTCTCGCGCAGCGTCTCGTGAAGGGTGTACGAGGTCTGGAGGCCGTTCACGATCTGCACGTCGGAGAGGCTGAGCCGCTTGCCGACCGAGGTCGCCTGCGAACAGACGATGGTGATGCCGTTGTTGAGCCACCAAAACTCGGGGGCCTCTGGATTCTGGAGGGACGCCGTGATCTCACGGTTGACCTCCACGTCGCCCTGGTAGTCACGGACGTTCCAGTCGAAGATGTGGGACTTGATCATCCCGGTCTCGTCGCTCAGGAACTCTATGTACTCGCCCAGGGCGACCAGCGCGACGTGGCTGGTGCCGTGGGTGATGCTTTCCCGGTAGGGGAGCTCCAGGGTGTACGAGGGCAGGGTGCTGGCGCGCTTCCACAGCTCAGCGGGTCCCAGGAACTCGACCTCGCCGGTGGAGATGGCGAAGGCGTTGGTGAACTGGGCCTCCAGGATCTTGGCCTTCGCCAGCACCTTCGGATGTACCTGGTCCGCTTCACCGCGGGTCACGTACGAGAACTTGATCAGGACGGTCGGGTGGCGGGTGAGCAGCCGTGACAGCGCCCTCCTGAACAGGGCGAAGCGGGCGAGCAGGTCGTCGTCGTACAGCACGCTGACGGCGGACTCGTCGACCTCCATGTCCAGAAGGTTCGAGCAGGTGGACGCCACCTTGTCGAGGGCCACCTCGGAGAAGGCGGGGCTGGTCTTGGCCTGGACGAGCCAGAGCGTGAGCTGCGTCTTTGCGTCGATGCTCGCGACCGAGGAATGCAGCTGGAAGATCTCGCTGTCCTCGTGCAGGAGCCGGCCACCGAGGAAGACGTACGCGCCGTCGATGCCGCCGTCGTCGGCGCCACCGATCACACCGGCCTCGATCTCCTCCTCCGAGAGCCCGAACCCGTGCAGGGCGTGCGCGCACGCGAACCGTTCGAAGGTGGCATCGAAGGAGAGCGGAACGGAGCGGGCGCTGCGCTGTTCCTCGACCATCTGGTTGATCAGTACGCGATCGTTGGCGCTCATGGCTCCTGGCTCATTCCGTGCGGTACATGGCGAAAGGAATTCAGCCTAGATCGAATTGGATGCGGAGCAAGGGGATATCCAGCCGAACGGTCCGGCCGTCGGGCAGCGTCTCCAGGACCTGGACCCCGTCGTAGTTGAGGAGCTGACGCAGCGTCGCGGCGAAGCCGTCCGCGCGGGTCGCCGGGTAGCCGACTCGCTGGGCGAGCGCTGTGACCGGCAGGGTCCCACCCGATTCGAGCAGGACCCGGACGGCGCGGTCTACCTTGTCCATCGGGGGCTTGCGGGCGAGCAGCCCGATCTGGCCCTGGAACGCCTCGGCTGCGAAGAGGGCTGCCACGAGGGCGTCGTCCGGGTCCACCACGGCCGGGGTCAGCAGGGCCGTCGCGTCCTCGCCCGCCGGTACGACCGCGACGTCGAACAGGGCGTCGTGGGTGTCGGCCAGACGTGCCTGAGAGGGTGTGGCCCTGTGCTGCTTCGGCCGCTTCGGTGGAGTAGCCGCCGCGGGCGCGGTTGCGAGGGCAGGGCGCGAGGACTGCTCGTCGAGGAGCCACCATGGCGGCCGTTGCTCACCCAGTTCCCGCCATGCCGGGAGCGGATCCGCTCCGAACGGCAGGAAGGCGAGCACCGGGATGGTGAACTCGGCGAGGGACGCTCCGCCGTGATAGCCGGCCTTGCGGGCCGTGTACCGGGAATCGGCGTCCCACAGAGCGACGATGGAGGCGCCCGGCTCCGGCGCGACTACCCGAGGCCCGCGGAGCAGGACCTCGGCCGGTCCCGCGGGCCCGTCCGAGGTGGCCCGGTGGCGGGCGGACAACGGGGTCGCCGTCTCGGCCTTCGCGCCGTGCCGGTCGACCACATGCCCGTGGTCGCTGGTGATGAGGACGGCCATGCCCTGTCCGGCGGCGATGCGCAACAGGTCGAGGAGGGCGGGGATGTGGTCAGCCCGCCAGGCGCCGTCCCCCAGCTTCCGTTCCTTGGCGAGCCGGTCGTCGATGGCGTTCAGGACGACGGCCACATGGGTGCGACCGTCCATGAGAGCCTCGGTGAGCGCCGGGCCGAAGGTGTTTCCGGCGCTGTCGGCCCGCAGGTCGTCCTTGTGGAACACCGCTGCTGGTGATCCGCCCCACAGTGGCAACTCGGGAAAGAGCTGCGCCTCGTCCTTCTGCGTGCCCTCCATCAGCCTGCCTGCGAACAATGAGGTACGGGAGACCGAGGTCAGGGTCGGGAGTGCGGCGGCCATCGCCCGGCGACGGGGTACGCCCTCGCCCATCGGGTCGTATTCCGCCCAAGAGGCGCGTAGCTCCTCCCCCAGTTCGGTGGCGATGGCTGCGCTCATCCCGTCGAGTACGAGCAGCAGGACGCGTCGCTTTGCCGGACCGCGGACGATCGGCTTGACCACTCGGTCGAGGAAGGTCTCGACGGTCAGCATCGTGCCAGGATCCGTACCCGCGGCCGTCCACGTCGCCAGGGCACCCGCGAAGTGCTCGTCGATCTCGTGCCGCCGTGCGCGGACGCGGATGACGAGCCGGTCGTACGCGGCCTTCAGCGTCGGGTCCGGGTCTCCGCCGGCTTCGATGTGTTCGAGTGCCCGGTCCACCCACCCGGTGCCGGTGAGATGCCGCTCTATGGCGTGGGCCACCGTGAGCGCTTCGACAGGCGGTTCGCCGGTCAGCCAGCGGACGAGCCGCCGGGCCATACGGGTGCGCTCGATCCGGGCTCCCGTGTCCGGCCCGGCCGCCCGCTGGTGGGCGGCGAGCGTGCGGATCGCCGAGGAGAGTGCTTCGTCCGGCTCCCCGGACGACAGGGCCTGTCCTACGGAGGTGAACCGGGCAGCCAGGCCTGCGGGCAGTACGGGGCTTGCCTGCGCGGCTGCCTCCGCACCGAATTGGCGCACCAGCGACGAGGCACGGTCCAGGACCGTGTCAGAGACCCGGCGGGCCTCACGGGCGCCCTCCGAGGCGTCCGCACCACTGGCGGCGGCCGCCACCAGCAGCCCGCACACATACTCCTCCGATGCCCGCCCGAAGGCGGCGGCCAGGGCGTCGAACTGCTCACCTTCCGCCGGTGAGCGCTCTCCGAACCACCGCTCCGCACGACCTCGTGCGGTGTACACGGATGCGTCCGGTTCGGCATGGCACCACAGGGCCGCGCAGACCAGGCCGAAGGCCACGGCCTCTGCTCCGTGGTCGGCCTCGACCAGCGCGAGCAGGGCCCGTCCCGCGAGCCCGGCCTGTTCTTCCTCGCCGAGGAACTCGGCGAGCCCGGAGCGCTCCGGGCCGCGCAGTTCCAGCAGCCGTTCGGGGCCGCCGGGGATCAGGGACCAGCCGAGCAGGCTGGGCGGGTCCAGCCGCTCGGCGGCTGCCGACCGCTCCTGGCCCTCCGCGTCGTCGTCTTCCGCGTACGGGGGCAGCCGCAGCCGCCGCCGCGCCAGTGCGGCCAACGCCGTCTGGCGGGACAGCACCACACCGGGCACCCTGGGCCAGCCACCCTTCGGCGGAGCGGCGTCCAGCAGCGCCTCGGCGGCCCAGTTGGAGTCCTTGAGCCGGGGGTCGACCTGCCGTGTGCCGAACGCGTCCCGGACGAGCTCCCAGCTGTCCAGGGTGTCGATGCGCTGCTTGTGGGCGCGGGCCAGGATGGCCGGGTCGAGTTCGTTCTGCTCGCGGTCGGTGAGGACGACGAGAACGGACGGGCCCTGCGTCCGGCCCTTCGGCGTCAGATGGGCGAGGAGCAGCTCGTGAACTGCGAGAGGGGAGGGCGCCGCCACGATGCGGGCCGATTCCCCGTCTCCCCAGACCGGTTCGGACGGCCCGTCCCACAGGGGTGCCGATCGCAGCAGCACAGCACGCCGCCTTCCGACGCCCCTCAGGGCGTCGGCCAGGGAACCCTGGGCGGACAGGTACTGCGTGATCGTCGAAAGGTTCAGCCGGACCGCGATCCCGCTCGAGGTCGCCGTACTCATGCCTCGACGACCCGCCAGGTGATCTCGACCGTGGCGCCCGGCTCCTTGGCCGCGAGCTCGGCCAGTTCGGCCTGGAGCTCGGCGACGGCCTTGGCCACGGTGGTGCGGCGGCCACCGGAGCGCCGGATCTTCCCCGTCAGGCCCGTGGAGGTGGTGGTGGGCCCGTCGACGGGGACCTTGGGGTGACGGCTCGGCGTGTCCAGCGGTACGTCCTGCGGACGAGGCGCCGGGGGTGCGGGCGGCGCCGGCGGGGTGGGCGTCGCCCGGTTCCGCTTGACCAGGGCCAGCACCTCGCGCTGCGTCCGGTCCAGGGCGTCCCTCAGGTCGTTCGTCCGCTGGTCGCTGCGGGCGGCATTGCGCAGTGACTCCAGCAGCGCGTCTCCTTCGGGGCCTTCGGAGGAGGCCAGGTCGAGGGTGGTCCACGGCGCGGTGTCCAAGGCCTGCGCCACGGCTCGTGCCTGCTTGACCGAGGTCCCGAACCGGTCCGCGCCGACCGGGCCGAAGTCGAAGGTGGCCAGTGCCTCGACGGTCTTCTTCGCCGCGGCGCCGCCCTGGCCGGCGGGCTGCGTGATTGCGTCCAGGAGGGCGACGGCGCGTCGCGCGATGGCGAGGCGGCCCGTCTCCACGGTCTCGTCGAGCCGGAGGAAGGCGGCGTGCCGCTCCAGCTGCGTGACCAGCTCGGCAGCGGATTCCCGGTGGGAGCGGGCCAGTTCCGCGATCCGGCGGGCGAGCTGGTTGACCATCCTGCCCCGGCGCAGCGTCGGTGCGGGCTCACCGAAGACGGTCTGGAAGCGCTGGCGGGCCTCTTCCCAGTGCTCCTCGGAGGGCAGCGGCTGGCTGCGCAGGACGTCCTGGTCCTTGATCTCGTGGAGCGCGGGCGCGGGGTCGAGCGGGGTGCCGCCCCGTACCCACACCCGGTCGTCCATCTCGGCGAAGGACGCGACCACGAGCCGGGAGAGGAAGACCGGCAGGCCACGCGGCGCCGGCCGGTCGGTCCAGTCGGTGAGGGTGATGAGGCTGAGGTCGCCGGTCACGCCCTCCTCGCGGGCGAGCCGGCGGAAGTGGTCCGCCCAGAAGTGGGACAGCTCGAAGTACGCCTCCTTCTGCTGGCCGAGCCGCAGCGGACCGGCGACCTTGCGCATCAGGTTCCGGTCGGCGGCCGGCACCTCGGTGCGCCCGTCCCGGGCCTCCGCGGCGGCGCGGACGTGGCCGAAGACCTTCTTGGCGTCGGTCGGCTTGACGACGGTCTGGTTGCCGTCCGCGTCCAGGTCGGGGTGGTCCGGGAACTGCGAGGCGAGCAGCTTGCCCGCAACGTGCCGGATCCCGTCGTGGAGGGACTGGCCGAAGGACAGGGTGAGCCCTTCGACCTCGCGCAGCGACACCAGGTGGTCGTCGAAGCCCAGTTGCACGTCGGTTGGCTTCTTGTCGGCGAGTCCGTACGCCTGCTTGAAGGCGGCCCTGGCCCTCGCCAGCAGGGCCTCCCGCTGGGTCTCCAGGAGGCCCTTGGCCCGCGCCCGGTTGTCGGCGCTCAGGTGTCCCGCGTACTGGCCGTCGAACCGCTGGTCGTCGGCGAGGGCCTTGTCGATGACGACGAGGCGGCGGAAGTCAGTGAACCGCTGGCTGGCGAGGTGGGTGGGCAGCCAGGCGACCGTACGGGACGGTTCCCCCTGCTTCTCCCGGAGGCGCTGCATCCGGTGGACGTCGTCGATGGGGCCGTGTTCGGTCTGGTCGTTGAAGGGGAGGTCGATCACGATGCGCCAGCGGCCGTCCAGCTGGGGCATCAGGTCGTGGTCGGGCAGCTCATCCTCGTCGGCGACATTGCCGAAGGTCACCTCGACGGCCCGGTCGGTGCCCCGCCACACGAAGTCCAGCTCGGCGATGATCGGACCGTGCTCGATGCCCAGTTCCTCGGCCAGGAGCCGCTTGGCGAGGGCCTGCCGGTTGCCGGGGTTGTCGTTGACGTTGGCGTTGGCGATGACCGAGTCCACGTCGACGCCCGAGAGTTCGAGCCGGACACCCGGATTGGCCTCCGTGCCGGTCTTCTTGATCTCGGGGAAGCGGGCAGCCCAGTCCTCCACCTTGTTGCTCAAGATGCCGTACTCACGGCCGGGGATCGGGGCGACCACCGAGCCGTAGTTGAGGGCCGACAGACGTCGGATCGTCAGGTCCGCCAGGGCCGGCACGCTCGGGGCGAGCGCCGACAGCAGCAGGGTCCCGATGATCCGGTTGTCGCCCCGGAACCGCTCGATCCGGGCCCGCAGTTCCTGGTCGGTGATGCTGTCGGGGCGGTTGACGTACTGCTCGATGTCCTCCTCCGACACGTTGTGGGTGAGGAGGAGGTAGGGGCGCAGTTTGGTCCGGTACAGCTTGTCCGCGGCCTCGAAGACCACCTTCAGGCTGTCGGTGAACGGCTTGTCGCCGCCCGCCGTGATCAGCGGGTAGAGGTCGCCGACCGGGATCAGGTCGCCCAGGCGCAGTTCGCCCCGGTGGTCGGCGAGCAGCTGCCCCATGAGCTTCATGCCGGTCCGGTTGCGCTGGAGCGCGGAGGAGACGTGGACGAGGGTGTCCATGAAGGCAGGCGAGAAGGGGTAGGTCAGGCGGAAGGAGTCCTCGTCCGCGCCGACGCCGTCCGCGCCCCGGTCGGAGCCGAGGAGGGTGTCCCACACCTCCTGGCGGACCTTGCGGGTCTTGTCGAACTCGGCCTTCACCAGGGCCGCGGCTTCCGCGTCCTTCGGGGTCAGCAGACGGGCGTGCGCCACCTGCGGAAGGTTCCGGTCCTCCAGCGTGATCTTGTCGAACCGGCCGGAGGCGAGGTTCAGCGTGTCCTGGATGGATGCCTCCGCCGCCCCCGACACCTCCTCGCCGACCAGCTCGCGCAGGTCACGCTGGCGGGCGATGAAGGAGACCACAGGGATCGCGCGGCGCTCGTCGCCGCCCTCCACGAAGTTTGTGATCTTCCCGGCCTCGCGGGCCACGAACTTCTGGTCGTGGATCAGTGTGGCCAGCCACAGGATCAGCTCGTCCATGAAGAGGATCAGCCCGTCGTACCCGAGCGACTTGGCGTGCTCGGCCAGTACGGACAGGCCGACGTCGAGCGAGATGAAGCCGTGCTCGTCCTCGGCGGCGTTCTGGGCGAAGCCCGGAAGGAGGTTCGTGCTCGCGTCCTGCACCAGCCGGGCCCGCAGCTCGGCAGGGGTGGAGGGGCTCACCAGGTTGAGGGCCCGGCCCGCCTCGTGGACCTCCTCGGCGGCGAGCGCCGTGTCGAGCAGCGACGGAGTCCAGGTGAAGGACTCGCCCCACTCGTCGTCATCGTCGGAGCTCCCGTCTGCCGGGTCCAGAGAGCCGAGACCGTTGATCACGGCCTCGTCGCCCATCCGCGCGCGCATGGCCCGGATGTCCGTGAAGAGGGCGTCGGTCCGGTACACCTGCGGGGTCGGCGCCTCGGGGTGCAGCTTCTTGAGGTGCGTGACGTACCCGCCGAGTACGCGCTGCTCCAGGGCCTTGGCACCGAGCATGTGGTACGGCACGAGCAGGAACCGCTTGCCGTCCGTGCCGAGCCACTCGTGCTTGGTCAGCACCGGGTCCAGGTCGTCGCGGGAGCGGGCCGCCGGACTGCCGCTGAGCAGCGCGTGGAGCACCGCCATGAAGTGCGACTTACCGGAACCGAACGAACCGTGGAGGTAGGCCGCCTTGGAGGTGTGGCCGTCGAGCGCCGCCCTGATCAGACCGAGGGCCTCGTCGAAGTTCTCCAGCAGCCGCTCCGTGACCACGTAGTCCCGCAGCGCCCGCTCCGCACCTTCGGGGGTCGTCGCCTCCGAGAGCCGCAGGACGAAGTCCGAGGTGGAGATGGACTCCTTGATGTCGATGACATCGCGGAGCAGGGGCGGCTGCTGGGCCATGGGCGGTCTCACTCTCCGGCGGGCGCGTGCAGAGGCTGGGCTGGTCCGATCGTATGGTGTGGCTCTGACAAGCGATGACCGTATTTCGCCCCTGCCGTACCACGCGAGAGCATCCGCCGTACTTGTTACGCAGGCGGAATGAGGGAGCGCAGCTTCTCCCGGGTCTCGGGATCGGTCGAGTAGACGACGGTGCCCACCATGCCCCGGGTCAGCAGCACCTTGTAGGTGTTGCGGACGAGGCGGTCGATGTCGTCGTCGTGAATGGCCTTGGTGAAGGCCGGATCCTTCGAAGCCGTGCGGTCCACCACCCAGCGGTCGGTACGCCACACCAGGTCCGGCCCCATGATCACGCCTGACCAGTCGTACTCGAAGCCCTGCGCGGTGTACACGCAGCCCACTTGGCCGAAACCGGCCGGATCGGTGGCCCAGAGGGATGACGGCGGGGCACCGAGCCGTGCTCGGTCGCCGGCCAGGTTCCAGGGCCGCGCCCAGTCGCCGATGGAGACGTCGGCGGGGAGTTCAGACATGTCCAGGGTGATGTCGGTCGTCCACTTCCAGCAGTATCCGGCCGCCATCCGCGCACCGTAGTCGTCCTGTTCCCGACGGGCGGTGAGGAATGCCTCCATCTCCTGCGGGCTGTCGGCGGCCCGCAGCTCCACCTTGCCGTCCGGCTCCCAGTCGATTGGACCGTCGCCCTCCAGGCCCAGCAGGGCGGCGACCCACTTCACGTACGCGTCGCTGCCGCCGCAGCGGAACTGGCTGTCCAGCTCCACCACCGTGCAGTCGAGGCCCTGCTCGGCGGCGGCCCGTTCGATCTCCTCCTTCGTTCCCATCTCGCCGGGTCGCACCACCTGGTGCTGGTCCAGCAGGAACACCGGCACCCGGGCCGCGTCGATCAGTTCCGCCACCTGCGGGCGGCCGGTGCGCAGAGCAGCCTTGGTGTACCGGTCCGCGGAGGTCTTGCGCAGGCGGTGGGCCTCGTCGCAGATCAGGACGTCGAGATCGTTCGGCTCGGCGTCCATGAAGCTGTTGAAGTACTTGAACAGCTTCTGCACCTCGGGCTTGCGGAAGCCGGCGACCTTGCGCATCGTCTTGGTGAACGACGCCGAGCCGGTCGCGTGCAGGGCGGGCACCCCGCGGCGGTACAGCTCGCCGAGGACGGACAGGGCGATCACGCTCTTGCCCGAACCCGGTCCGCCGGTCACCACGATCACCTGCTTGTGGTTGCCTCGCTTCGCCTTGCGGACCGCGGACAGCACCAGTTCGTAGGCGACCCGCTGCTCGTCGAGCAGCACGAACTGCTCACGGTCGCGGATCTCGGCCGCGGCGACCTTCATCAGCTGCTTCGAGGGCCGCACCTTGCCCTGGAGCAGCAGGTCGGCCGCGGGGGCACCGGACTTCGGCGCGAGCCGCGAGCGGAGGAAGTCGAGGAACGCGCCGCGCTGGTCCCCGGTGTACATGCGGCCCCGGACGTCCTCCGGGGTGCTGCGCAGCGAACCGACGCCGAACTCGGTCGCGTTGTGCAGGAACGCCACTCCGGCCAGGGACTGCGGGATCCGCTCCAGCGCCCCGTTGAAGGAGACGAGGTACTCGCAGTAGCCGCGGACCTGCTCGATCGGGTTGAGCACCGGGCGCTTGCCGTACGCCGGAACGGTGCACAGCAGCGGCTCGTCTTCCAGCGAGTGGGCCTCGCTCCACTGCTTGAGCTCCACGACCACGTACGAGGGCTCGCCGGTCCGGGGGTGTACGCCGGCCAGCAGGGCGTCGGCGCGCTTGCTGGTCAGCGGCAGGGTGTACTCGATCAGCACCTCGACATCGCCGAGCCCGGCGTCGAGCAGGGCGTTCGTGAGGGCGGGGAGGCTCCGTTCCCAGGACCGGATCTCGGAATCTGCGGGCCGACGGCCGTGCGCGTGCACGAAGTTCTCGGTCAGGTGCAGCGCCAGCGACCCTTCGAGGATGCGGGCGGCCACGGATGCCGCGGACTCACGGAACAGCAAGAAATGCCCCCAGGCAGCACGAAGTGACTCGTGCGGGTGGGGGCATGTCCTCCAGAGGTCCGCGCATGCGGAACGGAAGCCCGGCGGGCCGCTGAGATGATCCCGATCATTCTAGGACAGCGTGTGGATCACGCAGAAGGGTTGGGGCGGATCTCAGTCAGGTGGGGAGGTGGTCTGTGGCGCGGCTCAGAGCCGTTGCCTGCTCCGGGCGTTCACTGCTCGCAGGTGCGCGAGCAGTTCCTCGGCCGGCCCGAGGGGTCGGACGGCGGCCGGGTCGGCGTCCCAGTACCTGCCGCCGTTGATCGGGCAGAGCCGGAGGTGTGGTCCCTCGTGGCCCATGACGACTCCGATCCGGTCGAGGGCGGTGTCCCGGACGGTGTCCCCGACGGCCGGGACATGCCGCCCGTCCGTCACCGGGTGAGCCCCTTCGTGATGACCTCGGCGAGGGAGTGCGCCACCGGGGCGGAGACGACCCCGAGGTGGACGAGCGCGTAGCGGGTCTCGGCGGGGCGGGCGGACGTGTGGTCCGGTCCGTGGCCGTCGTTGTCGTCGTCATCCGGCCATGGGGTACGGACGTCCATGGCTGGGATTTGGATGCCGGCCCGGGTGAGGGCGGTGGCGAGCGCGTCGCGGGCGGCCAGGGCCTCCTTGATCTTGGCGGTGGGTGGTCGCGGGGTGGACCTGGAGGTGGTGCCGTTGCCGTCGTCGTGCGGGGGCGGCTGAAGCGTCGAGGTCATGGTGGCGCCCTCTCTTTGTGGGGGGTTTCGGCTGGTTCCCTCACCCGGAGACGCGTGGCTGGATTACCGTGCGTAGTCCGGGCGCTACGAGCATGAGTCCGGACGGGGCCGCCCACGCTGTGGGAGGCGGAGTGCTTCCCCGCCCCACGGCGCCGGTTCCACACCTTCCACACCGTCTTCGTCCCGGAGGGGCGCGCCATGCCGCAGCGACGAGTGATCACCGGCCGCAGCCAGGAGCCGCGCCAGCGGTTCGCGGAGGAACTGCGGACCCTCCGGACGGGCAGCGGAGCGAGCCTGCGGCAGCTCGGCGAACGTCTGGGCTGGGACTGGTCCTTGTTCGGCAAGATGGAGAAGGGCGAGACGTTAGGCGGTCCCGAGGTCGTCCAGGCACTGGACCAGCACTACGGGACGCCTGGGCTGCTGCTCGCATTGTGGGAGCTGGCAGCGGGGGACCACACGCAGTTCCGTGAACGGTACCGGCGGTACATGGCGCTGGAGGCGGAGTCGGTGAGCCTGTGGCATTTCGCGGTAGGTGTGCCGCCTGGGCTGCTTCAGACGGCCGGATATGCGAGGGAGGTGCTGACAGCTGGTCGCCTGAAGGGCGACGAGATCGACACGCAGGTCAAGGCCCGGCTGAGTCGCCAAGATTTACTGGAGGGCGACGAGGCGCCACACTTCCGCTGCATCCTCTCCGAGACCGTGCTACGCACGCCCTTGCGCGATACGGGCGCATGGCGAGAGCAGTTGGCGCATCTGGCGAACATGTCTCAGCGTCCGAAGGTGGCACTCCAGGTGCTTCCGCACAGTGCGGGGCCGCACAGCCTCTCGCACACGGACGTAATGTTCCTGCGAATGCCGGACGGCCGTACCGTGGCCTACGTGGAGAGCGCTAGTCACGGCGAGCTCATCGAGACAGCTAGCCAAGTTGAGTACCTACAGCAAATGTACGATGCGGTACGCGACTTGGCCTTGTCCCCGGACGGGTCGCGGCAGTACATCCTGCGTGTGTTGGAGGAGGTTCCATGCGATCCATCGACCTGAGCACCGTTGAGTGGCGCAAGAGCAGCTACAGCAACTCAGACGGTGGCCAGTGCGTGGAAGTGAGTGACAGCCTTCCCGCTATCGTCCCTGTGCGGGACAGCAAGAACCCCAACGGCCCGGTGCTGATCTTCCCGGCCGGTGGCTGGTCCTCTTTCGTCGCGGCAGTCAAGGACGGGCTGCTGCTCGTGTGAAGGTAAGCCAGACGGCCCCGCGAAACGAATGGAGCGCGGGGCCGTCTGCGTGTTCGCGCAGGCTACTTCGTTGTCGCCACGCGCCCACGGGTGGCGGCGGCCGGGCGCCAGGCGCGGAGCTCGTCGTCAGTGAGGCCGTGCTTGCCCTGCTCCATCTGCCGGTCACTGCGGAAGAACGCGGCCGGGGAGGCGCCGAACGCGGAGTCGATCTCGTTGTGCCACTGGTCAAGCCAGGGCTGGAGTTCCAGCAGTCCCGCCAGGAACGGCGTGACCTCCTCGGAGGTCAACGCCTCGTGGGTGGCGATGTAGGTGTCCAGCGCGAACGCCTGCTCCCGGTGGTCCCAGCCGGCCCAGCCATAGAGGGTGGGGGTGGCCGCGTTGGTCTGCCCGTAAGAGATGAACCGCTCCTTGGGTACGTCCAGCTTTCCGCGAGCCCGCCAGTAGGAGGGGCGCAGGAAGTCGGCGGAGGTGTACTTCGGCGGTACCGGGATGCTGTCCCTGATCTTCCGCTTCGCCGGCTCGTCTTCGGTGGCGTCCTCCTGCCTCTGGAGGTCCCAGACGTGCTCCCAGTCCGCCCGCTTCTTCAACCCGGAGGGCTTGTAGCGCAGGGCGGAGAGGAACGGCACGTGCTCGTCGGCCATCAGCTCGGCGACGACGGCGGGCAGTTCCTTGCGGGGTGCGTAGATCTTGGCGACGGAGACGAAGTCCTCGTCGCGGGAGAGGTTGTCGGTGAGCCGGGAGAGCGTGACGAGGGTGGGCTGGTCGTTCTCGAACCAGTGCGCGCGGTCCTCGATCCGGTCGAGCAGCCAAGCCTTGAGGGCCTTGTCCTGAAGCGCGTCCCACCCTTCGGTGGCCCAGCGCCGCTTGTACTCGGGCCGCTCGATCATGCCGATGGCGCGGGACGACTCGATGGCGTCGATCCGCTTCTGGACGATCGCGCGGTAGGCAGCGGGCCAGTGGGCGGGGATCTCGGTGATGGGCGTGGATCCGTGCCGCTTGAACCACTCGTCGCTTGCTTTGCCCGCGGCAACGCGACGCGCGAGCACGATCTCGAAGGCGCGCTCACCGAGGGCGAGCTCGGGGATGTCTGGCGAGTCAGGGTCTTCGGAGACGCGCAGGTCCTCGGGGTGCAGGTTGTAGAGCGAGTAGACCTGCCAATCCAGCTCCTCTTGAAGCGCAATCATGCGAGAGCGGGTGGTGTTCCAAATATGGTGGGCTTCCCTGAGGGCCTGGGGTGTCGGAGTAAAACCGACTGTTAGGGCTGATGGGGTGGCTTTCGAGAATTTCTGAGCCAGAGTGTCTAGTGCAGTGGCGAAGATTGTAGGTTGCACGGCGGGCAAAGGGAATTCTTGAAGCTTGGTTCCTGTGAACTCGTAAAACTGTTCCCAGAGTTCGGTCTTGATGCCGGACTGATGGCCCTCGGTTCCCTTGCTGTGGCTTACCATCTTGAGCCAGACTCCAGCAGTAGAGCTGTTGAGCAAGCCCAGAAGGCGCAGATATGCTTCCTCTTTCGCCTCCTGGAGTTTAATTACCGGGGCGTGGCGATTGAATACAGTATCGCCGCGGCCGATCCAGAAGTGGTTGTGTGTCGCAACGAAAGGGAACGTAATCAATAGGTCTGATTCGAGCCTTCCGGTGTGGTGGTAGGCGTAGTTGGACCACGGTAGCCCTCGCTGCTCCTTGGTAGTAGAGAACATAAGACCGCTTCGCAGGATCTGGCGGCCAGGCCAGAGGGTTCGTTGTTCCAATGTGGCCCGCTCCGCTGCCGTTGCGGCAGAGGGGAAGATTGCCTCAGCGGTGCGGAGGCAATCCCAATCGCGTACCTGGTCGCCCGTGACGAAGATTCGACGTGGTACGGGGCGCTCCTGAATCCAGCTGGCTAGCGGGCGCGGGAGGACAAAATACTCGTCATCTCCGGTGATCGCGGCGAAGCCGATCGAATCGGATACCTCCGACAGTTTACCCGCGGAATCGAGATTGATTTGCTCAACCAGCTCAAGCCCGCCATCTGCAAGAATCCACGGTTGCTTTCCAAAATTACGTCTGCGTTCTAGGTCATTCACGGAAACCCACTGGCTTCGCGACCCAGGGTCATCGATCTGTCGAACAATTGCGGCCCAGACGAACCCGTCTTCCCCCGTTTCTGGTACGGCAGGCTCGCCTTGAACGCTTCGAACGGTGCGAATCGACTCGGAGCGGAGGTTTCCTCCGCGCCGCTTACCAATCAGGATGACCGTTGGTGTTCCGTGGCCTGGGATGTATGCCCCTGAGGTGTCGATGACTTCGGTTAGTTCAACCTCATGCCCAAAATATGTCTGGATGAGACGCGTACCGAACTCCCGCTTCATGAACGAGTTCGCCGTGATCTGGCCGACCATGCCGTAGCCGCGCCCGCTTTCGGCGTCGCCCACCATCGCCAACTCGAAGAACCGTTGCGCGAACGGCACCGACAGCGCGTACTTCCCGGAGCACGCGTCGTACAGCCCCCGATACAGCTCGTTGAGCTTCTTGTCCTTCACCGTGATGTACGGCGGGTTGCCGACCACCACGTGGTATCGACCCGGCAGGAGGATGTCCTTGTGCTCGTGGATGTCCTCCGTCTCGTACTTGAAGTCCGCCAGCTCGTCCGCGCCCTCTTCCTCCAACTCGTCAAACAGATTGCCCTGCTTGTGGCGGTGCTTGATGAGGGAGTCGCCCACCGCCAGGTGGATCGGCCACTCGTACTTCGCGGCCTGTGCCAGCGTCCGGACCCCGCTCGCTGCCATCGCGGCGACGAGCAGACGGAACCGCGCGATGGCCACCGCGAAGGGGTTCAGGTCGACGCCGTGGACCGAGTCCAGGGATGCCCGTACGCGCTCGTGCAGATCGCGGCCCGGCTGGCCGTTGGCCCACAGGCGGACCAAGCGCCGGAACGCGCCCAGGACGAAGTGACCCGACCCGCACGTCGGGTCGATCATCTTCAGTTCCGCGTAGCCGAACTCCCGGACCGCCGGGTCCATGGTCCGGTCGAGGATGAACTCCTCCACGAACTCCGGGGTCTGGAGCAGCGCGTACGTCTTCCGAGCTGCTTCGCTCAGGTCCTGGTACAGGTCGCCCAGGAAGCGGGTGTCCCAGCCCTCCGTGCCGTCTCCGTCCTCCTTCAGCGGGTCCGTGAAGTCGTGGACGAGCGCGCCCGACTCGTCTCGCGCGCGCCAGAAGTCGACCAGGTCCCGCGCTCCGTCGTGCGACAGGGGGATCTGGTACAGGGGGTTGTGCCGCTGGTCGAACAGGAGCCGGCCCGCTTGCCCCGCGCCCAGTTCCGCGAACGCCTGCTCCAGCCAGCCGCGGTACGTCGGGTCCTCGGAGTTGGCCTGGTACTCGTCGTACCGCGCCAGCGCCAGGTCGCGGCGGTCCGCCTCCGGGGCCGCCAGGTACGGCTCCGGGATCAGGCCGTTGTCCTCGGTGAAGCGGACGAAGACCGTGCCCAGTACCCAGGCCACCGCGACCTGGGTGATCCGCTCGTCCAGCCAGGAGTTCCAAGTGGCGGCCGTACGGCCCAGCTTGCGGGCGCGGTCGTACTCGGCCTTCAGCTTGGCGCCGACCTCCGTGACCGCCTTCACCTGCCGTCCGAGGTCCGCCTCGACCGCCTTGACCTGCCGCTTCAGGTCGTCCAACAGGGCCTTGCGGTCGATCACTTGGTGTCTCCCTCGGTTTCGTCAACAGCACCGGCCGCCCGGTGGGCGTTCTGCACCCACGAGTCCGGAAGTTCGATCCATTCGCCCAGCCCGGCCTGGTACGCCACCGCGACCGGACCGAGCCTCGGCTCCCGTGCCGGATCCGGCTGCGGCACCAGCAGCCACAACCCCCGTCCGCCCTGCCGGGCGGCCTCCGCCAGCCGGTCCAGGACGCCCATGGCGTCGTACCGGGCGAAGACGGCCGTGTCCGTGAGCAGCACCGGCCCCGTACCGGCCCCGGGGGACAGCAGCTCGCGTACCTGCGGTTCCACCGCGCCCCAGGCCGTCCGCGTGTACTCGGCGAACTTGAGCGCGCCCCGCGAACCGGGCTCGGCCACGTCCGCCTTCAGCAGGGTTTCCCACGTCGGCTTGGTGGCGGGCGGGACCAAGGCGTGCAGGGACTCCAGGAGGAGCTCGGTCACCGACACCGGCTGGGCGGATATCCGGTCGGCCGAGAGTTCCCGTACCGCATCGACCGTACGGGCGTGGTGCACGGTCAGGACCCGGTAGCCGTCCCGGCGGGCCGAGGCGAGCAGGCGTTCGTCCGCGCGGACCGCGCCCGCCAGCATCGGGTCGTCCGAGTAGCGGGTGACGGCGCCGACGTCGGTGGCCTGGCGCCAGGCGCCGCCAGTGAGGTAGCTGGAGGCGCTGTCCATGCGGGTGGGCAGGTAGCGCGGGGTCTTGGTGCCCTCACGGGTCGACAGGGTGAGGTCGAAGCCGGCGTCGCGCAGGGCCTTGGTCAGAGCGGGGCCGACGGGAAGTTCGTGCGTACCGGCGCCTTGGTCGTCCGGGACGAGCAGCTCCGGGAAGCGGGCCCGCACCCGCTCGTGGATGTCGGCGCCGGTCAGGCCGGGCTGGCGGTTCTCGGGCACGCCGGGGATCAACGGGACGAGACCGGCCTGGGTCAGCCGCAGGGCCCGGACGAGCGGCAGATCGCGCGGGTAGATCTCCAGGCGGGGGGTGGCGGCCGCGTTCGCCGAGGCGGCCGCGGCCAGTTCGACCAGGCGCCGCTCGTCCCACTCGATCAGGCCGGGCGGCAGGGTGAGCGCGCCCAGTTCGCCGATGACGGTCGTCGCGGTCGGCAGGGTCTCCAGGCGGGTGAGGCGGTCGGCGGTGCGGCCCAGCCGTGCCGCGTAGTCGAGGAGCCCGGGCGCGGACGGGGTGTTGGGAGCATCGCCCTCGCGGACGTCCAGCGCGAGCAGGCCCGCCGTCAGCGAGTCCTCGGCTGCCTTGCGGTTGGCCTGGTGCTGGAACTCGGCCTCGGCCGGTTCGAGTTGCTCCACCTCGACCACGGCCCGGACCGCCGCGAGCGCCAGCGCGCGCCGCTGGTCGCGGCCGGCCAGCTGGGTGCCGCGCCGGACGGCCAGGGCATCGGCGATCTCCGCGGCGGGCGCGACGCGGCCCAGCCCCGCGAGGAGGTCCATGATCTCCTCGCGCAAGGCCTGTACCGCCGGATGCTTCTTCCAGCGCTTGCGCTCCTCCTTCAGCATCTGCGGGATGCGGCCCGCCGAGAGCCCGAGGGCCTGCGCCACGTCTTTCTGCTTGGGCCAGGCGCCGATGTCGGGGAGTTCCCCGTGCTCATCCGGAAGGCGCAGGAGGAGCCGCACCATTTCGACCTTGTTGCTGTTGGAGCGGTTGTTGTTGAGTTCCGGCACGAGGATCGTGGCGAGGGCGTCGAGGCTGACTGCGCGCAGGGCGGTCCCGGTCAGTCCGCCGGCCCCCTCGGCCGTGGCCAGCGTGCCGAGGACGGCCGTTTCGGCCGCGGACAGCTGGGCCAGTTCTTCCCTGGCCTCGGCCCGGCCCTTGGGGGTGAGCGGGGAGAGCGGCGCCTCGCGCAGCAGCTTGCCCCACTGCCGCTGGCGGCGCTGCACCTCGGTACGGGTCTTCGTGCCGAGGCCGGGCTCGTTGGGGAGCTTGCTGCGGCTGTAGTCGAGGAGCCCGCCGACGGTCGTGATCCCGAGGCCGTACAGGAAGGACTCGGCGGCGGGGGTGAGGCCCGCGGCCGAGAGGTGGGTGTCCCGGGTGACCTGCGCGGCCAGCTGGTCGCGCTGTTCGTCGGCGGTGAGCGGTTCGGCGTCCGCGATGGAGGGACGGCGGGTCGTGTCCTCGGCGGATGCCGGTTCGATGGCCGGCTCGGGGTGGCGCGAGCGGTGGCTGGACGGCGGCGCCTGCGTCGCGTCGAGGAAGACCTTCCGCCAGGCGTCCCGCATCGGCTTCAGCTCGGGGAAGCGCTTGGCCGCGTCCCGGTGCAGGGCTTTGCGGAAGAAGGCCACCAGGCCGTCGCGGATCAGGGGCTCGAAGGCGTCCGCCGCCAGGTGCGGGTACGGGAAGTCCTTCGGTTCGGTCATCCGGGGCGGAACCGACCCGTCGCCCCACTTGGGCAGTTCGCCCGAAGCCATCTGGTGCAGGGTGACGGCGACGGCGTACCGCTCGGCGTGCGAGTCGTACGCGGTGCGGGTCAGCGTCCCGATGAACGGGTCGAGGTAGCCGTCCGTACCGGCGTCGTACTCCTTCGCCGGGTAGCCGGCCAGCGAGAAGTCGATCAGGACGAGTTCGCGGGTGCGGTTGGGGCGGATGCGGATGGCGATGTTGTCGGGCTTGATGTCGCGGTGCCAGACGCTCTCGCCCTCCAGGAAGTCGACCGCGCCGAAGAGGTAGTCGCCGTACGCCTCCAGCTGGTCCATCTTGAGCCGGCCGACTTCCCGGAGCTGGCGGGCGACCGTCTCCGCGCGGTGGCCGGTCCGGGTGCGGGTGGGTTCGCCGTCCTCAGTGCTCTCGTCGCGCTCGTCACCCACGTACTCCAGGGCCAGCACCGTACGCCCCGCGACGCGCAGCGGCTCCGGCTCGACGAGCCGGATCACCCGGGAGTCGGCGCGGAGCCGGCCCATCACCTCGGCCTCGCGGGCGAGTACCTCGCCGCGGCTGTCGGAGAGGGCCACCTTGAGCACGGCGAGCGGACGCGTCCGGCGGGCTTCGGCCTCCAGGTCGCGGACGAGGAAGGCCCGGCTGGTGGACCCCGTGCCGAGGCGTCGGCGGACCTCCCAGCGCCCGGCGACGACGTCGCCGGCCGCTGCCTCCAGCGGGTCCTTCTCCGGGGCCGCCGCTTCGGGCTCGCCCTCGGGAACGGTGGCCGGTGCGGTAAGGGTGTCCTCGACGAGCTCCAGCATCTCCAGGAACTCGTCCACGGAGGACAGCCGCCGGCCCGGCCGATAGGCGGTGGCCGCCTGCACGAGCTCGTCGATGTCCTCTGACAGGCCGTCGACCAGGGAGCTGGGGCGCAGGCCCTCGCCCGCCTCCAAGCGGGCCAGCAGCTCGGCCTGGCTCGCGGCCGGCGCCTTGCCCGTGACGAGCAGGTACGTGAGGACACCCAGGCCGTACACGTCCAGGTGGACCGGGTCGGCGTTGAGCGCGGTCAGCTCGGGGGCGAGGTACGGGTCGGAGCCCTCGGCGATGTGCACCGCGGACAGGGCCGTCGGCGCGAAGCGGGTCATGCCCGGTCCGGTGCCGCCACCCGAGCCGGAGCCGCGCTGGGTGGCGATCTGCCAGTCCGAGATCTCCAGGCGGGGGGTGAGCCAGGCAGCCTCTTCGCCGACGGTCTGGCCCTGAGCTCCCCGGTTGCGCGGGATGACGTGCACGGAACGGGCTGCGAGAGCCCGGTGGTGGATCCGGCTGGAGTGCGCGGAGCGCATGGTCTCGGCGAGCTGGCGGACGAGCGCCATGCGGCCGAGGATGTCGAGGCCCTTGCCGTACTGGAGGAGGTACTCCTCCAGGCGCAGGGTGTGCGGGTGGTAGTCGAAGATCAGCGCGGGGCCCGCAGAGTGCCCCGACGGGAAGTACTGCTTGAGCTGGACCACACCCGGGTGGCGGAAGCGCTGGAGCACGGCGGCCTCGCGGCGCGCGGCGTTCTCGACGGACCGGCGCAGGGAGGCGTCCGAGCCGCGCTCGCTCAGGTAGATGCGGACGCGGGCCAGCTCGGGCAGTTCGGTGTGCTCGGCCTGGTAGTCCGCCCAGGTCTCGCCCGAGTCGAAGGCGTTGCCGCGCAGCGTGTACGGACCGACCCGCTGGTCCGCCTCACTGCGCCGGATGCCCACCTGTTCCAGTGCGGACTTGATCTCCCGGGAGTCGATCGCGGTGATCCGGCGCCGCTCGTCGCGCGGGGGCGTCTTCAGCATGGTCATCAGTTCGGCGAGGGTGTGGACCCCGTTCTGGTCGTGCGCGGGGAGCCGGATGCGCAGTGAATCGTCTGTGAAGCAGACCGCTTCGCCGACCCACACGCGCTTTCCGTGCTGGCCGAGCAGTCCGGCCAGCTCCTTGGCCTTCCGGTTGACCAGGTGCAGGGGATTGCCGTGGGGCTCGCGGCGCCCGTTGGGCTTGGTCTGCACCCAGGTGCCGTTCTCACTGGTGAGCGAACCGCGCCAGTGCTTCAGCTCGATCATGCACACACCGGCGGGGGTGACGACGAGGAGGTCAACCTCGCGGACGTGACCGGTGTTCGCGGTGAAGGTGAAGTTCGACCAGGCCCGCCAGGGGTCGGAGTCCGGCAGCTGCTCGCGGACGGCCTCCAGAGCACGGCGCTCGTGGTCGTACTCGGACTCGGTGACCGTGGTCCACCGGCCTTCCCGCATCTGCTGTCCCCACCTCTGGCTTCACTGCCGGGCGTGCTGCCCGCTCCCGACCGTCCGCATCTCTTCCGACCAGGCCGCGGACCTGGTGAATCCTATCCGGGGGGACTGACCGTGCATGGGCTGTCGCGCGAAGACCGAGATGATCTGTTCACTGCGTCCACTCCTTTTGTGTCAAATCTGCAGAATCACGCTTTCTGTGATGCCGGTGGCTGTTCGGCGGTCGCAGCCGTTGAGCAAGGAATGCACATTAGAAGAAGGCGGGATGCTGGCGGACATCGGGCCTGACCTGCTCGTTCTCCGGAGATCGAGACCTATGGCACCTTCCCGATGACCCACCGCATGGAGTGCGTGGCGATCCTGGAGCCCATCCGGGACGACGCCTGAGGTCCGCCGACGGTCTGTTCGTGAGGGTGGCGGTTCGTGGCTTCAGTCGGTCGGGAGGGACGTCATTCTGCCCTTTTCGCGGACGTGCAGGCGGGTGCCGGACGGGTCCGCCGTGAGGGTGGTGGCCTTGGTCTCGTAGCGCCAGACCGGGCGGTGCGTGCGGAGGTCTACGGCTCGGACGCCCAGGGTGTCCAGGAAGTAGATGTGGTTCGGCGTGGCCACCGGGGCCACGTCGCGGTTCGGGGTGGACTCCCCTGCGGCGGACTTCTTCGGGGTGGTTTCGCGCCAGCGTTCCGCTCCGGTGCGGGCGTCCAGGGCGACGAGGCCGTGGGTGCCCTCGACGGCGTAGACCACGCCGTCCCGGACCGTGGGGAGGCCGTAGCGGCGTTTGCCCGCGACCGGGCCCACGTCACGGCCCTCGCCGAAGGACCAGGCGGGTTTGCCGTCCGAGAGGCGGAGGGCCTGGACCGCGGCCGCGCCGAGGTAGACGTGGTCGTCGTCCGTGGCCGGCTGGTCCGGGGTCGCGCCCGGCGCCGCCAGGGTCGCGGACCAGCGTTCGGTGCCGTTCGCCGCGTCGTGGAGGGAGACCCGCAGGTCGTCGCCGAGTTCGGCCCGCTGCCACAGCAGTATCCCGCCGCGTACTGCCTTGAGCCGCAGCACAGTCGGGTACTCGAGCTTGAGCTGGTGCGGGGTGGGGCCCGCCGCCGGCCGGCGCCAGAGCTCCTTGCCGGAGGTCAGGCTCGCGGCCACCACCCACCACTCCTCGCCCCCCGCGGCCTTCGCGTGCAGGAAGGCCGTGTCCCCGCTCGCGCCCAGGATCTGGGTCAGGCGGTGGGCGCCGTCGAACGCGGGCAGGCGAACCAGGGGCGGCGCCTCCTTGCCGCGTTCCACGTACTCCATGGGCAGGACGGAGACCGCGACCGCCTTGTCGGGTGCGGTGTCGGGGTCCCGCCTCCCGAGCCCGTACAGGACCTTGCCGTCGGTGCCGACCCGCCAGCGGTCCGCGTAGCCGAGGAACTCCGTCTTGTCGCTGCCGGTCCGCGAGTCGAAGGCCCCGACCGTGCTGTCCGCGACCGCGACCAGGGCATCGCCCACGCACAGGGGCTCGGGGAGGACCGGGGGGATCGCCGCGTCGACCCACCACAGCGGGTCGGGCGGCGGCTGGAGGACGGGGTTCTTCTTCGCGGCGCCGGCCGGCCGGCTGCTGCGCCAGGCCCACCAGCCGCCGCCCGCAGCAAGTACGGTCGCGGCGGCCGCCGCGCCGCCGCCCAGCGTCAGGAGCCGGCGCCGCGACATGCCGGTCCGGGCCGTAGCGGCGGTCTCCGGCTCCCCGGCGGGCGCCGCGAGCCGGGCCGGCGGCGGCTGCCACACCGCCGCGGCCCGCCGGGCGATGTCCGCGAGGACCGGCTGCGGCAGCCCGTCGGCGAAGACGGCCGGCTCGCCGGGGGAGAGGAGCTCCGCCAGCTCGCCGGTGCCCGGCCGCAGTGCCGGGTCCTTGCTCAGGCAGCGGGCCAGCAGCGGGGCCAGTCCGGCCGGTACGCCGCCGAGGTCGGCCTCCGCGTACCGCACCCGGTAGAGGAGGTCCGCGGCCTGGCCGCCGCCGAACGGGCCGTGCCCCGTGGCCGCGAAGACCAGGACGCCCGCCAGCGCGAACACATCGCCGGCCGGGGTGTGTTCGAGGCCTCCGGCCTGCTCCGGCGACATGAAGGCGGGGGTGCCGGCCGCGGCCCCGGTGCTGGTCAGCCGTTCGTCGCCGAGGGCGCGCGCGATGCCGAAGTCGATGACCTTGGGCCCGGCGGCGGTGACCATGATGTTGGAGGGCTTGAGGTCGCGGTGCACGACGTCCGAGCGGTGCAACTGGCCCAGGGCCCGGGCGAGATCGGCGCCCAGCGACCGGACCGACGCCTCGGGCAGCGCACCGCCGAGGCGCACCGCCTCGTCGAGCTGGGGGCCGATCACGTACTCGGTCGCCAGCCACGGCGTCGGCGCCAGCGGGTCGGCGCCGAACACGCGCGCCCCGTACCGGTCGCCGATGACCCGGGCCGCGTCCGACTCCAGCCGGAACCGGGTGCGGAAGGAGGCGTCGGCGGCGATCCGGGTGTGCACGGTCTTGAGCGCGACCGTACGCCCGCCCGCCGACCGGGCCAGGTAGACCGTGCCCATGCCGCCGCTGCCGAGCCGGGCCAGCAGCCGGTGGTCACCGAGGTGTACCGGGTCGTCGTGCGTGAGCGGTGCGAGCGGGGTCGGGAGGGGAGGCATCGGGGTCAGCGCACTTTCTGCGGTGATGCGGACGAGGTGAACCGCTCCTGTACCGAAGGGAGTTCGGCGGCCAGCAGCCAAGCGGACTGGGCGGCGAGCGCGGCGACGACACGGCCCGGCAGCACGACCGGCGCAGCGGCGCCGTCGAGGGCCGTGGCGGGCCCGGGCGAGGGCGGCAGCCGCGGGTCCGGGACCCTCGAGGGAGCGGCCAGCCCGCGCAGCAGCTCCCCGGCCGACCCGGGCCGGTCCGCGGGATCACGCGCCAGGCACGCCCCCACCGGCCCGCGCAGCCCGGGCGGCAGTTCGCCCTGCTCGGGCACCGTGTGGCCGGTCGACGCATAGGCCAGTACGGACCCCAGGGCGAAGACGTCCCCGAGCGGCCCGGGCGCTCCGCCCGAGGCCTCTTCCGGAGCCAGGCAGCCCGGGTCGATCCCCGGCAGCCCCGCCCGGTGCACGCCGTCGGGAGCGGCGGCCCGCACGGCGCCGAAGCACGACAGCACCGGCCCGCCGGCGGTGACCAGCACGGCGGCCGGCGACAGCCCCGCGTGCGCCACCCCGCGGGCGTGCGCGGCGGCGAGCCCTTCCGCGAGGGCGGCACCGAGCCCGCGCACGACCTCCTCGGGCAGCGGACCGCCGTAGGCGGCGAGCACCGCCGGCAGCGGCAGCATCGGCTCGTACGGGGTCGCGTACCAGGGGAAGCCGGCCGTGCCGCCGACCTCGGCGACGTCGAGGAACCGCGGCAGCCGCAGCCGCCGGGCGCCCTCGGCCTCGACCGCCCACCGGGAGGGATCGGCCCCGGCCCGCGGTACGCCGACGAGGACGGTGCGCTCCCCGTCGGCGCTGCGCGCGAGGTACCGGCGTTCGGGGACGGAGCGCTCGGCGGATTCCGGATCGAGCCGCGCCAGGGTCGTGAACGGCCCGATCTGCGGGGGGTCGTCCTGCCGTAGGCGTTCCATGTGCGCGGTCTCCCGGTTCGGTTGCTCGGCCCGTGGCCCGCGCCTCGTGGCCCGGGCTCGTGGCCCGTGGCCCGAGGGCCCGTGGCCGAGCCCGGGGCCCGAGGTCCGAGCCCCCCGAGCCTAGGCGATCGTCAGTCCACGACCGGCAGGGCGGTCAGCTTCCAGCTGTTGACGGTGAACAGGCGGTTCCCGGCGCCGGCCATCGCCCAGACCCCGCGCGATTCGGGCGACCAGGTCCAGTACCGCTTGCCGCCGGAGGCGGAGTACGCCGAGACGCCCTGTCCCTCGCCCTCCACGGCGAAGACCGTACGGGCCTGCACCACGAGGGGGATGTGCGGCAGCGGGCCGTGGACGGCGCTGCCGTGCGAAGTGGGCACCCCGGTCGCGAGCCGCGCCTGGGTCATCGCCGTACCGTCCATGGCCCACAGGGTCTCGCCGTCCCGGACCGGCGGCCCCCAGCCGCCGCTGTCCTCCTTCGGGGGCTCCTTCGCGTCGGTCGGGTCCCACAGCTCGGTGCCCGTCCGGATGTTCAGCCCCTTCAGGGTCCGGCCGCCGAGGTACACCGCATCCCCCACGACGAGCGGTTGAACGGCGGACCGCGCCTGACTGACGACCTCCCAGGCGGTGGCGCCCGTCGCGGTGTCGACGGCGAAGACGGTGCCGTACGCGCCGCAGACCACGAGCCGGTCCGGGCCGGCCTCGGCCCGTGCGCCGGGTGCGGCCTTCGAGCCGGGCGCCCGCAGGGCGGTCTGCTCCAGCGCCACGGTCCAGCGGACCTTGCGGGTGCCGGTGTCCACGGCGCGCAGCCGCCCGTCCCGGGTCACCAGGTACACGGCCGACGCGTCCGCGGCCAGGATGCGGTGGGTGTCGGCGGCCACCGTCCACAGCCGCTTGCTGGTGGAGGCTTCGAAGCAGAGCAGCCCACCGCCGGGACCGCCGGTGACGAACCGGTTGCCGGGCAGGGCGACCAGGCCGGCCGCGGGGACGGTGCCGGGCAGCCGCCACTTCTCCTTGCCGTCGGCCGTCAGCCGCGCCGCCAGGCCGCCCTCCTTCGCGGCGAAGACGACCACGTCGAGCAGCGGGAGCGGGGTGGTGACCACACCGTCCACCGCCTGCGCCGCCACCGGCAGCGGCCCCCACAGCGGGTCCGGAGGCGTGCCGGACTGCACGGAGAGCGGGGACAGGGGCTGCGCGTTGTGGGCCGTGCCGGCCGGGGGGAGGGATTCGCCGCGCATCAGCCACCAGGCGCCCGTCGCACCGCCGGTGGCGGCCAGGGCCCCGCCGGCCGCGAGCGAGGCGCGCAGCACCCGCCTGCGGGAGGGGCCGGTCCCGGGCCCCTGGCCGATGACCGTGGCGGCCTGCCGCTCGGCCTCGCTCCCTCGGCGCGCGATGTCCTGGGCGAGCGGCCCCTTACGCCAGACGCGGTCCGCTCCGCGCGGCGGTCCGAAGGCGCCCGCGATCTGCTCGGGGGTCGGGCGCAGTGCGGGGTCCTTGGCGAGGCAGGGTTCTATGAGCCGGCGCAACTCATCGGGCACACCGTTGAGCCGGGCCTCGCCGTGGACCACCTCGTACTGCACGGCGGCCACGTGCGTCCCGTCGAAGGCGCGCTGCCCGGTCGCCGCGTACGCGAGCACCGCGCCCAGCGAGAAGACGTCCGCGGCGGGGCCCACGCGCCGGCCGAGCACCTGCTCGGGGGCGCCGTAGCCGGGGGTGGCCGGGACCTGGCCGGTGGTGGTGAGCGTCAGCCCGTGCTCGGGTCGGGCGATGCCGAAGTCGATGACGCGCGGCCCGCCGGACGTGAGCACGATGTTGGCCGGCTTCAGGTCGCGGTGGACCAGTCCCGCGGCGTGGATCTCGCCCAGGGTGGCGGCGAGCGAGGCGGCGAGCGCGCGGACCCCGTCGGCGCCGAACGGCCCGTACCGGCGGACGGCGTCGTCGAGGGTGGGCCCGGTCAGGAACTCGGTGGCGATCCAGGGCCGGTTGCCGTCCTCGCTCATCGCGTTCAGGACGCGGGCCACGCCGGAGCTGGTGACGGCCTGCGCGGTGTGCGCCTCGCGGACGAACCGCTGGGCGAGGTTCGGGTCGTGCGCGAGCTCCGGCAGCAGCACCTTGACCGCCGCGGTCCGGCCGCCGTCGTCCCGCCCGAAGTAGACCTTGCCCATGCCGCCGGCGCCGAGGACGCCGAGGAGTCGGTACGGGCCCAGCCGGAGCGGGTCGCCGGCGCCGAGAGGTTCCATGGGGTGCTGCTTCCTTCGTTTGGTCCGGTACGTCTGGGGGGCGGCGTCAGCGCTCGACGGGCAGGCCCGTCGGTTCCTTGATGCGCTTCATGATGATCTGCGAGTTGACCTCGGTGATGCCGGAGAGGGCCGTCAGCCTTTCGATCCAGAGGCGTTCGTACGCGCGCAGGTCCGCGACCGCGATGCGCAGGAGGCAGCCGGGGCTGCCGAAGAGGCGGTACGCCTCGATGACGTCGGGGATGTCCTGGAGGGCCGCCTCGAAGGCCTCGACGGCGGCGCGGTCGCGGCGCACCTCGACCGAGACCAGCACCTCGAAGCCGCGGTCGACCGCCTCGGGGGAGATCACGGCACGGTAGCCCTGGATCACCCCGTCCTGTTCGAGCTGGCGCACCCGGCGCATACAGGGGGAGGGGGTCAGACCGACGCGCGCGGCGAGCTCCTGGTTGCTGAGGCGGCCGTCCGCCTGGAGCTCGCGCAAGATATCCCGGTCAATCGAGTCCATTGCGCAATTATCACCTACCACGTAGCCAGTGGTGGGGCTGAAGAGGCAATCACATTGCGCGTTGATGTCCGTATCATTGCTGCTTTCAGCACATGTGTACGAGAGACACGCGAGAGAAGGGCGGCCGCGGCCATGGGACGGATCGTCGTCATCAGCACCGGCGGGACCATAGCCAGCCGCTGGCAGGGCTCCGGCTTCGCGGCCGACGCCGACGGCAGCGAGGTCATGGCCACCGCTCCGCTGCCCGAGGACATCACCGTCGAGGTGGTGGACCTGTTCAGCGTGAACAGCCCGCGGCTCACCACCGCCCACCAGCTCACCCTGCTGCGCACCGTGCACGAGGTGCTCGCCGACCCGGGCGTGGACGGCATCGTCGTCACGCACGGCACCGACACCCTCGAGGAGTCGGCCTTCCTCGTCGACCTGCACCACCACGACCCGCGCACCGTGGTGTTCACCGGCGCGCAGCGCCCCATGGGCACCGCGGACGGGGACGGCCCGGGCAACCTGTACGACGCGCTGCTCACCGCGGCGAGCACGCGCGGGCTCGGCGTGCTGATCGCCTTCGGGGGCCGGGTCCACGCGGCCCGCGGCACGGTGAAGACCCAGGCGGTGGCGCTGGACGCGTTCGCCGACCCCTCGAAGGAACTGCTCGGGAAGATCGGCTTCGGCAAGGTCACCATGCTGCGCGCCCCGCAGCGCCCGGAGCCGCTGCCGCTGCCCGCGATGCCGGAGCTGCCGCCGCGGGTGGACATGGTGATGCACCACGCCGACGGCGACCCGGTGCTCCTGAACGCGGCGGTCGCGGCGGGTGCGCGGGGGATCGTGCTCATCGGCACGGGCGCGGGCAACGCCACGCCGGAGATCGTGGCCGCGGTGAAGGACGCCGTGGCGCGGGGCGTGCTGGTGGCGCTGACCACGCGGGTGGCCGCCGGGCCGGTCACGGAGATCTACACGCACGGCGGTGCGGTGGACCTGGTGGCGGCGGGCGCCGTGGCGACGGGGACCCTGCGGGCGCCGCAGGCGCGGATCGCGGTGCTTTCGGCGCTGCTGGCTGCCACGGATCCGGCGGAGCAGGGGCGCATCCTGCAGCGCTCCCTGGCCGCGACGGACCCGGCCACCCTGGTCACCGCCTGACCCTGACCGGTTGCCGCCGCACGGTGCCGCTCCCCGCCCCGCCCTTCACCGTTTCCCGGGCGGGCCCCAACCCCCGCCGCGGGGGCGCCGCCCCTGCGTCCCGCGTTCCCGCGTCTCATACGCCGGCGTTGCCGAACGCCGAGAGGATGCGGTCCGCCGCCGAGGTGGGGGTGACCGTGCCCGCGCGCACTGCAGCCTCCAGGTCCGGCGCCAGGTCGCGGACCGACGGGTTGGCGCGCAGCCGCTCCAGGAGCTCGTCCCGGACCATCGACCAGGTCCACTCCACCTGCTGCGCCGCCCGCTTGGCCGCCAGCCGGCCCCCTGCGTCCAGCAGTCGCCGGTGCTGCTCCAGGCGGTTCCACACCTCGTTCAGACCCGCCGACTCCCGCGCGCTGCACGTCAGCACCGGCGGGGTCCAGGCCGCGTCCGCGGGGTGCATCAGGCGCAGCGCGCCCGACAACTCCCGCGCCGCCGCCTTCGCGTCGCGCTCGTGCGGGCCGTCCGCCTTGTTCACCGCGAGGACGTCCGCCAGCTCCAGGACGCCCTTCTTGATGCCCTGGAGCTGATCCCCCGTACGGGCCAGGGAGAGCAGGAGGAAGGAGTCGACCATGCCGGCGACCGTCGTCTCCGACTGGCCCACGCCGACCGTCTCGACGAGGACCACGTCGTAGCCCGCCGCCTCCATCACGATCATCGACTCGCGGGTGGCCTTCGCCACCCCGCCCAGCGTCCCCGCCGAAGGCGACGGGCGTACGAACGCCGCCGGGTCCACCGACAGGCGCTCCATCCGCGTCTTGTCACCCAGGATCGAGCCGCCCGTACGGGTCGAGGACGGGTCCACGGCCAGGACCGCGACCCGGTGGCCCAGCCCCGTCAGCATCGTGCCGAACGCATCGATGAACGTGGACTTGCCGACGCCCGGCACCCCGCTGATACCGATCCGCCGGGCCCGCCCCGCATGCGGCAGCAGCTCCGTCAACAGCCCCTGCGCGAGCGCCCGGTGAGCGGGCAGGGTGGACTCGACGAGCGTGATCGCGCGCGCGATGAACGCACGCTTCCCGTCGAGCACCCCCTTCGCGTAGGCCTCGATGTCGATCTTCGGAGGCATCGGCCGCGCCTACAGCTCGTGGCCCAGATCCGCGGCCAGCCGCGTCACCAGGTCATGGGCCGCGTCGGGGATCACGGTGCCGGGCGGGAACACCGCCGCAGCGCCCATCTCCAGCAGCGTCGGCACGTCGGCCGGCGGGATCACCCCGCCCACCACGATCATGATGTCCTCGCGCCCCTCCTCCGCCAACTGCTCGCGCAGCGCCGGTACGAGGGTCAGGTGGCCGGCCGCCAGCGACGACACGCCCACCACGTGGACGTCCGCCTCGACGGCCTGGCGGGCCACCTCCGCCGGGGTCTGGAACAGCGGGCCGACGTCCACGTCGAAGCCCAGGTCGGCGAAGGCGGTCGCGATGACCTTCTGGCCGCGGTCGTGCCCGTCCTGGCCCATCTTGGCGACCAGCACGCGCGGACGGCGGCCCTCCGCCTCCTCGAACCGGTCGACCAGCGCACGCGTGCGCTCCACGTTCGGGGACTCGCCTGCCTCGGTGCGGTACACACCCGAGATCGTACGGATCTGGCTCGCGTGCCGCCCGTACACCTTCTCGAGTGCGTCCGAGATCTCACCCACGGTCGCCTTGGCCCGCGCCGCGTCCACCGCAAGCGCGAGGAGGTTGCCCTCCATGCCCTGCCCGGCGCCCCGCTCGGCCGCGTTCGTCAGGGCCCGCAGCGCGTCCTGCGTGACCGCCTCGTCGCGCTCCTCGCGCAGCCGCCGCAGCTTCTCGATCTGCTGCGTGCGCACCGAGGAGTTGTCGACCTTGAGCACGTCGATCTGCTCGTCGTTCTCCACCCGGTACTTGTTCACGCCGATCACCGGCTGGCGCCCCGAGTCGATCCGCGCCTGCGTACGGGCGGCGGCCTCCTCCACGCGCAGCTTCGGGATGCCCGCGTCGATGGCCTGCGCCATGCCGCCGGCCGCCTCGACCTCCTGGATGTGCTGCCAGGCCCGGCGCGCCAGGTCGTACGTCAGCTTCTCGACGTACGCGCTGCCGCCCCACGGGTCGATCGACCGGCAGGTTCCCGACTCCTGCTGGAGCAGCAGCTGGGTGTTGCGGGCGATGCGCGCCGAGAAGTCCGTCGGCAGGGCGAGCGCCTCGTCGAGGGCGTTGGTGTGCAGCGACTGGGTGTGCCCCTGGGTCGCCGCCATCGCCTCGATGCACGTACGCGTCACGTTGTTGAAGACGTCCTGGGCGGTCAGGGACCAGCCGGAAGTCTGCGAATGCGTACGCAGGGAGAGGGACTTCGCGTTCTGCGGGTCGAACTGCTTCACCAGGCGCGCCCACAGCAGGCGCGCGGCGCGCAGCTTCGCGACCTCCATGAAGAAGTTCATGCCGATCGCCCAGAAGAACGACAGGCGCGGCGCGAAGGCGTCCACGTTCAGCCCGACGGCCTGCCCGGCGCGCAGGTACTCCACACCGTCCGCGAGGGTGTACGCGAGCTCCAGGTCGGCCGTGGCCCCCGCCTCCTGGATGTGGTACCCGGAGATCGAGATGGAGTTGTACCGCGGCATCTTCTGCGAGGTGAACGAGAAGATGTCGGAGATGATCCGCATCGAGGGCTTGGGCGGATAGATGTAGGTGTTGCGGACCATGAACTCTTTGAGGATGTCGTTCTGGATGGTCCCGGCGAGCTTCTCGGGGGAGACGCCCTGCTCCTCCGCCGCCACGATGTAGAGGGCGAGGACCGGCAGCACCGCGCCGTTCATCGTCATCGACACCGTCATCTTGTCCAGCGGGATGCCGTCGAAGAGCTGGCGCATGTCGTAGATCGAGTCGATCGCCACACCCGCCATGCCGACGTCGCCCGTGACGCGCGGGTGGTCGCTGTCGTAGCCGCGGTGCGTGGGCAGGTCGAAGGCGATCGACAGGCCCTTCTGGCCGGCCGCGAGGTTGCGCCGGTAGAAGGCGTTCGACTCCTCGGCCGTGGAGAAGCCCGCGTACTGGCGGATCGTCCAGGGCTGGTTGACGTACATGGTCGGGTACGGGCCGCGCAGGTACGGGGCCACGCCCGGGTAGGTCCGCAGGAAGTCCAGGCCCTCCAGGTCGCGCCCGGTGTACAGCGGCTTCACGCCGATGCCCTCGGGGGTCTCCCACAGCAGGTCTCCGGCGGCGGTCCCGGTGGACTCCTTCACCGCCGCACGCCACTGGTCCTCGGAGCCGGCCGCGGAGGCGCCGCCGCCCAGCGCGAGCGAGGTGAAATCGGGGATGCTGCTCACAGAGCGACTCCCATCCGGTCGAGTACGGAGGACAGCACGGCGACCGCATCGCAGCCGGCGAAGACGTACTCGTCCACGGCGCCGGCCGAGGTGCCGGGCTTGCCCGCGAGGAACACGGTCGTCGCACCGGCCGCGCGCAGGGCCCCGGCCACCGCCTCGGCCTGCTCCTCGTACAGCGCGTCGCTGGAGCACAGCACGGCCATGCCGTCCGCGCCGCTCGCGGCGTAGGCCTCGGCGGCCGTCGCCGCGTCCACCGACACCGGGTCGTGGACCGCCTCGACGCCGCCCGCCTGGAACAGGTTCGCGGCGAAGGTGGCGCGCGCGGTGTGCGCGGCCGCCGGGCCCAGCGCGGCGAGGAAGATCCGCGGACGGTTCCCGGTCGCGGCCAGGTGCGCGTCGCTGCGGGCGCGCAGTGCCTCGTACGCCTCGTCGCGCCGTACGCGGGGCAGCCCGCCGGCGGGACCCGCCGGGGCGGGCTCGCGGTCGAGGGGCTTCTCCGAGAGCAGCGGGAACTCGCTGACTCCCGTGATGGGTTCGCGGCGCTTGGCGAGCTTCTTGGAGCGCTCGGCCCAGGTCGCGGCGAGCCGCTCGGCGACGAGGCCGGAGCGCAGGGCGGCGGCCAGGCCGCCGGCCTTCTCGATCGTCTGGAAGAACTCCCAGGCGGCGTGGGCCAGTTCGTCGGTGAGCTGCTCGACGTAGTACGAGCCGCCGGCCGGGTCGATGACGCGGGCCAGGTGCGACTCCTCCAGCAGGATGGTGGAGGTGTTGCGGGCGATGCGGCGCGCGAAGGCGTCCGGCAGGCCCAGCTCGTGGTCGAAGGGGAGCACGGTGACCGAGTCGGCCCCGCCCACGCCCGCCGCCATGCAGGCGACGGTGGTGCGCAGCATGTTCACCCAGGGGTCGCGGCGGGTCATCATGACCGGAGAGGTGACGGCGTGCTGGCGCTGGGCGCCGGCGTCGGGGGCCCCGCAGGCCTCGGCGATCCGGGCCCACAGACGGCGGGCGGCGCGGAACTTCGCGATGGTGAGGAACTGGTCGGCGGTCGCGGCGTAGCGGAACTCGAGCTGGCCGAGGGCGGCTCGGACATCGAGGGCGCCGGCGGCTCCGGTCTCGCCGTCGGCTTCGGTGAGGGCGCGGAGGTAGGCGACGCCGGTGGCCAGGGACAGCCCCAGCTCCTCGGCCGCGCTACCGCCGGCCTCGTGGTACGGCAGGGCGTCGACGGCGAGGGCGCGGACGCCGGGCCAGCGTGCGGCCGCCTCCCGGGCGAGCCCGACGGCGCCGGCCAGGTCCAGGACTTCACCCGTACGGGCCTCGTGGCCCAGCGGGTCGGCGCCGAGGCTCGCGCGGGCGGCCTCGGGGGTCACACCGCGCTCGGCGTACAGGCGGAGCAAGGCGCGGGCGGCCTCGGCGTATTCGGCTCCGGCGTCCAGGGAGACGGGCGCCAGGTCGAGGTAGACGCCGTCGAGGACGCGCGGGAGCGCGTCGACGGGGAGTCCGCCCGGTCCGCCCAGGGACAGCCAGAGGGAGGTGACCCCGTTCTCGAGGTCGGTGAGAACGGCCTCGTTCACCCGTGCGGCATCGCTGCCGAGGTACCGCTGCCGCACGTCCCAGCCGCCGGCGGCACCGCCGGCGGGGCTGCCGCCCCGGACGAACGGTGCGAACCCGGGGAAACCGGTTTCGTCGGCCGTTTCGGGCGCGGTGTACAGCGGGCGGGTGGTGAGCCCGTCCTCGAGCTTTGTGGACAACGCGTCTTCTGCAGCATCGCCGGATACGTCCTTGCCGGACTTGCGTAGAACGCCCTCTACCAGGCGCTGCCACTGCTCATGCGTCGCGTCAGGGAACTCGGCGGCCAAGGAGAGCCCGTCATCAGGCAGGACCGTCATGGCTCGAATGCTAGGGGGGTCACCTTGGGAACCACTATAACGACAGGGTGTGATCTCGCCCTCTCATGTGAGACGGGTCGGGTCACGAAAGAGCGCCCCGAACGGGCGGGCACCTGGCGGGGGCGGGTCCGGCCCTGAGGGCGTCCGACAGGCGGCAACGGACGGCGGTCTCGGCGAACGCGTGGCGGTCGCGTTGCGGGGGCATGAAATCCGGCCACGGTTTCCGGCCGTCGCGGGGTGTTCTGCGGCGGGTTCCCGGCACGGCATAGGGCCAGCTCAGAGCCAGTGTGCCGCGGTGGGTGCGAGCTTCGGGCAGGAGCCGTTACGGCGTGCCGGACGGGGCTTGACCCGTACTCGGGCCGCTGACAGTCTCCGAGCCATGTCCGCGTTCGAGCTTCCCGCCCCGCGGCTCCACACCCCCGGCTCCTGTACCGCGCCGGGTTCGTGTCCGGGCCGCTGTCCGGCCACGCGCCGCGCTTAAGCGCCGCCCCGGGCCCCGACCGATGACCGTTCGGCCTTGCGCCGAACCGGCCGTCGGCCACCCCACCCGGAACCGCCCGGCTCCGCGCCGGCCCCTCCGCCCTCTCGCCGACCGCCTTCCGGCCGTGGTCCACGTGCGTCCGGTCTGACCGGCCGTGGCCTACCGGCCTGCGGCCCGGAGCCGACCCGGTCTCCCGCTCACCGGCTTCCGGTGCCGACCCGGCCCGCCCTCCGGTCAAGCGGCCCCGGTCAGAGGTTCGCCCGTGCGCCCCATTCCTCCACTGCGGAAACCAACCCAAGGGAGTTCCCATGAGCACTGCCACCCGTACCCAGCTCACCGTCACCCGGATCGGCGGGCGGATCGGTGCCGAGATCGGCGGTGTGCAGCTCGGCGGGGGCCTCGGTGACGATGTCGTCGCCGAGATCCGTGCCGCGCTCCTCGCCCACAAGGTCGTCTTCTTCCGCGACCAGCACCACCTCGACGAGACCGGCCACGAAGCCTTCGCCCGGCTCCTCGGCACGCCCGTCGCCCACCCCACCGTGCCCTCCGCCGACGGCCGTTACGCCCTCGGCATCGACTCCCACCACGGCGCCCGTGCCAACCAGTGGCACACCGACGTCACCTTCGTCCCCGCCTACCCCGCCTTCTCCATCCTCCGTGCCGTCACGGTCCCCCCGTACGGCGGCAACACCCTCTGGGCCAACACCGCCAGCGCCTACGCGAACCTCCCCGAGCCGCTGCGCAGCCTCGCCGACGGCCTGCGCGCCGTGCACTCCAACGCGTACGACTACGCCGCCCTCAGGCCCGACGCCGTCCCCGAGGCGCTGGCCCAGTACCGCGAGGTGTTCACCTCCACCGAGTTCCTCACCGAGCACCCCGTCGTCCGCGTCCACCCCGAGACCGGCGAACGCGCCCTGCTCCTCGGCAACTTCGTCCAGCGGATCAAGGGCCTCACCGGCCGCGACTCCCGCGCCCTCCTCGACCTCTTCCAGGCGCACATCGAGAGCCCCGAGAACACCGTCCGCCGGCAGTGGCGGGCCGGCGACGTCGCGATCTGGGACAACCGGGCCACCCAGCACTACGGCGTCGACGACTCCGACGACCACGAGCGCACCCTGCGCCGCGTGACGGTGGACGGCGACGTCCCGGTCGGCCCGGACGGGGTCCCGTCCCGCCTGATCAGCCCGGAGACCGTGCCCGACCCGTCCTTCGGCATCCCCTCCGGCGCATCCGCCGGCGCCTGACCGCTCCCGGCCCCGGCCCGCCCCCAGCCCTCGCCCCCGCCACGCCCGCCCCCTCGTACGACGCCCCAAGGAGGCCCCGTGCCCACCCTGCTCGCCCTCTCCGGCAGCCCCTCCCCGCACTCCCGTACCGCCGTCGTCGCCGACCACGTCCTGCGCCGGCTCTCCCACGCCGGGTACGACACCGCCCACCTCGCCGTACGGGAGCTCCCCGCCGCCGACCTCCTCTCCGCCCGCCGCGGCGAGCCGGAGATCCGCCGGGCCCTCGAAGCCGTCGTCGAGGCCGACGGGATCATCGTCGCGACGCCGGTCTACAAGGCTTCGTACACCGGCCTGCTCAAGGCCTTCCTCGATCTGCTCCCGCAGGACGGGCTGGCCGGCAAAACGGTCCTGCCCATCGCCACCGGCGGCAGCCTCGCCCATGTCCTCACCCTCGACTACGCCCTGCGCCCGGTACTCGCCGCCCTCGGCGCCCGGCACGTCACCGCCGGCCGGTTCGTCCTGGACTCCTCCGTGGAGCGCGGCACCGGCCCCGACCGGCTGCGGCCCGAAGCCGAGCTGGACCTCTTCCAGGCCGTCGACGAGTTCGCCGACGCGCTGAACGCCCGGGCCTCCGCAGCGCCCCTCGCCACCACCGCCCCGTAGCGGCCCCGAAACCACCCCATCCCGAACAAGGACCCCTTCCATGCCCGCAGCCCTCGCCTCCACCTCCACCACCCGACGCCAGTTCCTCACCCTGCTCGGCATCTCGGCGGCCGCGGTGAGCTGCGGCACGGCCACGGCCACCGGCGGATCCGCCAAGCAGGTCACGACCCTCAAGTACCAGGGGTCCGTCGGCGCGGTCCTGCTCCCCGAGCTGGCCGCGGACCTCGGCTATCTGGGCGGCCTGACCCTCGACTGGGTCGGCAACACGATCAGCGGCCCCCAGGACATCCAGTCCGCCGCCACCGGCCAGACCCACTTCGGCGGGGCCTTCAACGGCGCGATCGTCAAACTCGCCGCGAGCAAGGCCCAGATCCAGTCCGTCATCTCCTACTACGGCTCCGACAAGGACACCTACCTCGGCTACTACGTCCTGGAGGACAGCCCGATCCGCTCGCCCCGCGACCTGATCGGCAAGAAGGTTGGCATGAACACGCTGGGCGCCCACGCCCAGGCGCTGCTGGAGATCTACCTGGAACGCAACGGCCTCTCCAAGGCCGAGGCGGCCAAGGTCGAGTCCCTCGTGGTCCCGCCCGTCAACACCGAACAGGCGCTGCGCCAGAAGCAGATCGAGGTCGGCGTGCTCAGCGGAGTCCTGCGCGACAAGGCCCTCGCCGCCGGGGGCATTCGCCCGCTGTTCAAGGACTTCGAGCTGCTGGGCGCCTTCAGCGCCGGGTCGTACGTGATGACCCGGCGGTTCATCAAGGAGAACCCCGACACGGTACGGACCTTCACGACCGGTGTCGCCAAGGCCATCGAGTGGTCCCGGACCACCCCGCGTGAGGAGGTCATCGCCCGGATGACCGAGATCGTCAAGAAGCGCGGCCGCAACGAGGACACCTCCACCCTCCAGTACTGGCGCTCGTACGGGGTGGCGGAGACCGGCGGCCGGATCGCCGACAAGGAGTTCCAGCTGTGGATCGACTGGCTCGGTGAGCGCGGCGAGGTCAAGAAGGGCCTGCTGAAGCCCGCCGACCTGTACACGAACGAGTTCAACGACCAGGGGAAGGGCTGAGCACCATGGCGAAGATCGTGTTCGAGTCCGTGACGAAGACCTTCCCGAGGAAGCAGGCCAAGGGCAGGAAGGCCGGGGCCCCCGGGGAGGGGAGTTTCACCGCCCTCGACGGCGTGGACCTGGAGATCGGGGCCGGGGAGTTCGTGGTGGTCGTCGGCCCCAGCGGCTGCGGCAAGTCCACCCTGCTCGACCTGCTGGGGGGCCTGACCCGGCCCACCTCCGGCCGGATCCTCCTCGACGGGGAGCCGGTCGCCGGACCCGGCCTGGACCGGGGCATCGTCTTCCAGCAGTACGCCCTGCTGCCCTGGCGCACCGCGCTCGGCAACATCGAGTTCGGCCTGGAGGCGACGGGAGTCCCCCGGCGTGAACGCACCGAGCGGGCACGGGAGTTCCTCGACCTCGTCGGCCTCACCGGCTTCGAGGACCGCCACCCGCACGAGCTGTCCGGCGGCATGCGCCAGCGCGTGGCCATCGCCCGGTCCCTGGCCTACGACCCGGACGTCCTGCTGATGGACGAGCCGTTCGCCGCGCTCGACGCGCAGACCCGCGAATCCCTCCAGGACGAGCTGCGCCGCATCTGGCAGCGCACCGGCAAGACCGTCGTGTTCATCACGCACGGGATCGAGGAGGCCGTGTACCTCGGGCAGCGGGTGGCCGTGATGACCTCCCGCCCCGGCCGGATCAAGGAGGCCGTCCCCGTCTCCTTCGGCGACCGGGCCACCGGCGCCGGCGGGGAGGAGCTGCGCTCCAGCCCGGAATTCGCCCGCTACCGCCACGAGATCTGGACCCTGCTCCACGACGAGGTGGCCCGTGCCCAGCAACTGGAGAAGGAGGAGGCCACCGTATGAGCACCGCAGCCGATACGAAGACCACCGCGGCCGAGGCGGAAGCCGTACGAGCGGGCGGGGTGCGCACCCCGGCGCCTGCGCCCGTACGGGAACCCGCACCGGCACGGGAACCCACCCCCGCGGCCCCCTCCCCGGCTCCGGCCGGCCCGCCCGCCCTGCGCGCCCTCGCCCGGTGGCTGCGCGCGGCGGCACTGCGTTCGGCGGCGGTCCTCGCCCTGCTCGCGGTCTGGGAGGCGGCGCCCCGGCTCGCACTGGTGGACTCCACCTTCCTCCCGCCGGTCAGCGAGGTCGCGGCGGCATGGTGGGAACTGGCGGGCAACGGACAGCTCGCCGAGCACACCCGGGCCAGCCTGGTCCGCTCCTTCGGCGGCTTCGCCATCGCCGTCGCCGTCGCGGTCCCGCTCGGTCTGCTGATCGGCTGGTACCGCCCCGTCGCGGTGCTGCTCGGCCCGCTGCTGGAGGTGTTCCGCAACACCGCGGCCCTCGCGCTGCTGCCCGTGTTCGTCCTGCTGCTCGGCATCGGCGAGACCTCGAAGGTCTCCATCGTCGTCTACGCCTGCGTCTGGCCGGTCCTGCTGAACACCATCAGCGCCGTCGGCGACGCCGACCCGACGCTGGTCCGACTGGCCCGGTCCATGGACCTGTCCACGCCGAGGCTGTTCCAGAAGGTGATCCTCCCGGCCTCCGTACCGGCGATCTTCACCGGTATCCGGCTGGCCGGCGCCGTCTCGATCCTGGTCCTCGTGGCCGCCGAGATGATCGGCGCCAAGGCGGGGCTCGGCTATCTGATCAACGCCTCGCAGTTCAACTTCGCGATCCCGGAGATGTACGCGGGCATCGTCACCATCTCCGCCATCGGCGTGGCCTTCAACCAGCTCCTCGTCAGCGTCGAACGCCGCCTCAGCCTCTGGCGCGTCCCCGCCTGACACCCGTCTCTCCCACCCGAGGAACACCATCATGACCGCACCCCGGACCCTCCACCTCAACGCCTTCCTCATGAACGCCGGGCACCACGACGCCGCCTGGCGGCACCCCGGCAGCAGCCCCGAGCGGGTCACCGACCTGCGGTACTTCCAGGAGCTGGCGCGGACCGCCGAGCGCGGGCGGCTCGACTCGGTCTTCTTCGCCGACGGGCTCGCCCTCTGGGGCAAGGCCCGCTACAACGCCCTCGGCGGGTTCGAGCCGCTCACCCTGCTCTCCGCCATCGCCGCCGTCACCGAGCACATCGGGCTCATCGCCACCGTCTCCACCACCTTCAACGAGCCGTTCCACCTCGCCCGCAAGTTCGCCTCCCTCGACCACATCAGCAACGGCCGCGCCGGCTGGAACATCGTCACCTCCGGCACCGTCGACGAGGCCCGCAACTTCGGCCAGGACGAGCACCTCGAGCACCGCCTCCGCTACGACCGCGCCCGCGAGTTCCTCGACGTCGCCACCAAGCTCTGGGACAGCTGGGAGGACGACGCGATCGTCCTCGACAAGGAGCACGGCATCTACGCCGACACCGACAAGCTCCATCCCGCCGCCCACCGCGGCACGTACTTCGGCGTGGCCGGCCCGCTCAACGTGCCCCGCTCCCCGCAGGGCCACCCGCTCCTCGTACAGGCCGGGTCTTCCGAGGACGGCAAGGAGTTCGCCGCCCAGTACGCCGAGGCCGTCTTCACCGCCCAGCAGACCCTCGCCGACGGGCAGACCTTCTACAAGGACCTCAAGTCGCGCCTCGCCAAGTACGGCCGCACCGGATCCGACCTGCTCGTCCTCCCCGGCATCGCGCCCGTCATCGGCTCCACCGAGGCCGAGGCGAAGGCCCTGGAACAGGAGCTCACCGACCTCCAGGTGCCGGAGTACGGGCTCGCCCAGCTCTCCGGCATGCTCGGTACCGACCTCACCGGCCATCCCCTCGACGGCCCGCTGCCCGAGCTCCCCGAGGAGCGGGACATCAACGGCAACAAGAGCCGCTTCACCCTCGTCGCCGAACTGGCCCGCCGCGACGGCCTCACCCTGCGCGAACTGATCGCCCGCCTCGGCGCCGGCCGCGGCCACCGCGTCTTCGCCGGCACGCCCGAGCAGATCGCCGACCAGCTGGAGGAGTGGTTCACACAGGGCGCCGCCGACGGCTTCAACATCATGGCGCCCGTCCTTCCGACCGGGCTGACCGCGTTCGTCGACCACGTCGTGCCGATCCTCCAGGAGCGCGGCCTGTTCCGTACGGAGTACACCGGCACGACCCTGCGCGAGAACTACGGTCTCCCGCGCCCGGCGAACCGGTATGCGGCGGCCGCCTCGTGACGGGCCCCTGCAGTTGAGCGAGCGGCCGCCGGAGTCTCGTACTCCGGCGGCTTCCGCGTGTCGTCAGACCGTCAGGACGATCTTGCCGCGCGTGCGGCCCGCCGCGCTGAGTTCCCAGGCCTTCGCGGCCTCGGCGAGCGGCAGTGCGTGCTCCACGTTGACCGTGAGCTTCCCCGCATCGGCCAGTTCCCCGAGGAACGTCAGGCCGGCGGTGTCCGGGCGCACCCACAGCTGGTGCGCACCCTTGGCCGCGGCCTCGTAGTCGGCGATGGAGACCACCCGGCTGCGCTCCTTGACGAGCGACTGGAGGACCTCGACGGCGCCCTCCCCGAAGAAGTCCAGCCCCGCGTCGATGCCTTCGGGGGCCAGCGCGCGGATCCGGTCCGCCATGCCCTCCCCGTAGAGGACGGGCTCGGCGCCGAGCGAGCGCAGGTAGTCGTGGTTGTGCGCGCCGGCCGTGCCGATGACGCGCAGGCCGAGCGCGACGGCGATCTGCACGCCGAGGGAGCCGGTGCCGCCGGCCGCGGAGTGGATGACGACGGTCTCGCCGGCCTTGAGGCCCACGCGGACGAGGGACTGGTACGCGGTGAGGCCGGCCAGCGGGATGCCCGCGGCCTGCTCGAAGGTCAGCCCGTGCGGCTTGCGGGCCAGCGTCCGGACGGGGGCGGCGACCAGTTCGGCGTAGGTGCCGAGCTCGACCCACTCCTTGCGGACGTACCCGTAGACCTCGTCGCCGACGGCGTAGTCGAAGGTGTCGGGGCCGACCGCCTCGACGACTCCGGCCACGTCCCAGCCGGGTATGACGGGGTAGCGGACCTCGAGGATCGGGTCGAGATATCCGGCGGCGAGCTTCCAGTCCACCGGGTTCACGCCGGCGGCCTTGACCCGGACCAGCACCTCGCCCGGGCCGACCTTGGGCTGCGGTACGTCAACGAGCGTGAGGTTCTC
This sequence comes from Streptomyces katrae, assembly GCF_000717655.1. Taxonomy (GTDB): domain Bacteria; phylum Actinomycetota; class Actinomycetes; order Streptomycetales; family Streptomycetaceae; genus Streptomyces; species Streptomyces katrae_B. The sequence continues at coordinate 108,246 of NZ_JNZY01000006.1, forward strand.
GGAAGTTCCGTATGCGCTGTACGTGATTGCCTTCATGATCGTCGCCAACGGAAGTCCGCGGGGACGTATTCCTCACGCGGGCAGGCTGTTGCGGTGCGAGCTCCGCCGGGCCGCGCTGAACAGGGCCTGGATCTGCACCCCGGACTGCTCGACGTCGTCGAGCGGCGAGGGGAACGGCAGCCGCACGTCGCGGTGCCCGCCCCGCTGCTCCAGGCGCAGGGTGATCCCGTACCGGTCCATGGCGAGCGGCAGTACGCGGAAGATCGGGCCGGCGGGCAGCGGCCGGACCAGTCGCAGCAGGAGGGTGACGAGTTCGGCGTGGTCGTCGAGGAGGTGCGTGAGCATCCCGCCCTCGAACGGCGCGAGGGGGTCGGGGCAGGCCGCGTCGAGCTCTTCGAGGCCGACGTACGAGCGGCCCTCCGCGGTCTCGAGGACGGCGCGGCCGAATTCCATGCAGGTGGAGTCGGCGCCTCCGTCCGTGTAGGGCGAGAGCAGCCGGCCGAGGATCGTGACGCGGGCACGCACCCGGTCCCGTACGGGGGTGGGGGCGATGTCGGTGAACTCCAGCCGGATCGACGGCCGGTACTCGCCGTCGCCTCCGGGCTCGGCGGGGTGCAGGTGCAGCCGCCCCATCGGGTCGGACCCGTCGAGGTGGCGGACCTCGCTGCGCAGCCCGTCGGTGACGACGGTCATGGAGTGGGCGGCGACCAGGACCGACCGGACCCGCTCGGCGTCGGTGGGCCGGCCGGCGGCCGGGGTGGCAGGGGCAGCACCGGACATGCGCATGCGGATCTCTCCATCGTCCTGGGCGAATGACTTAGGTATGCCTAACCTAACCTATTCGCTTTTGCAGGAGTACCCCGCGTCGCTCGTGTCGTTGTTGGGCTGAACGGGTGAAACGCGAGAGGATGGCGGGATGCACATGAAGCGCACGGCCGAGGCGGCCCGGTGAGCAGGTACGACGTCACGGACGAACAGTGGGAGGGGCTCGCGCAGGTGGTCCCCCTGCGCAGTCGCAACGAGTGGCCCTCCCGGGTGGACCACCGCACGATCCCCACGGCGCCGGGAGCCGCCGCGGCGGAGCAGCGGCGCTTCGTCGTGATCCGGGTCCAGATCTTCGCCGATGCCCGGGAGGTGGCCGAGTACCTGATCGCGCAGATCCCGGTGCTGCTCGACCTCACCGGCGCGGACAGCGAAGTGGCCAAGCGGATCCTCGACTTCAGCAGCGGCGTGGTCTTCGGACTCGGCAGCGGGATGCACCGCGTCGACCGGAACGTATTCCTGCTGGCGCCCGTCGGGACCGAGGTCGAGGGGATCGCGGCCGCCGCCGTCCCCCGATCGTAGGAAGGTCGCCGGGGCGGAACGGTTCGCCGAGCCCACCGGGGGTCCGGCGGGCCGTACCGTCCGGCGCATGGACGCCACCTTGGACGCGGCGGAGGCCTCTGCGCCCGCCGCGTTATCCGATGCCCCCGCCGGCCCGCCGGTTCACGATGCTCCGCCGGCCGAGGACGCCGTGCCGCCCGGCACCTCGCTGGCCGACGCCGCCTTGCCGTCCGATCGCGACGTGCCGCCCCACCCCGCCGAAGGGGCCGCGCGGCCCCTCGTGCACCACCGGCCCGCCGTCACCGAGTTGCGGCTCTCCGCCTTCGGGGCGCACCGTGCGGCCGTCTTCCCGCTCGGGCCCGTGACCTTCCTGACCGGCTCCAGCGGCAGCGGCAAGACCCAGGCCCTGGCCGCCTACGAGGCCCTGGCCGGGCTCGGAGCCGGTGCCACCCTCGAGGAGGCGTTTCCCGACCCGCGGGCCCGGATCCCCGACCGGGCCCTGCCCGACGGCGACGGGCGGCGCGGATTCCGCATCGGCTGCACCGTCGACGGCCCGGCCGGGCCCGTCCGCCTCGACCTCGCCGTCCAGGCCGAGCCCGTACTGCGGATCGTCGGCGAACGGCTCTCGGTGGACGGGCAGGTCCTGCTCGGCACCGCCCTGCGCGACCCCGGCCGGCGCTCCGTACAGGCCTCCTGGCTGACGGGCGGGGCCGTCGGCGTCACCCGGGCCCCGCTGCCCGACGACCGGCTCGGCACCGCCCTGCTCCCGCTGCGCGTGGCCGGCGCCACGGCCGGACAACGGCAGGTCCTCGCCGCCGCCGAGCAGGTCGTGGTGGCCCTGCGCTCGGTGTTCCCCTGCGACCCGCGGCCCGAGCGGATGCGGGCCCCCGTCCCGCCGGGTGCGGGCCGGCTGCTCGGCGACTGCGCCAACCTGGCCGACGTCCTGCGCCGGACCCGCCACGAGTGCGGCACCCGCCATGCACTGCTGGCCGCGGCGGCGCGGACCGGCTGTGCGGGCCCGGTGGAGGGGCTGGACGTACGGGCTCCCGCGCACGGCCCGGTCACGGCGCTGCTGGACCGCGGCTCCGCGGGGCCCGCCACCGAACTGGGCCGGCTCGGTGCGGGCGAGCTCCGCTTCCTCGCGCTGGCGCTGGTCCTGCTGACCGGCCCGGGAGTGCTGGACATGGACCCGGCCGCCGAACTGCTGTCCGCCCGGCAGGCGCTGACCGTCCTCGCCGACGGCTTCGACCGCGGCCTGGACCGGCGGCAGAGCGCCGAGCTGCTGCGGCTGGCCCTGCTGTGCTGCGGCCGCGGCCATGTCCGCCTGCTCGCCGCGGTGGGGGAGGAGACGGCCGCGGCGGCCCGTGTGACCCCGGGGGTCACGGTGGTAGACCTGGGGCCATGAGCGATGCCCACGACACAGAGCACTCCGAAGAGCGGCTGCACCAACTGCAGCGGCGGCTGGCCGAGTTCGCCGCGGCGCGCGGCTGGGAGCCGTACCACACGCCCAAGAACCTGGCCGCGGCGGTGAGCGTGGAGGCTTCCGAACTGGTCGAAATCTTCCAGTGGCTGACCCCGGAACAGTCGGCGGAGGTCATGGAGAAGCCGGAAACCGCGCACCGCGTGGCCGACGAGGTGGCCGACGTGCTGGCGTATCTGCTGCAATTCTGTGAGGTTCTCGGGGTGGATGTGCTGGATGCGCTCGCCGCGAAGATCGAGAGGAACGAGCTCCGGTTCCCGGTGACGGGGCCTCCGGCATCGAATTGTCACTCTTCGGAGTGATGGCGTCGTCCACAACCATGTTTGTGTCCATAGATTTCCGAATACCCCTGGCTTTACTGGCCCATTGCCCTCACTCTGGGTAGTGGTGAGAACGGGATGTCGTGCGGACGGGGGACGGCATATGGATGCGGTACGGCTCATCGCGGCCGGCCGGCACGCGCTGGCACAGAGCGGGGCGGCGATGGACATCGTGGGCGAGGCCTGGCAGGCCCAGGCGCTCGCGCAGGGGATAGGGAGCTGGCTGGCGGTCACCGGGCCGCCAGAGCTGAGATCGGAGGCACGGGGACTGGGTGAGGCAGGGAGCAGAGGCTGCGGGGTGCTCGACAGAGCCGCCCTGTGCAGCGAGGGCAGCGCGCCCGACTATCCGCCGAGAGCGGCGCAGCTGACGGAGGTGGCGGATGTCCGCCAGGCTCTGCTCGGACTGCAGGCGTTGCTGGGCGAAGTGGGGATAGCCCTGGTCGGGGTGGCCTGCGCGACGGACGACGAAGGCCTGTACTGGCAGTGCATAGAGTCCATCGACGCGGCCGACGAATCGAGCGACCGGGTCCGGGCCGTCCTGCGGCGCCTGGCGGTGCGCGAACGGGGATCCGCCTCGGGCGTGGCCTGACAGGAGCGGGAGAACGGCGGAACGGCGGCATCGGGTCTTGGGTCCCGCCGTGCGCGACGGGACCCGCACGGTCAGTACGACCGGTAGGACGGGCGCTCGCTCTCGGGGGCACGGCCGCCCGGGGCCGGAGGTGTGCCGGGGGCGCGGTCCGTGGAGTTCTGGAGGTCGGCGTCGAGCTGCGACAGGTCGGCGTTCAGCGCCGCCATCAGCTCTTCCATCTGCTGCAGCAGGCCCTTCGGTGCGCCGCCCTGGCCGGCCGTCGCGGGCTCCTGACGTGCGTGGTCGTGTGCTGCCTGTCCGGTCTGTCCGTTCTGTTGGCGGGTCTCCGGCACGGCCTCGTGGGACATGGCGGCCTCCTCGGCCCTGGCCCTTCCACGACGGAAGGGGGCGGTGGACGCACCGGCGGTGGGCCGCCGGCGCGCGGGCCGGGCGGTCCGGCTCCGTCCGAGCCAACGATCTCCGTCCGGGCTGGTCACTGGCCCGACGCGGGGCGGACCGCCGGGTTGACGCAGATTCACCCTGCCGGGGTGGGACGGGGCCGCCTGCCGGAGGTGGCCCGGCGAGGCAGGATGGGAGGCATGGATCTCCGTATTTTCACCGAACCCCAGCAGGGCGCCAGCTACGACACCCTCCTGACCGTCGCCAAGGCCACCGAGGACCTGGGCTTCGACGCGTTCTTCCGGTCCGACCACTATCTGCGGATGGGCTCGGCGGACGGCCTGCCCGGGCCCACCGATGCCTGGATCACGCTCGCGGGCCTGGCCCGGGAGACGCGGCGGATCCGGCTGGGCACGCTGATGACGGCCGGCACCTTCCGGCTGCCCGGTGTGCTCGCCATCCAGGTGGCCCAGGTCGACCAGATGTCCGGAGGCCGGATCGAACTGGGGCTGGGCGCGGGCTGGTTCGAGGAGGAGCACAAGGCGTACGGCATTCCCTTCCCGGCGGAGCGGATGGCCCGGCTGGAGGAGCAGCTGGCCATCGTCACCGGCCTGTGGGCCACCGGTCCCGGAGCCACGTTCGACTACGCCGGCACCCACTACCGGGTGGAGAAGTCCCCCGCGCTGCCCAAGCCGGCCCAGGTGAAGGTGCCGGTGCTCATCGGCGGCCACGGCGCGAAGCGCACCCCGCGCCTCGCCGCCCGGTACGCGGACGAGTTCAACATGCCGTTCGCGTCGATCGCGGACAGCGAGCGGCAGTTCGGCCGGGTGCGCCGGGCAGCCGAGGAGGCCGGGCGGGGCGCCGACGACCTCGTCTACTCCAACGCCCTCGTGGTGTGCGTCGGCAAGGACGACGCCGAGGTCGCCCGCCGGGCCGCCGCCATCGGCCGCGACGTGGACGAGCTCAAGGCCAACGGCCTGGCCGGCTCCCCGGCCGAGGTCGTGGAGAAGATCGGCGCCTACGCGGCCGTCGGCAGCTCCCGCGTCTACCTCCAGTTGCTCGACCTCGACGACCTGGACCACCTGGAGCTGATCTCGGCCCAGGTGCTGTCCCAGCTCGGCTGAGGGAGGCGAACGTCCGATGCCCCGCGCGTCCGGCCCGCTCGCCGAAGCCCTGGCCCGCAGGGCCGTGCTCCTGGACGGCGGGCTGAGCAACCAGCTCACCGACCAGGGCTGCGACCTGTCCGGCGGCCTGTGGTCGGGCCGGGTGCTCGCCGAGCGGCCGGACCAGGTGGAGGCCGCCCACACGGCGTACGCGCGGGCCGGCGCCGAGGTGCTGATCACCGCCAGCTACCAGGTGGGGTACGAGGCCTTCGCCGCCCACGGCCACGACCGGGCCGCGACCACCGCCCTGCTGCACCGCAGCGTCGCTCTCGCCGCGCGGGCGGCAGAGGCCGCGGACCACGAAGTCTGGGTCGCCGCCTCGGTCGGCCCGTACGGGGCGGTGCTCGCGGACGGCTCCGAGTACCGCGGGCGGTACGGGCTGAGCGTGCGCGAGCTCGCCGCCTTCCACCGCCCGCGCATCGAGGCGCTGCTCGAGGCGGGCCCCGACGTCCTGGCCCTGGAGACCGTCCCGGACGCCACCGAGGCCGAAGCCCTCCTCACCGCCCTCGCCGGGACCGGCGCCCCCGCCTGGCTGAGCTACACCGTGGCCGGCGCCCGCACCCGCGCCGGCCAGCCCCTCCCCGAGGCCTTCGCCCTCGCGGCCGGGATCCCGGAGATCATCGCCCTCGGCGTCAACTGCTGCGACCCGGCGGACGTGCTGCCCGCCCTCGAGGCGGCTGCCACCGTCGCCGCCACACCGCTCCTGGCCTACCCCAACGACGGCTCCGTCTGGCACGCGCCCACCGCCACCTGGCAAGCCCCCGCCCGACCCGCCCCCTGGCCCGTCGGGGCCTGGCGCACGACGGGTGCCCGCCTGATGGGCGGCTGCTGCCGCATCGGCCCGCCCCGCATCAAGGAACTGGCCGCCGAAATCCAGGAGGGCGGGAGCAGTCAGCGGCGCCAGCGATCCTGACCGGGACCCTTGCAGGTACAGACGCTGCCGTTCTTGCCGATGCCGGTTGCCCCGGACGGGGAGCAGAACGCCCCCGGTGTGACGGTGCCCGCGCCTGCGCCGCCGCTGCCGGAACCTCCGGAGGACCCCCCCGGAGGACGAACCCCGCGACGGGGGCACTGGACAGGACACGGGGAACGACGTGGGCCGGGGACCGTACAGCGCCGGACGTGCGGGCGCCGGGTACTTGCCCGGATCGGTACCGGCGGGCGGGGCGGCAGGTGGAGGGGGGAAATCCAGTGGCCCCCGCCATCGGGCGACAGGCATGCTGAGCTGCATGTTCTTGACGATCTCCACCACTGGCAGTGCTGAGCACCCGGCCACCGATCTGGGCTTTTTGCTGCACAAGCACCCTGGGAAGGTGCAGGCGTTCTCCACCTCCCATGGCACCGCCCACGTCTTCTACCCCGAGGCCACGGATGCGCGGTGCACGGCGGCTCTGCTGCTCGAGGTGGATCCCGTCGCGCTCGTGCGGCGCGGGCAGGGCAAGGGGCGGGGCGGGGCGCCCGACGCCGCGCTCGCGCAGTACGTCAACGACCGGCCGTACGCGGCCTCCTCGCTGCTCGCCGTCGCGCTCAGTTCCGTCTTCCGCAGCGCGCTCAAGGGCCAGTGCACCGCCCGGCCCGAGCTGCCGGAGCAGGCCCGTCCGCTGCGGATCGAGATCCCGGTGCTGCCCGCCCGGGGCGGGGCGGCCCTGGTGCACCGGCTGTTCGACCCGCTCGGCTGGGACCTCGTACAGGCCGAACCCGTGCCGCTCGACGAGCAGTTCCCGGAGTGGGGGGACTCCCGGTACGTGCGGCTCGTCCTGGAGGGCGGGCTGCGGCTCGCCGACGCGCTGCGGCAGCTCTACGTCCTGCTGCCCGTGCTCGACGACGCCAAGCACTACTGGGTCGCCCCCGACGAGGTGGACAAGCTGCTGCGCGCCGGAGACGGCTGGCTGGCCGCGCACCCCGAGAACGGACTCATCAGTGCTCGTTATCTCGCCCGGCACAAACGGCTGACCCGCGACGCCCTGGAGCGGTTGGAGCTGCTTCGGCTGGCCGAGGCCGACGGCAGCGAGGTCGAGGAGCTCGACAACGCCGTGGGTGAGATCGAGGAGAAGCCCGTGCCGCTCGCCGTGCAGCGCCGCGAGGCGATCCTCGCCGCTCTGCGCGCCGTCGGCGCGGCCCGGGTCCTCGACCTCGGCTGCGGACAGGGCCAGCTGGTGCAGGCCCTCCTCAAGGACGTGGCCTTCACCGAGATCGTCGGTGTCGACGTGTCCGTGCGTGCCCTCGCCATGGCCGCGAAGCGGCTGCGCCTCGAGCAGATGGGGGAGCGCCAGAGCAGTCGTGTGCAGCTGCTGCAGGGTTCGCTCGCCTACACCGACAAGCGGCTGGCCGGGTACGACGCGGCGGTGCTCAGCGAGGTCATCGAGCACCTGGACCTGCCGCGGCTGCCGGCCCTGGAGTACGCGGTGTTCGGCTCGGCCCGCCCCCGCACCGTCCTCGTCACCACCCCGAACGTCGAGTACAACGTCCGCTGGGAGACCCTGCCCGCCGGGCACGTCCGGCACGGCGACCACCGCTTCGAGTGGACCCGCACGGAGTTCCGTACCTGGGCCGGCGAAGTCGCCGAACGGTACGGGTACGCCGCCGAGTTCGTTCCCGTCGGGGACGACGACCCCGAGGTGGGGCCGCCGACCCAGATGGCCGTCTTCACACAGATCAGCACCGATAGCAAGAAGGAGGGTGAGGTCGCATGACCAGGACCGGCACGCGCGTACTTCCCGTCACCGACCTGTCCCTCGTCGTCCTGATCGGGGCCACCGGATCCGGCAAGTCCACCTTTGCCCGCAAGCACTTCAAGCCCACCGAGGTCATCTCATCCGACTACTGCCGGGGCCTGGTCTGCGACGACGAGAACGACCAGAGCGCCAGCAAGGACGCCTTCGAGGTCCTGCACTACATCGTCGGCAAGCGGCTCGCCGCGGGCCGCCTCACCGTCGTCGACGCGACCAGCGTGCAGTCCGAGGCCCGCCGCCAGCTCGTCCAGCTCGCCCGCGCGCACGACGTGCTGCCCCTCGCCATCGTCCTCGACATGCCCGAGGGGGTCTGCGCCGAACGCAACGCCGGCCGCCCCGACCGGGCCGGGCTGCCCCGCGCGGTCATCCAGCGGCACCGCCGCGACCTGCGCCGCTCGCTGCGCGGACTGGAGCGCGAGGGCTTCCGCAAGGTGCACGTGCTGCGCACGCCCGAGGAGGCCGACAGCGCGGAAGTGGTGCTGGAGAAGCGGTTCAACGACCTCACCCACCTCACCGGCCCCTTCGACATCATCGGCGACATCCACGGCTGTTCCTCCGAGCTGGAGACCCTGCTCGGCAAGCTCGGGTACGAGGACGGCGTCCACCCGGAGGGCCGCACGGCGGTCTTCGTCGGCGACCTCGTCGACCGCGGCCCGGACAGCCCCGGCGTCCTGCGCCGCGTGATGGGCATGGTCGGGTCCGGCAACGCCCTGTGCGTGCCCGGGAACCACGAGAACAAGCTCGGCCGTTACCTCAAGGGCTCCAAGGTCCAGCAGACCCACGGGCTCGCCGAGACGATCGAGCAGCTCGGCCACGAGCCGGAGGAGTTCGTCGAGGAAGTGCGGGAGTTCATCCGCGGCCTCGTCAGCCACTACGTGCTCGACGGCGGCAAGCTGGTGGTCTGCCACGCCGGCCTGCCCGAGAAGTACCACGGCCGCACGTCCGGCCGGGTGCGCTCGCACGCCCTGTACGGGGAGACCACCGGCGAGACCGACGAGTTCGGCCTGCCCGTGCGCTACCCGTGGGCCGAGGACTACCGCGGCAAGGCGGTCGTGGTCTACGGCCACACCCCGGTGCCGAACACCGCCTGGATCAACAACACCATCTGTCTGGACACCGGCGCCGTCTTCGGCGGGAAGATGACCGCCCTGCGCTGGCCCGAGCGCGAACTGGTCGACGTACCGGCCGAGAAGGTCTGGTACGAGCCGGTCAGGCCGCTCGCCGGCGAGGCGCCCGCCGGTGCTGCGTTCGACGGCTCACAGGCCGGCCGCCCGCTCGACCTGGGCGACGTCCACGGGCGACGGATCGTCGAGACCCGGCACCTGGGCAACGTCACCGTGCGCGAGGAGAACGCGGCGGCGGCCCTGGAGGTCATGAGCCGCTTCGCGGTGGACCCGCGGCTGGTCCCGTACCTGCCGCCGACCATGGCGCCCACCGCCACCTCGCAGGAGGACGGCTACCTGGAGCACCCGGCCGAAGCCTTCGCCCAGTACCGCAAGGACGGCATCGCCCAGGTCGTGTGCGAGGAGAAGCACATGGGCTCCCGCGCCACCGTCCTCGTCTGCAAGGACGCCGAGGCGGCACGCGAGCGCTTCGGCGTCGAGGGCCCCACGGGATCCGTCTACACCCGCACCGGACGGCCCTTCTTCCAGGACCCCGAGGTCACCGAGGAGGTCCTCGCCCGGCTCCGCGGCGCCATCACCGACGCCGGCCTGTGGGAGGAGCTGGCCACCGACTGGCTGCTGCTGGACGGGGAGCTGCTGCCCTGGTCGCTGAAGTCCACCGGCTTGCTGCGCAACCAGTACGCCGCCGTCGGCGCGGCCTCCCGCGCCGTCTTCCCGGACGCCCTCGCCGCCCTGGCCGCGGCCGCCGGCCGGGGCGTCGACACCGGCGACCTGCTCGCCCGCCAGCGGGACCGGGCCGCCGACGCCGGGCGGTTCACGGACGCCTACCGGCGCTACTGCTGGACCACCGACGGGCTGGACGGCGTACGGTTCGCGCCCTTCCAGCTGCTGGCGGCAGCCGGGCGCTCGCTGGCCGACGTACCGCACGACGAGCAGCTGTTCTGGCTGGACCGGCTCGTCGCCGCCGACGAGGCGGCCGGTACCGGGCTGTTGCGCCGCACCGGCCGGATCCTGGTCGACACCGCCGACGAGGACTCGGTACGGGCGGGCACCGACTGGTGGCTGGAGCTGACGGCCGCGGGCGGCGAGGGCATGGTCGTCAAGCCGCTCCAGGCGTACGCCCGGGACGGCAAGGGCCGCCTCGTCCAGCCCGGCGTGAAGGTCCGCGGCCGCGAGTACCTGCGGATCATCTACGGGCCGGAGTACACGCGTCCGGAGCAGCTGGAGAAGCTGCGCCAGAGGTTCCTGGGGCACAAGCGCTCGCTGGCCCTGCGCGAGTACGCGCTCGGGCTGGAGGCCCTGGACCGGCTGGCGGGCGGGGAGCCGCTGTGGCGGGTGCACGAGGCGGTCTTCGGGGTGCTCGCCCTCGAATCGGAGCCGGTCGACCCCCGGTTGTGATGCGGAGGCCGTGACACGGAGGCGTAAAGGCGAGGCCCCCGTACGGCCCCGAATTAGGTCGTATGGGGGAACTTTCCCGAAGAACGCCGGGAAAACCACCGGCGGGATCGTTCATCCAGGGCAGCGGAATGTCCGCGACCCTGGAAGGACGGAACGTCACTTATGAAGATGACCGCGCGCGGAAGCATTGCGGCACTCATGACCTGTATGGCCGCGGCAGGCGCAGCCACCCCGGCCGTGGCCGACTCGGTGCCGGTGGCTGTGCCCCTGGACGCCGTGAAGACCACGCTGGGCGTGGAGACCCCGCGCGTGGCCACCGCGGTGCCGGTGCCGGTCGTCGGCGCCCCGGAGGCTCCGCGGTACCACACGGGGGATCTGCTCCCCAGCCCGATCCTCCCGGTGCTGCCGGTCGCCACCGAGCTCGGCAGCACCCTGGTCGGCGCGCCGGTGCCGAACCTGCTCGGCGACCCGAAGACGGACGGCGAGGGCACCGTGGAGTCCCCGGCCACAGGCCTGCTCGCCCGCACCCCGGGTGCCGTCGTCGGCGCCCCGCTGACGATGCCGAACGGCGACAACTTCGGGATCCCGGACCTGACCACTCCCAAGCTGGGCCTGACCACCCCGGAGCTGATCGGCACCCCGGCGGCACTCCTCGGTCTGCGCTGATCCCGCGGGGGCTGGCGGGCCCGCAGGGGCTGCCGGTCCTGCCCGGTCTCCTGAGCGAACGCCCCGTCAAAAAGCCGTCCGGTCTGCGAACGTGTACGCCATGGGATTCCATGTCGACTCCGAGACCGGGCGGCTTCGCCGCGTCATCCTCCACCGGCCCGACCTGGAGCTGAAGCGGCTCACACCGACCAACAAGGACGCGCTGCTCTTCGACGACGTGCTGTGGGTGCGCCGGGCCCGCCAGGAGCACGACGGCTTCGCGGACGTACTGCGCGACCGCGGCGTGGAGGTGCACCTCTTCGGCGACCTGCTGTGCGAGGCCCTGGAGATCCCGGAGGCCAGACACCTCGTATTGGACCGGGTGTTCGACGAGAAGGAGTACGGGCCGCTCGCCACCGACCACCTGCGCGCGGTCTTCGACGGGCTGCCGGCGGCCGGACTGGCCGAGGCGCTGGTCGGCGGGATGACCAAGCGGGAGTACCTGGAGCGGCACGCCGAGCCGGTGTCGGTGCGATTCCACGCCATGGAACTGGACGACTTCCTGCTGGGGCCGCTGCCCAACCACCTGTTCACCCGGGACACCTCCGCCTGGATCTACGACGGGGTGTCGATCAACGCCATGCGCTGGCCCGCCCGGCAGCGCGAGACGGTGCACTTCGAGGCGATCTACAAGCACCACCCGCTCTTCACCGCCTCGGGGGCCTTCCACTACTGGTCGCAGGGCCAGGCGGACTACCCGTCGACCATCGAGGGCGGGGACGTGCTCGTCATCGGCAACGGCGCGGTCCTGATCGGGATGAGCGAGCGGACGACGCCGCAGGCGGTGGAGATGCTCGCGCGCGGGCTCTTCGCGGCCGGGTCCGCGACCACCATCGTGGCGCTGGACATGCCGAAGCGGCGGGCCTTCATGCACCTCGACACCGTCATGACGATGGTGGACGGAGATACGTTCACCCAGTACGCGGGCCTCGGCATGCTGCGCTCCTACACGATCGAGCCGGGCGCCGGCCTGCAGGAGCTGAAGGTGACCGACCATCCGCCGGAGCACATGCACCGGGCGATCGCGGCTGCGCTCGGGCTGGACTCGATCCGGGTGCTGACCGCGACGCAGGACGTGCACGCGGCGGAGCGCGAGCAGTGGGACGACGGCTGCAACGTGCTGGCCGTCGAGCCGGGGGTGGTGGTGGCGTACGAGCGGAACGTGACGACCAACACGCACCTGCGCAAGGAGGGCATCGAGGTCATCGAGATCCCGGGCAGCGAGCTGGGCCGGGGCCGGGGCGGGCCGCGGTGCATGAGCTGCCCGGTGGAGCGGGACCCGGCCTGACCGGGGGAAACCGGACGGGAACCGGAGGGGCGGGCAACAGGAGGACCGGCGCAACCGGAGGCCGGGGGGCTGTATATCAATGCAGGAGAGCGTATACACTTCCAGCATCCCCTGTCAGTGCGACCCTGGAGTGCCCCGATGGCCACCGACCTCGTCGGCCGTAGTTTCCTCAAGGAGCTCGACTTTTCCGCCGCCGAGTTCCGCGGCCTGATCGAGCTCGCCGCCGACCTCAAGGCGGCCAAGAAGGCCGGGGCCGAGCAGCGCCGCCTCCGGGGCAGGCACATCGCGCTGATCTTCGAGAAGACCTCGACGCGCACCCGCTGCGCGTTCGAGGTCGCCGCCGCCGACCAGGGCGCCCACACCACCTACCTCGACCCGGCCGGCTCCCAGATCGGCCACAAGGAGTCGGTCAAGGACACGGCGCGGGTGCTCGGCCGGATGTTCGACGGCATCGAGTACCGGGGTGACAGCCAGGCGGCCGTGGAGGCGCTCGCCGCGCACTCCGGCGTGCCGGTGTTCAACGGGCTCACCGACGACTGGCACCCCACCCAGATGCTGGCCGACGTGCTCACCATGACCGAGCACTGCGCCAAGCCGCTGGACCGGATCACCTTCGCCTACCTCGGCGACGCCCGCTTCAACATGGGCAACTCGTACCTGGTGACCGGCGCGCTGCTCGGCATGGACGTCCGGATCGTCGCGCCGAAGGCCTACTGGCCGGCCGAGTCCGTGGTGTCCGAGGCGCACCGGCTCGCGGCCGCCAGCGGGGCCCGGATCACGCTGACGGAGAACGTCGCCGAGGGCGTGGCCGAGGCGGACTTCGTCGCCACCGACGTGTGGGTCTCCATGGGTGAGCCCAAGGAGGTCTGGGACGAACGGATCGGCGCCCTGGCCCCGTACGCCGTCACGATGGACGTGCTGCGCGCGACCGGGAACCCGGACGTGAAGTTCCTGCACTGCCTGCCCGCCTTCCACGACCTGGGCACCAAGGTCGGCCGGGAGATCCACGAACGGCACGGGCTGGAGTCGCTGGAGGTGACGGACGAGGTGTTCGAATCCGCGCACTCGCTCGTCTTCGACGAGGCCGAGAACCGGCTGCACACCATCAAGGCCGTGCTCGTCGCCACCCTCGCCGGGCCGGACGACACCCCCTAGCGGGGCTCTTGTTCGCGTGGCATCGCATAGTCATGCGGGCGGGGGCCCGCCAAGGTGAGCCGGGCGGCGGTGGGGCGCGACGCCTTCACTCATGTGTCGCGTTTCTGTGACGGCAGTCACGATGCAGTGATACCGTCGATCGTGTGAGCCCCTTCATCGGTTCCACAGCAGCGACCGAACGGTGGCGCCACCTGCGGGTGACCCGGCAGGACGGCGTGGCCACCGTCACCCTCGACCGCCCCGAGAAGCTCAACGCCCTCACCTTCGGCGCCTACGCCGACCTGCGCGATCTGCTCGCCGAACTCTCCCGCGAGCGGTCCGTGCGCGCCCTCGTGCTCGGCGGCGAGGGTCGCGGGTTCTGCTCCGGCGGAGACGTCGACGAGATCATCGGTGCCACCCTCGCCATGGACACCGCCCAGCTCCTCGACTTCAACCGGATGACCGGCCAGGTGGTGCGTGCCGTCCGCGAATGCCCCTTCCCCGTGATCGCCGCCGTGCACGGGGTCGCCGCCGGCGCCGGCGCCGTCCTCGCCCTCGCCGCCGACTTCCGGATCGCCGACCCCACCGCCCGCTTCGCGTTCCTCTTCACCCGCGTCGGCCTCTCCGGCGGGGACATGGGCGCCGCCTACCTGCTGCCCCGCGTCGTCGGCCTCGGCCACGCCACCCGGCTGCTGATGCTCGGAGAGCCCGTACGCGCGCCGGAGGCCGAGCGCATCGGCCTGCTCAGCGAGGTCACCGAGGAGGGCAAGGCCGGCGTACGGGCCGCCGAACTCGCCGCGCACCTCGCGGCGGGCCCGGCCCTCGCGTACGCGCAGACCAAGGCGCTGCTGACCGCCGAGCTCGACATGCCGCTGGCCGCGTCGGTCGAGCTCGACGCCAACACCCAGGCCCTCCTGATGAACGGCCGGGACTACGCCGAGTTCCACGCCGCCTTCACCACGAAGCGGCCGCCGGAGTGGAAGGGAAGGTAGCGCCATGGCTGCGGGCACCCTGCGGGTCGGCAGCGCCGTGCGGGCCGGCAGCCCGCTGCGGGTCGCCGTCGTCGGCGGCGGGCCCGGGGGCCTGTACGCCGCCGCACTGCTGGCCCGCCAGGGCCACACCGTCGAGCTCTGGGAACGCAGTGCCCCCGAGGACACCTTCGGCTTCGGCGTGGTGCTCTCCGACGAGACCCTCGGAGGCATCGAAGCGGCCGACACCGTCGTCTACGCCGCCCTCGGCGCGGAGTTCGTGCGCTGGGACGACATCGACATCGTCCACCGCGGGCGGCTGCTCACCTCCGGCGGCCACGGCTTCGCCGCCATCGGGCGGCGCAGGCTGCTCAAGATCCTGCACGAGCGCTGCGCCGGGCTCGGGGTGAAGCTCCGCTTCCGCACCCGGGCACCGGCCGCCGCCCTGCTGGCGGCCTCGTACGACCTGGTGGTCGCGGCCGACGGGGTGCACAGTGCGACCCGGCAGAGCGGCGCCGCGCACTTCCGGCCGACGCTGACGAGCGGGAGGTGCCGGTACATCTGGCTCGCCGCCGACTTCGCCTTCGACGCGTTCCGCTTCGAGATCGCCGAGACCGAGCACGGCGTCATGCAGCTGCACGCCTACCCCTACTCCGCGGACGCCTCCACCGTGATCGTGGAGATGCACGAGAAGGTGTGGCGGGCCGCCGGCCTCGACCTGTGCGACGAGGGCGAATCGGCCGCCCGCTGCGCCAAGGTCTTCGGCGAGGCCCTGCGCGGCCGGCCGCTGCATGGAAACCGCTCCGCGTGGACGGAGTTCCGTACGGTCGTCAACGAGCGGTGGTCCCACGGCAACGTGGTCCTGCTCGGCGACGCGGCGCACACCGCGCACTTCTCCATCGGCTCCGGCACCAAGCTGGCGGTGGAGGACGCGCTCGCGCTCGCCGAAGCCGTGGCCGCACAGCCGGACGTGCCCGCCGCCCTGGCCGCGTACGAGGCCGCACGGCGCCCCGCGGTGGCCTCGACCCAGCGGGCCGCCGCCGCCAGCATGCGGTGGTTCGAGGAACTCGCCGGGTACGTGGACCAGCCCGCCCGGCAGTTCGCCTTCAACCTGCTCACCCGCAGCCGACGGGTGACCCACGACAACCTGCGGCTGCGCGACGAGCGGTTCACCCGGGCCGTGGAACGGGACTTCGGCTGCCCGGACGAGGACACCCCTCCGATGTTCACGCCGCTGAAGCTGCGCGGACTGACCCTGCGCAACCGGGTCGTGGTCTCCCCGATGGACATGTACTCCGCACAGCACGGCGACGGGACTCCCGGGGACTTCCACCTGGTCCACCTGGGCGCGCGGGCCCTCGGCGGAGCCGCGCTGGTGATGACCGAGATGGTCTGCGTGTCTGCCGAAGGCCGGATCACCCCCGGCTGCACCGGCCTGTACACGGCGGAGCAGGCGGCGGCCTGGACCCGGATCGCCGACTTCGTGCACACCTCGGCGCCCGGCACCGCGCTCGGCGTCCAGCTCGGCCACTCAGGTCCCAAGGGCTCGACGCGGCTGATGTGGGAGGGCATGGACGACCCCCTCCCGGAGGGCAACTGGCCCGTGGCGGCGGCTTCGGCCCTGCCGTACCGGCCGGGCGTCTCGGCCGTCCCGCGCGAGCTGACGGTGCAGGACCTCGCCTCGATCCGCTCCGATTTCGCGGCCGCCGCGGTACGGGCCGCCGACTGCGGGTTCGACCTGCTGGAACTGCACTGCGCCCACGGCTATCTGCTGTCCGGCTTCCTGTCCCCGCTCACCAACCACCGTACGGACGCCTACGGAGGCCCGCTGGAGAACAGGCTCCGGTTCCCGCTGGAGGTCTTCGACGCGGTCCGCTCGGTGTGGCCCGACGACCGCCCGATGACCGTCCGCATCTCCGCCACCGACTGGGCCCCCGGCGGCACCTCCGCCCAGGACGCGGTGGACATCGCGGCCGCCTTCGCCGCCCACGGCGCCGACGCCATCGACGTGTCGACCGGCCAGGTGGTGGCGGACGAGGCCCCCGAGTTCGGGCGCTCGTACCAGACCCCGTACGCGGACCGGATCCGCAACGCGCTGGGCGTCCCGGTCATCGCCGTCGGCGCCATCTCCTCCTGGGACGACGTGAACTCCCTGCTGCTGGCGGGCCGCGCCGATCTCTGCGCCGTCGGCCGCCCCCACCTCTACGACCCGCACTGGACCCTGCACGCGGCCGCCGACCAGTCCTACGCAGGCCCGGCGGCCCCCTGGCCCGCCCCCTACCGGGCCGGCAGCCGCAAACCGCCGGCCGGCCGCGGCTGAGGGAGGCTCACGCAGCTGCCCTCAGAGGGCGGCCACCTCGATGCGGTCCTCGACCGGGGCGTAGCCCAGGCGCTGGTACACGCCGTTGCTGGTCGGGTTGGCCAGGTCCGTGAAGAGCAGCACCTCCGAGGCGCCGGCCGCGTACGCCGCTTCGCTCACCGCGTACGTGACCCCGGCGGCGTAGCCGCGCCCGCGGAGCTCCGGCGGGGTGTACACGGGGCCGACGCGGGCGGCCGAGCCGATCGGGCGGAAGAACCCGGCCATCGACACCGGCCTCCCGGCGTCCTCCCAGAGCAGCACGCCCCCGTACGAGAGCCGGTCGCGCAGGGAGGCCTCGGAGGGGCCGCCCGGCTCCCCGGTCTCCCGCTTGAAGGCGCCGGCCCAGTCCATCAGCAGCGGCAGATCGGCCTCGGCGGCGGCCCGGGCCCGCCCGGCCGGGGCGGGATCCGGGGCGACGAGTCCGGCGAGCCGGTACAGGCGGTGCTCCTGGGTGACCTCGCTCGGCCTCCCCCAGGCCGCGGCCAGCGCCTCCGCGTCGCGGCGGCGGGCGTTCAGCGCCTCGACCCCGGCGAGGAGCGGCTCGGCGGCGAGCGCGGCCCCCAGGCCGCGGACGGCCCCGTCCGGCAGCGCCCCGATCAGCAGCGGGAACGGCGGGGTGCACAGCAGGGCGCCGTCGACGCTCCCGTCGGCGCCGGTCCACCAGCCGAAGAAGGGCTTCGCGGACCCGTAGGCGTCCGGGCCGCGCCGCTCCAGCGCGTCGGTCACGGTCAGCAGCGTGGTGTTGGCGACGGGCTCGCCGGCCACCGCCCGGCCCGCCGCGGCCCGATAGGCCGTCAGGTCATGGGTGAAGGTCCAGGTCATGGCTCATGATGCCGCCGGATCGTTTCCCCGCGCACATCAGTTTCCCCCAGGCCTGGGGGCACCTGCCAGCGGTGGCCGGGGGAGGGCCTTCGACGGCATCCCCTAGGGTTCCAGGAACCCCGCCCCGATGTCCCGCAGCCGTGCGTGCAGTTCGGCGAAGACCGCCGCCGCCCGGTCGCCCGGCCAGTCCGCCGGCAGCAGCTCGCGCGGCAGGCCCGGATCGGCGTACGGGAGGCGGCGCCAGGTGTCCAGGGCCAGGAGGTAGCCGCGGTAGGCCTCCTCCGGGGTGGGCGCCGGGCCCGACTGCAGGGCGCGCAGCACCGGCTCGTGCAGGTCGAGGAACTCCTCGTGCTGCTTGGCCAGCGAGGTCAGGTCCCACCACCGGGCGACCGCCTCGGCGGTCGGGGCGAAGCCGAGGTGACCGCCGCGGAACAGCTCCACGTACGCCGTCAGGTGCAGCCGGTCCAGGGTGTGCCCGGTCTCCTCGTACAGGTGGGCCGGCGCGATCCACACCCCCGGCGCCACCGCGCCGAAGCCGAGCCGGGCCAGCCGCGAGCGCAGCAGGTGCCGCTTGTGCCGCTCCTGCTCCGGTACGGAGAACACCGCCAGCAGCCATTCCCCCGGCGGGTGGGCGTCGCGGTCCCCGTAGATCCGCCGGTCGCCGTCGTCCAGCAGCTGCCGCGCCTCCGCGGAGAGCTCGTACCCCGCCGAGCCGTCCGCGGCGCGCGCGGGCAGCAGGAAGCCGCGCCGCTTCAGCCGGGACACCGACGAGCGGACCGACGGGGCGTCCACGCCGGCCGCGCCCAGCAGGCGGACCAGCGCGGACACCGGGACCGGGCCCTCGAAGGCCCGCCCGTAGGCTCCGTAGAACGTGACGATCAGGGATCGCGGGGTGTGCTGCTCGACCACGGGTTCACTCTAGGGGTGTCTTGTGGATCAGGCCGGGTCAGCTGCGTCGCGCAGCAGGAACCGCTGCAGTTTCCCGGTCGCCGTCCGGGGGAGGGCGGAGAGGAAGACGAAGGAGCGGGGGCACTTGTGCGGGGCCAGTTCCGCCCGCATGAACGTGCGCAGGGCCTCCTCCGTCACTGCCGCGCCCGCCCGCAGGACGGTGTACGCCACCACGATCTGCCCGCGTCGCTCGTCCGGGCGGCCCACCACCGCGGCCTCCACCACGTCCGGGTGGTGCAACAGGGCTTCCTCCACCTCCGGGCCCGCGATGTTGTAGCCCGCCGAGACGATCATGTCGTCGGCACGGGCGACGTACCGGAAATAGCCTTCCGGATCGCGGACGTAGGTGTCCCCGGTCAGGTTCCAGCCGTCCCGTACGTACTCCTCCTGCCGCGGATCGGCCAGATAGCGGCAGCCCACCGGGCCGCGGACGGCCAGCAGCCCCGGCTCGTTGTCCGCGACCGGCCGGCCGGCGGCGTCCACCACCCGCGCCTGCCAGCCCGGCACCACGCGGCCGGTCGTGCCCGGGCGGATGTCCTCGTCGGCCGCGGAGATGAAGATGTGCAGCAGCTCGGTGGCTCCGATGCCGTTGATGATCCGCAGTCCGGTGCGTTCGTACCAGGCCTGCCAGGTGGCCGCCGGGAGGTTCTCGCCCGCCGAGACGCAGCGGCGCAGCGCGGACAGGTCGTACGCGCCCACGTCGTAGGGGCCCAGGGCGTCCAGCATCGCCCGGTACGCGGTGGGCGCGGTGAACAGCACCGTGACCCGGTGTGCGGCGAGGGCGGGCAGCAGCCGGCGCGGGACGGCCTGGTCGAGCAGCAGCGCGGAGGCGCCGGCGCGCAGCGGGAAGACGACCAGACCGCCGAGGCCGAAGGTGAAGCCGAGCGGCGGGCTGCCCGCGAAGACGTCGTCGGGGCGGGGGCGCAGGACGTTGCGGGAGAAGGTGTCGGCGACGGAGAGCAGATCGCGGTGGAAGTGCATGCAGCCCTTGGGGCGGCCGGTGGTCCCCGAGGTGAAGGCGATCAGGGCCACGTCGTCGGCGGAGGTCTCGACGGCGCGGAACGGCCCCTCGTGGCGGTCGGCCAGCCGCAGCAGGTCGTCCGGGGCCTCGCCGCCGTACGGGGTGATCTGCAGGCCGGGCACCTCCGCCTTGGCCAGGTCGTCCAGCACGCCCACGTGGCACAGCGCGTGCTGCACCCGGGCCATCGCGCAGACCGTGGCCAGCTCCTGCGCCCGCTGCTGGGCCAGGACCGTCACCGCCACCGCGCCCGCCTTCATCACCGCCAGCCAGCAGGCGGCGAGCCACGGGCCGGTGGGGCCGCGCAGCAGCACCCGGTTGCCGGGGACCACGCCGAGGTCCGCCGTGAGCACGTGCGCGAGGCGGTCCACGCGCTCGCGCAGTTCCCCGTACGACCAGACCTCGCCCGTGCCGCCGCGGAAGGCCGGGCGGTCGGGTCCGAAGCGGGCGACGGTGACGTCGAGCAGCTCGGCGCCGCAGTTGAGCCGGTCCGGGTAGGCCAGTTCGGGGAGCTCGAACAGCAGCCGCGGCCAGGCGTGGGGCGGCGGAAGGTGGTCGCGCGCGAAGGTGTCGGCGTGGGCGGAAGGCTTGAGCTCCAAGGCGGGTTCGCCCCCTTGCAACGGCAGCGGCCCCCGGGTGGGGGACCGAAGTGGCGGAGCAGGCCGTGCACGTGCGCTACGAGCGTATCGTGATGGTGACGGCAGTCAACAGGACGCGATAGAAGCGGGGATATTCGGATGACCGGATTCGCGCTCGGGGCGGAACAAGAGGAGTGGTGCGGGCACTTGCGCGCGCTCGCGGCGGACCGGCTGCGGCCGCTCGCCGACAAGGGCGAGCCGGGGCGGGTCAACCGCCCGCTGCTCGCGGCACTCGGTGAGCTGGGCCTGCTGGAGCGGGTCTTCACCTCGGGGGCGCTGGAGCTGTGCCTGCTCCGCGAATCCCTCGCGTACGGGTGCACGGAGGCGGAGACGGCCCTTGCCCTCCAGGGTCTGGGGGCGCATCCGGTGCTCAGCTCGGGGACAGCGGAGCAGCGGGCGCGCTGGCTGCCGCAGGTGCGGGCCGGGCGCGCGGTGGCGGCCTTCGCGCTGAGCGAGCCGGGGGCCGGCTCGGACGCGGCGGCGCTGGCGTTGCAGGCCGTACGGGACGGGGGCGCAGGGAGCGGGAGCGGGCACGGTGACGGCGGCGCGGGCGGCTGGCGTCTCAGCGGCGAGAAGTGCTGGATCTCCAACGCCCCCGAGGCGGACTTCTACACGGTGTTCGCCCGGACCGGCGAGGGGCCGGCCGCCAGGGGAGTCACCGCCTTCCTGGTCCCGGCCGACCGCCCCGGCCTGTCGGGGGAGCCCCTGGACATGCTGTCGCCGCATCCGATCGGCCGGCTGTCCTTCGACGGCGTCCCGGTCGGCCCGCAGGACCTGCTGGGCGAGCCCGGCCGGGGCTTCCGGGTGGCGATGGACACGCTGAACCTGTTCCGGCCGAGCGTGGGCGCCTTCGCCGTCGGCATGGCCCGGGCCGCGCTGGACGCGACCCTGGCCTACACGGCGGTGCGGCCCGCGTTCGGCGGGGTGCTGGGCGACCTCCAGGCGGTGGGCCACCGGGTGGCCGAGATGGCCACCCGCACCGAGGCGGCCCGGCTGCTGGTCTATGCGGCGGCGGGCGCGTACGACGCCGGCTCGCCGGACGTCCCGCGCCGGTCGGCGATGGCGAAACTGCTGGCGACGGAGACGGCCCAGTACGTGGTGGACCACGCGGTCCAGCTGCACGGGGCCGTCGCCCTCCAGCGCGGCCACCTGCTGGAGCACCTGTACCGGGAGGTCCGGGCCCCGCGCATCTACGAGGGCGCGAGCGAGGTCCAGCGCACGATCATCGCGAAGGAGCTCTACCGGTGAGTGTCGAGCGGATCAACCCGGCGGAGCTCTCCCCGCCGACGGGCTTCTCCCACGCCGTGGCGGCAACCGGCTCCCGGCTCGTCTTCCTGGCGGGTCAGACCGCGCTCGACGCCTCGGGCAAGGTGGTCGGGGACACCCTGCCCGAGCAGTTCGAACGCGCTCTGGCCAACCTCCTGGCGGCCCTCGCCGCATCCGGCGGTACTCCTGCCGACCTGGCCCGGGTGACCGTGTACACGGTCGACGTGGACGCATACCGCACCCATGCGGCCGAACTCGGCGGCGTCTGGCGCCGGCTGGCGGGCCGCGACTACCCGGCCATGGCGGTCATCGGGGTCGTCCGCCTCTGGGACGAGCCCGCTCTGGTCGAACTGGACGGTATTGCCGTACTCGGCACCACCCAAAGCGGGTTGCCGGATTGCTGACCAGGTGCTTTTGACAGCGAGCCGGGGAGGGGCGAGGGTGGAAATGACCTTTTTGTAAGGAAAGTCTCAATCCTCGGAGGTGCATGGTCATGCGCCGTGTCATCACCGCGACGGTCGTGGCAGGGGCCGCGGGCGTCGCGCTCGGCCTGATGCCTGTCGGCGGGGCGTTCGCCGCGGGTCTCCCTCAGACCCAGCAGAACAACACGGGATGGTGCTCCGACGACTGGCGCGGGGACCACTGGCGTGACTGCTGCGACTCCTCCCGCTGGCACCACTGGAACGACCGTCCCAGCTGGTGCTGGGACAACGACTCCTGGAACGACGGGCGGCACCACAACGCGAACTGGAACTGGAACGACAACTGGAACAACGACCGCTGGAACGACGGCCGCTCCAACCATGACAACCGCAACGACAACGACTGGCGCGGCGGTCACGACAGCGGCTGGAACGACAACGGCTCCGGCCGCGGTGGCGACGGCGGAGGCGGCGGCTACGGCGGTGGTGGCGGCAACGGTGGCGGTGGGGGCGGCGGCAACGGCGGCGGTGGAGGCAGCGGCCACGGTGGAGGCGGCGGAGGCGGTGGTGGCGGCCACTGACCGGGCCGCCTGACACCCCTCCCACTGACCGGGCCGCCTGACACCCCTCCCACTGACCCGGCTCACCGGCGCTCCAGCAGAGCCCCCATCCACTCCTCGATCCCCGCGACCGTGCGGGGCAGGGCGCCCGACATCAGCCGGGCGCCCTTCGCCGTGATGACCAGGTCGTCCTCGATGCGCACCCCGATGCCCCGAAGCTCCGGCGGCAGCGTCTCGTCGTCCGGCTGCAGGTACAGGCCCGGCTCGACCGTCAGGACCTGGCCCTCCTCCAGGACTCCGTCCAGATAGGTCTCCGCGCGCGCCTTCGCGCAGTCGTGCACGTCCAGCCCCAGCATGTGACCGCTGCTGCACAGCGTGTACCGCCGGTGCAGATCGCCCCGCGCGTCCTTCAGGACGCCCCACTCCGCCAGGCCCTCCGCGATCACCTGCATCCCGGCCCGGTGGAAGTCCCGGAAGCTCGCGCCCGGGCGCAGCGCCGCCATGCCCGCGTCCTGCGCCGCCAGCACCAGTTCGTACACCTGACGCTGCACGGGGGAGAAGCGCCCCGACAGCGGGAGCGTGCGCGTGATGTCCGCCGTGTAGAGGCTGTCGGTCTCCACGCCCGCGTCCAGCAGCAGCAGTTCGTCCCGGTCGAGCCGGCCGTCGTTGCGGATCCAGTGCAGGACGCACGCGTGCGCGCCCGACGCCGCGATCGTGTCGTACCCGGTGCCGTTCCCCTCCGCCCGGGCGCGCAGGCCGAAGACCCCCTCGATCCACCGCTCGCCGCGCGGGTGCGCCAGGGCGCGCGGCAGCGCCCGTACGACGTCCTCGAAGCCGGCCGCCGTGTGGTCGACGGCGAGCTGGAGCTGCCCGATCTCCCAGGCGTCCTTGACCAGGCGCAACTCGGAGAGCGCCGCGGCCAGTTCGGTGTCGGTCGCGGCGTTGCGGCCCGCCGGGGAGCCGAGGTCGTCCAGGTGGGCGCAGCGCAGGCCGGTCAGGCGCTCCGCCTCCGCCAGGTCGGGGCGGCGGCCGACCCAGAACTCCCCGTACCGGCGGTCCCGGAAGAACTCCTCGTTGCCGTCCGCGCGCGGAGAGCGGGGGCGCAGGTACAGCACCGGCTCGTGGCCGTGCGGGCCGGAGGGTTCCAGCACCAGGACGTGGCCCACCTGGTCCTCGCCCGTCAGCCCGGTCAGCCAGGCGTACGCGCTGTGCGGGCGGAAGCGGTGGTCGCAGTCGTTGGAGCGGACCTTGAGCTCGCCGGCCGGGACGATCAGCCGCTCGCCCGGGAACCGCGCCGAGAGCCGGGCGCGCCGGGCCGGGGTGACCTCGTACGCGGAGACCCGCGCGGCGTCGGGAAGGGGGGACGCCGCCCAGTCGGCGGCCATGAAACGGGACAACTCCGGTGACACCGGCAGGTCGTGGCTGCCGATGTTGAGGGGGGAGGGGGTGTCGGTCACGGGGGGCTCCCTCAAGAAGATGCGAACTGGTGGGCGCACAGGTCTTGTCAGTGCAATTTCACATTACTATGTTACAGCTCACACCGCGGCACGTTAATCCCCGTCAAACGCCGCGTGACGCAGGGCAGTTCACGCATCTCACGCATGTCACGCACCACTTCCCCCACCTCCCCTTCCCAGCAGGAGTCTTTGGTGTCTCAGCACAGAGCTGTGCGTACGTCTCTCCTCTCCGCCGCCGTCGCGGTGACGCTGCTCGCCTCCGCGGGCCAGGCCGTGTCCCAGACCGCCGAGCGGCCCGCGCTCGCCGCCCCCGCCGCCGTGCCCGGCACCTTCACCTCCGGTGCGCCCGCCCCGAACCCGTTCGACGAGGTGGACCACCTCGCCTCCCCCAAGGAAGCCGCGCCCGCGACGGCCCAGGCACCCGGCGGTCTGGCCGCCAACGGCCGCGTCCCCGGGGCCGCCCCGGCCGCCGCCGCTCCGGCGGACCGCACCGAGCGCACCGAGAAGAGCCGCAAGCTCGCCGCCGCCCAGGCCGCGCCGACCGCGCAGAGCGTCGCCGCGGGAGTCCCCTGCACCCTCGACGGGATCAAGGGCCTGAGCCCCGAGCAGTTCGCCGACTTCCTGGCCGACCCGGCCGTCACCGCCGACGGCTGTCTGCGCGGGCTGATCTGGACCTGGGACGCCCGCCTGGTTCCCGTCATGTCCGACGCGCACGTCCAGGCCGTCTCCCGCCGGATATCCGGCCTGGCCGCCGCTCACGACGGCCGGAACTCCTCGCACCTGGAGGAGATGTTCACGTACCTGCACGCGGCCGTGTACCACGACTTCTCGCGCGACGAGATCGACCTCACCGACGCCGCGACCGTCGGCGCCATGAGCAAGGCCGTCACCGACTTCGGCAACGCGGCCCACACCTTCGACGCCACCGCCTCGAACGCCCGCACCCTGCGCGAGGCCCTCTACGCGACCGGCCCCGGCATGCGCCAGAGCCAGCTCGGCCTCGTCAAGAAGGTCCTGGCCACCATGGACGCCTCGCACTCCGCCACCAGCGGCGACGCGAACTGGGGCGGCGCGGCCCTCGCGGCCCTCACCGTCAACTACCTCGGCGTCTACCCGGGCAACGAGGACGACGCCTTCCACGCCGCGGCCAAGGCCGACTCCGCCTACCGGGCCGCCTTCAAGGCCTTCGCCGGGTACACCCACCTCAAGGGCACCGCCAACGAGTGGGTGGTCCGCGACGCGCTCGGCGAGTACGGCCGCTTCGGCCAGATCGAGGGCCTCCAGGGCCAGATCTCCCCCGACCTCGGCGCCCTCCTGGAGCCGGTCAAGGCCGCGTGGGGCAACGGCAGCGAGCCCTGGGCCAAGCTCGTCTCCTGGCTGAACACGTACAACGCGTGCAAGCAGTACGGGGTGTGCAAGGAGGACATCGAAAAGATGCTCTTCCCGAACACGTACACCTACGACAACGGCGCCATCAAGGTCCGCACGGCCCTCGACCGGGCCACCGTCGACCAGCTCTACTACGCGAGCAAGCAGGTCAAGACGCAGTTCCACCGCGTCATCGGGACCGACCAGCCGCTGGCCGGCGACCCCAACACCACGCTGAACATCGTGCTGTACGCCTCCCGCGCCGACTACGTGACGTACCAGACGATGCTGAACGGCTACGGCACCAACAACGGCGGCATGTACATCGAGAACGGCGCCACCTTCTACACGTACCAGCGCCGCGTCCCGCAGGACTCCTCCCTCACCCTCGAGGAGCTCTTCCGCCACGAGTACACGCACTACCTCAACGGCCGGTTCGCCGTCCCCGGCTTCTTCGGCGAGGGCCCCTGGTACGAGGGCGACCGCACCACCGCCATGGACGAGGGCACCGCCGAGTTCTTCGACGGCGCCACCCGCGACAACGGCATCGCCGTCCGCAAGTCCCTGGTCAAGGGCATCATCAACGACACCGCCGGCGGCGGCCCGCGGATGTCGGTCGAGCAGCTGCTCAATGCCACGTACGACGGCGACGGCTTCCGCTTCTACAACTACGCGGGCACCTTCTTCGAGTTCCTGTGGACGGAGAAGCCCTCGCTGCTGCGCGAGATGTACACCCACCTGCGGGCCAACGACGTCGCCGGGTATGACGCGTGGCGCCACCGCATGGGCGCGGACTCCTACCTCCAGCGCGACTATGACCGCTTCCTGAACGCGCAGATCGCCAAGGTCGACGAGCTCTACGTGCCGAACACGGTCTACACGCCCAACGACAAGCTGCGGGACTCCGCGCTGGCGAACGTGAAGTCGGCGTTCGCGACCGCCACGTACAGCACCCCGGACTGCGTGGAGAACGGGGACCCGGGCAAGCGCCGGTTCACCTGCACCGGCCGGATCTCCTCGAACCTGAAGAACTGGCGCAGCGACGACCAGAACTTCAAGGACATGTCGGAGACGGTGGACTACTTCATCCTCGACCGGGCGGGCGCGGCCTCCAACAACCTGGCCGACATGAACTGCTCCTTCAGCCCCGTGGAGGTCTGGACCGACCACAAGGCGGGGACGTCGAGTTACAGCTGCGAGGGCCCGCTGCGCAGCTGATCGGGCACCCGGGCCGGTCCCTTCCGCAACGAGGGGAGGGACCGGCCCCGGGGACCCCTGAGCGGCCTAGGCACCGACTAAAGAATGTGACATATTACTGCCGTGCCCAAGAGACATCCCCTGGACGTCGTGATCATCGGCGCCGGCGTCGTCGGAGCCGCGATCGCGTACTACGCCGCCCGCTCCGGCCTTTCCGTGGCCGTCGTCGACCGCGGCCCCGTCGCGGGCGGCACGACCGGAGCCGGGGAAGGCAACCTGCTCGTCTCCGACAAGGGGGCGGGCCCGGAGCTCGACCTGGCCCTGCTGTCGGCCGGCCTGTGGCGCGAACTCGCCGCCGCCCTCCCGCAGGAGATCGAGTACGAGGCCAAGGGCGGGCTCGTCGTCGCCCCGGACGAGGCTTCGCTGGGGGCGCTGCGAGATTTCGCCGAAGGCCAGCGCGCCGCCGGCGTCGAAGCCGTCGAGGCGGGGGTCGACGACCTCCGCGAGCTGGAGCCCCATCTGGCCCCCGGGCCGGCCGGCGGGTTCCTGTACCCGCAGGACGCCCAGGTCCAGCCGGCCCAGGCGGCGGCCAGACTGCTGGCCGCATCGGGGGCTTCGGTGCACCTCGGCGATGAGGTGACCGGGATCCTCACGGGGCCCGGCGGAGTCCGCGGGGTCCGCACACGCGGGGGTGAACTCCTCGCCCCAGCGGTGGTGAACGCGGCCGGGACCTGGGGCGGCCGCATCGCGGAACTGGCCGGGGTGTCCCTCCCGGTGCTTCCGCGCCGCGGGTTCGTCCTGGTGACGGAGCCGCTGCCGAGGGTGGTCCGGCACAAGGTCTACGCCGCGGACTACATCGCCGATGTGGCGAGCGGCTCGGCGGCCCTCCAATCCTCGGCGGTGGTGGAGGGTACGCCCTCGGGCCCGGTGCTGATCGGGGCGACCCGGGAGCGGGTGGGCTTCGACCGCTCGCTCTCGGTGGAGGCCCTTCGCCTCCTGGCCGCCCAGGCGGCGGCACTGTTCCCCGTCCTGGCGGACACCCGGGTGCTCCGCACCTACCACGGCTTCCGCCCCTACCTCCCGGACCACCTCCCGGCGATCGGCCCGGACCCCCGGGTCCCGGGGCTGTTGCACGCGTGCGGCCACGAGGGCGCGGGCATCGGCCTCGCCCCGGCGACGGGCGTCCTGATCACGGCAGCCCTGACGGGATCGGAACCCCCGCTCCCCCTCGACCCGTTCCGCCCGGACCGTTTCGACGAGCCGATGGCAGATCCGGAGCGCGCCCGATGACCGGTCCCGGGTCCGGTGCGGGTATCCGCTGCGCGGGGCCGTCCCCTGCCCGCCCTTCCACCGCTCCCCGGGCGCTGCCCGGACCCGCGCCTCGAACGGCGGCGGGGCCGGGGGTGCCGCCGTGCGGCAAGATCCGGCCTCGCCGGCGTCCGACGCGCGGGGTCCGGGGCGGAGCCCCGGGGACCGGGGAGGGGCGGGGCGGGAAGGAGGCTCCGCGCAGCGGAACCCTGCGCCCGCCCACCGCACCCACCACGCCGAAGGAGAACGGCCGATGAGCCACACCCCCCGCACCCTCGTCGGCGGTGCGCCCGAGGCCACCTACGTCCTGCGCTTCGACGGCCGCGAGCTCACCGCCCAGGCGGGCCAGAGCATCGCCGCCGTGCTGTGGGGCGCCGGGATCCTCGCCTGGCGGACCACCCGCGAACGCGGCGCCCCCCGCGGGGCGTTCTGCGGGATCGGCAGCTGCTACGACTGCCTCGTCACCGTCAACGGCCGCCCGAACCAGCGTGCCTGCCTCGTCCCCGCCCGCCCCGGGGACACCGTCACCACCCAGGAGGGAACCGGCCATGCCGAGCTCGGCGTCTGACCCCGCAACGCCGGGCCCCGCGCCCGACCTCGCCGTCGTCGGCGCCGGCCCCGCCGGGCTCGCCGCCGCCGTCACCGCCGCCGGGCTCGGGCTGCGGGTCGTCCTTCTCGATGCGGGGGAGCGGCCCGGCGGGCAGTACTACCGCCACCCCGCGCCGGGACTCGGGGCGGACCGTCCCGAAGCCCTGCACCACGGATGGGCCGCCTTCGCCGAACGCGAAGCCGCCCTCCGGGCCCATCGGGCGGCCGGCCGGATCACGTACCTCCCGGCCCACCACGTCTGGACCGTCGTACCGGACGGCCCCGCCTGGACACTGCACGCCGTCGCCGGTCCCGAGGAGGCGGCGGCCACCCTGCACGCCCGGGCCGTACTCCTCGCCACCGGGTCCTACGAGCGGCAACTGCCCTTCCCCGGCTGGACCCTGCCCGGAGTGGTCGGGGCCGGCGGGGCGCAGGCCATGCTCAAGAGCGGGCTCGTACTGCCGGGCCGGCGGGTCGTCGTCGCCGGGAGCGGGCCGCTGCTGCTCGCCGTCGCCGGATCGCTCGCCGCCGCCGGGGCCCGGGTGCCGGCCGTCGTCGAAGCCGCCGCGTACGGCGGCTACGCCGGCCACGTCCCCGCCCTGCTGCGCAACCCCGGCAAGCTCGCCGAGGCCGCCACGTACGGCAGCGCCCTGCTCCACCGCCACATCCGCCTCCTCACCCGGCACGCCGTGACCGAGGCCCACGGCGCCGGCCGCGTCGAGGCCGTCACCGTGGCCCGCCTGGACCGGGACTGGCGGCCCGTGCCCGGCACCGGCCGCCGGATCCCCTGCGACGCCCTCGCCGTCGGCCACGGGCTCGTCCCCCAGCTGGAGCTGGCGACCGGCCTCGGCTGCGCCACCCGCCGCAGCGCCGACGGCACCGCCGCACTGGCGCTGGACGCCGGGCAGCGGACCTCCGTCCCCGGCATCTGGTCCGCCGGCGAGACCGGCGGCATCGGTGGCGCCCAACTGGCCCTGCTCGAAGGGGAGATCGCCGCCCATGCCATCGCCGGACGGCCCGCCCCCGCCGCCCTGGCCCGCCGCCGGGCCCGCCTGCGCGCCTTCGCCGACGCGATGGGCACCGCCCACCGCCCCGGCGCCGGCTGGACCGAGTGGCTCCGCGACGACACCGACGCGTGCCGCTGCGAGGAGGTCCCGGCCGGCCGGATCCGCGAGGCCGTCGCCGACCTCGGCGCACGGGACGCCCGTACGGTCAAGCTCCTCACCCGGGCCGGAATGGGCTGGTGCCAGGGCCGGATGTGCGGACCGGCCGTCGCCGCCCTGGCCGGGGAGGCCCCCGCCCCCGACCGGCGGCCGCTGTCCTGCCCGGTCCCGCTGCGCCACCTCGCCGAACTGCCTCCGGCGGACGGCTGATCGGGCGGCCCGGGCCCTTGTGGCCGCCTCACACCCACTAGTAAAATGTCACACATCACTCTAGGGAGCTCTCACATGACCGACGCGCACACCCCCGCGCCCACCACCGGTACGGACACCCGCACCCGCCCCTGGCACGGCATCATGGTCGCCACCGCGCTGCCCCTGCGCCAGGACCTCACCGTCGACTACGACGCCTACGCCGAGCACGTCGCCTGGCTCATCGCCAACGGCTGCGACGGCGTGGTCCCCAACGGCTCCCTCGGGGAGTACCAGACCCTCACCGACGACGAGCGGGCGCGCGTCGTGCGTACCGCCGTCGAGGCGGCCGGGGACGGCGCCCGCGTCATGCCCGGCGTCGCCGCGTACGGCAGCGCCGAGGCCCGCCGCTGGGCCGACCAGGCGGCCGAGGCCGGGGCGGGCTCCGTACTCCTGCTTCCCCCCAACGCCTTCCGGGCCGACGAGGCGACCGTACGCGCCCACTACGCCGAGGTCGCCCGCTCGGGGCTGCCCGTCGTCGCGTACAACAACCCCATCGACACCAAGGTGGACCTGACCCCCGCCCTGCTCGCCCGCCTGCACGGCGACGGCAGCATCGTCGCGGTCAAGGAGTTCAGCGGGGACGTCCGCCGCGCGTACGAGATCGCCGAACTCGCCCCCGGCCTCGACCTGCTCATCGGCGCCGACGACGTCCTGCTCGAACTCGCCCTCGCCGGCGCGGTCGGCTGGATCGCCGGCTACCCCAACGCCCTGCCGCGCTCCTGCGCCGAGCTCTACCGGGCCGCCGTCGCCGGAGACGTCGCCACCGCCCTGCCCCTGTACAAGTCCCTGCACTCCCTGCTGCGCTGGGACTCCAAGACCGAGTTCGTCCAGGCCATCAAGCTCTCCATGGACCTCGCCGGACGCCCCGGCGGCGCCACCCGCCCGCCGCGCTTCCCCCTCACCGGGGAGACCGAGGCCGCCGTCCGCGCCGCCACCGAGAAGGCCCTCGCCGAGGGCCTCAACTAGTCACAAGGGGAGCGGAATGCGTACGCGCCACATCTACCACGCGGTGGACTCGCACACCGAGGGCATGCCGACCCGGGTGATCACCGGCGGTGTCGGGGTGATCCCCGGCGCCACCATGGCCGAGAAGCGGCTCCACTTCATCGAGCACACGGACCACGTCCGGACCCTGCTCATGTACGAGCCGCGCGGGCACTCCGCGATGAGCGGCGCCATCCTCCAGCCCCCCACCCGGCCCGACGCCGACTTCGGCGTGCTCTACATCGAGGTGTCGGGCCTGCTCCCCATGTGCGGGCACGGGACCATCGGGGTCGCCACCGTCCTGGTCGAGACCGGGATGGTGGAGGTCGTCGAGCCGGTCACCACCGTCCGGCTCGACACCCCGGCCGGGCTGGTCAGCGTCGACGTCCGCGTCGAGGACGGGGCGGCCACCGCCGTCACCCTCACCAACGTCCCGTCCTTCTGCGTCGGGCTCGACCTGAAGGCCGAGGTCCCCGGCTTCGGCACCGTCACCTACGACCTCGCCTACGGCGGGAACTTCTACGCCTTCGTCGAGCTCGACTCCCTCGGCCTCCCCTTCGACCGGGACCGCAAGGACGAGCTGCTCGCCGCCGGCCTCGCGGTCATGGACGCCGTCAACGCATCCGGAGACCGGCCCGTCCACCCCGAGAACCCCTCCATCGCCGGGGTCAAGCACGTCTACCTCGCCGCCCCCGGCTCCGACGGCCGCCGCTCCCGGCACGCCATGGCCATCCACCCGGGCTGGTTCGACCGCTCGCCCTGCGGTACGGGGACCAGCGCGCGCATGGCCCAGCTGCACGCCCGCGGCCTCCTCGAGCTCGGCGCGGACTTCGTCAACGAGTCGTTCATCGGTACGGAGTTCACCGGGCGGCTGACCGGGGAGACCACGGTCGGCGGGCTCCCGGCCGTCGTACCCACCGTCACCGGGCGGGCCTGGATCACCGGCACCGCGCAGTACTTCCTCGACCCGTCCGACCCCTTCCCGGCGGGGTTCCTGCTGTGAGCGCCGGGACCGCCCCCGTCCGGAGCGTGGACTACCACACGGCCGGGGAGCCCTTCCGGATCGTCGACGTCGCCGACGCGGGCCTGCCGCCCGTACCCGGCGACACCGTCGCCGAGCGCTGCGCCACCGCCATCGGCGCCGGTGGCTCCGGGACGGCCCCGCGCCGCAGCCCGCTGGACGACGTACGGCGGCTCCTCGTGCAGGAGCCGCGCGGGCACGCCGGGATGTACGGCGGGTTCGTCGTGCCCCCGGACGACGACGGGGCCCACTTCGGCGTGCTGTTCTGGCACAAGGACGGCTACTCCACCGCCTGCGGCCACGGCACGATGGCCCTCGGCGCCTGGGCCGTCGACACCGGCCGGGTCGCCGCCCCGGACGACGGCGACGTACTGGTGCGGATCGACGTGCCCTCGGGCCGGGTCGCCGCGACCGTGCACCGCAGCGGCGGACGCACCACCGGGGTCACCTTCCGCAACGTCCCGGCCCGGGTCAGCGCCCGCAAGGTGCCGGTGGCGACCACCCTCGGCATGGCGGAGGTGGACCTCGCGCACGCCGGCGCCTGCTACGCGTCCGCAGCCGCCCGTGACCTCGGCCTGGAGGTCTCCCGGGCCGCACTGCCCGAACTCGTCCGGGCCGGGCAGGAGATCCGGGCCGCGCTGGCCGGCCACCCGGGGACCTGGCACCCCGGCGGGCCGCTGCTCTCCGGGGTGTACGGGGTGATCCTCCACGAGGAGCTGCCCGACACGCCCTTCGGACCGCACCAGCGCAATGTCACCGTGTTCGCCGACGGGCAGATCGACCGCTCGCCCTGCGGCTCGGGAACCTCGGCGCGCCTCGCGCTGCTCGCCGAGGACGGGCGGCTCGGGGCGGGCGAGGACCTGCTCCACGAGTCGGTGGTGGGCACGGTGTTCACGGGCCGGGTGGTGCCGGTGCGCTCCGGCGACGGCCTGGTCACGGAGGTCACCGGCACGGCGTACCGCACGGGCGAGCACACGTTCGTACGGGATCCGCAGGACGCCCTCGGCCCCGGATTCCTGCTGTGATCCCGCAGTTCGAAGCCGAGGAGACGGCGGCGCTGCTCACCCCGGCCGCGGCCGCCGACGCGCTGGCCGGCGTACTGCTGGCCGGGCTGGACCCGGAGGCCTGCCCCCAGCGCTCGGCCATGCCCGTGCCGGGCGGCGGCGAGCTGCTGCTGATGCCGGCCGCGGCGGGGGCGTACGCCGGGGTGAAGATCGCCGGGGTGGCGCCCGGCAACCCGGCCCGCGGCCTGCCCCGCATCACTGGCTCGTACCTGCTGCTGGACGGACCGACCCTGCGCCCGCTGGCCCTGTTCGACGGCGCGGCGCTGACCGCCCTGCGCACCCCGGCGGTCTCGGCGCTCGCCCTGCGCCATCTCGCGCCGGCCGGGCGGCCGCTGCGGCTGGTGCTCTTCGGTGCCGGCCCGCAGGCGTACGGGCATCTCGAAGCGGTGCGGGGCGTGCGGGAGTTGGCGCAGACCGTGGTCATCGGCCGCGACCCCGTGGCCGCGGAGAAGCTGGCGGAGCACGCCGGCGCCCTGGGCGTGCCGGCCCGCACGGGCACCCCGCAGGACGTGGCCGACGCGGACCTGGTGCTGTGCTGCACCACGGCTCGCGAACCCCTCTTCGACGGGCGGCTGGTGGCTCCGGGCGCGACGGTCGTGGCCGTCGGCTCGCACGAGCCGGACGCCCGCGAGACCGACACCGCCCTCGTGCGCCGGGCGGCGGTGTACGTGGAGTCGCGGGCGGCAGCGCTGCGCGAGGCGGGGGACCTGCTGGTGCCGGAGGCGGAGGGGGCCATCGGACCCGGTCATATCAGCGGCACCCTGGCCGACCTGGTGACGGGCCGGATGCCGGTGGCCGGGCCCCCGAGTTGTCCACAGCTCTTCAAGAGCGTGGGCATGGCCTGGGAAGATCTCGCTGTGGCGGTGGCGATGTACCGCGCCGCCGGAGAGAACAGCGAAACGTGACATTGTACGCTGTTCCTCCGCACGTCGGTGGCGTGAAGGGTTTCGGAGGAACAGCAATGGGTGACCTGAAGCAGCACAGTCTCATCAAGGCCCAGGAACGGCTTCGCGACCAGGTCGGCCATGCCCTCCGAGCAGCCCTGATAGCGGGTGAACTGCGCCCCGGCAGCGTCTACTCGGCGCCCGGCCTGGCCGCAGAACTCGGGGTCTCCGCCACGCCCGTCCGCGAGGCGATGCTCGACCTGGCCCGCGAGGGCCTGGTGGAACCCGTCCGCAACAAGGGCTTCCGGATCACCGAGGTCAGCGAACGCGACCTGGACCAGTACACCGAGCTGCGCACGATGATCGAGGTCCCGACCATCGGCCGGATCACGAAGATCGCCACGGCGGAGCAGCTCGAGGCGCTGCGGCCCATCGCCGAGGAGATCGTCACCAGCGCCCGCGAGCACAACCTCATCGCCTACCTGGAGGCGGACCGCCGCTTCCACCTCTCGCTGCTCGCCCTGGCGGGCAACGACCGCCTGGTGGAGACGGTCGGCGACCTGCGCAAGCGCTCGCGGCTGTACGGGCTGACCGGCCTGGACGAGGCCGGAAAGCTGGTCTCCTCCGCCGAGGAGCACATCGAGCTGCTGGACCTGATGATCAGCGGGGACGCGGAGGCGGCGGAGGCCTGCATGGTCCGCCACCTCGGCCACGTCCGCTCCCTCTGGGCCCAGGGCCGCGACGAACCGGTCGGCCGCGCGCCGGGCGGCCTGGGGTCGGGCCTCTAGGGGATTTCACGGGGCTGCGCGGGGCTGCGCGGCGCGGAGGGCACCCTCAGCCGTCGAGCCAGCGCCGGCGCCCCGGGCCGGTCGGGTGCGTGCCGGTGACGCCCATGACCATCGAGTAGAGGCTGGTTTCGGCGGTGACGAAGAGGCGGTTGCGCTTGGCGCCGCCGAAGGCGATGTTGGAGACCGTCTCGGGGACGTTGAGCCGTCCGATCAGGGTGCCGTCGGGGTCGTAGCAGTGCACCCCGTCGTCCATCGCGGCGGCCCAGAGCCGGCCGCCGTCGTCGAAGCGGAGGTTGTCGAAGCGAGCCTTCCCGGGCGCCGCTTCGGCGAAGACCTTGCCCTCGGACAGCGTGCCGTCCTCGCGTACGTCGAAGACCCGGATGAAGCCGGCCCGGGTGTCGGAGACGAACAGCTGCCGCTCGTCCAGGGAGAAGACCAGACCGTTGGGTGCGCCGAAGCCGTCGGCGACCAGCTGCACCGCACCGGTGGCGGGATCGACGCGGTAGACGTTGTTGGCGCCGATCTCGCTCTGCGCGCGGTGGCCCTCGTAGTCGCTGGTGATGCCGAAGTCCGGGTCGGAGAACCAGACCGAACCGTCGGACTTCACCGCCGCGTCGTTCGGGCTGTTCAGGCGCTTGCCGTTCCAGCGGTCCGCCAACACGGTGATGGTGCCGTCGTGTTCGGTGCGCGTGACGCGGCGGTTGCCCTGCTCGCAGGTGATCAGCCGGCCCTGGCGGTCGAGGGTGTTGCCGTTGGTGTGCCCGGCGGAGCGGCGGAAGACGCCGACGGCGCCCGTCTCCTCGTCCCAGCGCAGCATCCGGTCGTTGGGGATGTCGCTCCAGACCACCTGCCGCCAGGCGGGCAGGTAGACCGGCCCCTCGGCCCAGCGGCAGCCGGTGTGGAGGACCTCCAGTGCGTCATCACCGTTCATGCACCGCCCGGTGCGGAACCGGTCGTCGAGCATCTCGTACAGCCCGGGGCGCTGGCTGGTCATTGGCCCTTCCCTTCTGGCAGTCGGAGGCCGAATCTCATCTGGCCTATGGCCAAGACTGCGAGATGATCTATGGCTCACGCCAGCGGAAGCCGAATGAAGAGGCGCGGATCACATTGGTCGTCGCCTGCTGCGGACACTGCCCCCAACGCGGCCTCGAACGGCGGCATTTGGGCAACGGCTGGATAACGGCGGCGCCAACCTCTTGTCAGTACAATTTCACATTACTATGTTACCGGTCACATCATAGAGCGCGGCCCTTCACTGGAGTGACCCATGACCAAGCGCACCCAACTCGCCCTCGCCACCGCCCTGGTGGCCGCACTCGCACTCGGTGCCTCGGGCTGCTCCGACCCCAAGAAGGGCTCCACCGGCGCCGGCGCGAGCAACCCCGCCGCCGCCAACGACGGCAAGATCCTCGGCGGCACCCCGGTCAAGGGCGGAACCCTGACCGTCCTGTCCAACCAGGACTTCGCCCACCTCGACCCCGCCCGCAACTGGGTCATGCCGGCCATGGACTTCGGGACCCGGCTCCTCTACCGCACGCTCGTCACCTTCAAGGCCGAGCCCGGCAAGGCCGGCAGCGAGCTCGTCCCCGACCTCGCCACCGACCTCGGTACGCCCTCCAACGGAGGCAAGACCTGGACCTTCACCCTCAAGGAGGGCGTGAAGTACGAGGACGGAACGCCGATCAAGGCGCAGGACGTCAAGTACAACGTCGAGCGCTCCTTCGCCCCCGACCTCACCGGCGGCCCCGACTACGCCGCCCAGTACCTGGCCGGCACGGAGGGCTACAAGGGGCCGCTCCAGGGGCAGCACCTCGACTCCGTCAAGACCCCCGACGAGCGCACCATCGTCTTCGAACTCAAGCGCCCGGTCGCCGAGTTCTCGGCGACCGCCACCCTCCCCACCTTCGCCCCGGTCCCGCAGTCCCAGGAGAAGGGCACCCAGTACGACGCCCGCCCGTTCTCCTCCGGCCCGTACAAGATCGAGTCGTACGACCGCGACAAGAAGCTCGTCCTCGTCCGCAACGAGCACTGGGACCCGAAGACCGACACGGTCAGAAAGGCCTACCCCGACAAGTTCGTCGTGGTCATGGGCCTCAAGGGCGGCCAGATCGACGACCGCATCATCGCCGGCGAGGGCGCCGACGCCTCCACCGTCCAGTACATGGACATGCGCCCCGAGAGCGCCCCCAAGGTGCTGCCGAAGCAGGACATCAAGGCGCGTCTGCTCGCCGAGTCCCAGGGCTGCACCGAGATGCTCTCCCTGAACAACTCCCGGGCGCCCTTCAACGATCCCAAGGTCCGCGAGGCCATGCAGTACGCCGTCGACAAGGAGGCGGTGGTCACCGCGGGCGGCGGCCCGGCCCTCAACGAGGTCGCCACCGCCTACCTGCCGCCGGCCCTCTCCGGCGGCAAGCAGGCCGACACCCTCAAGATCGCCCCGGCGGGCGACCCCGCCAAGGCCAAGGAGCTCCTCAAGGCCGCCGGCAAGGAGACCCTCAAGGTCTCCCTCGCCGTCTCCACCGGCGACAAGAGCAAGGCCGAGGCCATCCAGCAGGGCCTGTCCCGCGTCGGCATCGAGGTCGTCATCGACACCATCGACCCCGGCGCGTACTACGACGTCATCGGCGACCTCTCCACCACCCCCGACATGACGCTCTCCGGCTGGTGCCCCGACTACCCCTCCGGCTCCACCTGGATCCCCTTCGTCTTCGACGGACGCACCATCAAGGAGAAGGGCAACCAGGGCAACAACAGCCAGTTCCGCGACGAGGCCACCATCAAGCGGATCGACGAGATCAACGCCATGGCAGACGCCAAGCAGGCCAACCAGGCCTGGATCGACCTCGACGCCGAGATCATGAAGAAGTCCCCGGCCGTCCCGATCCTGCTCGAGCGCAAGCCGCTGCTCGTCGGCCCCAACATCGCGGGCGCCTACGGCCACCCCGTGTGGACCGGCACCATCGACTACGGCACGGTCGGCCTCAAGGACCCCTCGAAGAGCCAGGGCTGAGGGATACGGAGCCCCCGACACCATGACCACCACCGCACCCGGTGCCGGCGGCCAGACGGCCCCGGTCCCGGCTCCGGGCGGCGCACCGGCCCCCGGCGCCGCCAAGGACGGTCCCGCGGCGGCTGCCACCGGCAGCAGCCCCTGGCAGCTCGCCCGGCGGGAGCTCCGCCGCCGCCCCGCCGTCCGCGTCAGCCTCTGCGTCGTCCTCCTCTTCGTCCTGATGGCCGTCACCGCCCCCTGGCTGGGCGCGCTCGGCGGCTGGTCCCCCGAGGAGTTCGACAAGTCGGCCATCGACCCCTACCTCGGCGGCCAGCCCCTCGGCTCCCTCGGCGGGATCAGCCCCGAGCACTGGCTCGGCGTCGAACCCGTCACCGGCCGCGACCTGTTCGCCCGCGTCGTCCACGGCGCCCAGGTCTCCCTCCTCATCGCCTTCGCCGCCACCGCCATCGTCGTGGTCACCGGCACCGCCGCCGGAATCGCCGCCGGCTACTTCGGCGGCCGCACCGACATGGTCCTGTCCCGGCTGATGGACCTGACCATGTCCTTCCCGTCCCTCATCTTCATGATCGCGATGCTCTCCGTGGCCAAGGACGTCAACCGGATCGTGCTCATGACCGCCGTCATCGGCGTCTTCGGCTGGCCCGGCGTCGCCCGCGTCGTCCGCGGCCAGACCCTCTCCCTCAAACACCGCGAGTACGTCGACGCCGCCCGCGTCGGCGGCTCGAGCTCCTGGCGGATCCTGACCCGCGACATCCTCCCGGGCGTCTCCGGCCCGGTCATCGCGTACACCACCCTGCTCATCCCCGGCATGATCAGCACCGAGGCCGCGCTCAGCTACCTCGGCGTGGGCGTACGCCCGCCCACCCCGTCCTGGGGCCAGATGATCGCCGAGTCCGTCGCCTTCTACGAGACCGACCCCATGTACTTCGTCATCCCGAGCACCTTCCTCTTCCTCGCGGTACTCGCCTTCACGCTGCTCGGCGACGCCCTGCGCGACATCCTCGACCCGAGGGGCGGCCGCAGTTGATCCTCTACCTCGCGCGCCGGCTGCTCGCCCTCGCGGGCGTCCTGCTCGCCATCGCCGCCGTCACCTTCCTCATCTTCTACGTCCTGCCCTCCGACCCGGCCGCGGCCGCCTGCGGCAAGACCTGCAGCGCCGAACGGCTGGCCGACGTACGGGCGTACCTCGGCCTGGACCAGCCGGTGTGGCGGCAGTTCGCCGACTTCCTCACGGGGATCTTCACCGGCCGCACCCTCGGCACCGGCCAGTACGCCGTCC
Source organism: Streptomyces katrae (assembly GCF_000717655.1). Taxonomy (GTDB): domain Bacteria; phylum Actinomycetota; class Actinomycetes; order Streptomycetales; family Streptomycetaceae; genus Streptomyces; species Streptomyces katrae_B. The sequence goes on from NZ_JNZY01000006.1 coordinate 147,244, forward strand.
AGTGCGACTTCCCGTGCCTGGGCTACTCGTACGAGAACTCCCTGCCCGTGTGGGACCTGCTGATGGACCGCCTCCCCGTCTCCGCCTCCCTCGCCGTCGGCGCCGCCGTGCTGTGGCTCGTCCTCGGGCTCGGCGCCGGGGTCACCGCGGCCCTGCGCAAGGACACCGCCACCGACAAGGCCCTGATGGTCGGCGCGGTCGCCGCGGCCTCGCTGCCGGTCTACTTCACCTCCGTGATGCTCATCTACGGGGTCATCCGCGTCGCCGGGCTCCTGCCCTACCCCACCTACCAGGCCTTCAGCGAAAATCCGGCCGCCTGGGCCACCAACCTGCTGCTGCCCTGGACCGCGCTCGCCCTGCTCTACGCCGCCATGTACGCCCGCCAGAGCCGGGGTTCGATGATCGAGGCCATGGCCGAGCCGTACATCCGTACCGCCCGTGCCAAGGGCATGCCCGAGCGCACCGTCGTCGTCAAGCACGGGCTGCGCTCCGGGATGACCCCGATCCTCACCATCTTCGGCATGGACCTCGGCGGGCTGCTCGCCGGAGCCGTCATCACCGAGTCCATCTTCGGACTCCCGGGCATCGGGCGGCTGTTCTACGGGGCCCTGGTCAGCTCGGACCAGCCGGTGGTCCTCGGGGTCACGCTGCTCGCCGCCTTCTTCATCGTCGTCGCCAACCTCGTCGTCGACCTCTTGTACGCCGTCATCGACCCGAGGGTGAGGTACTGATGGGCGCCCCAGCCGCCGCCCCCCTGCTGGAGGTGCGCGACCTGCGCGTCACCTTCACCACCCCGCGCGGCTCCGTACGAGCCGTCGACGCGCTCGGCTTCACCGTGGAGGCCGGCCGGACCCTCGGCATCGTCGGCGAGTCCGGCTCCGGCAAGTCGGTCACCTCGCTCGCCGTCATGGGCCTGCACCGGGGCGCCGAGGTCGGCGGCTCCATCGCACTGGCCGGGCAGGAGCTCACCGGGATGTCCGAGAAGGAGCTGTCCCGGCTGCGCGGCCGGAAGATGGCCATGATCTTCCAGGACCCGCTGTCCAGCCTGCACCCCTACTACACCGTGGGCGAGCAGATCGCCGAGCACTTCCGGGTGCACTTCAAGGCCGGCCGGGCCGCCGCGCGCCGGCGCGCCGTCGACATGCTCGGCGAGGTCGGCATCCCGGAACCGGCCCGCCGGGCCGGCGAGTACCCGCACCAGTTCTCCGGCGGCATGCGCCAGCGCGCGATGATCGCCATGGCGCTGGCCTGCGAACCCGATCTGCTGATCGCCGACGAACCCACCACCGCCCTCGACGTGACCGTGCAGGCGCAGATCCTCGAGCTCATCGCCCGGCTCCAGCAGGAGCGCGGCCTCGGCGTCGTGATGATCACCCACGACCTGGGGGTGGTCGCCCGCGTCGCGCACGAGGTGCTGGTCATGTACGGCGGCCGGGCCGCCGAACAGGCCGGCGTCGACGAACTGTTCGCCGACCCGGCGCACCCGTACACCCGGGGCCTGCTCGACTCGCTGCCCCGGCTGGACGACGCCGACGACGAACCCCTGCGGGCCATCCCCGGTTCGCCGCCCTCCCTGCTCGGGCCCGCCCCCGGCTGTGCGTTCGCCCCGCGCTGCCCCCTGGCCGCCGCGGGCACCGCGGAGCAGCAGCGCCGCTGTGCCACCGAGCGGCCCGAGCCACGGCCCTACAAGGCCGCCGGGCGCACGGCCGCATGTCACTTCACGGGGGCCGGGGCGGTGCCCGTTGCCGCGCCCGCTCCGACCGCTCCGACCGCCCCGGAGGCGTCCCGATGACCGTAGAGGCCCGCTCCCCGGACACCACCGCACGGCCGGACCGGGCCGCCGGGACGGACCAGGCGCTGCCCGAGCCGTTGCTGTCCGTACGTGATCTCACCATGGCCTTCCCCGGCAGACGCACCGCGTCCGGGCGCCGGGGGGCGCCCGTCCGCGCCGTCGACGGCATCTCCTTCGATCTCGCGGCGGGCGAAACCCTCGGCCTGGTGGGCGAGTCGGGCTGCGGGAAGTCCACCACCGGCCGGATGCTGGTGCGGCTGCTGGAGCCCACCTCGGGCAGCATCGCCTTCGACGGACGGGACATCACCCGCCTTCCGCAAGGAAGGCTGCGCCCGCTGCGCCGCCACCTCCAGATGGTCTTCCAGGACCCGCACTCCTCCCTCAACCCCCGCCAGACGGTGGCCCGGATCATCTCCGACCCGCTGCTCGTGCAGGGCTGGTCGGCCTCCGACGCCCGCCGCCGGGCGGCCGAACTGATGGACCTGGTCGGGCTGATCCCGGAGCACATCGACCGCTACCCGCACGAGTTCTCCGGCGGCCAGGCCCAGCGCATCGGGATCGCCCGCTCGCTGGCCACCAGCCCCCGGCTGATCGTCGCCGACGAGCCCGTCTCCGCGCTCGACGTCTCCGTCCAGGCGCAGATCGTCAACCTGATGGAGCGCCTGCGCCGCGAACTCGGTCTGGCCTACGTGTTCATCGCGCACGACCTGTCCGTGGTGAAACGGGTCAGCGACCGGGTCGCCGTCATGTACCTCGGCCGGATCGTCGAGATCGGCGAGAAGCGCACCCTGTACGAAAACCCCCAGCACCCGTACACCAGGGCCCTGCTGTCCGCCGTTCCGCTGCCGGATCCGGCGGCCGAGCGGCGGCGGGAGCGGATCGTCCTGCTCGGCGACCCGCCGAGCCCGGCGGCACCGCCCCCGGGCTGCACGTTCCACCCGCGCTGCCCGAAGGCGCAGGAGATCTGCCGGACGGAGCGCCCGCTGCTGCGGATCGCCGCCTCGCGCGAGGTGGCCTGCCACTTCCCTGGCGCCTGACGGGGGGGGCAAGGGGAAGAAAGCGGAGGACCCGGGCCGACACGATCGGCCCGGGTCCTTCCGTTGCCCGGGTGTTCGCGCAGCGTCCCGTAACGTCATTCACCGCAAATGATCCAGGGGCGGAAATGACATCGAGTAGCGACGGATATGTGGCGAACGCCGCGTCCATCAACGGAAATTCGCCTCTTCTCGTTGAACTGGCGGGGCTCTTGTACGCGGGGCGGCCCGACGGCGGGATGACGGTCATGGCCCGGGTGCCCCGCTCGCACCAGGAGGTGTCGTGGCTTCGGCATGAACATCGAGGACGCGAGGCGGGCGCTGAATGACTGAGCAGCAGGTACCGGGGCTCACCCGACGCCACCGGGTGGCGACGGCCGCGGGCGCTGCCGTTCTGCTGGTGCTGCACACCGTGGCGGGCTTCTTCCTTCTCAACGCGCTGCTCACCGAGTCCGAGGGGCCCTGGGACCGGTCGGTGACGCAGACCGTCCGTCTGATGGCCGGGCTCGGCCTGTCGGTGGAGCTCCTGGCCGTCGCGGTCACGGCAGTCTGCGTGAACACGGCTCGGCTCAGTCGCTGGTGGTACGCGCCCGCGACGGCTCTGGTCCTCACCGCGCTGATCCGGACGGTCTTCGCCCCGCAGCCCTGACCGCCCGGCCGGGCACGCCCCGCCGGTGTCGAGGCCGGCGGGGCGCAGGGGACGGTGCTCAGGCCAGTTCGCGGCGGAAGAACTCCAGTTCCAGGGCCATGAGCTTCTCCTTCGTGCCGTTCGGGGTCATGTGGGTGACACCGGGCAGGGCCAGGAGCTGGTGCGGGCGGCCTGCGTCCGTCAGGGCCTGGGAGAGGCGCAGGGTGTGCGAGGGGTGGACGTTGTCGTCGGCCAGGCCCGTGATGAGCAGCAGCGGCCGGCTCAGGTGCGGGGCGTCCGGGATCAGCGAGTCCCGCTCGTACACCTCGGGGTCGTCCTGCGGGAGCCCGAGGTAGCGCTCGGTGTACGCGGTGTCGTAGTGCCGGAAGTCGGTCGGCGCGGCCCCGGCGGCCGCCGCGTGGAAGACGTCCGGGCGGCGCAGCACCGCCATCGCGGAGAGGTAGCCGCCGTACGACCAGCCGCGTATCCCGACCCGGCCGAGGTCCAGGTCCGGATGGCGTTCGCCGAGCGCGTGCAGGGCCGCGACCTGGTCGTCCAGGGTGACCTCGGAGAACCCGCGGTACACGGCGTGGGTGAAGGCGGGGGAGACGTACGGGGTTCCGCGGTTGTCGACGGTCACCACCGCGAAGCCCCGGTCGGCCCACCACTGGCGGTGCTGCCAGCGGCGCGGCTCGGCGGACACGTCCTGGAAGCAGGGGCCGCCGTAGCTGTCCATGAGGACGGGCAGCCGCCGGCCGGGGACGTGGCCGCGGGGCAGCACCACCGAGGTGGGGATGGCGTGCTCGGTGACCCGCTGCAGCAGCGGGACCACCTGGTACGGCAGCCGCGCGGCCAGGTCGGCGGGCTCGAACTCGCGCCCGTCGGCGGTGCGTACGGTCCGCCGGATCCCGTCGGCTCCCGGGTACGGCCGGTGGCCGGGTCGGCGGAGAGCAGCAGGACGCATTGCTGGAGCCGGTCCTGGACCGTCAGCAGGATCTCCGTCTCCGACTCCCAGTCGGCATCGGAGACGTACGGGTACGTCACCGCGTCCCAGTCGAGCCGTACGCGGCCGCCGCCCGGGCCGAGCACCCACAGCTGGACCTCGGCGTTGGGCCCGCCCGCCTCGGGATACGCGAAGTCCTCGGCCGGGAGCTCGGGGTGCGCGGGGTCGGCGAAGTGGCGCCGCTGGAGGGCGGATTCGTCGACGCGGGCGGCCAGCAGGGTCTCCCCGTCGGGGGACCACCAGTGGCCCCGGCCCCGGTCCAGTTCCTCGGCGGCGGCGAACTCGGCGATGCCCCAGCGGGCCCCGTCGGCCGGGCTGACCCGGCCGCCCGGGTGGGTGTACAGGGCGTCGTCGGTGACGTACGCGGTGCGGGAGCCGTCGGCGTTGAGCCGCGGGTCGAGGGCGGGCCCGGCGGCCGGGAGCTCCTCGGGCGCGACCGTGGGAGTGCCCTCGTACCCGACCCGGTACAGCCGCCCGTACAGCGGGAACACCGCGCTGCGGCCGTCGCCGGAGAGCGCGTACGAGCCGATCCCGGCGGCGACGAGCCGGATCCGCTCCCTCAGCCTGCGCTCGGCGGCCGGCAGGGTGCCCGGCTCGGGGGACAGCTCGCGGGGGTCGGCGAGGCGGGTCTCGGCGCCGGTGGCGGTGTCCAGGACCCAGAGGCTGTCGAAGGCATCGGTGGGGCCGGTGGAGCGGAGGAACCAGAGCAGCCGGCCGTCGTCCCCGAAGGAGAACGCGCGCGGGGCGCCGTAGGTGAAGCGGCCGGTGCTCGCGGAGAGCCTGAGGAAGTCATCCATGATCGGTAGTGTGTCATGTGAAATGGCACACTGTACATGTCGTTCGACCCTCGGCCATTCGAGTGGTGTACCCCCGGTAGCAGGTTTAGCGTCGAGAAAGTGGACGAGAACGCAACGCCGACCAGTAAGGGGCCCGACGGCAAGGTCCGGGGCAGCGGCAACGGGCTGGCGCTGGTCGTCATCGCCTCCTGCCAGCTCATGGTCGTTCTCGACATCACCATCGTGAACATCGCGCTGCCGCACATCCAGACCGCCCTCGGCTTCTCCACCGAGAGCCTGTCCTGGGTGGTCAACGCCTACACCCTCACCTTCGGCGGACTACTCCTCCTCGGCGGGCGCGCCGGCGACATCCTCGGCCGCAAACGCGTGTTCATCTTCGGCGTGCTCCTCTTCGGCCTGGCCTCACTGCTCGGCGGGCTCGCCCAGAACGAGGGCCAGCTGATGGCCGCCCGGGCCCTGCAGGGCGTCGGCGGCGCCATCGCCTCCCCGACCGCCCTGGCGCTGATCACCACCACGTTCCGCGAAGGCCCGGCGCGCAACCGGGCGTTCGCCGTGTTCGCCGCCGTCTCGGCGGGCGGCGGCGCGATCGGACTGCTGGCCGGCGGCGTCCTCGTCGAGTGGCTCAACTGGCGCTGGGTGCTCTTCGTCAACGTCCCGATCGCCCTGGCCATCGCCCTGATGGCCCGGCGCGTCATCCGCGAGTCCGCACGCCACCCGGGACACTTCGACGTCGCCGGCGCGCTGCTGTCCACCCTCGGCATGGTCGCGCTCGTCTACGGCTTCATCCGCGCCTCCCAGGAGGGCTGGACCGACCCGATCACGCTCGGCTCCTTCGGGGCGGCCGTGGTCCTGCTCCTGCTGTTCTTCCTCAACGAGCGGCGCTCGCCGCAGCCGATCACCCCGCTGCACATGTTCGCCGACCGCAACCGGGCCGGGTCCTACGGCATCATGCTCTTCCTGGCCTGCGCCATGTTCGGCATGTTCTTCTTCCTGACCCTGTTCGTGCAGAACGTACTGGGCTTCAGCCCGCTGCTGGCCGGCCTCGCCTTCCTGCCAGTGAGCGTCGTCATCGCCGTCGGCGCGGGCATCACCTCCCAGCTCCTGCCGAAGTACGGGCCGAAACCCTTCATGGTGGCGGGAGCGCTGTGCGCCTCGGCCGGCCTGGCCTGGCTGACGCAGACCGACGTCGACTCGACGTACCTGGGCAGCATCCTGGGCCCGATACTCGTCTTCAGCCTCGGCATGGGCATGAACTTCGTCTCGCTGACCCTGATGGCCCTGTCCAACGTCCGCGACCGGGAGTCGGGCGCCGCCTCCGGACTGCTCAACACGACGCAGCAGGTGGGCGGATCGCTGGGCCTGTCGATCCTGGTCACGGTGTTCGGCACGGTCAGCCGCAACGAGGCCCATGATCAGGTCCCGGCCTTCCTGAGCCAGGCCGCCCCCGCCCAGAAGGCCCTCTTCCTGCGGACCGGGCAGCTGCCGGACCCGTGGGGCGACCAGGTGCTCACCTCGGGCGTGAGCTCCGCGTTCATCGTCGCGGCCTGCTTCGCCCTGGTCTCCGCGGCCATTGCGCTGCTCGTGATCCAGGTCCGCCCCTCGGACCTGGAACGCCTCAAGGGCAACCACGCCCCGGCGGCCGTCTGAGGTGCCCTCCGGCACGGCCGTCCGAGCCCGGGCCGCCACGCACGGCATGGGCCCGCGTCACCCCGCGGCCGATGCCGCCAGCAGCTTCTCGTGCTGCCCGCGCGGAACGGAGGCCGGCACCGCGCCGTGGTACGTGGCGAGCACCCCGCGGGTGCGGACGACCGTGGTGCGCGAGGGCTCGTTCAGCGGAAGGCCCGGAGTGGTCCACGTGAAGACGACGCTGTCGTCGCCCGCGCCCGCAGCGGGCCCCGGTTTCACCACGACGCGGACGTCCTGATCGCCGAACATGAGGGTGTACGCGACGAACTCCTTGCACAGGGGCAGGGCCCGCTTGAGTCCCTCCATGACCGCCGTGGCCTCGTCCACGGTGTAACTGGCGAGTCTCAGGGAGTGGAGCCTCTTCAGGTCGAGCCGTCCCGACGGGTCGCCCGCAGGCCGTACCGCGGCCCGGAGATCGGCCGTCGGCCGGTGCTCGGCGTCCTCCCACATGAAGTCGACGAACTTCTGGCAGGCGGGGGGACTGTCCGGCGTGAGCGTGGCACGTGCCGCCCCGTTCTGCTGCCCGCCGGGCCGTCCTTCCGGCTGCCCGACGAGGTACCCGGGCAGCTGCCGCCCCGACGGCATCGCGGCCCGCAACTCCTCCGGGCCCAGCGGCTGCGCGCGGAACGCGCCGGGCGCCGGGTCCTGGCCTTCGGACCGACAGGATGCCGTGACCACCGCACAGACCGACAGCACGACGGCCGCCGTCACGACACGCACCAGGCGATGCACCCGGCCCCCTCCCTCTCGACGGACATCCTCGCGGGCAGCAGGATCCGGCGGTTGTGCGGTCGCTATCCGGCCGTGCTCCGGACCCGGCAGCGGATCGGGCCGTCCGCCCGCAGGGTGATCCCGGCGCTGACCGGGACGTCGGTGTCCAGGGCCTCGAACTCGTGCGCCCGCAGGATCATCGCCAGCGCGATCACCGACTCCAGCATCGAGAAGTGCTGCCCGATGCAGGCGCGCGGGCCGCCACCGAACGGGAACCAGGCATAGCGGGGACGGCCGGCTTCCGCCTCCGGGGTGAACCGGTCCGGGTCGAAGCGGTCCGGATCCGGCCAGTACCGGGGGTGCCGGTGCGTCACCCACGGGGCCAGGATCACGTCCGAGCCCGCCGGAATGGTCCGTCCCCCGACCTCGGTGGCCGCGACCGAACTGCGGCCGATGACCGGGGCGGCCGGATAGAGCCGCATCGCCTCCTTGAGGACCTGCGTGAGGTACGGGAGCCGGTCCAGGTCGGCGGCCTGCGGCGTACGGTCGCCCAGGACGCGGGAGACCTCCTCCCGGGCCCGCGCCTGCTGCTCGGGGTGGCGGGCCAGCAGGTGCAGGGAGAAGGCGAGCGAGGTGGCCGTCGTCTCGTGGCCGGCGAGCAGGAAGACCAGTACCTGGTCGCGCAGTTCGGCGGCGTCGAACTCCCCGTCGTCGGTGCTCGTCGCGGCGGCGAGCAGGCTCAGCAGGTCCTCGCCCCCGGCCGGGGCACCACTGCGCCGCTCGGCGATGATCTCGTCGCACACCGCGTAGAGCTCGTCCATCGCGGCGGCCGCCCGCTTGTTGCCGGGAGTGGGCCAGGTACGCGGGAAGCTGGCGGGGGAGTAGCCGCGGCGCAGCACGTACTCCGTGATGACCGGAAAACACCGGTCGACGACGTCGACGGTGGCCTCCACGTCCGTGCCGAACAGGATCCGGGCGACCGCGCGCAGGGCGAGCTGCATCATCTCCTCGCCGACGTCGACGACTCCGCCGGGAGCCTGCTCCCAGCCCGCGGCCACCGCCCGGGTCTCGGCCGCGACGGCATCGGCGTAGCCGTCCACCCGGCGCTTGGTGAACAGCGGCTGGACCAGCCGCCGCTGGCGCAGGTAGTCCTCGTCCTGGCTGGTGAGCAGACCGTTGCCGAAGGAGTCCCGGAGCTCCTGGTAGAAGGCGTTGTCCTTGCGGAAGTTGGCCGCCTCCGAGGCCAGGACCTGCTGCGCGCCCTCCGCGGAGAAGACGCAGTACAGCTCGGCGCGCAGCCCCGGCGGGCCGGCGCTGATCCGTACGACGTCGCCGCGCTGCTGCTGGGCGCGCAGATAGGTCCCGAGCGAGTCCGATTTCAGGTCGAAGAGCGAACCGAGCAGGGGCATTCCCCCGAGCGCGGGTACCTCCGTACCGGTTCCCGTCCGTGTATCCGCTGCTGCCATGGCCGCCCCCTCGACACCGTACCGACGGGGCCGATTCTGCCCGCCCGCGCCGGAGGCGCCGACGATCGCTCCGCCATGGGGCTGAAACCCATCGGTCTGTTTGCCCTTTTGTCGCTACTTGTCGCAGGCGATGCCGTCCTTGTCCCGGTCGAGGGCGTCGCGGTAACCGGGCTGGCCGCGCCGCATGGGCGCCGCCCCGGCGGCCTTGGCCTCGGCGCAGCTCTGGAAGTAGACGCTGCTCCCGCCTCTGCCGCCCCCGCTGCCGCCGCCGTCACCGCCGGTGGAGCCGCCGTCGGTCGGGGGCGAGGTCTTCGGCTTCGGCGGGGCGGGAGTCCGGCTCGCCGCCGGGGCCTTGGAGGGGGTGAGGGCGGCGCCGGCCTTGTCCGGGCACGGCCGGCCGGGCGCGACGAGCGAGAGCTCGACGGCGGACGACGGCTCGAGGGGGCTCCCGGCCGCCGGGGTCTGGAAACACACCGCCCACGCGGCGTGGTCCGCGGCCAACGGGACGTCGCTGTAGGCGCTGCGCGCCTCGACGGCTCTGCTGACCAGCTTCTTCACGGTGGCCTCGGCGTCGGTGAACTTCTGCCCGACGAGCGTGGGCATCGAGGCCGTACTGGGCGGGGCCGCAGGCACGGCAGGGGTCGTGGCGCCGGCCGGCTTGTCCGCACCCTTCTTCGGCGCGGCATCCTCGCATCCGCTGCCGAGCAGGACCACTGCCCCCACGAGCGCTGCCACGGCGAATCCCCGACGGTGGAACATGAATGACCCCCCAAGACCAACGCTCTGCAGAACCGCCGCAGCGTACGCGTGTCACTCCACCACACGCGAAGCGGTTTCACGCCGCTTTCCCCGGCATGCGCACGCCCACGAACACGCGGGCCCGCCGCTCTGCCGGAGCGGCGGGCCCGCGCGCGCCGTCCGGGGCGTCCGGACCTGTCACCGCATCAGATGTCGCGGAACTTACACCGCACTGCCGTGACCTCAGCGGACGAATTCTCAACCGCCCCTGACCAGCCCGGGAGTGGTCGACGATGGTCGTCGCCGGCCACCCTGGGCCACCCCCGGACGGCCCAGCGGCGGCCCACCACACGTTGCCTTCAAGAACAGCTCATCTCTCAGTGCATCGGTTACGGCCCAATGTCAGCGCCTCTAGAGCCGATGGCAACCACCGCCCCTTCCGGAGCTTCCGCAGCTTCTCCTCGGCCGCCGACCTGGGGCCCAGCTTCATCGAAGCGATCACCCCGTCGGTGTGAGGGGTGTTCAGCCTCAGGCCCACCGCCACCGACGCCAGGGGAGCGCGATGCGCGCGCCGTCGTCGTCTGGGCGCCGCACGCGAGGGCAACGCCTGTACGGCCGGACCGGGGGTGTGCCACCGACTCCGCTGGGAATCCGTGAGCACGCGGTGATGTAGGAGCAGTGCCATAGCCAGTGCTGTTACGGATCCAAGCGAAGTTCCGTGATGGACTGCGTGAACTGATCTCGTACGAGTGGGTCAATGTTCTGCACATTCTCGTCGTCACTGGACTGGTCTCGGGCACCAAAAGCTGTGGATAGGTACGGAGGGCGCGGGGGCGTCGCCTGCATCTCGCTAAAATGGACCACCGTATCGGCGAAGGGCTCGTCACCCAGCTTCTTTTTGGCCAGGCTCGTGGGGGCAAAATCCGTTCGCGTGCAGACATCTGATGCCGCTGGTGCGTGCTTGCATTTCCCCGGCTTCATATCTCCATTCGGCGTAGACATTGAAATGTATGCAGTCAGTCGAACGATATTTTGTTTGCCGTCATTCGCGTCGAATACGAACGAGTGGGTCCGTGTCTCTCCAGGAGCCAAAGACTCCCCCGTGGCTAGCAGATCGTCGAAACTGAGGAGGGTTTCATACTTTCCAAAATGTCGACGATTTGGCTTCCCCAGATCCAGCGTTGCACTCGCATTGCGGGCACTCATGCCTTCCGCCGACTCTACTCGGTGCCCTGTGACTACATAAACGGCGCCCAAAGTTTTCGCGGGTGCTGTGCCATTGTTTTTAAGTGTCACAACGCCGCGGATTCGGGTGGTCCTGCGCGAGGTGTTGATCTTCTCCAATGTTGCGGAGACGTCGACCTTTGGGCGTTCGTTTACAGGTTTATAAAAGGTCATATAAGCCCACTGGGAAAAACCCAGGAGTGGCAGAAGGGTGCCCAGGGCCACCCAGCCAAAATTTAGATGACCATATACCGCAGCGCTAATCACTAGCATGAGGGCGCAAAGGAAGAGAATGAGTGTCGGAATTAGCCATTCCATGTCGAGTGTCCGGCTGTGCAGGTCGATCCAGATCGGAATGAACAGCATGGGTAGAGCTGCAGCCTGAGATAGCAGCACAATCGGGTAATGCCAGGGGCTGTGAATCGTGGCGCCGGGGGGAGTGGCTGCGCTCGCACGGTCGCGCCGTCGCTGTTGGTTACGTGCTGTTCGGATAGCGGCGGAAATGGCACTCGGTCCGGTTGGCCTACGGGACGCGCCAGGTAGGATTCGGCAGACCTTTCGCAGGAGGTGAGCGAGAGAACTCCCGTGGTACATCTGGAGCAGTGCGACAATGTTGAGGGCTGTAATTAGGAATCTGAGGAGCGATGAGAGCACCTGCTCCTTTCCGTAATCCTTTACGTCGTAGACGGCGCTCCACGTGAAGAGGGAAATTTCTGCCAGGAGGATAAGCACGAGGAGCCAGCAAAGGAACCAATAGCGTAGAGGTGAATTCTGTTTGGTGATCACGAGGCGTCCGTCTCTGTGGGTGTCAATTACCTGCTTTATGGTCCGCGGACCCGCGCTGGTCGTGGCGATGTTTCCCGAACTGCTGTCCCAGAGGGACAGATTTGACCGCATTTCGGTGCCGGAATGTTCGGTGGCAGGCAGGCGCGGCGGCCACCATCGCACTGAGCTATGTCTGGCGGCTTCGTCGAGTTTGTCGGTCTTGAGTCCGCCGGATCGGGCATCGACGGAGGCGGGTGGTGTCGTTTACGGGGTGCGCGGTGATCCTGTCCCCTCTGAATAGGTGACTTCGTTAATATGGGTGGACGTCGTGAGGGCGGGCGCCTTGTGTGTTCCCCCGGACAAGTTGCCTGGTGAGGTGCGGTCTTTTGTGTCACGTCTCTGTGATAGCGGAGACGCGTACGCTCCCATACCCAGGGCGTTTGAATTCTCACCCTGATGGGCGAGCCTCTTCACCGGAGAAACGATCACTCGTGGCCTATTTGAGAGCCGCAGGGATTAGCCACCGGGAGCTTCCAAGGCGCGGGCTGAACGTCGAGATCGTTACAGCCGTGGAGCCGACGGGGACCCAGCCACGGTGTATGGCCGCTGTGTATCCGGCCGCTGGCTGAAGGCACGGCACGAACGCAGGCTGGGCTGGACCGAAGCTGAAACGGGAGCGCGGGCCCGGCTGCGGCCTGAGTCGGGAGCGGTGAGCGGAGCGAGCCGCCATGCTGGGGGAGGGAAGCCTTCATGGTGCTCCGGTGTCCTGGGATGGGCGTGCGCACCAGTACCGGGCAGACGACGACGGCTCTCCAGCTGTTCATGCGAGTCTTAAGGGCGACGTCGGGAGCAGACAGGGAGATCAAGTGTCGGAGCAGGTCAGCCCTCGCGGGACCTTCTTGAGGGTCGCTGACGCGTTGAAGGCCCAGATCGTGTCTACCCCGGAGATGGCCGAGTTGCCGTCACTGCCGCAAGTTATGGACGCCTATGGCGTCTCACGGGGCGTGGCGCTCAGGGCGTTTCAGGTGCTCCAGAAGGAAGGGGTAGCCGAGCCGGTGCCCGGTGCCCGGTGGCGCGTGGTCCGCGAAGGGCAGAGCACGGACCGGCGGCCGTTGGCAGAGCGAGTGGCGGCACTCATCGTGTCTGAGCGGCTGGAAGTCGGGGCAGCGTTTCTGAGTGCAGGCGAGCTGTCTTCGCGACTCGGGGCATCCCGCCCCACCATCAGCAAAGCGCTGACGCAGCTTGAGGCCGCGGGAGTGCTGAGCGAGGGTGGGCAGGGCAAGCGGCGAACGGTTCGGGCTGTTCCGAACCAGGAGGAGGACTCGAAGACTTGAGCACCACAACGCTGACGGAATGGGCATACCCGCTCGCGGAGTCGCTGCTGGCTGAAGAACTCCCGCGCCGGTGGCAGCACTCCCTCGGGGTCGCGGGGAGGGCTCGCAAGTTGGTGCCGATTCTGGGTGCGGACTCTGAGCTGCTGGAGGCCGCGGCGGTATTGCACGACATCGGTTACGCCTCCGCCCTCGCCAAGACGGGGTTCCACCCGCTCGACGGTGCGCGGTATCTCCGGGACACGGCCGGCGCGGACGAGCGGGTGGTGCGGCTGGTCGCTCACCACTCCTGCGCGTGGATGGAGGCGGACGCCCGCGGGCTCCGCGAGGAACTTGAGGACGAGTTCCCGCGCGAGGCCCCCGAGCTGGCCGATGCGCTCTGCTTCTGCGACATGAACACCACCCCGGACGGCGTCCCCACCAACCCCGTGGACAGGGTGGACGAGATCGCTGGGCGGTACGGCCCGGACAGCCTTATCGGAATGTTCATCCGCCGCGCGGAGCCCGAGATCCTGCTGAGCTGTGCGCGCGTGCACGAGCGGCTGGCCGCCGCCAAGTGTCAGCCGATGTAAGGTGCGCTCCGAGACGCATCCATCGCGTGCTCGATGCGCAGACGCATGGTCGAGTGGATGTCCAACTCTGCGAGTTCGGACGGATCCACCCAGCGCACCTGGGTCGTCTCGTTGCTCGTACGGACGTCTCCGCCGATCGGCCGGGCCCGGAAGCAGATGCTGAACTGCTGCCGGGCCTCGCCATCGTCGTAGAGCATGACGTGTCCGGGGTCCGTGTAGATCCCCGACATGTCGACCACCTCGGCCTTGATCCCAGTCTCTTCCCAGACCTCGCGCACCACGGTGTCACTGATTGATTCGCCGACGTCGTGGCCGCCGCCCGGAAGGGCCCATCGCCCGTTGTCGGAGCGCTGGATCACGAGCACCTGACCCTCGTCGTTCTGCACGAAAGCGACGACGGAGGGCACGACGGAGTTGGCCGCCGGCGCCTGAGGATCGTGGAGATAGTCGATGCGTCCCATGCTCATGCTCCCGTGATGTCGTGGTCGGCTACCTGGCGCGCGCCTCCCCAGGTCTGTTCGATGCTATTCGCATACGTGTCGAAGAGACCGCCGCCAGGAAGTCTCCGCAGGTGGAGAACCGGCGCCATGTACGCCCCGATGCCGTAGACGTGGGTGTTCACGAGCATCTCGTCGTCGGCGCGGAACAGAGAGTTGTACAGGGTTGCGTCGTGCAGCCGGAAGCCGATGTCCGGATGGCTGGCGAAGAGCGGCTGGTAGTTCATCAGGGCGTTGCGAATCTTGCCGTCCATGATGCGGTGGCCCTCATCTATGCCGCGCTGCTCGACTGCGCGACAGCCAGGGTCTCCCAGCAGGATGCGTACCTGGGTGTTCCCCTGCACCTTCCGCTTCAGTAGGTCATGGAACTGAGGGTCCTCGGAGAGCCACAGCCCTGAGTACACGAGGACATCGACGTGCTTCTCGGCGCGCTCATAGATGTCGCGCCACAGGCTGCTCGGGACCATGTGCCGATGCGGGTAGACCGTGAGGATCTCGGCCTTGCTCAGGTCCGTCGCGCTCTCAACTGCGCGGGAGTCGTCCCACAGGGTCGTGACGTCGACCTTGAGGAACGCGGCCGTGGCGTACTGGTGCCGGCGGTACGGCACTTTGTCCTGGGTGATCCAGCGCTCGACCGTCTTCGGATTGACATCGATCGCTTCGGCGAGGTCCTGCAAGGTCTTGCCCTGCGCCAAAAGGGCTGACCGTAAGCGTTCGTTGGACATCTCCACCCTCCGCTGGGACGTCTTGGGATCTCTTGAAGGTAGCCAGATATCCCAGCAGGTGTCCATCGCGGGGGTGCACAACGCCCGCCACCTGCACCGATTCTGATGGAGCGCCAAGGAAGTCCCGGCGCGAAGCCAAGAGGGTCCGCCAGCGTGCTTGACGGAGGTCGATGCAGTACCTGTAATAGAGGTACTGCATCGGTCCTGCAAGGGACTGGCTGCTTGATCTACAACGTCGCGCCCGGAGATCCCCGTGAGACGGGATCGAAGGAAGCACTCGCTCCTTGAGAACTGAACAGCGTGCCAAGTGAGACGAGTCGGGGCGTGGCCCCCGTCCCCACGGCGACGGGTTGTCGCCGGCGGCAACACCTTGTCTCGCGTACCGGCTCTGAGAACGCCCCTCCTCGGGGGTGCCACCCGGTACGTGCCGCCCTGCTGGCGTCAGAGCAGTGACGATGACGCACCCGATTCCCAGGCTCGGGGCCGGAGCGCCGTGGCAGCGGTGCGCCGGTGAAGCCTCGCCCCATTTCGGGGCGGTCGCCTCTCGCCAAAGACCGCGACCGCCCCTGCCGTCCCTTCGACTTCAGGAGAGAGCACCATGCGTACCTACGTCGGTAGCCATGAGGCTGTCAGCGTCAACGAGTTCATCGAGCTGGCCCTCGGCACCCCGCTTGAGCTATGGATCGGGGTGGAGGGCGAGAGCGCGGAGGAGCGTGAGGCCCGCCTGGATGCGGCCCGCGACATCCTCGCCGAGTACCCCAGCCTGCCGGACGACGTGAGCCGGGTCGCCGCCCAGGTGATCGAAGCCAACGCGCCGGAGCTGTTCAACATCGCCCCTCTGATGCGGCGGCCCGCCGGCCGTCGCCCGGCAGCTCGGCCGGGCCGTAAGGGGGTCGCGGCATGAGCCACACCGTGACTGCCCTCTCTGCTGCGCTGCCGTTAGCGGCCGGCTGGTCCCTGCACAGCCTGCGCTTACGGCGCCGGTTGGAGGTCGCCCGCCACGACCCGCTCACCGGTCTCCTCACCCGTGACGCGTTCGCACAGCGTGCCGCCCGGATGCTGGCCAAGGGGCGGAGCGCGGTCTATGTCATCGACTTGGACCGGTTCAAGGCGATCAACGACACCCACGGCCACGCCGCCGGGGACGTTGTCCTCCGCACGGTCGGGCAGAGGCTGAGCCGCTGGGCTGATGAGAACGCGGCCGTGGTCGTTCGCCTTGGCGGGGACGAGTTCGCCGCGGTTGCCCCGGTGTTCAGCCGCGAGGACCTGCTGTGGACGCTGACGGAGCTGGCCCGCTTGCTCGAGGAGCCTGTTCACGCGGGCGGCCACATGTTCATCGTGGGCGCGTCCATCGGTGCGGTCGCCTACGACCCGGCGACGGACAGCGCGGATGTGTCGGCGCTGCTGCGGGTGGCGGATGAGCAGATGTACCGGGCCAAGCGGGGCGGTGCTCCGTGGATGGATGCGCGGAGCCTCACGCCGGAGCAGGCGACGGTCAATGGCCGCCGCGCCGGCCGCCGCGGCACCACGGGCGGCGGATCGGAGACGGCCGCATGAACGACGTTCAGATCCGTTCAGCAGAGAAGGCCCTGTCGGTCGGCACCTGGCTGATCGTCGCCGGAGCCATGCTCTACTCCGTCCTGACGGTCACCCCGCTGATGACGGACCACACACCCGCCGAATGGGGCTGGACCGCCCCGATCCTGCCGCTGGTCGTGGACGCCGCCGTCGTGATCGTGGTCCGCCTCGACTCGGTCCTGGCCCGCCTCGGCGGGCAGGGCGGACGCTGGCCCATCGCACTGCGTTGGATGACCGGCGCCATGACCCTGGCCCTGAACGTGGCCGACTCCGCCCTGCAAGGAGACCTGGTCGGCGTCGCAGTCCACTCCGTCGCCCCGCTCCTCCTGATCGTCACGGCTGAGACCGGGCTGGCGTACCGGCGGGCCATCACCGCCGCCGTGGCTGCCCTGAAGGAGGAGGAGCGGGCCGAGCGTGAAGCCCGACGGCAGGCTGCCGTGGACCGCGAGGAGCGGGCCGAGCGCCGCGAACGTGAGCGGCGCGATCACGAGGCCCAGCTGGCCCGTGAACAGCGCGACCATGAGGCCCGCCTGGCCCGTGAACGCGCTGAACACGAGGAGCGCGACCGCGAAGAAGCCCGCGAGGCCCGGGAACGCAGCGAGCGTGAACGTCTTCAGCGCGAGCGTGAACAGCAGCAGCGGGACCGTGAACGCCGTGAACGCGAGCTGGCGGAGCGCCGCGAGCAGCAGGAGCGCGAGCGGGCGGAGCGTGAACGCCGTGAACAGATCGAGCGGGCAGAGCGGGCTGAGCGTGAACGTGCCGCGCTGCTGGCTGCCGGCCCCGCCACGGAGAAGCTGTCTGAGGAGCAGGCCCGCCAGGTCGTGCGGGCCGCCTACTCGGCGGAGCTGCCGGTGCGGGCCGCGTCCGAGCTGACTGGCTGGTCCATCGGCTGGGTCTCCTCGCGCTACAGCGAACTGCGCCAGAGCCCGGTTCTGGAAGGAGCCGCGGTGTGACGCTCTCCCCGCTCACCGCCCGCGACGCAGCCGGTTGTGAGGGCGCCTGATGTCTCTGACGTTCGGCAAGTGCTTCGACCCGGACGGAACCAGCTTTGGGATACCCACCTACCCGTGGCGCCTGGCCCCTGAGGGTCTCGCCACCCGTCGGCAGCTTCGCGCTCAGGGGCTGCGGCCCGGCGGGCAGCCGGTCGCCGCGCAGGTACTGCGGCCCCGGTTCCGGCGCGGCCCGCTGGTCGCCTACCTCTACTGCCTCGAGAGGGCCAAACCGGTCCGCCCGATGACCGCGGGCAAGGCCGCCGCTCTCGCCAAGGCGATGACGGCCCGCCGCACCTGCCCCCGGTGCTCCACCGACGCCGGATACGTCATCCCGACCTCGCTCGGCATGTGCGTGACCTGCGCCTACCCCGAAGAACGGCGCGCCGCCTGAACGAAAGCACCGATCACACGGGCCCGACCGCTCACCTCTCACAGCAGTCGGCCGGGCCCGTCTTTCCCTCGCTCTGGAAGGAAGCTCCAGTGAAGCACCACGACAATGAGCACGACTCCAACCAACCCGAGGCCGAGATCACCGACTTCGGCAGCAACCCGGGCGCCGAGGTAGTCGACCTCGGCAAGGCCCGCTCCGCCCGCTCAGCCGACACCGGCTCTGTCGGGCCGGACGAGGCACCCCGCCCTCTGGTCGACGGACCGGACGTGAAGGGGCCTGGGTACCTCGGCCGCCTGATGGGCGCCCGCCGCCGGGCGATCGTTCCCGCCTGGCTCAAGTCCACGGCTGAGCTGAAGACCGCCGCCGCCTGGGTGGCCGGTCACTACGGCCACATGGTCGGCTTCCACGCCTTCCGTTCCCCCGTCTACGCCGCCCGCCTCGCTCTCCAGTCGCCGCGCGGGGCTGCGAAGTTCATCGGCGGGACCATGCGCTGGGTCGCCGACAAGGAAGGCGACCCGGTCCGCCTGGCGATGGTGCAGAAGGAGGATGCGGCCACCTACCTGAAGCTGTCGCGGCAGCGAGACGGCCGTGTCCGCTTGCGCACCCTGGTCCTGCTCCTCGCGTCCGTGATCGGGTTTGGCGCCGCGCTTGCCCTGTACGTGCTGGCCCCGGCCTGGCTCATGGCCGTCTCCGTCAGTGCCGTGGTGCTGGCCCTCGGCTACGCCGGGGAGGCGCCGGACGCTCCGGTGATCCACCGGGCGGTGGAGCTCGCCAAAGTCCAGAAGCTCACCTCGGACATCGTCCTGCGGGCCCTGGCAGCCCTGTCCATCTCGCAGATCAACCAGGCCATCGCCAAGGGCCGGGACGGGTTCGTGTTCACCGCCCCGATCACCCGCGACGGCCCCGGATGGCGTGCCGAGGGTGACCTCCCGTACGGCGTGACAGTCTCGGACGTGATGGACCGCCGAGACCGCCTCGCCTCCGGCCTGCGCCGGCCGCTGGGCTGTGTGTGGCCCGAGGCGGTGCCTGACGAGCACACCGGAAGGCTGGTCCTGTGGGTCGGAGACCAGGACATGTCCAAGGCACAGCAGCCGGTATGGCCGCTGGCCAAGGCTGGCAGCGTGGACCTGTTCAAGCCCACCGCATTCGGCACCGACCAGCGCGGACGCTGGGTGGAGATGTCC
Source organism: Streptomyces katrae (assembly GCF_000717655.1). Classification (GTDB taxonomy): domain Bacteria; phylum Actinomycetota; class Actinomycetes; order Streptomycetales; family Streptomycetaceae; genus Streptomyces; species Streptomyces katrae_B. Next base: position 166,358 of record NZ_JNZY01000006.1, read on the forward strand.
CTGATGTACATCGCGGGGATCGTCGGCGCGATCCCGCGTATGGGCAAGACGTTCCTGCTCCGCCTGCTCCTGCTGATCGCAGCCCTCGACCCGCGGGCGGAGCTGCACACCTACGACCTCAAGGGCACCGGCGACCTCGACCCGGTCGGGGACAAGTGCTCCCACCGCCACCAGGCCGGTGAGGACGACGAGAACATCGAATACGCCATCAAGGACATGCGGGCCCTGCGCGAGGAACTGCGCCGCCGGGCCAAGACGATCCGCTCCCTGCCCCGCGACATCTGCCCCGAGTCCAAGGTCACCTCGGAGCTGGCCAGCAAGAAGTCGCTCGGCCTGCACCCGATCGTGATCGGCGTGGACGAGTGCCAGGTCTGGTTCGAGCACCCCAAGTACGGGGGTGAGTTCGAGGAGATCTGCACCGACCTGGTCAAGCGCGGGCCGGCCACCGGCGTCACGCTGCTGCTGGCCACCCAGCGGCCGGACTCCAAGTCCCTGCCGACCGGCATCAGCGCCAACGCCTCCACCCGGTTCTGCATGAAGGTCATGGGCCAGATCGAGAACGACATGGTCCTGGGCACCGGCTCCTACAAGCGGGGCATCCGGGCGACCATGTTCGCCTGGGGTGACAAGGGCATCCACTACTTCGTCGGAGAGGGCAACGATGCCCGCATCGTCCGCTCCGTCTACGTGGACGCACCCGCCGCCGAGACCATCGCCAACCGGGCCCGTCGGCTCCGCGAGGACGCGGGAACCCTCTCCGGCCACGCCCTCGGCGAGACTCCCGAGGCCGAGACGGCCACCGCGTACGACCTGCTCGCCGACATCCTCGCCGTCGTCCCGGCCGAGGAGCCCAAGGTCTGGTCCGAAACGGTGGTGGCCCGCCTGGCCGAGCTCCGCCCGGAGGTCTACGGCGGCTGGGAGCCCGAACAGCTCGCCTACACCCTCAAGCCGCACGGCATCCCCACCGGCCAGGTCTGGGGCAAGACCGACGAAGGCAAGGGCGCCAACCGCCGCGGCATCGAACGCACCAAGGTCGCCACCGCTGTAGCGGAGCGTGACGGAAAGCGGGACGCGGGCTAGCCCCGACCCGCAGCTAGACCTAGCGGAGCACCCCGCTAGGTCTAGCACTGCGCCTAGCGATCAAAACAATCCCTGATCAGGCCACTAGTTCTCTAGTGGCCTCCCCCCGGCACGCCCGGAAACAGCCCTGGGAGGCCTCTTGTGACCCTCGCCCTCACCGCTAGCCTGCTCGCCCTCATTCTCACGCTCAGTTACGCCGGACTGTGTGCGGTGTCGCCGTTCGGCAACTGCCGCAAGTGCCGCGGCTTCGGCTACGCACTCAAGACCGACCGCCGCGGACGGCTCAAGCCCGGCAAGACCTGCCGCCGCTGCCGAGGCGACCGCAAACGCATACGCGTCGGCCGCCACCTCTACAACGTCGCCATGCGCCTCCACCGCGACGGCACCCGCTGACACCCACGCCCAACCTCACCGACTGGAGTACTCCATGGGCTTCACGATCTCCGCCGTCCTGCTCTTTGGCATCGCCTCGTTCTTCGTCCTCAAGACCAAGGCCGCTGGCGCCGGGGCCGCCATCGTCCTGTTCCTCTTCGGGTTCTTCGCCGCCGGGACCGGCGCGTACGAGCCCATCACCAACCTCGTGCAGTCCGCCGCCGCAGCCCTCACCGACATCGCCGAGTAGGAGGCATCACCGTGAACCACGAACCCGCCCGCTGGGAGACCACCGAGGCTCACCTCCCCGTCCCGCTGCCGACCGCACCGCTGGTTCCCGTCCAGCAGCCGCACCTGCCGGACGTCCAGACCATCCAGCTCCCCGACGGCCGACTCATCACCGGCTACGCCATCGCCCCCACCAAGGCCCCCGAGCCCATTCCGGAGCGGCCGGCCATCAACCCGCTCGCCGTGAACATCGCCCTCGGCGGTCTCGGCTTCGCCGCCGCCTGCGGCGGCCTGATGCTCCTGACCACCTTCATCGCAGCCCTGGCCGCGTTCATCCATCAGCTCATCGTCCTGGCCGCCGTCATCTTCGGCGGCTTCATCGCCACCCAAGTCCTCGGCACCAACCGCGGCACGGGCGGAACGGTCGTCAACATCCGCCGGGCCGTGATCAAGCGCAACCACTTCCACCACTGACCCAAGGAGCACACATGGACATCGACCAACACGAGGTCGTGAGCGTGGAGATGGACTGGGACCTCCTCGACCGCCCCTATGTCCGGCGCGTCACCCGCCTTCAGCTGGGCGAACTCCTGCTCCAGCTGGACGACATGGCTGCCCAGACGGAAGCCGAAGAGGAGAACTGACGCCATGTTCGAGATCCGCGTCGTCTGCACCCCGACCGAAGCCGACGAGATCACCGAGGCCCTGGCTGAAACGTTCACGACCGGCGCGGTGCGCCGGCACCTCACCCGCGACGGGGAGCGCGTCCGCCTGTACGTCACCGCCGAGCAGCAGCCCAGCCACTGGCCGACACCCGAAGCTGCCTACGCCACCGCGCCGAGCATCATCAGCGAGATCGGCTGGACCGCCCGCGGGACCCGGGACTGTCTGCACGGCATCCAGGTCCGTGAGTTCTGGCTCCGCAAGGCCGCGCTCCTGGACCGCATCGCGCTCACCGACGGCGACCCTGTGAGCGGCGACGCCGCGACCCTCGCCGTCGAAGCGGCCCGTCGCCTGATGGAAATCGACCACGCCGCAGGACTCGGCCCCAACGGCTACGCGGACGGGCCGTACACCCCGGACCACCCGGACAGCATCCGCGAACCCCGCGGGTACGTCCGCCAGGAGTACGCCCTCTGGAACCGGCACCACTAGCTGTGCCCGGGGCGGTCGCCTCTCGCCAAAGACCGCGACCGCCCCGGCTCTCCACGCCCTTCGACAGAACTGGAGACCACCAGCATGACTCATCAAGCACCTCCCGCGCTGCTCTCCCTGGCACTGGCCCTCGCCGAAGCCAACGTGCCCGTGCTGCCGCTCCGGGAAGGGAAGCGCCCATTCGGGAACTGCCGCACCTGCACTCGCTCTGCGTGCGGCGACCGGCCACACATGAAGGCTGCCGGCCCCTGCCAGTGCCCCGCGCCCTGCCACGCCTGGGGCGCCGCCACGACTGACACCGCCGTTCTCACCTCCGCCGCATGGGCCGGAGCGTGGCGGCAGGCTCAGGCCGTCGCCTACCACCCCGGTGGCGCCGGGCTCACCGTCGTGGACCTAGACAACGCTGAAGCGGTCGAATGGGCCCGCCAGAACCTGCCCACCACCAAGACCGTGGTGACGACGCGCGGAGAGCACTGGATCTACTTCGGCACCATGACCTCCCCCAACGGCGTACGGCCCGGCGTGGACATCAAGTCCTTGATGTCCTATGCCCTCTGGCGCGGCCCCGGGATCGGCACGATGCAACTCCTGCCGGACGTCGTCCGCGAGCTGGCCGTGAAAGAGCCCACCGCGGTCCCGCCGACACTGTGCACCGTCACTGTGCCCGTGTTGGCCGGGGGTGGGGAGTGCCGCCACCGCTCGCCCGTCTACCTGGAACGTGGCATCGCCATGGCGGAGCAGCGCATCAACGGGGCGACCGACACCATCCACAAGACCGTGTACCGGACGTTCCTGGCGGTGCTGTCCGCCCACGGATGGTGCAGCTGCCTCACCGAGGCACACATGGAGCGGCTGTTCACCGCTGCACAGGCTAAGGGCGAGTCCCTGCGGAACTGCGAAGACGCCTGGGCCAACGCCCGCACGAAGCTGGGGATGTAGCCATGCCCGAGGAAGAGAAGACTCCGGCCCGCGAGATCATCACCGACTACGCCCAAGCCCACTTCCGGTACTTCCGCACCACCGAAGGCACCGTGTACGCGCAGAAGAACGGCCACCCCGTGGCCCGTCCGATCCGCTCCCAGGGCACGACCGGCAGCCACCGGCAGGAACTCATGGTCGGCCTGTTCCACGACGGGCTCGGCGTGTTCAACGGCACCGCGCTCAAGGAGGCGTTGGACTTGATCGAAGCACTCGCGCTCAGCCAGGACGTACAGGCCACTCACATCCGCGTGGCCCCGGGATTCGACGGCGCGACCTGGCTGGACCTCGGCCGCAACGATGGCAAGTCCGTACGCATCCACCCCACCGGCTGGGAGATCCTCACCCCCGATCCGCGGGAGGTGTGCTGGCGGCGCACTCAGCTCACCGGCGAACTCCCCCTCCCCGAGAAGGACACCGACGGCAAAGGCATCGACCTCCTGCTGCAGCTGTGCAACTTCGCAGGCGCGGACAGCGAGTGCCTCGCTGTCGCGTGGCTGATCGGCTGCCTGGAGCCGTCCGTGCCCGTCCCTGCACCGTTCCTCACCGGCCCCCAGGGCGCCGGCAAGTCCACCGCAGCTCGCATGCTGATGCGGATCATCGAGGGCATGAGCGGCGACCTGCGACGGGCACCGAAGGATGAAGAGAACCTGATCACGGCCGTTGCCGCCGGATGGGTCACCGCCCTGGACAACCTCTCCCACCTGCCCCCGGATCTGTCCGACCTGATGTGCTGCATCGTCACCGGCGCCGAGAGCATCAAGCGTGCCCTGTTCACCGACGGCGACGTCGTCCGCTCCCGCTACCGCCGCCCCCTCCTGCTGACCGGCATCGACGTGGGCGTCATCCGCCCCGACCTCGCAGAACGCCTCCTGCCCCTGCGCCTGGTGCGGCCCCGGGTGCGCCGGACGGAGGCGGAGTTGTGGGCGGAGTACGAGCAGGTGCTGCACGTCATTCTCGGCTCGCTGCTGGACCTCACGGTGAAGGTGCGAGCCACCGAGGCCGACATCCCCACCGACCTGCGGATGGCGGACTTCGCCCACCTCTGCGCCCAGCTCGACGCAGCCAAGGGGCTCGGAGCGCTGAACGCCTACCGGGCCAGCCTCGACGAACTCAACGACGACGTGATCGAAGGTGACCTCCTCGCACAGACCGTCCTCAAGCACGCTGTCGGCCTCGAGCCCGGGGTGGAGGTCAGGATGACCTCGACCGAGTGGCTGCACGCCCTCACCCAGCTCTACACCGGAGAGGACTTCCGAGCTCTGCCCAAGGGGTGGCCCACCACCGGCAAGGTCTTCTCCGACCGCCTCAAGCGGCTCCAGCCGACCCTCGCCGCCCGCGGCGTCTTCGTCGACTGGGGCCGCACCAGGACCGCCCGCTACATCGAGATGACCCGCCCCGCCGCCCCGCCGGCGGACCAGCCGGATCCGATGTTCTAACCCGCGCCACTGCGACGGGTCCCGGCTCAAGCAAGAGGAGCACCCGGCGCCGGGGGGCGTGCTCCTCTTGTAGTTCCGGCGGCTTGCCGCCGCTGCAAGGGACGTGCCGCGCAGCGGCCCGCTCTTTCACGTTCTAAGACGCACCGCACCACAACAGACACCACCCCCTCTTTTCCTAAGAAAAGAGACGCTGCGTCACCCGTGTCACCACCGGGCACCGAACGGCCCGTGACCTGTGGCTACAGCGGTGACGCAGACGGCCAACGGCTGCGTCATCACGCGTCACCCACGTCACCAGCCCGCGTCACCCGGTGACACGGGTGACGCGGACGGGTGACACAGGACCGACCCCTATGTCACCGAAAACTGCAGGTCAGACAGGTAAATGACACAGGCGCCGCAGTGACGCAGAAATCCCAACCTCGGACACACCCGCAGCCCCGCCGCTTCCCCGGCAGGGCTCAACAGCCCTTGCCCAGCCCAATCCGCTGGAGGAGCAATGCCTGTCCCAAGCGACCCCCGCGCCATCCTGCGCGGCGGACTCCCCGACCGCTACCTCACGCCCGATGACGTCTCCGAACTTCTCGAAGTACCAGTGGAAACCCTCTACCAGTGGCGCAAGAAGCGGACCGGCCCGCCCGGATTCCGCGTCGGCAGGCACACCCGCTACGACCCCGCCGACGTCTACGACTGGATCGCCGAGCAGAAGCGCAAGGACATCAGCCGCGCCGCCTGAACCGACCACACCACCGCCGAGGGCGGGCCCACCCGGGCCCGCCCTCTCCCGTTCCCCCTCGAAAGGCCCCTCACGTGGCAGGACACATCCAAGACCGCTGGTTCAAGACCGAGACCGGCCCCGATGGCAAGACCCACCGAGTCAAGAGCGACCGGCACGGAAGCGGGATGCGGTACCGAGCCCGCTACGTCAGCCCGACCGGTGCCGAGAAGAGCAGGTCGTTCCCCGACAAGCAGAGGCGCCTCGCCGAGGCGTGGCTGACGCAGATCGCCGCCGACATGTCGCGCGGGCAGTACATCGACCCTGATGCGGGCAAGGTGACGTTCCAGGACTACGCCACCACGTGGTTGGCCTCCCAGACGACCGACATGTCGACGATCGACGCGATCGACCAGCGCTTTCGGCTGCACATCTTCCCGCACATCGGCCACCGGCCCATGAGCGCCTTCCTGCCGGCGCACATCCGGGCCTGGGGGCGCGTCCTGCAAGACGCGGGACTTGCATCGTCGTACCAGCGGGTGATCTTCGCCAACGTGTCAGCGGTGTTCGGCGCCGCCGTCGACGACGGCGTCATCCACCGGAATCCCTGCCGTGCGGGATCGGTCCGGCCGCCCCGCAGGGACGTACGGAAGCTCAAGCCGTGGCCGCGTGAACGCGTCCTCGCGGTACGCGAGGCCCTGCCCGTGCCGTACCGGAAGGTGGTCGACGTCGGCGCGGGATGCGGCCTGCGGCAAGGGGAGATCTTCGGGCTTGCCGTCGATGAAGTCGACTTCCTCGGGGGCGTCGTGCACGTCGTGCGTCAGGTGAAGATGGTCAGGGCGAAGCTGGTGTTCGCCCCGCCGAAGGGCGGGAAGCTCCGCGACGTGCCGCTGCCCGACTCCGTGGCGTTCGCTCTCGCCGAGCACATCACCCAGCGGCCGCCGATCAGCGTCACGCTGCCGTGGAAGACGCCGGACGGGCCGCCGGTCACGGCGTCGCTGCTCTTCTACTCACGAGAGCGGAAGACGGTGAATCGCAACTTCTTCAACATGCGGGTGTGGAAGCCCGCGCTAGTCACGGCCGGCGTCATCCCGCCGCGCGAGCCGGGGAAGCGGTTCACTCAGTCACGCGAGCACGGCATGCACGCCTTACGGCACTTCTACGCGTCCGTCCTGCTCGATGCGGGGGAGAACATCAAGGCCCTGTCGGAGTACCTGGGTCACGGCGACCCCGGGTTCACTCTGCGGACCTACACGCACCTCATGCCCAACAGCCAGGCGCGAGCGCGAAGGGCCGTCGACGGGGTCTTCCGCGGGGGCGGAGACACCGGCGACGGCCCACAGACGGCCCAGGAGGACGGGAATCCGTCCTGACCTGCGGCGTACTTAAATGTCGCGGAAGATTTCGATCTGGGCGCCCACCGAGTTGAGGCGTTCCGCCAGTTCCTCGTAGCCGCGGTTGATGACGTAGACGTTGCGCAGGACGGAGGTGCCCTCCGCCGCCATCATGGCCAGGAGGACGACCACCGCCGGGCGCAGGGCCGGCGGGCACATCATCTCCGCCGCGCGCCAGCGCGTCGGGCCCTCGACCAGGACGCGGTGGGGGTCCAGGAGTTGGAGGCGGCCGCCGAGGCGGTTCAGGTCCGTCAGGTAGATGGCCCGGTTGTCGTACACCCAGTCGTGGATCAGGGTCTGGCCCTGGGCGGCGGCCGCGATGGCCGCGAAGAACGGGACGTTGTCGATGTTCAGCCCGGGGAACGGCATCGGGTGGATCTTGTCGATCGGCGCCTCGAGCTTCGAGGGGCGGACCGTCAGGTCGACCAGGCGGGTGCGGTTGTTGTCCGCCGTGTACTCCGCCGAGCGGTCGTGGTCGAGGCCCATCTCCTCCAGCACCGCGAGCTCGATCTCCATGAACTCGATCGGGACCCGGCGGATCGTCAGCTCCGACTCCGTGACCACCGCGGCCGCGACCAGGCTCATCGCCTCGACCGGGTCCTCGGAGGGCGAGTAGTCCACGTCCACGTCGATGTTCGGGATGCCGTGGACGGTCAGGGTCGTCGTGCCGATGCCCTCCACGCGCACGCCCAGCGCCTCCAGGAAGAAGCACAGGTCCTGGACCATGTAGTTGGACGAGGCGTTGCGGATGACCGTGACGCCTTCGTGCCGGGCGGCGGCCAGCAGTGCGTTCTCGGTGACCGTGTCCCCGCGCTCGGTCAGCACGATCGGGCGGCCCGGGGAGACCCCGGCCTCGACCTTCGCGTGGTAGATGCCCTCGGTCGCGGTGATGTCCAGGCCGAAGCGGCGCAGGGCGATCATGTGCGGCTCGATGGTGCGGGTGCCGAGGTCGCAGCCACCGGCGTACGGCAGGCGGAACTGGTCCATCCGGTGCAGCAGCGGACCCAGGAACATGATGATGCTCCGGGTGCGGCGGGCCGCGTCCGCGTCCATGGCGTCCATGTCGAGGCGGGCCGGCGGGACGATCTCGAGGTCCACGCCCTCGTTGATCCAGCGGGTGCGGACACCGATGGAGTTCAGGACCTCGAGGAGCCGGTAGACCTCCTCGATGCGGGCGACCCGCCGCAGGACCGTACGGCCCTTGTTGAGCAGCGAGGCGCACAGCAGCGCCACGCACGCGTTCTTGCTCGTCTTGACGTCGATGGCGCCGGACAGCCGGCGGCCGCCGACGACCCGCAGATGCATCGGGCCGGCGTAGCCCAGGGAGACGATCTCGCTGTCGAGAGCTTCACCGATTCGGGCGATCATCTCAAGGCTGATGTTCTGGTTGCCGCGCTCGATCCGGTTCACGGCGCTCTGGCTGGTGCCGAGTGCGTCCGCGAGCTGACTCTGCGTCCAGCCCCGGTGCTGCCGGGCGTCACGGATGAGCTTGCCGATGCGTACGAGGTAGTCGTCTGCCATGGATGCACCGTATCTCAGATATGAGATGCCTCCTGCTTCGGGTGTGGCAGACGGGTGTTACCGACCGTCAGATGCCCTGATGTCGCTTTCACCCGCCTCTTCGCCCGCCTCCCTCAACGCATCACTCCCATTGCGGACATTCTGCCCATGGTGTGCATCAGTGTCCGCAGGCGTGGTGCCGGCCGCCGTGCACCGCCGCGTACGAGGCCGGGCGCGGACCGGATGCCGCCCGGGCTGCCCGGGCCGCCGCGGCGCGGCCCGTCGCCGAGTCCGCGTCGTGCACCACCCGGCCGCCGACCAGGGTCATCCGTACGCCCGTCCCGCTGATGTCGGCCACCGGACAGCGGGTCACATCCCGGTCCAGCACCACCAGGTCCGCCGCCTTGCCCGGCTCCACCGTCCCCGTCATCCCCTCCTGCCTCAGCTGCCATGCCGTCCCCGACGTGTGCATCCGCAGCACCGAGGTCCGGCTCAGCCCCTCCGACTCCCGGTGCAGCTCGCCCGTGCCGTACGCGCCCTGCCGGTCGATCGCGGTCCGCAGCTGGTTCCACACCTGCAGCGCGTCCACGGGCCAGTCCGAGCCGCCGGTCAGCCGGGCCCCCGCCCGCTCCAGGCTGCGTGCCGGGTACATCCACCGGTGGCGCTCGGGCCCGATGTACGGGAGCAGCGCCTCCATCGTCCAGGTGTCCTCGGCGGCCCACTGGAGCTGCATGCACGCGGCGACGCCCAGCTGCGCGAAGCGCCGCAGGTCTGCCGGGTCCACGATCTGCAGATGCGCCACGGCATTGCGCGCATCCCGCTGTCCTGTCACCCGGCGGGCGTACGCGTATCCGTCCAAAGCCGTCCGTACCGCCCGGTCTCCGAGGCCATGGGCGTGCAGCTGCCAGCCGGCCTTGTTGAACGCGGCCGTGAGCCGGCCGTAGTCCGCCGCCGAGGTGTACAGCTCGCCCCGGTTGCCGGTCGGCTTCCCGTGTCCGTCCAGGTACGGCTCCAACAGCGCGGCGGTCTGCGCCGGGTACTCGATGACCCCGTCCAGGAACACCTTGACCATCCCGAACCGCAGGCCCCGTACCCCCTCGAACTCCTCTCGCAGCCCGCGCGCGTACGCGAGCGAGGCCGCCGGGTCCTTGGTCTGCTCCGCCTCCAGCCGGATCGCCGGCACGATCCGCTGCGGCAGCTTCCCCGCAGCCGACAGGGCCTGGTAGAGCTCCAGCTCGTGCCGCCCCACCAGGGCGTCCATCATCGTGGTGACCCCGGACGCGGCAGCCAGCTCCAGCACCTTCGCGCAGGCCGCCACCAGTGCGGCCCGCGAGGGCTCCGGGATATGCCGCTTCACCAGCTCCTGGGCGTCGTCCTTCAGGACGCCCGTGGGCTGCCCGTCCGGGCCCTTCACGATCCGGCCGCCGACCGGGTCCGGGGTGGCGGCCGTGATCCCGGCGATCTCCAGGGCCCGCCGGTTCACCCAGAGGTTGTGCCCGTCGCCGCCGACCAGCGCGACGGGTCTGCGGGTCGCCAGCGCGTCCAGCACCGAGTGGTGCGGCACGCTCCCGGTCGGCAGCAGCCCGACCGGATTCCAGTCCTCCACCACCAGCCAGGCGTCGGGCTCCGCACCAGCGCCCCCCGTGTCGGCGAGGAAGCCGGCCAGCAGCTCCCGGAGCTCGGGCAGGGTGGTCTCCGCCCCCTCCAGCGAGGGCCGCAGGGAGCGGTCGCCGGCGCCCAGCGGGTGCACGTGCCCGTCGTGGACGCCGCTCATCACGGTGTTCCCGTGCGCGTCGACGACCTCGGTGTCCCGCCCGATGTGCCGGCGCACCGCCGAACCGCTTCCGGTGGCCAGGATCTTCCCGTCCCGGCCGACCGCGACGGCCTCCACCGGTGCCCCGCCGCCGGCGGTACCGGTGAACACCCGCGCGTGGTGGATCACCAGGGCGGCCGAACCGCGCGACCCGGAGCCGGAGGGGGCGGCCGCCGCCGGCCCCGCACCCAGCAGACCGGCCGCGCCCGCCGCGCCGACGGCCCCGAGAAGGCCCCGCCGCGAGAGGGGAGAAGGCGAAGCAGAAGTAGAGGTCATGGCCACTCCAAACGTTGGTGTGGCCCGGACACTGTTTGATTAACCCCTTAACCAGAACCCACCGCCGCCGACGAAATCCGCACCGCCGTCCGTACGATGACCCCGTGCCCGGGCCCGGACCGACCATCGCCGACATCGCGCGCGCCGCGGAGGTCTCCACCGCGACCGTCTCGCACGCGCTGGGCGGCACCGGCCGCGTCGGCGAGTCCACCCGCCGCCGGGTCCGCGAGGTGGCGGCCGCCCTCGGCTACAGCGCCGGCCGCGGCCCCCGCACCCGTACGCTCGGCCTCGCCGTCACCACGTACGCGGGCTCCGCCTGGAACTTCGTCGAGATCGCCTACTTCTCGCGGCTGCTGACCGCCGCCACCGCCGCCGCCCACGCCCGCGGCTACGCCCTCACCGTGCTGCCCGCCGAGCGGGGCGCCGAGCCGCTCTGGCACACCCTCGCCGTCGACGGGATGCTCCTGCTCGACAGCCCGGCCGGCGACCCGGTGCTCCGCGCGCTGCGCGCCCGCGGCCTGCCGGTGGTCTTCGACGGCCGTCCCCCGGACCCGCGGCCCGCGGACGTGTGGGTGGACAACGATCACGAGGCCACCACCCGGGAGGTCCTGGACCACCTCGCCGCGTCCGGGGCCCGGCGGACAGCGCTGCACTCCGCCTACGGCCGGGAGTACTACACCGAGGCCGTCACCACCGCCTACACCCGCTGGTGCGCCGAGCGCGGGGCGGCCGCAGTGGTGGTCCCCTTCGACCCCGAGGACGCAGCGGGGCACGCCTTCGACGCCGCGTTCGCCGCGCCCGGCCGCCTCCGTCCCGACGCCGTGTACTGCGTGTACGACCCCGGCGGCCGCCAGGTGCTGGCCGCCGCCGCCCGGCACGGGCTGCGGATACCGGACGAGCTGCGTCTGGTCTGCGCGAGCGAGGATCCCTCGTACGCGGCCGGAGACCCGGCAGTGAGCACGGTGACGCTGCGGCCGGAGGTGATCGGCGAGAGGGCCGTCGCCGCGCTGGTCGCGCTGCTGGAGTCCCCGGACGGCGTACCGCCCGGCCAGCTGACCGTCCCGGCCGCGCTGACCGCGCGCACGTCCTCCCGTGCCGCTCCGGGCGGGCCTTCGCTGTGATCTGGCCCATGCCGTGCATGACCAGGGCGCGGCAATGCACTAGAGTTATCTCGACATCGAGATATCTGCCGAAGGCGTACCGCAGCCGCCCCTGCTGGTAAGGATTACCTAACTTAGCCTTACCTTAGCGGATTGGCCACAGGGCGTGGCGGCAGGATTGCGGTAAAACGCGCGAATTTCATGCATGAAGGAGACTGTCGTGTCGGCGAACAGCTTCGACGCCCGCAGCACGCTGCAGGTGGGCGACGAGTCGTACGAGATCTTCCGGCTGGACAAGGTTGAGGGCTCTGCCCGCCTTCCCTACAGCCTGAAGGTGCTGCTGGAGAACCTGCTCCGCACCGAGGACGGCGCGAACATCACCGCCGACCACATCCGGTCGCTCGGCAACTGGGACTCGCAGGCCCAGCCCAGCGAGGAGATCCAGTTCACGCCGGCCCGCGTGATCATGCAGGACTTCACCGGCGTCCCCTGCGTCGTCGACCTCGCCACCATGCGTGAGGCCGTGAAGGCCCTCGGCGGCGACCCGGCGAAGATCAACCCGCTCTCGCCCGCCGAGATGGTCATCGACCACTCGGTCATCGCCGACAAGTTCGGCACGAAGGACGCCTTCGCGCAGAACGTCGAGCTGGAGTACGGCCGCAACAAGGAGCGCTACCAGTTCCTGCGCTGGGGCCAGACGGCCTTCGACGACTTCAAGGTCGTCCCCCCGGGCACCGGCATCGTCCACCAGGTCAACATCGAGCACCTGGCCCGCACCGTCATGGTCCGTAACGGCCAGGCGTACCCCGACACCCTCGTCGGCACCGACTCGCACACCACCATGGTCAACGGCCTGGGCGTGCTGGGCTGGGGCGTCGGCGGCATCGAGGCCGAGGCCGCGATGCTCGGCCAGCCGGTCTCCATGCTGATCCCGCGCGTCGTCGGCTTCAAGCTGACCGGCGAGCTGCCGACCGGCACCACCGCCACCGACCTCGTGCTGACCATCACCGAGATGCTGCGCAAGCACGGTGTCGTCGGCAAGTTCGTCGAGTTCTACGGTGAGGGCGTCGCCGCCACCTCCCTCGCGAACCGCGCCACCATCGGCAACATGTCGCCGGAGTTCGGCTCCACCGCCGCGATCTTCCCGATCGACGACGAGACCCTGAAGTACCTGCGCCTGACCGGCCGCGACGCCCAGCAGGTCGCGCTCGTCGAGGCGTACGCCAAGGAGCAGGGCCTGTGGCTGGACCCGGCCGCCGAGCCGGACTTCTCCGAGAAGCTGGAGCTCGACCTCTCCACGGTCGTCCCCTCCATCGCCGGCCCGAAGCGCCCGCAGGACCGCATCGTCCTGGCCAACGCCGCCGAGCAGTTCGCCCAGGACGTCCGCAACTACGTGGACGACGTGGACGAGGCGGGCAAGGAGTCCTTCCCGGCCTCCGACGCCCCGGCGAACCACCCGAACGGTGCCCCGTCGAAGCCGACCCCGGTCACCCTGGCCGACGGCACCTCCTTCGAGATCGACCACGGCGCCGTCACCGTCGCCGCGATCACCTCCTGCACCAACACCTCGAACCCCTACGTCATGGTCGCCGCGGCGCTCGTGGCCAAGAAGGCGGTCGAGAAGGGCCTGACCCGCAAGCCGTGGGTCAAGACCACCCTGGCCCCGGGCTCGAAGGTCGTCACCGACTACTTCGACAAGGCCGGCCTGACCCCGTACCTCGACAAGATGGGCTTCAACCTCGTCGGGTACGGCTGCACCACCTGCATCGGCAACTCCGGTCCGCTGGACGAGGAGATCTCGAAGGCGATCAACGAGCACGACCTCGCGGTCACCTCGGTGCTCTCCGGCAACCGCAACTTCGAGGGCCGGATCAACCCCGACGTCAAGATGAACTACCTGGCCTCCCCGCCGCTGGTCGTCGCGTACGCCATCGCGGGCTCCATGAAGGTGGACATCACCAAGGACGCCATCGGCATCGACACCGAGGGCAAGCCGGTCTTCCTCCAGGACATCTGGCCGTCCGAGGCCGAGGTCAACGACGTCGTGGCGAACGCCATCGGCGAGGACATGTTCAGCAAGTCCTACCAGGACGTCTTCGCGGGCGACGCCCAGTGGCAGGCGCTGTCGATTCCGACCGGCAACACCTTCGAGTGGGACCCGCAGTCCACCTACGTCCGCAAGCCCCCCTACTTCGAGGGCATGACGATGGAGACCACTCCGGTCTCCGACATCGCCGGCGCGCGCGTGCTGGCGAAGCTGGGCGACTCGGTCACCACCGACCACATCTCCCCGGCCGGTGCGATCAAGGCCGACACCCCGGCCGGCAAGTACCTCACGGAGCACGGCGTCGAGCGCCGCGACTTCAACTCGTACGGTTCCCGCCGCGGCAACCACGAGGTCATGATCCGCGGTACCTTCGCCAACATCCGCCTGCGCAACCAGATCGCGCCGGGCACCGAGGGCGGCTTCACCCGCGACTTCACGGTCGAGGGCGCGCCGGTCTCCTTCATCTACGACGCCTCGCAGAACTACCAGGCCGCCGGCATCCCGCTGGTCATCCTGGCGGGCAAGGAGTACGGCTCGGGCTCGTCCCGTGACTGGGCGGCCAAGGGCACCGCGCTGCTCGGCGTCAAGGCCGTCATCGCCGAGTCCTACGAGCGCATCCACCGCTCGAACCTGATCGGCATGGGCGTGCTGCCCCTGCAGTTCCCGGAGGGCGCCTCGGCGGCCGCGCTGGGCCTCACCGGCGAGGAGACCTTCTCCTTCACCGGTGTGGAGGAGCTGAACAACGGCACCACCCCGCGCACGGTCAAGGTCACCACCGACACCGGTGTGGAGTTCGACGCGGTCGTCCGCATCGACACCCCGGGTGAGGCGGACTACTACCGCAACGGCGGCATCATGCAGTACGTGCTCCGCAACCTCATCCGCGGCTGAGCACCTTAGCCGCACCAGCGGCACCAGCGGCACCAAAGGGCCGTATCCCCGTTAAGGGGGTACGGCCCTTCCGCTTTTCCCGGCCCGGGCCAGGTTTCGGGGAGGTCTCAACTCGGAAAAGCTGACGGTCAACCCTGTGCATGATCTTGCTCACACGAGCGGAAGTGGACTATACCTGTGCCCGTCCGGATCACCGCGTTACGAGCGGTACCGGACCGGGGGATGGCGGGGACCTGCGGTGATGTCCGTATGCGCGGTGACCGTCGCGATTTCCGGCCTCCTTCACACTTCTGACGAAGGCGAGGACATGAGCATGGGATCCACTGGTGAGGGCATCGGCCGCCGTGACCTGATCAAGCGCTCCGTGGCACTGGGACTGATCTCGGTCCCCACGATGAGCTTCCTGTCCGCCTGCGCCTCCGGCGGCGAGGACACCTCCACGAAGGGGCCGGGCAAGGGTGCGGTGACCAAGGAGAACCCGTTCGGCGTGGCCAAGGGCGGCAAGCTCGACGTCGTCGTCTTCAAGGGCGGGTTCGGCGACGACTACGCGAAGGCCTGGGAGGCCGCCTTCGACAAGAAGTGGGGCACCACCAGCTCCCACCTGGGTACCCAGGAGATCGCCGCCAAGCTCCAGCCCCGCTTCAACGGCGGCAACCCGCCGGACGTCATCGACGACTCCGGCGCCCAGCAGATCAAGATCGACGTCCTCGCCAAGGGCGGCCAGCTCGCCGAGCTCACCCAGGTGCTCGACGCGCCCTCACTCGACGACCCGAGCAAGAAGGTCCGGGACATGCTTATCCCCGGCACCGTCGAACAGGGAACCCAGGGCGGCAAGTTCGTCGCGCTCTACTACGTCTACACGGTGTTCGGCTTCTGGTACTCGGGCAAGCTCTTCAAGGAGAAGGGCTGGGCCGAGCCGAAGACCTGGGACGAGTTCCTCGACATCTGCACCAAGGCCAAGGCCGCCGGCATCGGCGGACTCGCCCACCAGGGCAAGTACCCGTACTACATCAACGTCGTCATCATGGACCTGATCGCCAAGAAGGGCGGTCTGGAGGCCATGAAGGCGATCGACAACCTCGAGCCGAACGCCTTCGAGGGCAACCCCGCCGCCCTCGCCGCCGTCGAGGCGGTCTACGAGATCGTCGAGAAGGACCTGCTGATGGCCGGCACCAACGGCCTCACCCACACGGAGTCCCAGACCGCCTGGAACCAGTACAAGGCCGCCTTCATCCCCTCCGGCTCCTGGCTGGAGAACGAGCAGCTCAAGCAGACCCCGGACGACTTCGACATGAAGTTCCTGCCGGTGCCGACGCTCGCCGACAGCAAGCTGCCCTTCGAGGCCATCCGGGCCGGCGCCGGCGAGCCGTTCATCGTCCCGGAGAAGGCCGCCAACAAGCCCGGCGGCCTGGAGTTCCTCCGTTCGATGCTGTCCCGCGAATGGTCGACCCTCTTCGCCCAGCAGGCCAACTCCCTCACCGTCGTCAAGGACGGCGTCGACCCGAACGTCAAGCTGCGCCCCGGCACGGCGTCGGCGGTCGCGGCCGTCAAGACGGCCGGCACGAACACCTTCAACTACCTGTACCCCGACTGGTACAGCGAGATGGACACGGAGATCCAGAACGCGTCCAATGAGCTGATGGCCAAGCGGATCCAGCCAAAGGAATGGATCAAGCGGGCCCAGGCTGCGGTAGACAAGGCTGCCAAGGACCCGAACGCCAAGAACAACCACCGCAGCTGACCTCGTCCAAGGGGCGGACACCATGAGCCAAGTAGCCCAGGGCAAGGGAAGGGCCGGCTTCATCGCCGGCTTCCTCATCCTGCCGCTCGCGCTGTACCTGACTTTCGTCATCTGGCCGTACATCCAGACGTTCGGCTACTCCTTCACCAACTGGTCCGGACAGTCGCCCACGTTCGACTTCGTCGGCCTGGACAACTACGCCGCGCTGATGAAGGACGAGGTCTTCCGCGGCGCCCTGTGGCACAACCTGCTGCTCCTGGTGTTCGTCCCGGCCGTCACCATCCTGCTGGCCCTCTTCTTCGCCTTCATGGTGAACGCGGGAGGGCGCAGCGGGGCGGGCGGGGTGCGGGGCGTCCGCGGCTCCTCCGTCTACAAGATCGTCTACTTCTTCCCGCAGGTCCTGTCGCTGGCCATCCTCGCCGTGCTCTTCGGCGCCGTGTACCGCAGCGACGAGGGCGGCCTGCTCAACGGATTCCTCACCAAGCTGGGCCTGGTCGACCCGGCCCACCCCGTCGAATGGCTCAACCAGCCGGACCTCGTGCTGTGGTGCCTGCTCCTGGTGGTGGTCTGGCACGGGGTCGGCTTCTACCTCGTCCTCTTCTCGGCCGCCATGCAGTCCGTACCCAAGGACATCTACGAGGCCGCCCTGCTCGACGGCGCCGGGCGCGCCCAGACCTTCCTCAAGGTCACGCTGCCCCTGCTGTGGGACTCCGTGCAGACCTCGGCGGTCTACCTGGGCATCGCCGCGATGGACATGTTCGTCCTGGTGTCGACCATGACTTCCGGCCAGTTCGGCGGCGGGCCCGACCACCACAGCGAGGTCATGGCCACGGTGCTGATGCGCAACTTCCTGTACTTCGGCAAGAGCGGCT
Organism: Streptomyces katrae; assembly: GCF_000717655.1. GTDB lineage: Bacteria > Actinomycetota > Actinomycetes > Streptomycetales > Streptomycetaceae > Streptomyces > Streptomyces katrae_B. Next base: position 183,959 of record NZ_JNZY01000006.1, read on the forward strand.
ACGCCTGCGCCATGGGCGTGGTCATGCTCGTCCTGACCATGATCCTCTCCGTCGTCACGCTGCGCGCCACCCGCCGCGAGCGCATCGAGTTCTGAGAGGAGATCCCCGATGACTGCAGAGTCCACAGTGATCAAGGCGCCGGGCGAGGCCTCGGCCGAGCGGTCCGGCGGCAGCGGCCGCTCCAAGGAGGGCGGGACCACCGGCTCCGACGGCATGGTGCTGAACGTCTTCTCGCACGGGTTCCTCGCCGTCTGGGCGATACTGATCGTCCTGCCCCTGATCTGGCTGGCGCTCGGGTCGTTCAAGACCGACTCCCAGATCGGCGGATCGGCCCTCAGCTGGCCCTCCAACTGGCACTTCGACGCCTTCTCCCGGGCCTGGGACAAGGGCATCGGCGACTACTTCGCCCACACGCTGATCGTGATGGCGTTCTCGGTGCCGCTGACCATGCTGCTCGGCTCGATGGCGGCGTACGTGCTGGCCCGCTACCCCTTCCCGGGGAACCGGCTCTTCTACTACTTCTTCGTCAGCGGGGCGATGTTCCCCGTCTTCCTGGCGCTCGTCCCGCTGTTCTTCATGGTCAAGCGCCTGGACATGCTCAACACGTACCAGGGTCTGATCCTGGTGTACGTGGCCTACTCGATGCCGTTCACCGTCTTCTTCATGCACTCGTTCTTCCGCACGCTGCCGACGGCCGTGCACGAGGCCGCGGTGATCGACGGGGCCTCCGACACCCGGATCTTCTTCCAGGTGATGCTGCCCATGGCCAAGCCCGGCCTGATCAGCGTCGGGATATTCAATGTCCTGGGCCAGTGGAACCAGTACATCCTGCCCTCCGTGCTGATGCAGCCGCAGACCGGATCGGACCCCGAGCGCTACATGCTCACCCAGGGCCTGATCCAGCTGCAGTACCAGATGGGGTACGAGACGGACCTGCCGGTGCTGTTCGCCGGTGTGACCATCGCGATGATCCCGATGCTGGTGGTCTACCTGTCCTTCCAGCGCCAGATCCAGGCCGGCCTGACCTCCGCCACCCTCAAGTAGCGGGGCGGCGACGGCCGGGGGCGACGCCGATCGCCCCCGGCCGTCCGCCGGGGCTCGCGGTCCCCATGGCCGCCCGTTGCCGGGCCTTCCCGGTCAGCTCGGTCTTCGACATCGCGATGTTCGTGATCATGTGGAACGTGTTCGGCGCCGACAGCGAGGCCGACCAGACGCTGTTCCAGTCCGGCTGCCGGTGCAGACCATGAACCGGCCGATGCCCTTGGCATCCCGGCGGAGCGCGGGGGAGCGTCGGCCTTGGCCCCCGGCAGGGACTCGCCCGAGAGCGCGGCCTGGCCGACCATCAGGTCCTTGGCGGTGATCAGCCGCAGGTCTGCCGGGATCAGGTCACCCGCGGCCGGTTTCACCACGTCGCCCGGGACCACCTGGTCCATGCGCACCTCGACGGTGGCCGCGCCCGCGCCGCTGCGGCCCGGCGCTGCACCGCGCAGGTGGTGGTGACGAGCTCCTTCAGTGCGCCGGCGGCGCGGCCGGAGCGGAACTCCTGCCAGAAGCGCAGCAGTCCGCTGATCCCCACCATCACGGAGAGGATGACGACGCCCGGATCGGCCGGGTCCTGCCACCGCATGACGGCGCCAGGAAGACCAGGACGGCGATGAAGGGGTTCCAGAACGCCTCCGCGAGCCGGACCCACCAGCGCGGGGCGGGGCGCGCTCGTGGGCGACGACGTCGGCGCCGTGCGCTCCCGGCGCAGCGCCGCCTCGGCGTGCGTGAGGCCGCCCGGGGTGGCGGAGAGGTCCTGCAGGACCTGGGCGCCGGGGCGGGTGCTGAATCCGGCGAGCTGCTCGCCGGCGAGCCGGGTACGGGACTCCAGCTCGGCGGCCTTGCGCTCGCGGCGTCCCCCGTCCGGCGGTCCGAGCTTGGCCGGGTACCGGTGGTGAACATGGTCATGACGAATACCTCCCTCCACTGCGTCCGGGCAGCACGGAGCCGCGCGGTCACGGGGAGCGATCACGGGTCGGCGCGGGGTGGCACGAAGCGCCGGCGGGCACGCCGAGGGGAGCAGGCCGCAGGCAGCGGTGCGTGCCGCAACCGCACCGCGTGTACCGCGGCCGTGCGCACTCAGGGAAGGATCAGCTGATCGAGGCCGGCCGACGGGAGCGCTGCAAAGACTTCGACCGGGACTCATCCCGAACACCTCCTTGCGCAGCGCCGTCAGGACAGGGCGCCCGATCCGGCCGGAAAGGCCGCAGAGGACCGGCGCCTCAGCGGCCGTATCACGATCTAGAGGGATGTCTCTCATACTTATGACCGGTAGTGGCCGATTCGTTCCGCGTCAGCCTCTTGACGTCTGGAGGGCCAAAGGCTCGACTTAAGGTTCACAAGTTGGAGAGACGCCGGGGTCTCGGAGCACCAAGCCGCGATGCCGGCTCGGGGGGCGACGGTCGGCCGTCGCTTATGGGCAGGAGTGGATGAGTCGTGCAGACTCCCGGATCGCAGTCTTCGCTGCACCGCGCGAATCTCGAACGGGTCGTGCGGGCGGTGCGGCTCGCGGGTTCGCTGACCCAGGCGGAGATCGCCCGGTCCACCGGACTGTCGGCGGCCACGGTCTCCAACATCGTCCGCGAGCTCAAGGACGGTGGGACCGTCGAGGTCACGGACACCTCGGCCGGCGGCCGGCGGGCGCGCAGCGTCTCGCTCAGCGGCGACGCGGGCATCGTGATCGGCGTGGACTTCGGCCACACCCACCTACGGGTGGCGGTCGGCAACCTCGCCCACCAGGTGCTGGCCGAGGAGTCCGCCCCGCTGGACGTGGACGCTTCCTGGGCGGACGGCTTCGACCGGGCGGAAGCCCTGGTCGGAGAGCTGATCGCGGGCATCGGGGTGGGCCTCGACAAGGTCATCGGAGTGGGGCTCGGTGTCCCCGGCCCGATCGACGTGGAGTCCGGGACCCTCGGCTCCACCGCGATCCTGCCGGGCTGGGCCGGGATCAACCCGCGCCAGGAGCTCTCGCAGCGCCTCGGCGTGCCCGTGTACGTGGACAACGACGCCAACCTCGGAGCGCTCGGGGAACTGGTGTGGGGGAGCGGCCGCGGGGTCAAGGACCTCGCGTACATCAAGGTCGCCAGCGGTGTCGGAGCCGGCCTGGTGATCAACGGGCAGATCTACCGGGGACCCGGCGGCACCGCCGGCGAGATCGGGCACATCACCCTCGACGAGTCCGGCCCGGTCTGCCGCTGCGGCAACCGCGGCTGCCTGGAGACCTTCGCCGCGGCCCGGTACGTGCTGCCGCTGCTGCAGAGCACCCACGGCCCCGAGCTCACCATGGAGCGGGTGGTCGAACTGGCCCGCGAGGGCGACCCGGGCTGCCGCCGGGTCATCGCGGACGTAGGCCGCCATGTGGGTAGTGGTGTCGCGAACCTGTGCAACGTTCTGAATCCGAGCCGCGTGGTGCTCGGCGGTTCGCTGGCGGAGGCCGGTGAACTGATCCTGGCCCCCATACGTGAGTCCGTGGGGCGGTACGCGATCCCCAGCGCGGCACGGCAACTGTCCGTACTCACAGGGTCGTTGGGCAGCCGGGCCGAGGTGCTGGGGGCGCTGGCCCTGGTGCTGAGCGAGATGGGCGATTCGACCCTTCTGGCCGGTTCTCCGAGCCTCAGGCTCTTGCCTTCAGTTAGATAACGGATGGCACCGTTGTCATCTCGTTAAGGATTCACTCCTTGACGGCAAACTGCGGCCGAGGTTGACTCACGTCCACCTCGGCCGCAATGTTGCGGCCTCGTCAGGGAGGTTCAAGAAATGAACACGCGCATGCGTAGAGCCGCCGTAGCCGTCGCCGCCACCGCGATGGCCGCTTCCCTTGCCGCCTGTGGCAGCGCCAAGGAGGCCGGTGAGAAGCCGAAGGAGTCCGGCTCCGCCGCCGCGGGTGGTGCGATCAAGATCGGTCTGCTCCTGCCGGAGAACCAGACCGCGCGCTACGAGAAGTTCGACAAGCCGCTCTTCGAGAAGAAGGTCGCCGAACTCACCGGCGGCAAGGCCGAGGTGGTCTACGCCAACGCCAAGCAGGACGCGACCACGCAGAACTCGCAGGTCGACACGATGATCACCAACAAGGTGAACGTCCTGGTCATCGACGCCGTGGACTCCAAGGCCATCGCCGGCTCGGTGAAGAAGGCCAAGGAGAAGGGCATCCCGGTCGTGGCCTACGACCGCCTCGCCGAGGGCCCGATCGACGCCTACACCTCCTTCGACAACGAAGAGGTCGGCAAGGTCCAGGGCAAGGCCCTGCTCGAGGCCCTGGGCGACAAGGCCAAGGCCGGTGAGATCGTCATGATGAACGGGTCGGTCACCGACCCGAACGCCGCCCTCTTCAAGAAGGGTGCGCACTCCGTCCTCGATGGCAAGGTGACCATCGGCAAGGAGTACGACACCAAGGAGTGGAAGCCGGAGAACGCCAACACCAACATGGCGGGTGCGATCTCCGCGATCGGCAAGGACAAGATCGTCGGCGTCTACTCCGCCAACGACGGCATGGCCGGCGGCATCATCACCGCCCTCAAGGCGGCCGGCATGGACCCGCTGCCCCCGGTCACCGGCCAGGACGCGGAGCTCGCCGGTGTGCAGCGGATCGTTGCGGGCGAGCAGTTCATGAGCGTCTACAAGCCGTACGCCCCCGAGGCCGAGGCCGCCGCGAAGATGGCCGTCGCGCTCGCCAAGGGCGAGAAGCTCGACGGTGTCACCACCTCCAAGGTCGACAGCCCGACCGACAAGGGCATCGCCTCGGTCCTGGTCCCCGTCGTCTCGCTGACCAAGAACAACATCAAGGACACTGTCATCAAGGACGGTGTCTACACGGCCGACGAGATCTGCACCGACAAGTACGCGGCCGCCTGCACCACCCTCGGCCTGAAGTAGGCCGGCCGGGCCTCCCGTAGGCCCTCTGCAGGCCATCCCGGCCCCGAAGCGGGCCGGTCCCGGCCGCAGGCAGGCTCCTCCCGGGCCTGCCGAGGCCCCAGCGTCCTGCCGGCCGGAGGCCCGCCCCCGCGGCCTCCGGTCCACCAGGACCCCCGCGCCTGCCCGGCGCCCCGCCCTCTTCCCCCGCCACCCGCGGGGCGCCGGGCAGAAACGATTCCCCAGTCCACCCCGCTCCTGCACTTACTGCACGACATCCCCGCCGGTCAGGCGGCGAAGGAGATGGTTCATGTGTCCGCTGCGCCCGTGCTGGCGTTGCGAGGGGTCTCGAAGCGATTCGGTGCCGTCCAGGCGCTCACCGACGTAGAACTCGAGATCCATTCCGGCGAGGTGGTCGCCCTGGTCGGCGACAACGGCGCCGGCAAGTCCACGCTCGTCAAGACGATCGCCGGCGTCCACCCCATCGATGACGGAGTCATCGAGTGGGAGGGCAAGCCGGTCTCGATCACCAAGCCCCACGACGCCCAGAACCTGGGCATCGCGACGGTCTACCAGGACCTCGCGCTGTGCGACAACATCGACGTCGTCGGCAACCTCTTCCTGGGCCGCGAGCTCAAGCGCCGCGGAGTCCTGGACGAGGTGGAGATGGAGCGCCGCGCCCGCGAGCTCCTGACCACCCTGTCCATCCGGATCCCCAGCGTCCGCATCCCCATCGCCTCGCTCTCCGGCGGCCAGCGCCAGACCGTGGCGATCGCCCGTTCGATGCTCGGCGAGCCCCAGCTCGTCATCCTCGACGAGCCCACGGCCGCCCTCGGCGTCGAGCAGACCGCACAGGTCCTCGACCTGGTGGAGCGGCTGCGCGAGCGCGGCCACGCCGTCATCCTCATCAGCCACAACATGGCCGATGTGAAGGCCGTCGCCGACAAGGTGGCGGTCCTGCGGCTGGGCCGCAACAACGGCGTCTTCACCGTCAAGGACACGTCGCAGGAAGAGATCATCTCCGCCATCACCGGAGCCACGGACAACGCCGTGACCCGCCGGGCGGCCCGTACCGGGGAGGCTCGCAAGTGAGCACCGAACACCACACCCATGCGGAAGAGGTGGCCCAGCTCGCCAACCCCGCCGCCCCGGCCGACTCCATTCCCGTGGTGGACCCCCGGCTGCTCGTCCGCGAGCAGGGTCTGGCCGGCTACCTGAGCGAGTTCGGCCGCAAGATGAAGGCCGGTGACCTGGGCTCCCTCCCGGTCGTCGTCGGCCTGATCATCATCTGCGGCATCTTCCAGGGGCTGAACGCGAACTTCCTGTCCCCGGAGAACCTCACCAACATCGCGATCACCATGGTCGCCACCGGCATGATGGCCGTGGGCATCATCTTCGTGCTGCTGCTCGGCGAGATCGACCTCTCGGTCGGCTCGGTCAGCGGTGTCGCGGGTGCCCTCTTCGCCGTCCTGGCCGTCACCCACGGGGTCAACGAGTGGGTGGCGATCCTGGCCGCCGTCGCAGGCGGTGCCCTGATCGGCGCAATCCACGGCTTCTTCTTCGCCAAGATCGGCGCACCGGCCTTCGCGGTCACCCTGTCGGGCCTGCTGTTCTGGTCCGGCGCCATGCTGCAGATCCTCGGCAGCAACGGCACGATCAACATCGACTCCGACGGTGTGGTGGGCCAGCTCACCACGTACTTCTTCACGGACGTGGCGGCCGGCTACGGCCTCGCCGCGATCGCGGTGATCGGGTACTTCCTGGCGAGCTTCTTCGACAACCGCCGCCGCGAGGCCGCGGGCGTCCCGTCCCGTCCGATGAGCGAGATCGCGCTGCGCACGGGCCTGCTGGCGCTGTTCACCTTCGGTCCCGCCGCGGTGTTCAACCAGTACAAGGGCCTGCCGCTGGCGGTCGTGCTCTTCGTGGTGGTGCTGGCCGGCACGGACTTCCTGCTGCGACGCACCACGTTCGGCCGGAACGTCTTCGCCCTCGGCGGCAGCGTCGAGGCGTCCCGCCGCGCCGGCATCAGCGTCGTCGGGATCCGTATCGCGGTGTTCACGATCTCGGGCACCTTCGCCGCCATCGGCGGGCTCTTCTGGGCCTCCAAGATCGCGGCGGCCAACCAGAGCGCCGGCGGCGGCGACCTGCTCATGAACGTGATCGCGGCGGCCGTGATCGGCGGCACCAGCCTCTTCGGCGGCCGGGGCCGGACCTGGAACGCCCTCCTCGGTGTCATGGTCATCACCTCGATCCAGTACGGTCTGGCCCTCCAGGGCATCGCCACGCCGATCCAGTACATGATCACCGGCGCGGTACTGCTGGCCACCGTGGTGATCGACTCGGTCACCCGCAAGACCCAGAAGACGGCCGGACGCGCCTGACACCGCGCCCGTCGCGGTAAGACCGGTCACAGTGCCCGGTGCCACCCCGTGTGGCACCGGGCATCCGTGCGTACGTCTGACGTACATCTGTGCGTACGCCTGTGTGGGTATGCGCCCGAATGTGATGTGTGACTTGGGGGTGATCTGCACAGGGATGTGTACAGCCATGACGAAGCTGTGACCCGTGTGCGGCAGCCCGATGACCGCGGTCGCCGACGGAACATTAGACTCGACAGACCAGCAAGCAACTGCAAGGAGGCACGGGTGCTGCTGACCCGCATCAAGGGACCGCGCGATCTGGACCGGCTCAGCCAGGAGGAGCTCGACCAGCTCGCCGCCGAGATCAGGTCCTTCCTCGTCGACGCCGTCTCCAAGACCGGCGGGCACCTCGGCCCCAACCTCGGGGTGGTCGAACTGACGATCGCTCTGCACCGGGTCTTCGACTCGCCCAAGGACAAGGTCCTCTTCGACACCGGCCACCAGGCCTACGTCCACAAGCTGCTCACGGGCCGCCAGGACTTCGCCGGACTGCGCACCAAGGGCGGCCTGTCCGGCTACCCCTCGCGCGCCGAGTCCGACCACGACGTCATCGAGAACTCCCACGCCTCCACCGTGCTGGGCTGGGCCGACGGCCTCGCCAAGGCCAACGAGGTGCTCGGCCGGGAGGACCACCACGTCGCCGCCGTCATCGGCGACGGCGCGCTGACCGGGGGCATGGCCTGGGAGGCGCTGAACAACATCGCCGCCGCCAAGGACCGCCCGCTGGTCATCGTCGTCAACGACAACGAGCGCTCGTACGGCCCCACCATCGGCGGCCTCGCCAACCACCTGGCCACCCTGCGCACCACGGACGGCTACGAGCGCTTCCTGGCCCGCGGCAAGGAGCTCCTGGAGCGCACCCCGGTCGTCGGGAAGCCGCTCTTCGAGACCCTGCACGGCGCCAAGAAGGGCCTGAAGGACTTCATCGCCCCGCAGGGCATGTTCGAGGACCTCGGCCTGAAGTACATCGGGCCCATCGACGGCCACGACATCGAGGCCCTGGAGTCCGCCCTGCAGCGCGCCAAGCGCTTCAGCGGCCCCGTCATCGTGCACTGCCTCACCCAGAAGGGCCGCGGCTACACCCCGGCCCTGGAGCACGAGGCGGACCGCTTCCACGCGGTCGGCGTGATCCACCCGGACACCGGACTGCCGGTCAAGACCGCGGCCGCCAGCTGGACCTCCGTCTTCGCCGACGAGATGGTCAAGCTCGGCCACGAGCGCGCGGACATCGTCGGCATCACCGCCGCCATGCTCCACCCGGTCGGCCTCAACAAGTTCGCCGAGGCCTTCCCGGACCGCATCTACGACGTGGGCATCGCCGAGCAGCACGGCGCCACTTCGGCGGCGGGCCTGGCCACCGGCGGCGTCCACCCGGTCTTCGCGGTGTACGCGACGTTCCTCAACCGCGCCTTCGACCAGGTCCTGATGGACGTGGCCCTGCACAAGTGCGGGGTCACCTTCGTCCTGGACCGGGCCGGTGTCACCGGCGACGACGGCGCCTCCCACAACGGCATGTGGGACATGTCCATCCTCCAGGTCGTGCCCGGCCTGCGGCTCGCCGCCCCGCGCGATGCCGAGCAGCTGCGCGCCCAGCTCCGCGAGGCCGTCGAGGTCAAGGACGCCCCGACCGTCGTGCGCTACTCCAAGGGCGTCGTCGGCCCGGCCGTCCCGGCCGTCGGCCGCATCGGCGGAATGGACGTCCTGCGCGCCCCGGCCCCCGAGGTCACCCGACCGGACGTACTGCTCGTCTCGGTCGGCGCACTCGCCCCGATGTGCCTGGAGATCGCCGGCCTGCTCGACAAGCAGGGGATCTCCACGACCGTCGTCGACCCCCGCTGGGTCAAGCCCGTGGACGAGGCCCTGGCCCCGCTCGCGGACCGGCACCGCGTGGTCGTCACCGTCGAGGACAACGGCCGCACCGGCGGCGTGGGCTCCGCCGTCGCCCAGGCGCTGCGCGACGCGGGCGTCGACGTACCGCTGCGCGACTTCGGCATCCCGCAGCGCTTCCTCGACCACGCCCTGCGCAAGGAGATCATGGCCGAGATCGGCCTGACCGCGCCGGACATCGCACGGCAGGTCACCGGCCTGGTCGCCAAGCTGGACGGGCGGTTCGACAGCGAGCCGGCCGCCGCCGTCGACTAGGACGGGTTCCGGCCACTAGATCGCCGCGCGGTTGCACGTCACGGGCCGGGAGATCACCCTTGGAGGGTGGGCCTCCCGGCCCGTTCGCGTGCGTCGACACCTGTTTCGGAGGTGCGTCGGTGAGTAGGGATATGAACAGCCCCTTCCGCACCAAGACGGTGGAGCAGTCCATCCGTGACACGGAGGAGCCGGAGCACGCGCTCCGGAAATCACTCTCGGCCTGGGACCTGACCGTCTTCGGCGTAGGCGTCATCATCGGTACCGGCATCTTCGTCCTCACGGGCATTGCCGCCCGGAACAACGCCGGTCCCGCCACCGCCCTGGCCTTCGTGGCGGCGGGCATCGTCTGCGCTCTCGCGGCGCTCTGCTACGCCGAGTTCGCGTCCACCGTGCCGGTGGCGGGATCCGCGTACACCTTCTCGTACGCCTCGATCGGTGAGCTGCCCGCCTGGATCATCGGCTGGGACCTGGTGCTGGAGTTCGCGCTCGGCACCGCCGTCGTGGCGGTCGGCTGGTCCGGCTACGTGCGCCACCTGATGCACACCAACCTGGGCTGGGACCTGCCCACCGCGCTGTCCGGACCGGACGCGGGAGGAACCTTCGACCTGCTGGCCTTCCTGCTGATCCTGGCGCTGACCGCGATCCTGGTCGTCGGGACGAAACTCTCGGCGCGGATCACCGCGATCGTGGTCGCCATCAAGGTCACCGTGGTCGTGCTGGTCATCGTCGCGGGCCTGTTCTTCATCAAGGCCGACAACTACTCGCCGTTCATCCCTCCGGCCCAGCCGCAGGAAGCGGGCGGCGACCTGCACGCGCCACTGGTCCAGCTGCTCTTCGGCTACGCACCCACCAATTTCGGTGTCATGGGCATCTTCACCGCGGCCTCGCTCATCTTCTTCGCCTTCATCGGCTTCGACGTCGTGGCGACGGCCGCCGAGGAGACCAAGAACCCCCAGCGGGACATGCCGCGCGGCATCCTCGGCTCGCTCCTCATCTGCACCGTGCTCTACGTCGCCGTGACGCTGGTGGTCACCGGCATGCAGAAGTACACGGAGATGTCGCCGACCGCGCCGCTGGCCGAAGCCTTCAAGTCGGTGAACCAGCCCTTCTTCTCCGGCGCCATCAGTCTCGGGGCGGCCGTCGGCCTGATCACCGTGAGCATGATCCTGCTGCTCGGCCAGACCCGTGTGTTCTTCGCGATGAGCCGTGACGGACTGCTGCCGCGCGTCTTCTCCGTCACCCACCCCAAGTACCGGACCCCCTACCGGGCGACCCTCCTCCTCGGTGTGATCATCGCCGTGGTGGCGGGCTTCACCAGCCTGGAGAAGCTCGCGGAACTGGTGAACATCGGCACGCTGTTCGCCTTCGTGCTCGTCGCCCTCGGCGTGATCATCCTGCGCAAGACCCGTCCCGACCTGCACCGGGCCTTCCGTACCCCGTGGGTACCGCTGATCCCGATCCTGTCGATCGCGGCCTCGCTCTGGCTGATGCTCAACCTGCCGGCCGAGACCTGGATCCGCTTCGGCATCTGGATGGCGATCGGCATCGTCGTCTACTTCGCCTACGGGCGCTCGCACAGCCGCCTCGCCAAGGTCGGCCCCGACGCGAAGTTCTAGCGGAGGAAAGCCGGAAGCCGGCCGTACGGGTCACCCGTACGGCCGGCTTCCGTGTCCGGCCGGTCAGCCCTTGGCAGGGGACTTCTTCGCCTCCGCCGGGATCTTCTGGTCGGTGCGCAGGGCCTCCCACAGCCGGCCCGCCTGCGGCTCCGCGACGACCACGCGGTTCGGGTCCACCTTGTCGTAGGCGACCGGAAGCATGATCGTCTCCATGGTGTCGGGGTCCACGCCCTTCATGCTCTGGGCGAAGTCTGCCAGGGAGGTGAGGGAGGCGAGGTCGGAGTCGGTCGTCAGCGACTTGGTGCCGGCGTCGGCGAGCTTGTAGAGCCGGGCCGGGTTGCCGAGGGCGTCCTGCCTCTTGATCTCCGACAGCATCGCCATCATGAACTGCTGCTGGAGGCCTATGCGCCCGAGGTCGCTGCCGTCGCCGTAGCCGTAGCGGGTACGGACGAACTTCAGCGAGTCGGCGCCGTTCAGCCGGTGCGTGCCGGCGTCGAGCTTGAGCCCGCCCTTGGCCCCGCTCATCGGCTTGTCCAGGGTGACGGTGACCCCGCCGAGCGCGTCGACCAAGCCCTTGAAGCCGGCGAAGTCGACCTCGACGAAGTGGTCCACCCGGATCCCGGACATCTGCTCCACGGTCTTGACCACGCAGGCCGGTCCGGCCAGCGAGTAGACCGAGTTGAACATGACCCGGTTCGCGGCCTTGACGGTCTTGCCGTCGGCGTCCTTGCATTCGGGCCGGCTGATCAGGGTGTCGCGCGGGATGCTCACCGCGGTGGCCTTGGACCGGCCCTCGGGTATGTGCACCAGCATGGCGGTGTCCGAGCGGGCGCCGCTCACATCGCCGTGGTCGAGGTCCGCATTGGCCCCGGCCCGCGAGTCGGAGCCGAGTACGAGGACGTTCTGCGCGCCCGCGACGACCTTCTTCGGGCGGTTGTCGCCGATCGCCTGGTCCAGGTCGACGCTGTCGATGTTGCCGTTGAGATGGCTGTAGGCCCACCAGCCCGCGCCACCGGCCGCGAGGATGAGCACGGCCACCGTCAGCAGCACGATGCGCAGGGCACGTCGCCTGCCACCGCGCCGTGGCTTGCGCCGGGACGGGGGAGTGGTGGCCGAGGGCCGGTCGGTCATGGAGGCAGAGCCCTTCTATTATCGATGGGGTGCATCATAAGACACACTTTCGAGTGGCTGGTTCTTTCCGGTGAAGAGCCCTGCCGCTTGAGCAGGACATACTCGGCAGAAGGGTGGACAGTGGCGTGATCCGAGGCAAAAGCGGGAGCCGGGGCGCCACTTCCGACCGCACCGTGCAGGACGCAGCCCCGGGCGGACCAGGTTCTCGCCGGCCGCCGTCGGTGGCCGGAAACTGGCTGTTCAAGGGCGGCGACGGCCGCCTGACGGCCTACGCGTGCACCCCGCACGGCCTGCTGCGCTGGACCGAGGCCGCGGCCCCCCACGCCGGCTGGACCGGCCCCGACGTTTTCGAGGTCCCCGGCTGGCTGGGCACCGTCGCGATGGCACAGAGCCGCGAGGGGTACGTGCACTTCGTCGCCCTGCGGGCAGGCCAGGACGGCGCGGAGCGCCCCGAAGTCATCGTCTCGACCCAGTTCCAGCCGGGCCGCGGCATGATCGACTGGCACAGCCTCGGCACCCCCGGCCTGCGGGGCGGCCCCGCCGACGACCGGCTGGCCGGGCCGCCCCGCATCGCCGTCAACCAGCGCTCGGGCTCCACGCACGTCCTCGTCTCCCTGCGCCACGGCGGCGTCCTGCGGCGCAGCCGCAACGCCGAGGGCGCGTGGGGCGGCTGGAAGCAGGTGGCGCCGGAGCCGTACGGGGGCGACGTGGCGCCGCTCATGTCGGCGGGCGGGCCGCTGGAGCTGCTCGCCCTCGGGCGGGCCGGAGCCGACCGCTGGGTGGGTGTCGGCCAGGGCCGCTTCCAGCTCGCCGACCGCATCCCCACGCCGGTCGTTCCCGGCACCCCGGTCCTGTGCGAGACGGGCCCGCGCAGGGTGACGTACTTCTGGCGCTACCCGGGCGACGGTTCGCTGGTCGCCTGGCGGGCCGGGCAGCAGGGCGCCCAGGGCGGCGGCCTGATGGCCCTCGGCGGCGCCGGCGGCAGGGGCGCACCCGGCGTGGTCCGGGCCGTCATCGGCGGATACGACTGCACGGTGCTCGCACAGACCGGTGCCGAGGGCGACGTCGAACTCACCGCCTACGTCACCGAGAACGAGGGTTACGGCACCTGGTGGGCCTCCCTCGGCGGCCACGGCGCGCACGCGCCCCAGGTGGCGGTCGACGCGGCAGGCCGCATCGTCGTGGCCGCGTTCGACGCGGACGGCGCACTGATCTGCACCCGCCAGGACACCACCCAGCAGGGGCTGGCCTTCGGCCCCTGGGACGCCGCCTGAGCCGGACGGCAGCGCGGGGCGGCAACGCCGCCCCGCGACCCCCCGTCAGGCGTGCCGCGGCAGCGGCGTCCGCTGCGACACCTCGATGCTGAGACCGCCGGACTCCGTGTAGTACGGGGTGGCCGCCAGCTCCATGCCCTGCGCACCCGGCGCGGGCGCGATCCGCACCGGCATCCGGGCGGTCGTGTCGAGGTCCTCGGCGCGCCGCGGGCCGAGCCGCACCTCCCGGGTCACGCCCTCGAAGCCGACCGCGAGGTGCAGGTCCCAGGTGCCCGGCGGGAGCGGCCAGCCGCTCGAGGTCTGCGCCAGATTGACCCGGCAGGAGAAGCGGCCCATCGCCCGCGGCCTGCCCTTGGCGTTGGTCAGCGCGTCGTCCCGGCGGGCCGTGACCTGACAGCTCTCCACCGCACCGCTCGTCCGCTCGCGCAGCACCACCCGGGTGGCACGGTCCTTCGTCGACAGCTGCTCGAAGAACGCGAAGCCCTCCAGCAGCAGCATCGGCCCGTCCCAGCGGGCCTTCTCCAACTGGTGGGTGACCGTCATGTCACCGGTGATGTCGAACAGCTCGTCCGGCAGGGGGACCTGCGGGTCGCGGAAGAACGGCAGCGTCGTGTACACCCGGCCGTTCTCCACCGTCTTGCGGACGGCCGGACGCTCCTTGTCCGCCTCGAACGCGGCCATCCGCTGCGCCTCGGCGAAGCGGCCCTGCGCCAGCAGGGCGAACCGTACGGCCACCATGCGCGGCAGCAGCGCCAGCGCCCCCGGGGACGCCTGGGTGCGCAGCACCTCGGCAGCGGCCCACAGGGCCTGGTCCCGCTCCGCCGCATCGGTGGCGGACAGCAGCGCGGCCGCGGTCGCCTTGCCCAGCTCCACCTCCAGGTGCCGGGACTGCAGCTTGTCCCGGCGCGGCCCCTCCGGCAGCTGCGAGGCGACCAGGCCCAGCATCCGGGAGACCAGGGCGACCCGGTCCGGCAGCGTCACCCGCTCCGCCGGCGAGGGGCCCTTGACCACGCAGGTCGCGTCGCCGACGACCGAGACGTTGTCCGCCCCGATGAAGGCACCGGCCGTGAAGGCCTGGTCGTCGCCGATCACCATGTCGGTGGGGAAGGCCAGCCCGCGGCGCTGCAGCAGGCTCGTGCGGAACAGCTTGTCCGGCGTCAGCGACCAGTAGACGCGCGAGTCGTAGACGTCGGTGTAGGCCTGGTTCTTGCGGAACATCGACGTCGCGACCGCATGCCGGCCCGAGCTCTCCAGCTTGCCGAGCACGACGTCGGCCTCGTTCGCGTCGGCCGCCGCGACCATCCGCTCCAGCGCGTCGGGCGCCAGCCGGTCCGTGGCCTCCAGGAAGATGACGTACCGTCCGCGCACCTGGCTCAGCGCCCAGTTGCGGGCGCCCGCCGGACTCAGCCCGTGCGAGACCTGCCCCACGCGGACGAAGGCGGGGTACTGGTGCGCCGCGCGCGCGAGCACGGACCCGCTCTCGTCGGTCGAGCCGTCGTCGACGCCGATGATCTCCAGTCGCTCCGTGCCGATGGACTGCACGAAGACGGAGGCCAGGCAGGCGTCGAGCGCGGCGGCCTGGTTGCAGACCCGGACGGCGACCGTCACGTCCTTGACGTCGGCGGGGCCGACGGCGGCGGTGTTCATGGTGTCGGGATCCTCGTCAGTTCTGCGGAGCGGCGGGGCGGGGCCACGGCATCTCCCCGGTGAGTTCGGGCCATTGCCAAGGTCGCGGGGCGCTGTCCGACGGATGCTGCGGGAAGGCGCCCGGGATGTGCTCCAGGGAGCCCACGAAGACGTTCACGTGCGAGGTCAGCTTGGCGGCCGCGGCCGTGCCCACCGTGTACTCGAACCGGTCGTAGCCGGTGAAACCCGGGGCGGGCGCGTACGTGACCCAGCCGTCCTGCGACAGCTGCGCCCGGCCGCCCCGCGGCTGCGTCACGGAGATCGCGGTGCTGCCCGCCGGGGCCGCCGAGAGCACGTTGACGGTGCCCGGCCGGTCCGGTTCGGTCGCGATCCGCAGCCCACGGGCGGTGGCCGGCCGCAGCGGCAGGGGCTCGGCGGCGAGCTTCCCCGTCCGTACGAGCCTGCGGCCCGAGGCGTCCGGGACGCCCACGAGGATCCGGGGCCGGATGCTGCGCGCCGTGGCCGAGTCGCCGACGCGCAGGTGCAGGACCCCCGTCGTCTGCTCCCCGGCGTCGGCGCGGGCCCGGAACCAGCGCTGGCGGGGGAAGTACTCCAGCCCCTGCACGCCGACGATCTCGCCGACGGCGGTCAGCGGTTCCTCCGCCAGGTACGCGCAGCCCCGCGGGGCGCCCTGATCGGGTGCCACGGACAGGCCGAACTGGACGGTCTCGCCCGGGGAGACACCGCGGCGCGGGTCGGCCGAGCTGTACAGGGCCGCGTACACGGCGCCCAGTGACGGGGTGTCGCCGACGGCCTGCCCGCGGCGGAGGAGGTTCACGCGCTGGACTCCTTGCGTGCCGCGGGCGCGGACACCCGGGACTTCGTACGGTGCGAGAACGTCTCCTCGTCCAGCCAGCCCATCTCCTCGTAGGAGAACCGGCGGCGGTCGAGGTCACGGACCCACGGGGAGGGGATGACGCCCTGCTCGGCGAGGCTGCGGGCGACGAACCGGGCGCACTCGATCGCGCCCTCCGCACGCAGGTGCACGTTGTCCCCGTCCTGGACGTTCTCCAGGAGCGGTTCGCCCGGCCGCAGATACGTGAAGACGAGCTTGGACTGCTCGGGCCCGAGCTCTTCCCACCACTGCACGCTCTGGCCGTACAGGTCGACGACCGGAACGTGCTCGTCCTCGGCCAGCTGCCGGGCGGCGAGCGGGTAGTCGCCCAGGAAGCGGGCGACGTTGCCGTGCGCGTCCATGCGGCGCCGTTCGTACGGCAGCAGGATCACCGGGTGGGCCTGGCGCTCGCGCGCGCCGTGCACGAAGGCGGCCATGTTCTCCTGGAAGGTGGAGAACGGCTTGGTGTGCAGGCCGGGGTCCGTCTTCCAGTCGATCTGGCCGAAGCCGAACAACAGGTAGTCGCCGGGCTCGAGGTTGTCGAGGATCCACTGGAGCCGCCCGCGCTCGCGGAAGCTCTTCGAGCTCGCGCGGGCGCGGGCGCAGTTGACGACCTCGACCGCATCGGTGAGGAAGAGGGGCAGGGCCTGGGCCCAGCCCACCATCGGCAGATAGCTGTACGGCCGGGCGACCGCCTCGGAGTCGCCGGCCACGAAGATCCTCCGCGGCGGCTGCTGCTGTCCGGGTGTGTACGTCACGCCTAGACCCCCTGGTCCTCCGTGGTCTGGATCAGTACGGACGCCAGCGCCGCCTCGAAGCCGGAACGCTGCGCCGGAGTCGTGGTCGGGTCCTGCTTGCGTACGTCGATCACGTGGCCGGTCATCTCGGACAGCAGGACGTCCAGGGAGGTCAGGGCGACCGACTCGGACGTGAGCAGCGAGGCCGAGGGCTCCTGGCCGAACGCCTTGGTGCGCATCGGGGTGGCGGTGCGCTCCGGGTTCACGCAGTTGACGCGGATGCCGTCCTCGGCCCACTCGTCGGCCAGCGCCTGGGTCAGGTTGACCATGGCGGCCTTGGTCGAGGAGTACAGGCTGTACTCGGCGCGGCCGCGGGTGTAGCTGCTGGAGGTGAACAGCAGCAGCTGGCCCTGGGTCTCGCTCAGGTACTTGTACGAGGTCCGGGCGATGTTGACGGGCGCGAGGTAGTTGACCTCGAGCGCCTCGCGGATCGTGTCGTTGTCGGTCGCGTCGAGGCGGCCGACGCGCAGCACGCCCGCGGTGTTGACGACGTAGTCGATGCGGCCGGTCTCGGCGTAGGCCTTGGCCAGGGCCTCCTCGACGTGGTCGAGGTTCTCGACGTGCGTGCCGGTGGTGGAGCGGCCCAGGGCGAAGACGCGGGCGCCGAAGCCCTCCGCGATGCGGGAGATGTCGGCGCCGATGCCGTACGAGCCGCCGAAGACCACCACCGTCTTGCCGGCCAGCTGCTCGCGGTACGCGGTCTCGCCGGCCTGGGCGGGCGCGGCGTGGGAGGCGAGCTGGAACAGCTTGTCGGCGATGAAGACGTCGACGGGCTGGGTGACCTTCATGTTGTAGTCGTCGCCGGTGACCACGTGGACCGGGACGTCGGGCAGGTACTTCACGACGACGGAGCAGTCGTCGGTGGCCTGGAAGAAGGGGTCCGCGGCGGCCCGCTCGTACGCGGCGCGGATCGTGGAGAGCCGGAAGCCCTGCGGGGTCTGGCCGCGGCGCAGCCGGGAGCGATCGGGGACCTCGGTGATGAACTCGCCGTCGTCGCCGTGGGTGCGCGTCACGATGACGGTGTCGGACGACGGGATGGCGACGTCGACGGCCTGGTAGCGCTCGAGGGACTCGACGCATTCGCGCACCACGCGCTGCGACAGCAGCGGGCGCACCGCGTCGTGGAAGAGGAGGTTGCAGTCCTCGCCCTCCGCGAGCCCGGCGGCCACGGCGTCGATGGCGATCCGGGTGGTCTCGCTGCGGGTCGAGCCGCCGGCCAGGACCCGGGTGACCTTGCCCAGCCGGGCCCGCTCGACGATGCGGCGGGCGTCCTCCACGAACGCGGGAGTCATGAGGAGGATCACCTCGTCGACGTCCGGCGCGTTCTCGAAGACGTGGAGCGTGTGCTCCAGGATCGGCTTGCCCGCGATCTTGAGCAGCTGCTTCGGTATCTCGAGACCGATGCGCTGGCCTGTGCCCCCAGCGAGAACGACGGCGACGGTGCGGTGGGGGACGGGCCTGGAGGTCAAGGCTCCTTCTTCCTGAGCTGAGGGTGCGGCACGGCGGTCGGGCGGGCAGGGCGGTGGGCGGACGGGCGGTGCGACTCGAGCACCGGGGCGGGCACGCCTACACGGGGTAGGCGGCCTGCTCCGGGTATTCGATGGGGAAGTCGCGCAGCCCCCGCCGGTAGAGGTTGTTGGCGGCCGCGTTGAAGCGGACGATCGACGGCGGGTACTCCTCGCCGAGGAGGTACTCCTTGAGCTGCTCGCGGTACGGGGCCATGAGGTCCTCGCGCGGGTTCAGCGTGGCCTCGATGGCCTCGGCGAGACCGTTGCAGTCCCCGTCCAGCAGGTAGGAGGCGTACGCCGTCCGCTGCTCGTTGCGGAACTGGTCGTCCGGCAGACCGTCGAGGTTGAAGATCGCGTACGGCTTGAGGGTCGCGACGAAGTCGGAGACGACGCTGGACATGTCGCCGATGAGCAGGTCGGACTGGTTGAAGCAGTCGTACAGGGCCGGGATCCGCTCGGTCACCACGTGGTGCGCGGCGTCGGGGACGGCGCTCCAGTACAGGGCGCCGGCCTGGTTGCGGCTGCGCCGGATGCGCGCGGTCCGCTCCTCCTCGGTGAGGTCCGGGTACTTGGAGCGGACGCCGCGCTCGGAGAGGTCGGCGATGCGCTGGTCGATCCGGGCGAGCTTCTTGGCGGCGGCCTTGGAGTCGGTGAGGTTGCGGCCGAAGCGCCGGGCGTTGTCCTCCTCGAGGAGGGCGATGACGCGGCGGTGGGCGGCGGCCGCCTCGGCGGAGCGCGAGCCGGTGAGGGGGTGCGGCTTGTAGATGATGCGGATGTCGCGGTCGTAGTCGAGCAGCGCCTTGATCAGCTTCTCGCCGGCCGGGATGACGGAGGTGTAGCAGGCGTCGTCGGTCCAGCCCTCCCAGGTGGGGGCGTAGATGACGGTGGGTACGGGGCCCGCGACCCGGCCGGTCCAGCGGTGCAGGGGCATCAGCTGGGGGCGGCCGACCTCGACGATCTGGTGGTGCGACACGGCGTGCTTGATGCGCTCGTAGCGGTCGCGGCCCGCCCGGCCGGCCACCCAGATCTCGTCGAAGACCTTGCTGACCCGGTTGCTGCTCGCGAGTTTGTCGCTGTCGCCGTGACCGATGAAGACGTGCTTGACCTCGGCGCGCTGGAGCATGTGCACGTTCTTGCCCGCGTTGCCGGGGTAGAGGGCGACACGGAGTTCGTTCATCTCGATGCGGGCGAGATTGTCCGCCTTCGGAATGCAGATGACGGGAACCGAGGTGGCGTCCAGATAGCGCAGGGTGGCCCGCTCGCGCAGCACGATGATGGGCCGCAGCTCCAGTGCCTCCAGCGACTCCAGCCACATGTTCACCTGGTACATGAAGTCTTTGGAGACGGCGGCGAAGGTGAAGTAGAGCGCGACCTGGGGGCGGTATTCGGCCAGCTGGTGGTTGAGCTCCTCGATGGCCTCGTCGGTAGTGGGCAGCTTGAGCGCGTTGCGCGCGTCGGGCACCAGCACCAGCAGCGAGAAGTAGGCGAGGAAGACGGTGGTGATCATGCCGTACGTGACGAAGCGCCAGTCGTCCGTCGCGATGGTGGTGAGCGAGCCGGCCACCAGCGGGATGTCCAGGTGCAGCGTCTTGCGGACGTGCTTGTTCATCAGGAACGGGTGGGGCATGCGGCGGATGCCGAGCGCCTCCAGGTCCAGCCCGCGCGTGGTGAACGGCAGTTCGTTGCGCATCTTGCGGACGTGCTTGAGGAGCGCGCCGTACGCGAGCTGCAGGATGAACAGGAGGAGCAGGCCGATGGTCGTCATCTGCGCCACGAACGACTCGATGTCGGCGATGGCCCCGCACAGGCCCAGCAGCAGGAACTGCCGGATCAGGAAGCGCATGGTGAGGCCGAAACGCGAGTCGCGCAGCTTCTCCAGCGTCGGCGACTCGGTGTTGTGGAGCATCAGGTCGGCGACGTAGCTGAGCGCGGCGCAGCCCGCGAACAGGGGGAGCGAGACGAAGGCGACGGCGACCAGCATCCCGACGAAGCTGAGGATGAGCCCAGCCGTGATCAGAACGCCGAACACGGCTCGCAGCCGCTTGGAGCCCATGGTGCGGTGCCTCCCCTGTGGAGGTATAAGGATCCTGTGAAGTGTCGCAGTAGTATAAGCAGCCTCATGGACGGCTCTAGAACGGCTGGTGAACCACAGCCCAATGATTTAGGGCTTCTTCACAAAGGCGTGTGACATCAGTCCCTCTTGAGTTCCTGTCATGCGGGTCCTCAGGGGGTGTAGCGATACAGCGCCAGCTCGCGCCGGTCCTTCGCCTTCACGGAAAATCCGACGCACAATGCCGGTCGTCCGCCGGCCAGGCTGACCGCGATTCCCTCGGGTTCCCGGTAGACCAGATCCGGTGCCACGGTCACACGGTGACGCCCTTGTGCTTTGCCGGTGCGGACGTCGATTGCGGAGACAAATGTATTTCCACCGGACTTCCGAGGATTGTCCCCGTTCTGTCCGGTATACGGGTTGCCGGTCAACACGTAGATGAAGTCCCCGTACAGCGCGCAGCCCTGGAACCACTCCTCTTCCTTGACCTGCACCCCGGCCTTGATGACCTGTGCCGGGCTGAAGCGCCCGGCCAGGAAGTCCGCCATCCCGTACACCGAGAACCGGTGTACGCCCTCCTCCTCGTGGCTCACCAGGACCCGCTCACCGGGCAGGTCGAGCGCGGGGGAGACGCCGGTGGATCCGGGAACCGGATCGAAATGGTGGACGGACTCGTCGGAACTGTCGAGGACCGAACCGTCCTTGAACGGCACCCGGACCACCGTGCGGCCGTAACCGCTCTCGGCGTCGGCCCTGCCCTCCACCCATATGTACGTGCGCTGGCCCGTCGGCTCGACGCCGCAGGAAATTCCGTGACCGAAGCCGCGCAGATACATGTGCCCCAGCGTCTGCCCGGAACTGCTCAGCCGGGTCAGGCACATGTCGCCGGAGGTCTTCCGGTCGCCCGCGTCGACCGCTTCCTCCTCGTCGTCGAGCCGGATACCGGCCTGGACGGTCTGCAGGGTGTAGACCTGACCGTTCGTGTCGTCGAAGGCGAACGACTGCGGACCCGTCGTATTGAACAGCGGAGTCGAAGCGAGCAACTGCGCACCGGCCCGCATGTCGAACTCACCGGCCACCGGCCGGGAATCGGCCTGCTCACCGGGCTCGGCGCGCAGCGCCCAGGTCAGACCGCCCGTGGTGAGGCCGGCGGCCACCGCGCCGCCCGCGAAAAGCAGGGTCCGGCGGCTGAAAGGTGTCTTGCCATCCGCCATGGACCGTATTCTGCCAGCTCGGACGGGCAGGTTCGGCGCCGGGCCCGGTGCCGGGTCCCGCCCCGCCCCGCGGAACGGCGGGCGCCCGCCCCCACGAGGGGGACGGGCGTCCGCGGTGCTCACGCACCGCCCGGCGTACGGGCGTACATACGGGCGTACGGGCCTCAGGCCGGGACGCTCGCCAGGCCCGGGGCGAGGAACTTCTTGCCGTTCACGCGCTCCGAGACACCCTCGCGGTCCAGGTACGGCGTGATGCCGCCCAGGTGGAAGGGCCAGCCGGCGCCCGTGATGAGGCAGAGGTCGATGTCCTGGGCCTCGGCCACGACACCCTCCTCCAGCATCAGGCCGATCTCCTGCGCCACCGCGTCCAGGACGCGGTCGCGGACCTGCTCCTCGGTCAGGACGGAGTCGCCCTGTACGAGGAGGGCGGCGACCTCGGGGTCCAGCTCCGGCTTGCCGGAGTCGTAGACGTAGAAGCCGCGCTTGCCCGCCTTGACGACGGCGGCCAGGTTCGGCGAGACGGTGAAGCGCTCCGGGAAGGCGCGGTTCAGGGTCTCCGAGACGTGCAGACCGATCGCCGGGCCGACGAGCTCCAGCAGCACCAGCGGGGACATCGGCAGGCCGAGCGGCTCGATGGCCTTCTCCGCCGTGACGACCGGGGTGCCCTCGTCGATGACGTTCTGGATCTCGCCCATGAAGCGGGTCAGGATGCGGTTCACGACGAACGCCGGGGCGTCCTTGGTGAGGACCGCGGTCTTCTTCAGCTTCTTGGCGACACCGAAGGCCGTGGCCAGCGAGGCGTCGTCGGTCTGCTCACCGCGGACGATCTCCAGCAGCGGGAGGATCGCGACCGGGTTGAAGAAGTGGAAGCCGACCACGCGCTCCGGGTGCTGGAGCTTCGAGGCCATCTCCGACACCGACAGCGAGGAGGTGTTGGTGGCGAGGATCGCGTGCGCCGGGGCGACCGCCTCGACCTCCGCGAACACCTTCTGCTTGACGGACATCTCCTCGAACACGGCCTCGATGATGAAGTCCGCGTCCGCGAAGCCCTCGGCCTTGTCCAGGACACCGGTCACCAGGGCGGTCAGGCGGTTGGCCTTGTCCTGGTTGATACGGCCCTTGCCGAGCAGCTTCTGGATCTCGGCGTGGACGTAGCCCACACCCTTGTCCACGCGCTCCTGGTCGATATCGGTGAGGACCACCGGCACCTCCAGGCGGCGCAGGAACAGCAGCGCCAGCTGCGAGGCCATCAGGCCCGCGCCGACGACGCCGACCTTGGTGACCGGACGGGCCAGCGACTTGTCCGGGGCACCGGCCGGGCGCTTGGCGCGCTTCTGGACCAGGTTGAAGGCGTAGATGCCCGAGCGCAGTTCGCCGCCCATGATGAGGTCGGCCAGGGCCGTGTCCTCGGCGTCGAAGCCGGCCTGCAGGTCGCCCGACTTGGCCGCGGCGATGATGTCCAGCGCGCGGTAGGCGGCCGGAGCGGCGCCGTGCACCTTGGAGTCCGCGATGAAACGGCCCTTGGCGACGGCCGCGTCCCAGGCCTCACCGCGGTCGATCTCCTCGCGGACGACCTCGGTGGTGCCGTTCAGGACGTTCGCCGTCCAGAGCAGCGACTGCTCCAGGAAGTCGGCGCCCTCGAACAGCGCGTCCGCGATGCCCAGGTCGAAGACCTGCTTGCCGCGCAGCTGCTTGTTCTGGTTGAGCGAGTTCTCGATGATCACCGAGACCGCGCGCTCGGCGCCGATCAGGTTCGGCAGGATGGCGCAGCCGCCCCAGCCGGGAACCAGGCCGAGGAAGACCTCGGGGAGCGAGAAGGCCGGGATGGCCTTCGAGACGGTGCGGTAGGTGCAGTGCAGACCGACCTCGACACCGCCGCCCATCGCCGCGCCGTTGTAGTACGCGAAGGTGGGGACCGCCAGCGCGGACAGGCGCTTGAAGACGTCGTGGCCGCCCTTGCCGATGGCGAGCGCCTCGTCGTGCTGCTTCAGCAGCTCGACACCCTTGAGGTCGGCGCCGACCGCGAAGATGAACGGCTTGCCGGTGATGCCCGCGCCGACGATGGAGCCCGCGAGGGCCTCCTGCTCGACCTGGTCGATCGCCGCGTTCAGGTTGGCGAGGGACTGCGGGCCGAAGGTGGTCGGCTTGGTGTGGTCGAAGCCGTTGTCCAGCGTGATGAGCGCGAAGCGCCCGGCGCCGAACGGCAGGTCCAGGTGGCGGACGTGCGCGGACGTGACGACCTCGTCCGGGAACAGCTCGGCCGCGCCCTTCAGGAGCTCAGCGGTGGTGCTCACTTGGAGTCTCCCTCGGCGTTGAAGTTCGGGTTCTCCCAGATGACCGTGGCGCCCATGCCGAAGCCGACGCACATGGTGGTCAGGCCGTAGCGGACGTGCGGCTGCTCCTCGAACTGACGGGCCAGCTGCGTCATCAGGCGCACGCCGGAGGAGGCGAGCGGGTGACCGAAGGCGATGGCGCCGCCGTACTGGTTCACGCGGGCGTCGTCGTCGGCGATGCCGTAGTGCTCCAGGAACGCGAGGACCTGGACCGCGAAGGCCTCGTTGACCTCGAAGAGACCGATGTCATCGATCGTCAGGCCGGCCTGGGCCAGGGCCTTCTCGGTGGCCGGGATCGGGCCGTAGCCCATGACCTCGGGCTCGACACCCGCGAAGGAGTACGAGATCAGGCGCATCTTGACCGGGAGGTTGTTCTCCCGGGCGAAGTCCTCGGACGCGATGATCGCGGCGGTGGCACCGTCGTTGAGACCGGCGGCGTTGCCCGCGGTGACCCGGCCGTGCGTACGGAACGGGGTCTTCAGGCCGGCCAGGTTCTCCAGCGTGGTGCCCGGGCGCATCGGCTCGTCGGTGGTGACCAGGCCCCAGCCCGTCTCACCGGCCGCCTCGTTGGTGTTGCGCACCGAGATCGGGACCAGGTCCTGCTGGATCTTGCCGTCGGCGTACGCCTTGGCGGCCTTCTCCTGCGAGCGCACGGCGTACTCGTCGGCGCGGAGCTTGGTGATCGTCGGGTACCGGTCGTGCAGGTTCTCGGCGGTCATGCCCATGAAGAGGGCGGACTCGTCGACCAGCTTCTCGGAGACGAAGCGCGGGTTCGGGTCGACGCCCTCGCCCATGGGGTGGCGGCCCATGTGCTCGACACCGCCGGCGAGGGCGACGTCGTACGCACCGAAGGCCACGCCGCCCGCGACGGCGGTCACGGCGGTCAGCGCGCCGGCGCACATGCGGTCGATGGAGTAGCCCGGGACGGACTGCGGGAGGCCCGCGAGGATGCCGGCGGTACGGCCCAGCGTCAGGCCCTGGTCACCGATCTGCGTGGTCGCGGCGATGGCGACCTCGTCGATCTTCTTGGGGTCCAGGTCCGGGTTGCGGCGCAGCAGCTCCCGGATCGCCTTCACGACGAGGTCGTCGGCGCGGGTCTCGTGGTAGATGCCCTTCGGGCCCGCCTTGCCGAACGGGGTGCGGACGCCGTCGACGAAGACGACGTCCCTGACGGTACGAGGCACGTTGGCTCTCCTCCAGGTGCGGGTGTGCACTGCTGCGCGGGGGCGCGGTCGGCCGGTGGCTGAGCGCCCGCTCACCCGGCCATGCTACTTGCCGGTAACCGGCGTGCACACCCCCTCCCGGAGGAGCGGCGAAGGTCACACTCCGGCGGCGCCGCTGAGCAAGCGCCCCGGTCTGCGCCCGGCCTCCCGGGGCTCCGCCCCGGACCCCGCGCCTCACACGCGGGCGAGGGCGGATCCGGCAGGGGTGGGAAGGGTGGACATCGCCCTGGCCAGGGGGCCCGAGGAGCGGAGCACGTCCGCGGTGAACCGGCGGCGCCGGACGCCGAGGTGGCGTAGCGCCGGGCCGTGGTCCACGGCGACGATCACGGCCGCCCCCGCGAGCAGGGCCTGCCAGGCCAGGGTGGCGCCCCGGCGGGCCGGCGCCGGGAGGGGTGCCAGCGCCTCGTGCAGCCGCCGGCAGTGGAAGGGGACGTGCCGCTCCTCGTCCGCGAGGATCCGCCCCGCCACCTCCGCCGCCAGCGGATCGGGGGCTCCGTCCCGCACCGCCCGGTAGTACCCCAGGGCCACCGCCTCCGCCACCATCAGCACCAGCAGTTCCACCCGCAACCCCAGCAGCCTGCGCAGCCGTACGAACACCGCGTCGCTCCAGTGCCCGTCCAGGGTCCCGGCCCCGCCCGCCGCCAGCAGCAGCGCCAGCATCCGCGCGTGGTTCTGCTCCTCGGCCACGAAGAGCCGTACCGCCTGCGCGTACACCGGATCCCCGGCCCGGTCCGCCTTGCCGATCAGAGCCGAGCCGTCCCCGTCCTCACCGACCTGGAACCGCTGCAGGCTCCGTACGAGCGCCGGATCGAGCGCGGCCCCCCGGCCCCACTCCGGATCCCCGACCGCCGCGCGGCGCTCCTGCTCGGCCTTGAAGTCGCCTACCCATGCCTCGTACCCGTGGTTGATCATGTTCAAAAAGCTAGCCAGGTTTGAGCATGTTCAAAAGTGGTTCCGCGCCCCTGTTGCGGAACCGGGACAGAAAGAGCCCCCGGCCGCTGGGGCCGGGGGCTCGCTCGGAAACCGGGGCGTCAGGCGGTCGCCGCCAGGGCCGTGACCAACGCCGGCGTCACCTGTTCGATCTGCCACGGACGGGCGCCGTAGTCCGCCAGGGCCTGCGCCACCGTGTCCGCCTCGAGCCGCTGCGGCGGCTCCCAGCACAGCCGGCGGACCGTGTCCGGGGTGATCAGGTTCTCCTGCGGCAGGCTCAGGCCCTCCGCGAGCGCCGAGACGGCGGTACGCGCGGCCGCCAGCCGCGCCGCGGCGGCCGGGTCCTTGTCCGCCCACGAACGCGGCGGCGGCGGACCCGCCGGGGTCGCACCCGGCTGCGGCAGTGCGTTCTCGGGCAGGGCCTTCGCCCGGTCCACGGCCGCCATCCACTGCTCCAGCTGGCGCCGGCCCATCCGCTGCCCGTACCCGGGCAGGGCCGACAGCGCCTGCACGTTGGCCGGCAGCGCGAGCGCGGCCTCGACGATCGCGGCGTCCCCCAGCACCTTGCCGGGCGACACGTCGCGCCGCTGCGCGATCCGGTCCCGGGACTCCCACAGCTCCCGTACGACGGCCATCTGCCGGCGCCGGCGCACCTTGTGCATGCCGGACGTACGGCGCCACGGATCCTTGCGCGGCGGCGCGGGCGGGGCGGCGGCGATGGCGTCGAACTCCTGCCGGGCCCATTCCAGCTTGCCCTGCCGGTCCAGTTCCTTCTCCAGCGCGTCCCGCAGGTCCACCAGCAGCTCCACGTCGAGCGCGGCGTAGCGCAGCCACGGCTCCGGGAGCGGGCGGGTGGACCAGTCGACGGCGGAGTGGCCCTTCTCCAGCGCGTAGCCGAGCACGCTCTCGACCATCGCGCCCAGTCCGACCCGCGGGAAGCCGGCGAGGCGGCCGGCCAGCTCGGTGTCGAACAGGGAGGTGGGAACCATGCCTATTTCGCGCAGGCACGGCAGGTCCTGGGTGGCGGCGTGCAGGATCCACTCGGTACCGGACAGGGCCTCGCCGAGTGCGGACAGGTCGGGGCAGCCGACCGGGTCGATCAGCGCGGATCCTGCGCCCTCGCGGCGCAGCTGCACCAGATAGGCGCGCTGGCCGTAGCGGTATCCGGAGGCGCGCTCGGCATCGACGGCCACGGGCCCGGTGCCCGCGGCGAAGGCCGCGACCACCCGGGCGAGTGCGTCCTCGTCGGCGACCACCGGAGGGATCCCCTCACGGGGCTCGAGCAACGGAATCGGCGCCTTTTCGACGTCGTCCGGGGGGCCGCCCCCGGTGGTGGTGCGCAGGTCTGCTGCGGTCTCTTGGGCGTCGGTCACCGCTCAAGGGTATCCGCGGATACGGCGCGCCCGTCGCCGGAACGTTCCGTCGACGGGCGCGAGGTGGAGGCTCGGGTGTTTCCCCGGCTTCCCCCGGAGTTTCCCGGGGAGCCGCCGGGCGGGTGTCAGTGGATGATCCCGGTCCGCAGGGCGACGGCGACCATCCCGGCCCGGTCGCCGGTGCCCAGCTTGCGGGCGATCCGGGCGAGGTGGGACTTGACGGTCAGGGCGGACAGGCCCATCGAGACGCCGATGGCCTTGTTGGACTGGCCCTCCGCGACGAGGCGCAGGACCTCGACCTCGCGGCCGGAGAGCTCGCGGTAGCCGCCCGGGTGGCTCGGGGCACCCGGGGGGCGGCGGTGCATACGGGCGGCTGCGGCACCGATGGGGGCGGCGCCGGGCCGGGTGGGGAGCCCGATGTTGGTCCGCGTGCCGGTGACGACGTAGCCCTTCACTCCGCCCGCGAGGGCGTTGCGCACGGCGCCGATGTCGTCGGCGGCGGACAGGGCCAGGCCGTTCGGCCAGCCGGCGGCCCGCGTCTCGGAGAGCAGGGTGAGACCGGAACCGTCGGGCAGGTGTACGTCGGCCACGCAGATGTCGCGCGGGCTGCCGACGCGGGGGCGGGCCTCCGCGATGGACGACGCCTCGATCACGTCACGGACTCCGAGGGCCCACAGATGGCGGGTCACGGTGGAACGCACGCGCGGGTCGGCCACGACGACCATGGCCGTCGGCTTGTTCGGGCGGTAGGCGACCAGGCTTGCGGGCTGCTCGAGAAGAACGGACACCTAGGCCTCCTGGGGGAGTGGCGGGACGGCCGGCTCGGGGAAGGAAGCCGGTGCGAACCGTGCGGATGGTCACTGACTCCTTCGGCACGTCACCCGCCCGGCTTTAGGGAATGATCACGATTTGGTGAGTAACAATTCGGGCAATTCGGACGCACGATCGATCATCGGGTGATCAGAAGCCCACAACGGGCGCCCGGTTCCGACACCCCGCCGCCGACGCTCGATCGGCCGTTCTACGGGGCTCGGTGCATTCGGACGGTGCGCGGAGCCTCTGGGCCGACCGGGTGCCGCCGTACGGCCGTGCGGCTACGGGTGGTGCGGACCGCGTCGCTGTGGCAGGGAGACCACACCCGTCCCCGAGTCCGTCGGCCCGACCGGCGGCAGCCCTGCGATCTGGCACAGCAGCTCGCACCACGCCGCCAGGTGCGCCGAGGTGTCCGGCACCCCGCCCACGCCCTCGCGCGGCGTCCACGAGGCTCTGATCTCGATCTGCGTCGCCGGCCGCCGCTCCGCGAGCCCGCCGAAGTAGTGCGAGCTCGCCATGGTCACGGTCCCGCTCGCCTCCCCGTACGCCAGGCCGCGCGCCTCCAGCGCCCCCGTCAGCCAGGACCAGCACACCTCGGGGAGGAGGGGGTCGGCGGCCATCTCGGGCTCGAGCTCGGCGCGTACGAGCGTCACCAGCCGGAAGGTCCCGTGCCAGGCCTCGTGCCCCGACGGATCGTGGAGCAGGATGAGCCGGCCGTCGGCCAGGTCGTCCTCGCCGTCCA
Source organism: Streptomyces katrae (assembly GCF_000717655.1). Classification (GTDB taxonomy): domain Bacteria; phylum Actinomycetota; class Actinomycetes; order Streptomycetales; family Streptomycetaceae; genus Streptomyces; species Streptomyces katrae_B. The sequence goes on from NZ_JNZY01000006.1 coordinate 212,936, forward strand.
CGACCGCGGCCTCGAGTGCATAGGCGTGCGGGGCCAGGCGCTGGGGCGGTCTGGTGGGGTCGATCTCGATCCCCGGACGCAGGCGCGCCTTCTTCAAGCCGTCGACCGCGCGTCGGAACGGGAGCGGGACGGAGCTCTCCTTCGCGCTGTCCACACCGTCAGCGCCATCTGAAAATCGTCCCTGAGCCGCAGCCATGCGGGGAAGACTAGGCGGAACGAGCGTCCGTGCGGCGCAGGGACACCCGCACCGGGCCGGGCACTTCTTCATACGTGCGAAGATTTGGCGCGTGAGCGCCAACGACCTTCCCCTCGCGCACGGCTCCGCCGGCGCCGGGGAGACCCCATTCCAGGGCCAGCCGAGTCAGACGTACGATTCCGCCTTCCTGAAGGCGTGCCGGCGGGAGCCGGTGCCGCACACCCCGGTGTGGTTCATGCGGCAGGCCGGGCGCTCGCTCCCCGAGTACCGCAAGGTGCGCGAGGGGACCCAGATGCTGGAGTCGTGCATGCGGCCCGACCTGGTCACGGAGATCACGCTCCAGCCGGTCCGCCGCCACAACGTGGACGCGGCGATCTTCTTCTCCGACATCGTCGTCCCGCTGAAGGCCATCGGCATCGACCTGGACATCAAGCCGGGCATCGGCCCGGTCGTCGCCCAGCCGATCCGCCGCCGCGAGGACCTCGCACAGCTGCGCGACCTCACCCCGGAGGACGTCTCGTACGTCACCGAGGCGATCGGCATGCTCACGGGTGAACTGGGCGCCACGCCGTTGATCGGTTTCGCCGGTGCGCCTTTCACCCTCGCGAGCTACCTGGTCGAGGGCGGCCCGTCGAAGAACCACGAGCACACCAAGGCCCTGATGTACGGCGACCCGGAGCTCTGGGCCGACCTGCTGGACCGCCTCGCGGACATCACCTCGGCCTTCCTCAAGGTCCAGATCGAGGCCGGCGCCTCCGCGATCCAGCTCTTCGACTCCTGGGTCGGCGCGCTCGCGCCGGCGGACTACCGCCGCTCGGTGATGCCGGCGTCGGCCAAGGTCCTGGAGTCCGTCGCCTCGTACGGAGTCCCGCGCATCCACTTCGGCGTGGGTACGGGCGAGCTGCTCGGCCTGATGGGCGAGGCCGGAGCGGACGTCGTGGGCGTCGACTACCGGGTCGCGCTCGACGAGGCGGCCCGCCGGGTCGGCCCCGGCAAGGCGCTCCAGGGCAACCTGGACCCGGCGGTGCTCTTCTCCACCGAGGAGGCCGTGCGGGCGAAGACGGACGAGGTCCTCGCGGCGGCGTCGGGCCTGGAGGGCCACGTCTTCAACCTGGGCCACGGAGTCCTCCCCACCACACCCCCCGACGCCCTGACCCGCCTGGTCGACTACGTCCACACCCGGACGGCCCGCTGAGCGACGCCTCCGCCCCGTCACCGGGTGCGCAGCCGCCACAGCAGAGCGGCGACGACCGCGCTGCCCAGCGCGGTCGAGGCGCCCCGGGCGAGCCCGAGGAGAACGGTGCGCCGCAGGACCGCCGTCCTGCGGCGCGGCGTCGCGGCCGGATCGTTCCCGGCGCCGTCGCTCATGGTCATGGGATCCCCTTCCCGAGTACGTGTCACCAGCGTGCGCCGACCGCGACAGCAGGTGACCGCTTCTCGACGGAACGCGACACATCCGGCGTTCCCGACCGGCATGATCTGCGGTGCCGGCCCTCGCCGACCGTCGCTGCCGGCTCCGGGGGACAGTTCGCGACGCTTTGGGGACAGTGATGACGGACGCACGGGGCAAGCGCGGGATCGTTTTGCCCGACGAGTCCTCGGTGCCCGCAGGGCCGCACCGCGATCTGCTGATCGCCCTGCACCAGGTGTATGCCGCGGCAGGGCGGCCCGGGCTGCGCACGATCGCCCGTGGGGTCACGGAGGACGACCGGCTGCCCAGCACCTTCACGCACCATGTCGTCGGCAAGATCCTCAACGGCTCCGTCGTTCCCTCGCCGCGGCAGGCGCATGCCCTGGGGGCGTGGCTCGCGGAGGAGGCCCACGCCGGGGCGGGCGGCGGGGAGCCGGTACGGGAGGCGGTGGACCGGCTGGTCCGGCTCTGCCGGGCGGCCTCGCCGGCCGGGCGGGAGCCGGACCCCGGCGATGCCGACGTCCATGCCGTGGAAAGTGAGCGCAGGGCCCTCGGGGCGATGCTCGTGTCGGCCGATGCGGTGGCCGACGTCGGGGAACTCCTGGCCGCCGAGGACTTCCTCCTGCCGGTGCACCGGGCCCTCTACGAAGTGATCGTCGAACGGTACGGGGCCGGCGCGGACCCCACCCCGGCCGAAACGGCCCGCGAGACGGCCGCGCGGGTGCCCGAACTCGCCCCCGGACAGGCGGCCGCCCTCGTCGCGGAGCTGACCGCGCTCCTGCCCCGCCGCCCCACCCGCAAGGAGGCCGCGGACGCCGCGGAGGCCGTACGCCGGCGGGCCCAGCTGCGGCGGCTGGTGACCGCGGGACAGCGGATGGCGGAGCTCGGTTCGGCCGCCCTGCGCGGTGCGCCGGGGGACACCCGCGCCTGGCTCGACGACGCCGAGGCAGAGTTCGCCGCAGTGTTCCGGGAGTCGGCCGACGCCGTCCCCGGGCGGATCGCGAACCCGCTGAAGGCCGCGCTCGACCGGATCGACGCAGCGGGCGGTGAAGGTGTCGTCAGCACCGGATGGCAGGACGTGGACACGCTGCTGGGCGGGCTCCGGCCCGGCCGGCTCCTGCTGCTCGCCGCCGCGGCGGGGATGGGGAAGTCGATGCTCGCGCTCGGCATCGTCCGAAGCGCCGCCATCGCCCAGCGCGTGCCCACGCTCTACCTCGCCCCCGACACCGGACAGGAAGTGGCCCTGCTGTGGCTGCTGTCCGCAGAGTCACGGGTCAACCTGAACACCATGCTCGCGCGCACGATGAGCGACGACGAGCGGCTGCGGGTCGTGGGCTGCACGCCCGCCGTCAACGAGGCGCCGCTCACCCTCCACGACCGGGCCGACCTGTCCGTCCGCGAGATCCGCCGGCTGTGCAGGAGGCGGAAGAGGCGCCACGGCCTCGGACTCGTGGTCATCGACCCGGTCCAGTGGATCAGGCCCGACGATCCCCGCGGCCCCCAGGACCGGTCCGCCACCGTGCAGGCCCTGGCGCTCATGGCGCGGGAGCTGCAGGTGCCGGTCGTCCTGGTCGCGCGGCTCACGAGGCAGCCCGGCCACGCGCCCTCCGAGCCGCCGGGCCTGGACGACCTGGAGACCGGGCTGGCCGAACACGCGGACGCCGTGGTCCTCCTGCACCGCGAGGACGCGTACGACCGGGAGTCCCCGCGCGCCGGCGAGGCGGACCTGTGGGTCGTCAAGAACCGCTTCGGACCCACATCGGTGGTCACCCTCCTCTTCCAGGGCCATTACGCCCGTTTCACCGAAGTGTTCTGGTGAAGCCGGACCCCGCGGCCCGCCGCGCATGACCGGCCGCCGCGGCGCGGATCAGACGCCCGCCGAGCGGACGGCGCTCACCGCCTTGCGGGCCGCCACCAGGACCGGGTCCCAGACCGGGGAGAACGGTGGGGCGTAGCCCAGGTCCAGGGTGACCACCTGGTCCACCGTCATGCCGGCCGTCAAGGCCACCGCCGCGATGTCCACCCGCTTCGCGGAGCCCGCGCCGCCGACGATCTGTACGCCGAGCAGGCGGCCCGTGCGGCGTTCGGCCAGCATCTTGACCGTCATGTCCGCCGCCGTCGGGTAGTAGCCCGCCGTCGTCGTCGAGCTGATCGTCGCCGTGACGAAGCGCAGGCCCGCCGCCAGGGCGTCCTTCTCGCGCAGGCCCGTACGGGCGATCTCCAGGTCGCAGACCTTGCTCACCGCCGTGCCCACCACTCCCGGGAAGGTGGCGTAGCCGCCGCCCACGCCCGAACCGATCACCTGGCCGTGCTTGTTGGCGTGCGTGCCCAGCGGGATGTGCCGCATCCGCCCCGCCACCAGGTCCAGGACCTCCACGCAGTCGCCGCCCGACCAGATGTTCTCGTGGCCCCGGACCCGCATCGAGAGGTCCGTGAGGACGCCGCCGGACTCGCCCAGCGGCAGCCCCGCCGCGCGGGCCAGCGACGTACGGGGCTCCACGCCGATGCCGAGGACCACCACGTCCGCCGGGTACTCGTCCCCCGCCGCCGTGGCCACTGCGCGGACCGCGCCCTGATCGTCCGCGAGGATCTTCGTGACCTCGGCCCCGGACACCGTACGGATCCCCATCCGGTTCATCGCGGTGTGCACCAGAGCGCCCATGTCCGGGTCCAGGGTCGCCATCGGCTGCTGCCCGCGGTGCAGGACCGTGACCTCGTACCCCCGGGCGACCAGCGCCTCCGCCATCTCCACGCCGATGTAGCCCGCGCCGACGACGACCGCCCTGCGGCCCTCCGTACGCTCCAGCGTGTCTGCCAGCCGCTGGCCGTCGTCCAGGGTCTGCACCCCGTGCACCCCGTGCGCGCCGATCCCGGGCAGCCGAGGGCGGACCGGCCGGGCTCCCGTGGCCAGGACGAGCTTGTCGTAGCCCGTCCAGGATTCGGATCCGGATTCCAGATCCCGGGCACGCACCCGGCCCCCGGCCAGGTCGAGCTCCACCACCTCCGTGCGCATGCGCAGGTCGATGTCCCGGGCCCGGTGCTCCTCGGGTGCACGGGCGATCAGCTCGTCCCGCCCGGCGACCCGGCCGCCGATCCAGTACGGGATCCCGCACGCCGAGTACGACGTGAAGTGCCCGCGCTCGAAGGCGACGATCTCCAGCTCCGCCGGGCCCTTGAGCCGCCGGGCCTGTGACGCGGCGGACATCCCCGCCGCGTCACCGCCGACCACCACCAGTCGTTCCGTCGCCATCGTCCGCCCCGTCCTCCGCACCGCCGTCTCGTACCGAACACGCTACGGCCGAATGCGTGTTCAGTCCGGGACGTCGGTCTTTTCCGTCGGTTCCGCGGACCGCGCCCCCGGTACGGCCGGGACCTCCTTCGCCGCCGGCCCCGCCTTCGGCTTCGCCGGGCGCAGCCGCCGGTGGAAGCGGAAGCACAGCAGCACGACCGCGGCCGTCACCGCGAACGGCAGCAGGACGGCGACCACCAGGGTCAGGTACCGCACGATCGCCGTGAAGACGTCCCAGCCGCCGCTCAGGGCGCCCAGGAAGGTCGGCTCCTCGTCCTTCGGCTTCTGAGCCGCCCTGGGCGCCGGCTCCGAGACCTCCATCGTGATCGTGCCCATCGAGGTCTGGTCCTTCAGCGCCGTCTGCTGCGCGAGCAGCGACTCCAGGTCCGACTGCCGCTTGCTCAGCTCGCTCTCCAGCATCACCACGTCGCCGAGCGCCGAGGCCCTGTCCATCATGTCCCGCACCCGGGCGACGCTCGCCTGCTGCGACTTGACCCGGCTGTCGACGTCCGCGACCTTCTCGGTCACGTCCTTCGTCTCGACCTTGCGGCTGCGCAGCTTCCCGCTGCCCTCCAACGCGCCGAGCACCGCGTCGAAGCGGTCGCCCGGCACGCGCAGCGTCAGCGTGGACGTCATCCGGCCGTCCTCGCCGCGCCCGGTGGACTCGGTGCCCACGTACCCGCCCGCGCCCTCCGCCGCCGTGCGGGCCGCGGCCAGGGCCTTCTGGGCGTCCGCCGTCTCGAGGGCGAGCGTCGCCGTACGGATGACGTGCGGACGTACGGCGGCCGGCTGCTGCCCGTTCTTGGCCGCATCGGAGCCCGAGTTCCCCGCGGCCGCCGGGGGAGCCGCCGCTGCCGCCCCCGGCTTGCCCTGGGCCGCGCCCTCCCGGGCGCCGACCGCGGCCTTGTCGGCCGAGGCCGGGCCGGCGGTGTCCTGGCCGGCGCCGCAGCCCGTGAGCGCGAGGGCTCCGGCCAGGGACAGGGCGGCCAGGGTGAGCGCGCCGCGGTGTCTCACGGCGGTGCCTCTGGTGATGGTGCGCATCGGTGGTACCCCCCGAGGATCGGCTGATGTCGCCGGTGTGACGTACAGGGGCCCGTCGCGGGTTTCGCTGCGGCGGTCCCGAGCCGGTCCCGATGCGGTCACGGTCCGGCCTCGGTGATCGGTACGGGAACGGTCTGAGACGATGTGTCCATGCACGAAGCGGACATGCGTACGGACGGCGCGGCAGCCCCGGCGGGCGCGGCGGCGCCGGCCCGGCACGCCGTCGTCATCGGCGGCGGCATCGCCGGCCTCGCCGCGGCCCACCGGCTGCTCGCCGACGGCCTGAACGTCACGCTCCTCGAGGCGGGGCCGCGCCTCGGCGGCAAGCTGCTCGCCGGCGAGCTCGCCGGCGCCCCCGTCGACCTCGGCGCCGAGTCCGTGCTCGCCCGCCGCCCCGAAGCACTGGAACTGGCCCGGGCCGTGGGCCTCGGCGAGGCCCTCCAGTCTCCCGCCACCGCCACCGCCCACCTGTGGACCCGCGGCGCGCTGCGGCCCATGCCCCGCGGCCATGTCATGGGCGTCCCCGGCGACCTGGCGCCGCTCGCCGCCTCCGGGGTGCTCTCCGCCGAGGGCCTGGCCCGGATCGAGGCCGAACGCGCGCTGCCGCCCGCCGAGATCGGCGACGACGTCGCCGTCGGCGAGTACGTCGCCGCCCGCCTCGGCCACGAGGTCGTCGACCGCCTGGTGGAGCCGCTCCTCGGCGGGGTCTACGCCGGCGACGCCTACCGCATCTCCATGCGCGCCGCCGTCCCGCAGCTCTTCGAAGCCGCCCGTACGCACGCCTCGCTGGGCGACGGTGTACGCGAACTCCAGCACCGGGCCGCCGCGCAGCAGCCCCAGCAGGCCGCCCGTCCCGTCTTCTCCGGCATCGACGGCGGTATCGGACGGCTCCCGCAGGCCGTGGCCGAGGCATGCCGGGCGGCCGGGGCGCGGATCAGCACCGGTACCGCCGTGCGCGAGCTCCTCCGTACGGCCGGGGGCTGGAGGGTCGTCACCGGCGCGGAGGTCATCGACGCCGATGCCGTGGTGCTGGCCGTCCCGGCCGGGCCCGCCGCCCGGCTGCTCGACGGGCTCGCGCCGGCCGCGGCCGCCGAGCTGCGGACCGTCGAGTACGCCTCGATGGCCTTGGTGACGATGGCGTTCCGGCGCTCCGAGCTGCCCGCCGCGATCACCGAGGGCGGCGCCAGCGGGTTCCTCGTACCGCCCGTCGACGGCCGGACGATCAAGGCCTCCACCTTCTCCAGCAACAAGTGGGCCTGGGCCGGCGCCGACCCCGGGCTCTTCCTGCTGCGCACCTCGGTCGGCCGGTACGGCGACGAGGGCGACCTGGGGCGCGAGGACTCCGAGCTGGTCGAGGTCTCGCTGCGCGACCTCGGGGAGGCCGTGGGCCTCGCGGCCCGGCCGGTCGCCTCCACCGTCACCCGCTGGGACGCCGGCCTGCCCCAGTACCCGGTCGGCCACCTCGCCCGCGTGGCCCGGATCCGCGGTGCCGTCGCAGCCCTGCCGGGCCTCGCGGTGTGCGGAGCGCTGTACGACGGGGTGGGCATCCCGGCGTGCATCGCGAGCGCCGGCAAGGCCGCCGACGTGGTGAAGGCCACGTTGGGCACCCCTGGCACGGACCACTGATCAGCACACGGGACAATGGACACATGACTGCACCAGAGAAGATTCCCAACGCGGGGAAGAAGGCGAAGGACCTCAACGAGGTCATCCGCTACACCCTGTGGTCCGTCTTCAAGCTGAAGGACGTCCTGCCCGAGGACCGCACCGGCTACGCCGACGAGGTCCAGGAGCTGTTCGACCAGCTGGCCGCCAAGGACATCACCGTCCGCGGCACCTATGACGTCTCCGGCCTGCGCGCCGATGCGGACATCATGATCTGGTGGCACGCCGAGACCTCGGACGAGCTGCAGACCGCGTACAACCTGTTCCGCCGCACCCGGCTCGGCCGCGCGCTGGAGCCGGTGTGGTCGAACATGGCCCTGCACCGCCCGGCCGAGTTCAACAAGTCGCACATCCCGGCCTTCCTGGCCGACGAGGTCGCCCGCGACTACGTCAGCGTCTACCCGTTCGTGCGCTCGTACGACTGGTACCTGCTGCCCGACGAGGACCGCCGCCGCATGCTCGCGGACCACGGCAAGATGGCCCGCGGCTACCCCGACGTCCGCGCCAACACCGTCGCGTCCTTCTCGCTGGGCGACTACGAGTGGATGCTGGCCTTCGAGGCCGACGAGCTGTACCGCATCGTCGACCTCATGCGTCACCTGCGTGCCTCCGAGGCCCGTATGCACGTCCGTGAAGAAGTGCCCTTCTACACCGGACGCCGCAAGTCCGTCGCCGATCTGGTGGCCGGACTCGCCTGATACCTCCCCTGGGGGGAAGGAACCGGAAGACCGCTCTCTTGACTGGGGAGCGGCCTCCGGTGGATCGGGAGGCTGGTCCGGATGACGGCCTGACCCCCGAAACGACGCAGCCGGAGATCCCGCCCGGAAGTTCAGACGACTGGCGGCAGCAGGGCCCTGGGTACCTTCCCGGGGGTTCGTGCTGCCCGGTCGTCCAACGACACCGGTGCGGGCTCCGGATGCGGCGCACACGTGACACGCCACCCCGAGGTGTCACCCGTCAGCAAGTACCGCTCCACGTGACGGTCCACGCAGTCATTGCGTCCGCCGACCACTCCGTGGGCCCCGGCCCCCTCCTCGGTGACCAGCGCGGCCCCGTCGCCGAGCCGCCGTTGCAGCTCCAGCGCGCCCGGGTACGGGGTCGCCCCGTCCCGCTCCGCCGCGACGACCAGCGTGCGGGGGACCGCCCCCGGCTGCGCGCCCACCACCACCGGCTGCTTCCGCTCGGCGACCGGCCAGTACGCGCACGGCAGGTTGAGGAAGGCGTTGGCCCAGGTCTCGAACGGCGCCCGGCGCGCCAGTTCGGTGTTGTCGCGGTCCCAGGTCTCCCAGTCCGCGGGCCAGGCGGCGTCGTTGCACAGCACCGCCGTGTACACCGCCCGCTCGTTCTCCCGCGCGGCCGCCGACTCCGGGTCCGGGCGCGCCTGTTCGGCCAGCGGAACCGGATCGCCGGCCAGGAAGGCGCTGAGGGCGGCCGCCCGCTCCGGCCAGACGTCGTCGTAGTACGCGGCCTGCAGGAAGGCGGCCTGGAGCTCACCGGTGCCGACGGTCCCGTCGGCCGGAGTGCGCGCCACCGCGTCCCGCACGCGCTCGTAGCTCGCCTGTACGGCGGCAGGGGTGGCGCCCAGCCGGTACGTGGCGTGGTGCCGGGCGGCCCAGGCGCGGAAGTCGTACCAGCGGCGCTCGAACCCCGGTGCCTGGCCGAGGTTGTTGAGGTACCAGATGTGGCGCGGGTCGGGGTCGACCGCGGAGTCGAGGACCATCCGGCGGACGCGGCCGGGGTGGAGTGTGGCGTAGACGGCGCCCAGGTAGGTGCCGTACGAGGCGCCCATGAAGGTCAGCTTCTCCTCGCCGAGCGCGGCACGGAGCACGTGCAGGTCGCGGACGTTGTCGAGGGTCGAGTAGTGCCGCAGGGCCGCGCCGGCCCGCTGCGCACAGCCGCGGGCGTAGGCCCGGGCGGCGGCGACGCGCTGCTGCTTGTACGCGGCGGAGGGCTCCGCCGGGACCTGGGTGGGGCCCTTCGCGCGGACGGCGGGGTCCTCGCAGGACAGCGGGGCGGAACGGCCGACTCCGCGCGGGGCGTAGCCGACGAGGTCGTAGGCGGCAGCGATGCGCTCCCACTCGGGGAGGTCGCCGACCAGCGGGAAGAACATCCCGGAGGCGCCGGGACCGCCGGGGTTGTAGACGAGCGCCCCCTGGCGCGCGGCGCCACCGCTGCCGGTGGCGGCGACCCGGCTGACGGTGAGGGAGATCTGAGGCCCGTCGGGCCGGGCGTAGTCGAGCGGAACCCGCAGGCTCGCGCACTGCACGCTGGAGGGCAACTCCTCGACGGAGGCACACCGCCCGAAGCGGAGCCCGCCGGCCGTGGCCGCCTGGGCGGAACGGTGGGCGACGAGTTCGGCGCCGGCGTCCGCAGCGGCTGTCCGCGCCGCGGAGCCTGCGCTTGCGGCGGCCGCCCCCGCGGCGTGGCCGACGCCGTCGGGGCCGGGGGCGGTCGCGTGCGCGTGCGGGGTCGGGATGCACAGGGTGAGGGAGAGGACCGCCGCGGCGACTGCGCAGCGGGCGAGCGGAGTCCGCATCATGGGCCGCCTTCATCTCTTCGGATGAGCTGATGAGATGCGCTGGGCGGGGCCCTGTACAGGACCACCGCCGGGTGTCGGCCGCAATCCCCCGGTTGCCCCCCGATGCCGCCCGTAGGGCGGGATCCTCGGGCACCGGGACCCCGCCCGGCCGCACCGCCGTGGGGGACTGCGCGTCACCCCGCTCCCGGTCCAGCACCACGAGCAGCAGCCACCAGATGCGGAGGTGGGGGAATGCCGGTCAGGAACTGCTGCTGCTGCAGCTCGAACCGGACGAACTGCTGCAACTCGAACTGCTGGAACAGCTGGAGCTGCTGCTCGCGCAGCTGCTGCCGCCGGACGAGGACCCGCAGCCCGAGCCCGAGGAGGAACAGCTCGACCCCGAGGACCCGCAGCCGGACCCGGTGGATCCGCAGCCGGACCCGGAGCCTCCGCCGCCGTCGCTGCTGCCGGCGCACCACACGACGGGCAGGACCGCGGCGGAAGACCCGCAGTAGTCCGACGAGGACGAGGACGAGTTCGACGAGGACGGGCCCCGGCGCGCGGAGCGCGACTGCGCGGCCGCCAGCCGGGTGCTGCGCGCGGCCGGCACCAGCTGTTCCCGCAGGTACGGGTCCCGCAGGCCGCGCAGCCCGTACAGGGCGGTCTGCACGTGCGGGGTCTGGTCGTTCAGGTACTGCGTGCGGATCTCGCGCAGCGCCGCCTGCCCCGCCGGGGTGAGCCGCTGCCTGGCCCGGGCGGCGAGGGCGCATCCCATGACGATCCCGCCCATCAGCGCGGGGAAGACCTTGATGGCGAACGGCACCTGCGGGCCGGAATCGAGCGCCAGCGCCACGAAAGTGAGGGGCAGGGAGAACACCACCCACACCGCGCACACCACGGCCTGGGCCAGCGCCCAGCGCCGCCATTTCCGCCCGGAGCCGGGCGCGGCGAGCAGCCCGCGCGCGGCCAGCGCGTCCCCGGTCTCCTGGACGGCGGGGTCGGTCATGGCGGCGTACCGCACCTGGTAGAGCCAGCCGGACGGAGCCTGCCGCAGGGCCTCGATCACGGCCCGCTCGGCGGTGTCGCCGGCCCGCGCGCCGGGGCGTACCTGGACGATCCCGGGACCGCCGACCACCAGCCGGCCGTCCCCGAGCATCGAGACGAGCGCGGAGTCCACGACCGCGCCGGGACCGCCGGCCATGAACGCGGCCTCGGACAGATCGTGCAGACGCGGGGCCGGACCGGCCCACGGCGGGCGGGAACGCCGGATTCCGCGGAGCAGCAGGACGGTGGAGACGACGACGGCGATCCAGATCGCGACGGCGAGTACGTTCATGCCGCACGTCCCACGAGGGACCGGGCCCAGCGCACGATCCGGCGCGGCGGCCGCGCCCCGACCCGGTCCCGCCACCAGGTGGTGAGCCGGTGCCGGGCCGCGGGGTCGGCGGGCAGGTCCTGGATCAGCAGGTGCTCGGCGAAGTCGAGGGCGTCCCGCCGGTATCCGGCGGTCATGGGCCGGTTGCGGGCGTACGCGAGGAAGGCCTCGCGGTACGGGTCCTCACCCCCCAGGATCCCGGGCAGCTCGGGGGCGAGCTTCGCGACGACACCGGCCCGCTTCGCGGCCAGAGCCCGCGCCTGCACCCGTACGCGCTGCCGGTCGAACCCCTCGGGCACGGGCGTTCCGGCCACGAGCGCCGACAACAGCGCCCCCTGCTCCAGCCCGACCCCGGTCCGAGCCCGCTGATCCGGCCCGGCCGGCTCTTCACCCTCCGGCCCCGCCGGCGTTCGAGGCGCGGGGTCCGGGGCGGAGCCCCGGGTGGGGGTCCCTTCCGGCCGGAGTCCGGGGGAGGGGGAAGGGCGGGTAGGGGACAGCCCCGCAGGGCCCGTCACCCCCCGAATGGCGGCCAGTTCCCCGGCCAGCTCCGCCTCCGCCGGAAAATCGTCGTCCCGCTCCAGCAGCACGCCCGCCGGCTCCACCCGCTTCCGCAGCTCCGCCAGGATGTCCAGCACCACCGCCGGCACCGGATGCGCATGCGTGTCGTGCCACACCCCGCCCCGCTCCACACCCCCGGCGACGTGCACGTACGCCAGCGCCTCCAGCGGGATCGCGTCCAGCACGGCGAACGGGTCCTCCCCCCGGTTCACCCGGTTCGTGTGCAGGTTGGCGACGTCGATCAACAGCCGGACCCCCGTCCGCTCCACCAGCTCCGTCAGGAACCGGGCCTCCGTCAGCTCCTCCCCGGGCCACGAGATCAGCGCGGCGATGTTCTCCAGCGCCAGCGGCACCGGCAGCGCGTCCTGCGCGATCCGGACGTTCTCGCACAGCACGTCCAGCGCGTCCCGCGTCCGCTGCACGGGCAGCAGGTGCCCCGCCTCCAGCGCCGGCGATGCCGTCCGGACGAACGCGATGTGCTCGGTGACGAGCGGCGCCCCCAGCGCCACCGCCCGCTCCCCGAGTGCGGCCAGCTTCTGCGCGTCGGGCCGTTCGGCGCCGCCGAGTCCCAGCGAGACCCCGTGCGGTACGACACGCACCCCGCGCTCGCGCAGCCGCAGCAGTGATGCGGGCAGGTGGCCGGGGCAGATGTTCTCGGCCACCACCTCGACCCAGTCCAGGCCCGGCAGCCGCTCCACCGCGTCAGCGATCTCCGGCCGCCATCCGATGCCCACCCCCAGGTGCGCCATGGTCTCCATGTCCCCTCGCCCCCTCTCATCGGTCGTGTGCCGGTGTGATGGCCCCGACGGAGTCAGGCCAATCGCGGAAAGGGACGTTCAGAGCAACATTTGAGGTTCCGGGTGCGCGCTGTCCGGGCCGGCCGGGTCAGCGCGACACGCCGCCCGAGAGCCGCGCCCGCAGGGCCGGATGGTCCGCGACCACCGTCGCCGAGCCGGGGGCGATCTCCGTGAAACCGGCATCCCGGACCACCGGCAGCCCGCTCCCGCTCAGCTCCGCCCACCGCTCGCGCGCCGCCGTCCGTACGGCCAGCCGGAAACCGGAGTCCTGCCAGGCGGTGCGCTCCGCGCCGGTCAGCTCCCACCACGCCAGCTGCGCCGCGTGCCCGGCCTGGGCCATCGCCTTGCCGGCGGACATCTCCAGGTCCGGGTTGAGCCACAGCACCGCAGTCCCCGCGGCGGCCGGGGCGGCCGGCTCCGGGTCGTCCAGGTCGGTCCCCGAGACCTGGAGCTTCGCGAGCTCCTTGGGCCAGCCGTCCAACGGCACCGGCGGGAAGACCCGTACCTCCACCGCGTCACCGTGCACCGTGACGCCGGGCAGGGTGCCGGCCTTGCGCCACTCCGCCCCGCGCGCCCGCCGCACCACCTTCCGGATCCGCGCGTCCTGCCAGTCCCGGACCGCATCGGCCCACTCGCCCTCGCCGTGGGCCCGCTCGTCCGTCAGCAGGACCAGTACCGCCCGGGCCGCCGTCTCCAGCGCGTCCGTCCGGGCGGGCGGCTCGGCCTTCTCGATCCGCACCACCAGGGGCAGTACGAACTGCCGCGCCTCGTCGCGGGCGACGTGCTCCTGCCGGAACGGGCTGTCCGCCCCGACCGCAGGTACGTCTGAAGTGTGGTTCCGGTGCTGGCTGCTCATCCCGCCAAGGATGCCAGCCTCCGCCTTGAGGATGATGCCGCGGGGTCCCGGGCCGGGTGAGGATCGGGGTCATGAAGAGTGATCTTTTTGCCTCCGAGAACCTGGCCCAGCCGTCGGCGGCTCCGGGCATGACCCTGCAGAACGCCAAGTCCGTGAAGTACACCGTCAACGGTGAAATGCTGGCCCGTCAGGGCTCGATGGTCGCCTTCCGGGGGAACCTCCAGTTCGAGCGCAAGGGCCAGGGCATAGGCGGCATGCTCAAGCGCGCCGTCACCGGCGAGGGCCTCGCGCTGATGTCCGTACGCGGACAGGGCGAGGCCTGGTTCGCGCACCAGGCCGGCAACTGCTTCATCATCGACTTCGAACCCGGCGACGCGCTGACCATCAACGGCCGCAACGTGCTCTGCTTCGACCCCACGCTCTCGTACGAGATAAAGATGGTGAAGGGCGCCGGCATGACCGGCGGCGGCCTCTTCAACAGCCTCTTCACCGGCACCGGCAAGCTCGCCGTGGTCTGCGACGGCCACCCGATCATCATCCCGGTCACGGCGCAGAGCCCCGTGTACGTGGACACCGATGCGGTGGTCGGCTGGAGCGCCCAGCTGGAGACGGGCCTGCACCGCTCCCAGTCGGTCGGCTCGATGATCCGGGGCGGCTCCGGCGAGGCCGTCCAGCTGATGCTGCGCGGCGAGGGCTTCGTCATCGTCCGGCCCAGCGAGGTGACCGAGACGGCGGCGGCGCACTGAAGCTGACCGGTGTGGGCCGCCGCTACGGACTGCGGCGGCCCTGGGTGCTGCGCGGGGTCTCTCTCGACCTGCCGCCCGGCGCCCTCGTCCGCATCGAAGGCCCCAACGGCGGCGGCAAGTCCACCCTGCTGCGGATCGTCGCCGGGATCGACACCCCGTCCGAGGGGCGGATCACCGGGCGGCCGCGGCGCACGGCCTACGTGCCCGAGCGCTTCCCGGCGGCGCTGCCGCTCACCGCGACGGCCTACCTCACCCACATGGGACGGGTGCACGGGCTGGCACGCTCCGAGGCGGCGGCCCGGGCGGCCGACTGGCTCGAGCGGTTCGGGGCGGCCGGGTACGCGCACACCCCGCTGGCCGAACTCTCCAAGGGCAGCAGCCAGAAGGTGGCCGTCGCGCAGGCGCTGCTCGCCGAGCCCGGGCTGCTCGTCCTCGACGAGGCCTGGACGGGGCTGGACGTGGCCGCCCGCACCGAGCTGGACCGTGCCGTCGCCGAGCGGACCGCAGCCGGGGGCACGGTGGTCTTCGTCGACCACGACCCGGCGCGGCTCGCCGGCTCGGCCGATGCGCACCACCGGGTCGAGGGGGCCGCGCTGGTTCCCGTACGGGAGGCAGCCGGCGCGGGGCCGTACGTACGGATCGAGGCCGCCGGACCGCCCGGAGCCGAGCCGCCCGCGGGCCTGGCCGCCGCGCCCGCGCCCGGCGGGGGCCTGCTGCTGACGGTGCCCGCCGCCCGGTCCGACGCCGTGCTGCGCGAGCTGCTCACCGCGCCCGCGCCCTGGCACATCAGAGCCGTGGAGGAACTGCCGTGACCGGCCTGCTGCGATACCAGAGCGTGCTGCTGCTGCGCTCCCAGCGCTGGATCGCACCGCTGCTCGTGTACGCGGCGTTCCTGGCCGCAGGGGTCCGGCCGGGCGATCCCCTGCTCGACTCGCTGGGCTTCGCGGCCGCCGGACTGGTGCCGGTGACGGCATGGCTGGTCCGGGTCTGCGTGACCAACGAGCCCGATGCCGCCCGCGACTGTGCGGCCGCCGCGGCCGGTCCCGGACGGGTGCACGCGGCGGCCCTGCTCGTCGCGCTGGGCGGGGCGCTGCTGGCCGGGTCCGTGGGCACGGTGGTGGTGCTGCTGATCGGCAACCCCGGGCGCAAGGTGGAGCCGGAGGACGCCGCCCTGGCCGGGGTGCTGGCGGCCCACGCGTGCGCGCTGACCGGGGCGGCCGTGGGGGCGTTGTGCAGCCGGCCGCTGCTGCGTTCGACGGGCCTCGCGGTCCTGGCGGGCGGCCTGGGCTCCCTGCTGGCCTGGGGCATCGCCGGCTCCCCGGCGCGCAGCGCGGTGACCGTGCTGGTGGAGGGTTCCCGGGCGGAGGCCGTGACGCTGCCGCTGGCGGCTTTCGCGGGGGCGGTGGCGCTGGCCTGCGGGGCGGGCGCGGCGGCCTGCTTCGTCAGCGCGCGCCGGGGCTGAGTACGCTCGGAGTCATGGACGAAGTGGACGCGCCGACCGGAACCGAGTCGTACTGCCCCGCCCCGGCGGCGCAGGCCGGGCAGGTGGCCGGGCCGCCGTACGCGGACTGCGTGGAGTGCAGCAGGCCCACCGAGTACGGGGTCGCGACCCCGGGCCGGGTGCTGTGCCCGGTGTGCGAGTGGCAGGACGCGCAGCGCTCGGCCTGCTCCGGCTGAGGCCGCGCCACCCCGTCTACTTCCCGATGAGTTCGGACACCTTCACGAAGCGGTAGCCGCGCTTGCGCAGCTCCGGGACGATCTTCCGGATGGCCTCCTCGGTGACCGGGGCGGCGCTGCGCGTGCAGTGCATCACCACCACCGAGCCCGGCTTCACCCCGGTGAGGACCTGCTCGGCCACCGCGTCCGGGTCCTTGGCGAAGGCGTCCCCGCTGACCACGTCCCACTGGACGGCCGTGACCTTGGCCGTGGACACGGCGCGCAGCGCCTGGTCGTCGTAGCAGCCGCCCGGGAAGCGGAAGTACGGGACCGTGTTGACCGCGCCGGCCGTGCGGAAGGCGGCGAAGGCCCGGTCCACGTCGGCCCGCGCGGCGGCGGCGTCGAGCGCGGGGAGCCCGTAGCAGGGCGAGGTGAAGGCGTGGTGGCTGTACGAGTGGTTCGCGATCTCGAAGTTCGGGTCGGTGCCGATCGACTTGGCCTGGTCCGGGTACTCCTCGGCCCAGCGGCCCGTCATGAAGATCGTCGAGGGCACCTGGAGCCCCCGCAGGGTCGCGATCAGCCGGGGGTTGTCGAAGTGCTCCCCGTCCGCGGCGCGCTGCCCCTGGTCGGAGGTCATGTCGGCGTCGAAGGTCAGCGCGACGGTCTTGTCGGTCTGCTGCTTCGCCCGCTCGAAGACCGGGGTCAGGCCGTTCGGGCCGGGCGCCAAGGTCGGGGCCTTGGCGGGCGGCGGGGAGGCGGCCGGGGAGGAGCCGGCCGTGTGCGGCGGGGCGGGGGAGACCGGCGGCGCGGAGGCCCCGGGGGTTGCCATACGGGCCTGGCCGCCGGAACCGGCACCGGAGCCGGAGGTGCCGCTGCCGCCTCCGCAGCCGGCGAGGGCGGCGCAGAGAGCGGCACTGAGGGCGGCCGCGACCGCCACATTGCGCACAGAAAGGGTCACGCAGGCAAAATATATGACCATCTGCCAAGCAGATCGCAGCGGCGCGAGGGCGGGCCTGCGAATCGCCCGCCCGCCACGTCCCCCTCAGGTTTCGAGCAGCCGGGCGCGGCACGCCTCGACGTCGAAGCCGGCCGCGGGATAGCGCGGACCGATCTCCTCCAGATGCTCCAGCAGCAGCTTGCTGACCGCCCAGTTGCGGTACCACTTGCGGTCCGCGGGGACGACGTACCAGGGTGCGCTGTCGCCGGAGCAGCGCTCCAGGGCCAGCTCGTACGCGTGCCGGTACTCGGACCACAGGCCGCGCTCGTCGATGTCCGCCCGGCTGAACTTCCAGTGCTTGTCGGGGTTGTCGAGCCGCTCCAGCAGCCGCTTGCGCTGCTCCTCGTAGCTGATGTGGAGGAGCACCTTCACCACGGTCACGCCGTCCTCTGCGAGGGACTCCTCGAACCGGTTGATCTGGGCGTAGCGGCGGTTCAGCTCGCTGCGCGAGACCAGCTCGCGGACGCGGGCGACGAGGACGTCCTCGTAGTGCGAGCGGTCGAAGATGCCGATCTCGCCCGGCAGGGGGAGGGCCTGCTTGATGCGCCACAGGAAGGGGTGGCTGTGCTCCTCGGGGGTGGGCGCCTTGAAGGCCCGGACACGGCAGCCCGCGGGGTTGAAGAAGCCGATCACGTGTTTGACGGTGCCGCCCTTGCCGCTGGTGTCCGTGCCCTGGAGTACGAGCAGGACGCGGCGGCGGTCGCCGGCGGTGCTGGCCGCGTACAGCCGTTCCTGGAGGGAGGCGAGCGGCCCGGCCAGCTGCGCGGTGGCGGCCAGGCCGGCCGCCTTGCCGGCGGGGCCGCCGGGGGTCGCGGCGGGATCGAAGGCACCGAGGTCGATGCGCTCGCGGGCGGGGACGCGGAGCAGCGGCCGCAGCGGGGCGTCGGGGGCGGGCGGCTCGGCCCGCCGGGCCTTCTCGGCCCGCTGCGGGGCCTTGCCGGCCTTTGCGCCCCTGGCGTCCTTGCCCTTCTCGTCCTTCTCGTCCTTCTTCTTGGTCTTCCTGGCCACCGCCACCTACCCCGATCCGATCGATTCCCTCCGATCCTCCACCAGATCGGACGGGGTCGCGAGGGCACGGCGGCCGGTCCTCAGCGCCAGGGACCCGTCACGGCGAAGGTGGTTCCCGGCGCGTAGGCGTTGACGTACATCGTCCGCCCGTCCGGGGAGAAGGTGACCCCGGCGAACTCCCCCCACTCCGGGGCCCCGGGCCGGCCGATGTCGTCGGCGTTGCGGGCCATCGGGTAGACCTCGCCGGCCGGGGTGACGCCGAAGACGTACTGCGCTCCGCCGCCGTCCTCGCACACCATCAGGCCGCCGTCCGGGGCCAGGCAGATGTTGTCGGGGGAGTCCCCGGGCAGCCGGATGTCGGCGGCCGGGCCGAAGAGCACGTCCAGGCGGATCGTGGCGCGCCGCGGGTCGTGGAACCACACCTGGCCGTGGTGGTCGGCGGCCGCGCCCTCGAGGGTGCGGGCGTAGCTGGAGACGAAGTGGACGCCGCCGTCGCCCCAGTAGCAGCCCTCCAGCTTCTGCGCGTGGGTGATCCCGCCCGGCCCGAAGTCCTGGAACCGGATCGGGGTGCCGGCCGCGGAGGGGTCCGGTACGGGGACCCACTCGACCGGGAACTCGGCGCCGGGCTCGTCCACGACGCCGAGGTCGGCCAGTCCCGGGACGCGCATGGCCTGGAGGGTGCCGCCGGCGCGGAGGGAGCCGGGGCCGCGGAGGGGCTGCGCGGGCAGGAACCGGTAGAAGAGCCCGAAGGGCTCGACGAAGGCGTCCTCGGTCTCGTAGACGGTCCCGCGGTACGGGTCCACGGCGACGGCCTCGTGCGCGAAGCGGCCCATCGCGGTGAGCGGGACGGCGCCGGAGCGGTGCGGGTCGGCGGGGTCGACCTCGAAGACGTAGCCGTGGTCCTTGGTGTACCCGGACGTCCCGGCCCGGTCCTCGGTCTCCTCGCAGCTGAGCCAGGTGTTCCAGGGGGTGCGGCCGCCCGCGCAGTTGACGGCGGTGCCGGCGAGGGCGACGCGCTCGGCGGTGACGCTGCCGCCGGCGTCGAGGCCGAGGAGGGTGCAGCCGCCGAGGGCGTGGGGATCGTAGGTGAGGCCGTCGACGGCGGGGACGCGGAGGGCGGCGGTGGTGCGGTTCTCGTGGTTGCGGACGAGGCGGACGCGGCCGGAGCCCGCGTCGAAGGCGGCCATGCCGTCGCAGTTGGCCGGTACGGTGCCCTCGCCGGAACGGAGGGGGCCGCCGGCGCGGGAGAGCACCCGGTAGCGGAAGCCGGCGGGGAGGTCGAGCAGCTTCCCGGGGTCGGGGAGCAGCGGCCCGTACCCCTGCAGGGGCGGGGTGGCGTGGGAGCTCCCGGCGAAGAGGGCGCCGAGGGCTCCGGTGAAGGCGATACCGATGCCGGCTCCGGCGGCGAGCAGGGTACGGCGGGTGACGGACATCGGCGGCTCCCGGGGCGAGGGGGTGACGGGGCCGTGTTACCACGCGGCCCCGCCCCCCGCGCCAGGACGCGCCGAGCCCCGCCCCCGCTCCCCGGGGGCCCGGCCACCGCGCATCAAGCGCCGGCGAGGCCGGATCAGGCCGGCCGGCGGCTCTGCCGGCCGGACCGTCAGATCAGCTCTGCGCTCAGGGTGATCGTCGTGCCCGTCAGGGCCTGGCTGACCGGGCAGTTCTTCTTCGCGTCCTCCGCGGCCGCGGCGAAGCCCTCGGCGTCCAGGCCCGGGACCTCGGCGCGTACCGTCAGGTGGATGCCGGTGATGCCCTCACCCGGCTGGAACGTCACATCGGCCTTGGTCTCCACCCGGGTGGGCGGGGTGCCGGCACCGTCCAGGCCGTGCGAGAGGGCCATCGAGTAGCAGCTGGAGTGCGCGGCGGCGATCAGCTCTTCCGGGCTGGTCTTGCCGTTCGCGGCCTCGGCGCGCGAGGGCCAGGAGACGTCGAACGAGCCTTGACCCGAGGAGTCGAGGGTGACGACGCCGGCGCCCTTGAGCAGGTTGCCTTCCCAGTCGGTGTGCGCGGTACGCGTGGTGGCCATGGTGGATCCCTTCGGAGGATGGGGAACGGCCGGACCGTCGTCCGTACGGAACGGCCGGCGCCTCCAAACCTACTGGGACACCAGGGGTTTCGCGTCGCGCGCCAGCGCAGTGAGCCTCGAGATGGCCCGGAAGTACTTCTTGCGGTAGCCGCCGTTCAGCATTTCTTCACTGAAGAGCCTGTCGAAGGGGACGCCCGATGCCAGCACCGGTATCTCGCGGTCGTAGAGGCGGTCGGCGAGGACCACCAGCCGCAGCGCCGTCGACTGGTCCGGGACCGGACCGACGTCGGTCAGGCAGACCGCCGTTATGCCGTCCGTGAGGGCGCCGTACCGGCTGGGGTGGACCCGGGCCAGGTGTTCGAGGAGGCCCGGGAAGTCGTCCAGGCTCGCGCCCTCGGTGGCGTACGCGGCCTTGGTGACCTGCTCGTCCGAGAACGGCGCCGGCGCCTCCGGCAGGCCGCGGTGGCGGTAGTCCTGGCCGTCGATGCGCAGCGGGCGGAAGTGCGCGGAGAGCCCCTGGATCTCCCGCAGGAAGTCCGCGGCGGCGAACCGGCCCTCGCCGAGCTTGCCGGGCAGGGTGTTGGAGGTGGCGGCCAGCGCCACGCCCTGCTCGACGAGGCGGCTGAGCAGCGAGGAGACGAGGACGGTGTCGCCCGGGTCGTCCAGTTCGAACTCGTCGATGCACAGGAGGCGGTGGCCGCCCAGGGTCTGGACCGTCTGCTGGAAGCCGAGCGCGCCGACCAGGTTGGTCAGCTCCACGAAGGTGCCGAAGGCCTTCAGTGCGGGCTCGGCCGGGGTGGCGTGCCACAGGGAGGCCAGCAGGTGGGTCTTGCCGACGCCGTAGCCGCCGTCGAGGTAGACCCCGCGCGGGCCGGTGGCGACGGGGGCCTTCTTCGTGAACCAGCGGCGCTTGCCGCCGCCGCTCGCGTGGGCTCCGCCCAGCCCGGCGGCGAAGCCGCTGAGCACGGTGACGGCCTCGGACTGGCTCGGCTGACCGGGGTCCGGGTTGTACGTGTCGAAGCGCACCGAGTCGAAACGGGGCGGCGGCACCATCTCGGCCACCAGCCGTTCGGCGGGCACCCGCGGCTCGCGGGCGCACAGGGCCTGCGGGCCGACGTCGGCCGGGCCGGCTATCGGGGGTCGCCCGTAGGTGGATCCGGAGGTGGAGAGTGATGTTGACACAGCTCTTAACTCTACGGGGCGTGGCACACTGCACCGATGCGACGCCTGTTCCCTGTGACCGATCAGACACCAGCCGACCACGGTGACCGCGAGTGGTCGCTGGACGAGCTGGCGGATGCGTACGCGTACCCCGAGCCCGGCCCGGAGGGCCACTGGCTGCGGGCCAACATGGTCTCCACCCTGGACGGCGCGGCCCAGCACGACGGGCGCTCGCAGCCGATCTCCGGCGAGACCGACATGCGGATCTTCGGGACCCTGCGGGCCCTGGCCGATGTGGTGGTCGTCGGCGCCGAAACGGTTCGCCAGGAGGGCTACCGCCCGGCCCGGGCCCGGGAGGCCTTCGCGGCCCGGCGTGAGGCCGCCGGGCAGGGCCCCGCGCCCGCCATCGCGGTGGTCACGGCCAGCCTCGACCTGGACTTCTCGCTCCCCCTCTTCACCTCCCCCCTGGTGCCCACCCTCGTGGTGACCGGGGCGACCGCGCCCGCCGACCGGGTGGCCGCCGCCGTCAAGGCCGGGGCCGAGGTCGTGGTGGCCGGCAGCGGGGCCGGCGCGGATCCGGCCCGGGTGGTGCGGGAGCTCGCGGAACGGGGGCTGCGCCGCCAGCTCACCGAGGGCGGCCCCCGGCTGCTGGGGCAGTTCGTGGCCGCGGACGCGCTGGACGAGCTGTGCCTGACGATCTCGCCGATGCTGACGGCGGGCGGCGCCCAGCGCATCTCCGGAGGGCCCTCCGTCGCCGTGCCGCACCGGCTGGCGCCCGCCTCCGTACTGGAGGAGGCCGGGTTCCTCTTCACGAGCTACCGTCGGATCTGAGAAGGGGCGGAATTTCTTGTTCCGCTTAGCTTCCGGTGGGCACATACCTGGGCAGACATACCCCCGCAAGGCCCCGTGCGAGAGCGGGGCAGGATGGTTTCCGCAGGGGCCGGCCGACCGGTCCTGGCCCATGAAGGAGAGGGCGTCCGTGTTCACGAGCGTATTGATGATCGAGCAGCCGCTGACCAGCGTCGACGTGGACTTCGTCACCAGCCTGCACGGGGACGACCCGGTCTCCTTCCTCGTCCTCATGCAGCCCCGGGGCGACCAGGACCGGCTGCTGCGGGCCATCGACGACGTGGCGCTCGGCGAGCTCCCCGAGGCGCTCCGCGAGGCCGACGTACCCGAGGGCCACGCCGCCCGCGGCCCGGCCGAGCAGGCGCTCGTCCACTCCCTGGAGGCCCTGCGCAAGAAGGGCGCCCAGGCCAGCGGACAGATCATCGAGGACCACCCGCTCGACAAGCTGAAGAGCGTCGTGGAGGAATCGAACGCCGACGAGGTGATCGTCCTGACCGCCCCGCACTTCGTCGAGGAGTTCTTCCACCGGGACTGGGCCTCCCGCGCGCGCCACAAGGTCGGGGTTCCGGTGCTCAAGCTCTTCGCCCACAACGAATAGGCTGGCGTCCGACACACGCGCCGGGACGGTCCGCACGCCGAGACCCCCGACGTACCGACCCGCACTCTGGGGAGATCCCGTATGACGCCGCCCGGCCTGCCGAACGCCATGGAACGCCCGCACTTCATCGGCATCGGCGGCGCCGGGATGTCCGGCATCGCGAAGATCCTCGCCCAGCGCGGCGCGCAGGTCGCCGGCAGTGACGCCAAGGACTCCGAGACGGCCGGGGCGCTGCGCGCCCACGGCGCCACGGTCCACATCGGGCACGCGGCCGGCCACCTCGCCGACGACGCCACCTGCGTCGTCGTCTCCAGCGCCATCCGCGCCGACAACCCGGAGCTGGCCCGCGCCGCCGAGCTCGGCATCCCCGTCGTGCACCGCTCGGACGCCCTGGCGGGCCTGATGGACGGCCTGCGGCCGATCGCGGTCGCCGGTACGCACGGCAAGACCACCACCACCTCGATGCTGGCGGTGTCCCTGTCGGCCCTGGGCCTGGACCCCTCGTACGCCATCGGCGGGGACCTGGACGCCCCGGGTTCCAACGCCCACCACGGCGAGGGCGACATCTTCGTGGCCGAGGCGGACGAGAGCGACCGCAGCTTCCACAAGTACACCCCGCAGGTCGCGATCATCCTCAACGCGGAGCTCGACCACCACGCGAACTACGCGTCGATGGAGGAGATCTACGAGTCCTTCGAGACCTTCGTCGGCAAGATCGTGCCCGGCGGCACCCTGGTCGTCGCCCACGGCCAGGCGGGCGCCGCCGAGATCGCCGGCCGGGTCCGCGGCGGCGAGGGCCTGAACGTCGTCACGTACGGCGAGGAGGAGGGCGCCGACGTCCGGATCACGAAGATCACGCCGCGTGGTCTGACCAGCGAGGTCACCGTGGTCATCGGCGGCCGGATGCTCACCTTCACCGTCTCCGTGCCCGGCCGCCACTACGCGCACAACGCCGTCGCGGCCCTCGCCGCCGGTGTCGCCCTCGGCATCCCGGCGCACAACCTGGCCTCCGCCCTCGGCAAGTACACCGGCGTCAAGCGCCGGCTCCAGCTCAAGGGCGAGGCCGCGGGCGTCCAGGTCA
The DNA here is from genome assembly GCF_000717655.1 of Streptomyces katrae. Lineage (GTDB taxonomy): Bacteria > Actinomycetota > Actinomycetes > Streptomycetales > Streptomycetaceae > Streptomyces > Streptomyces katrae_B. The sequence continues at coordinate 236,764 of NZ_JNZY01000006.1, forward strand.
TCGACTCCTACGCGCACCACCCGACCGAGATGACCGCCGACCTGGAGGCCATCCGGGGCGCCGCCGGGGACTCCCGGATCCTGGTCGTCTTCCAGCCGCACCTCTTCTCCCGCACCCAGGAGCTGGGCAAGGAGATGGGCCAGGCCCTCTCCCTCGCCGACTCCGCGGTGGTCCTGGACATCTACCCGGCCCGCGAGGACCCGATCCCCGGCATCACCAGCGAGATCATCATCGCGGCGGCCCGGACCGCGGGCGCCGACGTCACCGCCGAGCACGACAAGGCGGCCGTCGCCGACGTCATCGCGGGAATGGCCAAGCCCGGTGATCTCGTTCTCACCATGGGCGCGGGCGACGTCACGGACCTCGGTCCGGCGATCCTCGCCCGGCTGACGGACTGAGTGACGAGGGAGCGGGAGAGTCATGTCGTACGAGGTCGAGAAGACGGACGAGCAGTGGCAGGCGGAGCTCACGCCGTCCGAGTACCAGGTGCTGCGCCTGGCCGGCACCGAGCCGGCGTTCCGTGGTGAGTACACCGACACGACGACGGCCGGCGTCTACTCCTGTCGCGGCTGCGGCTCCGAGCTCTTCCGCTCCACGGAGAAGTTCGAGTCGCACTGCGGCTGGCCGTCCTTCTTCGACCCGAAGGACTCCGACGCCGTCGAGCTGAAGGCGGACGTCTCGCACGGGATGGTCCGCACCGAGGTGCTGTGCGCGAAGTGCGGCTCCCACCTGGGCCACGTCTTCGAGGGCGAGGGCTACCCCACGCCCACCGACCAGCGCTACTGCATCAACTCCATCTCGCTGCGGCTGACGCCCGACGAGAGCTGACGCCGCCCGGTCCCGGCTCCTCCCCGCCTGGCTCCCCGGCCTTCCGGGGATCAGACCGCGACGCGGTCCACGGCGGGGAGGAACTGGTCGTAGAAGCGGGTCTTGAGGTGGAGGGCGCGCTCCTCCAGTTCGCGGAAGCAGCCGGTCGACTCCTCCTGGGCGAGGAGTTCGGTCACCCGCGTGGCCAGGCGGTCCGAGTGGGAGCCGGACAGCAGGGAGAGCGTCGCCAGGGAGTGCGTCTTCGCGTCGTGGACGTGGTGCGGGTAGTAGAAGCGGGAGCGGTTCCTGCCGTCCTCGGTCAGCAGGGGGGTCATCCGCTCCCACAGCTGCCCGTACTCGACGGAGACCAGCACCTCGCCCCAGAACCGCAGGATCGTCAGCAGCCGCAGGTCGGCATTCGCGTGGCCGCCCGCGTCGGCGATCAGCTCCAGGGTGTCCCGGATGGCCTGCTGCGTCTCGGCCGTGGGCCGCGAGGCCGCCAGGGCCGGGCGGGACACCCCCAGCCGGCGCATGTCCTCCGTCATGTCCTCGCGGTGCGAGGGCGTGAGGCCGTGACCGTCCGGATACTCCTCGCGCAGGATGACCCGGGCGATCCGCAGCCCCTCCTCGTCGCGCAGCAGGTCGATCGCGAGGTCGTAGGAGGGGGTGAAGGCGAGCGAGACGAAGCGCCGCTGGAGCAGGAGCGCGCGGAAGTCCTCGTCCTGGAGCCCGGCGGCGTTCGCCAGGACCGGATGCGCCTTGAACTCCTCGATCAGTGAGTCCTCGAACGCGTCCAGAGCGTGCAGATCGTGCATGGCCGTACCTTTCCGTGGATCACAGGCTGATGCTTGCCACCGACGTGCGCCAGTCGAGGAGATCCACGTCCTTGCCGACGCTCCACAGCGTGCGCAGCTCCTGCTGGACCTCCTCGCCCATGACGGTGTCGCCGCCGTCGATCTCGATCTGGGTGGAGTCGATGGCGAGTTGGCCGTGCAGGAAGGAGCTGACCAGAAAATGCTGGTCGACCTTGAACACGGCGATGGAGGGCAGGGAATTGTAGAGCCGCACCTGGAGGCGCGCCCGGCTATCGGCGGGAAGGTCCCCGTTCAGCTGGGCGAGTCCCGCGAGGCAGGATTCGACGCCGGCCCTCACGTTGACCGCCAGCGCGGGGTCCCGCACGGCTCGGAGCGCCTCGTCGCGCAGTCCCGCCACCGGGGACGAGGGGTGCAGCAGCAGGATGCGTACGTGGATCTGCTGATCGACGAGCGCCTTGCGCAGGGCGGCCCTGAGATGGTGCAGGTTGGGGATCCAGGTCTGCAGGATCACCAGCTCCTCCCCGGCCCGCTCGAGGAACCCCGTGAACTCGTCTTCGGGGAAGCGGCTGTGCACCCCGACCACGCCGCCGTAGTGCTGCCGCTTGAGGCGCTGGGCGATGGCGTCGATGTCCAGTTTGGACAGGTGTGCCTCGACGTTGTCGTGCAGGGCGTCGATCTTCGTCCGGACGCTGGTGTCCAGGGCCTTGACGTCGTCCTGCACCTCGTCGAGCCGTTTCAGGCGGTCGAGTTCCAGCAACAGGAACACCGTGACCGTGCTCAGGATGAGCAGCGTGACTTTGGGGAGCGCGCCTCCGGGGGCGAGTGCGTCGAGCCAGCCGAAGAGGTCCGCCAGCAGGACCACCACACCCGACGTGGCCAGCAGGCCGAGCGCGATCTGCTCCACCCTCCGGCGGACGTCCGCGCTCCGACGGCGAATTCCATTGCTCATGTCACCCCAACCCCCCTCCTGATCCGCCTACTTGAGCGCCGACCGTACACCTGCGGCGTGATCGGCAAGTGCGCCTTTTTGGCCAACCCCTCAGATGAGGCTGTGCCGTACCGCACAGGCCACCGCGTGGGCGCGGTTGCGGGCCTGGAGGCGGGACATCAGCTCGTAGATCACGTTCTTGATCGTGTGCTCCGAGCAGGACAGGGTGCGGGCGATCACCGCATTGCCGTGGCCCTCCGCCATCAGCGTGAGCACCGCGGTCTGGCGGGCCGTGAGCCGGGGGGCCTCCGGCGGGGCCAGGGACCGGAGCCCCGGTGCGGTCGCGGCGGAGGGGCCGGCGACGACGGCCGGGCCGGCGGCCGGGCCGGCGGTCGTGGCCGCGCCGAGCAGGCGGACCAGGGCCGGGTACGGCATCCGGCCGTCCCCCGCCTGGCGCAGCAGGCTCAGCCGGTCCGGCGCCGCCGGGACCCGTACGGGCGCGCTCTCGCGCGTGAGTTCGGCGACGGCGCTCACAGCAGGCCCACCCGGAGGGCGTAGGCGACCGCGTGTGCGCGGTTGCGCAGCCGGAACCGCTGGGTGATGTCGTGGACGACGCTCGTCACGGTGCGCGGCGAGTAGCACAGCTGCTTCGCTATCTCGTTCGTCTCGTGGCCGTCCGCGACCAGGCGCAGCACGCTGCGCTCCCGGTCGCTCAGGCCGGCCGCCGCCCACGGGTCCGTCCCCCCGTCGGACCCGCTGCCCGTCCGGCCGGCGCCGGAGCGCTCCAGCAGCCGGTCCAGCAGGTCCGGCGGCAGCGTGCAGTCGCCGCGGGAGGCGGCCAGTACGGCGCGCGAGAGCCTCGCGACGTCCGCCTCGCGCCGCCGCAGCAGACCGCGGGCGCCGGCCGCGATCGCGTGCAGGGCGCCGTCGGGCGCCAACTCGCCCGCCACCAGCACCACATCGGGGCGGGCCGGGGCCTCGCGGACGGTGCGCAGGACGTCGAGCTCGGGCCGGCCGACCTGGTCCACGGTCATGACCACGACCCGCGGCGCGCCGCCCGGCGCCGTCAGGCACACCTCCGGGCAGGCGACCAGGGTGCTCTTGGTTCCGGCTTCCAGCACGGGGTCGAACGCGACGACGTCGACAGGGACGGGTACTCCCACCAGGTCCTCCGATGATCATCCGCCGGCCGGGGTAGCCGGACGGGCGGAAGGGGCACTGGACACAGGCTGCGGGGCACCGGCAGGGTGCGGCATCGGGCCCCGGCCCCCACATTTCGTGAACGTGCCCCTCCGCAGGCACGGGCCCCTGCGCAGCCAGCCCTCGAGCTGCCCGCGACCTGCCGGAACCCGTGCGGAACCGGTGCGCCGCCGCCCCGCCCGAAGCCCGCCGCACCACCCCGTACGGCGGGCCCCCGGGGGCCATGGGGGCGGGTCCGCGGAATATGGGGGATCGGCCCCCATGTGCGCGGCGCCGCGCTCTGCGAGGTTTCTCCTGTGACTGACACCGCCACCACCGCCGAAGAAACCCAGGTCGGCGGCCTGGCCCCCTCCTGGTGGGCCCGGGCCCTGAACCTGCGGGAGCGGCTCGCCGCCCCGGGTACCCCGGGACCCGCACCGGCCGACGCCCCCCACGGCCGACCGGCTTCGTGGTCCCTGGGGGACACGGAGGGCTTCGCGGCCCGGCTGGCGGGCCTGGGAGCCGGCGAGGACATGGTGTACGCCCTCGCGGCGGAGGCCCCCGGCCGGCTGGCCGCCCGTACGGCCAAGCCGCAGTGGGCCCGGTACATCGAGCAGATGGTGGCCGCGGCCCCCGCAGAGGCCGGCCGGCCGGTCCCCGCGGCGGCGGACGCGGACGGCGCCGCGGTGTTCCTGCCCGCGCTGCGCCCCCTGATCGCGGCCGCCTGGGCGGAGGCGGCCGGACCGATCGACCTCGCCGAGGGCGAACTCAACGCCGTGCGGGCCGCATTCGAGGAGCGGCTCGGCGACCGGCTGATCCGGCAGTCGGCCCGCACCCTGGTCCGGGAACTCCACCGGGCCCGTACGGAGGGCCTGCTGGCGGGGGAGACCCCGCGGGAGCGGTTCGCGGCCTTCCTGGCCCGGCTCGGCACCCGTCAGGGCCTCGCCGAACTCTTCACCCGCTACCCGGTGCTGGCACGGATGCTGGGCCAGACCTGCGGCCTCGCCGCCTCGGCCACGGTGGAGCTGCTGGACCGTTTCACCGCCGACCGGGCGGCGATCGTCGAGGGGCTGCTGCACGGCTGCGACCCGGGCGCCCTCGTACGGGTGGACCTCGGCCGGGGCGACGTCCACCAGGGCAACCGGTCCGTGGCCCTGCTGGGCTTCGCCGACGGGGCGACCGTCGTCTACAAGCCCCGGCCGCTGGACCAGCACCTCCTGCTGGACCAGGCGGTGGGCTGGGCCAACGGCAAGGTGCCGGGCCTGGGCCTCAGGACCCCGCGCTCGGTGCGCGGCGACGGGTACGGCTGGCTGGAGTTCATCGAGCACGGCTGGTGCGCCACGCCCACCGAACTGGACCGGTTCTACCGGCGCCAGGGCGCGCTGCTCGCCCTCCTCTACGCGATCGACGGCGTGGACATGCACTACGAGAACGTCATCGCCTGCGGTGACCAGCCGGTGCTGGTGGACGCCGAGACCCTGCTGCACGCCGGTCTGCCGGCCGCAGTGACCTGCGGGTCCGACCCGGCGGCGGACGCCCTGGCCTCCTCGGTGTACCGCACCTGCCTGCTGCCGAGCCTGCTGATCGGCGAGAACGGCGCCATGGACATCTCGGCGCTGGGCGGCGGGGACGGCGGCTCGTACCCCAGCGACGGGCTGCGCTGGGAGGCCGCCGGGACGGACGGGATGCGGCTGCTGCGCGGCCCGGTGGCCAGCGCGGCCGGGCAGAACCGGCCGGCGCCGCAGGGCCGGGCGGCCGGCCACGCCGATCACCGGGCCGCGCTGCTGGAGGGGTTCCGCGCCGGGTACGACGCGATCGCCGAGCACCGGGCCGAACTCCTGGGCAGCGACGCCCAGGGTGAGGAGGGCGGCGCCGACGGCGGTCTGCTGGCCCGCTGGGCCACCAGCCCCGGGCGCCTGATCGCCCGCTCGACCCGCCTCTACACGACCCTGCTGGACGAGTCCACGCACCCCGACGTGCTGCGCGACGCCCTGACCCGCGACGCGGTGCTCGCCGTGCTCTGGGCGGAGTCCGAGCACGACCCGGCCCGCCAGCGGCTGATCGAGGACGAGATCGCCGACCTGTGGTCCGGGGACGTGCCGCTCTTCTTCCACCACCCCGCCGGCACCGCGCTGCGCACCTCCCGGGGCACCCGCCTCGACGGGGTGCTGCCGGCCCCGAGCCTGCGCTCCGCCCGCGACAAGATCGCCGCCATGGGGGAGGTGGACCGCCACGACCAGGAGTGGATCATCTCGGCGACGCTCGCCGTCACCGGGGCCAACCTCAGCGTCGGCGGCCCCCGTTCGACGCTCGCCGGGCCCGCCGCGCCGGCCGTGGTACCCGAGCCCTCCCGGCTGCTGGCCGCGGCCTGCGGGATCGCGGACGAGATCGCGGCCCGGGCGGTGCACGGCGGCGGGCGGGTCAACTGGCTCGGCCTGGAGCAGGTGGCCGGCGAACACTGGGCCGTCCTGCCGATGGGCGGCGGGCTCGCCCAGGGCTACTGCGGGGTGGCATTGTTCCTGGCCCAGCTCGGCGCCCTGACCGGCGCCGAGCGGTACACCGCGCTGGCCCGGCAGGCCGTACGGCCGCTGCCCGCGCTGCTGGCGACGCTGGCCGGGGACCCCGGGCTGGGCGCCGCGGTGGGACCCGGCGCGCTGCACGGACTCGGCGGCATCGTCTACACCGTGGCCCGGCTGGCCCCGCTGCTCGGCGAGGGCCTGGGCGACTGCCTGCCCGACGCCCTCGCCGCCCTGGAACGCGCGGCCGAGGCCGATGCCGAGGACGGCGCCGAAGGGCCGGCCGATCTGGCCGACGGCCTCGCCGGGGCCCTGGCCGCCGCGGTCGCCGCGCAGCGCACGTACGGGGCCGGCGCGGAGGCGGTGGCCCGGCGGCTCGCCGCCCGGCTGCTGGTCCGGGCCGAGAAGCGGCTCGCCGAACAGCGCCCGGCGGCCCCCGGCTTCGCCCACGGCGACGCCGGAATCGGCTGGGCCCTGCTGCGCCACGCCGCCGCCTCGCAGGATGCGGGGCAGCCGGACGCCGCGTACGCCCGCACCGGTGCCGCGCTGCTGCGCCCGGCGCTGGACGAGGCACTGCGCCGCCCCACGAACCTCGGCTGGCACACGGGCCTCGCGGGCACCGCGCTGGCCGCCGCCGACGCACTCGGCCCCGACGCACTCGGCCCCGGCGTACTCTGCCCCGGCGTACTCGGCCCCGAAGCACTCGGCTCCGGCGTGCCCGTGGCAGAACTCGACCGGTGCGCCGCCCTGCTGGGCGCGCCCTTCGAATCCTCCGACCTCAGCTTGCACCACGGCGCCCTCGGCTCCCTGGAGCTGCTCGGCCTCCTCGCCGGTCAGGGCCACGAGGGGGCCCGGACCGCACTCGGCCACCGCGCCGGGGAGGTCCTCGGTCGGCTGGAGGACCACGGCCACCGCTGCGGCACCCCCGACCACGTACCGTCCCCCGGTTTCCTCACCGGGCTCTCCGGGATCGGATACGCCCTGCTCAGGCTGGGCTTCCCGGAGGCCGTCCCGTCCGTCCTGCTCCTCGAACCCGATCGGCACCGCAGCACCGCAGCACGTCAGCACTGAGCACCACTCCCCGTCAGGCAACGAGAAAGGTACTCACCACCATGCAGAAGCCCCAGGTCAACGCCCAGTCCGTCACCGCCGCCGACGAGGCCGCCGCCGCGGCCGAGGCGCGGATCGAGGACCCGGCCGGCGGGATCACCCTGTCGGGCCGGAACAAGGCGTGCGCCCGGGCCCGGGCTCTGGCCGGTGTGGTGCTCACCAGCGGCATCGTGATCACCCTGAGCTCGATCGACACCAGCGTCTCGGCCCCGAACGTCACCTGGTAGCCCGTCTCCCGTCACCTGGCGGTCCGTGTCCGATCTTCTCCGGATCTTTCCCGGATCTCCACGCCGCCCCTGTTCGGAACGGCCAACTTTCGTCGCACAATGAGCCGTTCACATGAACTAGATTGCGGACATGCGTTCCCGTTCGCGGTACATCGTCGGTCGTGACTCGCAACTGCGCGAGATCAAGCAGGCACTGACCGACGCGGGCGAAGGGCGCGGCGGGGTCGTCTTCCTGGTCGGCGAAGCCGGAATCGGAAAGTCCCGGCTCGCCGCCGAAGCCGTGGGCATGGCCTTCGGCGCGGGCATGCGGGCCCTACGGGGCCGGAGCAGCACCACCGGCCCCACCGTCCCTTTCCGGCCACTCACCGAAGCGCTGATGTCGCTCTTCCGCAGCGGCCCGCTCGACGGCACCTCCCTGGACGACCTGCCGCTGGGCCCCTACCGGCCCGCGCTCGGCAGGATCATCCCGGACTGGAGCAGCGACGCCCAGAACAACAGCTCCATGGTCGTCCTCGGCGAGGCCGTGCTGCGGCTGCTCATCGCCACCGGCAAGGAGCACGGCCAGCTCCTGTTGCTGGAGGACCTGCACGACGCCGACCCCGAGACGCTCGCGGTCGTCGAATACCTGGTGGACAACCTGGAGTACACGAACGTGGTGCTCCTGGCCACGATCCGTACGGAGCCCTGCGACGCGCTCGACATGGCCGACTCGGCCCGTCGGCGCGGCGTGGGGACCGTACTGGAACTCGCCCCGCTCACCCGCCCCGAGGTCCGGGCGGTCATCGCCGCCCAGCTGGACACCGAACCCGAACTGGTGCCGCAGGCGGCCCTGGACCGGCTCTGGGACGACAGCGCCGGCAGCCCCTTCCTCGTCGAGGAACTCCTCCAGGGCATGATCGGCAGCGGCGCCCTCGTCCGCTTCGAAGACGGCTGGCGCGTCGTCGGCGACCTGCGCAGCGATGTGTCCACCGCCCTCGCGCGCGGGATCCTGCGCCGCATCGACCGGCTCGGCCCGCAGGGGCTGACCCTGCTGTCCGCGGCCGCCGTGATCGGCCGCCGCTTCCCGCTGACCGTGCTCCAGCGGATGACCGCCATCGACGACCGCGGACTGCTCAGCCACCTGCACGCCGGCGTCGCGGCGCAGCTCGTCGTCCCCGACGAACCCGCCCCCGACTGGTACGCGTTCCGCCACTCGCTGACCGCCGAGGCCCTGCTCACCCAGCTCACACCGGGCAACCGGGCGACGATGGCCGGTCGTGCCGCGGACGCGGTGCAGGCGCTCTACCCGGACCTCGAGGGCGACTGGTGCCCCCTCGTCGCCGAGCTGCGCTCCCAGGCGGGCGACGAGGCCGAGGCCGGCCGCCTGTTCACCGACGCAGGCCTGCGCGCCCTCGCGGCCGGCGCGATCGGCTCCGCGATCACCCTGCTCAGCCGCGCCGAACGGCTGCTCGCCGCCAGCCAGGACCCCGCCGGGCGCACCGACGCCCTGGAGGCCCTGCTCCCCGCCCTCGCCGAAGCCGGCGACTTCGCCCGGGCCTTCGGCTTCGCGGAGAACCTGCACACCCTCGGCGGCAGCGGCCTGAGCGCCTCCCGGCTCGCCGCGCTGCACACCCGGCTCGCCAAGGTGGCCCACACCGCCGGCCGCTGGGAGGACGGCAACAGACAGATATCCCAGGCCAGAGCCCTCCTGGGGCCCCGGCCCGACGAAAGCTGCACCGCCTCGATCGACGTCACCGCCGCGTACCTCGCACTCGACACCCCCGGCCCGGACCGCACCCAACTGGCCGAGAAGCTCGCCCACTCCGCGCTGCAGGCCGCGCAGCGCCACGGCTTGGCGACCGTCGCCTGCCAGTCCCTGGAACTCCTCGCCACCCTCGCCCGCGAACGGGACTTCGACGAGGCAACCGCCCTGCTGGAATCCGCCCTGCAGACCGCCGAACAGCACCAGCTCCCGCTCCAGCGCATGTACGCGCTGACCCGTATCGGCGGGAACTACTGGCTCACCGAGGGCGCCACCGCCCCGCTGCTGGCGGCCCGCAGCGAGGCCCAGCGGCTCGGCTCGGCCACCATCGTCTACACCATCGACGGCATCATGATCCTCGACGCCGTCCTGCGCGCCGAGTTCACCGCCGCGCAGCAGTCCGCCGAGGAGTGCCTGGCCGTCGTACAGCGCCTGCGGCTGGCCCCGGCCGCCCGCTACGTCCTGATGGCCCGGGCGGCGATGGCGGCCCACCGGGGCGACCGCCCCGCGATGGAGAGCGCCCTCGCCGCGTTCGCCGACTGCGACGGGGCCGGATCCCAGGAGGAACCGCTGACCCGCGGCCTCGCCCGGGCCTTCTGCGCGCTGACCGAGGAGGACCGCCCCGGAGCCGTCCGTGAACTGCGCGCCGTCGCCGACCTCGAGGACACCAACCCCACTACGTACTACCTCAGCGGGCGGTACGGCATCGGCCTGCTCCTGGACGTGCTGTCGGGGGAGGCCGACCGCGCCGCGTACGAGGAGATCGCCGCCACCGCACCCGGGCGGATGCGCTGGAACCGGCAGTTCGTCCTCTTCGCCGGCGCCGTCCTGCTGGGCCGCGAACGCCGCCCCGAGGAGGCCGCGGCCGCCGCGGCCGAGGCCCTGCGCGCCGCAGCCCCGTACGCCACCGCACTCCACCTGGGCCTGCGGCTGATCGCCGAAGCGGCGTACGAGGACGGCTGGGGCGAGCCGGTGGCCTGGCTGCGCCGCGTCGAGGAGCACTTCCACCAGGGCGGCGTGGCCGCGGTCGCGGGCGCCTGCCGCGCGGCCCTGCGCCGGATGGGCGCCCCGGTCCAGCAGCGCCGCACGGGATCGAGCACGATCCCGGACGTCCTGCGCTCCCGGGGCGTCACGGTCCGCGAGTACGAGGTCTTCCGGCTCCTCGCGGAGCGCCTGGGCAACAAGGACATCGCCGACCGCCTCTACATCTCCCCGCGCACGGTCGAGAAGCACATAGCCGCCCTGGGCACCAAGACGGGCCGGACCAACCGGGCCGCCCTCTGCGAACTCTCCGCGTCCCTGGCCCCGTCGGCGCCCTGACGCGCCGGTCTCCCCGTGCCGGGACGACGCGGGGGGCGGCCGGTGCCGGTCAGCGCATCTCACGGACCGTCCGCGAGCCGAGGATCCCGATCGCGGTCACCGCCAGGACCGCCGCCGAGAGGGCGAACATCGGGCCGGTGCCCGACTGTGCCATGGCTCCGCAGACGATCAAGGAGAGCGGGGCCACCGCGTAGCCGATGACCATGTCCACCGAGATCACCCGGCTCAGCACCGAGCCGTCGATGGTGCGCTGGATCCAGCTGAGGCCGAAGACCCCCTGGAAACCCATCCCGAAGCCCATCGCCAGGACCGTCGCGAGCGCACCCGCCGTACTGCCGATCAGGCCGAGCAGCCCCGTGCCGATCGCGAGCCATCCCGCGAGGGCGGCGATCAGCAGGCCGATCCGGGGGCGGCCGCTCACGGCGCCGCCGACGAGGGTGCCCAGCATCGCCCCGCCGGCCAGCGCGCCGTTGAGCAGGCCGAGGGTGGTCGAGCCGCCGTGCAGGTCGACCTTGGCCAGGGAGGCGAAGCCGACGGTGAACGGGCCCGCCTGGCAGAAGGTCACCGCCGCGTCGACGGCCAGGATCGTACGGATCCGCGGGTCCTCGAAGGCGTACCGCAGCCCGGCGCGGATCCGGGCGCCCAGCGAGAGGGCGGCCGCCGGCGCCGCCGCGCCCGCGACCGGGGCGTCCGGCCCGGGGCGGGGCAGCGGGCGGATCCTCGCAACGCACAGGCCGCACAGGGCGAAGCACACCCCGTCGACGAGGAAGGCGACCGGTGCGTTGGAGAAGGCCACCACCATGCCGCCGACGGCCGGACCCAGCACGGCCGACACCTTGGCGGCGACCGCGAGCAGGGCGTTGGCCGGGGCGAGCTGTTCCTTGTCCACCACCGACGGCAGGATCGACGCCCGGGCCGGCTGGAAGAACGCGTCGACCGCGCCGAAGGCCGCGGCGGCGCAGCACAGCATCCACACCGTCAGGGACCCGGCCAGGCCGGCCAGGCCCACGGCGGCCATCAGGACGGCCCTGGCCCAGCTGGAGAGCGTCATCAGCGTCCGCGAGGACCACGTGTCGCTGAGGGAGCCGCCGACCAGGGTGAGCAGGGCCCGCGGCACCGCCTGGAAGGCGAGGACGTAGCCGAGGGCCAGGGTGGACTGCGTGAGGCCGAGCGTGATCCAGGAGAAGGCGATGTAGCTGAACCCGTCGCCGAGCAGGGACAGGGACTGCCCCAGCCACAACAGGCGGAACGACGGCAGCCGGGCGGGGGCGCTCAGCCGGGACCGCGCGTCCACCAGGGTGGAAGCCATGAAAAATCCCTTCGCCGGGGTCAGTAGCGGACGGGCAGGGCCGTCAGCGCGCGGTTGAGGAGCGAGAGCTGCCAGGTGTGCTGCTGCCGGTCGAGCAGCTCCAGGCCCGGGTACTCGCGTACGAGCACGTCGACCACCGCGCCGGCCACCAGCCGGGCGAACGCCGCCCCGATGCAGAAGTGCGCGCCGAAGCCGAACCCGAGGTGCGAGGCGCTGCCGCGCCGGACGCTGAACAGGTCCGGATCCGCGAAGCGCGCGGGGTCCCGGTTGGCCGCCGCCGTGACCAGGAACAGCCGTTCCTCCGCGCGGACGGACCGCCCGTCGAGGTCGAAGTCCCGGGCGGCGGTGCGGATCGACATCTTCGACGGGCCGTCGAAGCGCATGGCCTCCTCCACCGCCATCGACACCAGCTGCGGGTCCTCCCGTACGGCCGCCAGCTGCTCGGGGTGCTCCAGCAGGGCCAGTACGGCGTTGACGATGAGGTTGCTGGTGGTCTCGCCGCCGGCGAACGCCATCTGCGTCAGCATCCCGACGAACTCCTCCTCGCTGACCGACTTCCCGATCTGGCCGCCCGCCAGCACCGCGCTGATCAGGTCGTCCTTGGGGTCGGCGCGCCGTTGCTGCACCAGGTCGGCGAGGTAGTCGTCCAGGTTGACCAGGGACTGGAGCGAGGTGCGGTACTCGCGCTCCTCCTGGGCCGCGCCCAGGACGAGGTCGCCGACCCGGGCGTTCCAGTACCAGAAGGACGGGCCGTGCGCCTGGGGGACGCCCAGCCAGCGGGCGAAGACGAGGGCGGGCAGCGGCCGGGCGATGTCGGCGACCAGGTCCCCGATCCGGCCGGGGACGGCGCGGCGGGCGAGCATGGCACGGGTGGCGCGCTCGACGAAGGCCCGGTAGCGGCCGATCGAGCGGGCCGCGAACTGCTCCTGGAACACCTGGCGCAGCCGCCGGTGCTGCGGGGCGTCGTTGAAGACCATCCAGCGGGACAGGATCGCGAAGGCCCGCTCCGCGTCCTCGCGGGCGCCCTCCGGCACGGCGTCCATCAGCGGGCGCACCCGCTCGGCGGAGACCGCGGGGTCGCGCAGGCAGTGCATCAGCTGGGCGTGTCCGGTGACGAGCCAGGCCCGGTGCATGGCGGACCAGTACACGGGGTCGTGGTCGCGCAGGGAGTTGAGGTATCCGTACGGGTCGGCGTTGACGGCGGGGTCGAGGAGGTAGCGCTCGGTGAAGGCGGCCGCGGGGGCCGGCGGGCTCGTAAGGGTCACAGGAGCCGGCGGGGTGGCCGGCGGCGCGGTCCTGCCGGTGATCGGGCACACCAGGGCGGACGGGTCCGTGCTCGTGGTGGCGTTCGAGGTCGTGTTCGCGGTCAGGACGGTCATCGGCGTGCCTCCGACTGGATCCGGCCGAGCACACCAGCGGTCTTGTGCATCAGCCGTTCGGACATCATGGACATGTGATCGCCTTCGGTGACGTGGACGGTCAGCCCGCCGAGCGCGACCTCGCGCCAGCGCTCGACGTAGGTCCGGAAGTCCACGTCCAGACCGGGCATCGGTTCGCCGTCGGGCAGTCCGGCGGCCGCGCTGCCCACCAGGAGGTGGACGTGGCCGGGGTAGGGGCGCAGTGCGTAGCCGGCCAGGGCGGTGAGCAGGGAGTGCCACACCTCGATGGGGGCGTGCTCCACCAGGGACGCCTCGCCGGGGCTCATGCCGGCGCCCAGCAGCAGGGCGGTGAGCTCGGCCACGGCCGCCTCGCGCTCCGCGGACGGCGGCATCGTGCGGACGCGGTCGCGCATCCGCAGCCCCCGCTCCATGTCCCGGCCTACCGCCGCGAGGCGTTCGCGGGACGCCGGGTGGGGCAGGTGCGGCTCGATCAGCGTGAGCGGGGCGACGGTGTGACCGGCCTCGTGCAGCTGGGTGGCCATCTCGAGGGCGATGTTGGCGCCCATCGACCAGCCGAGCAGGTCGTGCGGCCCGTGCCCGCCGTGGGCGGCCATCTCGGCGGCGTAGTTGGCCGCGATGCCGGCGATCGTGGTCGGGTCCACGCCGCCGAGCAGGCCCCGGGCCTGGAAGGCCCGGACCGGCTGCCCCGGCGGGAGGGCCCGGGCGAGCGGCACGTACCAGGCGCCGCTGCCGCCGCTGGGGTGCACGCACCACAGCGGGGCGCCGTCGCCCTCGCGCAGCCGGACCTCCGAGGTGACGGCCTTGGCGCCGGCAGAAGTCTCCGCGGCTTCCGCCGCCCGGGCCGCCGCCTCCGTGGCGCGGGCGGCGAGCCGGGCGATCGTCGGCAGTTCGAGCAGGTCCCGTACGGAGACGCTCAAGCCGCGGGCGGCGGCCTGCGCGGCGACCCGCACGGTGGAGAGCGAACTGCCGCCGAGGGCGAAGAAGTCGTCGTGGACACCGACCTGGGAGATGCCGAGGACCGTGCGCCACACCTCGGCGAGCACCACCTCGGCGGGCGTGCCGGGCGCGACGTAGTCGGTGGCGCTGTGCAGGCGGTCGGCCGAGGGCAGCGGCAGGGCCCTCTTGTCGATCTTGCCGCTGCTGTTGACCGGCATCGCATCGAGGAACACGAACCGCGCGGGGACCATGTACGCGGGCACCTTGGCCCGCAGCGCCCGGCGGAAGGGCTCGACGACGGGCTCCACGCCCGCCTCGGGCAGCACGTACGCCACCAGCGCCGGCTCCGGCAGGTCGCGCCGCAGCAGGACCACCGCCTGCTGCACCTCGGGCAGTTCCCGCAGCCCGTGCTCGATCTCGCCCAGCTCGATGCGGAACCCGCGCAGCTTCACCTGGCTGTCGCGGCGGCCCAGGACCTCCACCGCGCCGTCGGGCAGCTGGACGCCGATGTCGCCGGTCCGGCACAGCCGGCTGCCGGGGGCGCCGTACGGGTCGGGGACGAACGCGGCGGCGGTCAGGTCGGGGCGGTTCACATAGCCCCGGCCGATGGCGCGCCCGCCGAGGTAGACCTCGCCCTGTACCCCGACGGGAACGGGCTGGAGGTCCTCGTCGAGTACGTAGGCCTGCGTGTTGCGCATCGGCCAGCCGATCGGCGGCCGCTTGCAGTCCGGCTTGAGGAGGGTGGAGACGGACCACACCGCCGTCTCGGTGAGCCCGTAGACGTTGTAGAACCGCCGTCCGCGCGCCCACTTCCGGGGGAGTTCGGCCGGGCAGGCCTCGCCGCACACCTGGAGGATCCGCAGCGCCGGGAAGCGGTCCTCGCCCAGGGCCGCCAGGGCGCTCGGCGCGAGCATCGCGACGGTGATCCCGTACTCGAGCAGCGTGTTCGCCAGATCGGCACCCGCGCGCAGCGCCTCCCTGGGCGGGGTGCACAGCTGGGCGCCGTTCGCCAGTGCCCACGTCAGGTCCAGGATGGAGACGTCGAAGCTGAGGGAGGCGAACTGGAGCACCCGGTCCTCGGCGGTCACGGGGAACAGATCGCGCTGCCCCTCCAGCATGTTGGTCAGGCTGCGGTGCTGGATGGTGACGCCCTTGGGCGTGCCGGTGGAGCCGGAGGTGTAGAGGACGTACGCGGCGTTGTCCGCGGTGACGGGCAGCGCGGGCACCGGCGCGCCGACGGGAGCGGCCCAGGTCTCCGGGTCGTCCACGACCAGGGTCGGTCCGTCGAAGGGCACGACCCCGAGCAGCGAGGACTGGGTGATCAGCACCGGCATCCCGCTGTCCTCGACGATGAACTTCAGCCGGTCGGCCGGGTGCTGCGACTCCAGCGGCAGGAACGCGCCGCCCGCTCGCAGGACCCCGAGCACCGCCCGGACCATCTCGGCTCCGCGGTCGAGGCAGATGCCGACCGGCACCTCCGGGCCGACCCCGAGCGCCCGCAACCGGTCCGCCAACTGGCGTACGGAGTTGTCCAGCTCGGCGTACGTGATCTCCCGTTCGCCCTGTCGGACGGCCACCGCGCCGGGCGTGAGCACCGCGTGTTCGGCCACGCACTCGTGGAACATCAGGGAGGTGTTGGGAAGTTCGGGCCCCCGGCCCCACTCCTCCAGCGCCCGCATGCGCGCCTCGCCGGCGAGCGCAGGCGCCGCGACCGGCGCCTGGGGCCGCCCGGTCATCGCCTTCAGCACCTCGCACATCAGGTCGGCGAGCTGCTCGGCGGTGGCGGGGGCCAGGTAGTCCGGGTCGACGTCGAGGACGAGGGACTCCACGCTCGCGTTGAGCATCAGCGGGAACGCGGTACGGGCGATCTCCAGCGAGTCGTCCCAGCTGTCCCCGGACAGCCGGTGGAAGTTGACGTAGTTGAACAGGGTGTCCGCCACGCTCGGCGCACCGGGCCTCAGCTGTGCCATGCGGGCCAGCGGCACCCTGCGGTACGGGAGCATCTCCTGCTCCGCGGCGAACGCCGCCTTCAGGTACTCCAGCCAGCTGCCCCGGGGGCGGCGGACCCCGAACGGGACGGTGTTGAGGAACAGCCCGCGCATCCGGTCGGAGCCGGGCACCTCGGGCCGCCCGTTGGTGACCAGGCCGACCGAGTGGCCCTCGGCGTCGCCGTCACGCTCGGCGAACAGGCTCATGGTGTGGTGGAACGCCGTCAGCAGGACGGTACGGCGGGGCACCCCGGCCAGCCGGGCCAGCCGGCCGATCGGCTCGGCCAGGGCCGCGTACGAGCGGCGCACCTCGTGGACGAACTGCCCGCCGTCGGAGGCCTCGGTACCGCGCCGGGTGAACCGGACCGGGCTCAGGTCGCCGAGCGCCTTGCGCCAGAACTCGAGCCCCTCCTCGTCGACGAGCGCGGCCCGCTCCAGGGCCACGTACTCGGCGTACGGGGGCGCCGGCGGCAGCTGCGGGGTCCGGCCCTGGGCCACGGCCTGCCGGTGCAGGTCGAGCAGGTCCGCGATCAGCGAGGTCAGGCTCCAGCCGTCGAGCACCACGTGGCAGTCGGTGAGCGTGAGCCGCAGCTCCTGGTCGGTGAGCCGGTGCAGGTGGATGCGGACCAGCGGCGGGGCGGCCAGGTCGAAGCGCCGGGCGAACTCCGCGTCGACGTAGCGCCGTACGCAGGCCCACTGCTCCTCGTGGGGCAGGCTCCGCAGATCGCTGTACCCGACCGCGAGTCCGGCGGTGCGGTGCACCAGCTGGAGCGGCTCGGAGAAGGAGGCGAGGTCGATGGAGGACCGCAGGATGCTGTGGCCGCGTACGACGGTGTCCACCGCGGTCTGGAAGGCGGCGAGGTCGAAGCCCTCCGGCACGGTGATCTTGAGGTCGGTGACGTTGTGGTAGGCGCCGCGGCTCGGGTCGGCCAGCATCTCGTGCAGCATCCCGGCCTGCAGCATGGTCAGCGGGTAGGCGTCCTCCAGCCCCTCCGGCAGCCGGGCCGCGTCGGCCGGGTCGAGCTGGGAGAACGGCTCCACGGGCGCGGGGCCGGTGTCGGCGGCGGCCTCCGTCGCCAGCGCCGCGAGGTCGCCCAGGGTGCGGGCGCGGAACAGGTCCGGGACGCTCAGGCCCAGCCCGGCGGAGCGGGCCTGGCCGATCACGCGCAGGGCCAGCATCGAGTCGCCGCCCAGGTCGAAGAAGTTCGCCGTACGGCTGATCCGCTCGGCGCCCAGCACGTCCGACCAGATGCGGGCCAGCGCCTCCTCCGTCGCACCGGCCGGCGGGACGTGTCCGGCGGGCGCGGCGGCCCCTTCGGCGGCCACCGCCACCAGGGACTTGCGGTCCACCTTGCCGTTGGCGGTGATCGGCAGCTTCGGGTGCCGGACGAACAGCGCGGGCACCATGTAGTCGGGCAGCGTGAGCCGCAGCCGGTCGCGCAGGTCCGGGGCGTCCAGCGGCCGGCCCTCGGTCAGCACCACGTGGGCGACCAGGCGGGCGCCGCCGTGCGCATCGGGCCGGGCCACCACCGCGGCGTCCCGTATGCCGGGCAGGGCGCGCAGCGCGGTCTCGATCTCGCCCGGCTCGATGCGGAACCCGCGGATCTTCACCTGGTGGTCGGCCCGGCCGGCGTACGCCAACTGCCCGTCGGGCAGCACCCGTACCAGGTCGCCGGTGCGGTACATACGGGTCCCGGCCGGACCGAACGGGTCGAGGGGGAAGCGCTCGGCGGACAGCTCCGGCCGGTTGCGGTAGCCGCGGGCGACGCCGCCGCCGGCCACGTACAGCTCTCCGACCGTGCCGTGCGGCACCAGCCGGCCCGCCCGGTCCAGGACGTAGCCGTGCTGGCCGGCCAGCGGGCGGCCGATCGGCGAGTACACGGGGGAGACCGTGTCCTCCTCGGTGATCAGCCGGTAGGTGACGTGCACGGTGGTCTCGGTGATCCCGTACATGTTCACCAGAGCGGGCCGCTCGCCCTCGGGTACGGCGAACCAGTCGCGGTAGTCGCGGGCGTCGAAGGCGTCACCGCCGAAGATCACGGTGCGCAGTGCGAGCGCGCCGAACTCCTCGCCCTGCTGCGCCAGATGGGCCCGCAGCCCCTTGAAGGCGGCCGGGGTCTGGTTGAGCACGGTGACGCGCTCGTCGCGCAGGACGGCGTGCACGGCGGCGGGGTCGCGGACCTCGTCCTCGGTCAGCACCACGACGCGGCCGCCGGAGGTCAGCGGCCCCCACAGCTCCCAGACGGAGAAGTCGAACGCGGGGGAGTGCAGGAGCGTCCACACGTCGTCGGTGCCGAAGCCGAAGTGGCGGTCGGCGGCGCCCAGCAGCCACGCCAGGTTGCCGTGGGTGATCTCGACGCCCTTGGGCTGCCCGGTCGATCCCGAGGTGTAGATGACGTACGCGAGGGTCTGCGGCCCGGGGAACACGGCGGAGAGCGGCTCCCCGGTGTCGTCGGCCGAGTCGCCGGCCGTGCCGTCGGCGGGGCCCTCGAGCGGGATCACTCCCACCGGCAGCCCCTGCACCGCGGCGCGGCCGACGGCGTCCGCGACCACCCACTCCACCCCCGCGTCACCGACCGTGAACTCCCGCCGGGCCCGCGGGTGGGCGGGGTCCAGCGGCAGGTACGCCGCACCCGCCCTCCATACGCCGAGCAGCGCCACGGCCAGGTCGACCGAGCGGCCCAGGCAGACCCCGACCAGGGATTCCGGGCCGATGCCCGCGGCCCGCAGCCGCCGGGCCAGGGCCAGGGAGGCCGCGTCGAGTTCGGCGTACGTCAGGCTGCGGCCGCCGCCGGAGACGGCCACGGCGGTGGGGGCCAGCCGGATCCGCTCGCCCAGGCGCTCCAGCGCGAGCCGGGGTGCCGGCTCGGGTACGGCGTCCGCCGACGGGCGGTTCGCCGGGCCGTCGGGGCCGAGCAGTGCGGCCCGCTCGTCGGCGGTGAGCAGGTCGGCCATCCCGAGCGGGACGTCCGGGGCCTCGGTGAACGCCTGCAGCACCGCGACGGTGTGCTCGGCCAGCCGGGCCACCGAAGCCGCGTCGAACAGGTCGGGGCGGTAGACGAACCGGAGCCGGATGCGGTCCGCGTCCTCGCTGACGTCCAGCGTCAGGTCGAACTTCGCGGTGGTCAGGTCGATGGGGAAGGCCGTTCCCGTCGCGTCGCCGAGGGCGTACGCGCCCTGCTTCGCGGCGGCGGAGTGCGAGAACAGCACCTGGAACAGCGGGTTGCGCGACAGGTCCCGCTCGGGGCTCAGCTCGTCGACGACCCGCTCGAAGGGGAGGCTCTGGTGGGAGAGGGCGCCCAGGACGCTCTCCCGGGTCCGGGCGAGGAGCTGTGCCGAGGTCGGGTCGCCCGACAGGTCGGTACGGATCACCAGGGTGTTCACGAAGAACCCGACCAGCTGCTCGATCTCCGGGCGTTCCCGGTTGGCGACGACGGTGCCGATCGCGATGTCGTCCTGGCCGCTGTGGAAGGCCAGCGCCGCCTGGAAGGCCGACATGAGGGTCATGTACGAGGTGGTGTCGGCCCGTCGGCCGAGCTTGGCCAGGGCCGCCGTCAGCGGCTGGGGGAGCTCGACCGTGTGCACGGCGCCGGCGCAGGTGCGCACGGCCGGCCGCGGGTGGTCGGTGGGCAGTTCGAGCGGGGTCAGGCCGGCCAGGGCCGTACGCCAGTAGCCCAGCTCCGTGCTCTCGTCGGCCCCGCGCTGCCAGTGTGCGTAGTCGGTGTACTCGACCGGTGGCGCGGCGAGGTGCGGGGGCCGTCCCTGGGTTCTGGCGCGGTAGCAGGCGCTCAGGTCGCCGGTCAGGATGTCCAGCGACCAGCCGTCCGAGACGATGTGGTGCATGGCCAGGACGAGGACGTGGTCCTCGGCGGAGATCCGCAGCAGGGTGGCCCGGAACGGGGGCGCGGCGGCCAGGTCGAAGGGGCGCAGCGCCACCTCCCGTACGGCCTCGGCGACCGCCCCGGGGCCGCCGCCCCGGACCGCCGGGGGCAGGTCGACCACGTCCAGGCCGGGTGCGTCGGCGGCGGCGAGCACGTGCTGGGCCGGTACGCCGTCCTCGTGGGTGAACACCACCCGCAGCTGCTCGTGGCGGGCGACGAGGTCCCCGATCGCGGCGCTCAGCGCGGCCGCGTCCAGCGGGCCGGTGAACCGCCAGGCCGCGGGCATCAGGTATTCGACGCCGCCGGGGTCGAGCTGGTCGAGGAAGTACAGCCGCTGCTGGGCGGCCGACAGCGGGGCCTGCGCGGGGCGCGGGTCGAGCCGGGGGATTCCCACGGGCGCCGCGGCGGCCTTGCCGCGCAGGCGCATTTCGAGGAGCCGGCGGGCCGCCGGGGAGAGACCGCCGGGGTTCGTGGAAGAGGTGGTGGAGGGTTCGACCTGTGCAGTGGTCATCGGAAGTGCCGTCCAATCAAGGCTGGGATCGGGGCGGGGATCGCTGCGGCGATCAGAAGTCGGAGGTCAGGGACAGGTCGATCTCGTCGTCGCTCATCGAGGAGATCTGGTCGATGAGCTGTCGTTCCACTTGCATGGCGAGCAGTTCGACCGTCGGGTGGTCGAACAGGTCGCGTACCTGGATGGGGCAGTCGAACGCGGTGCGCAGGCGGGACGCGGCCGCCACGGCGCGCAGCGAGTGGCCGCCGAGGGCGAAGAAGTCCTCCCGGATCCCGACCTCGGGCAGCCCCAGGACCTCGGCCCAGATCTGGGCCGTCACGACCTCGGTCGGGGTGCGCGGCGCCACGGACGCGGCGGGCGCGGCCAGGACCGGGTCGGGCAGGGCGGTGGTGTCGGTCTTGCCCTGCACGGTCCGCGGCAGGGCGTCGAGCAGGACGAACGCGGCGGGCACCATGTAGCCGGGCAGCAGCGTCCGGCACCAGGCGGCCAGTACCTCGGCGTCGAGCCCCTGGCCGGCCGCGTAGCCGACGAGGGCGCGCTCGCCGCGCAGTTCCCGGACCAGTACGGCTGCGCCGTGCACGCCCGGGTGCTGTTCCAGGACGGCTTCGACCTCGGCCGGTTCGATGCGGAAGCCGCGGATCTTGACCTGGTCGTCGGTGCGGCCGAGGAACTCCAGTTCCCCGGAGGGCAGTCGGCGGACCAGGTCGCCGGTGCGGTAGAGCCGGCCGCCGTCTCCGCCGAACGGGTCGGGTACGAACCTCTCGGCGGTGAGGGCGGGCTGCCCCAGGTAGCCGCGGGCCAGCTCCGGGCCGCCGATCAGCAGCTCGCCCGGCACGCCGACGGGTACGAGCTGCCCGACGGCGTCCACGACGTACGCCCGGCGGGAGCCCAGCGGTCTGCCGATCGCCACCCGGCCCTCGACCGGTGCGGTGACCGTGTGCGCGGTGGCCGAGATGACCGACTCGGTCGGGCCGTACGTGTTGACGACCGGCACGTCGGGGAGGTGCGCGAACCAGCGGGCCAGCGGCGCCGAGGGCAGTGCCTCGCCGCCGGTGACGAGCAGGCGCAGGCTCTTGAGGTCCCCGGCGACCGCGTCGAGGCGGGCGACGATCTCCTCCCAGTAGGCGGGGGTGGCCTCCATGACCGTGACGCCCCGGGTGCGGACCGCCTCGGCGAGCTCCTCCACCGCCCACACCTCGTCCGGCCGGACCACCACCGAGGCTCCCGCGCCGAGGGCGGGCAGCACCTGCTCCAGGGAGGCGTCGAAGGAGAAGGATGCGAAGGCGAGGACGCGGTCGTCCGCCGTGATGCCGAAGAGCTCGCGGGCCGCGGCGGCGTGCGCGCCGAGCGCATGGTGTTCGACGCCGACGGCCTTGGGGCGGCCGGTGGAGCCCGAGGTGAAGATGACGTAGGCGACGTCGTCGGGGGCGGGGGTGTGGTGCGGGGCGTCCGGGTCGGGCACGACGGTGTCGACGGGGACGGTCCGCGGCCCGAGCTCGGTGGCCAGGGCGTGGGTCGAGGCGTCGCTGAAGACGCTGTGCACGCCCGCCTCGGCGCACATGAACCGCAGCCGGTCCTCCGGCAGCCGGGGGTCGAGGGGTACGTAGACCCCTCCGGCCCGCCAGATCGCGGCCATCGCGGCGACGGAGCGGATGCCGCGGCGCAGGCACACGCCGACGGGTGTGCCCGGCCGTACTCCGGCGTTGGCCAGGGCGCGGGCCAGCCCGCCGGTCAGGCCGTCGAGTTCGCCGTACGTCAGGCTCTCGTCCCCGCAGAGCAGCGCCACCGCGTCCGGCGCACCCGACACCCTGAACGGCGTCGTCGGGGCGGCCACTGCGGAGCCCGCTGCCCCGGCCAGCTCCTCGTACTCGGCGGCGGACAGCAGCTCCAGCCGCCCGACGGCCTGCTCCGGATCGGCGACGACCGACTCCAGCACCCGGCCCACGTGCCCGGCGAACCGGGTGACCGTGGCGGCATCGAAGAGATCGCTCGCGTACTCCACGTTCAGCGCGAACCGGTCGGGATAGAGCAGGAAGGTGGCGGTCAGGTCGAACTTGGCCGAGCCCCACGGCAGGACGAAGTGCTCCACGTCGAGGCCCTCGACCCGCGGGCCGCCGGCGGCGCTCTCCTGTACGTCGAACATCACCTGGAACAAGGGGTTGCGCGACGGATCCCGCTCCGGCCGCAGCTGTTCCACCAGCCGCTCGAACGGCACCTCCTGGTGGTCGAAGGCCCCGAGCACCGACTCCCGGACCCGGCCCAGGAACTCCGTGAACGAGGGCTCGCCGGACAGGTCCCCGCGCAGCACCACCGTGTTCACCAGCAGCCCCACCAGCCGCTCCAGTTCCACCTGGCCACGGCCCGCGACCGGCGTGCCCACCGCCACGTCCTGCTGCCCGCACCAGCGGCCCAGCACGATCTGCACCACGGCCAGCAGCACCGTGAACCGGGTCACCCCGTGCCGCCGGGCCAGCTCACCGAGGGCGGCCTCCAGCTCCTTCGGCAGGTCGATCTCGACCGCGCCGCCCCGGCCCGACCAGCCCGCCGGGCGCGGCCGGTCCGTCGGCAGCTCCAGTACGGGCACGCCGGCCAGGGCCCCCTCCCAGTAAGCCAGCTGCCGGTCCAGCACCTCGCCGGCCATCCGGTCGCGCTGCCAGACCGCGAAGTCCCCGTACTGGACGGGGACGGGCGGCAGTCCGGCCGGCCGCCCGGCCACGCGGGCGGCGTACGCCTGCGCCAGCTCCCCGATGATCACGTCCTTCGACCAGCCGTCGGTGGCCACGTGGTGGAAGGCGATGACGGCGACGTGGTCCTGCGGGTCCAGCTCCCACACCCCGGCCCGCAGCAGCGGCGGCCCGGCCAGGTCGAAACGGCGGGTGGCGTACGGGACGGCCACCTCCCGGAGCCGGGCCAGCCGTGAGGCTTCGTCGTCGCCGGGTGGGGCCGACTGCCACACGAGCGGTACGCGGACCCCGTCGACCACCCGCTGCGCGGGCCGGCCGTCCACCTCGACGAGGGCGGTCCGCAGCGCCTCGTGCCGGGCCACCACCTCGTCGAGGGCGCCCTGCCAGGCATCCCGGTCGAGCCCGCCGCGCATCCGCCACGAGAACCAGAGCACGTACTCGTCGCCGACGTCGGACATGCGGTCCAGGAACCACATCCGCTCCTGAGCGAAGGACAGCGGCAGCAGCCCCGAACGGTCCACCGGGACGACGGTCGCCGCACCCGCCTGCCGGGCGGCGGCCACCAGCGGCCCGAACTCGCGGATCCGGGGGTTCTCGAACAGGGTGCGCAGCTCCACCTCGCGGCCGAGCCGCTCCGCTATCCGGGAGACGGCCATCGTGGCGAGCAGGGAGTGGCCGCCCAGGTCGAAGAAGCCGTCGTCGATGCCGACGCGGTCGACCCCCAGGACCTCGGCCCAGATCTCGGCGACCACCTGCTCGGTGGCGTCGCGCGGCGCGATGAACTCGAGGCCGCCCGCGGCAGCCCGGTCCCGTTCCGCCCGCCCCCCGTCCGGCCGGGCCGCGGGCAGGGCGGCCCGGTCCAGCTTGCCCGAGGTGTTCACGGGCAGCGCGTCGAGCGCCACGAAGTCCGCGGGCACGGCGTAGTGCGGCAGCCGGCCGGCGCAGAAGGACCGCAGTACGGTGGGCTCCACCGGGCCCCCGGGGCCGGCCACCACGTAGCCGGTCAGGCTCTTGCCGCCCTGGGCGTCCGCGCCGACGGCCACCGCGGCGGCCACCACACCCGGGCACCGCGCCAAGACCGCCTCCACCTCGCCGAGTTCGATGCGGAAGCCCCGGATCTTGACCTGGTCGTCGGTGCGGCCGAGGAACTCCAGCTCCCCGGAGGGCAGTCGGCGGACCAGGTCGCCCGTGCGGTACAGCCGGCCCCCGTCGCCGTCGTCGCCGTACGGGTCCGGTACGAACTTCCGCGCGGTGAGGGCCGGCCGGCCGAGGTAGCCGCGGGCCAGTTCCGGGCCGCCGATCAGCAGCTCGCCGGGCTCGCCGACCGGCACGAGCTCGTCGTGCGCGTCGACCACGTACATCCGGCGGGAGCCCAGCGGCCGCCCGATCGGCACCCGGCCGGGGTCCCCCGCCGCGCCGATCTCGTGCGTGGTGGCGGTGACGGTGGTCTCGGTCGGGCCGTACGCGTTGAGCACCCGTACGTGCGGGGCCCGCGCCTGCCAGGCGGCCAGCGCCGCGGCCGGGACGGACTCCCCGCCGAGGACCAGCAGGCGCAGCGCGGCCAGCGGGGCCGCGGTGCGGTCGGTGAGCGAGAACGCCAGTTCGGCCCAGTAGGTGGGCGGCAGGTTCAGGACGGTGATCCCGTGCCGCCCGACCACCGAGGGGAGCTGCGCGGGCAGCCACTGCTCGTCCGGCCGGACCACCAGGGTGGCCCCGCAGCCGAGGGCGGTCAGCAGCTGGTCCAGCGAGGCGTCGAACGAGAAGGACGAGAAGGCGAGCACCCGGTCCCGGGCGGTGATCCCGAACTCCTCGCGGACGGCGGCGACGTGTGCGGCGATCGCCCCGTGCTCGATGCCGACGGCCTTCGGCCGGCCGGTGGAGCCCGAGGTGAAGATGACGTACGCGAGGTCCTGCGGGCCGGGGGTGTGGTGCGCGGCGCCCGCATCGGGCCCGGCGTCCTCCACCCGGAGCACCTGCGGGCCGAGCGCGGCGGCCAGTTCGACGGTCGCCGCATCGGTGAGCACGCAGTGCAGCCCGGCCTCTTCGGCCATGAACCGCAGCCGCTCCTCGGGGAGCGCGGGATCCAGCGGTACGTAGACCCCGCCGGCCCGCCAGATCGCCGTCAGCGCGGCCACGGACCGGATCCCGCGCCGCAGGCACACGCCCACCGGGGTCCCCGGGCGGACGCCCGCCGCCCGCAGGGCCGTGGCCAGACCGCCGCCGAGCGCGTCCAGTTCGCCGTAGCGCAGGGTCTCCTCCCCGCAGACCAGGGCCACCGCGTCGGGTGCGCCCGTGACGGTGAACGGCCCCGCGGTCGTCGGCGCGGTGCGCCCCGAGCCCGCCATGGCGAGCAGGCGGCGACGCTCCTTGCCGGGCAACGGCGCGAGCCGCCCGGCGAGTTCGGCCACCGGGGTGCCCGGCGAGGCCGTCACGGCGCGCAGGAGCTCGACGTAGCCCTCGGTGAAGCGGACCATCGTGCTCTGGTCGAACAGGGCCGTGGAGTACTGGAGCCGCGCGGCGATGTCACCGTTGGCGCGCAGGCTCAGGTCGAGGAACACGTCCAGCGGCGTGCCCGTCAGCGGGGTCCGGACCAGCGCCACGTCCAGCGCGTCCAGCCGGGCCGCCGACGGAACGGTGTTGAGCAGCGTGAAGGAGGCCTGGGCGAGCGGGTGGCGGGACAGGTCGCGCTCGGTGACCACCTCGCCGACCACCCGGTCGAACGGGGCTTCGGAGTGCGAGAAGTCCCGCAGGGCGCCCGACCGGACCCGGTTCAGCAGGGCGGCGAAGGTCGGATCGCCGGACAGGTCGGTACGCAGCACGATCGTGTTGACGAACGGGCCGATCAGACCCGCCACTTCGGCGCGACCGCGGTCGGCCAGGGTGGTGCACACGGCGATGTCGGAGCGGCCGGAGTAGTGACCCAGCAGGGTCTGGTACACGGCGAGCAGCAGCATGTAGCGGGTCGCACGCTGCTCGCGGGCCACCCGGTCGACCTCGGCGACCAGCTCGGCCGGCAGCTCGAAGCGGACCACGTCCCCGGAGCCGTCCCAGAACGCCGGCCGGGGCCGGTCCGCGGGCAGCGCGAGCGGGGCGACTCCGGCCAGCCGCTCGCGCCAGTACCCGAGCAGCCGCTCCATGCGCGGCCCGCCCAGCCGTTCGGCCTCGGTGCGGGCCACGTCGGCGTACTGCAGCGGCGGCGCGTCCACCGCCTCGCCCCGGTAGCCGGCGTCCAGTTCGCGCAGCAGCACGTCCCACGACCAGCCGTCCACGGCGATGTGGTGCACCACCAGCAGCAGGACGTGCTCCTCGGGCCCGAGGCGGGTGAGCGTGGCCCGCAGCGGGTGCTCCTTCGCCAGGTCGAGCGGGCGCGCCAGCTCCCGGTCGAAGAGCTCGGCGGTGCTGTCCGCCTCCACCCGCGCCAGCCGGCTGCGGCCCGCCGGGTCCACCACGGGTACGGGCTCCCCGTCGACGGCCGTGAACCGGGTGCGCAGCACCTCGTGGCGGTCCACGATCCCCGTCAGCGACCGCTCCAGGGCCGGGACGTCGAGGGCGCCGCGGATGCGCAGGGCCAGCGGGAGCAGGGACTCGGCGGAGCCTCCGGTGAGCTGGTCGAGGAACCACAGCCTCCGCTGCGCGAACGACACTCCGTCACCGTCACGTACGGCAAAGCCGGCTTCGCTGCCGTGCCTCGCCGCTCCGCCGTGCGCTGCGACAACCTTCACTGTGGGCCTCCAAGCGGTGTTTTCCTCAACACTGCTGTCTGCGGAGATCCGTCAGTAGGGAAGAAGACGCAGCCGCGCACGCAGCCGCGGGGGGTAGAACGCGCAACGGCGGCACCGCACGGCCCGGTGCTCCGCCGTGCGCGCCGCCGTCGAAAGCGTCGCCGTGCTCTTTCGGTCAGCCCTCGTCCACCGCCACGAAGCGCAGCTCCGAGGTGTACGCCTCGCCCTGGTCGTCGGTCAGCCAGGCCTGTTCGGGGCTCGGCAGCATCTCGGTGAACACGGCCCGGCCGTCCGGCTCCTTGCGGGCCATCCTGCGGACCGCCTTGGCGAGGATGTTCACGTACACCGGGCTGTCGAAGTCCACGTAGAACGGGCGGGTCTCGGTCGGCAGTACGACGAACACGAACCGCGGCAGCCGGCGCCTCTCCCGCCACTGCCGGGCCCGTACGAACCGGCGGGCCTCGTCCTTCTCCTCGGCGAAGTCCATGTCCGACGGGGCCGGCCGCCAGGTCTCGCGGGCCACGACGAGGCGGTCCACCGTGACCCGGGGGGAGTGCTCGGCCGCGTCCGGCAGGATCTGGAACAGGTCCATCGCCAGGGTGGTCAGCACGTGCGAGAACACGTCCACCGCGGGGAACTCGGACCCGTCGGGCAGGACCACCGCCAGCTCGCCGTCCGTCCGTTCGGTCACCGTCACGTCGGCGCTGAGCACCGTACGGGGCCGGGCCGGATCGGCGGTGAAGTCGACGAGGGCGACGTAGTAGTCCTCGGGGCGGACCAGGCAGTGCCGGATCCGCGCCGACAGCCGCGAGCGGTGCTCCTTGGGCAGCAGCGGCATCAGCCGGGGGCCGGGATGGTCCCGGTCGGTGAGCCGGAGCAGCTCCTCGGCGTCCGGATGCTGGTTGACGAACAGCGAGGCGCCCAACGTGTTGGCGGCGACGTGCAGTTCGCCCAGGACCAGCTCGAAGTCACCGCGGGCCACGGCCTGTTCGCAGGACGCGGCGATCATGATGTCGGGACTGAGGTAGCGGGCGGCGGTCCAGCCGCCGCCCGGGCCGCCGAACTGCTCGGCCACGGGCCCCGCGACGGCCTCCAGCGGCAGCCTGACCCGGCGGGTGCCCGGCGGGGGCGAAAGGATCGCGTCCCAGCGCCGGCGGAACTCCTGCTGGAGCTCGGCGGACTCCGCGCGGGCGGCGCCGTGCAGGATGGGCATGCAGGCGAACCAGAACGCGGCGAGGTCGACCGGGCCCTGCCCGGCCAGCCGGCGGTACACCTCCCGGGCCCGGGCCATCACCGCGTCGGCGAGCCGCGCGGTGAGCCAGCCGGCACTCGTCAGCAGCGGGTCCAGCGGGGCGAGGGCCTCGTGCACGGTCCGCCCGAGGGCGGCGGTCGCCGCCCGCCGGCAATCGGAGTACACCAGGGCCCGGCAGGGCGCCGTACCGGCCGCCTTCTCGCGCACGGCGGCGGTCTCGGTCAGCGCGACGAACTCGCCCTCGAGCTCCGTCAGTGCGGCCACCAGGGCCTCGGGCCCGACCGCCGCCCGTACGCGCTCCCGGCCCCGCTCCAGGACGTCCAGGGCGGCCAGGCCGGGCTCGCGCAGCTCCCCGTCCCCGACCCGGTCCAGCCAGGCCCGCAGGTGCCGCTCCGGGCGGGCATCGGCGGGCACCTCCAGCTTCCACACCACCCACCGGCGGGCGACCAGGTCGGCCAGGACCGCGGACACGTCCACGTCCGGCAGCGCGGCGCGGATGTCCCGCGCGGGGCGTACGCCGTCGCACAGCGCAAGCACGGCACGCGCGTCCTCGCCGAGGGCCTGGCTCGGGCGGCCCGGCACCGTCACGTCCATGCCGGTCTGGCGGACGAACGGCACGCGCCGGGGCGCCACCCATTCCCGTACCGCCGGATCGGTGTCGATCCGCGCGGCCAGGGCGTCGACCGCCCAGCTGGCGAAGTACACCTCCGATCCGGCGATCAGGCCGGTGCCGGGGGCGCCGGCGTGGACGCGGACGCCCTCGGCGGACAGGTCCCAGCGGCCCCAGCCGACGGGGCCGAAGAACCCGATGGTGTCGTTCTTGACGCAGAACCGCTGCCAGTAGTGGGCGACCAGCTCCTCGCGCTGGCGGCGATCTCCTGGAGCGTGTGCGCCACCTCCACCTGGGCTTCGGCGAACAGGGCGGTGAACTCCCCCCACCGCTCACCGGCCAGGGCGCCCGGGCCCTCGCCGGGCTCGAACTTGTCGGCGGCCGCGGCCAGCCCGTCCGGGGCCAGCCGCAGCACGCCCCCGGCCGGGAATCCCGCCCCGCGCAGGGCGAACTGGTCCCACAGCCGCCAGCGGCCGCCGGGCACGTAGGTGTCTGTCATGGCCTGCCCCTCATGCCCGGACGAAGTCGGCGTGGACGACGTCGGCGAGGTCCGCCGGCGAGGGGTAGGCGAAGACCAGGGCCACCGGGACCTCCGCCCCGAGCGCCTCCTCGAGCCGTGCGGTGATCCGGAACGCGGTCAGCGAGTCGCCGCCCCATTCGTAGAAGTCGCTCTGCTCGTCGAGGTCGGCCACCCCCAGCGTCTCGCGGTAGATGGAGACGACCAGTTCGGTCAGGGCGGCGCCGGTCAGCTGCGCGGTCAGGTTCTGGGTCTCGGTCGCGGTCGCGGTCATGAGGTCTCCTCCAGGAGCGAACGGGTGGTGTGAGAGGTGGGGGTGGCGCAGGTGGTGCGAGTCGCGTGCGTGGTGCGGTCGGTACGGGAAGCGGTGGCGGCCGTGGCGGCCGCTGCGGCCGACGTCAGGGCCGCGGTGGTGTTGCCGCCGGAGACGACGGCGACGGCGCGGCCGGTGCCGCGCCCCGCCCGCATCGCCCCGGCCAGGGCGACCGCGCCGGACGGCTCGGCCTCGATCCCGCGCCGCCGCAGCAGCGCGGCCGCGGCGAGGATCTCCGCATCGGACACGGTGACCAGGTCGTCGACCCGGTCCCGGATGACCGGGTACGGCACCGCCCCCGGCTGCTGGCCGCGCAGCCCGTCGGCGACGGTGTCACCGGGCGCCAGCCGTACGGGGTGCCCCGCGGCCAGGGACCGGGCGTAGCGGGGGGTGCCGGCGGGCTCGACGCCCACCACCCGCACCGGGTGCCCGTACGCCGCGAGGCAGACCCCCGCGAGCAGCCCGCCCCCGCCGGTCGGCACGTACACGGTCTCGACGTCGGGCGCCTCGGCGAGGATCTCCAGGCCGACCGTGCCCTGCCCGGCCACCACCAGTTCGTGGTCGGAGGAGGGCACGAGGACCGCACCCGTCTCCTCGGCCAGCGCCCGGGCCCGCTCATCGCGCTCGGCGACGCCGCCCGGCACACCGACCGTCTGCCCGCCGAGGGCACGGATCAGGGCGGTCTTCGCGGGGTGCGCCCCGCCGGCCAGGACCACGGTCACCTCGGCGCCGAGCGCGGCCGCCAGCCGGGCCAGCGCGATGCCGTGGTTGCCCGAGGAGCCGGTGACGATCCGCCGGGCCCCCAGCGCCAAGACCGCGTTGGCGGCCCCGCGCAACTTGAACGACCCGCCGTACTGGAGGTGCTCGGCCTTCAGCAGCAGCCGCCGGCCCGTCCGGTGGAGGTCGGGCGCGGGCAGCCCCGGCAGCAACGGGGTACGCCGGACATGCCCGGCGATGCGTGCGGCGGCGGCCTCCACGTCGGCCGGGCCGAGCGGGCCGAGCGGGCCGAGCGGGCCGAGCACGGCGCCGGCCGGTCCGCCGGAGGCGGCGGACCTGGCGGACATGACGGGTGGGGCGGGCGCGGCGGGTGCCGTCGCGGGTGCGGGGGTCATGACCGGCGTCCTGTCTGCGAGAGGGCACGGCGGTCGGCCTTCCCGCTGCGGGTGGTGGGCAGTTCCGCCAGCCGCACGAACCGCCGCGGCATCAGGTGCGGGGGCAGGCCGGCGGCCAGGTGGGCGCGCAGCGCGGCGTCGGTGGTGCCCGCCAGGTCGCCCGTGACGTGGGCGACGAGGAACACCCGCCCCTGGGCGTCGGCCTCGCTGGTGACGACCGCCCCCGTGACCCCGGCGTGCGACAGCAGCGCCCCCTCGACCTCGGCCGGGTCCACCCGATAGCCGCGGATCTTCACCTGCCGGTCGCCGCGCCCCAGGTACTCCAGCCCGTCGGGACCCGTCCGGGCCAGGTCGCCGGTGCGGTACAGCCGCGCACCCGGCGGACCGAACGGGTCCGGTACGAAGCACTCGGCCGTACGGGCGGCCCGCCCGCGGTAGCCGCGGGCCACGCCCGCGCCGCCGATGTAGACCTCCCCGACGTCCCCGTCGGGCACCGGGGCCATCCCGGCATCCAGGAGCCGTACGACCACGCCGTCGATCGCGGTGCCGACGGTGTCGGTCAGGACGTCCGGCCGGGCCGGCACGGCGTACCGGGTCGAGGTCATCGTGCACTCGGTCGGGCCGTACTGGTTGACCAGGCTGCCCCGGACCAGCGGCCGCCCCCCGGCCGCAAGGAACGGCCGCAGCGACTCGCCGCTGGAGACCACCAGGCGGACCCCGGCGAGCAGCCGGGCCCCGTCCGGCTGCCCGGCCAGGAACGACAGGAACGACGGGGTCGTGCTCAGCAGCGCGCTCACCCCGTGCTCCCGGACCACGGCGCCGAACTCCTCGGGCCGCAGCAGCGCCGAGCGCGGCACCACCACCAGCCGTCCGCCCGCCAGCAGCGGGGCGAAGGTGTCCCGCAGCGACGCGTCGTAGCCGAGCGGGGCGAGCTGGAGGGCCACGGTGTCGGGCCCCAGCCCGTAGTCGCGGGCGATGAAACGCAGGTACGAGTCCAGCCCGAGGTGCTCGACCAG
Source organism: Streptomyces katrae (assembly GCF_000717655.1). Taxonomy (GTDB): domain Bacteria; phylum Actinomycetota; class Actinomycetes; order Streptomycetales; family Streptomycetaceae; genus Streptomyces; species Streptomyces katrae_B. The sequence goes on from NZ_JNZY01000006.1 coordinate 268,658, forward strand.
GACGGCGCTGGGCTCCCCGGTGCTCCCGGAGGTGTGGCTGACGTACGCGAGCGAGCGCTCGCCGGGCGGTCCGCCCGGCCGCCCGTCCGCACCGGCCGCGCTGCCGGGCCGGTCCAGGAGGACGGGCGGCCCCGGGACCGGCAGGTCGAGCCCGCCCGCCAACGCCGAGGTGGTCACCAGCAGCTCCGCGCCGCCGCTGCGGGCCAGCGCCGCCAGCCGGGCCGGCGGCTGCTCCGGGTCCAGGCCGAGGAAGGCCGCGCCGCAGCGCACCACGGCGGCCGGTGCCACCACGGCGTCCACGCCACGCTCCACGGCCACCGCGCACACCGTCTCCGGGCGGGCGCCGCGGGCCCGCAGCACCGCCGCGAGGGCGTCGATGCGGGCGGTGAGCTCCGCGTACGTCACCTCGCCGGCGGGGGTGGTGACCGCGACCCGGTCCGGGTCGAGAGAGGCGTGCGCGGCGATGTCGTCGACGAAGGTCCGCATCACGCGCTCCTGTCCGAGGCGCGCTCCCGCGCGGGCCGCGAGACGTCCGTGACCGTCTGGTCGACGGCGACGAAGCGCAGCTCCGAGGTGAACGTGTCGCCCTGGTCGTCGGTCAGCCAGGCCTGCTCCGGGGTCGGCAGCATCTCGCTGATCTTCAGCTTGGCCCCGGGGTCCTTGCGGGCCAGCCTGCGCGCGGCCTTCGCGAGGATGGTCAGGTACACGGGGCTGTCAAAGTCCACGTAGAAGGGCCGGGGTTCGCTCGGCGAGACCACGAACACGAACCGCGGCAAGTCGTGTTCCTCGCGCCAGTGCCGGGCCCGTACGTACCGCCTGGCCTCGGACTTCTCTTCGGCGAAGGCCAGTTCGGACGCCGGGAAGGCCCAGGTCTCGCGCGCCACCACCATCTTGTCGATGCTGATCCGCGGCGTGTGGTCGCCCTCGGGGCGCAGCGTGAACCGGTCCATGACGCGCTGCGTCAGGGTGTTCGCGTACACGTCGAGCAGATCGAACGCGGCCCCGTCGGGCAGTACCGCCATCAGCCGGCCCTCCCGGTCCTCCACCACGACGTCGGCGCACAGGACCGTGCGCGGGCGGTGCGGATCGCCGGTGTCGTCGACCAGCGAGACGTAGTAGTCCTGCGGCCGGTCCAGCGAAGGCCTGCTGCGCGCCGACCACTTCAGTGGCAGTTCCTTGGGCAGCATCGGCAGCAGCCGCGGCCCGGGGAAGTCGCGGGTGGTCTCCGCGATCAACTCGTCGCGGTCGGGATGCTGGTGGACGAAGAGGGAGGCGCCCATCGTGTTGAGCGCGCTGTGCATCTCGCCCAGCACCATCTCGAAGTCGCCGCGTGCCACGGCGTCCGGGTTCTCGGCGAGGAGCAGCACGTCCGGGCTGAAGTAGCGGGCCAGCGACCAGCCCGCGCCGGGCTCCTCGAACTCGGCCCGCACCTGCTCGGCGATGTCCGCCGACGACACCCGTACCCGGCGCGCCCCCTCGGGCACCGCCAGGATCCGCGCCCATTTCGCCCGCAGCTCCGCCTGGACGGCGTCCAGGTCCCGGCCCGCCTCCGGGTACGGGGAGGGCAGGCAGCCCAGCCACATCGACCCCAGGTCCACCGGGCCGGCCGCCCGCAACCGCTCGTACACCTCGCGCAGCCGTGCACCGACCCGCTCGGCGAAGCGGTTGGTCAGCCAGCGCGCCGCCGTCAGGCACTGCGCGAGGGGGGTCAGCTCGCCCAGCAGGGCGGTGCCGAGGGTCGCCGTCGCCGCGCGCCGGGCGTCCGAGTACACGAGCCCCCGGCAGGGGGCGGTCCGCTCGCCCTTGGAGCGCTGGGCGTCGGTGGCGGTCAGCGCCGCGAAGTCGGCCTCCAGGGCGCCGATCGCCGAGGTCAGTGCCTCGGCGTCCAGGCCGGCCGCCTGGACGGCGTCCCGCCCGCGCTCCAGGACGGCCAGCTTCTCCAGGGCCGGCTCGCGCAGGGCCGGATCGGCGATCCGCTCCAGGACGGCCCGCAGCTCCCGCTCCGGGTAGGTGCCGGTCGGCACGTCGAGGCGCCAGTGCACCCACCGTTTGGCCAGCAGCCACTGCACGGTCTCGGTCGCCTCCGCCACCGGGATCCCCAGCGCCCCGGCGATCGCGGCCACCGGCCGGGTCCCGTCGCACAGGTCCAGTACGGCCCGGGCGGTCGCGCCGATGGGCTGCGCAGGCCGGCCCGGCAGATGCACGGACAGGCCCTCGGCCCGTACGAAGGACACCCGGCGCGGGGGTATCCAGGCCCGCAGCGCGGGGTCCGCGTTCAGCGACTTGGCCAGGGCGTCGATGGCCCAACTGGCGAAGTAGACCCGCGAGCCGGCGAGGAACCCGCCGGAGCCGGGGTCGACCTGCACCCCGTCCGTGGCGAGATCCCAGCGGCCCCAGCCGACGGGGCCGAAGAACCCGATGGTGTCGTTCTTGACGCAGAACCGCTGCCAGTAGTGGGCGACCAGCTCCTCGCGCTGGCGGATGTCCTGAAGCAGCTCGGCGGTGCGGACGGCGCCGGTGTCGAAGGCCCCGGTGAACGCTTCCCAGTCCGGGCCGGCGAGGGCGTCGCCCGGACCGAACTTGTCGGCGGCGAGGGCGAGTCCGGGCGGGGCCATGCGCAGGACCCCCTCGGCCGGGAAACCCGGACCGCGGAGTGCGAAGTGCTCCCACAACCGCCACCCGCCGGTGGGCAGGTGCACGGTCTCTGGGGTGTCCGACATGGCGGAGCTCCTTCCAGCCTGATGGGGTGGCGTGGCCGGCGGCGCTGTACCTCTCGGACGCCACCCTGGCTGCCCCGAACACTGCCGCCGCGCCGGCCGGCGCCACCAGGGAAGGAGCGGCAGCACCGACCGCCGGTCCTTCTGCGCGTTTGTCCCTATGGCGGGCCGGATCCCGGCGTCACGCTGTGACCCATCGAGACCGAAGAACTCCGGGAGGACCGAAGCCATGAGTGACACCGACGAGAGCGGCTACCGGGTCGTGCACAACGACGAGGAGCAGTACTCCCTCTGGCGGGCGGACCGCGAACTGCCGGCGGGCTGGCACGCCGAGGGAACGGAGGGCACCCGGCAGGAATGCCTGGACCACATCGCCGCGGTGTGGACGGACATGCGCCCGCTGAGCCTGCGCCGCAGGATGGCGACGGCCTGAACGGCGGCCTGAACGGCGGCCTCAACGGGGATCTGAACGGGGGCCTGAACGCCGGTCGGCGAGGCTGAGGCGCGGGGGAACCGAGCCCCACCGACCGGTTCCACCGGAGGTCTTGTTGGGCCGCGAGCACCTCGGGTGGTGCGCCCTGTTCGGCCGCGAAGCCGGCCTGCGTGACGTGGGCCCCGGTGCCGGCTCAGGACAGCGGGTGTGCGGGCAGCCCCCGGCGGGCCGGGCCGAGCGTGGCCAGGTAGTCGTCCAGTGTGCGGTGCGGGGTCCAGCCCTGGGACCGGGCCCGGGTCAGGTCCAGGACGACCGGGTGGGCCAGCTGGTCCACCGCGTAGCGGCTGAGGGCCGGTTCGCCGCCGCGGGCGAGCAGCTCCGCGGTGCGGGCCGCCGTACGGGCCACCGCCGGCGGGAGGTGCCGGATCCGGGCGGCGACGCCGTGCGCGTGCAGGACCCTGCGTACGGCCGCATCGCGCGCGTAGGGCGCCGCGTCGGCCACGTTGTACGCGCCCGGGGCCCACCCGGCGGCCGCCGCGAGGGCGGCATCGGCCAGGTTCTCCACCGCCGTCAGGCTGAGCGGTACGTCCGGTCCCGGCAGCAGCAGGGTCCCGGCCCGGACCCGGGAGAGCAGCCTCGGCAGCAGGGTGCCGTCGCCGGGGCCGTAGACGGCCCGCGGCCGCAGCACCACCGCCCCCGCGGCCAGCGCGAGGGCCTCGCCCGCCGCCTTGGTGCGGCCGTAGGCGTTCAACTGCCCGGTACGCGGATGGTCCTCGCGGACCAGGGTGCGGTCGCGCCGGGGGTCGTAGACGCTGGCACTGCTGACCCACACCACGGGCCGGTCTCCGGCCGCCCGCAGCAGCCGTTCGGTCCCGGTGACGTTGACCGCGTACATCTCCGCCTCCGCGGGGGAACCGGGGGCCGGGTCGCCGACCGCCGCCGCGCAGTGCACGACGACGTCGATCCCGGCCAGGTCCGGCAGTTCGCGGGCCGCATCCCAGAACCGGTGCTCGCCGACGGGCCCGGGCCGCCGCCCCAGACACACCACCTCGGCCCCGCCCGCCGCGGCAGCCCGCGCCACGTGCCCCCCGCAGAACCCGCTCGCCCCGGTGACGGCAACCCGCAGCCCCCGGTCCACGGTCCTGCGACCGCCACCGGTTGTGCGGTCCGCCCCGACGGAATCGGCTGCACCGGCTGCCCGGTCCGTGCGGCTCGCACCTGCTGCTGTCGTACCGGACGGGCCAGTCGCACCGGCGGCATCGGCGCTGCGGTTCGCATCGGCCGCCACGGCTGTACGCCTGGCCCCGGCTGCCCCGGCTGCCCCGGCTGCCCCCGCTGGGCGCGCCGCACCGGACGTCCTCGCCGTATCGGCCGGACGGGCCGTGCGGCTCGGGCCGGCGGTCAGGGCCGCACGCCCGGGCCCGGCCTCGCCAGCCGCGCGGGCCGCACCGGCCGTACGGGGAGCACTGGCCGTCCGCGCCGCATCATCCGCTCCGGCGGAACCAGTCGTGCGGTACGCATCGGCGGTGCGCGCAGAGCCGGTTGCTCCGGCTCCGGCTCCGGTGCGGCCGGTCGGATCGGCGTTCATGAGGTGGCCCTTACGGTCAGTACGCGCCAGCCCGGCAGGGCGGCCCGGCGGTCGACCCGGGCGCGGCTCACCACCGGGCGGTGGGGGGCCAGGGCCGCCAGGGTGTCGGCGAGCTGGATGCGGGCCAGGCGGGCCCCGGGGCAGGCGTGCGAGCCGGCGCCGAACACCAGGTGGGCCAGGGCGGGGTCGGCCGGGGCGAGGGCGTCCGGGTCGCGGCGGTGCGCCTGCGCGGCATGCCGGGCGACCAGCAGCAGCCGGTCGCCGCTGCGGACCGGGCAGCCGCCGACCGTCCCGTCGGCCGCCGCCACCCGGGGCAGCAGAGGCGAGGCCGCAGTGACCCGCAGCAGCTCGTCGGCCAGCCGGAGCCGCAGCACCGGGTCCGCGGCCTGGTCCCACAGACCGGCGTCGGCACACCACGCCACCGCCCGCGGCAGCGCGGCCACGGTGGTGTTGACGGCGGCCACCGCCACCATCGCGGCCAGCGCATCGCCCCCGCCCGCCCGCTCGGCCAACGACAAGGTCAGGGCCGAGACGGCCCGGCCGGACCGGGACGCCCTTTCGGTGACCGCCTCGCCGGGGTTCCCGGCCGAAGGGGCGGAGACCGCCGGGGCATCGCCCAGTGGCGGCATGGAGCCGTGCGGGGCGCGAGGGCACCCGGGCACGGGTGTGGGGGACGGCGTGGCGAGGGGGCGGGCCAGGAGGGACTGGAGCGTACGGGCCGTGCGGGCGGCAGCAGCGTGCGTGGCCGGGCGGTGCGGGCCGGGCAGATGGGTGCGCACCGACGCGGCCGCGGCGTCCGCGGCGGCCTGGGCCACCGCCACCGGGTCGGCGTCCGTGGCCAGCAGCCGGCAGACCACCGACCCGGCCAGCTCCCGCGCGAGCGCGACCATGTCGACCTCGCCGCCCTGCGCGAGCGGTGCCAGCCGGCGGGCCAACAACGACTGCCACACCGGGCGCAGTCGTTCCACGCCGGCCGCACCGAGCTCCTCCGCAAGCCCCCGCCGGTCCGCCCGGTGCCCGCTGCCCTCCTGATCGAACAGCACGCCGCCGGTGGTGCCGGCCGCCGTGTGGTCGCACTCTGCCGAGCCGACGAACCCGACGCGCGCCGCACTGCCGGTGGCGTCGGCCGCCGTACGGTCGGGCTCCGCCGACCCTGCGAGCGCCCCGCGTGCCGAGCCGGTGGTGGTGTCGGCCGTCGTGCGGTCGGGCTTCGCCGAACCGGCGGGCGTCGGGAGTGCCGAGCCGGTGGTGGTGGTGTCGGCCGTCGTGCGGTCGGGCTTCGCCGACCCTGCGGGCGTCGGGAGTGCCGAGCCGGCGGGCGTCGGGCGGGCCGGCGGCGGGGTCAGGGCCGTGCGGGCTGCGGCGCCCGTGGTGCCGGGGGCCGTGCGGTTAAGGGGGAGGCGGGTCAGGGCTTCGCGGTAGGCCGTGGCGTCGTGGACCAGCAGCGTGCGCCCGAGGCGTCGTACGGGGCGGCCGCGGCCGGCGGCGAGCAGGGCGAACAGCAGCGGGTGGCTGCGTACGTACACCCGGCGGTCGCGCCGACGGGCCCGGGACGGGGTCATCGGGTCCCCCTCAGGCGGGCCGCCGCCAGCGCCGCGGCCGCCGCGCGGTCGGGTTTGCGGGAGCGTCCCGCCAGCGGGATCCGCGCGAACAGCACGGCGTCGGGCCGGGCGGAGCCCATCCGCCCCAGCGGTCCCGCCAGTGCGGCGCGCAGCCCCGGCCCGGCGGCCCCGGGCTGCGGCTGTACGAGGGCCACGAGCCGCTCGTCGCCCGCGGACTCGGCCCCGCGGCCCGCCGGGATGCCGACCAGCACGGCCAGCTCCACCCCCGGTACGTGCAGCGCCGGCTCGTACAGCCCCGGGTAGATGTTCTCGGCCCTGCGCAGCACCATGTCCTTGCTCCTGCCCTCGAGGACGATCCGCCCCGCCCCGTCCAGCCGCGCCCGGTCTCCCGTACGCACCCACGGCTCGGGCTCCTCGCCCAGATAGCGGTCCCGGGCCGCGGCCCCCGCCAGCAGCAGCTGGCCGTCCTCGTCCGGCTTCGCCGTGACGCCGGGCAGCGGGGCCCCCACCAGGTCGCCGGGACCCTCGTACGCCGCCTTCTCGCGCGCCTCGACCGCGGCGGCCGGGAACAGTTCCGTCAGGGCGTACACGCCCCACGCCTCCTCGGCACCCGCACCGCGCACCCGGGACAGCAGCTCGGCGCTCGCCGGCGCCGAGCCCGTCCACACCCGCCCCCGGAAGCGCGCCCCCACGCCCAGCGCGTCCCGCAGCTGCGGCGGGGTCAGATAGGTCTCCCGCGGCCGCAGCCGGCGCAGCTGCCGGGCCAGGACCGCCGGCGACCGGGCCGGGAGCGCCACCGGGGCGCCGTGCACGAGGGAGGGCACGAGCACGAAGAACGTGCCGCCGAGCACCGGATCGCCCGCACGGGCCGGATCCGCGGCGCCGAACAGCGCGGAGACGGACGCCATGCCGGCGGCCAGGCTCGCCCGGGTGTGCACCACGGCCCGGGGCCGCGAGGTGGTCCCGGAAGTGAAGACGATCACCGCATCGGCGTCGGAGTCCCCGTACGCCGGGCGGCGCCCCTGTCCGGGCACCCCGGAGCGCGCCGCGCCCAGGTCCAGCGCGGGGGCGCAGCCGGGCAGCCGGCGCCCGACGGTGGCCACGGGGGCGCCCAGCGAGGCCAGGTCCGGCAGGGCGAGCCGGGCCCGGCTCGCAAGCGGGCGGGCCCAGCCCGCGACGGCCTGCGCGGCCGCGTCGGCGAGGACGAGCGAGGGTCCGGCCAGCGCGAGCCGGGCGCGCAGTACGTCGGGCCCCGCGCCGGGGTCGAGCACGGCCCCGCGCAGCCCGAGCCGCCACAGCGCGAGCAGCACGGCCAGCGCCCGCGGCCCGGGCCGGACGGCGACCCCGACGGTGTCCCCGGCGCGCAGCCCGCGCGCGTGCAGGCCCGCGGCGAACGCATCGGCCAGGTCGGCGAGTTCGCCGCGCGTGGCCCGGACCCGGGTGGCCCCGGTCCGGCCGGCGGTGAGTACGGCAGCCCGCTCGGGGCGGGCGCGCAGCGCGTGGTCGAGTCGGTCGAGCATCAGCGGGGGTCCGTTCCGTGGGTGCCGCTGCCCTGGTCGAGGTACCAGCGGGCCGTGCCGGCGATCCCGTACGCCTTCAGCCGGCGCGTGGAGTTCTCCACGACCATCCGCCGGCAGTGCGTGATCCGGTCGGTGTGCCGGCGTACGGCGTTGAGGAAGAGCCGGTCGGTGGGCGAGGGACGCCGCGGCATCCCGCCGACGGCGAGGTACAGCTCGGCGGTGATGGCCATGTTGTTCCCCGCGTGCATCCGGTACGGGGCCTTGAAGCCGCCCCGCCGGGCGGCGTGCTCCGGCCGCAGCCGCCCGAACAGCGCGGCCAGCCGGACCAGCCCCGCGAAACCGGCCCGGCCGAGGGGCCCGTGCTCGTCGCGCCGGGCGGTGATCCGCCCGCACACCAGGCCCGGGCGGGCCGTGAGCGCGGCCCGTGCCGCGCCCGTCCAGCCGGGCCGCGGCAGGCAGTCCGCGTCCGTCCGCGCGAGCAGGGTCGCGCCCCGGCCGATGGCGTACCGGAACCCGGTGTCCACGGCGGAGCCGACCCCCTTCTCCGGCTCCTCGATCACCTCCACCGCGAACGGCGCGCTCGCGGCGAACTCCCGTGCGATCGCGGCCGTGTTGTCCGCCGAGGCGTTGTCGACGACCAGCAGCGTGAAGTCCCGGTCGCGCTGGGCCGCGAGCGCCCGCAGGGTCTCGCCCAGCCGGGCCTCCTCTTGATGGGCGGGCACGACCACCCACAGCCGCCCGGTCACGACTTCTCCCAGACCATCGTCATGATGCTGATGCCGCCGCCCAGACCCACGCACAACGCCCTTTCTCCCGGTTCCAGTTCCCCGAACACCCGGTCCAGCTGCACGCCGATGCTCGCGCTCGCGACGTTCCCGAGCTCGGGCACGGTCACCACCAGCTTGCCGGCCGGCACCCCGGTGAGCTCCGCGAACCGTTCCAGGTACGGCACCGTCACCTGGTGCACCAGCACCTTGGCGAAGTCGTCCCAGTCCATCCCCGTACGGTGCAGCGTCCGGTCGATGACCGCCGTACCCACCTTCTCGAAGACGCCCCGCAGTTCGTGCCCGTCCCCGCGGAAGTACGTGTACGCATCCCCGCGCGGGTGCCGCGAACCGCCGCCCGGGATGCCGCCGACCTCCCAGTGCTCGGAATGCGTCTCTGTGTCCACGTCGAGGATCCCCCCGCGCTCCACCGCCTCCACGACGACGGCCGCCCCCGCGTCGCCGAACGTGTACCCGGCGAAGCCCTCGCGAAGCTCCGCGAGCCCGGCCGGCGCGTACTGCACCGCCCGGCTCGGCGTCTCCCCGGTCACCACCAGCGCCCGCCGGGCCCGCCCGGCCAGGATCATCGCCCGGGCCAGGTCGATGCCGTTCACGAAGCTGTTGCAGGCGTTGGTGACGTCCAAGGCGTGCGCCCGGGAGCCGAGTTCCGCCTGCACGATGTGGGCGGTCGCGGGCTCGACCATGTCGCGCGACGCCGAGGCGAACACCAGCAGGTCGATGTCCATCGGGGTGAGCCCGCCGGCGGCCAGCGCCCGGCGCGCGGCGCCCACGGCGAGCGTCGAGGCGTACACGCCCTCGCCGGCGACCCGGCGCGCGACGATCCCGGTGGCCTGCGTCAGCAGCCTCGGCGGCAGGACGAGGCCGCTGCGGCGGGCCACCTCCTGCTGGAGGTCCTCCGAGGAGCGGACCTCCCCGGGCAACAGGCTGCCGACGGCGGTTATCCCGGCGCGCGGCGACGGATCAGACGACTGAATGAGCATGCCCCCACCATGCGGCCCCGCGAGCGGCGGGACCTGAGTACGGATGCTCAGATCGGCCCCGCGCGCTGCACATCCGCCATGAGTACGTACGCGTCCCCCGGGCCGGGAGCGGTCACGCCCAACGGCCGGACAGCCGGGGCCCGTTTCCGTAGGGTGTCCCGAAGGCCGAAGGACACACGGGGGACACGGGGGAGAGGCACATGGCAGCACGCCGGTTACCGGCGCTGGCGCAGTACCGCACCGATGCGGTGACCCGCCGACTGTGCGCAGGAGCGCACCTGGACGAGGACTTCGCCCGCGACGTGGACGTGGAGCTCACCGCGGACGGGCTGCGCGCCACCGGTCTCTCGCTCGGCATCGACCTGGTGGCGCTGGCCCGCCACGCGCGCGCCGCGGTCCGGCGGACCGACGTACGGGACCGGCGCCTGGCCTGGATCTGTGCCGTCGGCGTGTGGGCGGCGGTGCCGCTGCTGCTGTACGCGGTGGTCACCGCCCGGTGGGGGCTCGCGTACGCGGCCGCCGCACTGGTACTCCTCGCGTACGGGAGCGCCTGGTGGCTCGTCCACCAGGCCGAGAGCCGCTCCCGTACGGCGGCGCTCGCCGTGGAGCACGGCGCGGACCGCCCGGCGGACCTGGCCCCGGCCGTCGAACCGGAGGCGGAGCAGCGGCTGCTGGAGACGAAACGGGCCAACGTGGTCCCGTACACGGCGAGCGCCGAGCGCACCAACCCCTTCGTCGGGAGCGGCTCCAAGCTCAAGGAGATGGTCTGGCAGCCCATCGACGTCAGCCGCCCCGCCGAGGACCCGGCGGGCAACGGCGCCAAGCTGCCCGTCAAGCCGTTCGATGCGGTCGACCTGCACACCTACGTGGCCCGCGAGATGGAGCACATCGCCGGCCTCAAGGGCCTCCAGGTCCGCAACCGGCTCTACGTCATGGGGACCAACGTCCCGTACGTGGGGCCGGAGCTGCTGCCGGACCGGCTGCGCCGGCCGCGCGCCCAGATCCCCAAGCAGCTGGTCCAGGCGGGCCTGATGCAGTCCGGCGCCGGCATGCGCACCTACCTCAGCCTGGTCCGGGCCGGCGAGGGCGGCCGGGCCATCGTCTCCATGCACCTGCGGGCCCGCCTCCACCACCCCAGCCTCACCTGGGAGGTGTCGGCGTACGGCATCCCGCCGCTGCAGGCGCGCTTCGACCGGGTGAACCGGCTGCCGCTGGACGGGTTCGAGCGCTGGTGGAGCCTGGTCTGCTTCGCCACGTCCCGGACCGGGACCGCCCTGCTCAAGGCCTCCTCCCGGCTCATGCAGCGGGCCTCCGAGCAGCGCAGGCGCGCCCGCGCCCTGGAGAAGGTACGGCGGGAGATCGACAAACGGCACGCGCTCTACGACTACGGCGCGGTGGACAGCATCCGCGAACGCGTCGCGGACTGGGAGCAGCTGGGGTTCAGCGAACGCACCGACTCCCAGGACTTCCTGCAGCGCCTACAGCAGGGTGTGCTGATAGCGACGGAGCGGTTCCTGAAGGACCACAACATCGACACCAGCTCCTACGACCAGGCGCAGCAGGTCATCAACACGCACACCTACACCTTCCAGGGCAGCGTGCAGGCGGGCGTCATCGGCGACAACGGCACCGTCAACCACCACAACGGACCCGGTGCGCAGGCCGGGCACTCCGGACAGGGCCGAGGGACGCCCTGACCGCCATCACCATCGGGAGAGACAGATGGGTACCTTCAACTTCAACGAGAACGTCACCGCCGGCATCATCGGCGACAACGGCACCATCAACATCGGACGGCAGGACACCGCCGCCGAGACCCTGCGGCTGGCCGCCGAACTCGCGCAGTGGCTCCGCGACCAGGGCGCGGCCCAGGAGCGCATCGCCGCGGCCGAGACCCTGCGCGGTGAACTGGACCGGGCCGCGCAGGAGCGGCGCGCCGCCGAGCCGGGGGTGATCCGCCGCTCCCTGGAGACGATCACCCTCGGTCTCGGCGCCGGCAGCGGCGGACTCGCCCTCGCCCAGGAGATCGGCCGCCTCCTGGCGAACTGAAGCCGGTCCCTGCAGGCCCGGAGCCCCGGTGGCCCCGCCGCCTACTTCGCTCGCACGACGGCCCGCGCGCCGCCGAAGTCCAGCTCCAGGCCCGAGCGCAGCGGAACCGTCTGCCCCGGGTCGATGCGCTGGGTGGAGCCGTCCGCGCGGGTCCCCGTCCACGTCGAGTCGGACCGGTTCGCCAGACCGAACCGGCCCGGCTTCTGAGGGTGTTCGGTCAGCTGCGCCACCAGCGTCGCATCGCCGTAGTCGTGCCGGGCCGGCTCCGGGGCCAGATGGTGCGCCTGGACCCGCGAGGACCGGTGCAGCAGGATGTGGTGCTCGGTGCGCGGCGGCGGAGTGGTCAGCACCAGCCGCGGCGGCAGCACCAGCGTGCTCCCGCAGCTCCAGCACGTCCCCGGACCGGCGGCCCGCGGCTCGGTCATGTTCTGCTTCCCGCACTGCGCGCACTCCACCACCGCGTCGAGCACGGCCCGCAGGGTGTCCCGCCACTGCGACTCCCGGACCCGGGTCGTGGGATCGTGCAGGCCCGTCGTGAAGTTCTTGGTGAACAGGTCCCGCAGGGAGTCCGGGGCCGTCGCCCAGGTGGCCAGTACCGTCGCCTGCTCGGTGGGGTCGGGCGCGTTGGACCGGTCCTGTGGGTCGAAGACGAACAGCGGCTGCTTCCCGTACAGCTTGCGCTCCGCCGCCTCGTCGAGGCAGTGGATCGCCAGCTCGCGCCGGCCCTTGAGCGGGTGATGGTTCATCAGCAGCATGAACAGCAGCACCGACAGCGAGTGCAGATCGCTCTGGGTGCCGGGGGAGACCCCCGGATCACCCCGCACCAGCTCGGGCGCCATGAACTCCATGGTCCCCGAGATGCCGGTGCTGTCGCCCTCCACCACCGCGTTGTCGTTGTCGCAGACCAGCACGTCGCCGGTGGCCGGGTCGAAGAAGATGTTGCCCCAGGAGATGTCCCGGTACGCGATCCCGCGCGAATGCAGGGCCTGGTACGCCTCGACGGTGTACAGGCAGGCCGTCAGCAGGGCCCGCGGCGTCGTGCGCAGCTGCCGCCGGAACAGCAGGGGAAGGCCCTTGAACCGGTCCGGGCGGATGTCCATCAGGTACCCGAACCCGCCGCGCCCGTCGGCCACGAAGTCCAGGGGCCACAGGAAGCGGTCGTCGTCGAAGCCGCGGCCCACCAGCTGGCGGACGATGTCCTCCTGCGCGGGGGTCGCGCAGGCCGGGTAGTACCACTTGAGCGCCTGGTCCCCGGCGGGGGTCCGCACCCGGTAGACCTCCCCCTGACCGCCGGCGCCGAGCAGGTCGAAGACCTCCACGCCCATGCCGCTGTCGGTCGTCAGCAGGCTTCCGCTGTCGAGCATGCCGCTCATTCGTCTCTCCCGTGCGGGTCGGTCGGTGGTGCCGCGTCTGTGGTCGTCGCCCCGGTGGCTGTGGCCGGTGCCGGATGCCAGGCCGCCACCAGGGTCGTGTCGTCCCCGGAGTGCTGCGAGGCCTTGGCCAGCCATTCCGGCAGGACGGCCCGGACGGTGTCCGCGCCCTCCGCCGACAGCCGGTCGTCCAGCCCGGCCATGAACTGCAGGAAGCCCCGGTCCGAGGCGAAGCTCTTGGACAGCCCGTCGGTGGAGAGCGCGACCAGCCGGGGCGCCCGCCAGGGGGCCGTCACCGGCGCCCAGTGCGTCCGTACGCGCAGCCACGCCGCCGGGCTGCACAGCGACTCCGTCTCGTCCCCCAGGTCCGCCTCGGCGGGCGCGAGCGGTACGGTCACCCGCCCGTCGTCGTCCACCACCGTCAGCTCGCCGTCGCCGAGCTGCCAGGCCGCGAACACCCGGGGCGTGAGCACCGCACCGACCAGCGTGCTCCCGTACAGCAGCAGCTTGTGCTCCTCGGGCAGGCCGGGCTCCTCGTGGGAGCTGGTCCGCTCCCAGTTGCCGAGGACCTTCTCCCGCCATGCGCTGACCAGCTGGCGGGGCAACGCGTGCTCGGCGTAGTGCATCAGCCAGGCCAGGCTCGGCGGCCGCTCCTCGCCGCGGGGCTGGGCGAGCGCCGCGAACCGCCGGGCCTCCTCGACGAAGAGGTCCACGGCGAAGCGGGAGCCCAGATGGCTGCGGGCGTGCACCGCGGAGCCGTGGCCGTCGGCCACCGCCATGATCAGCGGTTCCTCGGCCGTACCGCGCCCCCCGGCCTCGCAGTAGTCCTGGTTGCGGGTCTTGTTCACCCCCTGCACGCTCTCCCGGAACGTGGCCCAGAGCGGTACCGGCCCCGGCGCGTGCGGCGGTACCGGCGGTGGTTCCGGTGACACGGGCCCGCTCACCACACGTCGTCATCGTCGTCGTCGAGCACCGGCGGGGCGTACGGCGGCTGCTTCGCCATCGCGTCCGCGGAACCCGCCACCGGCTGCGAGGCAGCCTTGACGGCGGCCGTCGAGGCCCAGCGGATCGCCGCCGCCAGCTGCTTGGGGCTGTTCGCGTCCAGCGGCTGGAGCTCCGGATTGCCCAGGAACTCCTGCAGCACGGTGCGGTCGGCGTCCGCACCGATCGCGATGGCCACCCGTACGGCCTTGCGCCCCCACGGGGTCGCGTCGACGGCCCGCAGCCCCGCCTTCCAGTCGTCCGTCGGCACCCCGTCCGAGACCAGCGCCAGCACCGGCTTCAGCGCCCGCTGCGGCATCGGCGGGGTGTCGAGCTCCCGGGCCGCCAGCTGGAGGGCCTCGCCCAGGTTGGTCATGCCGTCCACCTGGACGTCCTGCCAGGTGAAGTTCTCCACCGGAACCGGGTCCTGGTGGTGCCAGCGGGCCGTGGTGGAGAACGTCATCGTGCGCAGCAGCAGCTGGGCCGCCGGATTGTCCTGCGCCACCGAGCGCATCTCCGGAACGGCTTCTCTGATCGCGTAGTTGAGCTGGCCGATCTTCTCGCCCTGCATCGAGTACGAGCAGTCGAGCAGCCAGATGAAGTGGACGGGCCGGTTCGCCATCGGCCCGCCGGGGATGTCACTCACCGCTAATCTCCTTCAACTCCCGAGCCATTGCGGCACGTACCGCACGAGCGCCGCCAGCCCGGCGGCCGCCGTCATCACGACCGCCACCACGAACAGGACCAGCATCAGCAGCCGCCCCCGCGCGATCTGCGGTGTCACCATGGGGTGTTGCTCCTTTTCTGAATGACTCCTGGACCCTAGCCTTCGGTCCGGCCCGCGTCACAGGCTTGATCGATCCGGTGCCGTCCGGCCGCTGCGCCCCCGCGGCCGCGGCAGGCGCGGGGCCTCGGCCTCGGCCGCCGGCCCGCCGATCCGCAGTCCCGTACGGGACAGCAGCCACAGCACCGGTTCCGCCGCCCGCCGCTGCTCGGACGCGAGGGCGCCCGCCCCGGTGGCGGCATGGGCGCTGACCGCCCAGTAGCGGGCCGCCGCGAAGTCGTGGCCCAGGGCGCGGACCAGCTCGCCCAGTCCGATCTCGGCCAGCCAGGCGTCGACCGCGCCGTCCGGCCGCGGCAGCGAGTCCAGCCGGTCCAGCACGTCCCGCTTCGTCACCACCGTCGCCACGCCGAGGCGCCGCCGCCGGCCGCCGAGGCCCTGGAGCTCCCCGGTGAACCCCGCGTACGTCTCCACCGGGCCGAGGTCGGCGGGCCGGGCGGCCACCGCCAGCTGCCCGTCGCCCCCGCGCAGGCTGCGCCGTACGGCGGGCGAGGCCAGCACGTCCGCGACCAGCAGGACCCCGTCCGCGTGCGCGAGGTACTCCTGGCGCCGGGTGGTGTCCGCATCGCGCAGCGACTCGCCCATCGGGTCGTACAGGTACAGCAGCCGCTGCCGCCGCAGCAGTCGCAGCCGGCCGCTCCCGCGCCCGACGAGCAGCATCAGCGCCCGGGGCTGCCCGCCCTGCGTCTTCAGCGCCCATCCCGTCGTCTCCACCTGCCGGCCCAGCGTGTTGGCCTCCCGCCGGTCGGCGGGGGACGCGAACTCGACCGTCAGCGCCGACTCGTGCGACCAGGCCCGCAACCCGTCGAGAAGCGCTGCCATCAGCATCGTCTTCCCTGCCGAGGTGCCCCCGATCAGCGGTACGTGCACCACCCGCGTGGTGCCCACGGCCGGCGGCAGCCCCTGGTCGCAGTGCGGGCAGCGGGCGGTGAGCCTGCGCCTCCCGGCGAGCGCGGTGGTGGGCAGCGCCCGCCCGCAGCGGCAGACGTGCCGCAGCGCCCCGTACCGGCCCGGCCGCAGCTCGCGGTGCGCGGCGCCGCAGCCCGGGCAGACGTGCACGGCCAGCGGGAACGGCCGGTAGCAGCCGGGGTACGGGCACTTCATGCGGATGCCGCGGGCCAGCTTCCACAGCCGCTCCACGCTCCGCCCCGCCAGCACCCCGGCCAGCGCCACCGCCGAGACCAGCAGCAGCTGGGCGGCGAACGCCAGCGCGACGCCGACGAGCAGGGCGCAGGACAGCAGGGCGGACAGCAGCGCGGCCAGCGCCGTCGCCGGTGCGAGCAGCCGCAGCAGGAGCCGTCCGAGGGCGTGCTCGGCGCGGTCCCCGGTCGAACCGTTGCGGCCGCTCAGCAGTCGGCGGCGGACGATCTCGTCGAGCCAGTGGTGGACCAGCAGGTACCGGACGGTGTGCGCGGCAGCCTGCGCCGCGGCCACGGCGTCGAGCCACATCTGCCGCGCCCAGTAAGCGGGTTGCCCCGGCTCCGCGCCGCCGTACGGGCTGACGCGCGGGTCGGGGGTCCCGGGCGTGCGCGGCCCGAGGGCGGCCCAGGCGGCACCCAGCGCCAGCGCCAGGAACCGCCACAGCCCGTACCCGAGGCACACGGCCGCCCCGATCGCGCCGGTGGCCGCCCCGAGGACCTGCAGGACGAGCCCCGCGTTCACCTCCACCGCCCCTCCCCGGCGGAGTCGCCGGGGGCGATGGGCCCGCCGGAGCCGCCCCGCAGCGGCGGGCCGCCGGGCGGGGGCTTCGCCCCGCGGCGCCCGGAGCCGCCGAAGCGGTCGCGGAGCCGGCCGAAGGCGCCGGGCCGCTGCCAGCCGCGGAAGTCCTCCGCCCAGCGGCCGCCGAGCCGGGCCAGGGCCTCCTCGAGCGCCTTGAGCTCCGCCGGTGCCAGGCCCCGGACGACCGGGCGCAGCACGCCGTCGAGCAGGTCGGTGCGGGCCTCCTGCCACACCGGGCCCGCCTGCGGCTGGGAGGACCAGGTGGCGAAGCACTCCGCCGCGTACCGCGGGTCGCGCCCCAGCCGGTCCGAGACCTGCGGCTGCCGGGCGGCCCGCCGGTACGCGGCCAGCAGCTCGGCGTCGTTGCTCTCGACCAGGGCCCGCACCTCGCTCCCGGGCCGGTCCTCGGCGAGCAGCCGGGCGGCCACCGCCGCGTAGGCGTGCTCCCGCGCCGTCGGCGTGGGGTCCAGCGTCCGCAGGTCCAGGGCCTGCCGGACCCAGCCCGCCCCCGTCTCCCCGGCCCGCAGGTTGCGGGCCAGCTCCAGCAGCAGCAGCGAGGACCGCAGCGGGGCGGGGAGTTCCGCGGAGAACCGCCGCAGCAGCTCCACCGCCAGCTCCTCCGCGTACCGGTCGTCGGCCGGAGCGCAGACCGCGGCCTGCGCGAGCAGCTCCCAGGTGCCGGCCTCCCGGTGGGCCCGGTCGCCCAGCGCAGACAGGACCAGCCAGGCCTCGCCCGCGGTCGGCGGCTGCGCACCCCACACGAGCCGCATCGCCGAGCGGAGCACCAGCGGCTCCTCCTCCAGGGAGGCGCCGGAGTGCTCCACGAGCCCGGTCAGCGCCTTCACCCGGTCGCCGCCGGCCCCGCCCACCGCTCGTGCGCACATCCGCAGGTGCGGCAGCGGCTCGGCCCCGGTCAGCCGCAGCGGGATCAGGGCGAACAGCCGGGCCCCCGCGGCCGGATCGCCCGCCGCGAGCGCGTCGAGCCGGTCGAGTACGAGGCTCCGCAGCTCGGCCTGCCCAGCCGGTTCCGCCAGTGCGGCCCGCATCGCCTCCCCGTACGCCCGCTCCGGATCGGCGATCAGGGCGCGCGCCAACTGCCGTGCCACATCGGGCAGGAGATCTGCGGTGCCCACCCCGAGCTCGGCGGCGGCCCGCAACAGCCCGGCCCGGTCGTCCGGTTCGCGCTCCGGGTCGGTGAGCGCCGCCCGCAGCTCCGGCCCCAGTCCGGCCGCGAGCCGGGCCCGGGCGGCCTCGCCCAGTACCCCGGCGGGCGGGACGGCCCCGCCCGAGCGGACCGCACCGGCCAGGGCCAGCTCCACCAGCGGCTCGCTCACCGCCGGGGGTGCCCAGCCGGCCAGGGCCGTCAGCAGCCGCCCGCTCGCGGCGGCCTCCTCGGGCCCCCGGTCCCCGGCCGGGCCGCCCAGCGCCCGAGCCAGCGCGTGCAGCCGTACGCCGTCCAGCGCCTCCCGGTGTCCGGCGGCCCAGTCGGCGGCCGCGGCCCGGCCCGCCGAGTCCAGGCCGATGCCCGCGGCGAGGGCGAGCGCGGCCAGCGGGCCCGCCTCGTACGGGCCGCACCGCCCGCCGGGCAGCCGCCGGACGTCCGCGAAGAGGTCCTGCCGCTGCGCCTGCCAGATCAGCGCGGCCGTCTGCGCCCACGGGTCGGGGTCCGGCGCGGGAGCCGCCGCGCGAGCGGCGTCGTACACCCGGTAGCGGTGCTCCTGCCCGGCGAGGCTCGGGCCGTCCTCCGGCACCACGCCGATGATCTGCTGCCGGGCGAGCTGCGGCCGCCGGGTGTACGTGGTGAAGGTGAGCCACTGGCCGCGCCGGTGCGGCAGCACACTGCAGGCGAGCAGGATCCACCAGGCCACGGCCTCGCTGTCCTGCTCCACCAGGACGAGCTGAGGGGCGGCCGGCTCCTCGACGAGCCGGCGCACATCGGCGAAGAACCCGGCGAGCCAGGGCCCCCGGGCGGCCACGAAGGCCGCGAGCGCGCCGACGTCGAGCGGGCCCGGGGCCGGCACCGACGCGAGCGGCGGTACGGGTGCCCCGGCCGGCGGGGAATCGGCCGCCCACTGCCGGGAGCCCCAGGAGGTGATCGGCAGCGGCCATTCGGCGGGCCGGTCCGGGTCGGCGGGCTGCGGCAGATGGACGGCGTGGGCGTGGAAGTTGCCCCAGCGGCCGCTGTAGTCGGCGCCGGTGTACACGGAGCGGGCCAGCAGCCGGCTGCCGTCGGCGAGCACGTTCAGGCTCAGGGCCTGGGGGAAGGCGCCCAGTTGGTCGGCGCTCGGGCGCGGCGGCGCGTCCCGGGGCGGCTCGTACCCGATCAGCTGTTCGGCCTCGCGCAGCAGCGAGGAGGGCACGCCGGGGCTGACGGCGGTGAACCGGAAGCCCGATCCGTCGGGACCCGGCGGCGCCGAGGTGTAGTGCATCTGCGCGAGGTTCATGCCTCTCCTCCCGGCGTGTGCGACCGGTCCGCCGTCGCGCCGGCGACCGGTGCCGGTACCGGACCGGCCGCCGCCGTACGACGGCCCGCTCCGCCGGTCCCGGTGCGCGGCAGCAGCCCGCCCAGCCCCAGCAGCCACAGCAGCGGGTCCTCGACCCGCAGCGGCTGCGGTCCCGACTTGGGGGCGTCCGCCGGTGCGTGCGCGGGCGGCGGGGAGCCCAGCGCCGAGAGGCCGAACAGCGACAGCTGGGCGAAATCCCGGTCCAGCTGCCGGAACAGCGCGCCCGAGTCCCAGCCGTCGAGGAGCCCCCGCATCTCCTCGTGCACCGCCAGCCGGTCCTCGTCGTCCACCGCGCCGCCCGCGTGCTCGGCATTGCGCCGCAGCGGGGAGTGCGGCCCCACCAGCGAGAACAGGGAGTCCGTCTTGGTCACCGCCACCGCCACCGGCGTGGTGACCCGGCCGCGCGAGGTGCCCCGCCCGTGGGCCCGCAGCTGCGCCGCCAGGTCGGCCGCGATCTGCTGCGGCGGGGTCTCCACGGTGGGCAGCGGCAGCCCGGCGTCCACCGGCAGCTGGTCCCGTACGGCCCGCATCTGGAGGGGGTCCACCAGCAGGATGATCCCGTCGGCGGCGGCCAGGTAGTGCGTGTACCGGTCCATGGCCTCGGCGCTGCCGAGGTCCTCGCCGGCCGCGTCGAAGAACACCAGCGCGGTGTGCCGGCTGCCGTCCCCGCGCAGCCGGCGGCGCAGCGGCAGGCTCAGCCGGTACAGCAGCGGGTCGTTGAAGCCGAGCGCCGCCGGTCTCGTCGCCTCCGGCAGCCGCAGCCGGTCGTACAGGTCCTCGGCCATCTCCCGGTCCCGGCGCTGGGTCTCGCCGCCCATCGCCGTGATGGAGGCGCCGTACGCCCGGCCCACCCGGTTGCGCAGCTCGTTGATCAGGACGGAGACGTAGGTGCTCTTGCCCGAGGCCTTGGGGCCCAGCAGTGCGATGATCCGGGTGTCCTGGTCGGTGTAGTCGCTCGGGAAGTCGCTGTGGCAGCGCAGACAGACCCGGACCGGGGTGGAGACCCCGCAGTGCGGGCAGTCCGCCCGCGCGGCGCCCCCGCTCCCGAGACGGCCTGCGAGTCCGCGCGGAGCGGTGAACACCGGGCCGCGCATCTTCAGCGCGGGCGGCACGCTCGGCCCCATGAACTCCGCCCATATGCCGTCGAGTTCGGCAGTGCACGGCTTGCCGCCGCGCACCCCGGTGGCGGACATCTGGCAGCGGAACGGCAGCCGGGCGGCGGCCGAGCGGTCGAAGCAGTAGGGGCAGACGACGGAGGTCATGTCAGCGGACCACCAGGGAGGTGAGGGAGGGCTCGTCGAGCCGGACGGAGGCGGCACGGCCGCCGAGGAGGAAACCGCGCACGGCGTACGGGCCGCCGGGCGCGCGGGGGTCGATCTCGCGCTCGACGGTCCCCGAGGCCGCGAGCTCGGCGCCGGTCACCCGGCACAACTCGGCTCCGTCGGCGGGCCGGTGGGGCCGGGCCGCACCGCCGCCCGCTCCGGCGACGAGGACGAAGTCGGGCAGCCCGGAGCCGGGATGCCCACCGGGCGCGTGGAGTGTCACCCGGAGCACGGCGGGACCGCGGCGCAGCATCCGCCGCGGCCCGGGCAGGAGCCGGTACGCGATGGCCACGTCGGCCGGGAGGACGGCCTGCTCGGCGTCGCGCGGGGCGGCCGCGGTCGCGAGCGCGCTGCGCGGGGCGGCGTACGCCGTGACGCGGACGGCGCCGGGGCCGACCGGCAGCTCCAGCCCCTCGCGCAGGAACACGGACCGCACGACGCGGTGTTCGGCGCGCTCGCCGCCGGACTCGGGGGTCACCGCGACCGTGACCCGGCCGGCGCCGTCGGGCCAGTCGAAGCTGATCCGGGCCCGCCCGGCGGTGGTCCTCCGGACCGTGAGCCCCGTGACCGGCTCCGGAACCTCGACCACCACGCCCGGCCCGGCCAGCGCCCGTTCGCCCAGGACGGCCACGGCGCTGACGGTGGCCAGCGTGCCGGGCGGCGGCTGCGCGATCCCGTCGGAGTCCACCCAGGGCAGCGCCGCAGGCAGCACGGAGGCCGCCAGCTCGGCCCCCTCGGCGGGAGCCGTCCCCGGCCACTGCACGAACCGTACGCCGCCGCTCCCGCCGCCGCCCCGCGTCCACCGGAACTCCAGCCCGCCGGCGTCCCGGGCAACGGCGCCGAGCCCGACCACCGGCTCCGGCCAGGGATGCACGGCGGCGGGCGCCTCGACCCCGCCGGACCACACCTCGCCGCCCACGCCCGCGTACCGGCACCGCACCCGCAGCACGTACGCCCCGGGCTCCAGCCCCTCGGCCCGTACGGCTTCCCGCCCGTCCGCCGCGCCGGGGGCGACCGGGGGCCCGAGTTCCACGGCGCCGCCCTCGGGGCCGGTCAGGGTCGCCCGTACGCCCGTCGAGCCGGGCGGGCGGAGCCAGGAGGCTTCGACGCGGGCCCGGCCGTCGGTGACGCGGAGTTCCGTCACCTCGGGGGCGACGAGCAGCGGGGCGCTGATCAGGGGTGTGCCGCCCGCGGCGGGAAGGGCCACGTACCGGGCCTCGCGCCCGAGCGGGGCCCGGCGGTCCGTCAGCGGCCCCGTGCCGAGCGGGCCGGGCACCTCCGGCAGCGGTGTGGTGAGCGGCTCGCGCCGGGTCAGCCGGACCACCCGCCAGCTCCCGTCCGGCTCGGCGCCGGGCGGTCTGCGCAGGGCCACCCCGCCGGGCAGGGGCCACGCCTCCAGCGGCCCGGGCTCCCCGTCGGCCGGGCGGTGGGTGCGCACCAGCCCCCGCACCGCGCGCGGGCAGTCCCAGGCCAGCCGGGCCGCCTCCCCGTACGCCGCAGCGGCCTGCTCCGGATCCTCGCGGTCCTCGTACTCCCGGGCCTCGTCCAGCAGGGCGTCGGCGGCCCGTACCCGCCCGGCCAGTTCGGCCAGCCGGCGCGCCAGCAGCGGGTCCCCGGCAGCCACCGACGGCGGCAGTACGGCGGCGCTCCGGGCGGCGGCGCGCACCCGCCCGGCCAGCCACGCGTCCTCCAGCCCCTCGGCGGCGGCCCGCTGCGCCGGGTCCAGCCGGGGGCTCCCCGCGGCCGCGTGCACCAGGGCCGCAGCCTCGTCGGGGTCGACCCCGAAACCGGCGGCCGTGTCCGGCAGGTCCCCCCCGGGGTGGTCGTGCAGCAGCTGCACCAGCTGGTACAGCAGGATCCGCCGCAGCGCAGCCGGATCCCGCTCCTGGATCGCGGCCAGCTGCTCCAGCAGCGCACCGGCACCGGGATCCGCCCCGGCCGCGGCCCCGGCGGCGGCCCCCCGGGCAGCCCGCAGCCCCCGCAGGGCCTGGGCCCCCACATGGCGTCTGCGCCCCGGCCCTTCGACGGCGAAGATCCCGTCGAGCACCCGGAACCGCCCGCCGGCAGGGACCAGTAACTCACCCAAGTGGCGTAAACCCAAGGCCTGTTGCGCCGCCACGAGTTCCCCGTACCGTGCCACCAGCGGAGCAGCCGGCAGGCCGGAAAGCGCGCGGGACCGCCCCAGGGCATGCCCGAACTCGGTCCCTGCCATCTGCTCCGCACCCCCCGTGCAGTGTGTTTCGGAGGTCATTCCAGCAGATGCGCGGACCGTCCGGGAGGTCTTTCCGTTCTCCAGCTGTACCGCGCGGTGTCACGAACTGATCCCCGTCCGGTACCCCGGGACCGCTGTCCTTGGGTCGCCCCTCGACACCCCCCCTCACTTGCAGAGGTCGTCCCCCATGGCTGAGCTCAATCGCCGCAGGTTCCTGCAGATCGCGGGCGGAACCGCCGCAGTCGCGATGCTGAACGAGAGCATCGCGCGCGCGGCCGCCATCCCGGCGCAGGGCAGTACCGGCACCATCCAGGACATCGAGCACATCGTGGTCCTCGTGCAGGAGAACCGGTCCTTCGACCAGTACTTCGGCTCGATGAAGGGCGTCCGGGGCTTCGGCGACCCGCGGCCCGTCCTCCAGGACAACGGGAAGTCCGTCTTCTACCAGTCCAACGGGACGAAGGACATCCTCCCGTTCAACCCGCAGGTCAGCGACCTGGGCATGAAGTTCGTCGAGGGTCTGAACCACGACTGGGCCGGCGGCCACGCCGCGTACAACAACGGCAAGTACGACAAGTGGGTCCCGGCCAAGACGGCCACGACCATGGCCTACATGACGCGGAACGACATCCCGTTCCACTACGCGCTCGCCGACGCCTTCACGGTCTGCGACGCCTACCACTGCTCCTTCATCGGCGCCACCGACCCGAACCGCTACTACATGTGGACGGGCCACACGGGCAACGACGGCACCGGCGGCGGCCCGGTCCTCGGCAACCAGGAAGCCGGTTACGGCTGGAAGACGTACCCGGAGCGCCTGGAGGCCGCCGGGGTCTCCTGGAAGGTCTACCAGGACATCGGCGACGGCCTGAACGCGGCCGGCTCGTGGGGCTGGATCAGCGACGCGTTCCGCGGCAACTACGGCGACAACTCGCTGCTGTACTTCAACAACTACCGCAACGCCGCGCCCGGCAGCCCCCTGTACGAGAAGGCCCGCACGGGCACCAACGCCAAGGCGGGCGAGGGCTACTTCGACAAGCTGCGCGCGGACGTGGTGAACGGCACGCTGCCCCAGGTCTCCTGGATCGCCGCGCCCGAGGCCTTCAGCGAGCACCCGAACTGGCCGGTCAACTTCGGTGCCTGGTACATCTCGCAGGTCCTGGACGCGCTGACCGCCAACCCGGCGGTGTGGGCGAAGACGGCGTTCTTCATCACCTACGACGAGAACGACGGCTTCTTCGACCACGTCGTCCCGCCGTACCCGCCGGCGTCCGCGGCATGGGGCCTGTCCACGGCCGACGTCTCGAAGGACCTGTACGCCGGGGGCGGCGGCTACGCGGCCGGCCCGTACGGCCTCGGCCCGCGCGTCCCGATGATCGTGGTCTCCCCGTGGAGCAAGGGCGGCTACGTCTGCTCCGAGACCTTCGACCACACCTCGGTGATCCGCTTCATGGAGAAGCGCTTCGGCGTGCAAGAGCCCAACATCTCGCCGTGGCGCCGTGCCGTCTGCGGGGACCTGACCTCGGCGTTCGACTTCTCGAGGGCGGACGCCTCGCCCGCGGCCCTGCCCTCGACGGCGGGCTACGTCCCGCCGGACCACAACGCCCACCCCTCCTACCACCCGGTCCCGCCGGCGACGGGCGCCCTGCCCAAGCAGGAGGCGGGCCGCAAGCCCACGCGCGCACTCGGCTACGCCCCGTACGTCGACGGCAAGGCCACGGTGTCCACGGGCCAGTTCACCCTGACCTTCTCCTCCGGCCCGAGCCTCGGCGCGCACTTCCACATCACCTCGGGGAACCGGACGGACGGCCCCTGGCCGTACACCGTCGAGGCGGGCAAGACCCTTTCCGACACCTGGAGCACCGGCAGCTCCACCGGCAACCAGATCAACCTCACGGTCTGGGGCCCGAACGGCTTCCTGCGCACCTGGAAGGGACCGGCGAAGAAGGCGGGCCCGGAGGTCACGGCCCGCCACGACGCGGCCACCGGCAATCTGAAGCTGACCCTGACCAACTCCGGCTCGGCGGCGGTCAACCTGACGGTGACCAACGCCTACGGCGGCACGCCCCAGACCCTCCGCGTCGCGGCCGGCGGCACGGCCGCGTACACGGCGGACCTGGCCGCCACGGGCCGCTGGTACGACGTCAAGGTCGTCTCCGACGCGGACAGCACCTTCCTCCGCCGCTTCGCAGGCCACGTGGAAACGGGCGCCCCGGGCCTCTCCGACCCGGCGATCAAGACCGTCTGACCCCACCCCGCGGGTGAACGCCCCTGGTTCCGCGCCCGCGCGGTCAACGCTCGCGTTGACTTCGCGGGCGCGCGCCCGTCACCGGCCGGTGTGGTGGTCGGCGGGGTGGGCAGGAGGTACGGGTCCGCTCCGCCACCCCCGCCACCGAGGGAGAACGCATGGCCATCGCCCACCGCAGGATCGGCACCGGCCCCGTCCGCGTCATCGTGCTGCACGACTGGTTCGGCACCTCTGCCAACTGGGGGTCCGTACTGGATTACTTGGACCCCGAGGGGTTCTCGTACGCCTTCCTCGACTACCGCGGGTACGGCGACCGCCGCGACGTCGCCGGCCGCTACAGCCTCCCCGAGATCGCCGACGACGTGCTCGCGCTCGCCGACGAGATCGGCTGGGACACCTTCTCCCTCATGGGCCACTCCATGGGCGGCAAGGCGATGCAGCAGGTGCTGGTCCGCGCCCCCGAGCGGATCGAGAAGCTGATCGGGATCAACCCGGTCCCCGCCGGCCCGTACGAGATGGACGACGCGACCCACGCTCTCTTCCACGGCGCCGCCCACAGCGCCGGGAACCGGCGGACCATCCTCGACCTCGTCACCGGCCACCGGGCGAGCCGCCACTGGCTGGACCGGATGATCGCGCACTCCCTCGACGTCTCCCGCCCGGAGGCCTTCGGCGCGTACCTCGCGAGCTGGCAGCCGCTGGACCTGTCCGCCGCCGTGAAGGGCAGCACCGTCCCGGTGCTGGTCCTCGTCGGGGAGTACGACCTCGCCCTCACCCCCGAGGTGATGCGGGCCACCTGGCAGGTCGCGTATCCCAACTGCCGGGTCCACCCCGTCCCCGGCGCCGGGCACTACCCGCCGCACGAGACCCCGGTCGCTTTCGCCGCCGCGGTGGAGGCGTTCCTGCGCGGATAGGAGGAGGACGCAAAAAAGCCCCAGGGGTGCGAGGAGACCTCGTACCCCTGGGGATCAGGGTGAGTGACGGGACTTGAACCCGCGGCCACCTGGACCACAACCAGGTGCTCTACCAACTGAGCTACACCCACCACGAAGGGCGGCGGACCACCCGTTCGATGTGCATGCACAGCATAGCTGATCAGGAGGGTGGTCCCGCCACGCGTCATCCGGCCGCGGCGTGCGCGACGGCCGCCGCCGCGAGCGCCTTCACGACGGGGTGCGGGCGCCTTCCGTCACCGGACAGCTCGGGCTGGAACAGCGTGGCCAGGAAGAAGGGGTGTCCCGGCAGCTCCGCGATGCGTGCCTGCCCTTCCTCGTCGTACCCCGACAGCCGCAGCCCGTGGGCGGTGAGCACCGGCAGGTACCGAGGCTCCGGGCCGTAGCTGCAGTGGTAGCGCTCCATGGACCGTTCCGCGCCGAGCACGGACTCGGCGAGCGACCCGGGCTCGGCCCGTACGAGGCCCTCGTGGCCGACGAGCGAACAGGCGAGCGGGGCGATCAGCAGGTCCTCGGCCCCGGGATCGTTCTCGGCGTGCGCGACGCCGGCCAGCCCGCAGACCGAGCGGGCGTACTCCAGCAGCGTGTGCTGGAAGCCGCCGCAGGTCCCGAGGAAGGGGATGCCCTGCTCCCGCGCGACCCGGATCGCGGCGAGCGCCCCGGCCTCACTGGCGTACGGGCTGCCGGGCAGGACCCAGACCGCGTCGAACCGGGCCAGGGCCCCGGAGGCGGCCTCGGCCCCGGCGTCGCCGGTGGGGATCCAGTAGGCGTCGAGGGCGAGCCCGTCGCGGGAGGCGAGGGCGTCGAGGAGCCCGGGGATGCGGGTGTGGGACTTCACGTGCGGGGAGCGGTCGCCGACGAGGGCGACCCGTGCGGGCAGGGGGGTCCGGGTGGTCCGTGCAGTGGTCATGCCGGTCATCCTGCGACCCGGCCCCGGTTCAGCGCCAACGATTGTTCCTGCATGTTCCATCAGCAGATCTGATCGCTGTCTCAGTGCTTCAGTGCGGCCTTGGTGGCCACGAGGATCAAGCCGAGGAAGAGGTTGACGACCCCCTCGGCGGCCAGCTGGCCGCGGGTGGCACCGGCGCGGGCGGCGCCGAGGCACGCCCAGATGACCTGCTGCGCCACCGCCACGATCATGGCCAGCCACGCCGTCCCCACGTAGTCCAGTCCGAGGACGCCGCTGAGGGCCACAGCGGCCGCGGGCAGGGCGGCTGCCTCGACGATGGGCCACTCGTGCAGGGCGACCCGGCGGATCTCGTGCCGGCTCCACGGCTGCCCGACCAGCCGTTCCCCCGCGAGCTCGGCGTAAACGTGGGTGGCCCAGAACACCAGGCCCGTGACGAGCAGGAGGAGTACGAGGTGAAGCCGCGGACGGTCGCCGACGGTACTTGCGGTGGCCACCACGGAGGTGGCGAGGAGGGAGCCGTACACGGCGCCGGCGGAGTCGGTCCGGGATGCGCGCCGTGGCCTGCTGCGGCCTGCGGACGGGCCACTGGGGATGCTCACCCCGTCCACGATAGGGACGCCGCGTCCCACCGCCGGCCGGGCGCGCCGTGCGGCGGCTCACCGGGCTGCGGCGGCCCGCCGGCCTCCCCGGCCGGGGCGGTACGCGGAAACGCGCGGCGGGGCTCTGCGGACGGGGCGGGGCTCGGCGGGCCCGGCCCGCGCAGCCGGTGGCACGCTGGCGCCATGGATCCGCACCTGCTCCGCACCTTCGTCGCCGTCGCCCGGCTGGCCTCCTTCTCCGCCGCCGCCCGCGAGCTCGGCTACACCCAGTCCGCCGTGTCCCAGCACATCGCCGCCCTCGAGGGCGACCTGCGTGCCGAGCTCCTCACCCGACGGCCCGTGGAGCCGACCCCGGCCGGGGTGCGGCTGCTGGAACACGCCGGGCCGCTGCTGCTGCGGCTCGACGCGGCCCGTGCCGATGTGCTGCGGCTGGCCGCCGCGCCGACCGGACAGGTCACCCTCGCCGCGTCCCCGCTCTCCGTCGGGCCCCGGCTGCCGGCCGCGCTGCCGGCCACGGGGGTGGTGCTGCGGGTGCTGCCCGCCGCCGAGGTGCCGGCCGCCGTCGCCACCGGCGGCTGCGACCTCGGCCTGGTCGACGGCCTCGCCGCGCCCAGCGACCCGCTGCGGCTGCCCGACGTGGCCCCGCTCACCGTGACCGGCGTCGGGGAGGAGGGGCTCGCCGTACTGCTCCCGGCCGGGCACCCGTTCGCCGGCCGGGCCGCGCTCCGGCTCGACGACCTCGCCGACGCCCGCTGGATCGACGCCCCCGACGCGCTGCCGGTGCCCGCCGCCGTCCGGACCGCCCCGGCCCTGCGCTACGACGGCACCGACCTGCACGCCCTGTGCGCCCTCGCCGCCGCCGGGCACGGCCTGGTCCTGCTGCCCCGCCGGGTGGCCGAGGCCGCCGCGGCCGGGGTCGCCGTACCGCTGTCCGACCCGCGCCTGGTGCACCGTACGGAACTCCTCGCCCCCGCCACCCCGACCCCCGAAGCCGCCGCCCTCGCCGTCCGGCTCACCGCGTCCCGGTAGGGGGTGTCTTGCCACGGCACCGGGCGCCGCCCCCTGATCCGGCCTGACCGGCAAGACACCCCCAGCCACTCGCGCGCGGCCCCCCGCGGCGGCAGGATCGCAGCATGGACTTCGAACCCGATCCGTTCACGCACGCCGACTACGCCGCCCGGATGGCCGCCGCCGCGCAGAGTGCCACCGAGGCCGGGCTGGCCGGGCTGCTCGTCGCCCCCGGGCCCGACCTCGCCCACCTCACCGGCTACCGGCCGGTCGACACCGAGCGGCTGACCCTGCTCGTGCTCGCCGCCGGACAGGAGCCCGTCCTCGTCGTGCCCGCCCTGGAGGCCCCCGACGCGGCCAAGGCCCCCGGGGCGCCCGCGCTCACCCTGTGCGACTGGGCCGACGGGAAGAACCCGTACGGCGTCACCGCTCCGCTCCTCGGCACCGGCGGCCGCTACGGGGTCAGCGACAACACCTGGGCGCTGCATCTGCTCGGCCTCCAGCGGGAGTTGCCGGCCACCTCGTACGCCCCGCTCACCGACGTCCTGCCGATGCTCCGCGCGGTCAAGGACCAGCGGGAGCTGGAGCGGCTCGCGGCGGCCGGCGCGGCCGCGGACGCCGCGTACGAGCAGATCCTCAAGGTCCCCTTCGCCGGCCGCCGGGAGACCGACATCGCCGCCGACCTGGCCGCGCTGCTGCGCGAACACGGCCACTCCCAGGTGGACTTCACCGTCGTCGGCTCGGGTCCCAACGGGGCCAACCCGCACCACGAGGCCGGCGAACGCACCATCGGGCACGGCGACATGGTGGTCCTCGACTTCGGCGGGCTCAAGCACGGCTACGGTTCCGACATCTCGCGCACCGTGCACGTCGGCGAGCCGGGAGCCGAGGAGCAGCGCGTCCACGACATCGTCCGCGAGGCCCAGCAGGCCGCCTCCGCGGCCGTCCGCCCGGGCATCGCCTGCCAGGACGTGGACCGGGCGGCCCGCGCGGTGATCACCGAGTTCGGCTACGGCGAACGGTTCATCCACCGCACGGGCCACGGCATCGGCGTGACCACCCACGAGCCCCCGTACATGGTCGAGGGCGAGGAACAGCCCCTGGTCCCCGGGATGTGCTTCTCCGTGGAGCCGGGCATCTACCTGCCCGGCCGCTTCGGGGTGCGCATCGAGGACATCGTGACGGTCACCGAGGACGGCGGCCGCAGCTTCAACAACGCCCCGCGCGAGCTGGCCGTCGTCGAGTAGGGGCAGGAGTCCGAGCGGTCACGACTCCCCGGCGACGACCAGGCGGTAGCCGTAGTCCACGTCCTCCTGCCCGAGCAGGTGGGCGTGGCGCCGCTCCCAGGCCCCGGAGGCCAGGTCCGCGCGCAGCCGTTCCATCGCCGGCTCCACGACCGAGGCAGGCAGCGTCGCAAAGGTCGAGCTGGCGGCCCGTACGGCCGGGTCGAGATAGGCCTCCGGCCGGCGCCAGTAGGCGGTCTGGAGTCCGTCCGTGAAGTCGTGCGGGATCGGGAACGGCAGCACGGTGTGCGCGTCCAGCGCCTCCACGACTTGCGTCACCGGCGTGAAGCGCGAGGCGTCCAACTCCCGGATCTCCGGCAGGTATTCGTCCACGAGCCACAGCTCGGGGCGGTGCTCGGGATCCCAGGTGAAGACGGCCTGCCGCCGCGAGACCCGGCGCAGCTCGCCGAGCCCGCGGTGCAGATCCTTCCAGTGGTGCACGGTCAGGACCGCCATGGCGGCGTCGAAGGTCCCGTCGGCGAACGGCAGTTCCTCCGCGCACGCCTTCACCTTCCGGGGGCCGGGATGCTGGTCGAGCATCACCTGCGACGGGTCGACGGCCGTGACCTCGGCGTCCTGCGGCTCGTACGACCCGGCTCCGGCACCGACGTTGACGACGGTGCGCGCGCCACCCAGCGCCTGGCGGATCAGCGCGCCCAGCCGGGGATCGGGCCGCCGTACCTGCTTGTAGCCGATCCCTATGCGGTCGTAGGCGGCCGTCAGTCCGTTGCCCTCATCCAGTACCCGTCCCATGGGCCGACTCCATCAAATCGGGCCCCTCGTGATCAAGTGATTCCCCAGTGAGGTGAGTTACGGACCCAGCAGCACTACCGACTCGCCCGGTACGTGGACGCGCCCGTCCGGGCCCGGGTGCTCGACGGGTTCCCAGGCGGCCAGGACCCGGACCCCGTTGCGGCCGAGGGCGATGGTCACCGGCTCGGGCGAGAGGTTCACGGCCACCCGTACGTCACCCCGCCGGAACGTCACCCAGCGGCGCTCCTCGTCGTACGCGACACGGACCGCGGCCAGGTCCGGATCCCGCAGGTCCGGGTGGGTGCGCCGGAGCGTGATCAGGGTCCGGTACCAGGCCAGCAGCCGGTCGTGAGGGGGGCGCTCCGGCTCCGCCCAGTCCAGGCACGAGCGGTCCCGGGTGGCCGGGTCCTGCGGGTCCGGGATCTCCTCGGCCTTCCAGCCGTGCGCCGCGAACTCCCGGCGCCGGCCGGTCCGTACGGCCTCGGCGAGGTCCGGGTCCGGGTGGTCGGTGAAGTACTGCCACGGCGTGCCCGCGGCCCACTCCTCGCCCATGAACAGCATCGGCACGAACGGCCCGGTCAGCGCCAGCGTCGCGGCGCAGGCCAGCAACCCGGGGGAGAGCGAGCCCGCGAGCCGGTCGCCGAGGGCCCGGTTGCCGATCTGGTCGTGGGTCTGCGTGTAGCCGAGGAAGCGGTGCGCGGGCGTGCACCGCCGGTCCACCGGCCGGCCGTGACTGCGGCCCCGGAACGAGGACCACGTGCCGTCGTGGAAGAAGGCCCGGGTCATGGTCTTGGCCAGGGCGGCGAGCGGGGCCTCGGCGAAATCGGCGTAGTACGCCTGGGACTCGCCCGTCAGCGCACAGTGCAGGGCGTGGTGGAAGTCGTCGTTCCACTGGGCGTGCAGCCCCAGCCCCCCGACGGCGCGCGGGGTCGTGGTGCGCGGATCGCACCGGTCGGACTCCGCGATCAGGAACAGCGGGCGGCCGCTCTCGGCGGCGAACTCGTCCACGGCCGCGGACAGCTCCTCCAGGAAGGTCAGCGCCCGTCCGTCGGCGAGCGCGTGCACGGCGTCCAGCCGGAGCCCGTCGATCCGGTAGTCCCGCAGCCAGGCCAGGGCGCTGCCCAGGAGGTACGCGCGCACCTCGTCGGAGCCGGCGGCGTCCAGGTTGACCGCCGCGCCCCACGGGGTGTGGTGGGTGTCCGTGAAGTACGGGCCGAAGACGGGGAGGTGGTTGCCGGAGGGGCCCAGGTGGTTGTGGACCACGTCCAGCACGACCCCGAGCCCGGCCGCGTGGGCCGCGTCCACGAACCGGGCGAGCCCGGCCGGGCCGCCGTACGGCTCGTGCACGGCCCAGGGCGCGACCCCGTCGTACCCCCACCCGTGCCGGCCGGGGAACGGGCAGACCGGCATCAGCTCCACGTGCGTGACCCCGAGCGCGGTGAGGTGCCCGAGGCGGGCGGCGGCCGCGTCGAAGGTGCCCTCGGGGGTGAACGTGCCGATGTGCAGCTCGTAGAGGACCGCGTCCTGGAGCCGCGTCCCGGGCGCCGGTGCCTGCGGGGTGAGCGGCTCGAAATCGACCACCGCCGAGAGGCCGTCGGGCCCGTCCGGAAGCCGCCGCCCGCGCGGGTCGGGCCGTACGATCCCCTCCCCGGAGGCCACGCCGAGGAGGAATCCGTACCGGTCCCCGTCGGCGGCCGGGGCTTCGGCGAGCCACCAGCCGGCCCGGTCCGGATCGCGTGCCATCTCGTACGTCGCGTCGCCGAGCCGCAGCGCGACCCGGTCTGTCAGCGGTGCCCACACCTCGAACTGCACGGACGGTTCCCCTCGTCTGCGGCGGTACCCCGGAACGTGTGCCTGCCCCATCATCGCGGGACGGCCGGAGGAGTTCTGGACACTCCGGCCCTGACGGGCCGACAATCACCCTGTGACGTCCAGTTTCGAGTTCCCCGCCTTCCCGGTACCGCGCCTTTCCGACGCGGAGCGCGACCGGGCGCTGGAGCAGCTCCGCGAGGGTGCGGCCCTCGGGAAGCTGTCCCATGACACGTTCCTGCGCCGTATGGAACTCGCCCTGGTCGCCCGCCGCTCCGAGGACCTCGTGGTCCTCACCGCCGACCTCGAGAGCCGCGGGAGCGGCGAAGGCCCGTGGACCCGTCGCGTCTTCGCCTGGGTGGGCCGTGCCTCGGCCGTGTCCGCCGGGGTCCGGCGGGCGTGGACCGCCGAGCGGCTGCCGAAACTGCTGCTGCCGCACCCGAGTGCGCGGGCCCTGCGGATCGGCCGCGACCCCGGCAACGGGTTGCGGCTCACCGACGAGACCGTGTCCCGCGTGCATGCCGAGCTCGGGATGCGCGACGGGGTGTGGGTGCTCACCGACCTCGGCTCCTCCAACGGCACGACGGTCAACGGACGCCGGGTGACCGGCTCGGTGGCGGTCCGGGCCGGGGACCAGATCGGCTTCGGCCGGATGAACTTCCGGCTGTCCTCCAGCTAGGAGGGCTCCGGCTCCGGGATCTCGGCGGGCCTGATGATGGGGTCCATGGAACACGCAGCCCCGAAAGACCAGAAGGAACACCCGCCCGTCGTGCGCCCCGCGCGCCCCGAGGACCTGCCCCGCCTCGTCGAACTCGTCCACGAGCACGTCGCGTACGAGAAGTCCGCGCCCCGGCCCGCGGACCTGGCCGACCGGCTCGGGCCGCAGCTGTTCGCCGCGGGCGCCCGCCTGTGGGTGCTGCTGGCCGAGGCCCCGGACGGCTCGGTCGCCGGATATGCCGCCTGCTCGGCCGAGTTCGCGTTCTGGGACGCCCGGCACTACCTCCACATGGACTGCCTCTACCTCGCCGAGGAGGCCCGCGGCCACGGCCTCGGCGCCGCCCTGATGGACGGCGTGGCAGGCCTCGCCCGCGAGCTCGGCCTCGACCAGGTCCAGTGGCAGACTCCGGACTGGAACGAGGGCGCGATCCGCTTCTACGACCGCCTGGGCGCCACGGGCGCACCCAAGCGCCGGTACACCCTGGCCGTCCCGGGCGAGGCCGCCGTGGTCTCTACGCATTGACCGTCCCGGCCGCCACGAGCCGTTCGTACGCGGCCAGGACGGTACGGGTCTGGTGCTCGACCTGGGTGGCCACCGGGACCCGGCGCGCCTGGAAGCGGGCGGCGAACTCCTCGCACCAGCCGGTGACGAGCCGGTCCAAACCGGGCGCCGCCGGATGGCCCTGAGCCCGCAGCACCCGCAGCAGCATCGCGGCGGCGCGCAGCGACAGGCGCCGCCCGAAGGCGTCGATGCTGCCGATGGAGGCCGCCGTGGCCTCGGCGGGGGCCCCGGGGCCGGTCCACTCCACGGTGATCCGGGGGATCAGGGCGAGCGTCCAGTCGACGGCGCGCAGCAGCGCGGCCGCACCGGCGTACCCGGTGGGATCCGGGCCGGGGCCCGAGCCGGTGCCACGGCCGGGCTCCGAGGCCCCGGGTACCCGGTCCCGTACGCGGGCCACGAGCGCGGCGTCGGCGGTGAGCCGCCCCGCCAGGAACCGCAGGGCGCCGCGCGGGTCCGGATGCGGGGCGGGGTCGTCCACCAGGTCCGAGGCCCACATGGGGACTTCGACGATGGCGGTGGTGCCGTCGTACCGGTGGGCGTGGTACCAGGTGCTGAGCCGGGTGTCCTCGGGGTGGAACGCCCCGGCGGCGTCGGCCCCGGCCTGCGGCATCACGAAGATCCCGGGCCCGGGGGAGGGCCAGCCGGCCGCGTCCGAGGCCCCCGTCTCCACCGGGATCCGCAGCTCGGCGGCCGATTTGGCGAACGGTTCCGCCAGGCCCGGTATGTCCCGGGTGAGCTGCACCCACGATCCGCCGAGGTCGGTGCCGTGGAGCGAGACCTGCAGGGCGGGCCGGAGCTCGTCGATGAGGGCCGTCAGGGCCAGGGTCTCGGGCGGCAGCCGGTCCGGAGGCAGTAAAGACGGCGCCCACTCGGGCTGTTCGGGGCCGGGGGGCCGGAAGAAGTTCCGGTGGTAGTCGAGCAGGGAGTGCGGGCGGGGGGTGCGGTGCAGGGCCGCCCCGTCGGGATCGGCGCACAGCAGGAAGTGCCAGCCCCGCCCGGCGCGGACCGCCGGCTCGTGGAGGACGCGTCGGGCCAGCGCGAGCGCGGTGGCACCGCCGACGGGCTCGTTGGCGTGTGCCCCGGCGACGACGAGCACGCCCGCGCCCCGCGGGCGGCCGCTCGGTTCGACGGAGAGCAGCCACAGGGGCCGGCCGCCCCGGGAGGTGCCGGCCTGGCGGAGCCGGGCCGCGCCGGGGTGCTCGTCCGCCAGTGCGCGGGCGGCCAGCGCGAGCTCGGACGGTGTGGGGTAGCACATGTCACGGAGGAGGGTCACGTCTGATGCAATGCCCGCCGCGCACGCCCCCTACTGCTCCGTGCCCCCCACACTTCCCGGAAAGCCCTGGCCAACGCCTTGCCGGGGCGGCCCGTCGGCTACTGCTGGTGGAGTCCGCGGCCGGCCAGCGACAGGAAGGCCTCGCCCACCGCCTCCGACAGCGTCGGGTGGGCATGGACGTGGCGGGCCACGTCCCCCGGCTCCGCGTCCCAGCCCACGATCAGCTGGCTCTCGGCGATCATCTCCGACGCGTGCGGCCCCACCAGGTGTACGCCCAGCACCCGCCCGCCCCGCTCGGCGACCACCTTCACCGTCCCGCCCTGCCCGTGCACCATCCCCTTCGCCACTGCCGTCAGCGGCATCGTGTTCACGACGACGTCGTAGGAGAGGTCCCGGGCCTGTGCCTCCGTCAGCCCGACGGCGGCGGTCTGCGGCGCGGAGTACGTCACCCGCGGCACCGCCGCGTAGTCCACGGGGGCGCTCGCGACCCCCGCCAGGGTCTCGGCGACGAGCAGCCCCTCCGCGAACGAGGCGTGCGCCAGGCCGAGCGAGGGCGGCGGCAGCAGGTCGCCGACCACGTGGATCCCCGGGACCGCGGTCTCCAGCCGGGACCAGTCCGCCGGCGTCACGAACCCCCGCTCGTCCGTGGTCAGTCCGGCCGCCGCCAGGTCCAGCCCGTCGGTCACCGGGACGCGGCCGACGGCCACGAGCAGCCGCTGCGCCACCACCTCCCGGACGTCCCCGCGCGCCCCGCGTACGGTGGCCCGTACGCCCCCGCCGGGGAGCCGCTCGGCCCCTTCCAGCCGGGCTGCGGTCCGCACGTCGATCCCGCGCTTCTTCAGCCCGCGCGCCAGGTGCCGGGACACATCGGCGTCCTCCAGCGGAACCAGCCGCTCCGCGGCCTCGACCAAGGTCACTTCGGCGCCCATGGACCGGTGGAAGGAGGCGTACTCCACGCCGATGGCCCCGCCGCCCAGCACCAGCACCGAGGCGGGCAGCCCCGGCGCGAAGAGAGCGTCGTCGCTGGTGACGACGGTGTGCCCGTCGGGCTCCAGCCCGGGCAGGACGCGCGGCCGGGAACCGGTGGCCAGCACGATGCCGCGCGCCGCGGTGAACTCCCGGCCGTCCGCGGTCCGGACGGAGCGCGGTCCGGTCAGCCGGCCGCTGCTGCGCACGACATGGACGTCGGCGTGCCGCAAGTGGGCCTCCACGCCCTGGTGGTTGCGGGAGACGATGTCGTCGCGGGTGGCGGTCAGGGCCGACCAGTCCACCGAGTCCACGGTGGCCCGCACCCCCCACCGCTCCCGCGCCTCGGCCATGCCGTCGACGAGTTCGGCCGCGTGCAGCATCGCCTTGCTGGGGATGCATCCGCGGTGCAGACAGGTACCGCCTGTCTTGTCCCGCTCCACGAGGGCGACGTGCAGGCCGAGGGCCGCGGCGCGCAGGGCGGTGCTGTAGCCGCCCGTACCGCCGCCGATCACGATGACGTCCAAGGAATGCGCGGAATGAACCGAGTTGCCGGTGCTGTCGGTGTTCATGGGACAAGCCTGCGGTCGGCCCCTGCCATGAGTCCAAGGCAATGATCTTCTCGGATCCATGCACGTTCTTTATGCTTCCCGATCATGAGCCTGCGCCAGATGGAGTACTTCCTCGCCGTCGTGGAGGAGTCCTCCTTCACCCGCGCCGCCGACGCCCTGCACGTCACCCAGCCCGCCCTCTCCCACCAGGTCAAGGCCCTGGAGAGGTCCGTGGGCGGCGAGCTGCTGGAGCGCCTGCCGCGCGGCGTCCGGCTCACCTCGATGGGCCGCGCCTTCCTGCCGCACGCCCAGCTCGCCGTCCGCAGTGCGCAGCAGGCCGAGCGCGCCGCCCGCGCCGCCGCCGGGGCCGCGGGCGGCGAACTGCACCTCGCCACCGTCCATGCCGTCGCCGTCGGACTGCTTCCGGGCATTGCCGCCCGCTGGCGGTCCCTGCACCCGGGAGTCCAGCTCGTCCTGCGCGAGTACGGGTCCACGGAGGCCCTGGAGGAACAGCTCGAACGGGGCGTCGCCGACCTCGCGGTGGGCCCGGAGCCCAGGGAATGGACGGGCCCGGTCCTGCCGGTGGGCCGCGAGGAACTGGTGCTGGTGGTCCCCTTCGACGACCCGCTGGCCGGCCGGGGCTCCGTCCGGCTGGCCGAGCTCGCCGACCGCGACTGGATCCGCTGCGCCATGGAACCCTCCGTCCAGGGACGGGCGTTCCTCGACTGGGCGTGCGGCACCGTCGGCTTCACCCCGCGCACGGTGCTGCGTACGGAGCACACCTCGACGGCCGTGCGGATGGCGGCCGCCGGCGTCGGCATCGTCGTGGCCCCGGCCCACACGGTCCGGGGCGCCCTCGGCGAGGACTGCGCGCTGCTCTCCCTCGACCCGCCGTGGCACCGCCCCCTCTCCGTGTTCTCCCGGGTCCCGCTGACCGGCGCGGCCGAGGCCTTCGCCGGGCTACTCGTCTCCCGGTCCGCCGTCGCGCAGTAGAACGGCGACCGGGCGGGCCGACAGGAGCTCCGCCAGCCGCACCTCGCCCTCGTACGACGCCCCCCGGTCCAGGAGCGCCGTCCACCGGCCCGGCGGCAGGGCCAGCGCCGTGTCCCGCCAGCCGCCGGCCCCCGCCAGCCGGTACGAGAGCCGGGTGGCCGCCGCAACCAGCCCGGCCGGGCGGGCGAAGGCCAGGCAGTGCTCCGCCGCCGGGCCCCGGGCGGCGAGCGGGGCGTAGCCGGTGAACAGCTCGGGCCGGTCCCGGCGCAGCCGCAGCAGGGCGGCCGTCAGCGCGAGCTTCTCCTGCGCCTGCCCCTGCGGCGCGGCCCCCGCGTCCAGCCGGGCCAGGTCCTCGCGGGGGAACCGGGCCGGGCGCCGGTTGTCCGGGTCGACCAGGGCCCGGTACTCCGTCTCGGCGCCCTGGTAGACCTCCGGGACCCCGGGCATCGCCAGGTGCAGCAGCGCCATGCCGAGCAGGTTCGCCCGGGCCGCCGCGGCCAGCTCGGCCGGCAGCTCCGGATCGTCCGGTGCGTACCCCGCGACCGAAGCCTCGTACGCCGGGTCCTGGTCGGTCCAGCTCGTGTGCAGGGCCGCCTCGCGGACGGCCTTGAGGAGCGCCTGTACGAGGCGCTCGGCGCGCTCCGGCACCACCCCGAGGCCCAGCCCCGTCTGCCGGGCCACCCAGGCCAGTTGGGGATCGGCGCCGAGGGGCCGGCCCATCACCTCGGGGGCCTGGGAGAGCGCGGAGATCCGGGCCCGGACGTCCGCGCTGCGCTTGGTGTCGTGCGTGGACAGCACCGTCCCGGAGCCCGGCCAGTCCCGGTCGAGCGCGGCGCAGTACGCGTGGAACTCGGCCGGCGAGACCGCCGGTTGCCCGGGGTCCCCGCCGACCTCGGTGGCCGACAGCAGCGGAGCGTGGCGGTAGAAGGCCCGGTCCTCCAGCGACTTGGCCCGCAGGGCCGCCGAGGTCTGGGCGAAGCGCGCCGCGAAGGCGGCATCGCGCAGCACGAGGTCCCGTACGCCGGCCACCGCGCCCGGACCGGCCGGCGCCGCGGCCGCCGCCAGGGCCTGCGGATCGAGCTCCGGCTCGCCGGGGTACGGCCGGTAGACCGGGTAGGCGATCAGCAGCTCCCGTACACCCGCGGCCAGTTCCGGACCGGCGGCCCGCTCCAGGGCCGCCAGTTCGGCCGCCAGGTCACCGGTCAGCACCTCCCGCGCACACGCCCGGGCCGTCTGCTCCCAGTCCGGCCGCCCCGTGAACTCCACGTACCGCCGGGACAGTTCGGCGGCGCCCTCCGGGTCGGTGAACACCCCGTCCACCCGGTGCAGCGCGTCGTACCCGGTGGTCCCCGCCACCGGCCAGCCGGGCGGCAGCCGCTCCTGCCGGGCGAGGATCTTCTCCACCACCACCCAGCAGTCCCCGCCCACGGCCGTCCGCAGCCGCCGCAGGTACCCCTCCGGGTCCGCCAGCCCGTCGACGTGGTCGATCCGCAGCCCCTCGGCGACCCCGTCCCGCACCAGCTCCAGCACCTTCGCATGCGTCGCCGCGAACACCTCCGGGTCCTCCACCCGGACCCCGATCAGCTCCGAGATCGTGAAGAACCGCCGGTAGTTGAGGCCCGTCCGGGCTTCGCGCCACCAGGCCGGCCGGTACCACTGCGCGGCCAGCAGCTCGGCCCGCGCCAGCCCCGCCGTACCCTCCCGCAGCGGGAACTCCAGCTCCCCGTGGCGCAGCACCCCGCCGTCCCGGTCGACCGTGAACGCGCCGGGCCCGGGAGGCTCCGGGAGCACCGGCAGCAGCACCTGGCCGCCGCCCGCCTCCCAGTCGATGTCGAACCAGCGCGCGTACGGCGACCGCGGCCCCTCCCGCAGCACCTCCCACAGGGGCCGGTTCAGCCGCAGGGGGGACGGCACGGCCATGTGGTTCGGGACGATGTCCAGCACCAGGCCGAGCCCGTGCCCCCGGGCGGCCGCGGCCAGCGCGCGCAGCCCCGGCTCGCCGCCCAGCTCGGCCCGCACCGCGGAGTGGTCGGTGACGTCGTACCCGTGCGCCGAGCCGGGGACCGCCTCCAGCACGGGCGAGAGGTGCAGGTGTGAGACGCCGAGCGAGGCGAGGTACGGTACGGCTGCCTCGGCCGCCGCGAAGGGGAACTCCGGCCGCAGCTGAAGGCGGTACGTCGACGACGGGACCGCACGTGACGGGACCGCAGGTGGCGCCGGAGTGACGGCTGTCAGAACATCAGATTCCGTTTGGCTGCTCGGATACGGATGGCTCATGAGAACCTACGTACCCACCTTCCCGGATTCCGTGCCATGACCCAATGCATCCGGGTGACTGCGCCGCGTTAGGGTCGATCAAGTGGCCGGAACCGTCAACACCTATCGAAGAGTCATCGCCCTGACCGGGCCCCTGCTCCCGCTCCTCTCCTTCCTCGCGCGACTCCCCGTTGCGATGTCCCAGTTCGGGAGCGTCCTGCTGGTCGCCGAGACCAGCGGCTCCCTCGCCACCGCCGGCATCGTCGGCGGCACCCTCTCCGCCGGACAGGTGGTCTTCGGGCCCGTCCTGGGCCGGCTCGCCGACCGGTACGGGCAGCGGCCCGTGGTGCCGGCCGCCGCCGCGGTCAACGCGCTCGCCACCGGCGCCCTGGTCGCCGGGGCCCTCGGGGGCCTCGCCACCGCCCCGCTCGCCGCGATCGGCGCCGTCACCGGAGCCTCCGTACCGCTGATCGGACCGCTCGCCCGGACCCGCTCCGTGGCCCTCGCCCACCGCGCCGGGGCCGACGAGGGCGTGGTGGGCGCCGTCCACTCGCTCGAGGGCACCCTCGACGAGGTCTCCTTCGTCTTCGGCCCCGCCCTCGTCGGACTCGCCGTGCTCGTCGCGCACCCCGCGATCGCCCTCGGCGGGGCCGCCGCGCTCGTGGCCGTCTTCGCCACCGCCTTCGCCCTGCACCCGACAGCCGCCGTCACGGCCGGGGCGGGAGCGAAGGAGCGCACCCCGCGGGGGAGGGGCGCCCGTACCGGCGCCCCCGCCGACGTCGAGCGCCGCAGCCGGCACCCGCGCGTCGTGTACGCCGTACGGGGCTCCCTGCTGCTCCAGGGCGCCATGTTCGGCGCCTGCCAGGCCGGAATAGCCGCCCTCACCGCTCGTTTGGGCGTCCCCGGCCAGGCCGGCATCGTGTACGCCGCCATGGGCGTCGTCAGCGCCGCCGTGGGGCTCGCCCTCGGGGCGCTGCCCGCCCGGATCGGGCTGCGGCTGCGCTGGCGGGCGGCCACCGCCGCCGCGCTGGTGCTCTCCGTACCGCTGCTCTTCACCGACACCCTGTGGTCGCTGTACGCGGTCGTCACCGTGCTCGGAGCCGCCTACGCCCCCCACCTGATCACCGCGTTCGCGCTGACCGAGCGGGTCGCGGAGCCGGCCCGGCTCGCCGAGGCCACGGCCTTCGCCGCCAGCTCGCTGGTGGCCGGGCAGGCCGCCGCGCTCGCCGCCTCCGGGCGGCTCTCCGAGTCGTACGGGCCGGCCGGGGCCTTCGCCGTGGCCGTCGGGGCGGCCGCACTGTCCCTGCTCCTCGCCCTGGTCACCCGGGTGCCGGCCGCCCGGACGCACCCCGCCGCGCCGAAGGGGTTCGTCCCGGCGCAGCAGACCGCCTCCCCGCGCGAGCCCGGGGTCCCGTCGGGCCCGCCGGGTCCCTCCTACGCCGGGCGCTGAAGCACCACCAGACACCGTCCTGTCAGCGCCACCCGGTCCCCGGCCGCGTACTGCGGTCCGGTGCCGGGTGGCAGTACGTCCGGCCGCGCCGTGTCCACGACCAGCCGCCACTGCGCCCCGTGCCCGGCCGGGACGGTGAACTCCTGCGGGTCCGCGCCCGCGTTGAACATCAGCAGGAACGAGTCGTCGGTGATCCGCTCCCCGCGCGAGCCCGGCTCGGAGATCGCCTCCCCGTTGAGGAACACCGTCAGCGAACGCGCGTGCTGCGCCTGCCAGTCGCGGGCCCGCATCGGCTCGCCGTGCGGGGTGAACCAGGCGATGTCGGAGAGCTCGTCGTTGGTCCCCTCCACCGGCCGCCCGTGGAAGAACCGGCGCCGCCGGAACACCGGGTGGTCGCGCCGCAGCCACACCATCCGCCGGGTGAACTCCAGCAGGGAGGGCGCCGGTTTGCCCGGCTCCGGCCAGTTGACCCACGACAGCTCGTTGTCCTGGCAGTACGCGTTGTTGTTGCCGCCCTGCGAGCGGGCGAACTCGTCGCCGTGGCTGAGCATCGGCACGCCCTGCGAAAGCATCAGGGTGGCCGTGAAGTTGCGCATCTGGCGCTCGCGCAGCTCCTGGATCTCCGGGTCCTCCGTCGGTCCCTCGACCCCGCAGTTCCAGGACCGGTTGTGGGTCTCTCCGTCGCGATTGCCCTCGCGGTTCGCCTCGTTGTGCTTCTCGTCGTACGAGACGAGGTCGTTCAGGGTGAAACCGTCGTGGCAGGTGGTGAAGTTGATGGACGCCAGCGGGCGGCGGCCGTCGTCCTGGTAGAGGTCCGAGGAGCCGGTCAGCCGCCCCGCGAACTCCGCGAGCGTCCGCGGCTGCCCGCGCCACAAGTCGCGTACGGTGTCGCGGTACTTGCCGTTCCACTCGGTCCACAGCGGTGGGAAGTTGCCCACCTGGTAGCCGCCCTCGCCCAGGTCCCAGGGCTCCGCGATCAGCTTCACCTGGCTGACCACCGGATCCTGCTGGACCAGGTCGAAGAACGAGGACAGCCGGTCCACCTCGTGGAACTGCCGGGCGAGCGTCGCCGCGAGGTCGAAGCGGAACCCGTCCACATGCATCTCGGTGACCCAGTACCGCAGCGAGTCCATGATCAGCTGGAGCACGTGCGGGGAGCGCATGAGCAGTGAGTTCCCGGTCCCCGTGGTGTCCATGTAGTGCCGGGGATCGTCCGCGAGCCGGTAGTACGAGGCGTTGTCGAGCCCCCGGAAGGACAGCGTCGGGCCCAGGTGGTTGCCCTCGGCGGTGTGGTTGTAGACCACGTCGAGGATCACCTCGATCCC
Organism: Streptomyces katrae; assembly: GCF_000717655.1. Lineage (GTDB taxonomy): Bacteria > Actinomycetota > Actinomycetes > Streptomycetales > Streptomycetaceae > Streptomyces > Streptomyces katrae_B. The sequence continues at coordinate 310,897 of NZ_JNZY01000006.1, forward strand.
CGCCTCGTGCAGGGCCCGTACGGCCGACTTGAACTCCAGCACCTGCTGGCCCCGGTCACCGGAGGCGTAGCCGTTGTGCGGGGCGAAGAAGCCGATCGTGTTGTAGCCCCAGTAGTTGCTGAGCCCGTCGTCGACCAGCCGGTGGTCGTTCACGTACTGGTGTACGGGCATCAGCTCCAGTGCCGTCACCCCGAGCTTGGTGAGGTGCCCGATGACCGCCGGGTGCGCGAGCGCCCCGTACGTGCCGCGCAGTTCCTCGGGCAGATCGGGGTGGCGCATGGTCAGACCCTTGACGTGCGCCTCGTACAGGACGGTGTGGTGATACTCGTGGCGCGGCGGGCGGTCGTTCGCCCAGTCGAAGTACGGATTGACCACGACCGAACTCATCGTCTTGGGAGCCGAGTCGAGGTCGTTGCGCGAATCCGGCCGGCCGAAGTGGTAGCCGTACACCTCCTCGCCCCAGTCGACGCTGCCGGCGACGGCCCGCGCGTACGGGTCCAGCAGCAGCTTGGCGGCGTTGCAGCGCTGCCCGCGCTCGGGCTCGTACGGGCCGTGCACGCGGAAGCCGTAGCGCTGCCCGGGCATCACCCCGGGCAGGTAGGCGTGGCGTACGAATGCATCGGTCTCGCGCAGTTCGACGGCGGTCTCCGAGCCGTCGTCGTGGAGCAGACACAGTTCGATGCGTCGGGCGGCCTCGGAGTAGACCGCGAAATTGGTGCCGGCGCCGTCGTACGTGGCGCCGAGCGGATACGCCTGTCCCGGCCAGACCTGCATGGATGCGACTCTTCCCCTCGTCCCCCGGCTGTCGGGCTGATGGTTCGGGCTGATCCGGCGTGGACCACGTCTCTGCAGATCTTCCCCGAAAGTGGGCCCGCACGCGGGGACTTGGGATGCTCCTCCCGGGTGACCCGGAGAGCTGATATGCGGGTCAGCGGACTATGCGGGCATCGGATAATGGGTCAACCGACCACCGGTGTACGGGCCATCGGGCTGCATCGGGCGCCGCGCTCGGAGTACCCTTCCGTGATCACTGGAGACGGGCGTCCAGACGCAGAAGGCGGTGCACGGGTGAGCTCGGGAGGTCTGGAGCTGCCCCCTGGTGACAGCGGTCACGAGGGCGGCCCGGCGGACGCCCCAGGAGGTGCACCCGGTGGTGCGCCCGGCGGGGTGTCGGGCGGCGTGTCGGGCGGGGTGTCGGGCGGCGTTCCCACGGGGGTGCCGGCCGGGGCGGTGTCGCTGGCCCCGACGGCGGCCGGGAGTGTGCGGGCCGGGGCCGAGCTGGACTGGGGCGCGGACGCGTGGAGCGAGGTCAGGACCCGGGCGCAGCGCGCCGGGCGCGCGTACATCTGGCTGAACCTCATCGAGCAGCGGCTGCGCGCCGTCGTCGGCGCGGTGCTGCGGCCGATCTACGAGCCCGTGCACGGCGGGGACGACTGGGTGGTCGCGGCCGCCGGACCCGCCGGCCAGGAGTGGGTGCAGCGGGCCGTCGCGGTCCGCGAGGTCAGCCGGCGCAAGGGCTACCTGCTGGACCCGGCCGACGACAACGTGCTGAGCTTCCTGACGCTCCCGCAGCTGCGGGAGCTCATGGTCCAGCACTGGCCGTGCTTCGAACCGTACTTCGACGACCGGCGGGAGATCGAGCTCGCGCTCGACGAGCTGGAGGTCACCCGGAACGTGGTCTCCCGCAACCGGGCGCTGTCGCGGGCGGTGCTGGAGCAGGCGGAGCGGGCCTCGGCCCGGCTGCTGGAGGTGCTGGGCGGCGGTGCGGGGTCCCCGGCGGCGGACCGGCTGCCGATCGATGCCGTCGAGGACCTGGTGGGCGACCGGTACGCGGACGTCATCTCGGTCCACCCGGACCGGGTTCGGCTGCAGCGCCAGCTCCCCGCGGAGGACCTGTTCGGCGGGGCGCGCCGGCTCGACGCCATCGGCATAGGGCTCAACCTGCTGGTCCAGAACTTCTCGGGCCGAAGACTCGTGCGCCTCACGGAGGCCGGCTGCCGGGTCCGGCTGCTGTTCCTGAACCCGGCCAGCAGCGCCGTGAAGCGGCGGGAGCGGGAGCTCGGCCTGCGCAAGGGCGAGCTGAGCCGCTCGGTGGAGATGAACATCCTGCATGTGCGCCGGGTGCGGGCGGGGCTGCGGGATCCCTCGCGGTTCGAGATCCACGTCTTCGACGAGACGCCCCGCTTCACCGCCTACCTGGTGGAGGGGGAGTCCTCGGGCATCGCGGTCGTGCAGTCGTACCTGCGCCGGGCGCGCGGCATGGAGGCGCCGGTGCTGGTGCTGCGGGGCGGCGGCGCCCGTGGTTCCTCGCGGGACGCGGAGCACGGGCTGTTCCCGACGTACCGGGAGGAATTCGAGTCGATCTGGCAGGACTCCCGCCCGGTGTCGTGACTGTCAGTGCCCCGTGGCAGGCTGAAAGTCGTTGACCGAAGGTGTACGGGGTGCACGGGGAGTACGGGGGAGGGGCACGGGGTGGAGAACTGGCGCGACACGGGGGACTGGCACGGCGGTGTGCTGATCGGATTCGACCTGGAGACGACCGGCACGGAGCCGGGGGAGTCGCGGATCGTGACGGCGGCGGTGGTCGAGGTGCGGGCGGGCGAGGTGCGCGAACGGCGCGGCTGGCTCGCGGACCCGGGGATACCGATCCCCGAGGGCGCCTCGGCGATCCACGGGATCAGCACGGAGCGCGCGGTGGCGGAGGGCCGCCCCGTGCGCGAGGTCGCGGACGAGGTCGCGCAGGTGCTCGTCGAGCACTGGCGGCGGGGCGCGGTGGTCGTCGCGTACAACGCGGCCTTCGACCTGACGCTGCTGACGGCCGAGTTGGCCCGGCACGGGCTGCCTTCGCTGGCCGACCGGCTGGGCGGGGCTCAGCAGACCGGCCCCGTGGTGGACCCGCTGACCATCGACCGGGCCGTGGACCGCTACCGGCGCGGCAAGCGGACGCTGGAGGCGGTGTGCGGGGTGTACGGGGTCACGCTGGACGCCGCGCACGACGCGGGCGCGGACGCGCTGGCCGCGGTGCAGGTGGCCCGAGCGATAGCCGCCCGCCACCCGGAGGTGGCGGCGCTCACCCCGGCCGACCTGCATGTCCGCCAGGGCGGCTGGCACGAGCGCTGGGCCCGCGACTTCCAGTCGTACCTGCGCCGCCAGGGGACCCCGGACGCGGTGATCGACCCGGCGTGGCCGCTGCGGAGCCTGCTGCCGGCCTCGGCCTGAGGGCCTCGGCCGGATTCGGCTCTCCGCTCGTGGGCGCCGGACGGGCGCGCCACCGGTTTCAGTTGGGGATGGAGCAGTTGGCGTCGGGGGCCCGGCCGGCGGGCCACGCGATGCCGTCGAAGTCGGCGGTCTTCTTCACCGGGTTGAGGTGGACGATGGAGACGGTCTTGTTGTACGGGTTGCCGTACTTGTCGAGGCAGATCCAGCCGCTGGCACCCTCGACCCGGTTGTTGCCGTGCAGCCGCAGCCAGCCGGCGGTGACGTCGGAGAGAGAGGGCATCTTCACGTCGCCCACCGCGTTGTTGCGGATGCCCGCGACGGCGGTGGTGACCGCGTCGTAGGTGATGATGACGCGGCCGTCGGAGAGGTCGACGGACCCCATCGAGTCCGGCTCCTTGGTTCCGAGTTTCTGGGCCAGGTCGGTCAGCTCCTTCAGCGCCGCCTTGGAGCCGCCGGTCGCCGCGGTGCTGTCGTCCCCCCAGGCGCCGGGGTGGGCCAGGGCCGCGTAACGCACGGTGATGCCCGCGCCCTTGGTCAGGGCGTCCCAGTGGTCGGTGAACTTTTCGTCGACCGTCAGGGTGGAGGCGTGCGAGCCGCTGATGACGGTGTAGGGCTTGTTGCAGGTCCGGTCGCCCAGCTCGACGAGGAACTGACGCAGTTGCACCGGGCGGCCGGCGAAGTAGACGGTCTTCGCCGCGGAGGTGCAGATGTCCGGCACCATCTGGTGGAAGTCGTTGGCGAGGTTGCCCTCGTCGTTGAAGTCGGGCGGCGACCGGAAGGTCTCGGGGGCGTTGGGCGCTCCCTTGGCGAGTTTCTGGAAGGTCTGGCGCAGGCTGGTCAGGTAGTTGTCGCCCTCGCGGACGTCCTCGACCACCAGCGTCTCTTCGGGCTTGATGTCCGCCCCGTACGAGGCGAGGGCGTCGGCCTGGTCGGTGTTGCCGGGGGCTACCCGGGCCAGGCCCGGGTAGCGGTACTCGTCAGCCTCGGTGTTCTTGATGTCGTCCGCGGTCATGGGGCCGGCGACGACCGGGATCCCCTTCTCCTTGGTGAGGTAGCGGACGGCCTCCTCGGTCTCGGTGATGCTGATGTTGATGCCGGCGACGGCCCGCAGATTCTGCTTCTTGTCGGACGCGGCCTGCGCCAGCTGGTCGGCGACGGTGCGCCACTCCTTGTAGCCCCTGCCCGGGTTGGCGAGCACCAGCCGGATGGGCGGCTGTTTGTTGTTGGCCTGGTGGTTGGCGCGGTACTGGGCCAGAAAGGCGCCCTGTACCTGCTCGACGTACTCCCGCCGCTCTGCGGGGGCGTCGGAGATCATGGGGATCATCAGGGCGACGGTGGCGGGGGACTTGTCGGCGACGCTGTCGTTCTCCGCCTTGATCCGCTCGGTGACCTGCTTCAGCGACGGGGCGAAGACGAAGCTGCCGTCGGTGACGCCGACGCACTCGTGCTTGGGGCCGCGCTTGGCCACGCCGGGGGCGCAGTCCTCGGCGAACCAGTAGTCGTAGCCGACGTAGCCGCCGGTTCCCAGGACGATGGCGACGGCGGCGGTCAGCAGGGCGCGGTTCAGCGGTCCGGCGGGCCAGAGTGTCATGTGCGGGGCTCTCCGTAGGTCGGCAGGTCGGGTGCCTGGAGCCAGCGGTTCAGGAGCTGCGGCCACTCTTCGTAGGCCTGGTAGAAGACCTTCTGGGGGCCGACGGAGCTGTTCTGGGCCAGGGTGAGCAGCTGCAGCCTGATGCTGTTGATCTTCTGCTGGTCGGGGTGTGCGAGCGGGTGCGATTGCAGCCACAGGTTGAGAACGAGGAGCTCCACGGCCTGGCGCACGGGGTCGCCCCCGGCTGTGCGCGGGTCCGTGGCCGGTTCGGCGGCGTTGCCCGGCGGGTGCGGCGCGGCGCAGACCAGGTTGAGAGCGGCGAGCCACCCCGGCGCGTCCTGTCCGGCCAGGCGTCTGAGCAGGGCGCGGACGACGAGGTCGGTGTCGCCGATCGCGAGCGAGTGGTGCAAGTAGCGGGCATCGTGCGGCTCGGCCGCGTCCGTGGGGTACAGGATGCGCAGGCGCTCGTGGCTGCCGGTCCACTCCTCGGTCTCTGCCCGTCCCATGCGGGTTCGCAGGTCGTGTACGAGCAGGGCGCGCAGGGTGGGATGACCGACGAAGGGCCCGTCCGTACCCGGCCAGGGGCGATGGTCCCAGCACTCCTGCCGCAACAGGCTCCTGGTCCCCGCCACGGGCACGACGGCGGCCCCCGCCACGGGCTCCCCGCCACGGTGACGGGGTGCGTAGCCGGCGTTCAGCACGTGGGCGGCCGCGTCGTCGAGGGCCGGGGTGTAGTAGGCGAGTCGCTCCCTCGTCTCCCCGTCGGGGGTCAGGAGCCGCAGCAGCCGTTCGTACACCGGCAGCGTCGGCCCGTCCTCGGGCGCCGGCAGCTCGATCGGCAGGTCGAGCAGCGCGCCGTGCTCGACGGGTTCATGGCGGCGGATCCTCCGCTGGGCGGCCTGCACCAAGGCGTCGGCGACCCCGGCGCGTCCGGCGCTGAGCCGGTGGATCACGTGGGCGGTGCCGGGCTCCGGCCGGTCCGCGCCGAACATCTCCGCGACCTCGTCGAGGTCGAGCTGTGCCAGCGGCAGCCTCAGCACCCAGCCGGCCGCCGTCTGCGGCCGGTCCTGCCGCCAGAACGGGCCCGATGCACTCCTGGTCGACGGGGCCGTGTCGTCGGAGCCGGGCACGGCCGGCTCCTCCGCGAGGGCCGTCGCGACGATGCCGGGACGCGTCCGGGCGGGCTCGTCGTGCCAGACGCGGGTCAGTGTGTCCAGGACAGCCCGGCCGAGCGGGGTGTGGACGTTGTCGAGGAGCAGCAGGGGGCGTGGCACCCGGTTCTTCAGGCGCAGCCAGGTGTAGTGGTCGGCGATGTCCTCCAAGAGGGCGGCCACCAGGTGGTGTTCGGCGCGCCGCCGGTCGCCCCCGTCGCCGCGGAAGCGCATGGCGAGATCGGTCAGCTGGGAGTGCCCGTCGCCCTGAGGGCCGACCCGCCGCTCGGCCCACCAGCTCAGGCCGTGCTTGTTGGCGCGCGGGCCGAACAGTTCGGTGGTGACGATGTCGGTGAGCGGCGCCACCAGCTCGCCCACCCCGGGGCCCAGCCCCGCCGCGGCGGCCGGGGTGACCTGCCTGATCCAGCCGGCCACACGCTGGTTGCGTTCCTGGAGGTCGGGCTGGCTCTCCCGGAGCAGTCCCGCGAGCCGGCGGCGGGCGGCCGGCAGCTCGGCGGGCTGGACGACCACGGACTGCCAGCTGGTGATCGCGAGCAGCCCCTGGGTGAGCCGCGGGAAGGACAGCTTCCCGCCGAACTCGTTCGGCTTCTGGCTCAGCCCGTCCATCAGGTAGAAGAGCAGGTCCGAGGTGCCCGAGGCGTTGGCCGTGGTTTCGTCGGCCACGGAGGCCAGCCCCGGCCGGCCGAAGTCCGCTGCCCCGAGGTCGGCGTACGCCTGAGGTAAGCGCTGCGCATACCGGTCCGACAGGTCTTTCAGAAGCGCGGTCTTGCCGGTGAGCCGGCCGCCGCAGCACTCGATCAGCAGCGGGCTCCCGCCCGGTATCCGCAGCCGGGCGGCGCCCCGCGACTGGAGTCCCACCAGTGAAGGCACGACGGCATCGAGCAGTGCCGTCCGTCCGTACAACGTCACGTGACCCCCACCCCGTCGTGCGGCTCGACCACCACCGCGATGGATGGAGCGTAGGCGGATGACTGCATAGCGCCACAGGTATATGGCGAACCCCTGCCTCTCGGTTATACGTTCGTGACTCATGTTGGGCGGAACGCCCCCTTGGCCCCTTGTGTCGCCCCTGTGGGCCCGTAGGCACCCACGGGCACCCTCAGGCACGGAGCGCATCCGCTGCCGCGGCAGGAGGAGGTGCCCGGCCAGGGCCACGCCCCGCGGTCGTCCAGGATGCAGGTCACGGTCTCGGCGGGCTCGCGGTCCACGCTCCGGTCCCGGTTCCCCCGGTGGCGCCGGTCGGATGCGCCGGGCCCGCGGCGGGGTCGGCGGCGCAGGTCCAGGGCGCGCGGGCGCCCGCGGCCGAGCCGGCCGCGCAGCTCCAGGCGAACTGCAGGGAAGGGTGCAGCAGGACGAGGCCCACGGGCGCCGCGCGCCCGCGTCCGGTCCGCCCGCCGCGTTGGCCCGGACCGGCAGGCGGAGCAGCGGCCGGGGCGAGGGGGCCGCGAGGGCCCACCGCCCTGCGGTGGTCTGCGCGGCCTCATGCTCGAACCAGCCGTTCAGGAAAAGGCGTCGTCGAGGAGCATCGCCCCGACCGGGGTGCGGGTCGGGTGGATGGCCTGGAACTCCGTCGCCGCCGAGGCGGCGGCGTGGATCGTGGTGTGCCGTCTCATGTGCGGTTCTCGGTACGGCACGGCCACTGCGGTCACGGCACTAGAAAGCGTGCCAGCGCAATTCCGGGTCTCCGTCGCGCAGGGAGGCGACCCGGCGGCGGAATTCGGCCAGCGCCTCCGGGCTCGCCGGGGCGTGCTGGGCGACCCAGGCGCAGCTCGCCGTTTCGCGGGCGCCGCGGAGGACCGCGCAGCCCTCCCAGTCGCGGACGTCCCAGCCGTACGCCGCCGTGAAGGCCTCGTACGACCGTCCCGGCAGCCCGTACCGGTCGCGGGAGAGGGCCATCACCACCAGGTCGTGCTCGCGCAGATCGGCCGAGACGGTCTCCAGGTCCACCAGTACCGGCCCGTCCGGGCCCACGTGGACGTTGCGGGGGAGGGCGTCGCCGTGGATCGGGCCCGGCGGCAGGTGCGGGGTGAGTGCGGCGACCTCGCCGGCGTACGCGTCGCGCCGGGCCCGCAAGTACGCCGCGTCGGCCGGGTCGACGGCCCCGCCCGCCAGCCGCAGCCAGCGCTCGACCCCGCCCAGCAGGTCCCGGGCGGGCAGCGCGAACGGGGCCGCCGGGAGGGCGTGGATCTGCCGCAGCAGCACCGCCAGGTCCTCGGGCCCGGCCGGCCGGACCGCGTCCGCGAGGCGGTGCCACAGGGTCACCGGGTGTCCCGCCACCAGCCGCGGCTTCGGCTCGGCCGCACGCACCGCCGGGATCCCGGCCGCCTCGAGCCAGCCCGCCACGGCGAGCTCCCGCTCGGCCCGCTCCAGCAGCGCCGCCTCCCGGCCGACCTTCACCACCAGATCGCCCGCCGCGAAGACCGCGTTCTCGCCCAGCGCCAGCAGGGTGGGCGGCCCGGCCGGTCCCGTGAGGCCCGCCGCCTTCAGTACGTCCCTGGCCCGTGCCTCGTCCATGCCGTGTCTCTCCGGATCCGGATCTTCGTGGATCCGCCCAGTCTCGCACCCGGGCCCGTGCCGCCCGGCCCTGCGGGCGGCCGGAAATCCACGTTGCACGAGACGTATCGTCTCGTTAGCCTCGAGGCATGACCTCAGCCAAGCCCGCACACATCGCCATGTTCTCCATCGCCGCCCCCGGGCACGTGAACCCGAGCATCGAAGTGATCCGGGAACTCGTCGCCCGCGGCCACCGCGTCAGCTACGCCATTCCCGCCTCCTTCGCCGAGAAGATCGCGGAGACCGGAGCCACACCGGTGATCTGGAACTCCACCCTCCCCACCGACGACGAGCCCGAGGCCTGGGGCGCCGAGCTCATCGACAACATCGAGCCGTTCCTGAACGACGCCGTCCAGGCCCTGCCGCAGCTCGCGGCGGCCTTCGAGGGCGATGAACCCGATCTGGTCCTCCATGACATCACCTCCTACCCGGCGCGCGTCCTCGCCCACCGCTGGGGCGTCCCCGCCGTCTCCCTCTCCCCGAACCTGGTCGCCTGGACCGGGTACGAAGAGGAGGTCGGCGAGCCGATGACGGCCGAACTGCGCGCCTCCGAACGCGGACAGGCGTACTACGCCCGCTTCCGCGCCTGGCTCGACGAGAACGGCATCGACGAGGACCCCGACCCCTTCGTCGGCCGGCCGCGCCGCAGCATCGTGCTCATCCCGCGCGCCCTCCAGCCGCACGCCGACCGCGTCGACGAGTCCGTCCACACCTTCGTCGGCTCCTGCCAGGGCGACCGCCCCGCCGGCCAAGGCGCCTGGGAGCGCCCGGCGGCAGCGGAGGGCAAGAAGGTGCTGCTGGTCTCCCTCGGCTCCACCTTCACCAGGCAGCCCGCCTTCTACCGCGCCTGCATCGAGGCCTTCGGTGACCTGCCCGACTGGCATGTCGTCCTCCAGATCGGCAGGTCCACCGACGAGGCCGAACTGGGCACCGTCCCCGCCAACGTGGAGGTCCACCGCTGGGTACCCCAGCTGGACATCCTGCGCCAGGCCGACGCCTTCATCACCCACGCGGGCGCCGGCGGCAGCCAGGAAGGCCTCGCCACCGGCACCCCGATGGTCGCCGTCCCGCAGGCCGTCGACCAGTTCGGCAACGCCGACATGCTCCAGGGACTCGGCGTCGCCCGGCACGTGCCCATGGAGGAGGCCGACGCCCCGACCCTGCGGGAGGCCGTCCTCGGGCTCGCCGCGGACCCCGGGGTCGCGGCCCGCGCCGAGGCCGTCCGCGCGCAGATGGCCACCGAGGGCGGTACGCGACAGGCAGCCGACCTCATCGAGGCCGAACTGGCCGCGTTGTCGGTGCGCCGTCCTATCGTTCGGTCATGACCACGAAGAAGTACGCGGCCCTGCTGCGCGGAATCAATGTCGGCGGGGCCAAGAAGGTCCCGATGGCCGAGCTGCGCGAGGTCCTGACGGGCCTCGGCCACACCGAGGTGCAGACGTACCTGCAGAGCGGCAACGCCGTCTTCGCCGGCACGGAGAAGGACCCGGCCGCCCTGGCCCGCGAGCTGGAGCGGGCCATCGAGGCCCACTTCGGCTTCGCCGTGCGCTGCCTGGTGGTCGACGGCGGCTACCTGCGCGCCGTCGCCGACGCCTGCCCCTTCCCGGCCGCCGAGCTGGAGGGCAAGCAGCTGCACGCCACCTTCCTCTCCGAGCAGCCGGGCGAGGAGCGGTTCGCCTCGATCGACGGACCCGCGTACCTCCCGGAGGAGTACCGGATCGGCGACCGGGTCGTCTACCTCTACGCCCCGAACGGGCTGGGCCGCTCCAAACTGGCCGAGGCCCTCGCCCGGCCCGCCGTGTTCAAGGGCATCGACGCGACGACCCGCAACTGGAACACCGTCGCCAGACTCGTCGAGCTGACGCAGGACACCCCGTAGCTCCGGGGCCCTAGCTCCAGTCGATGTCGGCCACGCTCTCCAGCGGACTGCGGTCCTCCAGGGCCTTCGGGACCACCAGCGTGTCCGCCTGGACCATCGCGTCGGGGAACTCGAGGCCGGTCCGCTTCTGGACCTCGCCCAGCATGACCTGGAACACCCGGAACTCGTCCAGCTCCAGGGCCTCCGTCAGGACCAGGTTCTGGGTCAGCAGGAACGCCTTGGCCTTGAGGGTGCCCTTCTCGGAGTACACGAGCACCTTCCAGAACGCGCGCGGAAGCTGCACGCCCCGGAAGGCGCGGTCGTCGTCCTGGAACACCGGCCCGCCGAAGACGCTGACCCGCAGGCCCTCGACCTCGATCTCCTCGAAGAGGGCGTTCTCCAGCTCACCCCAGATGCCGGCCTTCGCGCTCTGGTTGAAGTCGTCCATCTGCGGGGTGATGTTGGTGTAGAAGAACGAGTCGGTGTTGGCGCGGTCCGCCTCGGGCATCGGCCCCCAGATCAGATCGGCGCGGCGCGCTATGTGGCCCCGGTCGAGCCGGTTGCCCTTGTAGATCTCATTGCCGACCTGGACGTCGGCCGGCAGCCGCGGATCCTTCTTGAACTCGATCCCGCTGCGGTCGATCTTCTTGATGGCGCCGCCGTCGATGTTCCAGGCCACCCAGAACGCGAACCGCCGCTTCCCGTTCAGCGCCAGCGAGAAGTGGGTGTACGGGATGACCTCGGTCCCGGAGAGCTGCACGGCATCCGCCTTGGCGGCCTCACCCAGCTGCGGCATGGATATCGGCACCGTGAGGAAGCCCGGATCGTACCCGGTCACCGCCTCCAGCGAATCGCGGGCCGGCGGCTGGAAAGTGATCTTCAGTTCCTCGAAGACCGCGTGGGGGAAGCAGGCCAGCGCCCGGTCCTCGGGATCCGCGTCGCTCTCGCCGCCGAAGTGCAGACCGGCCAGTACGTCGGTCGGCCTGCCGGTGCGCGCTTTGAACAGCCACGCCGAACCGGAGTCGCCGGGCAGGCTGATCTCGTCGCCGTCCGCCGGATGGCCGGGGTCGGGGCCTATCTCGAAGCACTCGATCTCGCGCACCCCGACCGGCGGACCGTAGTCGATGCTCACCTTGGCGAAGGGCCGCGTCACCACCCCGTGCGTGACACCGGTGGTCCGCCCGCTCTTGACGACCTTGTCGTCGATCTGCGGCTCGCCGAGCTTCGTCGGCGTGACCCCGAGGTCCAGGATCGCCGTGTCGAAGTCGCGTTCCGTGATGCCGGCGACGGCGCAGTCGCCGACCTGGCCGAGGTGGGACCGCTTGAGCGTGCCGAGCCGGTTCAGGGCGATGCGGCTGTCGTCGGCGGTTCCGGGCTGTACGACCTCGTCGCCCGGCACGCCCGTGCGGCCGTTCAGCACGTGCCAGTTGCTCAGGACACAGGTCGAGCCGTCGTTCTTGTCGAAGACGATGCAGCCGAGGGTGCCGGCGCTCACTTTGACGTTGCCGACGCTCACCCCGGGACGGACCGGGTCGACGCGCTTCTGCCGCTCGGGCGTCTGGGCCTCGGGCACCACCAGGAAGTGCGGCTTGTAACTGCGCTGCACGACATCGGTCGGCACCTTGACGCCGCCGCCTATGTCGATGACCGGCGGTATCTCGACGCTCCCCACGGCGCGTACGCCCTCCGGCTGGACCTTCTTGTCCACCGTGAACTGCAGCGCCAGTTCCTTGCTCCGCTTCCCGTTCTTCTCCTTGTAGCCGATGCCGATCGAGGACACGTTCGGGTCGCTGAGGTAGCTCGACCCGCGGGTACGGATGAATTGCTTGAGCGAGGTGATCAGTTCGTCCTGGCCGTTCGCGGGCTTGGCGGACGCGCGCTTCTTGACAGCCATCAGGGGCTCCCTTCAGGCAAGGAGTTCAGGCGAGAGAAGCCCCGCCGAGAAGATTCCGGCCCCCGAGATGGTTGAAATCGACGCAAACAGACCGGGGCTCCCCGCTCCGTGCGTGTACTTCCAGCCTACGGCCGGGTTACTGGCCGAGCGCGTCGAGGACGGCCAGCTCCTGGGGCGTCAGGTGGATGGTTGCCGCGTCAATGTTTTCGGCCAGGTGGGCGGGGGAGCCGGTGCCCGGCATGGGGCACAGCACCGGCGACCGGTGCAGCAGCCAGGCCAGCGCGATCTGCCCCGGGCCCGCGCGGTGCTCGGTGGCGACGGCGGTCACCGCGGCCGCGCTCTCGCGGGTCAGGCAACCGCTGCCCAGGGGGTAGTACGGGAGGAAGGCGATCCCCCGCGCCTCGCACAGGGCGAGCACCTGCGCCGACGACCGGTCCAGCAGGTTGTACGGGTTCTGCACGGCGGCGACCGGGACGAGCTCCAGCGCCTGGCCCAGCTGCTCGGCGGTGACCGTGTCCAGCCCGATGTGCCGGATCTTTCCCTCTTCCCGCAATCCGGCGAGCGCGCCCAGCTGTTCGGCCACCGGGACCGCCGGATCGAAGCGGTGCAGCTGGTAGAGGTCGATGCACTCCACCCGCAGCCGCCGCAAGCTGGCCTCGCACATCGCCCGCAGCTGCTCGGGATGCCCCGCGTGATGCCACCGGTCGGGGCCGGTGCGCACCACCCCGCCCTTCGTGGCGATGACGAGCTGCTCCCCGTACGGGTGGAGGGCCTCGGCGATCAGCTCCTCGGCCAGGCCGGGGCCGTAGTTGTCGGCGGTGTCGAGGAAGGTGACACCGCGGTCGACGGCCGTGTGCAGCAAGACCCGGGCCTCGGCGCGGCTGCCGCGCGGGCCCCAGTAGCCGGGTCCGACCAGACCGCCCGTGCCGAGGCCGAGCCGCCGTACGGGGAGATCGCCGCCGAGAAGGAACATGTCGTCCACCATGCCCCGACGGTAACTCAGGGCTCCCGATGTGCCAGGCTCCTGGCCATGCGTTACATCATCATCGGCGCCGGCGCGATCGGCGCGACCATCGGCGGACGCCTGGCGGAAGCGGGCGCGGAGGTCGTGCTCGTCGCGCGCGGTGCGCACGCGCAGGCCCTGACGGCGGACGGGCTGCGGCTCACGACGGCGGACGGGGCCCGGGTGCACCGGATCCCCGTGGTCACGGGCCCGGCGGAGCTGGGGGAACTGCGGCCGGACGACGTACTGCTGCTGACCGTCAAGACCCAGGACGCGATCGCCGCGCTCGATGCGTGGGGCGACGCGGAGGTCGCGGGCGGCGGCACGGCGGCGCAGCGGCTGCCGGTGCTGTGTGCGCAGAACGGGGTGGAGAGCGAGCGGCTGGCGCTGCGCCGCTTCGCGCGCGTGTACGGGGTCTGCGTATGGCTGCCCGCCACGTTCCTGGAGCCGGGGGTCGTGTCCGCGCTGTGCGCGCCGCTGACGGGGATCCTGCACATCGGACTGGCCGCCGGGGGCGCGGACGCCCGGGCCCGGCGGATCGCGGCCGACCTGGAGAAATCGGGCTTCGAGGCACCGGTCGTCGAGGACGTGATGCGGTGGAAGTACGCGAAGCTGCTGGGGAACCTCGGCAACGCGATCCAGGCGACGACCGGGCCGGAGCCCGACCCGGCGAAGGGCGCGCTGCTGCTCCGCGCGATCCGCGAGGCGAAGGCGGCGTTCGACGCGGCCGGGATTGCGTACGCCTCGGACGCGGAGCAGTCGGCGGCCCGTGACGGCAAGGTCGACCAGCCGCCCGGCCTGCGGGGCGGGTCGTCCTGGCAGTCCCTGCACCGGGGCACGGGCTCGATCGAGGCGGACTACCTCAACGGCGAGATCTCGCTGCTGGGGCGGCTCCACGGGATCCCGACCCCGGTGAACGACACCCTCCGGCACGCTGCGAACATCTTCGCCCGCGAAGGCCTCCCGCCGGGCGCGATGAGCGTCGAGGACCTGACGGCCCTGGCCGACGAGGCGGCGGCCAGGGCCTAGAAGTCACGTCAGAACGTACGGTCGCTGCGCCAGGTGGACTGGCTGGAGGGGTTGTTCAGGTCGACGGTGAGGCCGGAGAGGCGGCCGTCCGCGCCGCGGGTGCCGGTGTACCGGCCCCGGGGACAGAACGCCGCCGACGATCGATTCCGTTGTATGGTGCACGGAACCTCGCTGCTGGACTAGCCAGAGATCCACGAAGGCGAGCCCGGGATCACTCGAACGAGAATCAGGCCGCGGCGAGGAGCGGCACGCCGACGGCCGCCGCGTCGTAGCGGCGCAGCAGCAGGCGGGCCAGCTCGGGAGCCGCGCCGAGCGCGTCGGCCACTACGTCCGCCCCGGCGGCTTCCGCGCCCGCCGAGATACGGTCCGGCAGGCGCCCGGGGGCGATGACGTACGGGGCCACGGCCACCCGGCGGACGCCCTCGGCGCGCAGGGCCCGTACGGCGTCCTCCGTACGGGGCAGGCGAGCGGAGGCGAACGCAGGCCGCACGGCGCACCAGCCGGTGTGCCGCCACTCCCGCGCGATTTCAGCGATCACTGCGATCGCCTCCGGGTCGGAGGAACCGGCGGACGCGAGCACCACACCGGTGGTGGCGCGGTCCGCCGTAGTGAGGCCCGCTTCCGCGAGACGGCGCTCCAGGGCTCCGACCAGCAGCGGGGACGGGCCCAGCACGTCCGCGATCCGGAACGAGAGGCCCGGCATCCGGGACGCGGCCTCGGCCAGCACCGCGGGTATGTCGGACTTCGCGTGGAACGCCCGCGTCAGGAGCAGCGGGAGGGCCACGATCTCCCGTACGCCGGACCGGTACAGGGCGGAGGTCACCTGCGCCACCGTCGGGGTGTCGAAGTCCAGGAAAGCCGTCTCCACCCGCAGCCCGGGCCGCAGCGCCCGCACCCGCCGGGTGAGGGCGTGCACGGTCGCCGCGTGCCGCGGGTCGCGGCTGCCGTGGGCGATGACCAGCAGGACAGGGGACATGCCGGTCAGCTCTTCACCAGCAGGCCGCGGCTGCGCAGTACGTACCGCTCGACCGGGCTGAAGATGAGCAGGTCGATGGCGATGCCGACGACGAGGATGAGGATGATGGCGAGGGCCGGAGACGAGGCCGTTGGCGATGGAGGGGACGGCGCCGAGCAGGATGACCGTGTACATCATGGCGTCGTTGAGCCCGAACCAGAGGACGGCAGGGGGTACCCAGGCGACCGAGGGCAGGGACTGCAGGCCTTGGAGGATGGGGCCGATCGCGGCGCGGACGAACTTGACGCGGGCGACGATGAGTCCGAGGGGGGTGCCGATGGCCAGGGCGAGCAGGAAGCCGAGCAGACCGCGCGACACGCTGGTCCAGATGACGTCGAGGAGGGTGCCCTTGAGCCACATCTCGGACAGGCTGTCCCAGACCGCGGACGGAGCGGGGAGCTTCGTCTCGTCGGTGACCTTCAGCGAGACCAGGACCTGCCAGACCAGCAGGACCAGGCCGACGGCGAGGAACGGCGGCAGGGCCTTCTTGACGAGGACCTCGCGGACCGGGGTGCGGTGGGTCTGGACCGCGTCGAGCGCGTCGAGGCCCGCCTCCAGTCCGGCGAGATCATCGGTGCGGTCGGCCTTGCCCTCGGGCTTGATGTCAGTGCTGGCCATGGCGGCGGATCTCCCCACGCAGGTGTTCAGTGATCTCGAGGGACAGTTCCGCGACGTCGGCGTCCTCGATGCGGCGGGGCTGCGGGATGCCGACGGTCCATTCCTTGGCGATGCGGCCGGGCCGCGAGGACAGCAGGACCACACGCTGCGCGAGCCGC
>NZ_JNZY01000007.1 GCF_000717655.1 Streptomyces katrae
ACCCGGCCCGCGCCGACCCCGCCCACCCGGCCCGCGCCGACCCCGAGCGGGACCCGCCCGGCCCCGTTCCCCTTCCGCGGCGGGGAACAAGGCTGCGCGGGCGGCCCGCGGTGACCCCGGCCGGGCCGGGTCCCGTACCTGCAGCGGGCAGCGGTGGCGGGAGCCAGGGCGTGGTCCTTCACCCGGCCGATCCGCTCACCGTGCTCGCGCACGGGATCGGGTCCCAGCACGATCTGCCGATCTCTCCCTTCTACGCCTTCGCCGGTGCCTTCGCCGCGCTGTTCGTCTCCTTCCTCGCGCTCGGTCTGCTCTGGTCCTCCTCCCGTTTCCGCGGCGACCGCTCAGGCCTCGCGCTGCCCGCCGCCCTCGAGCGGATCGCCGACGCGCCGGCCACCCGTACCGCCCTGCGCGGCCTCGGCCTCGCCGCCGCGCTCGCCGTCCTCCTCTGCCTCCTCCTCGGTCCCGACGACCCCGCGCACAACCCCGCCCCCGGCGCCGTCTACGTCCTGCTCTGGGTCGGACTCGTCCCCGCCTCCCTCCTCCTCGGCCCCGTCTGGCGCCTGCTCAACCCACTCCGCACCCTGTACCGCCTGTTGCCCCGCGCCCGGCGGCAGGCACATGTCCCCCTCCCCGCCCGGCTCGGCCAATGGCCCGCCGCCGCCGGGCTGTTCGGCTTCACCTGGCTCGAACTCGCCGCTCCGGATCCCGCATCCACCACCACCCTCCTGACCGCCCTCGCCGTCTACACCGCCGCTCACCTCGCGCTCGCCGCCCGCTTCGGAGAGCGCTGGTTCGCCGGCGCGGACCCGTTCGAGGCCTACTCCGCCCTCCTGGCCCGGCTCTCTCCCCTCGGCCGCCGCAGCGACGGCCGCCTGGTACTCCGTAACCCCTTCCACGGACTCGACGCGACACCCGAGCGGCCCGGACTCGTCGCCACCATCTGCGTCCTGCTCGGCTCCACCGCCTACGACGGCTACTGCGACAGCCCCTCCTGGATCAACGCCCTCCAGACCTCCCCCCTCGGCCGCACCCCCACGGCCACGCTCGGACTGCTCGCCGCCATCGCCCTCGTCGCCACCCTGTACTGCCTCTGCGCAGCGGCCACCCGCCTCGTCTGCGGCCCGCACCCGGGCCCGCTGACCGCCTTCGCGCACTCACTCGTGCCGATCGCACTCGGCTATCTCGTCGCCCACTATTTCTCCCTCCTGGTGACCGAAGGACCACGCACAGTAAGCATGGCACTCGGCACCGACAACGCCCCAGAACCCTTGCCGCCACTGGGCCCCGGCGCCCTCGCCGCCCTCCAGGTCGTCGCCGTCGTCACCGGCCACGTGCTCGGCGTGATCGCGGCCCACGACCGCTCCGTCCGCCTCTTCCCGCCCGCCATGGCCGTCGCCGGCCAGCTGCCGCTGCTCGCGCTCATGATCACCTACACGCTCGGGGGGATCGGCCTCCTGCTGAACTGAGACCGCCGCTGTACCGAAAAGCCAGGAGCGGCATGATGGACCCCGTGTCCCCCGCCCATCCCTTGCGCCGTACGCCGATCCAGCAGCGCAGCGCCGACCGGCTCGCCCGGATCCTCGACGCCTGCGCCGAACTCCTGGACGAGACCGGATACGAGAACCTCAGCACTCGGGCCGTCGCCCTGCGCGCCGGCGTGCCCATCGGTTCGGTCTACCGCTTCTTCGGGAACAAGCGCGCCATGGCCATCGCCCTCGCGCACCGGAACCTGGACCGGTACACCGAAGGCATCGCGGAACGCCTCGCCGCCCTCCCGGCCGGCGACTGGCGGCCCGTCGTGGACGCCGTCCTCGACGAGTACCTGGCCATGAAGCGCACCGTCCCCGGTTTCGCGCTCGTCGACTTCGGGGTGCCCGCCCCGCCCGCGGAAGGCCCGGCCGCCGACCCCAACCGGCTGGTGGCCGCACGCCTCACCGAACTCCTCGGCGCGCACCTCGGCCTGACCCCGGACGCCACCCTGGAACGGGCGGTCCTGGTCGCCGTCGAGGCCACGGACGCGCTGACGAAGCTGGCCTTCCGGGCCGATCCGGCCGGCGATCCCGGCATCGTGGCCGAGATCCGGACGATGATGCACGCGTACCTCGCCCACGCGCTGGACTGACCGCGCCCGAGCCGTCCGGTACCCGCCCTTCCGGTGCCGGGGCCCACGACCTCTCCGGTGCCCGCGCGGAAGCCCGCCCCGACCGCCCCGCGACGCACCCCTCCCCACCATGCCTACCGGTCGGTATGCTCGGGGTGTTCGCGTGTTCGTGCCGCAGCCTGCCGTCCCTGGAGGGCCCATGCCCCGCACCGCCCTGCGCATCTGCCCCCTCTGCGAAGCCACCTGCGGCCTCACCCTCACCATCGAGGGCACCGCCGTCACCGGCGCCCGCGGGGACCGCGACGACGTCTTCAGCCGCGGCTTCATCTGCCCCAAGGGTGCGGCGTTCGGTGCGCTCGACGCCGACCCCGACCGTCTGCGCACCCCCCTCGTCCGCCGCGACGGACGGCTCCAGGAGGCCACCTGGGAGGAGGCGTACGAGGCCATCGCCGCCGCGGTCCCGGCCCTCGTGCAGGAGTACGGCGCCCAGTCCGTCGGCGTGGTCCTCGGCAACCCGAACGTGCACACCATGGCGGGCGCCCTCTACCCCCCGCTCCTGCTGAAGGCGCTCGGCACCCGCAACCTCTTCACCGCCAGCACCCTCGACCAGATGCCCAAGCACGTCTCCAGCGGGCTGCTCTTCGGCGACCCCTTCGCCATCCCGGTCCCAGACCTCGACCGCACCGACTTCCTGCTGCTCCTCGGCGCCAACCCCGTCGAGTCCAACGGCTCCCTGTGCACCGCCCCCGACTTCCCGGGCCGGCTCAAGGCGCTGCGCGCCCGCGGCGGCACCCTGGTCGTGGTCGACCCGCGCCGCACCCGCACCGCCAAGCTCGCCGACCGGCACCTCGCGCCGCGCCCCGGCAGCGACGCCCTGCTGCTCGCCGCCCTCGCGCACACCCTCCTCGCGGAGAAACTCGCCGCCCCAGGCACGCTGGAGGAACAGACCGACGGCCTCGGGGAACTCGCCGAGGCGCTCGGTAGTTTCACTCCCGAGGCCGTGGCCCCCGCCTGCGACCTCACGGCCGCCGAGATCCGCGACCTCGCCCGCGAGCTCGCGGCCGCGCCCACCGCCGCCGTCTACGGGCGGATCGGCAGCTGCACCGTCGAGTACGGCACCCTCGCCAGCTGGTTGGTCGACGTGCTGAACATCCTCACCGGCAACCTCGACCGGCCCGGGGGAGTCCTCTTCCCGCTCCCGGCCGCCGGCCCGCGGCCGCGCCCCGCCGGGCCGGGCAAGGGCTTCACCCTCGGCCGCTGGCGCAGCCGGGTCAGCGGCCACCCCGAGGCCAAGGCCGAACTGCCCATCGCCGCCCTGGCCGAGGAGATCGAGACGCCGGGGGAGGGGCGGATCCGTGCCCTGATCGCCATCGCCGCCAACCCGGTGCTGTCCGCCCCCGACGGGCGGCGCCTCGACGCGGCCCTGGCCGGGCTCGACTTCATGGTGAGCATCGATCCCTACCTCAACGAGACCTCCCGCCACGCCCACGTCGTGCTGCCTCCGCCGCCGCCCTCGCAGAGCGCGCACCACGACTTCGCCTTCAACGGGTTCGCCATCCGCAACCAGGCCCGCTACACCCGCCCTGCCGTCCCGCTCGAAGCAGGCCGGCTCGACGAGTGCGAGATCCATGCCCGCCTCGTCCTCGCCGTCTCCGGCATGTACGGCTCCGCCGCCCCGAGGGCCGTGGACGACATGGTCATCCAGGGCGCCCTCGCCAAGGAGACCGCCGATCCGCGCTCCCCGCTGCACGGGCAGGACCCGGCGCGCCTGGCCGGCCTGCTCACCGGTGAGAGCGGTCCCGAGCGGCGGCTCGACCTGATGCTCCGCCTCGGGCCGTACGGAGACCGGTTCGGCGCCGGCTCCGCCCCCGACGCGGGAGCCAGCGCAGGCACGGGCGAGGGGCTCAGCCTGGAGCGGCTGCTCGCGCACCCGCACGGCATCGACCTGGGCCCGCTGCGGCCCCGGCTCCCGCGCGTGCTGAGGACGCGCAGCGGCAGGATCGAGCTGCTCCCGGACCCGATCACGGCCGAGCTCCCCAGGCTGCGCGCGGCGCTCGCCGACCGCCCCGCCGCCCTGGTGCTCGTGGGCCGCCGCCATCTGCGGTCCAACAACAGCTGGTTGCACAACGTCCCGGCCCTCACCGGAGGTTCCAACCGCTGCACCCTCCAGGTGCATCCGCAGGACGCGGGCCGGCTCGGCCTCACCACGGGCGGCCTGGCCCGGATCACCGCCGACGGCGGCAGCCTGGAGGTTCCCGTCGAGGTCACCGACGCCGTCCGCACCGGCGTGGTGAGCCTGCCGCACGGCTGGGGCCACGACCGCGACGGGACCCGGCTCTCCGTCGCCTCCGCCGCGCCCGGCGCCAACGTCAACCAGCTCCTCGACGGCTCCCGGCTCGACCCGCTGTCCGGCACGGCGGTGCTCAACGGTTTCCCCGTCGAGCTGACACCCCTGCCCTGAGCTGGGGTTTTGCTCGTATTGCTCACGCGTCGACGTCTTGTTGGCATAAGGAGGAGGCACCTACGTTCCCTGCATGCTGACCTTCCTCGGCTTCGCCATGATCGCCACCTTCCTGGTCCTGATCATGATGAAGAAAATGTCGCCCATCGCGGCGCTCGTCCTCATTCCCGCGCTGTTCTGCGTGTTCGCAGGAAAAGGCGCCCACCTCGGCGACTACGTCATCGACGGAGTCGGCAAACTCGCGCCGACCGCCGCCATGCTGATGTTCGCCATCGTCTACTTCGGCGTGATGATCGACGTCGGCCTGTTCGACCCGATCGTGCGCGGCATCCTGCGCTTCTGCAAGGCGGACCCGGTGCGGGTCGTGGTCGGTACCGCGGTCCTCGCCGCGATCGTCTCCCTCGACGGCGACGGCTCGACCACCTTCATGATCACCGTCTCGGCCATGTACCCGCTCTACAAGCGGCTCGGCCTCAGCCTGGTCGTCATGACGGGCGTCGCCGCCACCGCCAACGGCGTCATGAACACCCTGCCCTGGGGCGGCCCCACGGCCCGTGCCGCCACCGCCCTCAAGCTCGACGCCTCCGACGTCTTCGTCCCGATGATCCCGGCCCTCGCGGTCGGCCTGCTGTGCGTGTTCGTCCTCGCGTACGTCCTCGGGCTCAAGGAACGCCGCCGGATCGGCACGCTCGTCCTCCCCGGCGACGCGGAGCCGGCCGAGGAGCGGCTGCTCGTCGCCGCCACCGGGTCCGCCGCCACCGGGTCCGCCGCCACCGGGTCGGCCGACGGCGGGACCGCCGGCCCGGCCGAGCCGTCCGCCACCTCCACCGCCACCTCCGGTGGTGCGGGCGCCGGGTCCGGTTCCGACTCCGGCCCGGTGCCCGGCTCCGCCGCGCCGGAGGACGGCTTCCAGGGCCTGGACCCCCGCCGCGCGACCCTCCGCCCGCGCCTCTACTGGTTCAACGCCGGCCTCACCGTGGCCCTCCTCACCGCGATGATCATGGAGCTGCTGCCCATCCCGGTGCTCTTCCTCCTCGGCGCCGCCCTCGCCCTCACCGTCAACTTCCCGCACATGCCCGACCAGAAGGCCCGGGTCGCCGCCCACGCAGACAACGTCCTCAACGTCGCCGGAATGGTCTTCGCCGCCGCCGTCTTCACCGGTGTCCTCAGCGGCACCGGCATGGTCAAGCAGATGGCCGACTGGCTCGTCGGCGCCATCCCCGAGGGCATGGGTCCGCACATGGCCCTGGTCACCGGTCTGCTCAGCCTGCCGCTCACCTACTTCATGTCCAACGACGGCTTCTACTTCGGCGTCCTGCCGGTCCTGGCCGAGGCCGGCGCGGCGCACGGGGTCTCCCCGCTCGAGATCGCCCGCGCCTCCCTGGTCGGCCAGGCCCTGCACATGTCGAGCCCGCTGGTTCCCGCCGTCTACGTCCTCGTCGGCATGGCCAAGGTCGAGTTCGGCGACCACACCCGGTTCACCGTGAAGTGGGCGGTACTCACCTCCCTCGTCGTCCTCGGGGCAGGGATGCTTTTCGGCATCATCTGACCCCGGACACCCCTGGCGCGCCGAAAACTACCGACGCTAGTTTGTAGGGTGGTCGAACGAGGTCCGGTCTCTACGCGCTCGTGCGTGCTCGGGAGGAAAGCCATGAAGGCCCACGACGGGATGTACATCGGCGGCGCATGGCGGCCCGCCGCCGGACGCGACCGGATCGAGGTCGTCAACCCGGCCGACGAGCAGATCATCGCCGGGGTGCCGGCCGGCAACGCCGACGACGTGGACGCGGCCGTACGCGCGGCACGTGCCGCGTTCCCCGCCTGGGCGGCCACGGCTCCGGCCGAGCGGGCCGCCCTGATCGCGGCGCTGCGCGACGTGCTGATCGCCCGCAAGAGCGAGTTCGCCGAGGTCATCACCGCCGAACTCGGCTCCCCACGGGGCTTCTCGGAGATGGTCCACGTGGGGGCGCCGATCGCGGTGTCCTCCTCGTTCGCCGAGCTGGGGGCCTCGTACGCCTTCGAGGAGCGGATCGGCAACTCCACCGTTCTGCTGGAGCCGGTCGGTGTCGTCGGCGCCATCACCCCCTGGAACTACCCGCTGCACCAGATCGTTGCCAAGGTGGCGCCCGCGCTCGCCGCCGGCTGCACCCTCGTTCTCAAGCCGGCCGAGGACACCCCGCTGACCGCACAGCTCTTCGCCGAAGCCGTGCACGAGGCGGGCATCCCGGCCGGAGTGTTCAACCTGGTGACCGGGACCGGCCCGGTCGCCGGCCAGGCGCTGGCCGCGCACGAAGGGGTCGACCTCGTCTCCTTCACCGGCTCCACCGCGGTCGGCAAGCAGATCGGCGCCACGGCCGGCGCCGCCGTCAAGCGCGTCGCCCTCGAGCTCGGCGGAAAATCGGCCAATGTCATCCTCCCCGGGGCCGACCTCGCCAAGGCCGTCGCGACGGGCGTGGGCCACGTCATGAACAACTCCGGCCAGAGCTGCAACGCGCTCACGCGGATGCTCGTCCACCGCGACCAGTACGAGGAGGCCGTCTCGCTCGCGGCCGCCGCCGTCGCCTCGTACCCCTCCGGCGACCCCCGCGACCCGGGCACCCGCCTCGGCCCGGTCATCAACGCCAAGCAGCGCGACCGCGTGCGCGGATACATCGCCAAGGGTGTCGAGGAGGGCGCGCGCCTCGTCGCCGGCGGCCCCGACGCCCCGCACGAGCACGGGTACTTCATCGCCCCGACCGTGTTCGCCGACGTCACGCCCGAGATGACCATCGCGCAGGAGGAGATCTTCGGCCCGGTGCTGTCGATCCTCCCGTACGAGGACCAGGACGAGGCCCTGCGCATCGCCAACGGCACCGTGTACGGGCTGGGCGGCGCGGTCTGGGCCGCGGACGAGGAGACCGCCGTCGCCTTCGCCCGGCGCATGGACACCGGCCAGGTGGACATCAACGGCGGCCGCTTCAACCCCCTCGCGCCCTTCGGCGGCTACAAGCAGTCGGGCGTCGGCCGCGAGCTCGGCCCGCATGGTCTGGCCGAGTACCTCCAGACCAAGTCTTTGCAGTTCTGAACCGCCTTGCAGTCCTCAGCAGCCCTGCAGATCCAAGCCGCCCCGCAGTTCTGAGCCCCGAGAGACGGAATCGACCATGGTCCGCGCCGCCATCCTGCCCGCCGTCGGAGCCCCGCTGGAGATACGGGAGATAGTCCTGCCCGATCCCGGCCCCGGTCAGGTCCGGCTGCGGCTCGCCGCAGCCGGTGTCTGCCACTCCGATCTCTCCCTCACCGACGGCACCATGAGGGTGCCCGTCCCCGCCGTCCTCGGCCACGAGGGCTCGGGCACGGTCCTCGCCGTCGGCGAGGGCGTCACGCACGTCGCCCCCGGCGACGGCGTGGTGCTCAACTGGTCCCCGTCCTGCGGGGAGTGCCACCACTGCTCGATCGGCGAGGTCTGGCTCTGCGCCAACGCGCTCACCGGGGTCGGGGCGGTCTACGCCCACGACGCCGACGGCACGCCGCTGCACCCCGGGCTGAACGTGGCGGCGTTCGCCGAGGAAACGGTCGTCGCGGCCAACTGCGTGCTGCCCGCGCCCGCCGGGATCCCGCTCGCCGAGGCCGCCCTGCTCGGCTGCGCGGTGCTCACCGGCTACGGCGCCGTCCGCAACACCGCCCGGGTCCGCCCCGGCGAATCCGTCGCCGTCTTCGGTGTCGGCGGCGTCGGCCTGGCCGCCCTCCAGGCCGCGCGGATCGCCGAAGCGGGCCCGATCGTGGCCGTCGACGTCTCCCCGGCCAAGGAGGAGCTGGCCCGCGCGGCCGGGGCCACCGACTTCGTGCTCGCCTCCGACACCACCGCCAAGCAGATCCGGGCCCTCACCGGCGGCCAGGGTGCCGATGTCGCCGTCGAGTGCGTCGGCCGGGCGGAGTCCATCCGCGGAGCCTGGGACTCCACCCGCCGCGGCGGCCGCACCACGGTCGTCGGCATCGGAGGCAAGGAGCAGCAGGTCTCCTTCCACGCCCTGGAGATCTTCCACTTCGCCCGCACCCTCACCGGCTGCGTCTACGGGAACAGCGACCCCGCCCGCGATCTCCCGGTGATCGCGGACCACGTCCGCGCGGGCCGCCTTGACCTCGGCTCCCTGGTCACCGACCGCATCACCCTCGACGGCATCCCGGCCGCCTTCGACGCGATGCTCGCCGGCAAGGGCGGCCGCTCACTGGTCGTATTCCAGCCGTAGGGCTCGACGAAGGAGTCCCTCCCCCAGCTACCGCCGGGAAGTGCCCCCGGGCCGGCGGGGCCTGGCACGCGCCCTCGCCGCGGAGCGCTCACCCGCCCGCCTACGGGAGGGCGGGGTTCCGCGGCCGGAGCCGGTCCCCCGCGCGGCGCCGGAGATCAGTACGCTGACGTTCTTCGTCTCGGTGGTGTCCCTGTCGGTGAGCTCCACGGCAGGGCTCACCGCGGGCTCACCGCGGGCTCACCGCGCGCTCTCCGCCGCGACGACGCGTTCGGCGGCGTTCGCGGGCAGGCCCGGCAGGCGGAGCGCCTCCGAGGGGGCGGTCCCCGTCCCCACCGCCGCCTCGGCGGCCTCCCGGTAGCGGTCCGGGCCGCCGCACGGTCGCCGCGCGCCTCGGCGATGCGGCCGAGACCGGCGAGCGTACGGACCCGGGTGCCCATGCTCTTGACCCGGTGCGGGTCGGCCCGCTCCAGAGCCTCCTCGTCCAGCCGCTCGGCGCCGGCCGGGTCCCCGTCCAGCGGGGCCATGTCGGCGAGTCCGCGCGGCGCCGCCGCCAGGCCGGTGGAGCTGCGGGCGCAGCGGGCGAGCGCGGCGGCCTCGGCATGGCCGGTGCGGGCCGGCGCCGGGTTCTCGCCGATGCGGTGGTCGGCCCCGTTGACCAGCAGGTCCGCGCTGTCCTCCAGGGCACCGAGCCGTTCCGTGAGCGCGAGGGCCTCGTCGGTGAGCGCGATGGCCCGTACGCGGTCGCCGCGCCCGGCCGCCCGGCCGGCGAGCGTGTCCAGGGTCAGGGCGGTGCCTCAGCGGTCACCGAGTTCGCGGAACCCCCGGGCGGCGGCGCCGGAGGCCTCCTCGGCCACGGCGGTGTTCCCCTGGCCGTTCAGGCCTTGGGCAGCGCCTCGTACTGGAGGGCCAGACCGTCCAGCAACGCGGCCAGGCCCGTCTCGAACGCGCCCTCGTCCACCTCGCGCTGACGCTCGGCCAGCAGATGGGCCTGGCCCAGGTGGGGGTAGTCCGACGGGTCGTACGCCGCTTCGTCGTCCACGAAACCCCGGGCGAAGGAGCCCACCGCCGAGCCCAGGATGAAGTACCGCATCAGCGCGCCGATCCGGGTCGCCTGCGCCGGGGGCCACCCTGCGGCCGTCATCGCGCCGAACACCGCGTCCGCCAGCCGCAGTCCGGCCGGGCGCCGGCCCGGCCCGCGCGCCAGCACCGGCACGATGTTCGGGTGGTCGGACAGCGCGCTCCGGTACGAGTGCGCCCAGTCGTGCAGGGCGGCCCGCCAGTCCCGGCCCGCCCCCGGCTCGAACATCGACAAGTCGACCCGAGCGCTCACCGCGTCGGCGACCGCGTCCAGGATCTCGTCCTTCGTGCGGAAGTGGTTGTAGAGGGAGGGCCCGCTGACCCCCAGCGCGGCCGCCAGCCGCCGCGTCGAGACCGCCTCCAGCCCTTCCGCGTCCACCAGCGCGCCCGCCGCCTCCACGATGCGGTCTCGGCTGAGGAGGGGCTTGCGCGGTCTGGCCATGCGCCACATAGTAGGGCCTGCCCGCCATAAACTACCGGTGCTAGTTAAAGTGCGCCGGTCCACGCCGCCACACCCGGAGGTGCCCGGTGAACCTGGAGCTGAGCGAGGAGCAGGAGGCCGTACGCCGGCTCGCCCGCGAGTTCACCGAGCGCGAGATCGCCCCGTACACCGCCGAGTGGGACCGCGCCGAGAGCGTGGACCGGGCCATCGTGAAGAAGCTCGGCGACCTCGGCTTCCTCGGCCTGACCGTCCCCGAAGAGTACGGCGGCTCCGGCGGCGACCACCTCGCCTACGTCCTCGTCACCGAGGAGCTCGGCCGCGGCGACTCGGCCGTGCGCGGCATCGTCTCCGTCTCCCTCGGCCTGGTCGCCAAGACCCTCGCCGCCTGGGGGACCGAGGAGCAGAAGCGCGCCTGGCTGCCCCGTCTCTGCTCCGGGGATGCGCTCGGCTGCTTCGGCCTGACCGAGCCCGGCACCGGCTCCGACGCCGGCAGCCTGACCACCCGCGCCGTGCGCGAGGGGGACGCGTACGTCATCAGCGGCAGCAAGATGTTCATCACCAACGGCACCTGGGCCGACGTGGTCCTCCTCTTCGCCCGCACCGGCGACGAGCCCGGCCACCGCGGGGTCTCCGCGTTCCTCGTCCCCACCGACGCCCCCGGTCTGACCCGCCGCGAGATACACGGCAAGCTCGGCCTGCGCGGCCAGGCCACCGCCGAACTCGCCCTTGACGGCGTCCGCGTACCCGCCTCCGCGATGGTCGGCCCCGAGGGCAAGGGCTTCTCCGTGGCGATGTCGGCCCTCGCCAAGGGCCGGATGTCGGTCGCCGCAGGGTGCGTCGGTATCGCGCAGGCGGCGCTGGACGCGGCCGTCTCGTACGCCGCCCAGCGCGAGCAGTTCGGCAAGCCGATCGCCCACCACCAGCTGGTCCAGGAGCTCATCGCCGACATCTCGGTCGACGTGGACGCGGCCCGGCTGCTCACCTGGCGCGTCGCCGACCTCGTCGACCGCGGGAAGCCCTTCGCCACCGAGTCCTCCACCGCCAAGCTCTTCGCCTCCGAGGCCGCCGTGCGCGCCGCGAGCAACGCCCTCCAGGTGCACGGCGGTTACGGCTACATCGACGAGTATCCGGCGGGCAAGCTGCTGCGCGACGCCCGCGTGATGACCCTGTACGAGGGCACCAGCCAGATCCAGAAGCTGCTCATCGGCCGCGCCCGCACCGGGGTCTCCGCCTTCTGAGTACGCATCTGAGTACGCGCACGGATGTGGCCCCGGTCACGCCGCCCGATGCTGGGTCCATGAACGAGACACCGGTCAAGCAGCGCAACTCGACGGCGTACTACGGCCAGGCCGTGGCGTCCTTCGGCATCGCGATCTGCGCCGTGGCCCTGGGGATCTACAACCTCCAGGTGGACGGCTGGGTCCGCGCCTTCCTCGGCATCGCCGTCCTCTACCTCACGACCTCGGCCTTCACCCTCGCCAAGGTGATCCGCGACCGCCAGGAGCTCACCCAGATCGTCAGCCGGGTCGACCAGGCCCGGATGGAGAAGATCATGGCCGACTACGACCCCTTCCAGCCGAAGGTCTGAGCGGCGGCGCCATGTCGCCCAAGTCCGCTAAGCGCTTGCTCACCCTCCGGTAGGGTGTTCCTTTCACAGGACGAAGAGGGTGAGCGAGCGATGGACAGCGTGGAGGAGACGACCGGCGGCTACCGGCCGTGGTCGGAGGTCACCCCCGACGCCGCACGGCGGCTGCTCGTCGCCGCCGTCGAAGCGTTCGCGGAGCGCGGGTACCACGCCACCACCACGCGTGACATCGCAGGGCGGGCCGGCATGAGTCCGGCCGCGCTCTACATCCACTACAAGACCAAGGAAGAGCTGCTCCACCGGATCAGCCGGATCGGCCACGACAAGGCGCTCGAGATCCTGGAGACCGCCGCTTCCGGCCCGGGCTCGGCCGCCGAGCGGCTCGATGCCGCCGTACGGTCCTTCGTGCTGTGGCACGCCGCGCACCACACCACCGCGCGCGTGGTCCAGTACGAGCTCGATGCCCTCGCTCCGGAGCACCGCTCCGAGATCGTGGCACTGCGCCGGCAGAGCGATGCCGCCGTACGCCGCATCCTCGCCGACGGGGTCGCGGCGGGGGAGTTCGACGTGCCGGACGTCCCCGGCACCACGCTCGCCGTCCTGTCCCTGTGCATCGACGTGGCCCGCTGGTTCAGCGCCGCCGGCCGCCGCACGCCCGACGAGGTCGGCGCGCTGTACGCCGACCTCGTCCTGCGCATGGTGGGCGCGGCCCCGGACGCTCCCGCCTCCGCACTGCCTCAGAAGTAGTAGCGGGACACCGATTCCGCCACGCACACCGGCTTGTCGCCGTCCTCGCGCTCGACCGTGACCGTCGCCGCGACCTGGATGCCGCCGCCCGCCCCCGTGACCTCCGTGATCACGGCGGTGGCGCGCAGCCGCGAGCCGACCGGCACCGGGGCCGGGAAACGTACCTTGTTCGTGCCGTAGTTGATGCCCATCTTCATGCCCTCGACCCGCATGATCTGCGGCACGAGGCTCGGCAGCAGCGACAGGGTGAGGTAGCCGTGGGCGATGGTGGAGCCGAAGGGCCCGTCCGCGGCCCGCTCCGGGTCCACGTGGATCCACTGGTGGTCACCGGTGGCATCGGCGAACAGGTCGATCCGCTTCTGGTCCACCTCCAGCCACCCGCTCGGGCCGAGCGTTTCCCCGATCCCTGCGCGCAGCTCCTCGGCGGACGTGAAGATCCTCGGCTCGGCCATGCCTCTCCCTCTCCCTGGCGAATAAGCGCTTGCTCAGCGCTGCTCAGCATGCTGGGGCCGCATGTATCTGTCAACGACACGTCTGTCAACGAATGTCGGCCCGGCCGACTACCCTCGGCGTCGTGCCGCAGATTCCCGAGAAAATCCACGAGCTCACCGTCGGCCAGCTGTCCGCCCGCAGCGGCGCGGCCGTCTCCGCGCTGCACTTCTACGAGACCAAGGGCCTGATCAGCAGCCGTCGCACCGCCGGCAACCAGCGCCGCTACAGCCGCGACGCTCTGCGCCGCGTGGCCTTCGTACGAGCCGCCCAGCGCGTCGGCATCCCGCTCGCCGCCATCCGCGACGCACTCGCCCAGCTCCCCGAGGAGCGCACCCCCAACCCTGAGGACTGGGCCCGGCTCTCGGAGTCTTGGAGCGCCGAGCTCGACCAGCGGATCACCCGGCTGATGCGCCTGCGCGACCACTTGACCGACTGCATCGGCTGCGGCTGTCTCTCACTGAAGAACTGCGCCCTGTCCAACCCGGACGACAGGTTCGGCGAACAGCTCACCGGCTCCCGGCTGTAGCGGCGGTCTCCGCACCGACGGCCTCGAGGGCCGCCGTCACCAGCTCGGCATTCGAACGCGCCGGCCGTCCGTCCGGCAGGTGCAGTACGTCGCCCACGCCGGTCCGCGCGCCCGCACCGCACCGCGCGGCCAGCCGGAGCACGGGCCAGGCGGCGGTCTCCCGCCCGAACAGCAGCAGCGGCACCGGCGGCAGCCACCGCAGCCCCGCCACCAGCGCCGGATCGGCCACGGCCAGCTCCACCGCCAGCCGGATCCGCGCAGGGTCCCGTACCGGCCAGGCCAGGAACCGCGCGAGCGCACCCGGCTCCGGCCCCGCCCCGGCGTCCTTCCCGCCCGGCGGAACCACCGCGTCCACCGCCACGCCCCTCGCCAGCAGGGCCTCCGCCAGCTCCTCGGCCCCCGGCTCCGCGAAATGCACCACCGCCCGGTCCGGCAGCACCGCCCACGACCGGACCCGCTCCAGTCGCCCCGCCGGATCCGGCTCGGCCCCGATGCCCGCCGGCACCGAAAGCGGTACGGAGACCCCCGCGCCCCGCACCGCCTCCAGCAGCGGCCCGACGACCCGGGGCGAGAGGCTCTCCCGGCCGCACGGGGTCCGCGGATGGACCAGCACCTCCCCGGCCCCGGCGGCGACCGCCCCCAGGGCCGACTGCACCACGTCCGGCGGGGACAGGGGCACGGCGCCGCCGTCGGCGGCACTGCGCCCGCCGTTCAGCGACACAGAAACCGATACCGACACCGCAGCCGTGACCGGCGCCGTGGCCGACACCGGCGCCGTGACCGGCGCAGCCACCCGCAGCCCGCGCAGGCTCATGCCGCCCCCGCCGAAGCCTGATCCGTGGCCGACGCCGAGCCCGCCAGCGCCGGCCTCGGCACGACGATCCCGCAGCCCGCGCACACCGGCCCGTCCCAGGCCCACGCCCCCTCCCAGCTGCCATGCCCCGCGCGGGGCCCCCGTCTCTGCCCCGGCACGTGCGCGGGCCAGCGCAGCTCCTGCTCCCCGCAGACCGGGCACCCCGTCCCCGGCTCCGACTCCAGCGCCGCGACCAGCCGCCGCAGCACCTCGCCCAGCGTCCCGTCGGGCCGCACCCCAGGATCGGCGCACCTCACCACCGCGTCCCCGCTGCCGCCCCACGCCCACTCCGGGCGGCGCAGCCCGTGGTACTTCTCCCGCCGGCGCCGCTCCGCGAACTGGCGCTCGTACTCCAGCCAGACCGCCCGCGCCTCCTCCAGCTCCTCCAACGCCGCGACCAGCCGCAGCGGATCGGCCCCCCGGTCCTCGGGGGCGATCCCGTGCCGGTCGCACAGATGCCACCACGTCGCCCGGTGCCCGTACGGAGCGAACCGCTCCAGGCAGCGGCGCAGCGAATGGCGCCGCAGGGCACGGTCATTGCGTGCATCCCGCACCTGGTACGCCAGACTTCGGAAACCCGCCATCACACCTTCACCTCCGTCGCGCCCACGCCCGCACCGGGGGGCGTCGTACTACGTCGAACGACGACGCACCGTGAGATGTGCCCAACATGCCCGGTCAGCTGCGGGCGCATGCGGGGGCGGTCGAGGCGTGCGGGTGGCACATGGCCGGAACTCAGCGCCCCATGCGCCCCGCAGCAACCACGAGCCGGGCCAGCTCCTCGTGGCAGATGTCGCTGTGCGCCCCCGAGGGCGGACCGCCGCGCCGCACCACGGACCCGGTGTCCACACTGACGCAACCGGCCTCCGGGACCCCCGCGCGCAAGGCCGCGCCGAGGCTGAGCCGCGGCGCGCCCGGCACCGCCTGCACCCCGTCGTGACCGATCGCGCCCCACCGCTCGTCGAAACCGAGCAGACCGGCCGAATCCCCTGCCGTCCGGGAGGCCAGGGGGTAGAAGACCTTGAGGGCCGAATCGTACGCGGAGTGGCAGGCGAGCACCGGGCCGTCGACCCTGTGCTGCAGCCCGCGCAGCGCCCCGCCGCTGCCCTTGTCGTGGGGGAGCCGGTCGGCGAAGGCGTAGTGGGAGAAGGCCCCTTGCAGCAGGGTCGCGGACTTCACGTACCGGGCCCCGTCCGGCACCGCGCGCAGCGAGAAGGACACCACCCGGGCCCCGAAGCTGTGGCCGATCAGATGGATCCGCAGGGCCGGGCGGTGGCCCGCCAGTTCGGCCAGCACCGGGCCGAGGCCGCGCTCACCGACGACCCCGGCCCGCTTCTTCATCTGGTAGTACGTGGCCTGCCGCAGCAGCTCCTTCGCGCCGTTCCACAGCGCGCGCAGGCCGCCGCCGACGGAGAAGCCGGGCTCGGCCCCGCCCCCGGGCAGCGCGCCCGCCTCGATCAGCCCATCGGTGAAGGCCCGGCACACCTCCAGCACGTCGTGCGTGAAGATGGCGGGCACGTCCCGCACGGCCGGGACCGCGACGGCCGTGACGGCTGTGACGGCCGTGACACCCCCGGCACCCACCACACCCGCGTCGGACGCCTCCGCCGGATCGGCCGCATCGACGGCATCCACACCGGCCAGCTCCCGTATCAGCGCGCCGAATTCGGTGAACGCGGCAGCCGACTCCGGCCGGTCCTCCAGCAGTTCGGCGACCCGGTCCAGCTCCGCCACCCGCCCCGGCCAGAACTCCCCGAGCGCCCGCAGCGTGGCGGGGTCCAGCGCCGTCCCGTGGCCCGGCTCGGCGAGCGCGGCGTGCGGATCGAAGTCCGGGATCGGCTCGTCCGAGAACCGGATCGAGGGCCATACGACACCCACGTACCCCAGCCGTACCCCCCGCCCCACCAGCCCCGGGAAGGGGGCGTAGAAGCGGTCGAAGAGCCGGGTCGACGTCGACCGGTCGCTGTTCCAGCCGTGCGCGAAGACCAGCAGATCGGTGGCCTCCAGCGCCGCCACCGCGGCCTGCGAGCTCAGGTCCACGTCCCCGTCGGAGTCGAAGGTCAGCTCCGCGTACGGGCCGACCCCGATCCCGCCGCTCGACGCCGTTGCATCCGACATGAGGTCCCCCTCCGGGCCGTCTCTCCGGTGCCGTCCAGCATCCTGCTGCTGCCCTCACCCGGCCAGACCTCCGGCGCGCACGGATTCACGCGGATTCCCGCGGTTTCACGGATACAGCAGGTACCGCCCCCGCACCGCCGCGAACCGCTCCAGCCCCGCCGCCCAGTCGGCCGCGATCTCCTCCACCCCGGCCCCTGCGTCCACCATCTTCCGGACCCGGTCCGAGCCGGTCAGCCGGTCGATCCAGTGGTCCGTGCGCCACGCGAAACCGCTCCACGTCCGCTTCGCCGTCACCAGCAGCCCGATCCCGGCCCGTACCGGATCGAAGGCCGCCCGGTCGTGCACGATCAGCCGGACCCCGCCGCACATCTTCCCGGCGTGCTTGGAGAAGGCCGGTGTGAAATAGGCCTCCCGGAACCACACCCCGGGCAGCCCCAGCGCCTCGGCCGCCTCCGCCCACCGCCGCCCCACGCCCTCCGCGCCGGCCACCTCGAAGGGCGTGGTCGTCCCGCGCCCCTCCGACAGGTTGGTGCCCTCGAACAGGCAGGTGCCGGCGTACGCGAGGGCCGTGTCCGGCGTCGGCACGTTCGGGCTCGGCGGCACCCAGGGCAGTCCGGTCGCCCCGAAGAAGGAGTCCCGCCGCCACCCGGTCATCCGTACCGTGCTCAGCCTGACCGGCTGGGCGGCCAGGAACTCCCCGTTGAACAGCAGGGCCAGCTCGGCCACCGTCATTCCGTGCGCGAGCGCGATCGGCTCCCGGCCCACGCCGCTCGCGTACGCGCGCTCCAGCACGGGCCCTGCGGCCCGCCGGCCGCCCACCGGGTTCGGCCGGTCCAGTACGACCACCGCCTTGCCGGCCAGCGCGGCCGCGCGCATGCAGTCGTACAGGGTCCAGATGTAGGTGTAGAAGCGCGCCCCGACGTCCTGGATGTCGAAGACGACGGTGTCGATCCCGGCGGCCGTGAACACGTCCGCGAGCTTCTGCCCGCTCTTGCCGTACGTGTCGTACACCGGCAGCCCGGTCGCCGGATCGCGCCCGGCCGTCTCCGAGCCGCCCGCCTGCGCCGTCCCGCGGAACCCGTGTTCCGGCCCGAACACCGCCACCAGGTCCACCCGGGCGTCCGTGTGCAGTACGTCGACCAGGTGGCGGGCGTCGGCGGTGATCCCGGTGGGGTTGGTGACCACCCCGACCCGCTGCCCGGCGAGCACCGCGTAGCCGTCCGCTGCGAGCTGCTCGAAGCCCGTGCGCACCCGGTCGGCGGCCCCGGCGGCCGGGTCCGGCGGCCGTACGGGGGCCGCGCCTGCCGCCCCGAGCGTCCCCAAGGCCCCCGTCGTCCCCGCCAGTCCCAGCAGCCCCCGTCGTGACAGCGTCATCCGGCCACGCTAGGGGCCGACCCCCTTCCGCCCCGACATACCGACCGGTTAGTCTGCCCGGCATCCGGCCATGAAAGGTGATCCCGTGAGCGCGTACCAGGACCAGCGAGTCGTCGTCACCGGCGCGGGCGGCGGCATCGGCGCCGCCCTCGCCCACCGCTTCGCCGCCGAGGGGGCCAGGGTCGCGGTCAACGACCTCGACGCGGCCAAGGCCGCCGCCGTGGCGGACGGGATCGGCGCCCGGGCGATCGCGGTCCCGGGCGATGCCTCGGCCGTCGTGGCCCAGGCCCGCGAGGCCCTCGGCGGCCGGGTGGACGTCTACTGCGCGAACGCCGGACTCGCCTCGGGCGGCGACGCGTTCGCCGACGAGGGCGTGTGGGAGGCGGCCTGGGACACCAACGTCATGGCGCACGTCCGTGCGGCCCGGCTGCTGCTGCCCGACTGGCTGGAGCGCGGGAGCGGGCGCTTCGTGTCCACCGTCTCGGCCGCAGGGCTGCTGACCATGATCGGAGCGGCGCCGTACAGTGTCACCAAGCACGGTGCGCTCGCCTTCGCGGAGTGGCTCTCGCTGACCTACCGCCACCGCGGCGTGCAGGTCCACGCCATCTGCCCGCAGGGGGTGCGCACCGACATGCTGACGGCAGCGGGCTCGGCGGGCGACCTCGTCCTCGCGCCGACCGCGATCGAGCCGGAAGCGGTTGCGGACGCACTGTTCGACGGCATGGAGAAGGGCCGGTTCTTGATCCTCCCGCACCCGGAGGTCGCGGACTACTACGCCGCGCGCGCCACCGAACCGGACCGCTGGCTCGGCAGCATGAACCACCTCCAGCAGAAGTGGGAGATCAGGTGACCCGGCCCTCCGGCTATGCCGCCAAGCCGTGGCTCGGGCTGCTCAGCCCGGCCCAGCGCGCCCCCGTCTCGCCGCCGCCCAGCGTGCTGCACGCCTTCCGCGACGCCGTAGCCCGGGCCCCGGAGCGCACCGCGCTGGCCTACTTCGACGGCCGCATCGGCTACGCGGAGACCGACGCGCTCTCGGACTCCGTCGCCGGCCACCTCGCGGTGCGCGGCATCCGCCGCGGGGACCGGGTCGCCGTCATGCTGCAGAACACCCCGCACTTCGTGCTCGCCGTCCTGGCCGCCTGGAAGGCCGGGGCGGTGGTCGTCCCGCTCAACCCCATGTACAAATCGGGTGAGATCGGCCATATCCTGCGCGACTCGGGGGCTTCCGCGCTGATCTGCGACGGCCGCGCGTGGACGGCGTACGTGGCCGACGCCGTCCGCGGTACGGCCGTACGCGTCGCCCTGACCGCCTCGGACCGGGACTTCCAGACCCGGAACGACCCGCGCGTCTTCGCTCCGACTGAGCCGGGCTCCGCCACCGCGCCGGTCCCGATCGCACCGGTCCCGATCGCGCAGGTTCCGATCGCGCAGGTTCCGACCGCGCAGGTTCCGACCGGGCAGGTCCCGACCGCGCCGGCTCCGACCGCGCCCGTCCCGACCGCGCCGGACCGTTCCGCGCCGGGCTCCGCCCCGGCGTCGGCCGGCGCCGCCGGACTGATCCCGCAGCCGCGACGCCCACTGGCCGGATCCGCCGAGTCGGGACCCGCCCGCCCCGACGCCGTCACCGCCGGCGTCCCGGCCCCGGCCGGCGTCCCGGCCCCGGCCGACCTCACCGCCGTGGCCCGCCAGGGCCACCCCGCCCCGCCGGACCCCGGCCTCACCGCCGCCGACACCGCGCTCATCAGCTACACCTCCGGCACCAGCGGCACCCCCAAGGGCGCCATGAACCCGCACGGCGCGCTCACCCACAACGCCGTCCGGCAGGTCACCGGGCACCCGCTCCCCGAAGGCGCCGCGTACTTCGCCCTCGCGCCCCTGTTCCACATCACCGGCATGGTCTGCGAGCTCGCCGCCTGCTTCGCCAACGCCGGCACGCTCGTCCTCGCCCACCGCTTCGACGCCGGCGTCGTCCTCGACGCCTTCCTCGAGCACCGCCCCGCCTACACCGTCGGCCCGGCCACCGCCTTCATGGCCCTCGCCGCCCACCCCGAGGTCACCCCGGACCACTTCGCCTCGTTCCAGGTGATCTCCTCCGGCGGCGCCCCGCTCCCGCCCGCCCTGGTCGAACGCCTCCGCGCCGCCTTCGGCTTCTACCTGCGCAACGGCTACGGCCTCACCGAGTGCACCGCCCCCTGCGCCTCCGTGCCCGTGCACCTCGAAGCCCCGGTGGACCCCGCCTCCGGCACACTCTCCGTGGGCCTGCCCGGCGCCGACACGCTCGTACGGATCCTGGACGAGCACGGCGGCGAGGCACCCTTCGGCGAGACCGGCGAGATAGCCGTCCGCGGACCCCAGGTCGTCCCCGGCTACTGGGGGCTGCCGGCGGACACCGCCAAGGCCTTCCCGGACGGTGAACTGCGCACCGGCGACGTCGGTTTCATGGACGCGGACGGCTGGCTCTACGTCGTCGACCGCAAGAAGGACATGATCAACGCCTCCGGGTTCAAGGTCTGGCCGCGCGAGGTCGAGGACGTGCTCTACACCCACCCCGCCGTGCGCGAGGCGGCCGTGGTCGGCGTCCCGGACCCGTACCGCGGCGAGAGCGTGAAGGCGTACGTCAGCCTGCGCCCCGGCACCTCGGTGCGGCCGGAGGAACTGTCCGCGTACTGCGCCGCCCGCATCGCCGCCTACAAATACCCGCGGCAAGTGGAGATCCTGCCTGTTCTGCCGAAGACGACGAGTGGCAAGATCCTGCGACGGGAACTGCGCGATCGCGGCTGAAAACAGCCGTACGGTCGTACAGCAGGTCGTACAGCAGGTCGTTCTGCCGGTTGCTCTGCCGGTCGTACGGACCAGAGATCAGGGAAGGGAAGGTCAGCGCCATGGCTGCCAGGACCACGGAGCCCGAAGGCACGCACGAAGCCCCGGTGCCGCAGCGGCTGCTGGCCGTCGCCACCCGGCTGTTCGCCGAGCGCGGCTACGACCGCACCTCCGTACAGGAGATCGTCGAGGCGGCCGGGGTCACCAAGGGTGCGCTCTACCACTACTTCGGGTCCAAGGACGACCTGCTCCACGAGGTGTACGCGCGGATGCTGCGCCTCCAGCAGCAGCGCCTGGACGCCGTGGCCGATTCCGATGCCCCGGTCGAGGAGCGGCTGCGCGCCGCGGCCGCCGACGTGGTGGTCACCACCATCGAGAACCTCGACGACGCGGCGATCTTCTTCCGGTCGATGCACCAGCTCAGCCCGGAGAAGTTCAAGCAGGTACGGGCGGAGCGCCGGCGCTATCACGAGCGCTTCCGGGCGCTGGTCGAGGAAGGCCAGCGCACCGGAGTGTTCTCCACTGCCACGCCCGCGGACCTGGTGGTGGACTACCACTTCGGCTCCGTCCACCACCTGTCCACCTGGTACCGCACGGACGGCCCGCTCACGCCGCAGCAGGTCGCCGATCACCTCGCCGACCTGCTGCTGCGCGCGCTGCGACCGTAGGAGAGCGGTCAGTGCGTCCGGTCTCCCGTTACGGGGCGACCTTCAGCAGCTTGTTCGCCGTGCCCGGGGACGGGTTGCTCACCGCGCCCGCCGTGGCCGCGCCCGTCAGCGCCGCGGCCGTCTGCGCCGGGGTCGAGGACGGGTGGGCGGCCAGGTAGACCGCCGCGGCGCCCACCACGTGCGGGGTGGCCATGGACGTGCCCGAGATGGTCTTCGTACCGGTGTCGCTGTCGTTCCAGGCGGACGTGATGTCCGAACCCGGCGCGTACAGGTCGACCACGGAGCCGAAGTTGGAGAACGAGGACTGCTCGTCGCCGATGGTGCTCGACGCGACGGTGATCGCCTCCGGAACCCGTGCGGGGGAGCCCTTTCCGGCGTCGGCCGACTCGTTGCCCGCCGCCACGGCGAAGGTGACGCCCGAGGCGATGGCCCGGCGAACCGCCTCGTCCAGTGCCTCGTCCGCGCCGCCGCCCAGGCTCATGTTGGCCACCGAGGGCCCCGAATGGTGCTGGGTGACCCAGTCGATCCCGGCGACCACCTGCTCGGTGGTGCCGGAGCCGTTGTCGTCCAGCACCCGCACCGCGACCAGCTTCGCCTTCTTGGCGACGCCGTGCGCGGTCCCCGCGATGGTGCCCGCCACGTGCGTGCCGTGGCCGTTGCCGTCGTCGGCGCTGTCGTCGTTGTCCACCGCGTCGAAGCCGGACGTCGCGCGGCCGCCGAAGTCCTTGTGCGTCGTGCGTATGCCGGTGTCGATGACGTACGCCGTCACGCCCTCGCCGGCACCGTCGGGGTAGCTGTACTTCTTGTCGCCCGCCTTGGCCGTCTGGTCGATCCGGTCCAGACCCCATGAAGGCGGGTTGTCCTGAGTGGCGTTGATGGTGAACTTCTTGTTCTGCACGACCTTGCCGACGGCCGGGTCCGCGGCGAGCCGCTTGGCCTCGGTCTCGCTCAGGCCCGCGGCCGAGAAGCCGTTGACCCCGGAGCTGTAGGAGCGCTTCAGCTCGCCTCCGTACTTCTTGGCCAGCTGTTCCTTGTTCGCGGATGCGTCGAGTATGACGACGTAGCTTCCGCTGATCGCGCCGGGCGCGCCCAGTCCGTAGACCGTGCCCTCGGCCGGTGTCGCCGCCCCCGCGAAGGGGGAGGCGAGCAGGGTCACGGCGGCCGCTGTGGCGGCTCCCGCGCCGACTGCCGCGTACCGGAAACCGCGCGAACGCTTGTGAGTTGCCATCTGGAGGGTTCTCCTCATGTTGACGTGTGGGGCGTCAAACCTTCTGGAGAACCCTGATCCGATTGACAGGCGCAAATCAAGAACGCCTCGGCGTGGCGCGGTTGTTCAACAAGGTTTCTTAAAAGGCCTCCCGCATCGCCTTCACTTCGCACATGGGTTCATGCGAACTCCCGCACGATTCCTACACGTTCAGGGGCGACCCGCGTACTTCTTCAACTCCCGGTGCGCCAGCGAACGCTGGTGCACCTCGTCCGGTCCGTCCGCCAGCCGCAGCGTCCGCGCCGCCGCCCACAGTTCGGCGAGCGGGAAGTCCTGGCTCACCCCGCCCGCGCCGTGCAACTGCACAGCGTCGTCCAGGATCCGCACCACCGCCCGCGGGGTCGCGATCTTGATGGCCTGGATCTCGGTGTGCGCACCCCGGTTGCCGACCGTGTCCATCAGCCAGGCCGTCTTCAGGACCAGCAGCCGCAGCTGCTCCACCGTGACCCGGGCGTCCGCGATCCAGTTCTGTACGACGCCCTGCGCGGCCAGCTCCTTGCCGAAGGCCGTACGCCCCACCGCGCGTCGGCACATCAGCTCGATGGCCCGCTCCGCCATGCCGATCAGCCGCATGCAGTGGTGGATCCGGCCCGGGCCGAGCCGGGCCTGGGCGATCGCGAAGCCGGTGCCCTCCTCGCCGATCAGGTTCGCGGCCGGGACCCGGGCCCCGTCGAAGACCACCTCGGCGTGGCCGCCGTGGTCGTGGTCCTCGTAGCCGTACACCGTCATCGCCCGGCGCACCTCGACGCCCGGGGTGTCCCGCGGGACCAGGATCATCGACTGCTGGCGGCGCGGGTCGGAGCCCTCCGGGTCCGTCTTGCCCATGACGATGAAGATCTTGCAGTCCGGGTTCATGGCCCCGGAGATGAACCACTTGCGGCCGGTGACCACGTATGCGTCACCGCTCGCCGAACGCTCGATCCGGGTCTCGATGTTCGTCGCGTCCGAGGAGGCCACCTCGGGCTCGGTCATCGCGAAGGCGGACCGGATCTCGCCGGCCAGCAGCGGCTCGAGCCACTGCTTCTTCTGCTCCTCGTTGCCGAACTGCGCGAGCAGTTCCATGTTCCCGGTGTCCGGTGCCGCGCAGTTGGTCGCCATCGGCGCCAGGTGCGGGCTTCGGCCGGTGATCTCGGCGAGCGGGGCGTACTGCAGGTTGGTCAGCCCGGCGCCGTGCTCCGCATCGGGCAAGAAGAGGTTCCACAGGCCCTGACGGCGCGCCTCGGCCTTCAGCTCACCGAAGACGGCCGGGGTGTCCCAGGGCGAGGCCAGCCGCGCGCGCTGCTCGGCGGCGACGGGCTCCGCCGGGTACACGTACTCGTCCATGAACGCGAGGAGCCGTGCACGGAGTTCCTCGGTCCGGGCGTCGAATGCGAAGTCCATGGGTGTGTCTCAGCCTTCCTGGAGGGTGGTCAGACCGTGCTCGATGAAGACCGGGACCAGCTCGCCGATCCGGTCGAAGCCCGCGCCCACCGTCTGCCCGAGCGTGTAGCGGTAGTGGATGCCCTCGAGGATCACCGCGAGCTTGAACCAGGCGAAGGCCGTGTACCAGGCGATCGCGCCGGTGTCCCGGCCGGAGCGGGCGGCGTACCTCTCGATCAGCTCGGCCGGCGCCGGATGGCCGGGGGCGCCGCTCGTCGTGCTGACCGGGGAATCGGTCAGCCCCAGGTCCGAGCTGTACATCACCAGCAGCCCGAGGTCGGTCAGCGGATCGCCGAGCGTGGACATCTCCCAGTCCAGCACCGCCCGGATCGTGTCGTCCGGGCCGCCGATCAGCACGTTGTCCAGCCGGAAGTCGCCGTGCACGACGGTCGGGGCGGGGGAGTCGGGCAGGGCGCGGCCGAGCGCGCCGTGCAGCTCGTCGATGCCCGCGAGCTCGCGCCCCCGGGAGGCCGCGAGCTGCTTGCCCCAGCGGCGCAGCTGGCGGTCGAGGAAGCCCTCGGGCCGGCCGAAGTCGCCCAGGCCCACCGCCTCCGGGTCCACCGCGTGCAGGTCGACCAGCGTGTCGACGAGGCCCAGGACCGCCCGGCGGGTGCGCTCGGGGCCGATCGCGGCCAGCTGCCCGGCCGTCCGGTACGGCACCCCGTCCACGTACTCCATGACGTAGAACGGCGCCCCGAGGACCGACTCGTCCTCGCACAGCAGCACCGGCTCCGGCACCGGCACGGCCGTACCGTGCAGCGCCCGGATCACCCGGTGCTCGCGCCGCATGTCGTGCGCCGTCGCCAGGACGTGGCCGAGCGGCGGGCGGCGCACCACCCAGCGGCCGGTGCCGTCGGTGACCTCGTACGTGAGGTTCGAGCGGCCGCCTTCGATCAGCCGGCCGCGCAGCTCCCCGGCCACGAGCCCCGGCCGCGCCCGGTCGAGATGACCGCGCAGCCGCTCCAGATCGAGGCCCTTGGGGCCGGCTGAAGCGGACGCTGACGCTGAGGTCATGGTGCGCACCTCCGTGCGGAGTGGACGAGGACGAGCGAACGAGAGCCATCATGCCGACCAGTCGGTATGTCGTCCAGTGCGCAGGGCCCACGAGTACGGGCCGCAGGCGATCCCCCGGCCCGTACTCGTGGCTCACGCGTGACAGAGGATCGGCGTCCCGCCGTTCATCACCGTCATGTCCTGGAGCACCGCCAGTATGTTCAGCGGCGCCCCTTCCGGCTCGCCGGCCAGCTCCGCGTACGCCCGGTGCAGGTTCGCCACCAGCCGCTCGCTCTCCCGCCACGCCCCGAACTCGCCGAGATCGGCCTCGCGCGCCACCTCCAGCGGGGTCAGCCCCTTCTCCCTGCCCTCCCGGGCGAGTTCGGCCACGTACTGCAGATAGCGCTCGGTCGCCTCGTACGCGGACGGGTCCGTCAACGGCCCGTGGCCCGGTACGACGGTCTCCGCGCCGAGCGAGCGCAGCAGCTCCAGCGCCCGCAGCGAACCGGCCAGCGAGCCCATCGCGAGGAACGGCGTGCCCTCGGCGAAGACCAGGTCACCGGTGAACACGGTCCGCTGCCGGGGCAGGAACACGATCGAGTCCCCGGTGGTGTGTGCGACGCCCGGGTGGATGACCTGGACCTCCGTATCGCCCAGGTGCAGGGTCGTCCGGTCGTTGTACGTGAGGTCGGGCGGAGTGATCTCGATCGCACCGAAGTCGGTCGCCGGCCAGATCATCTCCAGCTGGTGACCGGCGGCGAGCTGCTCGGTGCGCGCGTTGTCGTGCCCGAGGACCAGGGCCTCGGGGGCGAAGACGCCGTTGCCGTACGTGTGGTCGCCGTGGTGGTGGGTGTTGACCAGCGTGCGCGGCAACGGCACCCCGGCCGACACGACCGCCTCGCGCAGGGCCCGTGCCCGCCGCTCGGTGGCCGCCGTGTCGATGAGAAGGGTCCGGCCGCCGTCGCTCACGAAGCCGGCGTTGTTGAGGCACCAGCCGCCGTCCGGCTGGACGTAGGCGTACACCCCGCTCACGGGCTGGACGAGGTACGGCTCTTCGGCGGTCATCTGCTCTCCCCGGGTCGCTCTGACAAGCGCTCGGCATCCTGCCAGTCGTGGCGGCGCCGGGGGAGAGCGGGGCCGGTCGGTACGGCTCCGGCGGCGGTCAGCGGTGCACCACCGGTCCGTCAGTGGTCGTCGTAGTGGCCGTCGTGCTCGGCGTGCCGGTGCCCGTCGTGCACGTAGTCCACGTGGTCGCCGTGCTGCACGGCCTCGTGCCCGCAGGCCGGTCCGTGGGCGTGGTCGTGCGCCT
Source organism: Streptomyces katrae (assembly GCF_000717655.1). GTDB lineage: Bacteria > Actinomycetota > Actinomycetes > Streptomycetales > Streptomycetaceae > Streptomyces > Streptomyces katrae_B. Next base: position 26,479 of record NZ_JNZY01000007.1, read on the forward strand.
CGTGGGCGGTGTGCCCCGACGGCTCGCATTCGTCCCAGTGCCCGGAGTGCTCGCGGTGCAGATGGCCGTCGTGGGCGTAGTCGACGTGGTCGCCGTGGGACACCTCGGTGTGGCCGCAGTCGGGGCCGTGGGTGTGCTCGTGGGTCAGGTGTTCCTGGTGCATGGTCGTCATGGCGCCGAGGCTAATGCGGGACACCCCTTATCGCCTGTTATGTTCCAAGTGGCGCGAACAAGCCGGATCATCGGACCAGCCGCTCAGAAGATGACCGCCACCGCGAAGACCGACAGCGCCACCGTGCACGCCACCGCCGCCAGCGCCGACCGCGGTGCGAGCCCCGGCGGCCGGGCCGCCGCCAGCTGCCGCATCCGCCGGTGCGCGAGCCCCAGGAACGCCAGCCAGATCAGCACGATCACCGCCGCCCCGACAACCTCCACCGGCGAGCCCGAACCGCGCAGCGCCTGCCGCAGCGCCAGCACCGCCGTCACCGAGCACGCGAGCGTCGTACGCCGCCACGCGAGCCGGGTCCGCTCGGGCTGCAGGCCCGCGTCGCGCTCCGCCGCCGCACCGGAGGGCGTCACTGCCCGCTCGTCCAGCCCAACAGCACCACCAGCACCATCGACACCGCGACCAGCCCCACCCCCAGGCTCAGCACCACCGGGAACCGGGACAGCGGCAGATCCTCGCCCCGCCGCATCGCGCGCTCGCACTTCACCCAGTGGTTCACCGCCCGCAGCGCACAGGCCGCACCCACCACGAGCAGGGCGAGGGACATCCCGACCCGCACCCCCCAGCGCAGGTCCGGCAGGAACTGGTCCACCGCGAAACCGCCGCCCACCAGGGCGAGCGCGGTCCGGATCCAGGCCAGGAAGGTCCGCTCGTTGGCCAGCGAGAACCGGTAGTCGGGAGTCTCGCCCTCGTCCCTCACCCGCTGCGGCGCGAACCAGAGGCGCACGTCCTTGACGAAGTCGATCACCTGATCAATCTACTGGCCGGACTCCCGGTGCGCGCGCAGTCGCCGGTAGGCCTCCAGCCCGTCCGGCACCCACTCCCACGCGCCGTCCGTGACCCGTTGCGCCAGCTCCTCCTCGGAGAGCCAGGCGTGCCAGGCGACCTCCGACTCCTGCGGCCGCACCGGCAGATCGCAGCGCACCTCGTGCACGTACGACCACCAGGCCCCGCCCGGCCCCTCGTACAGGAACTTGAACAGCGGCACCGGCTGCGCCAGCCCCTGCACGCCCAGCTCCTCCTCGGCCTCCCGCAGGGCCGCCTGCGCGTAGCTCTCCCCGGCGCCCAGCACCCCGCCCACGAACATGTCGCAGGCCGAGGGGAACACCAGCTTCGAGGCCGTCCGCCGGTGCACGAAGACCCGCCCCTGCGCATCCCTGACCTGTACGAAAACACACCGGTGGAGCAGCCCGCCCGCGTACACCTCGCCCCGCGGCGCCTGCCCCGTCACCCGGTCGTCACGGTCCACCACGTCCAGTACTTCGTCAGCAGCACTCACACGGCTCATCCAACCACCGCTGTTGACTGGTTACCGCTCCGTAGCCAAGGATCTGCCCCACCACCGACCGGAGGACGGGTTCGCCATGACGTACGACGCAGACGTGATCGTGATCGGGGCGGGGCTCGCGGGCCTGGCGGCCACCGCCGAGCTCGTCGACGCGGGCCGCAAGGTCATCCTCCTCGACCAGGAGCCCGAGCAGTCGATCGGCGGTCAGGCGCACTGGTCCTTCGGCGGGCTGTTCTTCGTCGACTCGCCCGAACAGCGGCGGCTGCGGATCAAGGACAGCCGCGAGCTCGCCCTCCAGGACTGGCAGGGCACCGCCGGCTTCGACCGCGACGAGGACGCCTGGCCCCGCCGCTGGGCCGAGGCGTACGTCGACTTCGCGGCCGGCGAGAAGCGGCCCTGGCTGCACGCCCAGGGCGTCCGCTTCTTCCCGGTGGTCGGCTGGGCCGAACGCGGCGGCTACGACGCGAACGGCCACGGCAACTCCGTCCCCCGCTTCCACATCACCTGGGGCACCGGGCCCGGCCTGGTCGAACCCTTCGAGCGGCGGGTCCGCGCCGGGGTGGCCCGCGGCCTGGTCCAGCTCCGGTTCCGCCACCGGGTCACCGGGCTCGCCCGGACGGCCGGCGTCCTCGACACCGTCACGGGCGAGATCCTGGAGCCCTCCGACGCCGTACGGGGCACCGCGAGCGGTCGCGAGAGCACCGGGGCGTTCTCCCTCCGGGCCCAGGCGGTGATCGTGACCAGCGGTGGGATCGGCGGCAACCACGACCTCGTACGCGAGCAGTGGCCGGCCCGGCTCGGCACCCCGCCGCAGCGGATGCTCTCCGGGGTCCCCGCGCACGTGGACGGCCTGATGCTGGGCATCGCCGAGGAGGCCGGCGCCAGCCACATCAACAAGGACCGGATGTGGCACTACACCGAGGGCATCGAGAACTGGAACCCGATCTGGGCGCGGCACGGCATCCGCATCCTGCCCGGCCCGTCCTCGCTCTGGCTGGACGCCACAGGCAAGCGGCTGCCCGTACCGCTCTTCCCCGGCTTCGACACCCTCGGCACCCTCGACCACATCATGAAGACCGGCCACGACCACACGTGGTTCGTCCTCAACGAGCGCATCATCGGCAAGGAGTTCGCCCTCTCCGGCTCCGAGCAGAACCCCGACCTCACCGGCAGGTCGGTCCGCGACGTCATCAACCGCGCGCGGCTGGCCGTCCCCGGCCCGGTCCGGGCCTTCATGGACAACGGCGCGGACTTCGTCGTCGAACGCGACCTCGGCTCGCTGGTGCGCGGCATGAACGCGGTCACCAAGGAGGACCTGCTCGACGAGGCGACCGTCCGCCGGGAGATCGTGGCCCGGGACCGGGAGGTCGCCAACCCGTTCACCAAGGACCTCCAGGTGACGGCCATCCACGGCGCCCGCAAGTACCTCGGCGACAAACTGATCCGCACCGCCGCCCCGCACCGGATCCTCGACCCCGGTGCGGGCCCGCTGATCGCCGTACGGCTCTCCATCCTGACCCGCAAGTCCCTGGGCGGCCTGGAGACCGACCTGTCCTCCCGCGTCCTCACCGCAACCGGCGACCCGCTGCCGGGCTTGTACGCGGCCGGCGAGGCGGCCGGCTTCGGCGGCGGCGGGGTCCACGGCTACCGCGCCCTGGAGGGCACCTTCCTCGGCGGCTGCATCTTCTCGGGCCGCGCGGCGGGTCGCGCCGCAGCCGAGGCGGTGGACTGAGGCGGACAGCGGCCCTCCCATCGGCCGGGGGCGGGCGGACGTGCGGGTGCCGGTGGCTTGCTCTAGCGTCGGAAGGGCGGGGGTGACCGTTGCGTGAGCCGATGGCCCCCCGGAGTGCCCGCTCCGCGCCGCCCCCGCCCGCGGTCCGGCGCACGCGCGGATCGCGTGACCGACCGAGAGAGCAGGTGCATCCGCATGCGTCCGTCGGCACGTATCCCCAGCATCCTGGCCGGTCTGGTCCTCGCCGCCGGCGCCCCCGTCGCCGCCCCGGCCGCCCCCACCAGCGTCCAGGACTGCGAGCAGTACATCGTGAAGCACGGCAAGCAGGTCACGGACGCCGCCGGGCAGGCCTGTTACGAGGGCGCGATCGGCAACCAGACCAGCTGCGCCGCGAGCCTTCAGGAAGCAGGCCTCTCCGCGGACGTTGCGGACGGGGCCTGCCGCGCGGCCCGCTAGGGCGTCTCGGCGCTACGGCGCTACGGCGTCAGGGCGTCTCCAGGCGTTCGACGACCCGGAAGCGTTCTGCGACGACCATCGTGTCGTCGGCCACCGTGAACTCCGGGTCGCCGAGCAGCTCGCGGATCTCCGGCCCGTGCCAGAACCGCTCGTGGGAAACGCGCCATTCGGCGACGGACGCGTATCCCTCGCCCTCGTCCAGGGCGTGCCGGAGGTCCACCTCCGCGAGCGGCAGAACGCGTACGTCCGTCACCTCCAGGACGGCCACCGGACGTTCAGCGGAGTCCATGACCGCCATCCGCCCGCCCACCAGCGGCAGGGGGTCGCCCGTGACCTCGTACTCGGTCAGCAATCCGGTCGTCGTGGTCTTCGCGCCGCTCAGCACCGCTGCCACCAGGCTGTCGCGCAGCGGCCCCGGGAAGGCGAACAGGGCCGGCGGGAGATCGTCGTACGTGGTCATGGGCCCACCCTAGGCAGGGCCCGCGGCGCTTGCGAGCAAGTTGTTGCACACCAACTAGCGTCATGTACATACCAGTTGAAACGCGCCACGCAGTGGACTGGACCTTGACGCGGAGCTGTGCCTACCGCTTTGCTGTGCGTGATCATTCAGCCAACCGTCCGCCCGCGCCCGTGTCCTGGAGGGAATCCCGCGGATGTCCCCGCCTCCGCCGCCCCTCGGCCGCGCCCGCAAGCGGGACGCCCAGCTCTTCGACCCGGCCCTCTGCGACACCGAGCTGGTCGACGTGCGCACCCAGTTCACCCAGGGCCGCTGGGCCAGGGCCCGCTCCCTCCTCGTCGCCACCGGCGACGACTGGGACCGCCGCGGCCACCGCGTCGTCGTCCTCGCCGAGACCCCGGCGGCCACCGCCTGGGCCCGCGAATGGCTGCTCGCCGAACCCGACAGCGCCGACGCCGCCACCCTGCTCGCCTGCGCCGCCGTCTTCACCGCGCTGCGCCGCAAGGGCACGCCCGAGGACGCCGAACAGGCTTGCCGCCGGGCCGCCGCCCTGCTCCCCGCCGACCCGACCCCCTGGCTGGGGCTGCTCATGCTCTCCCGGGCCTTCGGCACCGAGGAGGAGTTCAGCCGCCACTTCGACCAGGTCCGGGCCCGCCACCGCGAGCACCACCACGCCCACCACCTGATGGTCGCCAGGCTGGCCGAGCACACCCCCGGCGCCGGCCACGACCCGCTCCACGAGGTCTACGACTTCGCCGCCTGGGCCGCCGAGGAGTCCCCGGCCGACTCCCCGCTCGCCGTCCTGCCCGTCATCGCCCATGCCGAGCGCTACCGGGTGCTCGCCGCCGCCGAGGGCGGCACCCCCGACGGGGCCGCCGCCCACTGGTCGAACCGCCGCGCCCGCCAGGTGCTGCGCTCCGCCTTCGACTGGTGGCTCGAATGGGAACGAGAGGACCACCCCCGCAACCGGGTCGACCTCAACTTCCTGGCCCACGCCAAGCTCTGCGAGGGCCGCCCGGCCGAGGCCGCCGCCCTCTTCCACCGCATCGGCAGCCACGCCACGCCCGCCCCCTGGTCCTATCCGGACCTCGACCCGCACAAGGCCTTCCTCGCCGCCCGCAGCGCCGCACTCGGCACGGCCTGACGCGCACCCCGCTCGACCGCACCCCCGCTCGACCGATCGCTGCTCGACCGAACGCTGCTCCACGGCACCCCGCTCCTCAGCACTCCGCTCCGCTCGACCTTCCCCGAAAGGACACCCCGCCATGGCGACGGGCAGATCCACCACGCTCAGCACCGCGCCCGAGATCCGCACCTACAAGGGCCAGGACCGCGCCCTGCGCGCCGACCGCCTCGGCACCGCCGGCCTGCTGCTCTCCGTACTGGCGGCCAGCGCACCCCTGATGGTGGTCGCCGGCGTGATGCCCACCACCTTCGGCGTCATGGGCATCGTCGGCCAGCCGCTGCTGTTCGTGATCCTCGGCATCGTCCTCGCGCTCTTCAGCATCGGCTACGCCGAGATGAGCCGGCACGTCCACAACGCCGGCGCCTTCTACGCGTACATCGCCCGCGGCCTCGGCCCCACGGCGGGCGCCGGCGCCTCGTTCGTCGCCCTCGTCGCGTACAGCGCGATGCAGGTCGGCGTCTACGGCATCCTCGGCTTCGAGGTCTCCGGCCTCTTCGCCACCTACCTGAAGACCGACGTGGCCTGGTGGATACCTGCCCTCGTCGCCGTCGCCGTGACCGGCGCGCTCGGCTGGCTCAAGATCGACCTCAACGCCCGCGTCCTCGGCGTCCTCCTCCTCATCGAGTGCGCCCTCGTCGTCGTCTTCGACATCGCCGCCCTCGGCGACCCCGGCCCCGAAGGCCTCTCGCTGCACGCCTTCGACCCCCAGACCCTCGGCGGCGCCGGACTCGGCACGGCCCTGTGCTTCTGCATCGCCGCCTTCGTCGGCTTCGAGCAGTCCCCGGTCTACGCCGAGGAGACCAGCAAGCCCCACATCGTCGTCTCCCGCGTGATGTTCCTCGCCGTCGGCTTCGTCGCTCTCTTCTTCGCGTTCAGCGCCTGGGCCCTCACCGTCGCCACCGGCCCCTCCGAGGTCGTCAAGACCTCCGCCGAAGCCGGCCCCGGCCTGCTCTTCCAGCTCACCGAGGGCCGCCTCGGCAGCACCTTCACCGACGTCCTGCACGTCCTCTTCGTGACCGGCATGTTCGCCGCCATGCTCAGCTTCCACAACGTGGTCGCCCGCTACGCCTTCGCCATGGGCCGCGAGGGCCTGCTCCCGGCCGCCTTCGGCCGGACCAGCGCGGGCACCGGCGCCCCCGCCACCGGCTCCCTCCTGCAGACCGTCATCGCCACCCTCGTCGTCCTCGCCTTCGCCTTCACCGACGACCAGCCCGCCGGCGACCCCACCGCGCCCGTTCTGCACCTGTTCACCTGGATGGGCAGCGTCGGCGCCCTGGGCGTGACCCTTCTCATGGCCGCCGCCTCCTTCGCCGTCATCGCCTTCTTCGTCCGCCGCGGCACCGCCGGCGCCCAGGTCTGGCGGCTCGTCGCGGCCGGCGCCGCCGGAGTCGCCCTGCTCGGCATCGCCGGGTACACGGTGAAGGACTTCGGCGTCCTGGTCGGTGCAGAGCAGGGCTCCGCGCTCAACTGGCTCCTGCCCGGGATCATCGGCGCCGCCGTCGTGGGAGGGCTGCTGTACGGGGTCGTCCTGCAGCGCAGCCGCCCCGAGGTGCACGCCCGCATCGGCCTCGGGAACGAGGCCTTCCGCCTCGACCAGGCCGCGGAGGCCGCTCCCCACGACTGACCCCCACCGCCTCGCTTTCGAGCTCGTACGAAGCCCCCGGCACCTGTTTCCATGGTCGCCGGGGGCTTCTGTGCGAGGAGGGCGGGTTTTGGCCAGGGCGCGGGCTCATGGTCTCCTGTGTCGACAAAACCATCCGACGGCGCACAGGTGACACCACCCAGCTCCCCTGCGCGGCGGCCCGGACCTGCCTGTCCCACCCACGAAGGCGAAGTCCTACATGAGTGACCGCACCTTGACCGAGGCCCCGGCCCCGGCGTCCTCCCGCCACGTCGACGCCGGTGACGAGGGCTACAGCAAGGACCTCAAGTCCCGCCACATCAACATGATCGCGATCGGCGGGGCGATAGGCACCGGCCTGTTCCTCGGCGCCGGCGGCCGGCTCGCCAACGCGGGCCCCTCCCTCGCGATCGCCTACGCGGTGTGCGGCATCTTCGCCTTCTTCGTCGTCCGGGCCCTGGGCGAGCTCGTGCTCTACCGGCCCTCCTCCGGCGCTTTCGTCTCGTACGCGCGCGAGTTCATGGGGGAGAAGGGCGCCTACACGGCCGGCTGGCTGTACTTCCTGAACTGGTCCACGACCACCGTGGCCGACATCACGGCCGCCGCGACCTACGCGCACTTCTGGTCCATGTTCACGAGCGTCCCGCAGTGGGTCCTCGCCCTGATCGCCCTCGCCGTGGTCCTCACCGCGAACCTGATCTCGGTGAAGTACTTCGGCGAGATGGAGTTCTGGTTCTCCCTCGTCAAGGTCGCCGCCCTGGCGATCTTCCTGGTCGTCGCGATCTACCTCGTCGCCACCAGCCACGACATCGGCGGCCACACCCCGGGCCTGTCCACCATCACCGACAACGGCGGCATTTTCCCGTCCGGGGTCCTGCCGATGCTCCTGGTGGTCCAGGGCGTCGTCTTCGCGTACGCCTCCGTCGAACTGTGCGGCGTCGCCGCGGGCGAGACCGAGAACCCCGAGAAGATCATGCCGAAGGCGATCAACTCGATCATGTGGCGCGTCGGCCTCTTCTACGTCGGCTCCGTCGTCCTGCTCGCGATGCTGCTGCCGTACACCGCGTACTCCGGCGACCAGAGCCCCTTCGTCACCGTCTTCGACAAGCTCGGCATCCCCGGCACCGCCGGCATCATGAACCTGGTCGTGCTGACCGCGGCGCTCTCCAGCCTGAACTCCGGCCTCTACTCCACCGGCCGCATCCTGCGCTCGATGGCCATGTCCGGCTCCGCGCCGAAGTTCACCGGCCTCATGAACAAGGGCAAGGTCCCCTACGGCGGTGTCCTGTTCACCGCCGCCTTCGGCCTCGCCGGCGTCGGCCTGAACGCCTGGATGCCGAAGGACGCCTTCGAGCTCGTCCTGAACTTCGCCTCGCTGGGCATCCTCGGCACCTGGGGGATGGTCATGATCTGCTCGCTGTTCTTCTGGCGCCGCGCGCAGGAGGGCAGCCTCCAGCGCCCGTCCTACCGCCTGCCCTGGGCCCCGTACACGCAGATCGTCACGCTGGTGTTCCTGCTCACCGTGCTGGTCCTGATGTGGTGCGACGGCGGCGTCGGCCGCACCACGGTCCTGTGCGTCCCCGCCATCGGAGCCGCGCTCGTCGGCGGCTGGTTCCTGGTCCGCCGCCGCGTGGCGGAGATCGCCGCGAACCGCTGACGGCCACGTCGTGAACGCAGAAGGACCCCGCCCGAGGCGGGGTCCTTCTCGTCGTTTCAGGCCTTCTTGACCACGCTGGACTTCAGCTGCATGGCACCGAAGCCCTCGATCCGGCAGTCGATGTCGTGGCCGTCCACGCCGTCGATGAGCCGGATGTTGCGCACCTTCGTGCCCGCCTTGATCCCGGACGGGCTGCCCTTGACCTTGAGCGCCTTGACCACGGTCACGCTGTCGCCGTCGCTCAGCACGTTGCCGACGGCGTCCTTCACGATCCGCTCCCCGGAACCGGAGGCCCCGTCCTGCTCACCGCCCTCGGCGGGAACCCATTCGTGGCCGCACTCGGGGCACACCACGAGGGCGTTCATCTCATAGGTGTACTCACAGGAGCATTTAGGGCAAGGGGGAAGGTTCTCGATCACGCCTTCAGGGTAGCCCGCCCCGGAACGGGCCGGAGGAACGCGGAGAACGCCCCCAACGCGAAGAACCCCACCGAAGTGGGGTTCTCGCTCTGTGTGTCCGAGGGGGGACTTGAACCCCCACGCCCGATAAAGGGCACTAGCACCTCAAGCTAGCGCGTCTGCCATTCCGCCACCCGGACAAGGTGTCTGTCTCGCGTCCCTCGCGGGCCGTTCCGACGTGGAAAACATTACCAAACATTCCGGGGCCCTCGATCACGCCCCCCGACGGCCGGGGATCGCCCTTGGGGAGAGCCGTCCCACGCGCGAGGATGGGGAGGCAGTCGGCACCGATCAGTGGGAGGAAGCAGCGTGAGCGAGTCGAGCGCGGGCAGGACCGTCTCCGGCGAGGACGAGGTCGTCGACCTCTGCCGGGACCTCATCCGGATCGACACCAGCAACTACGGAGACCACTCCGGCCCCGGCGAGCGCAAGGCGGCCGAGTGGGTCGCGGAGAAGCTCGCAGAGGTCGGGCTGGAGCCGCAGATCTTCGAATCCCACAAGGGGCGCGCCTCGACCGTCGCGCGCATCGAGGGGGAGGACCCGTCGAGGCCGGCGCTGCTGATCCACGGGCACACCGACGTCGTGCCGGCGAACGCCGCCGACTGGACGTACGACCCCTTCGCCGGCGAGATCGCCGACGGCTGCGTGTGGGGCCGCGGCGCCGTCGACATGAAGGACATGGACGCGATGACGCTCGCCGTCGTACGCGACCGGCTGCGCAGCGGCCGCAAGCCCCCGCGGGACATCGTGCTGGCCTTCCTCGCCGACGAGGAGGCGGGCGGCGTGTACGGCGCCCGGCACCTCGTGGACAAGCACCCCGGGCTGTTCGAGGGGGTCACCGAGGCGATCGGCGAGGTCGGCGGCTTCTCGTTCACCGTCAACGAGAACCTGCGGCTGTACCTGGTGGAGACCGCCCAGAAGGGCATGCACTGGATGCGGCTCACGGTGGACGGCACCGCGGGGCACGGCTCGATGACGAACAACGACAACGCCATCACGGAGCTCTGCGAGGCCGTGGGCCGGCTCGGCCGCCACCAGTGGCCGGTCAGGGTCACCAAGACCGTACGGTCCTTCCTGGACGAGCTCTCCGACGCGCTCGGCACCCCGCTCGACCCGGACGACATGGACGCGACCCTGGCCAAGCTCGGCGGCATCGCCAAGATGGTCGGCGCGACGCTGCGGAACTCGGCCGCCCCGACCATGCTCGGCGCCGGCTACAAGGTGAACGTCATTCCCGGCCAGGCCACCGCGCACGTCGACGGCCGCTTCCTGCCCGGCTACGAGGACGAGTTCTTCGCCGACCTCGACCGCATCCTCGGCCCGCGCGTCAAGCGCGAGGACGTGCACGGGGACAAGGCCCTCGAGACGGACTTCGACGGGAAGCTCGTCGACGCCATGCAGGGCGCCCTCAAGGCCGAGGACCCGATCGCGCGGGCGGTCCCGTACATGCTGTCGGGCGGCACGGACGCCAAGTCCTTCGACGACCTCGGCATCCGCTGCTTCGGCTTCGCCCCGCTGCAGCTGCCGCCGGAGCTGGACTTCGCCGGGATGTTCCACGGGGTCGACGAGCGGGTGCCGGTCGACGGGCTCAAGTTCGGTGTGCGGGTGCTCGACCGATTCATTGACAACTGCTGAGAATCGGGAAGGTGTGCGTTTTCCACTGAGAAGAGTGAATGCGCTCATACGCTCGTAGCCCTGGTGATGCCTCCTCGTTACAGGTGGTGCGGTCCGCGGCTGGGACCGCATTTGCCAACTAGGAGGAACAATGTTCAAGAAGGTTGTCGCCGCTGCGGCTGCCACCGGTGGTCTGGTTCTCGCGGGTGCGGGCCTGGCCCACGCCGACGCGACTGCCCAGGGCGCGGCCATCGGGTCCCCCGGTGTCCTGTCCGGCAACGTCGTCCAGGTCCCGGTCCACGTGCCCGTGAACGTCTGCGGTAACACCGTCAACATCGTCGGCCTGCTGAACCCGGCCTTCGGCAACGCCTGCGTCAACGCCTGACGCGTCTGAAGTCTTGGGCCCCGGAGCGCATTCCAGCGCTCCGGGGCTGCCGGGCTTCAGGGCCCGGCCGTTCGTACACAGCAGGGGGATGACAACACATGCGACGCAAAGTACTGATCACCATGGCGGCCGCGGGAGGTGTGCTCGCGCTGGGTGGGGGTTACGCACACGCGGACTCCGGCGCTTCCGGCCATGCCGCGAACTCTCCGGGCATCCTGTCCGGGAACACCGTCCAGGCACCCGTGGATGTCCCGGTGAACGCCTGCGGCAATACCGTCTCGGTCGTGGGGCTGCTGAACCCGGCCTTCGGCAACCGCTGTTCGAACCACTCGGCCACACCGGACCACCACCCCGGTCACCCGGGACACCCGGGCAGTCCCGGCCAGCCGGGCGGGCCCGAGGTGCCTGACGAGCCGTGCGACGAGGACGAGCCGAACCACCCGGGCAACCCCGGCACGCCGGGTCACCCCGGACAGCCCGGCAACCCGGGTACGCCCGGCAATCCCGGACAGCCCGGCAATCCCGGAACTCCTGGCCACCCCGGCCAGCCCGGCACTCCGGGCACGCCCGGCAACCATGGCCAGCCTGGCACTCCGGGTACGCCCGGCACTCCGGGCACGCCCGGCAACCATGGCCAGCCCGGCACTCCGGGTACGCCCGGCTTGCCCGGTGGTCCCACCGGGCCCGGTACGGGCAGTGTCACGCCCGTGACCCACCCCGGCCAGGGGACCGGGATCGCGCCCGCTCAGCACGCGGGGCTCGCCGCCACCGGCGCAGGGGACGTCCTCGGCCTGGCCCTCCCGCTCGCCGCCGGCTCGCTGCTGGCCGGTGCCGTGCTCTACCGGCGCGCCCGCAACGCGGCCTGACCGGCGCCCGCACAGGCGCCTCTGACGCGGGCCCCGGCCGGGGCCCGCGTCACCAGGTCGCGCGGACCTGACGGATGATCCGCCGGCGCAGCCGCACACGACGGCTGCCGTCCCGGTACAGGGCCAGCCGGTCGAGTTCCCAGTTCCCGTACTCGGCATGGTCGGTGATCAGGCGGGTCGCCTCCTTGCGGGGCACACCGCGGGGCACGTACACGTCGACAAATTCGTATTCCGGCATCGCATCTATTGTGCGGGCAGAGCCCTGCTACGGATAGCGTCTGCACTATGTCTGATGCCGCTCTGCCCAGTGTTGCCGAGGTACGTGCCGCCGCCGAGGCGGTCAAGGCCGCGCTCGACCGTCACCTCGCCGCGGTCGAGAGCAGGATCGGGGACGAGGACCCTGCCGTCTACGCCGCTTTCAACGAACTCGCCGCCGCCGCGGAGGAGTACGACGAACTCCTCTACGACCGGTACGACGAGGTCACCCCCTTCGAGATCCCCACGCCCGAGGACGGTGTCCCGTACACCGGGCCCGCCGAGCCCGCCGCCTTCAGCGTGCTCATCCGCCGTGACTACGCCGTCGTCGAACCGCCGAGGCTGATCGCCCAGGCCGAGCGGGTCGCCGCGCACGACCGGGAGGCCGAGCTGGCCTTCGACGGCGGTACCGCCGGTGCGCTGGGCGTGCTCTTCGGGGAGTACGAGCCCGACGAGATCGCATCCCGCTACAAGGAGTTCGGCCTGGAGGAGGGGGACTCCACGCTCTGGATCGCGGCCTCGGAGGAGGCCGCGGATCCGGGGGAGTGGCTGGGCTCGCCCTTCGGGCACACCGATCCCCAGGACGTCCTGCACCGGTTCGACGTCAGCTCCGTGTTCGACGAGGAATCCGACGATTTCGACGACGAGGACGATGCGGAGGAAGCGGGCGGCCAGGCGGCGCAGCCCGGCCTGACCCCCGCCTGATCCCGGCCGGCGCCCAGGACACCGCGGCCCCCGACCCCGGCGGGGCGGGGGCCGCGGTGCGTGCCGGTCACTCCGGCTGGTCCTGGGCCGCGGCCGCGAGGGCGCGCAGGAGGCCGGTCAGCCGGGTCGTACGCGCCTTCGGCAGGACCTCCGCGACGGCGCGCGGCAGTGCCTGGTCGACGCCGTGCACCACGGACAGGTGCCGCTCGGCCCGGCCGAACGCCGTGTACACCCAGTCCCGGGAAAGGGCCTGGGCCGCGTCACCGGGCAGGACGACGACCACGGCCGGCCAGCGCGCACCGACCGCCTGGTGCGCCGTCACCGCCCAGCCGTGCCGCACCTGCGACTCCACCTGCTCCTTCGGTACGACGATCTGCGCGCCCGCGGCGTCCAGGTGCAGCCCCTGCGCGTCGGCCGACACGACCCGGGCCGCCGCCGCCCGCCCGGGCGAGGGCACGTGGACGACGCGGTCGCCGGGGTCGAAGCCGCCGAACCGGCCGGGGCCCGGGTTCAGCCGCTCCTTGAGGGCCGCGTTCAGCGCCCGGGTGCCCGCCGAGCCGCCGTGGCCCGGGGTGATCACCTGCACGGCGTCCGCCGGGATCCCGAAGGCGCGCGGCACCGACTCGGCCACCAGCTGCACCGCGCGGTGCACGGCCTCCCCGGCGTCGCGCACCGGGACGATGACGACCTCCTTGCCGGGGGCGTCGACCTGGTTCAGCTCCCCGATCCCGACCCCGGAGACCAGCTCGCCGATCGGGCCCGGGTCGGGGGTGCGGGAGACCAGCTGCGGGCAGGCCCGGGCCGCCAGGACATCGCCGAACACCCGCCCGGGCCCGGCGGATCCGAGCACCCCGGGGTCCCCGGACAGCACCAGCCGGGCCCCGTCCGGGACGGACTCGACGAGCGCGGCGGCGGTCTCCACGTCCAGCTGCGGGGCGTCGAGGACCACGAGCAGGTCCAGCGCGAACTGCCCGTCCGCGTCCCGCCCGGGCCCCTCCGTCCCGGCGAGCAGCCCGGCCACGGTGACGGCGCCCGGTACGGGGGTGTGCGCGGCCAGGCAGACGCGCAGGCCCAGGTCCCGGGCGGCCGCCAGCAGGGCCTGCGGCTCCGCGCGGGCGGCCTCGCCGCCGGTGTGGGTGACCAGGCCGTGGCCGGAGACGGCGCGGATCAGGTCGGCGCCGGGGCCGCCGGCGGCCTTCTCCCAGTCCGCCGGGTCGTCGAACGTGTTGGCCAGCCGGGCCAGGCCGTCGGCCAGGCTCTCCTCGGCGAGCGCGTACCCCTCGAGGCCGACGAGGACGCGTACGGGCTGCTCCTCGCCTTCGGCGACGGGCGGGCCGAGCGGTTCGTGAAAGACGAGGACGGCGCCCTCGCCGATGGCCTGCTCCAGGGAAGCGGCGGGGTCGGGGACGCCGTACTGGGCGAGGGCGGCCTCCAGGGTGGGGGCCTCCAGGGCGGTGTGCCCCTTGACCGCGGCCTGCTCCAGCAGCCAGCCCAGGAGGGCGGCGGCACGCCGTTCGTCGCCGGGGCCGGCCTCGGAGCCCAGCAGGGCCCGGGCGAAGCCGTCGGCCTGGGTGGGACGGACGCCGGACACGGCGAGGAGCCGCCAGGGGTCGTGCACGAGCTGCTCCGCGGCGTCTTCGCCGAGGGCGGTGGCGGCGGGCCCGGCCAGCGTCTCGGGGGCGCCGCCGCGGGCGAGTACGGCGCGCACGCCTTCGATGCCGGCGGCGGTGGGGGCGGGGGGCGGCGTGGGACGGGGAGCCGGTTGTGCGGCGGGGGCGGCGGGCTTGCGGGGCGCGGTCGGGGCTTCGTCGAAGTACACCGGGGAGGGCTTCTCCCCGCTCTCCACGGCCCGTACGGCGGCCAGCAGGTCGGCGGCCTTGCCGCTGAGCTTGGCTCCGGCGTCGACCGGTCCCTGCCGTTCCGCCTTGCGGCGGGCGATGCGCTCCCGCTCGATCCTCTGGGCGGCCAACTCGGCCTCCGCCTCGCTGAGCGCGGGCGCCGCCTCGCCCTTCCCGGCGGTGGAGCCAGCCTCCGCGGCGCCGCCGTCGGCCCCCGGCTCCACCGAGTGGCTTTGAGCCACCTGATCCGCATCGGGCTCCGGCTCGGCCGGATCGTCCTGGCCCGACTGATCCGCGCCGGGCTCGGGCTCGGCGGCGGGGGGCCGGTCGGTGTGCGGTTCGCCGGGGGTGGGCCCTGCGGGGGTTTCCCCCGCCCCGCCCGTTCCCGAAACCGCGGGCTCCGCCCCCGGACTCCCGACCCCGCTCCCGGCTCCGCCGGAGGCGGCCGCTTCCGCGCCGCCGGGGTTGCTCCCGGCTTCGCCGGATCCGGCCGCCGTGTCGGCCGGACCCGGCGCCCCCACCCCGCTTCCGGCTCCGCCGGAGGCGGCCGCCCCGTCGGTGGGCTGCGGGGGCTCCGTGGGGGCGGTCGCCTCGGGACGGGGGCCGGGGGTGGCCGGGTCCTCCGCGGATGCGGCTCGGCGGTCCGTGCTCACAGGGTGCTCCAGTCGTGGTCGGGGTAGCGGTGCACCGGCGCCGACACATCGTCCAGCGCCCGGCAGATCTCCTCGGGAAGGGTAAGGGGCTCCACCGACAATGCCTCGCTGAGCTGCGCGGACGTCCGCGCGCCGACGATCGGCGCGACCACTCCGGGCCGGTCCCGGATCCATGCCAGGGCCACCTGCAGCGGGGTCACGGCCAGGCCCTGGGCCGCCGTCGCCACCGCGTCCACGATGCGGCTCGCCGCGTCGTCCAGGTACGGGTCCACGAAGCCCGCCATGGCCGGCGAGGCGCCCCGCGAGTCCGCCGGGGTGCCGCCCCGGTACTTGCCGGTCAGGACGCCGCGGCCCAGCGGGGAGGACGGGAGCAGCCCGACGCCGAGGTCCAGCGCCGCCGGGAGGACCTCGCGCTCCACGCCCCGCTGGAGCAGCGAGTACTCCATCTGCGTGGACGCCAGTCGCGTCCGCACCCCCGGCGCGGCGAGCTGCCAGGTCGCCGCCTTGGCCAGCTGCCAGCCGCTGAAGCCCGACACCCCCGCATACCGGACCCGGCCGCTGCTCACCGCCAGGTCCAGCGCCTGGAGGGTCTCCTCCAGCGGGGTCCCCGGGTCGAAGGCGTGGACCTGCCAGAGGTCCACGTAATCCGTGCCCAGGCGGGCCAGCGAGTCGTCCAGCGCCGACAGGAGATGGCCGCGCGAGCCGTTGAACCGGCGGTCCGGGTCCCGTACGGAGCCCGACTTGGTGGCGATCACCAGGTCCTGACGGGGGACCAGCCCGCCCACCAGCTGCCCCAGGAGGTACTCCGCCTCACCGCCCCCGTACACGTCGGCGGTGTCGACGAGCGTGCCGCCCGCCTCCCAGAACGTCTTCAACTGCTCGGCAGCGCCCGACTCGTCCGGCCCCTCCGCGGAACGGCCCCAGGTCAGGGTGCCGAGGCCGATCCGGGACACGCGCAGTCCGGTGCGGCCGAGATGCCTCTGCTCCATGACCGCTGAGACTACTGGGGCGCTGACGCGGGGAGCCCTGGCGCGCTACAGTCCCCCGCAGACCCACGTTACTGATCGGTAAACCGGCAACACCGTAAGGGGACGACACATGCGGCTCGGCATCAATCTCGGCTACTGGGGCGCTGGCATGGACGCCGACAACCTCGCCGTGGCCCAGGAGGCGGACCGTCTCGGCTACGACGTCTGCTGGGCCGCGGAGGCCTACGGCTCCGACGCCCCGACCGTGCTCGCCTGGGTCGCCGCCCAGACCGAGCGCATCGACGTCGGCTCCGCGATCCTGCAGATCCCGGCCCGCCAGCCCGCGATGACCGCCATGACCGCCGCCACCCTCGACTCCCTCACCAAGGGCCGCTTCCGGCTCGGCCTCGGCGTCTCCGGCCCCCAGGTCTCCGAGGGCTGGTACGGCGTCAAGTTCGACAAGCCGCTGGCCCGCACCCGGGAGTACGTGGAGATCGTCCGCAAGGCGATGACCCGCGAGCGCCTCAGTTACGAGGGCGAGCACTGGACCCTCCCGCTGCCCGGCGGCCCCGGCAAGCCGATCAAGCTCACCGTGCACCCCGAGCGCGAGCACATCCCGCTCTACATCGCCGCCATCGGGCCGAAGAACCTGGAGCAGACCGGCGAGATCGCCGACGGCGCCCTGCTCATCTTCCCCGCCGCCGAGCACCTGGAGGCCACCGCACTCACCCACATCCGGGCGGGCCGCGAGAAGGCCGGGCTCACCATGGACGGCTTCGACGTCTGCCCGACCGTGCCGCTGGCCGTCGGTGACGACGTGACCGCCCTCGCCGACATGTTCCGCCCGTACACGGCCCTGTACGTCGGCGGCATGGGCAGCCGCAAGCAGAACTTCTACAACCAGCTCGCCCGGCGCATGGGCTACGAGAAAGAAGCCGCCGAGATCCAGGACAAGTACCTGGCCGGCGACAAGACGGGCGCCGCCGCGGCCGTCCCGCACTCGCTGATCGACTCCACCACCCTGCTCGGCTCCGTCGAGCGGATCGCGGACGGGATGCGGGCCTACGCCGAGGCCGGGGTCACCACCCTCACGCTCGCCCCGGCCGGGTTCACGCTGGACGAGCGGATCACCGCCCTGCGGGCGGGCACGGAAGCCATGGAGCGCGCCGGCCTGGCGTAGGGGACCGGCAGAACCAGGAGAACGCCCTGCGGCCGTGGTGGGGGCTCGGGGGTCTTCCCCGCCACGGCCGACACACGCAACAACGCGGGCGGCACCCTTCGGGTTACGCCCGCGCACCGCCCCCTTCACATCGTTCATTCGGCCGATCAGCACGACCCATCGGTTGCCCGGTCCCCGGATCGGCCGTTGACTCGATGCATGCTCTCTGCCCGCAGCCTGTTCCAGGAGATCGTCGACAACGACGACTCGTTCCAGCTGTTCTGCTCCATCGCCGCCAGCGGGGAGTCCCAGGGCGGCTGGGAGAACGCCCGGATCGCGGCGCTGGTGCCCGACAGCATGCGCGAGCTGGCGCCCAAGATCACCCGGCACGGCGCCGACGAGGACAAGCACGGCCGGATCTTCCAGGCCCTGCTCCGCAAGCGCGGCCTGCCGCCCGTCCCCGTGCCGCCCGAGACCGACTACACGATGCTGCTGGAGCGGCGCGGCATCGGCCTCGCGCACGAGAAGCTGCGCCGGGCGGAGCCGCTGACCGAGCGGGACATCGTCGTCTACCTCTCGCACAGCCGGGTCACCGAACAGCGCGCCGCCGACCAGATGGTCATGCTCGTCCGGCAGTTCGGGGACCACCCCGAGGTCGGCAAGGCCATCCGCATGATCAGCCACGACGAGGAAAACCATCTGGCCTACTGCCACGAGGAGCTGCTCCACCTCGTACGCGAGGGGTACGGCCGGACCATCCAGCAGGTGCTGCGCGAAAGCGCCCTCGCCGAGATCTCCATCTACCGGGACGTGAGCCTCGCCGTCATGGACCACATGGGCCGGCTGCTGCACTGGCCCGCGCCCAAGGCGGCCGCGCTGGCCGCCGGGGTCCGCGGCATGTACGCGTACGAGCGCTTCGCCGGCTGGCACCGGATGATCAGCCTGAACCCGCCGGAGCGGCGCAACGCGCTGGGCGGCGCACCGGTCGGCGCACCCGAGTTCGTCTAGCCCCCGGGCCGGCTACAGCCAGCCGCGGGACTTGAACATGCGGTGCAGGCCCAGACAGACGCCCACCATCACCAGCACCACCACCGGATAGCCCCAGGACTGCCGCAGCTCCCACATGTGGTCGAAGTTCATCCCGTAGATCCCCGCCACCATCGTCGGGACGGCCGCCATCGCAGCCCAGGCCGAGATCTTGCGCATGTCGTCGTTCTGCCGGACGCCCATCTGCGCCAGGTGCGCCGCCAGCGCGTCCGACAGCAGCCGGTCCAGGCCCTCGATGTACTCGCTCGCCCTGGTCAGGTGGTCGGCGACGTCGCGGAAGAACGGCTGCGCGTGCTCGTGCACGAACGGCACGTTCCCGAAGGCGAGGCGTTCCATCGGCTGGAGCAGCGGGTTCGTCGCCCGGCGGAACTCCAGCACCTGCCGCTTGAAGCCGTAGATCCGGGCGGCGGTGTTCTTCGTGTCCGTGGCGTTCGGCGCGAAGACCTCGGCCTCCACCTCCTCCAGGTCGGCCTGGAGCTCGGCCGCGACCTCGATGTAGTGGTCGACCACCGCATCGGACACCGCGTACAGGACCGCTGTCGGGCCGTGCCGCAGGACCTCCGGCTCGTGCTCCAGCCGTTGGCGCACGGCGCTCAGCGCGGCCCCCTCGCCGTGCCGGACCGTGACCACGAAGGAGTCGCCGATGAAGAGCATCAGCTCGCCCGCGGTCACCGTGTCGGTGTCCTCGTCGTACATCACCGGCTTGAGGACGACGAACAGCGAGTCGTCGTACACCTCGAGCTTGGGGCGCTGGTGCGCCATCAGCGCGTCCTCCACCGCCAGCTTGTGCAGCCGGAACTCGTGGCTGACGTGCTCGAATTCCTCCTCCGTCGGCTCGTACATGCCGATCCAGAGGAAGGCGTCGCCGCTCGCCCGCGCCTCGTCGAGGGCGTCCGAGAGGTCCTCGGGCGCAGGGGAGCGGCGGCCGTCCCGGTACATGGCGCAGTCGACAATCACGAGGGGCATTCTCCCCTGCCCGCGCCCGGCCCGCACCCGACGGGCACCGCGCCCCCCTGCTCGCGGCCGACAGCACCTAGGCTTTGCGTCATGGCCACGCTGATCCTCGTACGACACGGGCGGTCCACCGCCAACACCGCAGGGCTGCTCGCCGGATGGACGCCGGGAGTGGCCCTCGACGAGCGCGGCGCCGAACAGGCGGCGGCGCTGCCCGGGCGGCTCGCCGCGGTGCCGCTCGCCGCAGCCGTCAGCAGCCCGCTGCAGCGCTGCCGGGAGACCCTCGCCCCGCTGCTCGCCGCGCGCCCGGAGCTGGCGCTGCACACCGACGACCGGATCGGCGAATGCCACTACGGCGACTGGTCGAACCGCAAACTCTCGGAGCTGGGCGATGAACCGCTGATGAAGATCGTCCAACAGCACCCCTCGGCCGCCGCCTTCCCGGGCGGGGAGTCCATGCGCGCCATGCAGGCGCGCGCCGTGGACGCCGTACGGGAGTGGAACGCGCGGATCGAAGAGGAGCACGGGAGCGACGCCGTCTTCCTCATGTGCTCGCACGGGGACGTCATCAAGTCCCTTGTCGCGGACGCCCTGGGCATGCACCTGGACCTCTTCCAGCGCATCCACGTGGACCCCTGCTCGGTCACGGCCGTCCGCTACACGCCGACACGCCCGTTCCTGCTCCGGCTCGGCGACACCGGGGACTTCGGCTCGCTCGCCCCGCGCCCGGCCCGTGCACCGGACGCGGCCGCGGCGGAAACGGAAACCTTCGAAAGCGCGACCGAAGACGGCGGGAACGCCGTCGTGGGGGGCGGCGCGGGCGCGGCGTGATCGAACGGCGCAGTAGGGTGGACTGGCCCGATCAAACGAGCACGGCGGGGCGAGCACGGCCCGCGAGCCCGCCGGAAGCCCAGCCAGAAGCACCGCCGCAAGAGCAGCCACACGCGTGCAGCCCTTCCCCTACCACCGAGACTTGGAGACTGGACGTGCCCCGTCAGGTGTTCCTCTACGATCCGCCGGACCGCTTCGTGGCCGGCACGGTCGGCCTTCCGGGACGCCGTACGTTCTTCCTGCAGGCATCGTCCGGCCCCCGCGTCACCAGCGTCTCCCTGGAGAAGACCCAGGTCGCTGCGCTGGCCGAGCGGATGGACGAGCTGCTGGACGAGGTCGTACGGCGCACCGGCGGCAATGCCCCGGTCCCGGCCGTCGCCCCCGCCGAGGCCGCCGACACCGCGCCGCTGGACGTCCCGGTCGACGAGGAGTTCCGCGTCGGCACCATGGCCCTGGCCTGGGACGGCGAGGAACAGCGGATGATCGTCGAGGCGCAGGCTCTGGTGGAACTCGAGGCCGACTCGGAGGAGGATCTCGCCGAGGCGGAGGAGCGGCTGCTCCAGGACGAGGAGAACGGCCCGCCGATGCTGCGGGTCCGCCTCACCGGCGCCCAGGCCCGGGCCTTCGCCAAGCGGGCCCTTGACGTGGTCAACGCCGGCCGGCCGCCGTGCCCGCTGTGCAGCCTGCCGCTGGATCCCGAGGGCCACGTGTGCCCGCGCCAGAACGGCTACCGGCGCCAGGTGTGACCACCACGGGGGAACTTGAGGAGCTGCTCGCCAAGGGCGAGCTGAAGGTCGTCGGCCGGATCCGCGAGGCGTCCAACGCCGTGCTGCTGTGCACGGTGACGTACGGGGACGCCAGCGCCGACTGCGTGTACAAGCCGGTCAAGGGGGAGCGCCCGCTGTGGGACTTCCCGGACGGGAACCTCGCGCAGCGGGAGGTCGCCGCCTACCTGGTCTCCGAGGCCATGGGCTGGGGCCTGGTGCCGCCGACCGTGCTGCGCGACGGGCCGTACGGCGAGGGCATGGTCCAGCTGTGGATCGCGTCCACGCCCGCCGGGGACGGGCCGGAAGACGCCGAGAAGTCGGACGAGAGCGGCCTGCTGGCCCTCGTCGAGGGCGAGGAGGCGGGGGAGGGCTGGAAGCCGGTCGCCCTCGCCGACGTCGGGGAGGGGCGCACCGCGCTGCTCGTGCACGCCGACGACCCGCGCCTGCGCCGGCTCGCCGTCCTCGACGCCGTGATCAACAACGGCGACCGCAAGGGCGGCCACCTGCTGCCCGCGCCCGACGGGCGGCTCTACGGCATCGACCACGGGGTCACCTTCCACCGCGAGGACAAGCTGCGGACCCTGCTGTGGGGCTGGGCGGGCGAACCGCTGACCGACGAGGCGCGCGAGGTGCTGGCCTCGCTGTCGGCCCTGCTGGCCGACGGGGAGCCGCTCGCCGCCCGGCTGGCCGAACTGATCACACCGGTCGAGCTGGCCGCCGTACGGGCCCGGGTGGCCCATCTGCTGCGCACCGGGGTGCATCCGCAGCCGTCGGGGCAGTGGCCCGCGATCCCCTGGCCGCCGGTCTGAACCGGACGGACCGGAGACGCACAGAACCGGCCAGACCGCAAGAGTGCTGATCAAGCCAACAGTGCAGGTCCGGTTCGTTTTCGGAACAGGCGTCCGGTTAGGCTCGAGACATGCATGCCTGGCCCGCTTCTGAGGTCCCCGCCCTGCCCGGCAAGGGCCGCGACCTCCAGATCCACGACACCGCGACCCAGGGGACGATCACCCTCGCCCCCGGTCCCGTCGCCCGTATCTACGTCTGCGGCATCACCCCGTACGACGCGACCCACATCGGTCACGCGGCGACCTACAACGCGTTCGACCTCGTGCAACGCGTGTGGCTCGACACCAAGCGGCAGGTCCACTACGTCCAGAACGTCACGGACGTGGACGATCCGCTGCTGGAGCGGGCGCTGCGCGACAACCTGGACTGGACCGAGCTCGCGGAGCGCGAGACGGCCCTCTTCCGCGAGGACATGACGGCCCTGCGGATGCTGCCCCCGCAGCAGTACATCGGCGCCGTCGAGGCCATACCCGGCATCGTGCCGCTGGTGGAGCGGCTGCGCGACGCCGGCGCGGCGTACGAGCTGGACGGCGACATCTACTTCTCGGTCGGGTCCGACGCGAACTTCGGCAAGGTCTCCAACCTGGACGCCGAGGCGATGCGGCTGCTGTCCGCGGAGCGCGGTGGCGACCCGGAGCGCCCGGGGAAGAAGAACCCGCTGGACCCGATGCTGTGGATGGCGGCGCGCCCGGGCGAGCCGAGCTGGGACGGCGCCTCCCTGGGCCCGGGCCGGCCCGGCTGGCACATCGAGTGCGTCGCCATCGCCCTGGACCACCTGGGCATGGGCTTCGACATCCAGGGCGGAGGCTCCGACCTGACGTTCCCGCACCACGAGATGGGCGCCTCGCACGCGCAGGTGCTGACGGGCGAGTTCCCGATGGCCAAGGCCTATGTGCACGCGGGCATGGTCGCGCTGCACGGCGAGAAGATGTCGAAGTCGAAGGGCAACCTGGTCTTCGTCTCCGCGCTGCGGCGCGCCGGGGTGGACCCGGCTGCGATCCGCCTCGCGCTGCTCTCGCACCACTACCGGGCCGACTGGGAGTGGACGGACGAGGTCCTCGAGCAGGCGGTGGCCCGCCTGGAGCGCTGGCGCGCGGCCGTGTCCCGGCCGGACGGCCTGCCGGCGGACGCGCTCGTCGAGGAGGTCCGCGAGGCGCTGGCGAACGACCTGGACGCGCCGGCCGCGCTGGCGGCGGTGGACCGCTGGGTGGACGCCCAGAACGCCTCCGACGGGGACGACGAGTCCGCGCCGGGCCTGGTCTCGCGCACGGTCGACGCCCTCCTGGGCGTGGCCCTGTAACCCGCCGCAGCCGAAGCCGCCGATGCCCCCTGTCCTTCCGGGCAGGGGGCATCGCTGCGTTCAGGGCCGGCCGGCTACGCCTCGGGAGGCGTGTCGTCCTCGTCCGGGGCCGGCGGCTCCTCGCCCGCCGGGTCCTGCTTGCGCTTCGGGGGGCGGGTCAGGCCGCTGCTCGTGTCGCGGAGGTAGGAGCCGTCGCCCGCCTCGGCCGGGGGCCCCGCCGGGTCACGGCGCCGCAGGTACCGCTCGAACTCCCGGGCGATGGCGTCGCCCGACGCCTCCGGCAGGTCCGCCGTGTCCCGCGCCTCCTCCAGCGTCTGGACGTACTCCGCCACCTCGCTGTCCTCCGCGGCCAGTTGGTCCACGCCGAGCTGCCACGCCCGCGCGTCCTCCGGGAGTTCGCCCAGCGGGATCCGGATGTCGATCAGGTCCTCCAGCCGGTTCAGCAGGGCCAGCGTCGCCTTCGGGTTCGGCGGCTGGGAGACGTAGTGCGGGACCGCCGCCCACAGGGACACCGCCGGCACTCCGGCATGCGTGCAGGCCTCCTGGAGAATGCCCACGATCCCCGTGGGGCCCTCGTACTTCGTCTCCTCCAGGTCCATCGTGCGCGCCAGGTCCGGGTCCGAGGTGACCCCGCTGACCGGCACCGGCCGCGTGTGCGGGGTGTCGCCGAGCAGGGCGCCCAGGATCACCACCATCTCCACGCCCAGTTCGTGCGCGAAGCCCAGGATCTCGTTGCAGAACGACCGCCACCGCATGGACGGTTCGATGCCCCGTACGAGGACGAGGTCACGCGGCTTCGCGCCGCTGATCCGGACCACCGACAGCCTCGTCGTCGGCCACGTGATCTTCCGTACCCCGTTGTCCAGCCACACCGTCGGCCGGTTGACCTGGAAGTCGTAGTAGTCCTCGGCGTCCAGCGCCGCGAAGACCTCGCCCTTCCACTCCCGGTCCAGGTGCGCGACCGCACCGGAGGCCGCGTCACCCGCGTCGTTCCAGCCCTCGAACGCGGCCACCATGACCGGGTCGATCAGCTCGGGCACGCCCTCAAGCTCGATCACCCAGGTCTCCTTCCGAAGTTCCCTTGCGTACGTGGGTCAGCCTAAGCCTTGAGACGACACCAGCCACAGCCCACGACAGAGGGGCGGTTCCCCTCGGAACCGCCCCTCTTCCCCACCTGCGTGGCAGCTATGCCTTGCGGCTCAGCATCTCCTCGACCCGCGCGCGCACGGAGTCGTCGTCCAGGCCGCGGACCGTCACCGTGGTGCGCCGGCGCAGCACGTCGTCGACCGTCTCGGCCCACTCGTTGTCACGGGCGTAGGCGACCTGCGCCCAGATCTCCGGGCCGTCCGGGTGGATCCGCTCGGCCAGCGCCGGGTCCTCGTTCGCGAGGCGCGCGATGTCGAAGGCCAGCGAGCCGTAGTGCGAGGCCAGGTGGCGGGCGGTGAGCGGGTCCATCCGCGTGCCGGGCTCGCGGTCCACCAGCAGGCGGTGCGCGACGGCGTTGGGGTTGGCGACGCCGGGCAGCGGCACCCGGCGTACGAGCGACTTCACCGGCTCCATGTCGTCGGTGAGCGGGCTGCCGGGCAGCTTGGCCAGCTTGTCCATGACCACGCGGCCGATGTGCCGGTACGTCGTCCACTTGCCGCCGGCCACCGACAGCATGCCGCCGGCGCCCTCGGAGACGACGGTCTCGCGCTTGGCCTTCTCGACGCCGCCGGGGCCGCCGGGCAGCACCCGCAGGCCGGCGAAGGCGTACGTCATCAGCGAGCGGTCGAGGTCCGCGTCCTTCACCGAGAACGCGGCCTCGTCCAGGATCTGCTGGATGTCGGACTCGGTGGCGCGCACGTCCGCCGGGTCGCCCTCGTACACCTCGTCGGTGGTGCCGAGCAGCAGCTGGTCCTCCCACGGGAGGGCGAAGGTGATGCGGTACTTGTCGATCGGGGTGGCCATGGCGGCCTTCCACGGCGACTTGCGCTTCATGACGATGTGCGCGCCCTTGGAGAGGCGGATCGACGGCATCGAGTGCTTGTCTTCCATGCGCCGCAGGTGGTCCACCCACGGGCCGGTGGCGTTGAGCACGACGCGCGCGTCGACGCCGAACTCGGTGCCGTCGAGGCGGTCCTTGAGCTCGGCACCGGTGACCCGGCCGCGCGTCATGCGCAGGCCGGTGACCTCGGCGTGGTTGAGGACGACGGCGCCCGACTCGACGGCCGCGCGGACCGTCATCACGGCGACGCGGGAGTCGTTCATCTGGTGGTCGTAGTAGACCGCGACGGCCTTCAGGTTGTCCGTCTTCAGGCCCGGGTTGTCGGCGGCGGCACGGGCCGGGGATATGACCTTGCCCATGCCGTCGCCGAAGGCCGAGAGGGCGGAGTAGGCGAAGACGCCCGCGCCCAGCTTGGCCGCACCGACCGGTCCGCCCTTGTAGACCGGCAGGTAGAAGGTGAGCGGATTGACCAGGTGCGGGGCCACGTCCTTGGCCAGCACCCGGCGCTCGTGGTGGTTCTCGGCGACCAGCTTGACCGCGCCGGTCTGCAGGTAGCGCAAGCCCCCGTGGACGAGCTTGGAGGAGGCCGAGGAGGTGGCGCCGGCGAAGTCGCCGGCGTCCACCATGGCAACCCGCAGACCCGACTGCGCGGCGTGCCAGGCCACCGAGGTGCCCAGGATTCCACCGCCGATGACCAGCAGGTCGTACGTGGCCTTGGCCAGCTGCTCACGGGTCTCGGCGCGGCTCGCGTTCGAACCGGCGGTCGGGTGCGTGCCCAGAGTGGGAACGCTCTGCAGGCTGCTCATATCTTTAGCTCCTCGTCGATTGACTCAGCTGGTGCGTCAGCTGGCGTCTTCGTCGTCGATCCAGCCCATGGACCGCTCGACGGCCTTGAGCCAGTTCTTGTACTCGCGGTCCCGCTGCTCGGCGGGCATCCGCGGGGTCCACTCCGCCGCGCGGCGCCAGTTGGCGCGCAGGGCGTCGGTGTCGGGCCAGAAGCCGACGGCCAGGCCGGCGGCGTAGGCGGCGCCGAGGCAGGTGGTCTCCGCGACCATGGGACGGACCACGGGGGCGTCCACGAAGTCGGAGAGGGTCTGCATCAGCAGGTTGTTGGAGGTCATGCCGCCGTCGACCTTGAGGGCCGCGAGCTCGACGCCCGAGTCCTTGGTCATGGCGTCGGTGATCTCGCGGGTCTGCCAGGCGGTGGCCTCCAGGACGGCACGGGCGATGTGCGCCCTGGTGACGTACCGGGTGAGGCCGGCGATCACACCGCGGGCGTCGGAGCGCCAGTACGGGGCGAACAGGCCGGAGAAGGCCGGCACGAAGTAGGCGCCGCCGTTGTCCTCGACCGAGAGCGCGAGGGTCTCGATCTCGGCCGCGGTCTTGATCATGCCCATCTGGTCGCGCATCCACTGGACGAGCGAGCCGGTGACGGCGATGGAGCCCTCCAGCGCGTAGACCGGCTTCTGGTCGCCGATCTTGTAGCCGACCGTGGTCAGCAGGCCGCTGTAGGAGTTGATGACCTTGTCGCCGGTGTTCATCAGCATGAACGTGCCGGTGCCGTACGTGGACTTCGCCTCGCCCTCGGCGAAACAGGTCTGGCCGAAGAGGGCGGCCTGCTGGTCACCGAGCGCCGAGGCGACCGGGACACCGGCGAGGACGCCGTCCTTGACGTGGCCGTAGACCTCGGCGGAGGACTTGATCTCGGGGAGGATGTCGAGCGGAACCTCCATGGACTCCGCGATCTTGGCGTCCCACTCCAGGGTGTGGAGGTTCATCAGCATGGTGCGCGAGGCGTTGGTGACGTCCGTGACGTGCACACCGCCCTGGGCGCCACCGGTGAGGTTCCAGATGACCCAGGAGTCCATGGTGCCGAAGAGGATGTCGCCGGCCTCGGCGCGCTCGCGCAGGCCCTCGACGTTGTCGAGCAGCCAGCGGGCCTTGGGACCGGCGAAGTAGCTCGCCAGCGGCAGGCCGGTCTCGCGGCGGAAGCGGTCCTGGCCGACGTTGCGGCCGAGCTCCTTGCACAGGGTATCGGTGCGGGTGTCCTGCCACACCAGCGCGTTGTGCACCGGCTCGCCGGTGTTCTTGTCCCACAGGACGGTGGTCTCGCGCTGGTTGGTGATGCCGATCGCCTTGACGTCGGCGGCGGTGATCTCGGCCTTGGCGATGGCCCCGGCGACGACCTCCTGGACGTTGGTCCAGATCTCGGAGGCGTCGTGCTCGACCCAGCCCGGCTTCGGGAAGATCTGCTCGTGCTCCTTCTGGTCGACGGCGACGATGCGGCCGTCGCGGTCGAAGACGATGCAGCGGGAGGAGGTGGTGCCCTGGTCGATCGCGGCGATGAAGGGGCCGGTGCTGCTGGTCATGTGGCTGCTCCTGGCAGGTCTAGGTAGGCGGAATCAGGTGGGCAGTGCGGATCTTGCGATACGTACCGATGCTGATCAGGCGAACGCGATGTTGTACAGACCACCGGCGAGGGCGGCACCGACGAGCGGGCCGACCACCGGGATCCAGGAGTATCCCCAGTCGGAGCCGCCCTTGTTGGGCAGCGGCAGCAGGGCGTGGACGATGCGCGGACCGAGGTCGCGGACCGGGTTGATGGCGTAGCCGGTCGGGCCGCCGAGCGAGAGGCCGATGCCGACGACGACGAAGGAGGTGATCAGGACGCCGATGACGCCGAGGCCCTTGCCGCCGTCCTGGAGGCCCTGGGTCAGGATCGCCAGGACCAGGACGGCCGTACCGATGATTTCGGTCACGAGGTTCTGGACGACGTTGCGGATCTCGGGGCCGGTGGAGAAGACACCGAGCACCGGGCCGGCCTGGTCGTGAGGGTGCGGGTCCTCGGGGCCGAGCTTGGCGTCACGGATGTGCTCCGGGTCCGAGAGGTGCACCCGGAACTGTCCGTAGTAGGTGACCCACATCAGGACCGCGCCGAGCATGGCGCCGAGCAGCTGTCCGGCGAAGTAGACCGGAACGTCGCTCCAGTCGCCGTTCTTGATGGCCAGGCCGACGGTGACCGCCGGGTTGAGGTGCGCACCGGAGAGCGGGGCGGAAACGTAGGCGGCGATCAGGACGGCGAAACCCCAGCCGAACGTGATCGCGAGCCAGCCTGCGTTCCGGGCCTTGGAGCTCTTGAGCGTCACGGCGGCGCAGACGCCACCGCCGAGCAGGGTGAGCAGGGCGGTACCGATGGTCTCGCCGATGAAGATGTCGGAGGTGGACACCCGCGACTCCTTTGCCTTGCAGGGGTGGGCGGACACCGGGTCCCGTCCGGTGGTCCGCGCACGCGGTGAGTGCTTCACCGGTCCTTGGCCTTGCCACACCCTAACGCGTATTGCCGGTAGGTGTTCGACAATGCCGACCGATGAACGGCAGTTTTCCGCCCAGGTGAAGAACGCGTCAAGGGTCGGCCAGGCCAAAGTGTCGGATCGTTACCACTAGGTGCGATCAGCCAAACCCGGCCATCGGATGGCCGGAATATGGCGAAAAGAGGGCAGAAAGCGGCCAGGTAGTGGCCGGAAGTCGCCGGAAGGGGCCTAGAACCGGCCCGCGCCGAGGTCGCGTGAAACAGCGCGCGCGCAGTCCCGCACGGACGCCACGAGGCTCGCCCGGGGCTCCCCGGACTCCCCGCAGACCCGCTCCACGGCCCCCGCGACCGCCACCGCACCCACCGGCATCCGGCGCCGGTCGTGGATCGGCGCCGCCACCGAGGCGATGCCGTCCCAGGTCTCCTCGACGTCCGCGGCCCAGCCGCGCGCCCGGGTCAGGTCGAGGACCTCCTCGAAGCCCGCGCCGTCCGTGACCGTCCGGGGGGTGAACGCCTCGCGCTCCGCCTCCAGTGCCTCCGTATGGGCGACCGGGTCGTACGCCGACAGCACCTTGCCCAGGGCCGTGGAGTGCAGCGGCTGCATGGCCCCCACCTCCAGCACCTGACGGCTGTCGTCCGGACGGAACACGTGGTGCATGATCAGCACGCCGCTCTTGTGGAGTACGCCCACATAGACGCTCTCGCCGCTCGCCCGGGCCAGATCGTCCGTCCAGACCAGCGCACGCGCCCGCAGCTCGTGCACGTCCAGATAGCTGTTGCCGAGGCGCAGCAGCTCCGCGCCCAGCTGGTACCGGCCCGACGCGGGGTCCTGCTCCACGAAGCCCTCGGCCTGCAGCGTGCGCAGGATCCCGTGCGCCGTGCCCTTGGCCAGGCCCAGGGAGCTGGCGACGTCCGAAAGGCCCAGCCGGCGCTCGCCGCCCGCCAGGAGTCGCAGCATCGCAGCGGCTCGTTCGAGCGACTGGATGTTCCGTGCCATCGCGCAGCCTCCTGCTGACGTAGTTCGACAATGCTGAACAGTATCGGCCGATGTCGACCTTGTGCACGGTTGGGCAACTGTTCAGGCCTCCGTCGGCCAGGACACCCCTGACAGACCCCCGCGCACAGAATGCAGTCCGCCACGTGGGACGCCCCCACCGGGGTTGATGCCGCGCGGTTACCCTGACCGCGTGCACCCTTGACACAGCGAGGGTGCAAAGCCGACAGCCGTCGCATCCCAGGGAGCTCAACCATGGCCTCGTTGCCGAACCCGCCCGCTGACACCCAGACCAGGGCCGATGCCCTCCGAGAGGCACTCGCGACCCGCGTGGTCGTCGCCGACGGAGCCATGGGAACGATGCTCCAGGCGCAGGACCCCTCGATGGAGGACTTCCAGCAGCTGGAAGGCTGCAACGAGGTCCTGAACGTCACCCGCCCCGACATCGTGCGCACGGTGCACGACGCGTACTTCGCGGTGGGCGTGGACTGCGTCGAGACCAACACCTTCGGCGCGAACTTTGCGGCACTCGCCGAGTACGACATCCCCGGACGCAACTTCGAGCTGTCGGAGTCCGGCGCCCGGATCGCCCGCGAGGTCGCCGACGAGTACACCGCGAAGAGCGGACGGCAGCGCTGGGTCCTCGGCTCCATGGGCCCCGGCACCAAGCTGCCCACCCTCGGCCACATCGACTACGCGACGATCCGCGACGCCTACCAGGTCAACGCCGAGGGCCTGCTCTCCGGCGGGGCCGACGCCCTGCTCGTCGAGACCACCCAGGACCTCCTCCAGACCAAGTCCTCCCTCATCGGCGCGCGGCGCGCGATGGAGGCGCTCGGCGTCTCCGTCCCGCTCATCTGCTCGGTCACCGTCGAGACCACCGGCACCATGCTCCTCGGCTCCGAGATCGGCGCCGCGCTCACCGCGCTGGAGCCGCTCGGCATCGACATGATCGGCCTGAACTGCGCCACCGGCCCCGCCGAGATGAGCGAGCACCTGCGCTACCTGGCCCGCAACGCACGCATCCCGCTCTCCTGCATGCCCAACGCGGGCCTGCCCGTCCTCGGCAAGAACGGCGCGCACTACCCGCTGTCCGCCCCCGAGCTCGCCGACGCCCAGGAGACCTTCGTCCGCGAGTACGGGCTCTCCCTCGTCGGCGGCTGCTGCGGTACGACCCCGGAGCACCTGCGCCAGGTCGTCGAGCGGGTCCGCGCCCTGACCCCGGCCGTCCGCGAGCCCCGGCCGGAGCCCGGCGCGTCCTCGCTCTACCAGACGGTGCCGTTCCGGCAGGACACCTCGTACATGGCGATCGGCGAGCGGACGAACGCCAACGGGTCGAAGAAGTTCCGCGAGGCCATGCTCGAGGCCCGCTGGGACGACTGCGTCGAGATGGCACGCGACCAGATCCGCGAGGGCGCGCACATGCTCGACCTGTGCGTGGACTACGTGGGCCGCGACGGCGTCGCCGACATGAAGGAGCTCGCCGGCCGGTTCGCGACGGCCTCGACGCTGCCGATCGTCCTGGACTCCACCGAGGTTCCCGTCATCCAGGCCGGCCTGGAGAAGCTCGGCGGGCGCGCCGTCATCAACTCCGTCAACTACGAGGACGGCGACGGCCCGGAGTCGCGTTTCGCCAAGGTCACCCGCCTGGCGCAGGAGCACGGCGCCGCGCTGATCGCGCTGACCATCGACGAGGAGGGCCAGGCCCGCACCGCCGAGCACAAGGTCGCCATCGCGGAACGGCTGATCGAGGACCTGACCGGCAACTGGGGCATCAACGAGTCGGACATCCTCATCGACACCCTGACCTTCACGATCTGCACCGGTCAGGAGGAGTCCCGGGGCGACGGCATCGCCACGATCGAGGCGATCCGCGAGCTCAAGCGCCGCCACCCGGACGTCCAGACCACGCTCGGCCTGTCGAACATCTCCTTCGGCCTGAACCCGGCCGCCCGTGTGCTGCTGAACTCGGTCTTCCTCGACGAGTGCGTCAAGGCGGGCCTGGACTCGGCGATCGTCCACGCGAGCAAGATCCTGCCCATCGCCCGGTTCGACGACGAGCAGGTCGGCACCGCCCTCGACCTGATCTACGACCGGCGCGCCGAGGGGTACGACCCGCTGCAGAAGCTGATGGCCCTCTTCGAGGGCGTCAACACCAAGTCGCTGAAGGCCGGCCGTGCCGAGGAACTCATGGCGCTCCCGCTGGACGAGAGGCTCCAGCGCCGGATCATCGACGGCGAGAAGAACGGCCTGGAGGCCGACCTCGACGAGGCGCTCGAGACCCGTCCGGCCCTGGACATCGTCAACGACACCCTGCTGGAGGGCATGAAGGTCGTCGGCGAGCTGTTCGGCTCGGGCCAGATGCAGCTGCCGTTCGTCCTGCAGTCCGCCGAGGTCATGAAGACGGCGGTCGCCTACCTCGAGCCGCACATGGAGAAGACCGACGACGAGGGCAAGGGCACCATCGTCCTCGCCACCGTCCGCGGCGACGTCCACGACATCGGCAAGAACCTCGTCGACATCATCCTCACCAACAACGGCTACAACGTCGTCAACATCGGCATCAAGCAGCCGGTCTCCGCGATCCTCGAGGCCGCACAGGAGCACAAGGCCGACGTCATCGGCATGTCCGGCCTGCTCGTGAAGTCGACCGTGATCATGAAGGAGAACCTGGAGGAGCTCAACCAGCGCAAGCTGGCGGCCGACTACCCGGTCATCCTCGGCGGCGCCGCCCTGACCCGCGCCTACGTCGAACAGGACCTCCACGAGATCTACGAGGGCGAGGTCCGCTACGCCCGCGACGCCTTCGAGGGCCTGCGCCTGATGGACGCCCTGATCGCCGTCAAGCGGGGCGTGCCGGGCGCCG
This sequence comes from Streptomyces katrae, assembly GCF_000717655.1. Classification (GTDB taxonomy): domain Bacteria; phylum Actinomycetota; class Actinomycetes; order Streptomycetales; family Streptomycetaceae; genus Streptomyces; species Streptomyces katrae_B. The sequence goes on from NZ_JNZY01000007.1 coordinate 58,908, forward strand.
CCCTGCCCGAGCTGAAGCAGCGCCGGGTGGCCAAGCGGGACACTCCTCTCACCCAGGTGGAGGAGCCGGAGGAGCCGGGCGGCCGTTCCGACGTCGCGATCGACAACCCGGTCCCGGCCCCGCCCTTCTGGGGCACGCGCGTGGTCAAGGGCATCCCGCTCAAGGACTACGCCTCCTGGCTGGACGAGGGCGCCCTGTTCAAGGGCCAGTGGGGCCTCAAGCAGGCCCGCGCCGGCGGGGCCACGTACGAGGAGCTCGTCGAGAGCGAGGGCCGGCCGCGGCTGCGCGGGCTCCTCGACAAACTGCACACCGAGAACCTGCTCGAGGCGGCGGTGGTCTACGGCTACTTCCCCTGCGTCTCCAAGGGCGAGGACCTGATCATCCTCGACGACGACGGGAACGAGCGGACCCGCTTCACCTTCCCGCGCCAGCGCCGCGGCCGCCGCCTGTGCCTCGCCGACTTCTTCCGCCCGGAGGAGTCCGGCGAGACCGACGTCGTGGGCCTCCAGGTGGTCACGGTCGGGTCGAAGATCGGCGAGGCCACGGCCAAGCTGTTCGAGTCCGACTCCTACCGCGAGTACCTCGAGCTGCACGGCCTGTCGGTGCAGCTCGCGGAGGCCATGGCCGAGTACTGGCACGCCCGCGTCCGCGCCGAGCTCGGCTTCGGCGGCGAGGACCCGGCGGCCGTGGAGGACATGTTCGACCTGAAGTACCGCGGCGCCCGCTTCTCGCTGGGCTACGGAGCCTGCCCCGACCTGGAGGACCGCGCCAAGATCGCCGACCTCCTCCAGCCGGAGCGGATCGGGGTCCACCTCTCCGAGGAGTTCCAGCTCCACCCGGAGCAGTCCACCGACGCGATCGTCATCCACCACCCCGAAGCGAAGTATTTCAACGCACGCTGACGCGGACCGACGTACACTTGTCGGTCCCATACAGGCCGGTCGCCTGTTCCCCCGGGGGATGCCCCATGGGGAAGAGGCGGCCGGCCTTCTCGTCCCCCGAGAGAGGTGTGCCGGATGACCAGCACCGTTCCCGCCCCCGTCGCCCGTACGGCCGACGGGCATGCCCTGCAGGCGGTGCTGCTCGACATGGACGGCACCCTCGTCGACACCGAGGGCTTCTGGTGGGAGATCGAGGTCGACGTCTTCGGCGAGCTCGGCCACCGGCTCGACGACGCCTGGCGCGACATCGTCGTCGGCGGGCCCATGACCCGCAGCGCCGCCTTCCTCATCGAGTCCACCGGCGCCGCCATCACCCTTTCGGAGCTGAGCGTCCTGCTCAACGAGCGCTTCGAGGCGCGGATCGCCGACCAGGTGCCGCTCATGCCGGGCGCCGAGCGGCTGCTGGCCGAGCTGGCCCGGTACAACGTGCCCACCGCCCTCGTCTCCGCCTCGCACCGCCGCGTCATCGACCGGGTGCTGCGCTCACTGGGCCCCGACCGGTTCGCGCTGAGCGTGGCCGGCGACGAGGTGGCCCGGACCAAGCCGCACCCCGACCCGTACCTGCTGGCCGCCCGCACCCTCGGCGCGCACCCCTCGCGCTGCGCGGTCATCGAGGACACCGCGACCGGAGTCGCCTCCGCCGAGGCCGCCGGCTGCCGGGTCGTGGCCGTCCCCTCGGTCGGCGTCATCGCGCCCGCCCCGGGCCGCACCGTCGTCCGCTCGCTGGAGGACGTCGACCTTCCGTTCCTGCGCTCCCTCATCACTCCGATGAACTGATCACACACGCTCAGTGCCGAAGGGAACGGCCGCCGGATCGAGGCTCCGCGGAAGGATCTTCCGTTCCATGGCCCGGAGGCTGAAATTCCATCCTTTCCCTGGCGGTTGCGCCGGGTGACCTTTGTCACGTGCCAAGGTCCCTACGGACCTGTCCCAGGGCCCGGAAACCTTCCCTTGTGTCCGGATTGATCAGCTCCTGACCGAATCTGCGGTGACTCCCACATAGACAGGCAGTCCGCACCCATCACCGTGCGATTACGCCCCAAGTCCTGCCAGTTCAAGCCATCCCGTCCCAGGCCACTAATGTCGACGCGGGCACTACGCCGCACCTCTGCTGACCCGGTCGCACACCCATGTGCCGGGACCGCGTGGACCGATCGTCACAACACCGGCCCGATCGTTCCGCCCTGAACGGGCGACCGCCGCGAAGTGCCCTTTACGCCGCTTTGAGCAAGTGCCGGTCAAGGGAGTACTTCCAGCATGAACCGCAAGACCCTGGTGCTGACGGCTGCGGCCGGACTGCTCACCCCCGCGCTCGCCGCATGCGGCAGCACGAGCGGAGGCGGAGCAGGATCCGGAGCGATCGTCGTCGGCACCACCGACCGGTTCGAGGCAGCCGACTACGCTCCCGCACCGTTCGACCCGGCCTACGCCTACGACGCCGGCGCCTGGAACGTCCTGCGGCAGACCGTCCAGACGCTGATGCACACCCCCCGCGGCGGCGGCCAGCCCGTCCCCGAAGCAGCCTCCGACTGCCGCTTCACCGACACCGGCAACGAGAGCTACCGCTGCACCCTGCGGCCCGACCTCAAGTTCGCGAGCGGCGAGCCGCTCACCGCGAAGGACGTCAAGTTCTCCATCGAGCGCGTCCTCGCCATCAAGGACGAGAACGGCCCCTCCTCGCTGCTCTCCACCGTCGACACCGTCGAGGTGAAGGCCGCCGACACCGTCGTCTTCCACCTGAAGACCCCCGACGCGACCTTCCCGCAAAAGCTCTCCACCCCCGCCGCCGGCATCGTGAGCGAGAAGAACTACGACGCCAAGAAGCTCCGCGAGGGCTTCTCCGTCGACGGCTCCGGCCCGTACACGATGAAGGCCGAGGTCAAGGACAACCACCTCGTCCGCGCCGTCTTCAGCAAGAACCCGCACTACAAGGGCGGCCTCAAGCTGCAGAACGACAAGGTCGAACTGCGCACCTTCAGCGACTCCGCGGCCATGGGCAAGGCACTCACCGGCGGGTCCATCCACATGGTCTCCCGCACCCTGTCGCCCGCCCAGATCGCCGAGTTCGCCGCCAAGCCGCCCAAGGGCGTCAAGCTGGTCCCGATGCCCGGCCTGGAGATCCGCTACATCGGCTTCAACACCGAGGCCCCGGCCGTCAAGGACAAGGCCGTGCGTCAGGCCCTCGCCGCCGCCGTCGACCGCAACGCGATCATCGACAAGGTGTACGGCAAGTCGGCGCAGCCCCTGTACTCGCTGGTCCCCACCACCCTGACGGGCCACGTCAACTCCTTCTTCAACAAGTACGGCGAGGCCAACACCGCGAAGGCCGCCGACCTGCTGAAGAACGCCGGGATCAAGACCCCGGTCAAGCTGACGCTGAACTACACCAAGGACCACTACGGCGACGGCACGGCCACCGAGTTCGAGACCCTCAAGAACCAGCTGAACTCCACCCAGCTGTTCGACGTCACCGTCCAGGGCTCCGACTGGTCCGACTTCCGCCCCGCGCAGAAGAAGGGCGACTACGCCGCCTACGGGCTCGGCTGGTTCCCCGACTACCCCGACGCCGACAACTTCCTCGCTCCCTTCCTGGAGCAGGACAACTTCCTGGGCACGCCGTACGCCAACGCCGCGGTGCGCACCAAGCTCATCCCCGAATCCCGGCGCGCCGTCGACCGCGACGTCGCCGTCCCCGCGATCACGGAGATGCAGGACATCGTCGCCGAGGACGTGCCCGTCCTGCCGCTGTGGCAGGGCAAGCAGTACGTCGCCGCACGCGACGGGATCACCGGAGTGGAGTGGTCGGTCAACGCCATCTCCGACCTCCAGCTGTGGGAACTCGGCCGCGGTGTCAGCGGCTGAGACCGGCAGCAACCGGCAGCAACCGGCGGCGGGTGTCGCAGGCCGGCGCAACGAAACAGTGAGACTGTGAAGGACGTTCGCGTGAATCGACGTAACCAGTGGTTGGCGGCCCCGCTCGGCGCAGCCACCGCCGCCGCGCTGCTCAGCGGTTGCGGCTCGACCGACAGCCCCACCGCCGGCGGCGGCAAGGGCGTGGTCATGGGGATATCCGACAAGGTGAAGTCCACCGACCCCGCATCCGGTTACGACCCGGGGTCCTGGCTGCTCTTCAACAACGTCTTCCAGTCCCTGCTGAGCTTCCCCAAGGGCGGCACCACTCCCGAACCCGACGCCGCCCAGGCCTGCAACTTCGAAGGCGGCGACAGCAAGCTCTACAAGTGCACCCTGCGCACCGGCCTCAAGTTCAGCAACGGCCACGCCCTCACCTCGAAGGACGTCAAGTTCTCCTTCGAGCGCACGCTGAAGATCAACGACGCCAACGGCCCCTCCGTGATGCTGTCGTCGATCGCCGGCATCGACACCCCCGACGAGAAGACCGTCGTCTTCCGCCTCAAGACGTCCGACGCGACCTTCCCCAGCAAGATCGCATCGGGCGCGGGCTCCATCGTCGACCACAGCGAGTACCCGGCCGACAAGCTCCGCACTGACGGCAAGGCCATCGGCTCCGGCGTCTACAAGCTGGACTCGATGAACGAGAAGAGCGCCAGCTTCTCCGTCAACGACTCCTACAGCGGCAAGGCCAAGGCCAAGAACACCGGCGTCACCCTCAAGTTCTTCAACGAGGACCAGGCCGCCCTCAAGCGGGTCCTGGAAAGCGGCGAGGTCGACTTCGCCTTCCGCGGCCTCGCCGCCAAGGACATCGCCAGCCTCTCCTCCACCAAGACCGGGGACCACAAGGTCGAGGTCGTCCAGGGCACCGGCGCCGAAGTCGAGCACCTCGTCTTCAACATGAACGACCCGGTCGCCGGAAAGCTCCCCATCCGCAAGGCCATCGCCTACCTCGTCGACCGCGAAGCGCTCGTCAAGGACGTCTACGACGGCACCGCGACCTCGCTCTACTCGATCGTCCCGGCCGGCATCGGCTCTCACAACACCGCCTTCTTCGACCGCTACGGCGGCAGCCCGCAGCCCAAGAAGGCCGAAGCCGTCCTGCGCGCCGCCGGCATCAAGGACAAGGTGAAGATCACCCTGTACTCGACGCCCACCCGCTACGGCCCGTCCACGGACCAGGAATTCCAGCTCATCGCCAAGCAGCTCAACGACAGCGGACTCTTCGAGGCCGACGTCAAGTCCGTCGAGTTCGGGCAGTACGAGAAGGACATCCAGGACGGCAAGTACGGCGTGTACGTCAAGGGCTGGGTCCCCGACTACCCGGACGCCGACAACTTCACGCAGCCGTTCTTCGGCCCGGACAACGTGCTGCACAACAACTACGACAACAAGGAGATCACCGGGACCATCATCCCGTCGACCTCCACGAAGTCCGACCGCACCGCGGCCACCGTCGACTACAACCGCCTCCAGGACATCGTCGCCGACGAGATCCCGATCCTCCCGCTCTGGCAGGGCAAGCAGTACGCCGTCACCCGCCAGAACGTGACGGGCCTTCAGTGGTCGCTCGACGCCTCCACCGTCTTCCGCTTCTGGGAGATCAGCAAGGGCTGACCCGTACCCGGTACGGCGAAGGGGCCGGCAGCCGCACGATGCGGCTGCCGGCCCCTCCGGCTGCTCCCGGCAGGCTCCGGCCCGCGCCCGGCGCGCTACTGTCCGGCGCCGGGGCGCACCAGACCGCTCTCGTACGCGTACACCGCCGCCTGGACCCGGTCGCGCAGGCCCAGCTTCGTCAGCACGTGCCCCACATGCGTCTTCACCGTCGTCTCGCTCACGAACAGATCCGCCGCGATCTCCGCGTTCGACAGGCCCCGCGCCACCAGCTTCAGCACCTCGACCTCCCGCTCGGTCAGCGTCCCCAAGGTGTCCGGCACGCTGTCCTCGCCCGACGGCAGGTGGCCCGCGTACTTGTCCAGCAGCCGCCGCGTGATGCTCGGCGCCAGCATCGCCTCGCCGCCCGCCACCACCCGGATCGCCTGCACCAGCTCATTGGCCGGCGCATCCTTCAGCAGGAACCCGCTCGCCCCCGCCCGCAGCGCCTCCACCACGTACTCGTCCAGATCGAACGTGGTCAGCACGAGCACCTTCGCCGGACCGTCCCGGCCCGGACCGGTGATCTGCCGCGTCGCCTCCACCCCGTCCATCCGGGGCATCCGGATGTCCATCAGCACCACATCGGGCTGCAGCGCCCGCACCTGGTCCAGCGCCTGCAGACCGTCCCCGGCCTCCCCGACGACCGCCAGGTCCTGTTCGGCCTCCAGGATCATCCGGAAGCCGGTGCGCAGCAGCGGCTGGTCGTCGACCAGTAGGACGCGGATCGCCACAGGGTGTACCTCGTATTCGTACGGCGGCAACGACGGACGCCGCCCATTCTGCCCTGACCGGCCCGTCAGGATTCCTCGGGGCGGCCCGCCCCGGCCCCGCTCCCCGGCCTCGGGATGATCATCAGAGGATAGGCCGGGGGAGTCCCCCCGAACTCCGGGCAGACCGCCCGGTGATCACACCAGCCGCACAGCTTCGTCGGCCGCGGCCGCCAGTCACCCGTCTCCGTCGCCTCCTTGATCGCCTCCCACAGCGCCAGCAGCTTGCGCTCCACCCGCTCCAGATCCGCCATCACCGGGTCGTACGTCAGCACGTCCCCACTGCCCAGATACACCAGCTGCAGCCGCCGCGGCACCACCTGCTTCAGCCGCCACACCACCAGCGCATAGAACTTCATCTGGAACAGCGCACCCTCGGCATACTCCGGCCGCGGAGCCTTGCCCGTCTTGTAGTCGACGATCCGCACCTCGCCCGACGGAGCCACATCCACCCGGTCGATGATCCCGCGCAACCGCAGCCCCGACTCCAGCTCCGTCTCCACGAAGAACTCCCGCTCCACCGGCTCCAGCCGCGTCGGGTCCTCCAGCGTGAACCACCGCTCCACCAGCGCCTCGGCCTCCGTCAGCCAGCGCGCCAGCCCCGCCCCCTCGTCCCCCTCCGGGAACAGCTCCACCAGCTCCGGCTTCGACTCGAGCAGGCGGTCCCACTGCCCCGGAACCAGCGCCTTCGCCCGCGGCGCCGTCCGCTCCACCGCCGGATGATCGAACAACCGCTCCAGCACCGCATGCACCAGCGTGCCCCGCGTCGCCGCAGCACTCGGCTTCTCCGGCAGCTTGTCGATCACCCGGAACCGGTACAGCAGCGGGCACTGCATGAAATCGCTCGCCCGCGAAGGGGAGAGCGAAGAAGGCGCCACAGCGCTCGGCGCTGCATCGGCATCGGCTGCGCCAGGAACCGGACCGGGGCTCGTCGTCATGGACAAAACCCTACGACCCGCCACCGACAGCGCGCGCATACCATCGACGCCGAGCCCCCTCGCACTGCATGATCGGAGCATCACACCGCGCCACCACGCCCCCCGCCCCGCACCGACCGTGCACCTGAACCACACTGAAAGCACCGCCGGCCGCAACCCGCCGGACAGCACCGAACGAAGGACACCCGTGGCAGACACCGACGAAACCGGCGAGCGCGCAACCAAGCGCCCCGGACCGGGCGGCGGCATCCTCATGGGCCGCCCCTTCGGCGTCCCCGTCTACGTCTCGCCCAGCTGGTTCCTCGTCGCCGCCCTCATCACCTGGGTCTTCGGCGACCAGCTCGACCGCGTCCTGCCCGACCTCGGCCCCGCCCGCTACCTCGTCTCCCTCTTCTTCGCCGTCGCCTTCTACGCCTCCGTCCTCGTCCACGAACTCGCCCACACCGTCGCCGCCCTCCGCTTCAAACTCCCCGTGCGACGCATCCAGCTCCAGTTCTTCGGCGGAGTCTCCGAGATCGAGAAGGAATCCGAGACCCCCGGACGCGAATTCGTCCTCGCCTTCGTCGGCCCCCTCCTCTCCCTCCTCCTCGCCGGCGCCTTCTACCTCGGCATGGAACGCGTCGACCCCGCCAGCGTCCCCGGCGTCCTGCTCGCCGGCCTGATGATCTCCAACCTGCTCGTCGCCGCGTTCAACCTGCTCCCCGGCCTCCCCCTCGACGGCGGCCGCATGCTCCGCGCCGTCATCTGGGGCATCACCGGCAAACCCATGACCGGCACCGTCGCCGCCGCCTGGGTCGGCCGCGCCCTCGCCGTCGCCGTCCTCCTCGGCCTCCCGATGATCACCCACACCGGCATCCTCGGCTCCGGCACCGACGACATCGGCGGCATGAACACCGTCATGGACGCCCTGCTCGCCGCGATCCTCGCCGCCATCATCTGGACCGGCGCCGGAAACAGCCTGCGCATGGCCCGCCTGCGCGAACACCTCCCCGAACTCCGCGCCCGCACCCTCACCCGCCGCGCCGTCCCCGTCGAGAACACCACCCCCCTCTCCGAAGCCCTGCGCCGCGCCAACACCCACGGCGCCCGCGCCATAGTCATCGTCGACGGCCACGGCAACCCCCTCTCCATCGTCCGCGAAACCGCCATCGCCTCCGTCCCCGAACACCGCCGCCCCTGGGTCGACGTCAGCACCCTCGCGCAAGAGCTCACCGACGGAATGAAGGTTTCAGCGGACCTCGCCGGCGAAGAACTCCTCGACCACCTCCGCGCCACCCCCGCCACCGAATACCTCGTCCTCGAACCCGGCGGCGAGATCTACGGCGTCCTGTCCACCCTCGACGTCGAGAAGGCCTTCGTGAAGGCCATGGCGCGGCCCCAGTCCTGAAGCCAATACACTGGTCACATGTCCGAACCGACCGGTGCCGCCCGCCGACGCGGGCCCTTCGAGGTCGGGGACCAGGTTCAGCTCACCGACCCCAAGGGCCGCCACTACACGTTCACGCTCGAAGCAGGGAAGAATTTCCACACCCACAAGGGTTCCTTCCCCCACGACGAGCTGATCGGTGCTCCCGAGGGCAGTGTTGTCCGTACCACGGGGAACGTCGCGTACCTCGCGCTGCGCCCCCTGCTCCCCGACTATGTCCTGTCCATGCCCCGCGGTGCCGCCGTGGTCTACCCCAAGGACGCAGGCCAGATCCTGGCCTTCGCCGACATCTTCCCCGGCGCCCGCGTCGTGGAAGCAGGCGTCGGCTCCGGCTCCCTGAGCAGCTTCCTGCTGCGCGCCATCGGCGACCAGGGCATGCTCCACAGCTACGAGCGCCGCGCGGACTTCGCCGAGATCGCCACCGCCAACGTCGAGCGCTACTTCGGCGGCCCCCACCCCGCGTGGCAGCTGACCGTCGGCGACCTCCAGGACAACCTGTCCGACACCGACGTCGACCGCGTGATCCTCGACATGCTCGCCCCCTGGGAATGCCTGGAGGCCGTCTCCAAGGCCCTCGTCCCTGGCGGCATCCTCTGCTGCTACGTGGCCACCACCACCCAGCTGTCCAAGACCGTCGAGTCCATCCGCGAGATCGGCTGCTTCGCCGAACCGCAGCCCTGGGAATCGATGATCCGCAACTGGCACGTCGAAGGCCTCGCCGTCCGCCCGGACCACCGGATGATCGGACACACCGGCTTCCTCGTCACCGCCCGCCGCCTCGCAGACGGCGTCGAGCCCCCCATGCGCCGCCGCCGCCCCGCCAAGGGCGCGTACGGCGAGGACTACGACGGCCCCGGCAGCGACCGCTCCGCCTAGACACCGGCGAACGGGGCCGCCCGGCCTCCCAGCCAACACCAAGGCGCTGTGGTGCAGTTCCCCGAACGATCCGGGAACTGCACCACAGCGCCTTTTCGTTGTCTCCACACCGGCCCAGCCGACGCGGACCCGCCCGTTCCACCCCCGTGTGAGGTGTGGCACGATGCTGGCTCCCCGTCACCGTTCGCACAGGAGACACCCCGCGTGCCGCACCGCCCCTCCGAGCTGACGCCGACACTGGAAACCCTCGCGCACAACGGCGCCGGGCCCCTCCACTGGCTCGCCACGGCCACCGCCATGGCCGCCGTCGTGGCCGCCGCGGGACTCGTCCAGCCCGACGCGGCCGCCACCGGCCACTCCACGGCCCCCGCAAAGGGCCCCCAGGCCTCCCAGGCCGCCGCCCCCGACCCGGCCCGGGTCAGCTACCCCCTCGACTGCAAGGGCCTCCCCGTGGCCGTCACGGCCACCGCCCAAGGCGACCTCGACGGCGACGGCCGCCCCGAAACCGTCGCCGCAGTCCGCTGCGACGCCGGCTCCGGCACCCCGCCCCACGCGGTCTACGTACTCACCCAGGACGACACCCCCGGCGCCGCACCCAGGGTGGTCGCCACCCTCCTCGAAGCCGGAAAACGGCAGACCGCCACCGACCTCACCATCCGCGACGGGGTCGTGACCGCCAGTCTCCTCGGCTACTCCTCACCCGAGGTACCGCGCTACAGCCCAGACGTGAAGCAGCTCGCCAAGTGGCGCTGGAGCGGCGGAAAATTCCGCCAGGAGCTGACGAACTCAGACGCCAGGAGTGTTTGAACCGTCACTCCGCGTCCGGGCCGTACACCTCGACCCTGTCCGAAACTCGCCTCACATGGATGCAGTCACCCGGGCACTCCTTCGCCGAGTCCACCACGTCCTGCAGCAGCGTCAAAGGAACCGGAGTGGTCGCCCCCGCCTCCACCAGCAGCTCGTCCTCCGGGCTCTTCACATACGCCAGACCATCGATGTCCAGCTCGAACACCTCCGGCGCGTACTGGACGCAGATCCCGTCACCGGTGCAGAGGTCCTGGTCGATCCAGACCTCCAGCGGCTCGCCGGCCTGCCCGCCGCCGCCCGCGGAAGCCTCCTGCTGCACGGTCATATCTCCTGCCGTTCCCTGCGCTCAGTGATCCGTTTCCGCCACCAGCCCGCGGCAAGTCGCGCGAGCCCTGACGGGTGTTGAACAGTTCGACCTTACAACCGGCCGCTTTCCGATGTTGATGGGTGGGTATTTCCTTGGCGTGAGGGAGTACGCAAGGGTGAAGATCGGACACACCCCTACCGTCTTTGTGATCTAGGGGTTTCAATCACCACCAGCCCAGGTAGGGTCAGGAAGCGTCCAGCTCCCCTTGGAGGAGGTGAGGACCGTGGCAGCCCACGACGACGACAACAACCGCGGCATCCGGCCGGGGCGAGGGTCTGAGGACCCCGCCGGCCAGGTTGCCTATCTCGAGCAGGAAATCGCCGTCCTGCGACGTAAGCTCGCCGACTCTCCGCGGCACACGAGGATTCTCGAAGAGCGGATCGTCGAGCTCCAGACAAACCTGGCCGGCGTCTCCGCACAAAACGAGCGACTGGCAAATACGCTCCGTGAGGCCCGCGACCAGATCGTCGCACTCAAGGAGGAAGTCGACCGGCTCGCGCAGCCGCCGGCCGGCTTCGGTGTCTTCCTTCAGGCGAACGAAGACGGCACCGTCGACATCTTCACCGGCGGCCGAAAGCTCCGCGTGAACGTCAGCCCCAGCGTCGAACCGGAAGACCTCCGGCGCGGCCAGGAGGTCATGCTCAACGAAGCCCTCAACGTGGTCGAAGCCATGGAGTTCGAACGGGCCGGGGACATCGTCACCCTCAAGGAGATCCTCGAGGACGGCGAGCGCGCCCTGGTGGTCGGGCACACCGACGAGGAAAGGGTGGTGAGGCTCGCCGAGCCGCTCCTGGACATCACCATCCGCCCCGGCGACGCCCTCCTGCTCGAACCCCGCTCCGGCTACGTCTACGAGGTCGTCCCCAAGAGCGAGGTCGAAGAACTCGTCCTCGAAGAGGTCCCCGACATCGACTACAGCAAGATCGGCGGCCTGGGCGACCAGATCGAGCTGATCCGCGACGCGGTCGAGCTCCCGTACCTCTACCCCGACCTGTTCAAAGAGCACGAACTGCGGCCCCCCAAGGGCATCCTGCTCTACGGCCCCCCCGGCTGCGGCAAGACGCTCATCGCCAAGGCCGTGGCCAACTCCCTTGCCAAGAAGGTCGCCGAGGTGACCGGCCAGCCCGCCGGGAAGTCCTACTTCCTGAACATCAAGGGCCCCGAACTCCTCAACAAGTACGTCGGCGAGACCGAGCGGCACATCCGCCTCGTCTTCCAGCGTGCCCGCGAGAAGGCCAGCGAGGGCACCCCCGTCATCGTCTTCTTCGACGAGATGGAATCCCTCTTCCGCACCCGCGGATCCGGAGTCAGCTCGGACGTCGAGAACACCATCGTCCCCCAGCTGCTCGCCGAGATCGACGGCGTGGAAGGCCTGGAGAACGTCATCGTCATCGGCGCCTCCAACCGCGAGGACATGATCGACCCGGCCATCCTGCGCCCCGGCCGGCTCGACGTGAAGATCAAGATCGAGCGCCCCGACGCCGAAGCGGCCCGGGACATCTTCGCCAAGTACCTCAAGGCCTCGCTGCCGCTCCACAGCGACGACCTCTCCGAGCACTCCGGCTCGCCCGAGGTCGCCGTCCACAGCATGATCCAGACCGTCGTCGAGCAGATGTACGCCGAAACCGAGGAGAACCGCTTCCTCGAGGTCACGTACGCCAACGGCGACAAGGAAGTCCTCTACTTCAAGGACTTCAACTCCGGCGCCATGATCCAGAACATCGTGGACCGTGCGAAGAAGATGGCCATCAAGGCCTTCCTCGAGCACAACCAGAAGGGCCTTCGCGTCGCCCACCTCCTCCAGGCTTGCGTGGACGAGTTCAAGGAGAACGAAGACCTGCCCAACACCACCAACCCGGACGACTGGGCCCGGATCTCCGGAAAGAAGGGCGAGCGGATCGTCTTCATCCGCACCCTCGTCACCGGAAAGCAGGGCGCGGACACCGGACGCTCCATCGACACGGTGGCAAACACCGGTCAGTACCTCTGATCGAACAGGGCGGCTGCGGATGCCCTCACCGGGCACCCGCAGCCGACTGCTTTACCGACTGCTCTTTTCAGCCGGTGACGGGGCGAAGTCAATGACTGAAATGATCTCCCCACCAGCGCGGAGTGGTTCTAGGCTCTTCCGTACCGCCGGTCGCGCAGTGCGGGGACGGGCACCGCACACGCACCGGAGCACCAGCGGTACTTGAGCGCCGCTCCCGAACGGGAGCGCCGCCGGGCAAGGAGGGCCGCATGACCGTACGGCGAGTAATGGGAATCGAGACGGAGTACGGGATCTCCGTCCCGGGCCACCCGAACGCCAATGCCATGCTCACCTCGTCCCAGATCGTCAACGCCTACGCGGCGGCGATGCACCGGGCGCGACGCGCCCGCTGGGACTTCGAGGAGGAGAATCCGCTGCGGGACGCCCGCGGCTTCGACCTCGCCCGCGAGGCCGCCGACAACAGCCAGCTCACCGACGAGGACATCGGCCTCGCCAACGTCATCCTCACCAACGGCGCACGGCTCTACGTCGACCACGCGCACCCCGAATACAGCTCCCCGGAGATCACCAACCCGCTCGACGCCGTCCTCTGGGACAAGGCCGGCGAACGGATCATGGCCGAGGCAGCCGTACGGGCCGCCCAGCTCCCCGGAGCCCAGCCCATCCACCTCTACAAGAACAACACCGACAACAAGGGCGCCTCCTACGGCACGCACGAGAACTACCTGATGAAGCGGGAAACCCCCTTCTCGGAGATCGTGCGCCACCTCACCCCCTTCTTCGTCTCCCGCCAGGTCGTCACCGGCGCAGGACGCGTCGGCATCGGCCAGGACGGCCGCGAGCACGGCTTCCAGATCAGCCAGCGCGCGGACTACTTCGAAGTCGAGGTCGGCCTCGAGACCACCCTCAAGCGCCCCATCATCAACACCCGCGACGAGCCCCACTCGGACGCCGAGAAATACCGCCGGCTGCACGTGATCATCGGCGACGCCAACCTCTCCGAGATCTCGACGTACCTCAAACTCGGCACCACCGCCCTCGTCCTCTCCATGATCGAGGACTCCTTCATCAACGTCGACCTGGCCGTGGACCAGCCCGTCCGCACCCTGCACCAGGTCTCCCACGACCCCGACCTGCAACACCTGATCACGCTGCGCAGCGGCCGCACCCTGACCGCCGTACAACTCCAGATGGAGTACTTCGAGCTGGCCAGGAAGTACGTGGACGAGCGTTTCGGCTCCGACGCCGACGAGCAGACCAAGGACGTGCTGGTCCGCTGGGAGGACGTGCTCGGCCGGCTCGAGAGCGACCCGATGAGCCTGTCGGGAGAGCTCGACTGGATCGCGAAGCGCGAGATCCTCGAGGGCTACCGCAGGCGGGACGGCCTCGGCTGGGACGCCGCCCGGCTCCACCTGGTGGACCTCCAGTACGCGGACGTACGGCCCGAGAAGGGCCTGTACAACCGCCTGGTGGCCCGCGGCAAGATGAAGCGGCTGGTGGAGGAGCCTGCGGTGGAGCGCGCCCAGGGCAAGCCGCCGGAGGACACCCGGGCCTATTTCCGGGGCCGGTGCCTGGAGCAGTACGCGGACGACGTCGCCGCGGCCTCGTGGGACTCGGTGATCTTCGACCTCCCGGGCCGCGACTCCCTCCAGCGCGTCCCGACGCTCGAACCCCTGCGGGGTACCCGCAAGCACGTGAAGGAGCTCCTGGACCGCTGCCGCACGGCGGAGGACCTGGTGCGGGTGCTTTCGGGGCAGTGAACGGGGCTGAAAGGCCTCCGGTCCGGGAATCATGAGAAAGCCCGCACGTTAATGAAAGTGCGGGGACGAATGCCGGACCCTCCTTGTAGGGTCCGGCGTAGGGTCTGATCTTGAGAGATCCCGAATCCCGGGGTCTCTCGACACGAGCGTGCGAACCGAGCGGGGTGAGGTAGACATGGCGACCAAGGACACCGGCGGCGGACAGCAGAAGGCGCAGCGCTCGACCGAGGAGGTCGAGGAGGCGGCGGTCGAAGAATCGACCGACCTCAAGGAGCGCCAGGAAAAGCTCTCCGACGACGTCGACTCGGTACTTGACGAGATTGACGATGTACTCGAAGAGAATGCCGAGGATTTCGTTCGGAGTTTCGTACAAAAAGGCGGCGAATAGCCTTCGAATCTAAGGTGAATCCGCCAGTGTGTGCTCCATGTCCAATGGAACCAAGTGGTGTCGCGGGTGCGCACGCGATGTACCACTGAGCGGATTCGCCTCGGATCGAAATCGCAGCGACGGGCTCCAGCCCAGGTGCCGCGAGTGCGTGGCTGCGTACAGCGCTCAGCACTACAGGCGCCGCCAGGCCGCCAAAGGCAAGGTCGTCAAGGACCACGTAGAAGTGCCGGTGGGACACAAGCTCTGCCGGCAGTGCGGCGAGGTCAAGCCGCACAGCGAATGGCACAAGAACGCCACGGCTTCTGACGGGCTGTCCACCCGTTGCAAGGCCTGCCGGGCCGTCCAAGGCCGGGCGGGGCACCTGAAGCGCTCTTACGGCATCACCGAGGCTGAGCGTGACGCGATGATCGCGGCCCAAGGCGGTGTCTGCCTCCTGTGCCAAGAGAGTCCGGCGGAGCATGTGGATCACGATCATCAGACGGGTAAGGTCCGAGGCGTACTCTGCTTCGGCTGCAACGCAGGAATCGGGCAGCTCAAGGATCGGCCGGACGTCATGCGACGTGCAGCCGCTTACGTGGAAGGAAACCTGTGGAACCCAACACTCGTAGCACAGGGCGTCTACCGGCAGCCTTCCTGACGCCGGGGTCGTCGTCCTTCATGGACTTCCTGGGCGCGCACTCGCCCGAGATGCTGCCGGGGAACCGCAAGCTCCCCGAGGGTGTCGTCGAGGCGCCGCACGGGACGACCATCGTGGCCGCCACCTTCCCCGGCGGGGTCGTGCTCGCCGGTGACCGGCGGGCGACCATGGGGAACATGATCGCGCAGCGGGACATCGAGAAGGTGTTCCCGGCCGACGAGTACTCCGCGGTGGGCATCGCCGGTACGGCCGGCCTGGCCGTGGAGATGGTGAAGCTGTTCCAGCTGGAGCTGGAGCACTTCGAGAAGGTGGAGGGGACGACCCTCTCCCTGGAGGGCAAGGCGAACCGGCTCTCCACCATGATCCGGAGCAATCTGGGCATGGCGATGCAGGGGCTGGCCGTCGTGCCGCTGTTCGCGGGGTACGACGAGGCCAAGGAGAAGGGCCGGATCTTCTCCTACGACGTGACCGGCGGTCGCTCCGAGGAGCACGGTTACGCCGCCACCGGATCGGGATCGATCTTCGCCCGCGGGTCGATGAAGAAGCTCTTCCGGCCGGATCTGACGGAGGAGCAGGCGACCACGCTGGTCGTGCAGGCGCTGTACGACGCCGCCGACGACGACTCGGCGACGGGTGGTCCGGACTTGTACCGCCACATCTATCCCATCGTCACGGTCATCACCGACGAGGGCTTCCGCAGGCTGACGGACGACGAGTCGCAGGAGCTCGCCCGTACCGTCACCAATCGTCGGCTGGAGCAGCCCGACGGGCCGCGCGCGGCCCTGCTCTGACCAGTCCTCCTCGTCGCCCAGAAGAAAGGGACGGATAACCGGTGTCGACTCCGTTCTACGTCTCACCCCAGCAGGCCATGGCCGACCGGGCGGAATACGCCCGGAAGGGCATCGCCCGCGGTCGCAGCCTCGTCGTGCTGCAGTACGCCGACGGCATCGTGTTCGTCGGCGAGAACCCGTCGCGTGCGCTGCACAAGTTCAGCGAGATCTATGACCGGATCGGCTTCGCGGCCGCCGGCAAGTACAACGAGTACGAGAACCTGCGGATCGGTGGTGTGCGCTACGCGGATCTGCGTGGATACACGTACGACCGTGATGATGTGACGGCCCGTGGGCTGGCCAACGTCTATGCGCAGACGCTGGGCACGATCTTCTCGAGTGCGGGTGAGAAGCCGTACGAGGTGGAGTTGGTGGTGGCCGAGGTCGGTGCGACGGCCGCGGGTGACCAGATCTACCGGCTGCCGCACGATGGTTCGATCGTGGACGAGCACGGCTCGGTCGCGGTCGGTGGCAACGCCGAGCAGATCAGCACCTACCTGGATCAGCGTCACCGGGACGGGATGACGTTGTCCGAGGCGCTGAAGCTGGCGGTGCAGGCGCTGTCCAGTCAGGCGAACGGTGCGGACAAGGCGATTCCGGCGGAGCGGCTGGAGGTTGCGGTGCTGGACCGGACGCGGGCTCAGCAGCGGAAGTTCAAGCGGATCCGGGGACGGCAGCTGTCGCGGTTGCTGGAGGCGGATGTTCCGGCTGCGGCGCAGGCGGATGCCGTGTCGAACGACGAGGCTCCCGAGGACGATTCCGAGGAGTAGATCCGCGCGCGGATGGCGCCCCCGGCCTTGTGGCCGGGGGCGTTTTCGTGTTTCAGGCGGGGGCCGGGCCGGTGGAGGCGCGGACGACGAGGTCGACGGGGATGTCGGGGGCGGTCCAGGGGGTGCCTTCGAGGACGGCGAGGAGGGCGGCCATGCCTTGTTCGCCGACGCGTTCGGCGGGGAGGTGGACGGTGGTGAGTTCGGGTTCGACGGCGGTGGCGAGGGCGAGGTCGTCGATGCCGGTGACGGAGAGGTCGTCGGGGATGCGCAGGCCGAGGCGGCGGGCGGCTTTGCAGGTGCCGGCGGCGAGGATGTCGTCGTCGCAGACGACGGCGGTGGGCCGGCTCTCGGGGGCGGCCAGGGCGGCTTCCATGGCGGTGCGGGCGTCGGTGACGGTGAGGGGGGCTCGTACGGTGCGCAGCTCGGCGTGGGGTTTCAGCAGGGTGGCCAGGGCGTCGGCGCGGATGTCGAAGGTCCAGGAGTCGACGGCGGAGGCGAGGTGGAGGAAGCGGCGGTGGCCGAGGGTGAGGAGGTGTTCGGTGACCTGGCGCATGCCGTCGGCCATGGCGAGGTTGACGTGGGCGGCGGCGCGGCCGGCGGTGGGGTCGCTGTCGAGCATGACGAGGGGGAGGGCGGCGTCGCCGATGGCGTCGAGGGCGTGGGCGGCCATGGAGGAGGCGATGACGCCGTCGAGGGCGGCGCGGGCGGAGGCGAAGGGGTCGCGGGCGGGGCCGGTGCCGTCGGGGGAGGGGTAGAGGACGACGCCGAAGCCGTGTTCGGCGGCGATGCGGGCGGCGCCGGTGTAGACGCGGGCGAAGAATTCGTTGGTGAGGGCGGGGACGACGAGGAGGGCGGTGCGGGTGCTGCCGAGGCGGAGGTTGCGGGCGGCGAGGTTGGGTCGGTAGCCGAGTTCGGTGGCGGTTTCGCGGACGTGGGTGGCGGTGCGTTCGGAGACGCGGCCGCGCCATTTGTCGCCGAGGACGAGGGAGACGGTGGCCTGGGAGACCCCGGCGGCGGTGGCGACGTCGCGGCTGGTGGGTCTCGTCACACGGTGCTCCTGTAGTGCGAGGTCGGCGGGGTGGGGGCGTCGTCCGGCTGGACCCCCGTGGTGGGGCCATGGTACGTATGACGTCGAAGGTTATACGTATTACTTGGATGACTCCCGGCTGGGTTCCGGGCAGAAGGGGGCGGACATGGCCGCGGGATACGCGGAGCTGCTCAGGACCCGGCACGCCGCGAGGCTGCTGACGGGCACGCTCGTCGGCCGCCTGCCGAACGCGACCGCGGCGATCGCGATCGTGCTGTTCACGCGGGCCGAAGGGGGCAGCTACAGCCTCGCGGGCGCCCTCGCCGCGGTGTACGGGGTGGCCAACGCGGTGGGTCAGCCGCTGCTCGGCCGTGCCGTGGACCTGTTCGGGCAGCCGCGGGTGCAGCTGCCTGCCGCGGTGCTTTCGGCGCTGGGCATGGCGTGGCTCGCGTTCGCGGGGACCGGGTCGGCGGCGGCCGCGTACGGGGCCGTGGTCGTCGGCGGGTTCTTCGCGCCGCCGCTGGAGGGCGGGCTGCGGGCGCTGTGGCCCTCCGTGCTCGGCGGCAAGGAAGAGCAGGTGCACGCGGCGTACGCGATGGACGCGGTGGCCCAGGAGATCATGTACACGGTCGGCCCGCTGCTCGTGACGCTGTGTGTCTCGCTGTGGGATCCGGCCGGGGCGCTGCTGGTGATCCATGCGCTCGGCGTGCTGGGGGCGCTGTCCGTCGTGGTCAGCGAACCCTCGCGGACGTGGCGCTCCGAGCCGCGCGAGGCGCACTGGCTGGGGGCGCTGCGCTCGCCGGGGCTGCGGGCGCTGCTGGGTGCGTTCTTCTTCGTGGGCATGGCGCTGGGTTCGATCACGGTGGCGGGCGTGGCGTATGCCGACGGCCACGGGGGCCAGTCGGTGTACGGCTGGCTGATGGCGGCGCTGGGTCTGGGCGCGCTGGCCGGCGGGGTGCTGTACGGGGCGCGGCAGTGGGCGGGTGCGCCGGAGCGGCGGCTGCGGCTGATCGTGGCGCTGCTGGCGGTGTGTTACCTGCCGCTGATGCTGGTTCCGGGGCCGGTGGCGATGACGGCCCTGTCGGCGCTGGCGGGTGTGTTCCTGGCGCCCGCGCTGGCCTGTGCGTTCATCGTGGTGGACCGGCATGCTCCGGTGGGGACGGTGACGGAGGCCTTCTCGTGGCTGGTGACGTTCTTCGGGGTGGGTGCGGCGATCGGCACGGCTGCGGCCGGGCCGGCGGTGGAACTGGGCGGGACCGCGAGCGGGTTCGGCGTGGCGAGTGTCGCGGGTGCGGCGGCGCTGCTGGTGCTGACGCTCACTCAGCGCGTCATGGCCGGTCCCGGCCGGACCCGTATGGTGGCGGGCTCGCCGTCGGGGTCCGCGGCGGATACGGATGCGGGCCCGGTCGCGGGTGCGGGCGAGCGTGCTGGCGGGGGCGGTGTGGAAGGCCGGGTGGGCGGTCCGGCGGAGCGGCTCGTCGGGAACTGATCGAAACGGCGTTCACGAACCCGGTTTCAGAACAGTGCAGAAGGCGTAATGTTCAGTCATGGACCGCCGCATTTTCGGGCTGGAGAACGAGTACGGCGTCACGTGCACGTTCAGGGGACAGCGCCGACTGTCTCCTGACGAAGTGGCGCGCTACCTCTTCCGCCGTGTTGTGTCATGGGGCCGCAGCAGCAATGTCTTCCTGCGGAACGGCGCCCGTCTGTACCTCGACGTGGGTTCGCATCCGGAATATGCAACTCCCGAATGCGACAACGTGACCGAACTGGTCACGCACGACAAGGCGGGCGAGCGCATTCTCGAAGGCCTGCTCGTCGATGCCGAACGCCGCCTGCACGAGGAGGGAATCGCGGGCGACGTCTATCTCTTCAAGAACAACACCGACTCGGCCGGCAACTCGTACGGCTGTCACGAGAACTATCTCGTGGCCCGGCACGGAGAATTCTCCCGCCTGGCGGACATCCTCATTCCGTTCCTTGTCACGCGGCAGCTGATCTGCGGCGCGGGCAAGGTGCTGCAGACCCCGCGGGGTGCGGTCTACTGCGTGAGCCAGCGGGCCGAGCACATCTGGGAGGGCGTCAGCTCCGCGACGACCCGGTCCCGGCCGATCATCAACACGCGGGACGAGCCGCACGCGGATGCGGAGCGGTACCGCCGCCTGCACGTGATCGTCGGGGACTCGAACATGTCCGAGACGACCATGCTGCTCAAGGTGGGGGCCACCGACCTGGTGCTGCGCATGATCGAGGCGGGGACGGTGATGCGTGACCTGACCCTGGAAAACCCGATCCGGGCGATCCGCGAGGTCAGCCACGACATCACGGGCCAGCGCAAGGTGCGGCTGGCGAGCGGGCGGGAGGCCTCGGCGCTGGAGATCCAGCGCGAGTACTACGACAAGGCCGTGGACTTCGCCGAGCGCCGGGGGATCCGTACCGGCACGGTGGACCAGGTGCTGGAGCTGTGGGGCCGTACCCTCGACGCGATCGAGGCGGAGGATCTGGACCGGATCGGGACCGAGATCGACTGGGTCATGAAGTACCAGCTGATCGAGCGGTACCGGGCCAAGCACGGCATGACCATGTCGAATCCGCGGGTGGCTCAGATAGACCTCGCGTACCACGACATCCACCGCCGGCGCGGGCTGTACTACCTGCTGGAGCGCAAGGGGCAGGCGGCGCGGATCTGCAACGACCTGAAGATCTTCGAGGGCAAGTCGGTGCCCCCGCAGACCACGCGGGCGCGGCTGCGCGGCGATTTCATCCGCCGGGCACAGGAGCAGCGGCGGGACTTCACGGTGGACTGGGTGCACCTCAAGCTGAACGACCAGGCGCAGCGGACCGTGCTGTGCAAGGACCCGTTCCGGTCGGTGGACGACCGGGTGGAGAAGCTGATCGCCGGGATGTGACATCGCGCTGATCTTTGCCGGGGCCCCGTACGGATCTCGTACGGGGCCCTCTGCACGCCTTAGAGTGGCGACGACCGCCAGCCGTCTGAGATCTGAGGAACCCGTGCGCCGACTTGCCGGCCTGCTTGTCGTACCCCTTCTGCTGCTGTCGACAGCAGCCTGTGGCGACAGCGGCTCCGACTCCGCCGAGATGAAGAACGGGGCGCCCGCGATCACCAAGGGTGCCAAGTTCGGTGAGACCCCGACCCTGTCCAAGGGCAAGGGTGACCCGCCGAAGGAGCTGAAGGTGGTGACCGTCAGCGAGGGCACGGGCCCGGCGCTGAAGAAGGGCGATGTCGCCCAGGTCAACTACCTCGGCCAGGTGTGGGACGGCAAGGAGCCGTTCGACCAGAGTTTCGGCAAGGGCAAGCCGTTCGAGGTGACCATCGGTGCAGGGATGGTCATCAAGGGCTGGGACCAGGGCCTCGAGGGCAAGAAGGTCGGCAGCCGCGTCGAGCTGGTGATCCCGCCGGAGCTCGGCTATGGCGAGAAGGGCTCCGGCGACAAGATCAAGCCGAACGCCACGCTGGTCTTCGTCGTGGACATCGTCAAGGGCACCTCGGTCCCGGCCTCGGCCACGGGCAAGGAGGTCGCGCAGGACAACAAGGACCTGCCGAAGATCGGGACGAACACGGACGGCAAGGAAGTCTCCGTGACCGTTCCGAAGGACTCCACGCCGCCGGCCAAGCTCGTCTCGAACTACGTGCTGGAGGGTGACGGCCCGGCCGTCAAGGACACCGACAGCGTCATCGTCAAGTTCAACGGCAAGACGTGGAAGGACGACAAGACCTTCGAAAGCACGTACGCCACCGACCAGACGGTGACGTGGCCGATGGACCAGCTCTCGGTCAAGGGCCTCAAGGACGGCCTGCTCGGCAAGAAGGTCAACAGCCGCATCCTGCTGGTCATCCCGCCGGACCAGGGGTTCGGCGACAAGGAGCAGGGCACCATCCCGGCGAACTCGACGCTGGTCTTCAGCCTCGACATCCTCGCCGTGATGTAAGACTGTCCCAGTTGACCTGATTCGTTTTTGAGGAGCAGTTCCGTGAGCAACCAGCTCGAGAAGCCCGAGATCGACTTCCCCGAGGGCCCCGTACCGGCCGACCTCGTCATCGAGGACATCTGGGAGGGCGACGGCGCCGAGGCCACGGCCGGCAACAAGGTCTCCGTCCACTACGTGGGCGTGGCCTTCTCCACCGGTGAGGAGTTCGACGCGTCCTGGAACCGCGGCGCCCCGCTGCAGTTCATCCTGGGCATCGGCCAGGTCATCGCCGGCTGGGACAAGGGTGTCCAGGGCATGAAGGTCGGCGGCCGTCGCAAGCTGACGATCCCCGCCCACCTCGCGTACGGCGACCAGAGCCCGACCCCGGCCATCAAGCCGGGCGAGACGCTGATCTTCGTCTGCGACCTGATGGGTGTCTGATCCGGCAACCCGTGATCGGTGAAGGGCCCCCGCCGTGAGGCGGGGGCCCTCGCTTTTGCCGGGGCCCGCCGGGGCGGTACGGTCAACGGTCAATGCAACTTGTAAGCGGAGAAGGGCGGAAGGGCGTCGATGGCGATTGCCAAGGCCGAGCGGCTGATGAATCTGGCGCTGTGTCTGCTGGGGACCCGTCGGCCGCTGAGCAAGCGTGAGCTGCGCGGTTCCATCGAGGCGTACATGGAGGCCGGCAACGACGAGTCCTTCAACCGCATGTTCGAGCGGGACAAGGACGATCTGCGTGAACTCGGCCTGGTCATCGAGACGGTGGAGAACCTGGAGGGCGAGACCGGATACCTCGCGCGCCGCGACAGCAACCGGCTGCCGCCCGTCTCGCTGGACGCCGAGGAGGCCGCCGCCCTCGGGCTCGCGGCCAAGGTCTGGCAGCAGGCCCGCCTCGCCGGAGCCGCCAGCGGCGCCCTGCAGAAGCTGCGTGCCGGAGGGATGCCGGAGGCCGGGGACCCGTACGAGGGCCAGCACAGCGCCATCGAACCGCGCATCCCCGTCCACGAGGCGGCCTTCGAACCGCTGATGCTGGCCTGCCGCGACCGCCGGCCGGTGGTCTTCGACTACCGCAAGTCCACCGCCGCGCGCCCCGAGACCCGCCAGGTCGAGCCGTGGGCGCTGGAATGCTGGCGCGGCCACTGGTATCTGGCCGGCTACGACCGCGACCGCGGGGCGGAGCGGGTGTTCCGGCTCTCCCGGATCACCGGCAAGGTCAAGTCCCGGGCGGCCAAGTACACCGCCGAGGTCCCGGACGTGGTCACCGTACGGGAGACCGTGGCCAGCTGGGCCGGGGAGAGCGCGGACCGCTCCGCGCTGATCCGGCTGCGGGCCGGCGCCGGGTACCCGCTGCGGGCCAAGGCCACCGCCGTGCGCGAGTGCGGGGACGGCTGGGACGAGCTGGAGATCCCGTACGGGCACGGGCTGGACGCCTGGCTGGTCGAGTTCGGGCCGGACGTGGTGGTCGTGGACCCCGCCGACCTGCGGGCTGACGTCGTGGACCGGCTGCGCGCCGTGGCCAAGGGCTGAGCCCGTCCCGGCACGCCCGGACCGCACAGATCGCATCACCGCACCACCGCACCGTTCGCAAGACGTGCCCTGAGGGGGAGACGTACCAGCATGGCTGCCAACGCCATCGACCAGACCCGCCGGATGCTGTCCCTGGTGACGTACCTGCGCGAGCGCCCCGGGGCGCACGTCGCCGACGTCGCCCGCGCCTTCGGGATCACCGAGGACGAGCTGATCTCGGACCTCGACGTGCTGCCCATGTGCGGGACCAGCTTCCGCGGCGGCGACCTGCTCGACATCGACACCGACGGGGAGCGCATCTGGTGGCGCAACCCCGACGCGTCGGGGGAGTCCACCGCCGAGCCGCTGCGCCTCGCCGCCGACGAGGCGACCGCGCTGCTGGTTGCCGCCCGCGCCGTGGCCACGCTGCCGGGGCTGCGCGAGAGCGACCGGGACGCGCTGCTGCGCGCCACCGCGAAGCTGGAGGCGGCGGCCGGCGAGGCGGCCGGGGCCAGCTCCCGGCTGTCGGTGACCTTCGAGGCGGAGGGCGGGGTCTTCGCGGACGTCGACCGGGCCATCGCGGAGCGCCGCCGGCTGTGGCTGCGCTACTACTCGCCGGCGCGGGACGAGCTGACCGAGCGCAAGGTCGACCCGATCCGGCTCTTCGCGGTGGGCCACACGTACATGGAGGGCTGGTGCCACCTCTCCGAGGCCCGGCGCACCTTCCGCCTCGACCGGGTCGCCGAGATCCGGCTGCTGGACGAGCGGGCCGAGCCGCCCGCCATCGAGCCGCGTGACCTGTCCGAAGGGCTCGTCCAGCCGGCCGCCGAGGACCCGGAGGTCGTGGTCGAGGTCGGACCGGGCGGCCGCTGGGTCGCCGAGTACTACCCGCACGACAGCGCCGAGGAGCTGTCCGACGGCGGTCTGCGGATCACGCTGCGCAGCCCGGACCCGGCCTCGCTGCGCCGCCTCGCGCTGCGGCTGGGCCGCGAGGGCCGGATCGTGGCGCCCCTGGAGCTGGCGGACAGCGCGCGGCAGGCGGCCCGGGAGGCCCTCGCCGGGTACGGGGAACAGGGCTGAGCCGGGGCAAGCGGCGGGCCGTGCGGGTGCGGGGCCGTGCCGTACGGGAGCCGTGACGTCCGCAAGCCGTGCCGCTGCAAGCTGTGCCGTCTGGAACGAATGGTCTGAGGGGAGCGCCGGGCGATGTCGCCAATGTCTGGGCCACGGGGTGTGCAAGCTGCCGCAGGATCGCCGGGGTGGTCGGCCGCGGTCGGGCCGGTCTCCTTCAAGGCGGCCTGTTCCGACTGCCGCGCCCGCTTCGAGCTGGACGCGGGGTCCCTGCGGCTGGTGATCGGCGGGAGCCGGCGGACCACGTTCTACTCCTTCACCTGTCCCGAGTGCGGGGCCTCCGTGAGAAAACCGGCCGGCGAGCGCATCGTGGAACTGCTGACCGGTGGCGGCGTGAGCACCCTGCGCAGCATCTGAGGCGCCCGGTGGCCTAGGCTCGACCCCATGCTGTGGCCGATGCTCGCAATCGCCCTGGGTTTCCTCGGGCTCGCCGTCCTCGCCGTCCTCGCCGTACGGGTCTTCGTCGAGGTGCGGCGGCTGTCCGGCCAGGTCGAGCTGGCCAGCCGGCGGATCGCGGACGCCTCGGGGGACCTGGAGCGCGCGGCCACGGACCTGGCGCGCGCGGGCGGCACCGCCCGGCCGTGACCCGCAGGTCTGCGGCCCGCACGCGTATGGAAAGTGCGCCGCGGGACCCGTACCGTCGGTCGCGGCCGCGCGCAAGGCGGGATACCCCCGGGGATTGCCGGGCGTTAACCCCCGGGGGTTACGATCCTTTCCTGAGCGGCCACGGATCCCGGTCCGGGCCGCCCACACCACAACCAGCCGTTTCGGTGAGAAGGAAGACACACATGATCGGCAATCTGAAGCCCCTCGAGATCCTTCTGATCATCGCTGTCATCGTGCTGCTGTTCGGTGCGAAGAAGCTCCCCGAGATGGCCCGCTCCCTCGGCAAGTCGGCCCGCATCCTCAAGAGCGAGGCCAAGGCCATGAAGAACGACGGCGCGGCCGACGACGCCGGCACCGCCGCGACGGTCGCCGACCAGACCCCGCAGCAGTCGACCGCCCCGCGCACCATCAAGGCCGCTCCCGGCGACGTGACCGGCTCGCGTCCCGTCAACGAGCCGAACCACACCACCCAGGGCTGACCGTCCGGCCGCCGGGCTGCCGGTCCGCGGTCGCGATCACGCCGGTCATCTGCAACGAGACAAGGGACGTGGGTTGCTCAAGTCTGCCCGCAAGCAGGAGAAGCAAAGCAAGCAGGAGAAGGACGCCGAAGGGCGGATGCCTCTTGTCGAGCACCTGCGTGAGCTGAGAAACCGCCTGCTGAAGTCGGTCCTGGCGATCCTCGTGATCACCGCCGTGGCGGCGTTCTACTACAAGAACCTCATCGACTTCATGCTGAAGCCGATGCTGGACTCCGTCGGCTGTACCGGCGGGGTCGTCTCGCAGCGCAACGGCCGGCCCTGCGCCGACATGACCGTGAACGGCCTCATCGCCCCGTTCTCCATCGCCCTCAAGGTCTCGCTCACCGCCGGTGTGGTGCTCTCGGCGCCGGTGTGGCTCTACCAGCTCTGGGCCTTCGTCGCCCCCGGTCTGCACAAGCACGAGAAGCGCTACGCGACGGCCTTCGTCGCCGTCGGCGCCCCGCTGTTCGGCGCCGGTGCGGTACTCGCGTACAAGCTGCTGCCGAAGACCGCGCAGATCCTCCTCGAATTCACCCCCGACAACGCGCGCAACCTGCTCCCGGTCGACGACTACCTCGACCTGGTCACGCGCATGGTCGTCGTCTTCGGCCTCGCCTTCGAGCTGCCGCTGCTGCTGATCCTGCTGAACTTCACCGGGGTCCTCACCGCGAAGCGGCTGGCGAGCTGGTGGCGGGCCATGGTGCTGGGCATCACGATCTTCGCCGCGTTCGCCACGCCCACCGGCGACCCGCTGACCATGCTGTCGCTGGCCGCGCCGATCATCGCCCTCTACTTCGTCGCCCTCGGGATCTGCCTGGTCAACGACCGCAGGCGGCGCCGGGGGAACCCCGACGCGCTGCTCGACGACGACCAGGCGGCGGAGCTCGACCTCACGCCCGCGCCGATCGGTGAGCTGGAGGCCGTCCAGGCCCCGACCGCGCTGCCCGAGCAGGCCGACGGAGGCCGCAGGCAGATCAACGGTTACGACGACGCGACCTGACAGGTACATTCCGGTGCGTGAGCGCTGAGATCACCCTCCTCGTCAACCCCACCGCGGGCCGCGGCCGGGGCGCGCACGCCGCGCAGCCGGCCGCTTCCGCGCTCCGGGCCGCCGGATTCTCCGTACGGACGGTCCTCGGCGCCGATGCCGCGGACGCGCTGGCCCGGCTGCGCACCGCCGTGCGCGAGGGCACCGGGGCGGTGATCGCCGTCGGCGGTGACGGCGTGGTCTCGCTGGCCCTGCAGGCCCTGGCCGGGACGCTGGTACCGCTCGGGGTGGTCGCCGTGGGGACCGGGAACGATTTCGCGCGGGCCATGGGACTGCCCGTGGGGGAGCCCGCGCAGGCGGGGCGGCTGGCCGCCGAGGCGCTCAAGGAGGGCCGGATCCGCGAGACCGACCTCGGGCGGGTGTCCCGGGCGGGCGCCGGGGCCGACGGCGGGACCTGGTACGGGACCGTGCTGTGCTCCGGCTTCGATTCGCGGGTCAACGACCGCGGCAACCGGATGCGGCTCCCGGCGGGCCGGTTCAAGTACGACCTGGCGATCCTCGCGGAGCTGGCCGCCTTCCGGCCGTTCCCGTACCGGATCACCCTCGACGACGGCCCGGTGATCGAGACCGAGGCCACGCTGGTCGCCGTCGGCAACGGGACCTCGTACGGGGGCGGCATGCGCATCTGCGCCGACGCCGTCCCGGACGACGGGCTCTTCGACGTCGTGGTCGTCGGCGACTGCAGCCGGGCCACCCTGCTGAAGGTGTTCCCGCAGGTCTACAAGGGGACGCACCTCGGCCACCCGAAGGTGACCGTCCACCGGGCCGCGAAGGTCACGCTGGAGGCCGCCGGGATCACCGCGTACGCGGACGGCGAGCCGCTCGGGCCGCTGCCGGTGAGCGCCGACTGCGTCCCGGGTGCCCTGCGGCTGCTGGCGTAGCGCGCCGGCCTGGCGGCGGCTGCGCGGTCCGCATAAATGATCGGGACTGTTGTCAGGGGCGACGGGTAGGCTCGAGAACAAGATGACCGAAGAACTTTCACCCGCCGAGCGGTACGCCGCTGCCCGGATCCGCGCCGCCGAAGAGGCCTCTGCCCTGGCCCCCTTCCGCGAGATGTACGAATTCGACCTGGACCCGTACCAGGTCGACGCCTGCAAGGCACTGGAGGCCGGCAAGGGCGTGCTGGTCGCCGCCCCCACCGGCTCGGGCAAGACGATCGTCGGCGAGTTCGCCGTGCACCTGGCCCTGCAGCAGGGCCGCAAGTGCTTCTACACGACGCCCATCAAGGCCCTGTCGAACCAGAAGTACGCCGACCTCGTCAAGCGCTACGGCGCCGCCAAGGTGGGCCTGCTGACCGGTGACAACAGCGTCAACTCCGAGGCGCCCGTGGTCGTGATGACCACCGAGGTGCTCCGCAACATGCTCTACGCGGGCTCGCAGTCGCTGCTCGGCCTCGGGTACGTCGTGATGGACGAGGTGCACTACCTCTCCGACCGGTTCCGCGGAGCCGTCTGGGAGGAAGTGATCATCCACCTCCCCGAGTCGGTGACGCTGGTGTCCCTGTCGGCCACCGTCTCCAACGCCGAGGAGTTCGGCGACTGGCTCGACACCGTGCGCGGCGACACCGAGGTGATCGTCTCCGAGGAGCGGCCCGTCCCGCTGTGGCAGCACGTCATGGCCGGCCGCCGGATCTACGACCTCTTCGAGGAGGAGTCCGACCACGGAGGCCGCGGCTCCGCGCGCCGCGAGGTCAACCCCGACCTGCTGCGCATGGCGCGCGAGGAGAACACCCGCACGTACAGCCCGAAGGACCGGCGGCGCGGCAAGATGGTCCGCGAGGCCGACCGCGAGCGAGAGCGGCGCTCCCGCGGCCGGATCTGGACCCCGAGCCGCCCCGAGGTCATCGCCCGCCTCGACGGCGACGGGCTGCTGCCCGCCATCAACTTCATCTTCAGCCGGGCCGGCTGCGAGGCCGCCGTCCAGCAGTGCCTGTTCGCCGGCCTGCGGCTCAACGACGACACGGCCCGCCTGAAGGTGCGCGAGCTCGTCGAGGAGCGGACCGCGTCCATCCCCGCCGAGGACCTGCACGTCCTGGGGTACTACGAGTGGCTCGAAGGCCTGGAGCGGGGCATCGCCGCGCACCACGCCGGCATGCTGCCCACCTTCAAGGAGGTCGTGGAGGAGCTGTTCGTCCGCGGCCTGGTCAAGGCCGTCTTCGCCACCGAGACCCTGGCGCTGGGCATCAACATGCCCGCGCGCACGGTGATCCTGGAGAAGCTGGTCAAGTGGAACGGCGAGCAGCACGCCGACATCACCCCCGGCGAGTACACGCAGCTCACCGGCCGGGCCGGGCGGCGCGGCATCGACGTCGAGGGCCACGCCGTGGTCCTGTGGCAGCGCGGCATGGACCCGGCGGGGCTCGCCGGGCTCGCCGGTACCCGTACGTATCCGCTGCGCTCCAGCTTCAAGCCCTCGTACAACATGGCCGTGAACCTGGTCAGCCAGTTCGGGCGGCACCGCTCGCGCGAGCTGCTGGAGACCTCCTTCGCGCAGTTCCAGGCCGACCGCTCGGTCGTCGGGATCTCCCGGCAGGTGCAGCGCAACGAGGAAGGCCTGGACGGCTACCGGGAGGGCATGACCTGCCACCTCGGGAACTTCGAGGAGTACG
The DNA here is from genome assembly GCF_000717655.1 of Streptomyces katrae. Classification (GTDB taxonomy): domain Bacteria; phylum Actinomycetota; class Actinomycetes; order Streptomycetales; family Streptomycetaceae; genus Streptomyces; species Streptomyces katrae_B. The sequence continues at coordinate 88,342 of NZ_JNZY01000007.1, forward strand.
CGCAGCTGCGCCGCGACCTCAAGGACCGCGAGACGGACCTGGCCAAGCAGGGCGCGGCCCAGCGCCGGGTGCAGGCGGCGAGTTCGCTGGAGAAGCTCAAGCCGGGCGACGTCATCCACGTGCCGACCGGCAAGTTCGCCGGGCTCGCGCTGGTCCTGGACCCGGGCGTGCCGGCCGGGCGGGTCAACGGGCACCGCGGGTACGAGTACGCGGAGGGCCCGCGGCCGCTGGTTTTGACCGCGGAGCGGCAGGTCAAGCGGCTCGCCGCGATCGACTTCCCGGTGCCGGTCGAGGCGATCGAGCGGATGCGCATCCCGAAGACGTTCAACGCGCGCTCACCGCAGTCCCGCCGGGACCTGGCGTCCCAACTGCGGGCCAAGGCCGGGCACATCACGCCGGAGCGCCGGGGCCGCGGCCGGGCCGCCGCGGCCGACGACCGCGAGATCACCCGGCTGCGCGCCGAGCTGCGGGCGCACCCCTGCCACGGCTGCGACGAGCGCGAGGACCACGCCCGCTGGGCGGAGCGCTACCACCGGCTCAAGCGGGACACCCAGCAGCTGGAACGCCGTATCGAGGGCCGGACGAACACGATCGCCCGCACCTTCGACCGGATCCATGCGCTGCTCACCGACCTGGACTACCTGCGTGAGGACGAGGTCACCGTGCACGGCAAGCGCCTCGCCCGGCTGTACGGGGAGCTCGACCTGCTGGCGTCCGAATGCCTGCGCGCCGGGGTCTGGGAAGGGCTGACCCCCGCCGAACTGGCCGCCTGTGTCTCGGCGTTGGTGTTCGAGGCGCGGCAGTCCGACGATGCGGTGGCGCCGAAGGTGCCGGGCGGCGCGGCGAAGGCGGCGCTCGGCGAGATGGTCCGGATCTGGGGCCGGCTCGACGCGCTGGAGGAGGAGCACCGCATCAACCAGGCGGAGGGCGTCGGCCAGCGCGAGCCGGACCTGGGCTTCGCCTGGGCGGCCTACCAGTGGGCCTCCGACAAGAGCCTGGACGAGGTGCTGCGCGAGGCGGAGATGCCGGCTGGTGACTTCGTGCGCTGGTGCAAGCAGGTCATCGACGTGCTGGGGCAGATCGCGGCAGCGGCTCCCGCGTCGTCCGCTCCCCCCTCCTCGCAGGGCGGGAGCACGGTCGCGCGCAATGCCCGCAAGGCCGTGGACGCACTGCTGCGGGGTGTGGTGGCGTACAGCTCGGTCGGCTAGGCGTTTTTGGAGCTTCCTCCGAAGGTGGTCGTGGCCGGATCTCATCTCTTGCCATGATCACTTCGGTGGTGCCGCGTGCGACGATCAGCCCATGACCGGGGGAACGGCCGAAGGGCCGAAACGGGTCGGCCGGCCGCGTGCCCTTCGGGTGCGGCCGGCGAGCAGCCGACCGCCGCGCGAGGAACTCCTGTGCGCGGCGGCCGGGCTGTTCACCGTCCGGGTGCGCGGCCACCACCACACGGGCGGTGGCCGAAACGGGCCGGCCGCTAGGTTCCGGTTTCCCAGCCCGCGAGGTCGTCCCAGGCCCGTAGGGACAGGCCGCTCTCGAAGCGGCGCGGGGTGCCCGTCACGGGGTCGGTGAACGACACGGTGCGGGCCAGGAGTTGCAGGGGCCTGCGGTAGTCGTCCGGGGCCGGATCGGTGACCTGCGGGTACACCGGGTCGCCGAGGATCGGCAGGCCCAGGCCGTTCATGTGCACCCGCAGCTGGTGGGTGCGGCCGGTGTGCGGGGTCAGCCGGTAGCGGCCCAGTTCCCCCTGGGTGTCGAGGAGTTCGACCAGGCTCTCGGCGTTCGGCTCGGCGCCCGGGACCTCGGCCGCGGCCATGACCCCGCGGATCTTCTCGATGTGGCTGCGGACCGTGCGGGGGAGGACGACCGCCGGGTCGTGGCGGGCGAGCGCCTCGTACTCCTTGTGGACCTGCCGCTCCTGGAACAGCAGCTGGTACGCGCCGCGGTCCTCGGGGCGGATGCTGAACATCACCAGTCCGGCGGTCAGCCGGTCCAGCCGGTGCGCCGGGCTGAGCTCGGGCAGGTCGAGCTCCGCTCGGAGCCGGGCCAGGGCGGTCTGCGTGATGTGGCTGCCGCGGGGGGTGGTCGCCAGGAAGTGCGGCTTGTCCACGACCAGGAGGTGCGCGTCCCGGTGGACGACGCGGACCGGGAACGGGACGGGCGGCTCCGGTTCCATGTCCCGGTGGAACCAGACGTAGGCACCGGGCTCGTACGGGTCCTGCGGACGCAGCACCCGCCCGCCGGGGCCGAACACCCGCCCGGCGCGCAGCAGGTGCGCGATGGACTCGGCCCCGCGGGTGCCGGCGTAGCGCTCGGCGAGGTAGCCGCCGAGGTCCGGCCACCGGCCGCCGGGGTCGGCGGGCAGCCGCAGCCGGACCGGGTCGATGCCGGCGACCTGGGGGAGGGGCGAGGGGGGTGCCTGGGCTCTGCGTCTCATCGGGTCCAGGCTATGTGCCTATTGCTTCGTGAAGGTGCCCAGGTGGGTGGCGTCCAGGTACTCGATGCGGACGGTGCCGTCCTTGAAGACCACCCCGGTGCGGCCGACCGCGTTCTCCCCGGCGGTCACGTAGCTGAAGGTGTCCCCGTCGTAGTGGGTGAGCGGGAAGCGCATCGGCTTGGGCCCCAGCGACAGGGTGAGGCCGCCGCCCTCGTTCGCCGTCACGGTCAGCTTCCCGTAGTACGGGCTGACGTAGGTGCCGGTGTACGCGCTGTCGGCGCGGGCCGGCTTCGCGCCCGCGGGCGGGTGCGCGTAGTCGGTGGCGGAGGGGCCGGGGCCGAGTTGCTGGGCGTACAGCTCGGCGAAGAGGGGCAGCCAGTCGGTGGTCGGCGCGCCGTGCTCGGCGGTGTCGAAGAAGTCCATCGCGATGGCGTCGGCCATGCCGACCGGGGCGCCGTTGGTGAGGACGACGATGCCGAGCTTCTCCAGCGGGAGCAGCGTGACGTTGGTGTTGGCGCCGAGTTCGAAGCCGCCGGAGTGGCTCAGGCGCAGCCGGCCCGCATCGTCGTACGAGACGTTCCAGCCGAGCCCGTAGAAGCCGGTGTGGTCCAGGGGCGGGGTCGGCGCCTGCGACACGATGTGCGGCAGGCGCGTGGCCGCCAGGGTGTCGGCGGGAATGATCCGCTTCCCGTCGAGGGTGCCGCCGGCGAGCTGGAGGCGCAGCCAGCGGGCCATGTCGGTGGCGGTGGAGCTCACGCCGCCGGCCGGTGCCTGGGCGTCGGGGTCGCGCACGAAGCGGGGCGACCAGGTCCCGTCCGGGTTCTTGACGTGGGTGGCCGCGTGGTCGGGGGCGTTGATGAAGGCCGAGAACTCGGTGCTGGTGTGCGTCATCCCGGCGGGCTTGAACAGGGTGTCCTGGCTGAGCTTCTCCCAGGTCGTGCCCTTCTGCCGGGCGACGGCCTCGGCGGCGGCGGTGAGGCCGAAGTTGGTGTAGTCGTAGCTCGCGCGGAAGGGGGTGAGAGGCTCCAGGCGGAGGTGGTCGAGGATGTACGCCTGGTCGTAGCCGAGGTCTTCGAGGAGGTCCCCGGCGTGGTCGGGGAGGCCGCTGCGGTGCGAGAAGAGGTCGGCGGTGGTGACGTGGCCGGTGACCCAGGGGTCCTTCAGCGCGAAGCCGGGGAGTTCGGTGCGGCCGTTCCAGTCGGCGGGGTCCTCGAGGGCGCCGGCCACCACCGTGGAGGAAATCGGTTTGGAGACGGACGCGACCTGGAAGACGGTGTCGGGGCCGATGGCTCCGGGGGCGTCGGTGCGGCGGACGCCGAAGCCCTTGAGGTAGACGACCTTGCCGTCGTGGACGACGGCGACGGCGGCCCCGGGGACCCCGGTGCTGTGCATGACATCGGTGACGAACCCGGGCAGGCGCGCGAGCGCCTTGTCCACTTCCGCGTCGGTGATCTGCGGCTTGGGCGCGGGCGGCGGGCTGGGCGCGGCGTGCGCGCCGGCTACCGCCGTTGCCGTGAGGACGGTGGCGGCTCCGGCTGCGCCGAACATGCGGAGCGTACGCATGCCCACATTGTCACGCCGAACGGGTGACCCCGCCGCTCGGAGTGGCGGGAGAGCAGCCCGGCGGGTCGGGAACCGCGGGGGGACGGGCGCCGGCCGTGTCGCGGGGCCGGGTACCCGCCGGGTGTGCCCCGGGGACGGGGGCGGTGCCCGGGCCGGGCCCGCGGTGCGGTTACGCCGCGGATTCCTGTTCGGCCAGGACCCGGGCGTTCCAGTCGCCCTTGATCGCGCGCCAGCCCTCGTCCGTCTCGCCGAGCCGCCAGTAGCCGGAGATCGACAGGCGTTCCTTCGGGACGCCCCGTTCCAGGCGGAGGTGGCGGCGCAGGTCCTTCACGAAGCCGGCCTCGCCGTGGACGAAGGCGTGGACGTCGTGGGAGGGGAACTCCAGTGCCCTGACCGCCTCGACCAGGCTCTCGCCGACCGGACGGGTGCCGCGGTGGAGCCAGACCGGGACGATGCCGTCGGGGGTGGCGATCTTCTGTTCGTCCTCCGGGCTCTCGACCTCCACGAACGCGTGCACCCGCGCGCCGGCCGGCATCCGCTCCATCGCGGCTCCGATCGCCGGCAGCGCGCTCTCGTCGCCCACGAGCAGGTGCCAGCCGGCCGCCGGGTCGGGGGCGTAGGCGCCGCCCGGGCCGAGGAAGCGGACCAGTTCGCCCGGTTGGACGCGCGCCGCCCAGGGGCCGGCCAGGCCCTCGTCGCCGTGGACGACGAAGTCGAGCGTCAGCTCCAGGTGGGCCGGGTCCCAGGACCGGATCGTGTACGCACGCTGGCGCGGCCACGCCTCACGCGCGTAGTCGGCGCGGATCCGGTCCAGGTCCCACGGCGAGGGGTAGGTGACGCCCTCGGGCGCGAACAGCAGCTTGATGTAATGGTCGGTGAACTCGCCCGCACTGAACCGGACCAGTCCGGCACCACCCAGCACCACGCGCACCATGTGCGGCGTGAGCCGCTCTGTGCGCACGACGACTGCAGTGCCGATCTTGCGGGCGCGTCCTTCTGCCACGGCGTATCCCCTTGCTCCCCTGAAACTTAGGATTACCTAAGTTAGCACCTCAAGCGTGCAGCGCGCTGCTGAGGCGTGACACCGCTCCGCCAAGACCCCAGCGGCGCGCCAGCGCATCGACGAGTTCCGGCTGAGCGGGCACCGTCGGCAGAGCGGGGTCGAACGCAGGAAGGGGGACGTCCGAGGCCACCTGGACCACCTTCGGAGCGACCGCCAGATACGGCCGGGCCTCGTCCAGCCGCTTGCGCTGGGTCGGTGTCAGCTTCGACTTCGGGTCGTCGACCGCGGCGATGATCCCGGCCAGCGTGCCGTAGGCGTCGAGCAGCTTCGCCGCCGTCTTCTCGCCGATCCCCGGAACCCCCGGCAGGCCGTCGCTCGGGTCCCCGCGCAGCAGGGCCAGGTCCGCGTAGCCCGGGCCGTCCACCCCGTACTTCTCGCGCAGCCACGCCTCGTCCGTCACCTGGAGCGTGCCGACGCCCTTGAGCGGGTACAGCACGCGCCGCTGCCGGGCGTCGTCCACCAGCTGGTACAGGTCCCGGTCGCCGGTGACGATGTCCACCGGGCCGGTGGCGCGCGCGGTGAGCGTGCCGATCACGTCGTCGGCCTCGTACCCGGCGACGCCCACCCGGGCGATCCCGAACGCGTCCAGCGCGGCCTCGATGATCGGTACCTGCGGGGCCAGGGTGTCGGGGGTCTCCTCCACGTCCGGTCCGGACTCGGTCTCCTGCGCGACCCGGTGGGCCTTGTAGGAGGGGATCAGCTCCACCCGCCAGTGCGGGCGCCAGTCGGCGTCCATGCACGCCACGAGATCGTCCGGGCGGTGGTCCTGGACCAGGCGCCCGATGAAGTCGAGCAGTCCGCGCACCGCGTTGACCGGGGTGCCGTCCGGGGCCTTCACGGAGTCCGGCACGCCGAAGTACGCGCGGAAGTAGAGGGAGGCGGTGTCCAGCAGCATCAGGCGTCGAGTCGTCGTCACGGTGACGATGATGCCGCAACCCGCACGTGCGCCCGGGGCGGCCGGTTACGGCCGGGGGCACGGAAAGTGGCCGAAAGAGCGATCGGAGATGGCACGGGAGTTTCACCCGGGGCGTACCCTGGTCGGCTCTTGCGCGCGAAACCGGGGGCGGTTGCTGCGTAAGGTGCTTACAGCACACCGATGTGCGACGGACGCCGATGTACGCCGACGGACCAGACAAGGGGAGGGCAGCCCCGCCATGGACGACAGGGACGGCTCGGACGACAAGGAACGGGACAAGGACGCCAAGGAACCGCTCCGGGTGGGAGTGGCCGTGCGCAAGCGGCGCCGGGCGCTGCACCTCACCCTCGCCGCCGTATCGGCGCGCAGCGGCCTGTCGGTGCCCTTCCTGAGCCAGATAGAGAACGAGCGGGCCCGGCCCAGCATGCGGTCCCTCGAGCGGGTCGCGGACGCGCTGGAGACCACGGCCGTCGAGCTGCTGGCCGCGTCCGACACCGCGCGCACGGTCGACCTCGTACGGGCCGGCGACGAATCCGGGCTCACGCCGGTCCCGGGCGTGCGCCCCCTCGTCCGCGGACACCACCAGCTGCACGCCCTGGAGTTCACCGGGGACCAGGACGCCGGCCGCGAGTACCAGCACCGCAACGACGAGCTGATGTACGTGGTCTCGGGCGCCTGCCAGGTGGAGGCCGAGGGGCGGGCGTACCGGCTGGAGAGCGGGGACGCGCTGTTCCTGTCCGGCGGCGTACGGCACCGCTGGCGGGCCGTCTCCGAGGACACCCGGCTCCTGGTCGTGGCGGTCGGGGAGCACATCCACGCGACGTCCGAGCCGCCCTCGCCCGGGCGCTGAGCCGGATGCGGGTCGTCTCGCTGGTGCCCTCGCTCACCGAGGCCGTCGCGGTCAGCGCGCCCGGGCTGCTCGTCGGGGTGACCGACTGGTGCACCCACCCCGCGGACCTCGCGGAGCGGGGCGCGGTGCGCATCGGGGGGACGAAGAACCCCGACGTGGAGCGGATCACGGCGCTGCGCCCGGACCTGGTGATCGCCAACGAGGAGGAGAACCGGGCCCCCGACGTGGCGGCGCTGCGCGCGGCCGGGGTGGAGGTGCTGGTCACCGAGGTACGGGACCTGCCGCAGGCGCTGACCGAGCTGGACCGGGTGCTGGTGGGGGTCCTGGGGCTGGCGAGGCCGCGCTGGCTGGACGAGGCCGAGGCCGCATGGGCGCGCGTGGAGCCGGCCGGCCCGCTCCGGGCCTTCGTGCCGGTGTGGCGGCGGCCCTGGATGGTGCTCGGCCGGGACACCTTCGCGGGCGATGTGCTGGCGCGCCTCGGCGTGCGCAACATCTACGCCGGCCACGGCGAGCGGTATCCCCGGGTGCCGGTGGAGGAGCTGGCTGCCGCCGACTGCGATCTGGTGGTGCTCCCCGACGAGCCGTACCGCTTCACGCGCGAGGACGGCCCGGAAGCCTTCCCGGACCACCCGTCCGCCCTGGTCAGCGGCCGCCACCTCACCTGGTACGGCCCCTCGCTGACCGAGGCCCCGGCGCTCCTGACGGCGGCCCTGCGCGCGGGGCGCTGATGCGGGGACGCTGACCGGCGAGGGCTGCGGCCGCGGGTACGGCTGGGGTCGGTCCCCGGGGGGCAAGCACACCCCGACCATCGAGGGCTCGGCCGGATCGTTCGCCGTCCCGGTCGCCTGCGAGGCGCCCGGGGGGGCGTCAGCGGGGGAGCAGAGTGCCTGTGGACAGGCCGCGGAGGGTGTGGCCGGCGGCCAGGAGCCAGGCGGTCAGCAGGGCCAGGAACAGGGCTGCCGCGAGCCAGGCGAAGGCGGTCAGGCCGGTGTGGCGGGCCAGGCCGGCGGCGCCGGTGACGCAGGTGCCGACGGGGAAGGTCAGCGCCCACCAGGTCATCGCGAAGCCCATGCCGTTCCGGGCGGCCCGGACCAGCATCGCGGTGGCGAGGGCCAGCCACAGCAGGGCGAACCCCATCACGGGCACGCCGTAGACGACCGCGAAGGCGCCGAGCGCACCGGAGTACGGGGCGCCGATCGACTGGGGGGCCATGTCGGCGAGCTGGTTGACCGCGGTGGTGGACTGGCCGAGGGGGCCCAGCACCAGGAACAGCGTGGGGGTCAGCAGCAGGGGCAGCGGGCCGCTCATGATCAGTCGGCCGAACACCAGGGGCAGCATCAGCAGCGTGGCCAGCAGGCTGATGCCGAACAGGGCGTAGCAGGCCAGCAGGAGCGCCTCGCGGGGCTGGCCGGCGGGCAGGTGGGGTATCAGCAGGGGGCCCAGGGCGGCGGAGACCATCGGGGCGACCAGGGGCAGCAGCCATACGGGGGTGGCCTGCGCGGCCTCGACCTTGTGGTGGACCACCATCAGGTACGGCACCACCACCGCCATGAGCAGGCCGATCGCGGTGCCGGCGGTGAACAGGACCGCGTCGACGGCGACGGCGGCGGGCTCTCCGACGAGGTCCTTGCCGACGATCAGGGTGCCGCCGCCGACGGCCAGCAGGGCCATCGCCAGGCATCCGTAGAACGGGGCCACCGCGGGGTCGAGGAGATGGGCGCGGGCCTGGTCGCGGTGGTGGAGCCAGTGGCCGGCGCGGGCGGTGAGCACGAGGGCGAGGGCCGCGGCGGACAGCGCCCAGACGATCTGGCAGGCCACGCGCTGACCGGGCACCTGGTACGGGAGGGTCGCGCCGGCGTTGGCGACGATCGCCGTGCCCATGACGGACGCGTACCAGTTGGGGCCGAGGTGACGGAGCGCCGGGAAGGCCTTGTGGGCCTGGGGGGTCCGGGAAGTGTGTTCGTGGGGTCGCACGAGGGTGGTGGCCATGAACCCCAGCGTCGTCGCGGGGCCCGGCGTACGGCAGAGGGCATCTCTCTATGAGGTCATAAACTGACTTTATGGGTAACGAGGAGTGGGTTCCGCTGGCACACCGGGTACCGGACCTGGGAGCGCTGGAGCTGCTGCTCGCGGTGGCGCGGGTCGGCAGCCTGAGCGGCGCGGCCAAACGCATGGGCATCACCCAGCCCGCCGCGAGCAGCCGGATCCGGGCGATGGAGACCCGGCTGGGCGTGGCGCTGGTGGACCGTTCGCCGCGGGGGTCGACCCTGACGGCGGAGGGGGCGCTCGTCACGGACTGGGCGCGGCGGGTCGTGGAGGCGGCGGAGGCGTTCGACGCCGGCGCGCAGGCGCTGCGCGGGCGGCGCGACTCGCGGCTGCGGGTGGCCGCCAGCATGACCATCGCGGAGTACCTGCTGCCGGGGTGGCTGATCGCGCTGCGGGGGCAGCGGCCGGGGACCGCGGTGTCGCTGCACGCCGGGAACTCGGCGGTGGTCGCGGAGCGGGTGCTCGCGCACGAGGCGGACCTGGGCTTCGTGGAGGGGCTGTCGGTGCCGGAGGGGCTGGACTCGGCGGTGATCGCGCAGGACCGGCTGGTGGTGGCGGTGGCGCCGGGCCATGCGTGGGCGCGGCGGACGCGGGGGGTCGAGGCGGCGGAGCTGGCGGCGACGCCGCTGATCCTGCGGGAGTGGGGGTCGGGGACGCGGCAGGTGCTGGACGCTGCGCTGGCCGGGAGCGGGGGGCTGGCCCAGCCGCTGCTGGAGCTGGCGTCGACGACGGCGGTGAAGGCGGCGGCGGTGAGCGGGGCGGGGCCGTGCGTGCTGTCGGAACTGGCGCTGGGGGACGAGCTGGCCGCGCGGCGGCTGGTCGAGGTCCCGGTGTCGGGGGCGGCGCTGGGGCGGGCGCTGCGGGCGGTCTGGCCGGTGGGAGCCAGGCCGGCGGGTCCGGCCCGCGACCTCCTGTCCCTGACCCGGGCCACCCCGGTGCCCACCGGCTCCGCCGGCGTTTGAGGCGGCACGTCCCGCGCAGCGGCCCAGGCGTGGGCGTGCGCCACCGTCGCCGGGGGCGCTGACCCGGGCCCCCGCGACTCAACGCCGGGCGCCGGGGGGCGCTGCCCCGCCCCCCGTGCCTCAAACGCCGGCGGGGCTGGAGGGGCAGGAGGCGGCGGAGGGTGCGGCGGGGGCCGGGGGCCGGGGGCCGGGGGTGCGGAAGTGCGCCGGGAGCCTCGGCCGCATACCCCTACCCACCGGTAAAAGCATCTGGCAGGCTGCCGCCATGAATCTTCCCGCCGGTGGAGACAGGGCCCGGTACGACCGGGCCACCGCGCATCTCGACGCGCCCCTGGCCATCGTCGATCTCGCCGCGTTCGACGCCAACGCGGACGATCTCGTCCGCCGGGCCGGCGGCAAGCCGGTCCGCGTCGCCAGCAAGTCCGTCCGCTGCCGCGCGCTCCTCGAACGGGTCCTCGCCCGGCCCGGGTTCGCCGGGATCATGTCGTACACCCTCGCCGAGTCGGTCTGGCTGGCCCGGTCGGGGTTCGAGGACGTGCTGCTGGCCTATCCGTCCGCCGACCGCGCCGGATTCGCCGAGCTGGCCGGCGACCCCAAGCTGGCCGCGGCCGTCACCGTCATGGTCGACGACCCCGCCCAGCTGGAGCTGATCGACGACTCCCGGGACGGCGCCGGCTCGCACGAGATCCGCGTCTGCCTCGAACTCGACACCGCGCTCCACCTGTTCGGCGGCCGGGTCCGCGTCGGCGCCCGCCGGTCACCGCTCCGCGACCCCGCCGCGCTCGCGGACCTCGCCCGTACGGTCTGCGCCCGGCCCGGCTTCCGCGTCGTCGGGATCATGGGCTACGAGGGCCACGTCGCCGGCGTCGGAGACGCCCTCGCGGGCCGCCCCTTCCGCTCCCGCGCCATCCGGCTCATGCAGGCCACCGCCCGCAAGGAGCTCGCGGCCCGCCGCGCCGAAGCCGTACGGGCCGTCCGCGCCGTCGTCCCGGACCTGGAGTTCGTCAACGGCGGCGGCACCGGCAGCGTCCAGCAGACCGCCGCCGAGGACGCCGTCACGGAGATCGCCGCCGGCTCGGGGCTCTACGTACCGCGGCTGTTCGACAACTACACGTCCTTCCGCGGCCGCCCCGCCGCGCTCTTCGCCCAGCCGGTGGTGCGCAGGCCCGGCGTCGGCGTGGTCACCGTACTCGGCGGCGGCTACCCCGCCTCCGGCGCCGCCGGCGCGGACCGGCTCCCGGAGCCGTACCTGCCGCAGGGCCTGCGCTACGACCCCCAGGAGGGGGCCGGCGAGGTGCAGACCCCGCTGCTCGGCAGCCCGGCCGACGATCTGCTGATCGGCGACCGGGTCTGGTTCCGGCACGCGAAGGCCGGGGAGCTGTGCGAACGGTTCGAGTCGCTGCACCTCGTCGAGGGTGACCGGGTGACGGCCACCGTCCCGACCTACCGCGGTGAGGGGCGCACCTTCCTCTAGTACGCCTGGTACGCAGTACGCCTTGTACGCCTAGTACACGCTGTCCGTCTGGTCCGGGATGATGCTCGTGTCAGCCCGGCGGACGGGGCCCGCCGTGCCGTCATGGTCGACGTAGCCGGCGCTCGCGCAGGGGTACGGTGCGCTCTTCTGCTTCTTCGGCTCGATGAACATCGGGTTCACGATCCACTTGCCGTCGCTGTTGTCGTACGCACGGCACATCAGCTCGTTCTTGTTCCGGTTCACGACCAGCCGCAGCGCGGTCGCGTCCCGCAGGAACGAGATGTCGGTGTCGGAGTCGCCCGCGGCGAACACCTGGCGGCGGGCGGCCGGCTGGACCTTCTCGGCGGCCGCGCCGCGCACACCGAAGATCTCCTTGTTGATCCAGCAGCGCTTGCCGTCGATGTACGTGATCATCGTGTCGGCGCCGTCCTCCACCGATCCGCAGCCCTGCAGGTGCGCGGTGAACTTCCCGCCGGACGCGGTCGTGTTGCGGATGCCGATGACGTGGCCCGCGTCGACGCCGACCCCCTTGGCCCACACCTCGACGACCGGCTGCGGCGAGGCCGAGCTGATCCAGACGTCGAAGCCGGCCTTCTGCAGGCCGGCCATGAGGTCCTTCTGCTGGTCGTAGTAGCGGACCCAGCCGGTGGCGGTACCGGTGCCGACCTGCTGCTCGGCACCGACCGGCGCGGCCAGGTTCTCGGCCTGCGCGGCGGCCGCGAAGCCGCGGACCTCACGTGCGGTCCAGCCCTGCATCAGCTGCGGCAGCCAGGCGTACGCGGGCTCGAGGGTGCGGTGGTCCCAGCCGGCGAAGGCGGCGGCGCCCGAGCGGGTCGCGGCGGTGCCGTAGACGGCGGCGAGTTCGTCGGCGCAGTCCGCGCCCTCGGGGGTGCCGGTGGGCAGCGGGGCGCCGGGGCGGGCGAGGGCGCCGCACGCGTCGCCGAGCGCCCGGGCGGCGGCCGGGGTGAGGTAGCGGCTGGTGGCGGTCCAGTCCCCGGCGGCCGGCAGCCGGATCTTGCCGTTCCGCAGCAGCCAGTACATGGTGGCGTCGCCGACGTCGTTCTTGACGACGGTGTTGTCCCAGTCGAAGACGGCGACGGGCTTGTTGCGGTTCGGCCGGTACGGGTTGCACTTCCCGTACTCGTCGATCAGCTGCTGGAGCCGGGCCTGGTTGTCCCCGTACCAGCCGGCCGCGAGCTGCGGGGTGGTGCAGCGGGCCGCCTGGGCGGCGGGGGCGGTGGCGACGAGGGTGCCGGCGGCGATCGCGACGGCGGCGCCGACGGCCTGGAGCCGTCGTGCGGTGCTACGTGGGGTCACTGAGGTGAACACTCCCTCTTTCTCGCGGGCGTACGAAGGCCGTCGGATCGTGGAACAGCCGGGCGTCGTGCGACGCCCGGCTGCCCGGGGGGTGCGGCTCGGGTCGGCTACAGCGGCGTGACGTACGCGCCCGAGATGCCGCCGTCGACCAGGAAGTCGGTGGCGTTGATGAACGAGGAGTCGTCGCTCGCGAGGAAGGCCACGGCGGCGGCGATCTCGGTGGGCTCGGCGAACCGGCCCAGCGGGATGTGCACGAGACGGCGGGCCGCCCGCTCCGGGTCCTTGGCGAACAGCTCCTGCAGCAGAGGGGTGTTGACCGGCCCCGGACACAGGGCGTTGACGCGGATGCCCTCGCGGGCGAACTGCACGCCGAGCTCGCGGGACATGGCGAGCACGCCGCCCTTGGAGGCGGTGTAGGAGATCTGCGAGGTCGCGGCGCCCATGATGGCCACGAAGGACGCGGTGTTGATGATCGAGCCGCGGCCCTGGCGCTGCATGTAGGGCAGGGCGGCCTTGCAGCACAGGTACACGGAGGTGAGGTTGACGTCCTGGACCCGCTTCCAGGCCTCGAGACCGGTGGTGAGGATCGAGTCGTCGTCCGGGGGCGAGATGCCCGCGTTGTTGAAGGCGATGTCGACGGAGCCGTAGGTGTCGAAGGCGGTCTTGAAGAGGGCCTCGACCTCCTCCGGGCTGGTGACGTCGACCTTCACGAACAGGCCGTTCACCTCCTCGGCGGCGGCCTTGCCGGCCGTCTCGTCGATGTCGGCGCAGACCACGTGCGCGCCCTCGGAGGCCAGACGGCGGGCGGTGGCGAGGCCGATGCCGCTGCCGGCCCCGGTGATGACGGCGGTACGGCCGACCAGGCGGCGGCAGACGATCTCGGTGTCAGAAGTGGTCATGGTGTGCTCAGGCCTCCGTGCTGATGAAGACGTTCTTGGTCTCGGTGAATGCGGTGAGGGCGTCGGGTCCGAGCTCGCGGCCGAGTCCGGACTGCTTGTAGCCGCCGAAGGGGGTCCAGTAGCGGACACTGCTGTGGGAGTTGACGGACAGGTTGCCGGCGGAGACGGCGCGCGAGACGCGCAGCGCGCGGCCGACGTCGCGGGTCCAGAGGGAGCCGGAGAGCCCGTACTCGGTCGCGTTGGCCAGCCGTACGGCGTCCTCCTCGTCCTCGAAGGGGAGGACGACGGCGACCGGGCCGAAGACCTCCTCGGCCGCCACGGGCGCGGTGGGAGCGACGTCCGTGACCAGGGTCGGCGGGTACCAGAAGCCGGGGCCCTCGGGGGCGGTGCCGCGGATCGCGGTGAGGTCGTCGGTGACGTACGACCGTACGCGGTCCAGCTGCACGCGGGAGATCAGCGGCCCCATCTGGGTCTTCTCGTCGGCTGGGTCACCGACGCGGACGCCCTCGATCCCGGGGGCGAGCAGCTCCAGGAACCGGTCGTAGGCGGAGCGCTGGACCAGGATCCGGGTGCGGGCGCAGCAGTCCTGGCCGGTGTTGTCGAGGAAGGACATGGGAGCCGCGGCAGCGGCGGCCTCCAGGTCCGCGTCGGCGAAGACGATGTTCGGGCTCTTGCCGCCGAGTTCGAGGGTGACCCGCTTCACCCGGCCGGCGCACTTGGCCATGATCTGCTTGCCGACCGGGGTGGACCCCGTGAAGACGATCTTCGCGACGCCCGGGTGCTCGACGAGCGCGTCTCCGGTGACCGTCCCGCGGCCGGGGAGCACCTGGAAGAGGTGTTCGGGGATCCCGGCTTCGAGGGCGAGTCCGGCGAGGCGCAGCGCGGTGAGCGGGGTGGTCTCGGCGGGCTTGAGGAGGACGGCGTTGCCCGCCGCCAGGGCCGGGGCCAAGCCCCAGGCGGCGATCGGCATGGGGAAGTTCCACGGGGCGATCACGCCGATGACGCCGAGGGGTTCGAGGAAGGTGACGTCGATGCCGCCGGCGACGGGGATCTGCCGGCCGGAGAGCCGTTCCACTCCGCCGGCGGCGAATTCGAGCAGGTCACGGACGTTGCCGGCTTCCCAGCGGGCGTTGCCGACGGTGTGCCCGGCCTCCCGGACCTCCAGCTGGGCCAGTTCCTCGATGTGCCCGTCGACGACAGCGGCGAAGCGGCGCAGCAGCCTGGCCCGGTCGGCGGGGGCGGCCGCCGCCCAGCCGCGCTGGGCCGCGGCGGCCCGCGCGACGGCGGTGTCGACATCGTCCCGTGTGGCGGCCGGGACGATGGCGACGATTTCCTCGGTGGCCGGATTCAACACTGTCAGACTGTCGGGGGCCAGCACATCGGACACGTGGTGCCTCACAGATTCTCGGTTCGGTGGCGTGCGAGGCGCGCCGTGGCGTGCGTCGCGCGGTGGCTACAGGCGCTCGAAGGAGCGGCGCAGTTCCCAGTCGGTGACCGCGGAGTCGTACGCGTCCAGTTCGACGCGCGCCATGTTGCGGTAGTGGGCGACCACCTCGGGGCCGAAGGCGGCCTTGGCGATCTCGCTGTTCTCCCAGAGTTCCGCGGCCTCGCGCAGGGTGGTGGGAACGTGCGCGAAGTCGGCGGTGTACGCGTTGCCCGCGCAGGCCTCCGGCAGCTCGAGGCGGTTCTCGACACCGTAGAGCCCGGCCGCGACCAGGCCGGCGACGGCGAGGTACGGGTTGACGTCCCCGCCGGGGAGGCGGTTCTCGAAGCGCATGGAGCGGCCGTGGCCGACGACCCGGAGCGCGCAGGTCCGGTTGTCCACGCCCCAGGCGACGGCGGTCGGCGCGAAGGATCCCGGCCGGAAACGCTTGTACGAATTGACGTTCGGGGCGTAGAGAAGGGAGAAGTCGCGCAGCGCGGCCAGCTGTCCGGCCAGGAAGTGCCGCATCACCGGTGACATTCCGCCCGGGCCGTCACCGGCCATCGCGTTGTGCCCGTCGGCATCGCCCAGCGAGAGGTGGATATGGCAGGAGTTGCCCTCGCGCTCGTCGAACTTGGCCATGAAGGTGAGCGAGACACCCTCCTGGGAGGCGATCTCCTTCGCCCCGGTCTTGTAGACGGCGTGCTGGTCGCAGGTGGTCAGCGCCTCGTCGTAGCGGAAGGCGATCTCGTGCTGGCCGAGGTTGCACTCGCCCTTCGCGGACTCGACGGTCAGGCCCGCGGCCTGCATCTCGTTGCGGATGCGGCGCAGCAGGGGCTCGATACGGCCGGTCCCGAGGACGGAGTAGTCGATGTTGTACTGGTTGGCGGGGGTCAGGCCGCGGTAATTGGCGTTCCAGGCCTGCTCGTAGGTGTCCTGGAAGACCATGAACTCCAGCTCGGTGCCGACCATGGCCGTGTACCCGTGCCCGGCGAGGCGCTCGAGCTGGCGGCGCAGGATCTGCCGGGGCGCGGCGACCACGGGCGAGCCGTCGTTCCAGGCGAGGTCGGCGAGGAGGAAGGCGCTGCCCGGGTTCCAGGGGATCCGGCGCAGGGTCGCGAGGTCGGGGTGCATGGCGAAGTCGCCGTAGCCCCGGTCCCAGGAGGACATCTCGTATCCGTCGACGGTGTTCATGTCCGTGTCGACGGCGAGGAGGTAGTTGCACCCCTCGGTGCCGTGCGCGAGGACCTCGTCGAGGAAGAACTGTGCGGCGAACCGCTTGCCCTGGAGCCGCCCCTGCATGTCGGGGAAGGCCAGGACCACGGTGTCGATCTCGCCGCTCGCCACGAGGGCGCGGAGCTCCTCGGGCGCGAGCGGCGGCTTGCGGTCTACCACTGGAATCTCTCCTTCGGTGAGCCGAGGAGGCCTAAGGTATTGAACAGAACCATTGCTTGGGAAGGGGAGGAGCCGAGATGACCGACACGGCGAGCGAAGGCGGCGCGATCGCGCGGCTGAATCCGGTGCTGCGGCAGGTGCGGGCGGGCAACGGTTTCGAGGAGGCGCTGGAGCAGATCCTCCAGGTGGTCCGCCTGGGGCTGGTGCCTGGCGGGGAACGGCTTCCCCCCGAGCGGGAGCTGGCCGAGCGCATGGGGATCAGCCGGGTCACCCTGCGCGAGGTGCTGAAGGTGCTCCAGGACCAGGGCCTGGTGGAGGCCCGGCGCGGGCGGTACGGCGGAACGTTTGTGCTCCCGCGCCCCGACACCCCCGTCGGCGGCACCGAGGACGAGCTGCGCCGGCGCGTGGTGGGCGTGGACATCGAGGACGTCCTGCGGTTCCGCGAGGTCCTGGAGGTGGGCGCGGCCGGGCTGTGCGCCTCCCAGGGGCTGGCCGACGAGGACGCCGAGCGGCTGCTCGGCGCGCTGACCGCCACCCACGACGCACCGCTGCCCGACTACCGCCGCCAGGACACCCTCTTCCACCTCACCCTCTGCGAGCTCGCCGGATCCGCCACCCTCACGGCCCAGTACGCCGCCGTCCGGGCCACCGTGAACGACCTGCTCGACTGCATCCCGCTGCTGGTGCGCAACCTGGAGCACTCGCAGCAGCAGCACTCCGCGCTCGTTGAGGCGGTGCTGGAGCGCAACGCGGACGCGGCGCGCGAGGTGATGCGCGAGCACTGCTGCGGAACGGCCGCGCTGCTGCGGGGGTTTCTGGCCTAGGGGGTGTCGTCGAAGTCAGGTGCGGGCGTGGCTCGTGAGGCTTTCGTAACCCTTGTTTAACGCAGGGGTCTTGCGCTCTCCACTCCGCTGCGGCAAAGGTACGCCCCACAACCATTGCCCTAGGCAGGAGCGCACATGGCCGACGACACCGAGGCACGGCTCGCAGCCGTACCCGAACCCACCACGTCCCCCGAGGGCGGCGACGGTTACCTGGAACGCCGTACGCTGCGCCGCGGAAGTGCCGGCTGGCTGCTGCTGACCGGCCTCGGCGTCGCGTACGTCGTCTCCGGCGACTTCTCCGGCTGGAACGTCGGCCTCGCCCAGGGCGGCTTCGGCGGGCTCGCCATCGCCACCGCCCTGATGGGCGCGATGTACGCCTGCCTCGTCTTCTCGCTCGCGGAACTGTCCGCGATCCTGCCGACGGCCGGCGGCGGCTACGGCTTCGCCCGCCGGGCGCTCGGCACCTGGGGCGGCTTCCTCACCGGCACCGCGATCCTCATCGAGTACATCCTGGCCCCTGCCGCCATCGCGATCTTCATCGGCGACTACGTCGAATCCCTCAACCTCTTCGGCCTCACCTCGGGCTGGCCGGTCTACCTCGCCTGCTTCGCGATCTTCATCGGCATCCACCTGTGGGGCGTCGGCGAGGCGCTGCGCTTCTCCCTCGTCGTCACCGCGATCGCCGTCCTCGCCCTGATCGTCTTCGCGCTGGGCGCCTTCACCGAGTTCGACCCCTCGAACCTCGACAACATCGCCGTGGACACCACCGCCGCCGGCTCCGGCTCGTGGCTGCCGCTGGGCGTCCTCGGCATCTGGGCCGCGTTCCCCTTCGGCATGTGGTTCTTCCTCGGCGTCGAGGGCGTACCGCTGGCCGCCGAGGAGGCCAAGGACCCGGTCCGCTCCATGCCGCGGGCCCTGTCGATCTCCATGGGCATCCTCGTCCTGCTCGCGCTGGTCACCTTCCTCGCCTCGACCGGAGCGCGCGGCGCCGACGCCATCAAGGACGCCGGGAACCCCCTGGTCGTCGCCCTCGAAGGCAACCCGGGCCTGTCCTGGCTGAAGACCTTCGTCAACTACGCGGGCCTGGCCGGGCTCGTCGCCTCGTTCTTCTCCCTCATCTACGCCGGCTCGCGCCAGCTGTTCGCCCTCTCCCGCGCCGGCTACCTGCCGCGCTTCCTATCCCTCACCTCGAAGCGCAAGGCCCCGTACCTGGGCCTGCTCATCCCCGGCGCGATCGGCTTCGCGCTCGCCGCGGCCACCGGGAACGGCCCGCGCATGCTCAACATCGCGGTGTTCGGCGCGACCATCTCGTACGCGCTGATGGCCCTCTCCCACATCGTGCTCCGCAAGCGGGAGCCGGGCCTTGAGCGCCCCTACCGCACGCCGGGCGGCATCGCGACCTCCTCGGTGGCCTTCGTCCTCGCCCTGTCGGCGCTCGTCGCCACCTTCCTGGTGGACAAGGACGCGGCGTTCATCGCCCTGGGTGTGTACGCCGTCGCCCTCGCCTACTTCGCCCTCTACAGTCGCCACCACCTGGTGGCCTCCGCGCCGGAGGAGGAGTTCGCGGCGCTGGCGGAGGCCGAGGCCGAACTCACCCGAGACTGACCTTCGTCCACCGTCCCTTGGAGGGAGCAACAGTGCCCAGGCCTCTCATCGGCATCACGACCTACGTGGAGGAATCCACCCGCTACGGGGTGTGGGACGTCCCGACGTCCCTCGTACCCACCGGGTACTACGAACTCGTCCAGGCGGCGGGCGGCGCGGCCGTGCTGCTCCCGCCGGACGAGCCCGGATCGGCGGCGGAGGTGCTGAGCCGGCTGGACGGCCTGGTCGTCGCGGGCGGCCCCGATGTGGACCCGGTCCGCTACGGGGCCGAACGCCACCCGCGTACGGGGGCGCCCGCGACGCAGCGGGACGAGTGGGAACTCGCCCTGATCGAGGCGGCCTTGGCGGCGGGCCTGCCGGTGCTGGGCATCTGCCGGGGCATGCAGGCGCTGAACGTGGCCCTGGGCGGCACGCTGGTCCAGCACATCGACGGCCATGCGGAGGCTCCGGGCGTCATGTCCTGGCACCCGGTCCGCCCGGTCCCCGACACGCGGTACGCGGCGCTGGTCCCGGAGGAGGCGGAGGTCCCGACCTACCACCACCAGGCCGTCGACCGCCTGGGCCGCGGCCTGATCGCCTCGGCGCACGCGGTCGACGGCACGGTGGAGGCCATCGAACTCCCCGGCCCCGGGCACTGGGTCCTCGGCGTCCAGTGGCACCCGGAACGCGACAAGGACACCCGCGTGATGTCCGCCCTGATCGAAGCCGCCACCCTCGCTCCGGCGGTCCCTGCCTGACCGCGCCGGCGTTCGGGGCGCCGGGTTCGGGAACGGGCGGCCCCGCAGCGGCGCCGCCCGGACCCGCACCCCGAACGCCGGCGGGGCCGTACCCGGCCGGCGGAGCCGGAATCGGTCGGCGCGGTGAGGGTGCAGCCGGGCTGGGGCCCCGGGGCTGGGGCGGGGCGCCCTCGGGACGGGGACCGGGGGTCGGAGGGGCGGGGCCGCGTAGAGTACGCGGAGGCAGCCGTACGGAACGGGGGGCGGAGCCGTCGGATGAGTGCGTCCACACCGCAGACCGCGGTCCTGTCCGAGCCCGCGGCCGAAACCGGCCCCGGCCGCCGCCGGTCCGCGCGGGGCGTCGCCGCCGTGGTGTGCGCCCTGGTGGGCGTGGGGCTCGTCGGCGGGGCCGGCATCAGCGGCTGGGTCGAACAGCGCGCCGCCCACCGGCCCTTGGCCGCCGACGCCGCCTACCGCAACGCCGCCTCGCTCTGGCGCGCAACCCCCGTGGACACCCTGTTCCCGCCCGTCCTCGACGGAGCGGAGAGCGGCCCCGGCGGAGCCGACCGTACGTGGACCCGGGTGGCGCTCGCACCCGACGCCGACTGCGGGCCCGCGCTCGCCCCCGACTGGCAGGCGGCCCTCGCCGCCACCGGCTGCACCCGGGTCCTTCGGGCCACCTACACCGACGCCACCCGCAGTTCCCTCGTCACCGTCGGCATGGTCTTCACCCCCGCCGACGCCCCGGCCATGGCGGCCCTTCGGGGACGCCTTCCCGCCCCGCCCGGCTACGGCTTCGCCGACAGCCAGCGGGCCGCATGGACCGCGTCCGTGCCGTCGGAGGCCCCCGTCGTCGTCTACACCGTCTCCGCGTTCACCGACGGCCGTACCCTGGACGCCCCCCGCCCCGCCGAGGACGCGATGCGCAAGGACGCCACCGGAGCCGTCGCCCAGGCCGGCCTCGGCCACGAGGCCAAGGCCGTCGCCGACCGGATGGAGCGGGCCGTTCGCACCCTCGCCGCGCCGCCCGCCCCGCCCGGGACCGGCCGATGAGCCGGCCGAGGGCCACCGCCGCCCTCGTGCTCGGCGCCCTCCTCGTCGGCGCCACCGCGCCCCCGGCGGCCGCCGATGCCATCCGCGACCGCCAGTGGGGCCTCACGGCCCTGCGCGCCGAGGAGGCCTGGGGCACCACCCGGGGCAACGGGGTCACCGTCGCCGTCCTCGACACCGGGGTCGACGCCACCCATCCCGACCTGGCCGGCCAGGTCCTCGACGGCGCCGACCTGGTCGGCATGGGCGCCGGCCGCGGCGAGCGCGCATGGGCCCGGCACGGCACCGCCATGGCCGGGATCATCGCCGGGCACGGCCACGGAGCCAACCGCCGCCAGGGCGTCCTCGGCATCGCCCCGCAGGCGAAGATCCTCCCGATCCGCGTGATCCTCGAAGAGGGCGACCCCGGCCGGGCCAAGGCCCGCGAGAACAAGGGCGGCGCCCTCGCCGAGGGCATCCGCTGGGCCGCCGACCACGGCGCGCACGTGATCAACCTCTCCCTCGGCGACGACAGCGACTCCGCCCACCACGAGGCCGCCGAGGACGAGGCCGTCCAGTACGCCCTCGCCAAGGGCGTGGTCGTCGTCGCCTCGGCGGGCAACGCCGGCCGCCAGGGCGACCACGTCTCCTACCCGGCCGCGTACCCCGGGGTCATCGCCGTCACCGCCGTCGACCGCGGCGGGAAGAAGGCCGCCTTCTCCACCCGCAACTGGTACGCCACCGTCAGCGCGCCCGGCGTCGACGTCGTCATCGCCGACCCCGACCGCTCCTACTACGAGGGCTGGGGCACCAGCGCCGCCGCTGCCTTCGTCTCCGGCGTCGTGGCCCTCGTCAGGGCCGCGCACCCGGACCTGTCCCCGGCCCAGATCAAGAAGCTCCTCGAGGACACCGCCTCCGACGCCCCGCCCGGCGGCCGGGACGACTCCCGCGGCCACGGGCTGGCCGACCCGGTCGCCGCCCTCCAGCTCGCCGACACCGTGCGCGGCGAGCCGCCGGTCCCGGCGCCCGTCGCGGCCGGGCAGCCGTACTTCGGTTCCGGCCCCGGGCCGGCCCGCGCGCCCGAGCGCGGTGCCGGCGTCGGTGCCCGGGCCGCTGCGGCCGCCGGGCTGGCGCTGCTCGTCCTGGCCGCCGTACTGGCCCGGCGCCCGCGGGGCCCGCGGCGGGATCGGGATAGGGTCGGGTAACTGTGGCGAACAAAAGCATTCCCGACCCCGGCTTCTCCGACGACGACGGCTCCGCCGACCCCCGGCTGAGAGCGGCCCTGGCCGCCTGGGCCGCGGACCGGGCGAAGGAGCCGGAGGTGCTGGCCGCCCTCAAGGGCGCCCGTCTGCTGGTCCCGGTCGTCGCCGTGCTCGGCGAGGTGGAGACCGACCCGGAGAGCGGGCTCAAGCGCGAGAAGACCAGCGACATGGCCGTCCCGACCCTGCGGGCGGGGGACCGGCGGGCGCTGCCCGCGTTCACCTCGACCGCCTCGCTGGCGCTCTGGGACCCGGCGGCCCGGCCGGTGGCCGTCCCGCTGCACCAGGCGCTGGCGGCCGCCGCGCACGAGAAGGCCGACACCGTGGTCCTGGACCTGGCCGGCCCCGTCACCTACCAGCTCACCGGTTCCGCGCTGCTCGCGCTGGCCGAGGGCCGCACCGACGCCGGCCCGCTGGCCGACCCCGCGGTGCGGGAGGCCGTACGGGCCGCCGTCGCCGCCGAGCAGGCGGTACTCCGCGCTCACCTGGGTCCGGGCGGGCCGGACACGGACGGGACCCTGGCGATCGTCCTGGCCCCCGGTGCGCAGGCCCACGCCGCGGCCCGCCGGGTCGCCGAGGCCCTGGCCGCCGACGAGACCCTGCGGGCCCGCCTGGTGCGCGGGCTGGACCTGGCCCTGCTCCCGCAGGAGGCCCCGGCCCCGCCCGGCGAGCCGCTCTTCACCCGCTGAGCACCGCAGTAAAAGAGACCGAATACGAGAAGGGCCGGGGCATCGCCCCGGCCCTTCCCACACATCCGGGCGGCTCAGCCGAAGACCGGGCCCGTGAACTTCTCGCCCGGACCCTGGCCCGGCTCGTCCGGCACGATCGAGGCCTCGCGGAAGGCGAGCTGCAGCGACTTCAGGCCGTCGCGCAGCGGAGCCGCGTGGAAGGAGCTGATCTCGGTGGCGCTCGCCGTGACCAGGCCGGCCAGGGCGGTGATCAGCTTGCGGGCCTCGTCGAGGTCCTTGTGCTCGGAGTCCGGCTTGTCCAGGCCCAGGTTGACCGCCGCGGCGCTCAGCAGGTGCACGGCCACCGTGGTGATCACCTCGACCGCGGGCACGTCCGCGATGTCGCGGGTCATGGCGTCGTAGTCGGGAGCGTCCGGCGTGTTGCCGGCCTCGGTGGCGGGGGCGGGGGTCGCGTCAGTCATGCCTTACACGATAAGCCGGGACGCGCGGCCCGCCGACCTGGCCCCGGGCGGACACCCGGGGGACACCGCGCGGGCGGCCTCCGGGTGAGCGGACCCGGCGCGGAATGCTATATTGAGCTGACGACCGGCCGGAGACACATGTCCCCGGCCCACAAGTGGAGGCTCCGCTCTCCCACCCGACCACCCTCCGGGGCGGCGGGTCACCGGTCAGGCGGCATCCATCGTTCCGTACGGACGATGGAAAGCTGCCCGAGTCTGCGCCCCGCGATCGCACGCGGCGGTGCTCCGGTTGTATTGGAGCCCCTGCCTGTGCCCGGCGGGGCATTTTTTGTTCTCCGCCGCGGTTGGTCTGACGACATTAGACGTCAGCGGCTGTCTGCCAGGCAGCCGTGTGGTGCTACCGAGGAGGATCCATCAGCACCGAGCCCCGCATCAACGATCGGATTCGTGTCCCTGAGGTGCGACTCGTCGGTCCCAGCGGCGAACAGGTGGGCATCGTCCCGCTTGCGAAGGCGCTTGAGCTCGCGCAGGAGTACGACCTGGACCTGGTCGAGGTCGCGGCGTCTGCACGCCCGCCGGTCTGCAAGCTCATGGACTACGGCAAGTTCAAGTACGAGTCGGCCATGAAGGCCCGTGAGGCGCGCAAGAACCAGGCGCACACGGTCATCAAGGAAATGAAGCTCCGGCCGAAGATCGACCCGCACGACTATGACACCAAGAAGGGTCACGTCGTTCGGTTCCTCAAGCAGGGCGACAAGGTCAAGATCACGATCATGTTCCGTGGTCGCGAGCAGTCCCGGCCGGAACTCGGCTACCGACTGCTGCAGCGCCTCGCTTCGGACGTCGAGGACCTCGGGTTCATCGAGTCGAACCCGAAGCAGGACGGCCGCAACATGATCATGGTCCTCGGTCCGCACAAGAAGAAGACCGAGGCGATGGCCGAAGCCCGCGAGGCGCAGGCCGCCCGTAAGGCCGAGCGCCAGGGTGTCGCCGCCGACGAGGCTCCTTCCGAGGAAGCCCCCGTCGAGGAAGGCACCGAGGTCGCCTCTGCCGAGGTCACCGAGGATGCCTCTCCCGAGGCACCGGCCGAGGCCTGATTCCGAGGCAGCCTGTCTCGGATCACCGACACAACATGACGCTCCCGGGCGCCGGTCCCCCATCGGACCGGCGGGGGCGCCACCGACGAGGAGATAACGGCGCTATGCCGAAGAACAAGACGCACAGCGGTACCAAGAAGCGCTTCAAGATCACCGGCTCCGGCAAGGTGCTCCGTGAGCGTGCCGGTAAGCGCCACCTGCTCGAGCACAAGTCGTCCCGTCTGACCCGCCGCCTCACCGGCACCGCGGAGATGGCCCCCGGCGACGCCGCGAAGATCAAGAAGCTTCTCGGCAAGTGACGTTCGCCGCTCCCCCTCCCGGGAGCGGACGGCGTCAAGACCGGGACCCCATCGAATTCGGGCCGTGTGAAGACACCCACGGCCCCGCTACAAGGAGTTAAAAAGTGGCACGCGTCAAGCGGGCAGTAAACGCCCACAAGAAGCGCCGGGCGATCCTCGAGGCGGCCTCTGGCTACCGCGGTCAGCGTTCGCGCCTGTACCGCAAGGCCAAGGAGCAGGTCACCCACTCGCTGGTCTACAACTTCAACGACCGCAAGAAGCGCAAGGGCGACTTCCGTCAGCTGTGGATCCAGCGCATCAACGCCGCTGCCCGCCAGAACGGCATGACGTACAACCGCCTCATCCAGGGTCTGAAGGCCGCCAACATCGAGGTGGACCGCAAGATCCTCGCGGAGCTGGCCGTCAACGACGCCAACGCTTTCGCCGCGCTCGTCGAGGTTGCGCAGAAGGCGCTTCCGGCCGACGTGAACGCCCCGAAGGCCCCCGCCGCCGCCTAAGCACCACGCGCGCAGCGAGCCCTTCACAGGCTTCAGCCCGGACCCGCAGGCCCCGTGCCTGCGGGTCCGGTGCGTTGTAGCCGATCCACCTGTTTCGACCCGCAGTACGTACGGAAGCGAGCCGACCGCCATGGGTACCCCCGCCCCCGCCGAGCTGATCTCCCCCCGGTCCCCGCGGGTGGCCGCCGCCAGGCGACTGGCGCGCCGCAACTTCCGCACCAAGGAGCGCCGGTTCATCGCCGAGGGCCCGCAGGCCGTCCGCGAGGCCGTCGAGCACCGGGGCGCGGGCGGCGCGTCGACCCTGATCGAGCTGTTCGCGACCGTCGAGGCCGCCGAGCGCTACGCCGAGATCATCGACGCCGCGCTGGCCGCCGGCGCGCGCGTCCACTACGCCTCCGACGAGGTGCTCGCCGAGGTCTCGCAGACCGTCACCCCGCAGGGGCTCGTCGGCGTCTGCCACTTCCTCGACTCGCCGTTCGAGGACATCCTCGAGGCCGGGCCGAAGCTCGTCGCCGTCCTCGCCCACGTCCGCGATCCCGGGAACGCCGGCACGGTGCTGCGCTGCGCGGACGCCGCCGGAGCGGACGCGGTCGTGCTGACCGACGCCTCCGTGGACCTGTACAACCCGAAGTCCGTACGGGCCTCCGTGGGCTCCCTGTTCCACCTGCCGGTGGCGGTCGGAGTCCCCGTGGAGCAGGCCGTCGAGGGGCTCCGGGCGGCCGGCGTGCGGATCCTCGCCGCCGACGGGGCCGGCGAGGACGACCTGGACGCCGAGCTCGACGCAGGCACCATGGGCGGCCCCTCGGCCTGGGTCTTCGGCAACGAGGCGTGGGGCCTGCCGGAGGAGACCCGGGCGCTGGCGGACGCCGTCGTACGCGTCCCGATCCACGGCAAGGCCGAGAGCCTGAACCTCGCCACGGCCGCCGCGGTGTGCCTCTACGCGTCCGCGCGTGCACAGCGGGCTCCCGGAGGGTGCCGCTCCGTGACCCCCAGCTAGTAATGTGGCGGCCCGGGGGCCCACTGCGCTACTCGGAGATGTGGGGTACGGGGACATGACCGTCGGTACGAACAGCTCGCCCGGGGCCGTCAAGGCGTCCGGGACGCCGTCCCTGGCGGCCGTGCCCCCGCAGGCCACCGGCCGCGCCGGACCGGCCGCAGCCGCACCCGGACCCGGCGACCCCTGCGAGTTCGCCGGGATCGGCGTCGACCCCGACGACCTGCCCGACGGGCTCGTCGTCGCCGACGACACCGGCCGGGTGATCTGCTTCAACTCCGCCGCCGCCCGGATCACGGCGCTGGCCGCCGACGAGGCGCTCGGCGCACGCATCGACCGGGCGCTGCCGCTGGAGGACCTCGACGGCCGCCGCTGGTGGAAACTGACCGACCCGTACGGGGGCCTCGCCACCCGGCGCGGCCAGCCCGAGCGCAACCTCCTGCTCCCCGGCGGCCGCGAGGTGCTCGTCTCCGCCCGGTACGTGCGCACCCACCCCACCGGGCCCGTGTGCCGCCTCGTCGTCACCCTGCGCGGCACCGAGGCCCGCCGCCGCACCGAGCGCAGCCACGCCGAGCTGATCGCCACCGTCGCGCACGAGCTGCGCTCGCCGCTGACCTCCGTCAAGGGGTTCACCGCGACCCTGCTCGCCAAGTGGGAGCGGTTCACCGACGACCAGAAGCGCCTGATGCTGGAGACCGTCGACGCCGACGCCAACCGGGTCACCCGGCTGATCGCCGAGCTCCTCGACATCTCCCGCATCGACTCGGGCCGCCTGGAGGTGCGCCGCCAGCCGGTGGACATCGCCACCGCCGTGGGCCGCCACGTCCAGGCGCTCACCGCGAACGGCCAGGCACCCGACCGGTTCCTCGTACGGGTCAGCCGCTCGCTCCCCGATCTGTGGGCCGATCCGGACAAGATCGACCAGATCCTCGGCAACCTCCTCGAAAATGCGGTGCGGCACGGCGAGGGAACGGTCACCATCGACGTATCGCCGACCAGCATGACGAACGCTGCGGGCAAGACCGAGAAGGGAACCGCCGTCACCGTGACCGACGAGGGCCCCGGGATCCCCGAGGAGTCGATGGGCCGCGTCTTCACCCGCTTCTGGCGGGGGAGCAAGCGCGGCGGCACCGGCCTGGGCCTGTACATCGTCAAGGGCATCGTGGAGGCGCACGGCGGCACCATCACGGTCGGCCGCGGCCCCGGCGGCGGCGCCGAGTTCCGATTTATCCTGCCCGTGGGGGCGCCGGCCTACCTCACGCAGTAACCCTGCGGAGCGTCTCGCCAGGCGGCCCACGGGCTCCTTCACCCCCAGCGACCTTTAGACTCGTCCTTTGGCACCTTTGGGCCCATGTCCGAATCGGTCGATCGAACTGTCGAGCAGATCGCGCGGGGCTCCACCAGCCAGCCATCGGAAGTACGGGAAGAGATGTCGGCACCGAACAAGTCGTACGACCCTGTCGAGGTCGAGGCACTGAAACCGGAAGAGATCGAGCGCATGCGGGACGAGGCGCTCGCCGCCTTCGCGTCCGCCGGCGACCTCGACGCGCTGCGTGAGGCGAAGACCGCGCACATGGGCGACCGCTCGCCCCTGGCGCTCGCCAACCGCGAGATCGGCGCCCTGCCGCCGCAGGCCAAGGCCGAGGCGGGCAAGCGCGTGGGCCAGGCCCGCGGCGCCGTGAACAAGGCCTTCGGGGCCCGCACGGTCGAGCTCGAGGCGGAGCGCGACGAGCGGGTGCTGGTCGAGGAGGCCGTGGACGTCACCCTGCCGTACGACCGCGTCCAGGCCGGCGCCCGGCACCCCCTGACCACGCTGATGGACCGCATCGCGGACATCTTCACGGCCATGGGCTACGAGGTGGCCGAGGGCCCCGAGGTCGAGGCGGAGTGGTTCAACTTCGACGCCCTCAACTTCACGCCCGACCACCCGGCGCGCCAGATGCAGGACACCTTCTTCGTCCAGGGGCCCGAGGGCACCGAGGGCGACGAGTCCGGCGTCGTGCTGCGCACCCACACCTCCCCGGTGCAGGCGCGCTCGCTGCTCGACCGGGAACCGCCCGTGTACGTGGTGTGCCCGGGCCGGGTGTTCCGCACCGACGAGCTCGACGCGACGCACACCCCGGTCTTCCACCAGGTCGAGCTGCTCGCCGTCGACGAGGGCCTGACCATGGCCGACCTCAAGGGCACCCTGGACCACATGGTCCAGGCGCTCTTCGGCAAGGACATGACCACCCGGCTGCGCCCGAACTTCTTCCCGTTCACCGAGCCGTCCGCCGAGATGGACATGCAGTGCTACGTGTGCCGCGGCGAGTCGGTGGGCAACCCCGACCGCCCGTGCCGCACCTGCTCCAGCGAGGGCTGGATCGAGCTCGGCGGCTGCGGAATGGTCAACCCCAAGGTGCTCATCGCCTGCGGTGTGGACCCCGAGAAGTACAGCGGGTTCGCCTTCGGGTTCGGCATCGAGCGGATGCTGATGTTCCGCCACAACGTCGAAGACATGCGAGACATGGTCGAGGGTGACGTCCGGTTCACCCGGCCGTTCGGGATGGAGATCTGATGCGGGTCCCGCTTTCTTGGCTGCGGGAATACGTCGACCTGCCTGCGGGCACGACCGGTCGTGACGTACAGGCCAAGCTCGTAGACGCCGGCCTCGAGGTCGAGAGGGTCGAGCAGCTCGGCGCCGGCCTCCAGGGCCCCCTCGTCGTCGGCCAGGTGCTGACCATCGAGGAGCTCGAGGGCTTCCGCAAGCCGATCCGTTTCTGCACGGTCGACGTCGGCCAGGCCAACGGCACCGGCGAGCCGCAGGAGATCGTCTGCGGCGCCCGGAACTTCTCCGTCGGCGACAAGGTCGTCGTGGTCCTGCCCGGCGCCGTCCTGCCCGGCGACTTCGCGATCGCCTCGCGCAAGACGTACGGCCGGACCTCGCACGGCATGATCTGCTCGGGCGACGAGCTGGGCATGGGCGACGACGGCACCCACGGCATCATCGTGCTCCCCCCGGAGCACGAGGTCGGCACCGACGCGATCGAGCTCCTGCAGCTCGTCGACGAGGTCCTCGACATCGCCGTCACCCCGGACCGCGGCTACTGCCTGTCGATGCGCGGCGTGGCCCGCGAGACGGCCACCGCGTACGGCCTGCCGCTGCGCGACCCGGCGCTGCTCGACGTGCCCGCGCCGAACTCGTACGGCTACCTGGTCAAGATCGACGACCCGGCCGGCTGCGACCGCTTCACCGCCCGTACGGTGACCGGCCTCGACCCCGAGGCGAAGTCCCCGATCTGGCTCACACGGCGCCTGCAGAAGGCCGGCATGCGCCCGATCTCGCTCGCCGTCGACGTCACCAACTACGTGATGCTCGAACTCGGCCAGCCGCTGCACGCCTACGACCGCTCCCGCCTGGACGGCGCCATCGGCGTCCGCCGGGCCGAGCAGGGCGAGAAGTTCACCACCCTCGACGGGGTCAAGCGCACGCTCGACTCCGAGGACCTGGTGATCACCGACAACAGCGGGCCGATCGGCCTGGCCGGCGTCATGGGCGGCGCCGACACCGAGATCGCCGACTCCGTGACCGACCCCGAGACCGGCGCGGTGTCGGGCACCACGGACGTCGTCATCGAGGCGGCGCACTTCGACGCCCTGACGATCTCGCGCAGCGCCCGCCGCCACAAGCTCGCCTCCGAGGCCTCCAAGCGCTTCGAGCGCGGCGTCGACCCGCAGGCGGCCTCCGCGGCCGCGCAGCGGACCGTCGACCTGCTCGTGCTGCTCGCGGGCGGCACCGCCGAGGCCGGCGTCACCGAGCTCACCGCCCCGGGCGCCCCGCGCACCATCGCGATGCGCGCGGACCACCCGGACCGGGTCGCGGGCATGGACTACGGCCGCGAGACCGTCGTGCGCCGCCTCCAGGAGGTCGGCTGCGACGTCTACGGCCAGGACGAGCTCGTCGTGACCGTTCCGTCGTGGCGCCCCGACCTCGCCGAGCCCAACGACCTCGCCGAAGAGGTCATCCGGCTCGAGGGCTACGGGAACCTCCCGTCGACCCTGCCGCAGCTGCCTTCCGGCCGCGGTCTGACCGCCCGGCAGCAGCTGCACCGCCGGGTCGGCCGCGCGCTGGCCGGTGCGGGCTACGTCGAGGCGCTCAGCTACCCGTTCGTGGGCGAGGGCGTCTTCGACCAGCTCCAGCTGCCCGCGCACGACGCCGCCCGCCAGGTCGTCAAGCTGGTCAACCCGATCTCCGACGAGGAGCCGGCGCTGCGCACCACGCTGCTGCCGGGCCTGCTGGGCGCACTGCGCCGCAACGACAGCCGGGGCAGCCACGACCTCGCCCTCTTCGAGACGGGCTCGGTCTTCCGGGCCGGCCCGCAGCCCGGTGTCGCCGTACGGCTGCCCGTCGACCGGCGTCCCACGGCCGAGGAGATCGCCACGCTGAACGCCGCCCTGCCGGCCCAGCCGCGGTACGCCGCGGTCGTGCTGGC
Source organism: Streptomyces katrae (assembly GCF_000717655.1). Lineage (GTDB taxonomy): Bacteria > Actinomycetota > Actinomycetes > Streptomycetales > Streptomycetaceae > Streptomyces > Streptomyces katrae_B. The sequence continues at coordinate 118,626 of NZ_JNZY01000007.1, forward strand.
CGGTGCGCGCGAGCAGGCCGGCTGGTGGGGCAAGGGCCGCCCGGCCGACTGGGCGGACGCGGTGCAGGCCGCGCGCTCGCTGGCCGTCGAGGCCGGCACCGAGCTCGTCGTGCGCCAGGGCCAGTACGGGCCGTGGCACCCGGGCCGGTGCGCCGAGCTGCTCGTCACCCTGGACGGGGTGGAGACGGTCATCGGCCACGCCGGCGAGCTGCACCCGCGCGTCGTCAAGGCCATGGGCCTGCCGGCCCGCACCAGCGCCATGGAGCTCGACCTGGACCGCCTCGCGGCGGCCGGGGGCGGCGCCGTGCAGGCGCCCCGGATCTCCACCTTCCCGGTGGCGACCCAGGACGTCGCGCTGATCGTGGACGCGTCGGTCCCGGCCGCCTCGGTCGAGGCCGCGCTGCGCAAGGGCGCCGGCGAACTGCTGGAGTCCCTGCGGCTGTTCGACGTGTTCACCGGTGAACAGGTCGGCGGGGGCAAGAAGTCCCTGGCGTACGCGCTGCGCTTCCGCGCGGCCGACCGCACGCTGACGGCCGAGGAGTCCACGGCCGCCCGCGACGCGGCGGTGGCGCTGGCCGCCGAGCGCACGGGCGCGGTGCTGCGCGGCGCGTAACCGCTGCGTGGCTCGATGCATGAGGGGCGTATCCGGTGGTCCGGGTGCGCCCCTCACTCATTCGGGTGAGAACGCCGGTGGCCGTGTCCGCGGGTGCGGGCGGTCGACAGGACCGTTGCGGCCGAGGGGAGGCCGGAACGATGATCACGCGCGCGCAGATGCCCCAGGTGCGTCGGGTGTCCGTCCTCGCATGGGACGGCGCCGCGGTGTCCTGGGAGCCGTCCGCCCCCGAGCGGCTGGGCACCAGCCTCGTCGGCTGTCCGGCGGGGGCTGATGGCGGAGCTGCGGCGCTCGCAGGAGCCGGCCGGAGCCGGCTGCGGGCAACTGTGGCCCGGCGACGTGCCGTTCCTGCACACCGACGGCGCCGAGGACGCAAGGGAGCCCGCAGGGCGCTTCTTCCCCCTGCGCAGGTGCTCGCAGAGCAACCCGCGAACACGCCCGCGCGGCTGGTCGCGGGCGTGCACGCCGCACTGCTGCACCACACCGGCGGGCAACCCACCGTCGACGTCGCCCTGCTGGTGCTGTGCGGCGACGGCAGCTGCTGAGCCGGAGGGAACCGCACACCGGGCCCGGTGGGAGGGCCCGGCGCGCGTTCCGCGGCCCCCTGCCGGGGCCCGGCGACCAACCGGGCGCCGGCGGAGCCGGAGCGCGCCGCCCGCCTGCCATGGAGTGTCGGGCAGACAGCAGAGCGGGCGGCGCGGTGCGGGTCGTCGCACTGTACGAGGGGGAGCCGACGACCCGGGCTGCCTCTTTGGCGAGGCTCTTAAGTGAACCGCTCCCAGGGCTCGTTGCGGCAGGGTGCGTATCGCATTTATGCGCGTACCAGGTTCACACCCCGTGTGAACCGCGCACCCACTAGCCTGAGACCGAAGAGCCCTTGGAGGGGCCCATGCAGCCCAATGCCCTGCTCGACGCCCTCCTCGCCGAGGCGGGCATGTCCCACGCCGGACTCGCGGCGCACGTCAACCAGGCAGGCCGGTCCCGCGGACTGGCCCTGCGCTACGAACACACCGCCGTCACCCGGTGGTTGAAGGGGCAGCGGCCGCGCGGCCAGGTGCCCGACCTGATCTGCGAGGTGCTCGGAGGCCGGCTCCGGCGCCCGGTGTCGCTGGACGACGTCGGGTTCGGCGTGCCAGGCCAGCCCGTGTCCGCGCACGGCTCCCCGCTCAGCGGCTTCGTCGACCGGGCCGCCGCCCTGTGGCGTTCCGACGAGCAGGGCCGGTTCCAGCTGCTCACCGCCGAGGCCGTCACCGGGACGCCCGCCGTGATCCCGGTCTGGGAGTGGGAGAACCCGCCCGAGGACGCAGACGTCTCCCGCGACGGGCCGAACCGGATCGGGCCGGAGCACATCGAGATCCTGCGGGCCGCCCGCGCGCACTACGAGCTGATGTACCGCCGGGCCGGCGGCGTGGCCACCCGGGCCCGGATCGTCCGCTTCCTCGGCAGCGAGACCGCGCCCATGCTGCGCGGGAGCTACCCCGACGGGCTCGGCCGTCAGCTGCACCGGGCCACCGGGTCGCTCGTGGCGGTGGCCGGGATCTGCGCGTACGACTCGGACGCCCACGGGCTCGCCCAGCGGTACTTCCACCAGGCGCTGCGGCTCGCGAAGGCGAGCGGGGACCGGGGGCTGGGCGCCTACGTCATCGCTCTGATCGTCAACCAGTCGCTGCACCTGCGGGAGTTCCGCCAGGCCGTCGCCTTCGCCGAGGCCGCGCTGCGCGCCGCCGGCCGGCACACCACCCCGGCCCTGACCGCCGACCTGTACGCCATGCAGGCCAAGGCGTACGCCCAACTCGGCGACACCGCGGCCGCATTGGGCTGCATCCGGCACGCCGAGGCGGCCGCCGAGCGGATCCGGCCCGGCACGGAGCCGGACGAGACGGGGTACGTCCAGCCCGGGCTGGTCAACGTACAGGTGGCCGAGGCGCTGCTCAGCCTCGGCGACCTCGACGCCGCCCACGAGCAGGCGACCGCGGCCGTCGGGACGCCCGCGCACGACCGGGGGCGGGTCCACCGGCTGGCGATGCTGTGCGAGATCCAGCTGCGCCAGGGCGAGGCGGACCGGGCGGTGGCGGCCGCCGCGGAGATGGCCGAGCGGGCCAAGGGGATGGAGTCGCTGCGGCTGCGGGACCGGCTTCGGGCGGTCCGCGAACAGCTGCTGACCAGCGGATGTTCCGGCGCGGAGGAGACCGCGCAGCTGATCGACGGGGCGCTGCGCGTTCCCCTGTGACGGCGTGAACTGCTGCCATGTTGCCACCTACTCGAACGGAAGGTGGCACAACCGTGCAGTGGACGAACCTGAGTGAGCAGACCGTGTACAAGAACCGCTGGTTCGACGTGAACCTCGCCGATGTGGAGCTTCCCGACGGCCGACACCTGGACCACTTCGTGATCCGGCTGCGGCCGGTCGCCGTCGCCACGGCCGTCAACGAGGCCAACGAGGTGCTGCTGCTGTGGCGGCACCGGTTCATCACCGACAGCTGGGGCTGGGAGCTGCCCGCGGGCGTGGTCGAGGACGGCGAGGACATCGCGGACGCCGCGGCACGGGAGATGGAGGAGGAGTCGGGCTGGCGGCCGGGGCCCCTCCACCACCTGATGACCGTCGAGCCGGCCAACGGGCTGACCGACGCGCGCCACCACCTCTACTGGGCGGACGGCGCGACGTACATCGGGGACCCCGAGGACGATTTCGAGTCCTCGCGCCGCGAGTGGGTGCCGCTCAAACTGGTGCCGGACATGATCGCGCGCGGCGAGATCCCGGCCGCCAACATGGCGGCCGGGCTGCTGCTCCTGCACCATCTGCGGCTCGGCTAGCGCGGGCCGCGGGCCGCAGGGCGCAGGGGTCAGCCGTACGGGTAGAAGCCCGAGCCGGTCTTGCGGCCGAGGCGGCCGGCGTCGACCATCCGCTGGAGCAGCGGGGGAGCGGCGTACAGCGGCTCCTTGTACTCGGCGTACATGGAGTCGGCGATCGAGGCGATCGTGTCCAGGCCGATCAGGTCGGAGAGCTTGAGCGGACCCATCGGGTGGGCGCAGCCCAGCTCCATCCCGTTGTCGATGTCCTCGCGGCTGGCGATGCCGGACTCGAACATCCGGATGGCCGACAGCAGGTACGGGACCAGGAGCGCGTTGACGACGAAGCCGGACCGGTCCTGGGCGCGGATCGCGTGCTTGCCCAGGACCTTCCCCACCAGGGCCTCGGCCCGCTTGATGGTCTCGTCGCTCGTGGTCAGCGCCGGGATCAGCTCGACGAGCTGCTGCACCGGGGCCGGGTTGAAGAAGTGGATGCCGATGACCTGGTCGGGCCGCGAGGTCGTGACGGCCAGCTTGACCAGCGGGATCGAGGAGGTGTTGGAGGCGAGGATCGCGTCCGGGCGGGTGATCACCTGGTCGAGGACCTGGAAGATCTCCGTCTTCACCTGCTCGTTCTCGACGACGGCCTCGATGACGAGGTCCCGGTCGGCGAACTCGCCGAGATCGGTGGTGAAGGTGAGGCGGGCCAGGGTGGCGTCCCGCTCCTCCTCGCTGATCTTGCCGCGTTCGGCGGCCTTCGTCAGGGAGTTGTGCAGCCGGGTGCGCCCGATCTCCAGGGCCTCGCCGGTGGTCTCGGCGACCTTCACCTCGAGGCCGCTGCGCGCGCACACCTCGGCGATGCCCGCGCCCATCTGGCCACAGCCCACTACGCCGACTCGAGTGATGTCGGAAGGGAGGTCAGTCACTTCGTGCCTTTCGCTGCTCATCCGTCGGCGGGTCCCCCGTGCTTCGCAGTGGTAACTGCTTTCCGGCGCCCGCCACGCCCCACGACGTTACCCCCGACCTTGACCGTGCCGGGGCGCCGGGGCGGGCATGCTGTCACCCGCAGGGAAATGTCACGGAAAGGAACGGAGTCGTCACATGACGTACATCGGACGGCGGGGGCTTCTGGCGGGGGCTGCCGGGCTGCTGGCCGCGGCGGGCGCGACGGGCGGGGCGGGCCCGGCGCGGGCGGCGGGTACGACGGGCCCGCCGCGTGCGGTCGAGGCGGCGCGGGGGCGCGGCCGGCGGAGGGAGGAGACCGCCGAGTTCCGCGCGATGTGGATCGCCTCTGTGGAGAACGTCGACTGGCCCTCCGAGAGCGGGCTGGACGCCGAGGACCAGCGGTCCGAGCTGACCGGCCTCCTCGACACCGCCGTCGCCCGCCGCCTGAACGCGGTGATCCTCCAGGTCCGCCCGGCCGCCGACGCCATGTGGCCCGCCGCCCGGGAGCCCTGGTCGCAGTGGCTGACCGGGGAGCAGGGCGAGGACCCCGGCTGGGACCCGCTCGGTACCGCGGTCGCCGAAGCCCACGCCCGGGGGCTGGAACTGCACGCCTGGTTCAACCCGTACCGGGTGGCCAACCACACCGACCCCGGGCGCCTGGCCGAGGACCACCCGGCCCGGCGCAATCCCGGCTGGACGGTCCCGTACAACGGGAAGCTGTACTACAACCCCGGTCTGCCCGAGGTGCGCGCCTTCGTGCAGGAGGCCATGCTCGACGCCGTCTCGCGCTACGAGGTGGACGGGGTGCACTGGGACGACTACTTCTACCCGTACCCCGCCGAGGGGCAGTACTTCGACGACGACGACGCGTACGCGCGCCACGGCGGCGCCTTCGCCTCCCGCGCGGACTGGCGCCGCGACAACACCGACACGCTGGTCCGCGAGATGTCCGAGCGGCTGCGGTCGATCCGCCCGGAGGCGCGCTTCGGCGTCAGTCCCTTCGCGGTCTGGCGCAACAGCGACCGGGACCCGCTGGGTTCGCCGACGCAGGCGGGCGTCGAAACGTACGACGACCTGTACGCGGACACCCGCAAGTGGGTCCGGGAGGGCTGGATCGACTACATCGTGCCGCAGGCGTACTGGCAGATCGGCCACCCGGCCGCCGACTACGCGAAGATCGTGCCCTGGTGGGCGGACACGGTCGCCGGCACCGGCGTGGCGCTGTACGTGGGCGAGGCGCTGTACCGCTGCGACCGCAACAGCTCCACCGCCGCGTGGCGCGATCCGGCGGAGCTGTCGAAGCACCTGACGTTCGCCCGCCGATACCCCGAGGTCCGCGGCCATGTCTACTTCTCGGCGAAGCAGGTGGTCGCGGACCCCAATGGAGCGATGGCCAGGGTCGTTGCCGACCATTACCCGACGGCCGTGCCGCCGCGCTGAGGGCGCGTCGGCCGTGTCAGCCGCGTCGGCCGCGTGGGCCGCGCCGCATCAGTGCGTGGGCTCCGTCGGGTGCTTGACGACGCAGTCCGGGCCCGGGGACATGACTGCCTCGTGACCGTCCGAGAAACGGACCCGGTAAGGCGGGGTGCCGTTCTCGCCGAGTACCTGAGTGATTTCACCGACCTTGTCGTGCTGCCCCACGATCCTGCCGTGCTGCACCAGCTGGTCGCCCTCGGTCGCGCGCATACTGACCTCCTCGGAGGCGGTCTGGATCCGGTGACAGCAGTTTACGGCGGATTGTGCGGTTTAAGCCCGCTGGGTCACGGCGATGCAGACCAGGACCGCGCAGGCGGCGGCCGGTGCGGCGGGGGAGAGGTGCTCGCCCAGCAGCGCCACCGACCAGACGAGGGTCAGCAGCGGCTGGGCGAGCTGGAGCTGGCTGGCCCGCGGGGCGCCGATCTCGGCCATGCCGCGGTACCAGACGTACAGGCCGAGGAAGGTGGAGCCGGCGGCCGCCCACACCAGACCGGCCAGGCCGTGGCCGGTCAAGTGCACAGGCTCGTACACGAGCCCCAGCGCCGAACCGGCCAGGCCCAGCGGCAGGCACAGCACCAGCGCCCAGCCGATGACCTGCCAGCCGGGCAGGACGCGGGCGAGGCGCCCGCCCTCGGTGTACCCGGCCGCACAGACCAGCAGGGCCCCGAAGAGGTAGCCGTCGCCGGCCGAGAGGGCGCCGCCGCTCTGGGCCAGGGTGAAGCCGAGCACGACGGCGGCTCCGGCGACGGCCGCCGCCCAGAACCGGCGCGAGGGGCGGGCCCCGGTGCGCAGCGCGGACAGGGCGGCCGTGGTGAGCGGGAGCAGGCCGACCACGACGGCGGCGTGCGAGGTGGTGGACGTGGTCAGCGCCAGGGTGGTGAGCAGCGGGAAGCCGATGACGACCCCGGCGGCGACGACGGCGAGGCCCGCCCAGTGCTCGCGGCCGGGCAGCGGCACGCGGCCGGCCAACAGGAAGCCGCCCGCGATCACGGCCGCGAGCACGCTGCGCACGGCGACGAAGGACCAGGGGCCGAAGCTCTCCAGGCCCCAGGCGGTGGCGGGGAAGGTCAGCGAGAAGGCGATGACGCCGAGCGCGGCGAGCGCCGTGCCTCCCGTGGCCCGGCGGGCGGGGCGGCCGGGGCGGCCGGGGCGGGCCGACTGGTCAACCGCTATCGAGGCCCGGAGAGTAGCGCTATTCTTTGCTGTCATGTACGAGCGTAGCAGCGTGGCCGAACTGGCAGAATCCCTGCGGTCGGAACTCAACCGCTACTCAGTGGGTGGAAAGCTCCCCTCGAGTCGCGCCCTGGTGGAGCGCTTCAGGGTCAGCCCGGTCACCGTCTCCCGCGCCCTCGCGCAGCTGGCCGCCGAGGGGCTGGTCGTCACCCGGCCCGGCGCCGGGGTGTTCCGGGCCCGGCCCCGGACGGCGGAGCCCGCGCCCGGGGACACCTCGTGGCAGGAGGTCGCCCTCAGCGCGGAGGGCGACGGCGAGATCGTGCCGCGCTCGGTGGACGCCTCCGGGGTGCTGGCCTGTCTGGCCGCACCGCCGTCCGGGGTGATCGGCCTCAACAGCGGCTACCTGCACCCCTCCATCCAGCCCGAGCGGGCCATGGCCGCCGCGCTCGCCCGGGCCGGGCGGCGCCCCGGGGCCTGGGAACGGCCGCCCATGGAGGGGCTGCCCGAGCTGCGCGACTGGTTCGCCCGGGAGATCGGCGGAGCCGTCGCGGCTGCCGACGTACTGGTCACCGCGGCCGGGCAGAGCGCGCTGACCACCGCCCTGCGCGCGCTGGCCCCGCCCGGGGCGCCCGTCCTGGTGGAGTCCCCGACCTACCCCGGGCTGCTGGCCATCGCCCGCGCCTCCGGATGCCGGCCGGTGCCCGTCCCGGTGGATGCCGAGGGGGTCCGGCCGGAGCTGCTGGCCGCCGCCTTCGAAGCGACCGGGGCGCGGGTGTTCGTATGCCAGCCGCTGTTCCAGAACCCGACCGGTGCGGTGCTGGCTCCCGCGCGGCGGGCCGAGGTGCTGCGGATCGCGCGGGCCGCCGGGGCCTTCGTCGTGGAGGACGACTACGCCCGGGCCCTCGGCCACGACGACGCCGGTCCGCTGCCCCCGACGCTGGCCGCCGAGGACCACGACGGGGTCGTCGTGCACGTCCGGTCCCTGACCAAGGCCACGTCGCCCAGCCTGCGGGTGGGCGCGCTCGCTGCCCGCGGCCCCGTGCTGGACCGGCTGCGGGCCATCCAGATCGTGGACAGCTTCTTCGTGCCCCGGCCGCTGCAGGAGGCCGCCCTGGAGCTGGTCGGCGCGCCCGCCTGGCCCCGCCACCTGCGGGCCGTCGCCGCCGAGCTGCGCCACCGGCGGGACGTGCTCGCGGGCGCGCTGCGCCGGGAGCTGCCGGGGCTCACCCTGCCCCATCTGCCCTCGGGCGGCTACCAGTTGTGGGCGAGGATGGCCGAGGGCAGTGACGACACGGCCTTCGGGGCGGCGGCCCTGCGCGCCGGGGTCGCGGTCGCCGCGGGGCGCCCGTACTTCTGTGCCGAACCGCCGGGTCCGTACGTACGGCTCAGCTTCGCCGGGGTGTCCGGCGCGGGGGAGCTGAACGAGGCCGTACGGCGGCTGCGCAGCGGAGCCGGCGACGCCGTCGGTCCAGGCGCTTGACCCCGTGCGGCATGCGGCACACCATCGCCGCATGAATGTTCGGGTTTCGCTCGTTGCCGCAGCCCGTGGTTCCTCGCTGCTCGCCGAGCGCTTCGACGACGACCGTCCGCTGGACGGGGCGGGCTGGCACGCGGTCGAATCCGCGGCGCGCGGGCTCGTGCCCCTGGGCTCAGCCGAGCTCCGCTACTGCTCGCCCAGCCCGCGCAGCCGGGCCACCGGGCAGGCCCTCGGGTACGCCCCGCTCGCGCAGCCGGCGCTGCGCGACTGCGACATGGGCCGCTGGCGGGGGCTGACCCTGGCCGAGGTGGCGGAGCGCGAGCCCGCAGCGGTGGACCTCTGGCTCACCGACCCGCTGGCCGCCCCGCACGGCGGCGAATCCCTGCTCGCGTTCATCTCCCGCATCGGCGGCTGGCTGGACACCCGGCCCGCCGACGACGGGGGCGCGATCGTGGCGGTGGCGGAGCCCTCGGTGGTCCGCGCGGCCCTGGTGTACGCGCTGAGGGCCGCCCCGCTGACCTACTGGAACGTGGACGTCCGCCCGCTCTCCACGATCACCCTGACGGGCCGCTCGGGCCACTGGCACCTCTCCCTCCAGGCGCCTGTCTAGGGGGTGTCGCCGGCCACCCTCAAAACGGTGGAACCGCACCCGTCCACCGCCCTAACCTGCGGCCATGACCGGAATGCAGATCACCACCCTGGCGCAGCGACCCGAACTGGCCGAACGGCTCTGGGACATGAAGGACACCTGGCCGGAGTTCGCCCAGCACGACTCGGTCGCCTGGCTCCTCTACCCGCGGATGGTCAAGGAGCTGGCCGACTACGTCCTGGTGGCCACCGACGGGGATGCGGTGATCGCCCGCGGGTTCAGCGTGCCCTTCGCGCAGCACGCGCCGGGCCGCGACGGGGCGCTGCCCGCGCAGGGGTGGGACCAGGTCCTCATGTGGGCCTTCTCCGACCTGCGGCGCGGGGTCGCCCCCGACACGGTGAGCGCCATCGAGATCACCGTCGCCACCGACCGGCTCGGCGAGGGCCTGTCCGGGCGGATGCTGGCCGCGATGCGGGACAACGCCCGCGCCCGCGGGTTCGCCGAGGTGGTGGCCCCGGTCCGGCCCAGCGGCAAGCCGGCCGAGCCGGGCACCCCCATCGAGGAGTACGCGTACCGCACGCGCGAGGACGCTCTGCCGTACGACCCGTGGCTGCGGGTCCATGTGCGCGCGGGTGCGGTGATCGACTCGGTGGCCCCGCTGTCGATGACGATCACCGGCTCGCTCGCGCAGTGGCGGGAGTGGACCGGGCTGCCCTTCGATGCGACGGGCCCGGTCCTGGTGCCGGGAGCCCTGGCCCCGGTCCGCTGCGAGCTCGAACAGGGCTACGCGGTGTACGTGGAGCCGAACGTCTGGGTCCGCCACGTGCTGGACCGCCCGGCGTAGGCGGCTCGGTCCGACCCACCCCGGCCCGCCCGGCATGGGGCGCCGGCCGATCCCGGCGCTTTGCATAAACGTGCGGCGGTACGTATAGTCATGCCATCGAGGAGGAGGGTCCGATGGTGGTACGTGTAGCGGTGGCCGGAGCGAGCGGGTACGCGGGAGGAGAGGTCCTGCGCCTGCTGCTCTGCCACCCCGAGGTGGAGATCGGCGCGCTGACCGGCAACTCCAACGCCGGACAGCTCTTCGGCACCCTCCAGCCCCACCTCGTGCCGCTCGCGGGCCGGACCCTGGAGGCGACCACGCCCGAGGTCCTCGCCGGCCACGGCCGTCGGCATGACGTGGTCTTCCTGGCCCTGCCCCACGGGCAGTCCGCCGCCGTCGCCGCACAGCTCGGCGAGGACGTCCTCGTCGTCGACATGGGCGCCGACCACCGGCTCAAGGACTCCGCCGACTGGGACGCGTTCTACGGCGCCCCGCACGCCGGCACCTGGCCCTACGGGCTCCCCGAGCTGCCCGGTGGCCGCGCCGCGCTGGAGGGGTCCAAGCGCATCGCGGTTCCCGGGTGCTTCCCGACCGCCGTCTCCCTCGCCCTGTTCCCGGCCTACGCCGCACAGCTGGCCGAGCCCGAGGCCGTGATCGTCGCGGCCACCGGCACCTCGGGCGCCGGCAAGGCGCTCAAGCCGCACCTGCTCGGCTCCGAGGTCATGGGCTCCGTGAGCCCGTACGGGGTGGGCGGCGGGCACCGGCACACCCCCGAGATGGTGCAGAACCTCAGCCCGATCGCCGGGCAGAAGGTCTCCGTCTCCTTCACACCGACCCTCGTGCCGATGCCGCGCGGCATCCTGGCCACCTGCTCCGCCAAGGCCCTCCCCGGCACCACCGCCGACGCGGTGCGCGCCGCGTACGAGAAGGCGTACGCGGACGAGCCCTTCGTCCACCTGCTGCCCGCGGGGCAGTGGCCGGCGACCTCGTCCGTCCACGGTTCCAACGCCGTTCAGATCCAGGTCGCGTACGACGAGGCCGCACAGCGGATCATCGCGATCAGCGCCATCGACAACCTCACCAAGGGCACCGCCGGTGGCGCGGTGCAGAGCATGAACATCGCCCTCGGGCTCCCCGAAGGGCTCGGGCTTTCCACGATCGGAGTCGCGCCGTGACGGTTACGGCAGCACAGGGGTTCACGGCCGCGGGCATCGCGGCCGGGATCAAGGCGAACGGCAACCCGGACCTGGCCCTCGTGGTCAACCACGGGCCGCGGATGGCCGCAGCGGGCGTGTTCACCTCCAACCGCGTCAAGGCCGCGCCCGTGCTCTGGTCCGAGCAGGTCCTGCGCGGTGCCACGGTCAGCGCGGTCGTCCTCAACTCCGGCGGCGCCAACGCCTGCACCGGCCCCAAGGGCTTCCAGGACACCCACGCGACCGCCGAGAAGGTGGCCGAGGCGCTGGGCGGCGAGCACAACGCCGGCGAGGTCGCCGTCGCCTCCACCGGCCTGATCGGCGTCCTCCTGCCCATGGACAAGCTGCTCCCCGGGATCGACACCGCCGTCGCGGCACTCTCCGAGGACGGCGGCGAGGCCGCCGCCATCGCCATCAAGACCACGGACACCGTGCACAAGACGGCCGCCGTCACCTGGGGGTCCCCCCGCCCGGAGGGTGGGGGAGGCTGGACCGTCGGCGGCATGGCCAAGGGCGCGGGCATGCTGGCCCCGGGCCTGGCCACCATGCTCGTCGTCCTCACCACCGACGCCGACGTGGACAGCGCCACCCTCGACAAGGCGCTGCGCTCCGCCACCCGCACCACGTTCGACCGGGTCGACTCCGACGGCTGCATGTCCACCAACGACACGGTGCTGCTGCTCGCCTCCGGGGCCTCCGGCCAGGTGCCGGCGTACGAGGCCTTCGCGGAGGCCGTACGGACCGTCTGCGACGACCTCGCCCGCCAGCTGATCGGCGACGCCGAGGGTGCCAGCAAGGACATCCGCATCGAGGTCATCGGCGCCCTCACCGAGGGCGACGCGGTCGAGGTCGGCCGGTCCATCGCCCGCAACAACCTGCTCAAGTGCGCCATCCACGGCGAGGACCCCAACTGGGGCCGGGTGCTCTCCGCCATCGGCACCACCCGGGCCGCCTTCGACCCGGACCGGCTGAACGTGGCCATCAACGGCGTCTGGGTCTGCAAGAACGGCTCGGTCGGCGAGGACCGCGACCTGGTCTCCATGAAGGACCGCGAGGTCCGCATCACCGCCGACCTGGCCACCGGCTCCGAGTCCGCCGTGATCTGGGCCAACGACCTCACCGCCGAGTACGTCCACGAGAACAGCGCGTACAGCTCATGAGCGACCCGACGAAGAACGAGAAGGCCGGCCAGCCCGGCGCCGGAACCGCGCGCAAGCACACCGCGCTGCCCAAGGCGCAGATCCTCATCGAGGCCCTGCCCTGGCTCACCCGCCACAACGGCAAGGTCGTCGTCATCAAGTTCGGCGGCAACGCCATGATCGACGAGGACCTCAAGGCCGCATTCGCCCAGGACGTGGTCTTCCTGCGCCAGGCCGGCCTCAAGCCGGTCGTGGTGCACGGCGGCGGCCCCCAGATCAACGCCCAGCTCGACAAGCAGGGCCTGGTCAGCGAGTTCAAGGCCGGCCTGCGCGTGACGACCCCCGAGGCCATGGACGTCGTACGGATGGTCCTGGCGGGGCAGGTCCAGCGCGAGCTGGTCGGGCTGCTCAACGAGCACGGGCCGCTCGCCGTCGGCATGACCGGCGAGGACGCCCACACCATCACCGCGACCCGGCACACCCCCGAGATCGACGGTGAGCTCGTCGACATCGGCCGGGTCGGCGAGATCGCCGCCATCGACACGGGCGCGATCGAGGCGCTGCTGGCGGACGGCCGGATCCCGGTCATCTCCTCCATCGCGCGCAGCGCCGACGACCACCACGTGTACAACGTGAACGCCGACACGGCGGCCGCGGCGCTCGCCGCCGCGCTGGGCGCGGAGACGCTGATGGTGCTCACCGACGTCGAGGGCCTCTACGCGGACTGGCCCAACAGCGACGAGGTCATCAGCCGGCTCACGGTCAGCGAGCTGGAGAAGCTGCTGCCCGAGCTGTCCAGCGGCATGGTGCCCAAGATGGAGGGCTGCCTGCACGCCGTCCGCGGCGGTGTGAGCACGGCCCGCGTGATCGACGGGCGGGTCCCGCACTCGATCCTGCTGGAGATCTTCACCGACGAGGGAATCGGCACGATGGTCGTGCCCGACGCACAGGGAGGGGTGCGCACATGACGGGCCATCAGGAGACCGGCGGCCGGGAGACCGGCCAACAGGGCACCGGCAATCAGCGCTACGGCGCCCGCTGGCAGGACACGCTGACCAACAACTACGGCACTCCCGCGCTGGCCCTCGTGCGCGGCGAAGGCGCCCAGGTCTGGGACGCGGACGGCCGGCAGTACACCGACTTCGTCGGCGGAATCGCGGTCAACGCCCTCGGCCACGCCCACCCGGCGATCGTCGAAGCCGTGACCCGGCAGATCTCCACCCTCGGCCACGTCTCCAACCTCTACGCCTCCGAGCCGGTCCTCGCGCTCGGCGAGCGGCTGCTCCAGCTGTTCGGGCGCCCCGGCCGGATCTTCTTCTGCAACTCCGGAGCCGAGGCCGTCGAGGCCGCGTTCAAGATCGGCCGGCTGACCGGGCGGACCCACATGGTCGCCACCGACGGCGGCTTCCACGGCCGGACCATGGGCGCCCTCGCGCTCACCGGCCAGCCCAGGAAGCAGGACCCGTTCCGGCCGCTGCCCGGCGATGTCACGCACGTCCCGTACGGCGACGTCGAGGCCCTGCGGGCCGCCGTCACCGAGGAGACGGCGCTCGTCGTCATCGAGCCGATCCAGGGCGAGAACGGCGTCGTCGTGCCCCCGGCCGGCTACCTGACGGCCGCCCGGGAGATCACCCGGGCCACCGGCACCCTGCTCGTCCTCGACGAGGTGCAGACCGGCATCGGGCGCTGCGGCCACTGGTTCGAGCACCAGGCCCACGAGGGCGTCGAGCCCGATCTCGTCACGCTCGCGAAGGGGCTCGGCGGCGGTCTGCCGATCGGCGCCGTCGCCGCCTTCGGGCCCGTCGCGGACCTGCTCCAGCCCGGCCAGCACGGCACCACCTTCGGCGGGAACCCCGTCGCGTGCGCCGCCGGCCTCGCCGTCATCGACACCATCGCCGCCGACGGCCTGCTCGACCGGGTCAAGGCGCGCGGGGAGCGGCTGCGCTCCGGAATCGAGGCTGCGGGGCACCCGCTGGTCTCCCATGTCCGTGGTGAGGGCCTTCTCCTGGGTATCGTGCTGACCGGGCCGCTCGCACCGCAGGTGCAGCAGGCGGCCCAAGATGCCGGCTTCCTGGTCAACGCGCCCGCCCCCGACGTCGTACGGCTCATGCCGCCGTACGTACTCTCCGAGGCCGAGGCGGACGCGTTCGTCCGGGCGCTGCCCGGCATCCTCGACGCAGCCAACGGGGACGGACACACCGGGGAATGAGACGACGATGAGTCAGGCGCAGGAACACGAGCAGAACGGCCCGTCCGTCCCGCAGACCCGCACCGCCCGCCACCGCCGGATCGTGGACATCCTCAACCGGCAGCCGGTCCGCTCCCAGAGCCAGCTGGCGAAACTGCTCGCCGACGACGGGCTGAGCGTCACCCAGGCGACGCTCTCCCGCGACCTCGACGAGCTGGGCGCGGTGAAGATCCGCAACACCGGCGGCGAGCTGATCTATGCGGTACCCAGCGAGGGCGGTTTCCGCACCCCGCAGGCCCCGCTCGGCGAGTCGGCGAAGGAGGAGCGCATGCGGCGCCTCTCCGGCGAACTGCTGATCTCGGCGGAGGCCTCCGCGAACCTCGTCGTCCTGCGCACCCCGCCGGGTGCGGCCCAGTTCCTCGCCTCGGCGATCGACCAGGCCGAACTCCGCGAGATCCTCGGCACGATCGCCGGTGACGACACGTTGATGCTGATCAGCCGCGACCCCGCCGGCGGCCAGGCCCTCGCGGACCACCTGCTGCGGCTGGCCCAGAAGGAGGGCTGAGCCGGGACGTCCGGGGCGCCGGAAATCCGGTGCCGGACCCGGCGCCGCCGCCGTAGCCTCGGGGCGTGCTCCAACTCGTCCTCGCCCTGTCGGTGTCCGTCGTGACCGCCGCCGTGTACGGGCCCATCGGCCTGCGGTGGCGGCGCCGGGCCCGGATCCGGCGCGAGGTCCTCCGGCTCGTCGCCGCCCTCGAACTCGAGCCGTACCACGCCGCCCTGCTGCGCAACGAGGCGACCGAGGCGGCGGCCGCCGAACTCGTCCTGGGCGGGTACCTCCGCATCGACGGGGAAGGGGCGGCGTTCTTGACCGAGGAGGGCCGCGATCCCGCCGGGGCGCCCGCCCACCCGCTGCCCGCTGCCCTGCTGGAGGCCGTACGCCGGCACGATCCCGAGCCCGTTTCGCTCGGCTGGATCGACTGGTGCGACCAGGGGTACGTGGAGCGGCGCAGCGCGTACGGGAAGGTACGGGACGCCCGGCTGCCCGATGTCCGGCGCATGCCGGACGGCGAGGCGAACCGGCTGCCGGCCTGCTGCGGCTGCGTCGGCATCGTCCTGGTGATGTTCTTCTGGGTCCTGGCGGGCGTGCTGCTGCTGGCCGAGCGGCCGCACGGGGCACGGGAATGGGCCTGCGCCGCGGTGGCCGCGCTCGGCCTGGTGGCGCTGGCGTTCGCCGGAAGGGCCGGCCGGGAGGTCCGGGCCCGCACGGAGTGCGGCGACCCGCTGGGGGACCTGGTCCGCGCCGAGCCGCATCCGGCGTTCGCGGCGCTGGACGAACAGCAGCGCCGCCACGTCCTGCGGAGCATCGGTGACCGCTACCGGTGGCGCGGCGCCGACGCGGTCGCCTGCGAGGGCGAGGACGACGAGTGGCTGGACGACAAGGTCTGGTGGGAGGACGCGTACGAGTACCGGGCCGCCGACGAGGCCGAGGCCGAGCCCGAAGGCGATGCCGCACCTCCTAGTACCGGGTGACGGCCAGCGGCCCTTCCTGCGTGCCGATCGCGATGTGCGGGCGTCGGCGGGGATCGGCCCAGCGCAGGATCGCGCGCATCGCCCGCTCCGGCACGGACACGCAACCGGCCGTCGCCCCCTTGCCGTTGACGTGTAGGAAGATGCCCGCGCCCCGGCCGTGCACCGGCCGGTCGTAGTTGAAGGCGATGACGAGCGCGTGCGCGTACTGCTTCTCGTACGTGACCAGGTGCTCCGCCTCGCCCGGCGCGCAGTCCGCGGGCAGCGGCTCGGTCCACCGGTTGTATGCGACGGACGCATTGTCCTGGCACCACCAGGAATCAGGGGTCACCTTGAGGTAGCGGAACTCCGTCCCGGCGGGCGCGTGCCGGATCCCGAAGGCGTACGGCAGCTCGTACAGGCCCGTCGGCGTGGTGTTCGTGCCCTGGGTGCGGGTCTCACCCTCCGTCAGGCCGTTCGCGCCGAAGCGCGCGTCCGCGCTGCCGGCCTCGTACCAGTGCCCCGCCCGGCGGTCCCACCAGGTCAGCCGCCCCGTGGTGGATCCGGGCGCGGGCGCGACGGCGGTGATCAGCTGGCTGCCGCCGCCCGTGTCGGCGAGACGGGCCGGCAGCGGCGCAGGTCCGTAGGGGCCTTGCAGGAGCAGGCCGGTGACGATCAGTGAGCCGGTGACGAGAGCGGTACGCAGCACATGTCAGACGGTACGGGGCGGAAGGGGCAGGGGCAGTGCAGGCAGGCCGTCGAGACTCACTGCGACTTTCTTCTCGCAGTACTCGCCGAACTCCTCGTCCGTCTTGCGGGCGAAGTACTCCGCGTGGAGGGTGCGCTCGCCCTGGTACTCCATGAAGGGGACGGCGTACCCGCACACGTCGGCGATCCGGCGGGCGTGCACGACGATGACCGCCCGCGCGGAGGGCCCGTCGGCCTCCCCGAACAGACCGATCAGCTCGCCCCAGCGGGGATCGTCGCGGAAGACGGCCTCGCCCTCGCCGTGGATGCGCACGATGTTGGGCGGGCCGCTGAACGCGCACCACATCAACGTGATCCGGCCGTTCTCGCGGACGTGGGCGATGGTCTCGGCGCCGCTGCCGCCGAAGTCGAGGTAGGCGAGGGTCTGCTCGTCGATGACGACGAGCGTTCCCGCGCGGCCCTTCGGGGACAGGTTGACGTGGCCGTCACCGGCCAGCGGTGCGGTCGCGGTGAAGAAGACCGGCTGCTCCTCGATGAACTTGCGCAGCCGGCCGTCGATACGTTCGTAGAGCTTTCCCATGATCCGATTATCGGTCAGGGCGGCAGGTTCGGGCCGGGAATTTCAGTCCCACAGCTCGCGGCGGGCACGCCACAGCCGCCGGTCCTCGTCGTGCGGCGACCGGGTGAGCAACGCGTCCAGTTCTGCGCAGTCGTTCTCCTGCAGCCCCAGGCGGGTGCGCCACCACCGCAGCCGGTGAGCGGGGAGCACGTGCGCCGACGCCGCCAGCAGCGCGCCGAGTTCCGCGCGCTCCGCCTGTCCCTCCTGCAGGGCCTGGAGCCAGTTCCAGCCTTCCACCGTGTCCGCCGCGAGCCGGCGCAGGCCCGGGTCGGGGTCCGCCGACAGGGCCACCGCGGCACGCAGCGCGGCGATTCCCCCCTGGGCGTGCAGCAGGCGGAACGCGGCGCGGCGGTTGTGCAGCCGCCGGTCGGGGGCGGCACGGGCGGCCAGCCCTCCGGTGTCCAGCCGCCCGGCCACGGGACGCAGGCAGAGCGCGGCCTCGCGGGCCACCGACGCCGACCCGTCGTCCAGCAGCGGGAGCAGTACCGCGTCGTCGGGGGTGGCGTCCATCCGCCGCAGCCCGGCCAGGGCGGCGGCCCGTACCGGGCCGACGGGATGGTCCAGCAGCGCGCTCAGCAGCGGCGCGTCGGCGCGCGGGGCGAACTCGCAGAAGCCGGTGACCGCATACCGGCTCACCCGCTCCGGGTCCGCGAGGAGCCCGCGGTGGTGCGCGTACGGGTCGCCGCCGTCCTGGCGCAGCAGCCAGCGCGCGCAGGCCCGTACGAGAGCGGACCGGTCGGCGAGGTGCCGGGAGGCCTCCGCCGCCCGGCCGGCCCGGCGCAGTGCGGTGACCCCGGCGGCCCGGACCATCGGGACGCGGCTGCCGAGCAGGGTGTCGACCGCCTCGTCGTCCGGCCCGTCGGCTGCCATCGCCGCGAGGGCGGCGTCGGTCCACAGCCGGCCCGTCGCCGGGTCGTGCTCCGTGGCGGCCCGCCGGGCGAGCTCCCGTACGCCGAGCCGGCCGGCGGCGAGGGTGAGGCGGGCGGCGAACCGCCGGGTCGGCAGGTCCGCCGTCCGGCCGAGGTGGTCCAGGATGCGGGCGCGCTGCTCCGCGGTCAGGGAGCTCCAGCTCCACGTCGTCGAGGGGCGCCCGGGGCGCCACCATGCGGCGAGGAGGGAGTACCGGCCGCTCAGGGCGGCCTCCAGCTGCTCCACCGCCCAGGCGCCGTTCTCGCGCCGGCCCAGTCGCAGGGCGAGCGGGATGAGGGCGGTCAGCATGGGCTCGGGGTTCCTGGCCACGATCCTGCCGAGCACCCGCCGGGCGCGCTCCCGCACCGCCGGGACCCAGTCGGCGCACCGGATCAGGACGAGCAGGAGCGGGGGGTTCCGCCACGCTGCGAGGGTGGCGGCGCGCACCCGCCCGTCGGGGTGGCACAGCCGGGCCTCGAGCCGGTCGCTGTGCAGGGGCTCGTACGAGCGGGAGGCCAGGCGCCGCACCTCCTCGTCGAAGGCGATCCAGGATTCCGGCCGGTGCCAGAGGAACCCGCCGGTGAACACGTCGGTGTCCGGCCGCAGCAGCAGCACCCGTGTCACGTCGCAAACCCCGGTGTCCGCACGCCGCATCAGCGCCAGCGCCGCGTCGTGCCCCTGTGCGATGTCCTGCCGTATGAGCCGCATGTGCCCTCCCCCGAAACCACTTCCCGGCCGATCGTAGGCGGGCGCCCATGGGCTCCGCCCCTGCTATCCGGGCCGGTCAGCGGCGCGACGACGGGCACGATTGACGAAACATACGGAGTACTGCATAGTTATGCTCGCAGGATGCACCGTGCAGGAGGACGCAGCGTGTGAGGAGGAGCCCGTGACGGAGCGCGTCGTACGCGCCTGCTCAGGCGGACCGGACACCTTCGTCGCCATCGGCTGGATCGCCGAGGAGACGGGCGCAGACGTCACCGCCGTTGCCGTGGACGTCGGCCAGGGCGGCGAGGACCTGGACGTCATCCGCAAGCGCGGCGCCTCGACCGCCGCCCACGGCTGCACCGGCAAGGAGGTCGCGGCGCGCCGCGACCCCGCCTGACGGCCCACCCGACTGCCTCCCCGTTTCCTCCGCGGCGGGGAGGCAGTTTCACATCCGAAGCCATGTGCGCATCCGAAGCCATGCAGATGCAGTCTTGAGGAGCAGTAGCTGTGAGCAGCAACAACGGTGGTGACGTCCGGCTCTGGGGCGGCCGGTTCGCCGATGGCCCGGCCGAGGCCCTCGCCAAGCTGTCCGCGTCGGTCCACTTCGACTGGCGCCTCGCGCCGTACGACATCGCCGGATCCCGCGCCCACGCCCGGGTCCTCGCCAAGGCGGGCCTGCTCACGGCGGACGAGCTCGACCGCATGATCGCGGGCCTCGACCGGCTCGAAGCGGACGTCGCCGACGGTTCGTTCACCGGCACCATCGCCGACGAGGACGTGCACACCGCCCTGGAGCGGGGCCTGCTGGAGCGGCTCGGCGCCGACCTCGGCGGCAAGCTGCGCGCCGGCCGGTCCCGCAACGACCAGGTGGCCACCCTCTTCCGGATGTACCTGCGCGACCACGCCCGCATCATCGGCGGCCTGATCGCGGACCTCCAGGACGCGCTGGTCGGCCTCGCCGAGACCCACCACGACGTGGCCATGCCCGGCCGGACCCACCTGCAGCACGCGCAGCCGGTGCTCTTCGCGCACCACGTACTGGCCCACGTGCAGTCCCTGTCCCGGGACGCGGAGCGGCTGCGGCAGTGGGACACCCGGACCGCGGTCTCCCCGTACGGCTCGGGCGCGCTGGCCGGCTCCTCGCTGGGGCTGGACCCGGAGGCGGTCGCCGCCGACCTCGGCTTCGAGCGCGGCTCGGTCGGCAACTCGATCGACGGCACGGCCTCCCGCGACTTCGTCGCCGAATTCGCCTTCATCACCGCGATGATCGGGATCAACCTGTCCCGGATCGCGGAGGAGATCATCATCTGGAACACGAAGGAGTTCTCCTTCGTGACCCTGCACGACGCCTTCTCGACCGGGTCGTCGATCATGCCGCAGAAGAAGAACCCCGACATCGCGGAGCTGGCGCGCGGCAAGTCGGGCCGGCTCATCGGCAACCTGACGGGCCTGCTGGCCACGCTCAAGGCGCTGCCGCTCGCGTACAACCGGGACCTCCAGGAGGACAAGGAGCCGGTCTTCGACTCCTGCGACACGCTCGAGGTCCTGCTCCCGGCCTTCACCGGGATGATGGCCACCCTCACGGTCAACCGGGAGCGGATGGAGGAGCTCGCTCCGGCCGGCTTCTCGCTCGCCACGGACATCGCGGAGTGGCTGGTCAAGCAGGGAGTGCCGTTCCGGGTGGCGCACGAGGTGGCCGGCGAGTGCGTGAAGGAGTGCGAGGCGCTCGGGATCGAGCTGGACGGGCTCACCGACGAGCAGTTCGCGAAGATCTCGGAGCACCTGACCCCGGAGGTCCGTACGGTCCTCAACGTGCCCGGCGCCCTCGCCTCGCGCAACGGCCGCGGCGGCACCGCCCCCTCGGCGGTCGCCAAGCAGCTCGCGGAGCTGAAGGCCGACCTGGTCATCCAGCACGCCTGGGCGACCCACAAGCAGTAGCCGAACGGCACTGCCCCCTTGCCCCCGCGGCCATGCGGCCCGCACGCCCGAAGGCCCCCCGCCCGAAGGCCTGTACGTCCGCACGCCGCGGGACGCCGGGAGGGGCGGTCGGAGCCCTGTGCCCCGACCGCCCCTCCCTCATGTCCGCCGCCGCGCGCCCGCGCGTTCAGCGCACCGGGTGCTCCGGCTCGTAGTTGGTCAGGACGCACCCCTCGACCTGGGCCTTCTCCAGCCGGTACCCGGAAGGGGCGGAGAAGCCGGGCACGCAGTTCAGGTACAGGAACTGCAGCTGGTACAGGCCGAACCGGGCCGACGGGTCGTTGGTCTCGACGGCGATGTTCTCCCCGACGAGCAGCATGCTCACGGTCGCCTTCAGCTCGCCGTCATCCTTCAGGTCGGCCTGCTGGGCGGCCTTCGCCTTGGTCTGGAGCTTCTTCATGTCCCCGACGGTGTCGAGCCAGCTCAGGTGGACGGCGCGCTGCGCCCCCGCGGGCTGACCGCACAGCGCGCGGCCCGTGATCCCCCAGTCCAGCGCGTTGCCCTTCACCGCGGGCTGGTAGTCGATGGACTCGACGGCCACTGCTTCGGGGTCCGTGGAGAAGTGCTTCTCGCAGTCCAGGCTGTTGCCGACGAGCTTGCGCAGTTCGGCGATGCTGCCGGCGCGGGCGAGGCCGAGGCTGCCGGTCTTCGGCTGGCCGGGCTTCTCGCCGCCGCCCGCCGGGTCCTGCGGGGTCTCGAAGTTCGGGCTGCCCGAGCCGTCTTCGCTGGCGAAGAAGTCGGTGAGGCCGCAGCCCTCCACCAGGGGCTTCTCCCGCTTGTACCCCTCGGGCGCTCGCCCGCCGGGGTTGCAGACCAGGACGCGCATGTCCGACTGGAGCAGGGCCATGGCGGACTTCGACTTGGTGGGGAAGGCGACGAAGCCCTTGCCGACCAGGACGTTGCTGAAGAGCCCGTAGGCCCCGTCACCCCCGGAGATCTTGTCCATGACGTACTGCTTGTAGCCCGCCTGGAACGCCTTCATGTCCTTGGGGACGGCGATGGCGATGTCGCCCTGCCCGCGCCCGTCGCGGCAGACGCCGACCTCGGTGACCGACCACTGCCCGACCTTGGGGAAGTCACCGCTCGGCATCCTCGGGTCGTCGGGCTTCGTGCCCAGGTCCTCGCACCCGGTGAACTGGCGCATGTACCGCTGCGCCTCGGCGAGGGGGCCCTCGGCGGCCGCGCCGGCGGGGGCCGCGGAGGAGGCGGGTGCGCCGGGCGGGGCGGCCTGGCCGTCCCCCTTGCAGGCGGGGAGGGCGGCGAGACAGGTGAGGGCGGCGGTCGTGGCGAGGATCCGCTTGATGCGCATGGGTCGCTTTCGTCGGACGGCAAGATCGCGGGGGTGGCATGCACATGCTAGATGGGCCCGGCAAGCGTGATCAAAACCGCGGACCGGCCCCGCCCCGGGGCCGGTCGGGCCCCGTCCCTCACGCCGCCCAGCCGGCGAGCCGCTCGAAGTCCGCCCGGACCAGCCCGATCCGCTCGTCGATCCGCATCAGCAGCGCCCGCGCCGGGTGGCGCTGGTCCACGAACTCCCGGTCCATCGCCGTGATGTCGTCGTCGATCCACGCGAACTCCCGCTCGCCCGCGTACTCCAGGATGTACTGCGTCTTCCAGAAGGTGCCGCGCGGAGCCCGCCCGTGCATCTGCGGCCAGTCGATGTACGGGAGCCGCGGCAGGCCCAGGTGCGGGCCTATCCAGTCGTTCGCCTCGTCCTTCCAGGTGGTGGCCCAGACCAGCTCGTACGAGCGCGCCAGCGCGAGCAGCTCTGCGCCGTGGGCGTGGTTGAGCCAGACCCGCAGGGGGCGCCGGCTCTCCGCCTCGGTCCAGCCGGCCGGACGCATCCGGTGGGTGGCGTACCCCTCGGGGCGGCGCTGCGGCTGGGCCGCGTAAGGGTTCAGGGGGCCGGCCGTCCACGTCGATCAGCAGCAAGGGCTTCGGTGTCATCTCGGCAGCCTTCCGTTCCGGGTGCCCGAGGGCACCCCGTTTATGGGATGAGACATGAACGTCTCATTCGGGGTATGCTTGTCTCATGGCCATGGATCGTGACCAGGTGCTCCGCGACGCCGCAGCCCTGCTCTCCCGCAAATCGACCGCCACGATGGACGAGGTCGCCCGCGCCGCAGGCATCGGGCGCGCGACCCTGCACCGGCACTTCGCCGGGCGCGACGCCCTCGTACGGGCCCTCGAGGAACTCGGCATCCGCCAGTTCGAGACGGCCTTCGACCAGGCCCGCCTGGACGAGGGCACGGCCGTCGAGGCGCTGCGCCGGCTGGTCGCGGAGGCCGAGCGCGACGCCCAGCTGCTGGCCTTCCTCGTCACCGAGAACCAGCTCTTCGAGGGCGACCAGGTCAACGAGGGATGGGCCCGGCTCGACGCCCGCGTCAGCGCGCTCTTCCGGCGCGGCCAGGAGGAGGGCGACATCCGGATCGACCTGAGCCCCGCCTGGCTCACCGAGGCCCTCTACGGCCTCATCGGCACCTGCGCCTGGGCCGTCATGGACGGCCGGGTCGCCGCGAAGGACTTCCAGTACATGATCATCGAGCTGCTGCTCGGTGGCGCACGACGGAGTGTGGAGAAATGAGCCGCATCGAACAGCTGACCCGGGAGAAGGGGACGGAGGCGATCAAGGGCCGGGGGAGCAGGGGGCGCTGGCTGGCCCTCTCCGTGCTCGTCCTGGCCGTTCTGCTGGTCGCGGTGGACGCCACCGTACTCGGTCTCGCCACGCCCTCGCTCAGCGAGGACCTCAAGCCGTCCGGCACCCAGCTGCTCTGGATCGGCGACATCTACTCGTTCGTCATCGCCGGACTGCTCGTCTCCATGGGCTCCCTCGGCGACCGCATAGGCCGCAAGAAGCTGCTCCTGGCCGGCGCGACCGCCTTCGGCGCCGTCTCCGTCCTCAACGCCTACGCCACCAGCCCCGAGATGATGATCGCGGCCAGGGCCCTGCTCGGCGTGGCCGGTGCCACCCTGATGCCGTCCACCCTCGCGCTGATCCGCAACATCTTCCACGACCCCAGGGAACGCAGCCTCGCCATCGGCATCTGGGGCGCCACCGCCTCGGCCGGCGCGGCCATCGGGCCCGTCGTCGGCGGAGCCCTGCTCCAGCACTTCTGGTGGGGCTCGGTCTTCCTCATCAACCTGCCCGTGATGATCGCCCTGGTCCTCGTCGGCATCAAGCTGCTGCCCGAGTCCAAGAACCCGGTGGCCGGCCCCTGGGACCTGGTCAGCGTCGCCCTCTCGCTCGTCGGCGTCATCGGTGTCGTCTACGCCGTCAAGGAAGTCGCCACCCACGGGATCACCTGGGGCGTCGGGGCCGCCGCCGTCATCGGCGCCGCTTGCCTGTACGCCTTCGTCCGCCGCCAGTTCCGCCTGCCGTCGCCGCTCCTCGACATGCGGCTCTTCAGGCACCGCGGCTTCTCCGGCGCGGTCCTGGCCGACCTGCTGACCGTCTTCGGCCTCTCCGGCCTCGTCTTCTTCCTCTCCCAGTTCCTGCAGCTCGTCCAGGGCCGCGACCCCCTGGAGGCGGGCCTGGCCGAACTGCCGGCCGCCATCGGCGCGGTGGTGACCGGCCTGGTCGCCGGCCGGTACGCCCGCCGGTACTCGGTACGGTCGATCGTGACCGGCGGCCTCGCGGCCATCGGGCTCGCGCTCGGCGCGCTGACGCTGGTCCACAAGGAGAGCGGCTACCCGCTGCTCGGCGCCGCCCTGCTGGTCGTCGGCCTCGGCGCCGGCTTCTCCTTCACCGTCACCGCCGACGTGATCCTCTCCAGTGTCCCCAAGGAGCAGGCCGGTTCGGCCTCGGCCGTCTCCGAGACCGCGTACGAACTCGGCGCGGCCCTCGGCATCGCCCTCCTCGGCTCCATCGTCACGGGCGTCTACCAGGGCTTCACCGCCCCGGCCTCGGTCTCCGGACCGGTCGCCGACGCCGCGCACGAATCGCTGGGCGGCGCGGTCGAGGCCGCCAAGGCGGTGGATCCCGCCACCGCGCAGACCATGGTGGGTGCCGCCCAGGAGGCCTTCGTGGACGGCCTGCGGTACGCCTCCGGCGTGGGCGCGGCCGTACTGCTGGCCACTGCTGTGGCGGCGTGGTTCCTGCTCAGGGGTCAGAAGCTCCAGGACGGCATCGCGCACTGATCCTGCTCAAGGGGGGTGTTCCGAACGGAGTTGACAGTCCGTTGACGTGCAGGACACCATCCCCGCGATGGAGATCAACGAGCTGACCCCGGCGGAGCGCCGCGTATGGGAGGCCTTCCCACGCGGCGAGGGCGTCGATTTCCGGGAGGAGCCCGGCGACAGCTCCGTCGACGGGGCCGACTGGGGACCGGAGCGCACCATCCGCGCCGAGGTGCTCCGCGCCCTCCTCCTCGGCGCCGGCCGGGAGGAGGAGGGGCAGGTCGCAGGGATCAAGCTCAAAGGGGCCAGGATCGTAGGCAAACTCGACCTCAGGTACGCCGTCGTCGACCACGCCATCCGGCTGCGGGACTGCTGGTTCGAGCGCAAACCCCTCCTGTACGGCGCCCAGCTGAAGGCACTCGTCCTCGGCTACTCGACGCTGCCCGGAATGACCGCCGCCAACTTGCGGGTGGACCTGGTCCTGCGGCTCTCCTGCTGCCGGATCACCGGCCCCGTACGCCTCCAGGGCGCCAGGATCTCCGGCGGGCTCTTCCTCCAGGGAGCCGTGATCGGGCCGGTCCCCGACGAGGAGGCGGGCGAGGCCGCGCTCCAGCTCAACCACGCCGAGATCGGCACCGACATCATCGCCAACGACCTGACGGTGCACGGCCAACTGCGGCTCAACGGCGCCGTCGTGGGCGGACAGGTCCAGCTCGACGGCGCCCGTCTGCTCGCCCCCGGCGGCATCGCCTTGCACGCCGAGACGCTGAGCGTCGGCACCGACCTGCGCGCGCACCGGTTGCACGCCCGGGGCACGGTCAACCTCACCGGCTCCCGCATACCCGGCCAGGCCAACCTCACCCGTGCCGACCTCGGCAACCCCGGCGGGACCGCCCTGCGCGCCTCCAGCTGCGCCATAGGCGAGATGTGGCTGCGCCGGTGCCCCCCGATCCAGGGCGAGGTGAACCTGCGCCGCTCCACCTTCGAACTGCTGCACATCGATCCGGACGCCTGGCCCGAGCGGATCGCCATCGACGGGCTCACCTACCGCACCCTCGCCCCGCACCTGCCGCCCGAGCAGCGGCTGCCCGCGCTCGAGCGCGAGGAGTCGGGGTACCTCCCGTACGCGTACGAGCAGCTCGCCGCCGCCTACAGTACGGCCGGGGACGAGGCGGGCGCCCGGACCGTGCAGCTCGCCAAGCTGCGCGAGCACCGCCGCACCCTGCCCCGGCACGCCAGGGTCTGGGGGCTGCTCCAGGACGCCACCGTCGGCTACGGCTTCCGGCCGCTGCGCGCCGCGGGCTGGCTGCTGGCGCTGCTGCTCGTGGGCTCGATCGCATACAGCCTGCACGCGCCCCGGCCGCTGAAAGCGGGGGAGGCGCCCGACTTCAATGCAGTGTTTTACACGATCGACCTGATGCTGCCGATCATCGGCTTCGGCCAGGAGTCCGCGTACGCGCCGAGCGGCTGGTACCAGTGGCTGTCGTACGTGCTGATCGTGACCGGCTGGATCCTCGCCACGACGACCGCGGCGGGCGTCAGCCGGTCACTGCAGCGGCAGTAGCCGGACGGCCGTCAGGCCGCCTTGGCCTTGGTGGCGTACATGTCCACGTACTCCTGGCCCGAGAGCCGCATGACCTCCGCCATCACCGAGTCGGTGACGGCGCGCAGCACGTAGCGGTCGCGGTCCATGCCCTCGTAGCGGGAGAACTCCATCGGCTCGCCGAAGCGGACCGTGACCCTGCCCGGGCGCGGCATGCCCGCGCCGCCCGGCTGGAGCTTGTCGGTGCCGATCACCGCGAAGGGGATCACGGGGGCGCCGGTCATCAGGGTCAGGCGCGCGATGCCGGTGCGGCCGCGGTAGAGGCGGCCGTCGGGGGAGCGGGTGCCCTCGGGGTAGATCCCGAAGATCTTGCCCTCCTCGAGGATCCGGCGGCCGGTCATCAGGGCGGCGACGCCGCCGTTCGCACCGTCACGGTCGACCGGGATCATGCCGGAGCCGGTGAAGAACCAGGCCATGGCGCGGCCCTTGATGCCCTTGCCGGTCACGTACTCGTCCTTGCCGATGAAGTGGACCGTGCGGTCGCACACCAGCGGAAGGATCATCGAGTCGATGAAGGTGAGGTGGTTGCCCGCCAGGATCACCGGCCCGGTGCCCGGGATGTTCTCGATGCCCTCCACACGGGTGCGGAACATCATGCGCATGACCGGTCCGACAGTGGCTTTGATGAGCGATGTACGGAACAACGTGAGCCCTCCGGCATCGAAAAGCGGTTTCGCACCACACGGCGGTAGTGCAGGTGAGGACGATACTCGTGGGTCAGCTCCGAGTGCACATCGGGTTCACGAGGTGGATACGCAGTGTTGACGCACGTTTCCGCCATGTTCCCCACGAGCCCACCCCTGCGCCACCGGCTGCTGCCTACGATCGCCACGCCGAATCGGGCCGCAGGAACCCGGAGCCCCCGGGTGCCGCCGGCCCTTCCATACGACAGGAGTGGCACTCATGACGCAGGGTGGGGCAGCACGGCGCACGGTCCTGGGAGCGGCCGTCCTGGCGGCGGGCGGCGGCATGGCCGGACTCTCGGCGGGATCCGCCTCGGCGGCGCAGACGGCTCAGGCCACGGACACGGCGGAGGCGGCCTTCGCGGCCGACGCGCGCCACGGCGGCGGCTACCGGGACCTCCCCGTCCCGCTGGTCATCGGCCACCGCGGCGCCTGCGGCTACCGGCCCGAGCACACCCTCGGGTCGTACCGGCTCGCCCTCGACCTGGGCGCGGACGTCGTCGAGCAGGACCTGGTGCCCACCAAGGACGGCCACCTGGTGTGCCGCCACGAGAACGAGATCGGCGGCACCACCGATGTCGCCGATCACGCCGAGTTCGCGTCCCGCCGTACGACGAAGTCGATCGACGGGGTCGCGGTCACGGGCTGGTTCACCGAGGACTTCACCCTCGCCGAGCTGAAGACCCTGCGGGCGAAGGAACGTATCCCCGCCGTCCGCCAGCGCAACACGCTCTACGACGGCCGGTGGGACGTGCCCACCTTCGACGAGGTGCTGAGCTGGGCCGACCGCGAGGGCAAGCGGCGCGGCAAGCGCGTCTGGCTGCACGTCGAGACCAAGCACCCCACGTACTTCCGGTCCCTGGGCCTGGGCCTCGAGGAACCGCTCGCCAAGCTGCTGCGCCGGTACGGCCGCGACGGCCGGAACGCCCCCCTCTTCCTCCAGTCCTTCGAGCCCTCCAGCATCCAGCGGCTTTCCAAGCTGGTCTCCGCGCCCCGCGTGGTCCTGCTGTCGGCGGCGGGCACCCGGCCCTGGGACTTCGAGCAGGCCAAGGACCCGCGGACGGTGGCGGACCTGGTCAAGCCCGAGGGCCTGAAGTGGATCGCCGGATTCGCCCAGGGCATCGGCCCCACGATGGACCTGATCATCCCCCGCGACGCCGCCGGGAAGCTGGGCACCCCGACCACGCTGGTCGAGGACGCCCACGCCCGCGGGCTGGTGCTGCACCCCTATACCGCGCGCAACGAGAACAGCTTCCTGCCGGCCGAGTACCGCAGGGGCGCCGACCCGGCCGCCTACGGGGACGCCTTCGGCGCATTCAAGACGTACTTCGAGCAGGGCATCGACGGCATCTTCACGGACAACGCTGACACCGGACTTCTCGCGGCGGAGGCCTTCCGCCCGGGCCGCGGACGCTAAAGGCTGTCCCGCAATCCCCGGCGGGCGCACGACGCCGGCTACGCCGCGCGCTGATCCACCGGGGATTACGGGACAGCCCTTAGGCGCGTCAACAGATAAGCGGAACATCACGTACGGGTGGGCTGTGCCGGGCGGGGAAACCGCCGGGCGCGGCGCGTGCGTCCCGCCCGGCATGGACCTGCTGAAGGACTCCGACCTCCTGAAGGAACTGGGCCCGCTGCTCTCCGCCGAGGCGGCAGCGGAAGCCCCGGGCGCCGGCGTGGAAGCGGCCGACCTGGAACAAGCCGTCTGGGTCAGGCTGCTGGAACACGACCCCGCCCCCGCCGAGCCGGCCCGCTGGCTGCGCCGGGCGGTGCGCGCCGAAGCCCGGCTCGCCCGGCGCCGCGCCCGCCGCGAGATCCCGTACGGCTGCCGACCGGGAAGCGCGGGCGCCGAACCCGAAGACGCCCTGCTGCACGGGGAGGAGAACCGCGCCCTCCGATCGGCGGTCGCCCGATTGCCCGGACGGTGTCCGGAGCTCATGAGGGCACTTCTTTCGCCCAGAGACCTCACCTACCGTGAAATCGCAGGAGAGTTGGGTATCTCACAAGGAAGTTTGGGACCCGTCCGTTCCCGATGCCTGGGATGTCTGCGCAGAATGCTCGCGTCAGAGGTTGCGGCTCCTCGCCTTCGGGGAAGGGAGCGGTAGACCAATGGGCTACCAGGTGAGCGGGAGGCATGCGCACATGGGCATGAGCGTGACCATTTCGGCGGCAGCTGCCGAGGACACTGAGCAGATCCTCAAACTGCAGTACCTGGCGTTCCAGCGCGAGGCCGAGCTGTACGGCAACTACCGCATCCAGCCGCTCACCCAGACCCTGGACTCCCTCAAGGCGGAGCTGGAGTCGGACACCGTACTGGTGGCCCGGCTCGGCGACGAAGTGGTCGGCACCGTGCGCGGCAAGGTCGACGAGGACGGCACCGGCAAGATCGCCAAACTCTGCGTCCACCCGCGCCTGCAGGGCCACGGACTCGGCGCCCGGCTGCTGCGCGCCGTCGAGGAGGCCCTCGCGGGCCACGGGGACACCACCCGCTTCCGCCTGCACACCGGCCACAAGAGCGAGTCCAACCTGCGCCTCTACCGCAAGGCCGGCTACGTACAGGTCGGCGGCCGTACGGCTTCCGACGGCGTACGCCTGGTGATCCTGGAGAAGGAGGCCACCGACGCGGCCGACTTCGCGGTCAGCGCCTGACGCCCGCCTCCGGCGCTCAGCGCTTGGCGCGCAGCCAGAGCATCCCGGTGACCGGCAGGATCACCGGGATGAACAGGTAGCCCATCCCGAACTGCGACCACACCGTCGAGTCGGGGAAGGACTCGGGCCGCACCAGGGTCCAGGTGCCCACGACGAGTACCCCGGCCAGCTCGGCGGCGCAGCATGCGCGCGCCGCCCTGCGGGCCGTCTCCCCGCCGCGCACCAGCGAGTACGTGATGAAGCAGTAGACGAGTGCGGCCAGGCCGGTCAGCGTGTAGGGCAGCGGGGCCCGGTCGAACTCGGTGGAGATCTGGTAGACCGAGCGCGAGACCGCGCCGACCGTGATCACCCCGTACAGCCAGACCAGCAGCAGCCCGGGCCCGGAGACCAGCCGCCCCCGCTCGGCGGGGGTGGCGGCCGTGTCGTCCATCTGCGGGTCAGGCACCGGGGGTTCCCCAAATGTCATAGAGGCGTACTTCGAGCACGGCGAGGACGAGCGCGCCCGCGGCCACCGTCACCGAACCCCACTTGGTCCGCTCGCTCAGCGAGAGCAGCCCGGCCGCCGGGACCGCCGCGAAGGCGCCCACCAGGTAGGCCACGAAGATCACCGTGCCCTCGTCGGGCTCGCCGCCCTGCACCAGCTTCACCACGCCGACCACCAGCTGCGCCAGGGCCAGCAGGGTCACCACGCCCATGCCGATGAAGTGCCAGTCCTTGGTCGGCTGGTCCCGCAGGGCGGCGTATCCGCACCAGGCGGCGAGGGCGAGTGCGGCCGCGCCGAGGGCGACGGTCAGGGCGTCGAGCATGCAGCGAGGGTATTACGGGCCGCCGGCCCGGCCGCGCGCACCCCTGCGGGCAGGCGGCCCGCGGCAGCCGTAGGTCGTGGCCTTGGCCACAGCGGAGGCCCCCGCCCGGCCCTGTGGGGGCCGCCGCTTACCGGCTCCTGGGCCGTGTCCGTGCAGGCCAGCCCAGTGGTAGGGCCTTCGTCGCGGATGACCGGCCCTGACCGGTGCTGTCCGGAATGCGGCCGGATTACGTCCGCTATGCGGACATCGGTGATCGGTGAAGGGGGAGGTCTGCTTTACTGGGGCCCATGACCACGACGAGCAGCCGCACCCTTGCGACCGAGGCGACGATAACGCCCGGTGCTCGTTGTATGTGTCGAATGTGCGCCTTCTGAGGGCCCCTCTCCTTGCAGTCTCGCGCCCCGAAGCGAGACCGGCCGAGCCCGTCCGGACCGCCGCCCCGAAGCAGCACCGGACCGCTCCTGCCCCGCGCACGCGCCGTCAGCGTCGTTTTCTGATGATCTGACCCGTATCGCGTCCCCAGATGTTTGCCCCGTGCCCGGCACCCGCTTGCGCCGCGCACTCGACAGCGACGGAATTCCTGTGATCACCACATCGGGCCTCACGAAGGTCTACCAGTCCCGTGGCCGCGAGGTCACCGCCCTGGACGGCGTCGATCTGCACGTCCGCGAGGGCGAGGTCTACGGAGTCATCGGCCAGAGCGGCGCCGGCAAGTCCTCCCTGATCCGCTGCGTGAACCTGCTCGAGCGCCCCACCACCGGAACCGTGACCGTCGACGGCGTCGACCTCACGGCCCTGGCCGGCCGCGGCCGCCGCGCCGGCAAGGAGCTCCGCGAGGCCCGCAGCCGTATCGGCATGGTCTTCCAGCACTTCAACCTGCTGTCCTCGCGCACCGTGCAGAGCAACATCGAACTGCCCCTGGAGATCCTCGGCGTCTCCGGCCGCGAGCGCTCCCGCAAGGCCCTCGAACTCCTCGACCTCGTCGGCCTCGCCGACAAGGCCAAGGCCTACCCCGCCCAGCTCTCCGGCGGCCAGAAGCAGCGCGTCGGCATCGCCCGCGCCCTGGCCGGCGACCCCAAGGTGCTGCTCTCCGACGAGGCCACCAGCGCGCTGGACCCCGAGACCACCCGCTCGATCCTCCAGCTGCTGCGCGACCTCAACCAGCAGCTCGGCCTGACCGTCCTGCTCATCACCCACGAAATGGACGTCGTCAAGAGCGTCTGCGACTCGGCCGCCCTGATGAAGCGGGGCCGGATCATCGAGTCCGGCACCGTCGCCGAACTGCTCGCCACCCCCGGCTCCGAGCTCGCCGGCGAACTCTTCCCCGTCAGCGGAGCCGCCACCGGCCCCGACCGCACGGTCGTCGACGTCACGTTCCACGGCGACGCCGCCACCCAGCCGGTCATCTCCCAGCTGGCGCGGACGTACAACATCGACATCTCGATCCTCGGCGCCGCGATGGACACCGTCGCGGGCCGCCAGATCGGCCGCATGCGCATCGAGCTGCCCGGCCGCTACGAGGACAACGTCGTGCCCGTCGGCTTCCTGCGCGAGCAGGGCCTGCAGGTCGACGTGGTCACCGACGACGTCGAAAACACAGAAGATGCCGACGCCGAGCTCGCCCAGCTCGTCAAGGATGGTGCCCAGTGACCTGGTCCGAGATGCAGCCCCTGCTCACCCAGGGCACGTACGACACCCTCTACATGGTGCTCTGGTCCACCCTGGTGACCGTCCTCGGCGGACTGCCCGTCGGCATCCTGCTCGTCCTCACCGACAAGGGCGGCCTCCTGCAGAACCGGCCGCTCAACAAGGTCCTCGGCGTGATAGTGAACCTGGGCCGCTCGCTGCCGTTCATCATCCTGCTGATCGCCCTGATCCCGGTCACCACCGCCGTCGTCGGCACCTTCATCGGCCCCACCGCCATGATCGTCCCGCTCGCCATCGGCGCCATCCCCTTCTTCGCCCGCCTCGTCGAGACGGCCGTCCGCGAGGTGGACCACGGCCTGATCGAGGCCGTCGAGTCCATGGGCGGCGGGGTCCCCACCCTCGTCGGCAAGGTGCTCCTCCCGCAGGCCCTGCCCTCGCTGGTCGCCGCCGTCACCACCACGCTGATCACCTTGATCGGATACTCCGCCATGGCCGGCGCGGTCGGCGGCGAAGGACTCGGCTCCAAGGCCATCACCTACGGCTTCCAGCGCTTCGAGACCGGCTTCATGCTCGCCACCGTCGTGGTCCTGGTCGCCATCGTCACGGTCATCCAGCTGATCGGCGACGGCGTGGTCCGCCTCCTCGCCCGCCGCGGCCGGACAGCCTGAACGGCGCGGACCGCACCACCGGACCGCTCCCCACATCTCTCCACCCCACAAAGCCCGCACTTGTCGTGCTTGGGCCGCCACCACCCGCAAGAACCGCGCACGACCTGCGCACTTGCACCGCAATGAAAGGCACTCTTCGTGCGTAAGAACATCAAGGCCACCGCCCTCACCGCCGCCTCCGCCGCGCTCGCCCTCGGCCTCACGGCCTGCGGCAGCTCCTCGGACCCGTCCTCCACCAAGGCCGACGGCGGCAAGGCCGACGAGAGCAAGCCGCTCGTCATCGCGGCCTCCCCGAGCCCCCACGCCGACGTCCTGAACTTCGTCAAGGACAAGCTCGCGGCCAAGGAGGGCCTCAAGCTGGAGGTGAAGGAGTTCACGGACTACGTGCTCCCCAACACCGCCACCGAGCAGGGCCAGGTCGACGGCAACTACTTCCAGCACAAGCCGTACCTCGACGACTTCAACAAGAAGAACGGCACCCACGTCGTGCCCGTCGTGGACGTGCACCTGGAGCCCCTCGGCCTCTACTCCAAGAAGGTCAAGGCCCTCACCGACATCAAGGCCGGCCAGACCATCGCCGTCCCCAACGACACCACCAACGAGGGCCGCGCGCTCCAACTGCTCGCCGCGAACAACCTGATCACCCTCAAGGAAGGTGTCGGCACCGGCGCCAAGCTGTCCGACATCACCGACAAGAAGGGCCTGGAGTTCAAGGAGCTGGAGGCCGCCACGGTCCCGCGCGCCCTGAACGACGTGGACGCTGCGGTCATCAACGGCAACTACGCCCTCGAGGCCAAGCTCGCGCCCGCCAAGGACGCGCTGGTCCTGGAGAAGGCCGAGGGCAACCCGTACGCCAACTTCCTCGCGGTGAAGGCCGGCAACGAGAAGGACCCGCGGATCGAGAAGCTCGCCAAGCTCCTCAACTCCGACGAGGTCAAGAAGTTCATCGAGGACAAGTACCAGGGCTCGGTCGTCCCCGCCTTCGGCGCCCCGAAGGCCTGATCGTCCCGGCCGTCCGGCCCCGTACGCCCCCGGTGGGTGTGCGGGGCCGAACGCTGCCCGCTTCCGGGCAACCCGGCCGCCACATCCCGCCGCCGATGCTGCATGCTGTGCCTACGACCCGCACAAACGGTCCAGCAACGGCATGGAGCTGCGCATGACTACCACCTTCCCGGACGTCACCATCAGCACGGACCGGCTGGTGCTGCGCCCCTTCGACGGGGAGGACGTCACCGCGCTCGCCGAGATGATGAACGACGAGCACGTCACCGCATGGACCTCCGTACCGCACCCCTACACCCAGGCCGACGCGCAGGCCTGGGCCACCCGGGACTCCCACGCGGAGCGCACCGAGGGCAGGGGCATCGTCTTCGCCGTCGCCGAGTTCCTCACCCAGCGCCTCGTCGGCATCGTGCACCTGCAGAACACCAATTGGCGCACCCGCAGCACCGAGGTCGGCTACGTCACCGCCCCCTGGGCCCGCGGCGAGGGCTACGCCAGCGAGTCCGTACTCGCCGTCGCCCAGTGGCTCTTCCGCGACCAGGGCTTCGAACGCCTCGAACTGCGCACCGCCGCCGACAACACCGCCTCGCAGCAGGTCGCCCAGAAGATCGGCTGCATCAGCGAAGGCGTCCTGCGCAACGCATGGACAGTGCGCACCCAGAACCCCGACGGCTCCTGGGCGGACACCCGCACCGACCTCATCGTCTGGAGCCTCATCCCGGAGGACATCGAGTACGCGGGGGACTCGGACGGCTACAACGGCTACGGCGGCCACGACGACTACGGATACGGCCCCGGAGCGCAGGCGGACGCGAGCGGCTACGCCGTCGGCGCCGACTGGAGCTGACCCGATGACCAGGTAGTCTCACCGTGCGCGCCCCTGCCGACGAAACCTCGCCCGCCCCCACCCCAGGAGACTGACGACGATGGCCGACCGGGTCACGGTGATCGGCTGGGACGGCTCGCCCCTGACCGCGGCCGCCCGGTCCGCGCTCTCCGCAGCCACCCTCGTGGCCGGCGCCGCGCACCACCTCGCACTCCCCGAGGTCCCGCCCACCGCCGAACGCATCCGCCTGGGCAGCCTCGGCCTCGCCGCCCGCCGCATCGCCGGCCACCGCGGCACCGCCGTCGTCTTCGCCGACGGGGACCCCGGCTTCTTCGGAGCCGTACGCACTCTGCGCGCCCCGGAGCACGGTCTCGAGGTCGAGGTCGTCCCCGCCGTCTCCTCCGTCGCCGCCGCCTTCGCCCGCGCCGGCATGCCCTGGGACGACGCCCAAGTGGTCGTCGCCCACCCCCGCACCCTGCGCCGCGCCGTCAATGTCTGCCGCGCCCACGCCAAGGTCGCCGTCCTCACCTCGCCCGGCGCCGGCCCCGCCGAACTCGCCCTCCTGCTCGGCGGGGTCCACCGCACCTTCGTCATCTGCGAGGAGCTCGGCACCGCCAAGGAACAGGTGACCGTCCTGACCTCCGACCGGGCCGCCGACCACAGCTGGCGCGACCCCAACGTCGTCATCGTCATCGGCGGACAGGCCTCCTCCCTCTCCTCCTCTTCCGCCACCGCCGAACCGGCCTGGCTGCTCGGCCAGAGCCCCGCCCAGGCCGGCGTCCGCGGCTGGGCCCGCCCCCTGGCCGACGCCGGGGAAGGCGAGTCCGCCCTGCTGCGCGCCGCCCAGCTCGCCCGCATCGGCCCGCGCACCGGAGACCTCGTCTGGGACATCGGCACCGGCTCCGGCGCCTTCGCCGTGGAGGCCGCCGCGTTCGGCGCCGCCGTCATCGCGGTGGACGCCGACCCGCGCGCCTGCGAACGCGCAACTGCCGCCGCCCGCAAGCGGGGAGTGCAGCTCCAGGTCGTCGCCGGCCGCGCACCGCACGTACTGGAAGACCTCCCCGAACCCGACGTCGTCCGCATCGGCGGCGGCGGAGCCGAGGCCGCCCGGGCCGTCGCCGACCGCCGCCCCGAACGGATCGTCAGCCACGCCTCCACCCGCGACGAGGCGGAGGCGATCGGCCGTGCGCTCACCGAGGGCGGCTACACCGTCGAGTGCGCGCTCCTCCAGTCCGTGGGCCTGGACACCAGTACGTGGGGTGAACAGGACCGTTCCGTGGTGTTCCTCCTGGCAGCCGAACGCCCCGTGAATCGTTAGACCAGACCCCGCGGTAGGCTGGCCGATCGTCGTACCGCCCTGCTGTGTCGGGGGTGACGGCACCGCCCGATGCGCGACGTGGCGCAGTCCACAGCGGACCATGGCAGTTATGGCTGCCGTGGTGGCTAACGGGCGCGACAATGCTTACTGGTTGTCGCGCAGGGTGTGCGGGAGACGAGGCGCATCGCACGGCAACCCCGCACGGCACCGCCGCCCGGCGGCCTCGTGGGCGACCGGGCGATCGAAGAGGCACAACCGATGGGCGAGGGGTACGCATGACTGACACCGGCCAGGTACCGGGCGAGGGTCTCCCGGACAACGCGGGCATGGTGGATCAGCAGGGCATTCCCGCTCCGGTCCAGAACCCGGGCCCCGTCCCCGCTCCCGTCCAGGGCGGCTACGCCTTCCAGGACCTCGTGGACAACCCGGCCGAGCCGGAGGACGAGGAACTGCTGCTGATGCCGAGCGGCCAGGGTGCGTGGAGCGACCCGCAGGTCGTCCCGCCGGCGCCGGTCTTCCCCGTCGAGGCCTCGTACGGCGATGCCCCGTACGCGGAGTACCCCGACGCCCAGCCCGGGTACGCGGAGCCCGCGTTCCCCCCACAGCCCTCGTTCCCCGACCCCTCGTACGGCGACGTCTCGTACAGCGCGGGTGCGCACGAGGCCGGCGGCCGGGACTCCGGCGCCCTCGACCTCGGCGGCCTCGTGGTCCCGCCGCAGGCGCCCGCCCCGGTGGCTTTGGCCGCGCCCGTCGCCCAGGCCATGCCCGCCCGTCGGCCGCTGCACATGGGTCCGCCCGTGCCCGAGGCCACCGGCGGAGTCGTACGCTCGCTCGCCGACCGGGGTCCGGCGGCGGCTCCCGTGGCCGCCCCGGCGGCCGTCGCCCCTGCCGCGCCCGTCGCCGCCCCTGCCGTGACTGCGCCCGTGGCGCCGATTCCGGTGCAGGTGGCCGGTCCGCCGACCGTGGGCCCCGAGTACCTGGACGTCCCGCGCCCCGAGGCCGCCGCCGTACCGGCCGCGCCGCAGACGGGCGAGACCCCGCCGCAGGCCGGCGAGCCGTGGACGGCGGAGCCGGCGCCCGTGGCGGCTCCGGAGCCTGTGGTCGCCGCCGAGTCCGCGGTGGCGCCGGAGCCCGTGGTGGCCTCGGAGCCGGTGGTGGCCGCCGAGCCGGCCGCGGTCCCCGAGCCCGTCGTGGCACCCGAGCCGGTGGCACCCGTGGCCGCCGAGGTCCCCGAGGCCCCGGAAGTCCCTCAGCCGGAGCCGGTCGCCGTCCCGGAGCCCGCGCCGGTCGTGGAGACCGCGCCGGAGCCCGTCGCCGAGACGCCTGCGCCTGCTGCCGCGGAGCCCGTCGAGGCCCCGGCGGCGCCCGCCGCCGAGCCCGCGCCGGAGCCGGTCGTGGCCGAGGCCGCGCCCGCGGACGTACCGGTGGCGGAAGCAGCCGTGGAGGCGGCGGCCGCCGCGCCGGAGTCGCAGGCCCCGGCTGTGGAAACGGTGGCGCAGGCCCCCGAGGCCGTCGAGCCCGCCGCCGAGGAGCCCGCCGCCGAGGAGCCGGCCGCTCCCGAGGCCCTCGCGGCCCCCGTCGCGCCGGAAGCCGTACCGGAGTCGGCACCCGAGGCCGTCGCACAGGTGGAGCCCGAAGCCGTTCCCGAGCCGACCCCCGCGCCGCCTGCCGAGCCCGAGGCCGACGCAGTCGCCGAGCCGGTCGCCGAGGCCGCGCCCGAGCCCCTCGTGGAGCCCTCCGCCGGTGAAGCGGCCCCCGCGTACGCCGACGCCGAGCGCGAGGCCGTCCTGCGCGTCATCCGCGAACGCCGCGACATCCGCAACGGCTTCCGTACCGACCCGATCCCGCACGAGGTGCTGCTCCGCGTCCTGGAGGCCGCGCACCACGCGCCCAGCGTGGGCCACTCCCAGCCCTGGGACTTCGTCGTCATCCGCTCGGCCGAGACCCGCCGGACGATGCACGAGCTCGCCCAGCGCCAGCGCGAGGCCTACGCGAAGTCGCTGCCCAAGAGCCGGGCGAAGCAGTTCAAGGAACTCAAGATCGAGGCCATCCTCGACACCCCGGTGAACATCGTCGTCACCGCCGACCCCACCCGCGGCGGCCGCCACACCCTCGGCCGGCACACCCAGCCGCAGATGGCCCCGTACTCCTCGGCCCTCGCCGTCGAGAACCTCTGGCTCGCCGCGCGCGCCGAGGGCCTCGGCGTCGGCTGGGTCAGCTTCTTCGACGAGCGCGAGATGGTCCGCGAGCTCGGCCTGCCGGAGCACCTCGAGGTCGTCGCGTACCTGTGCGTCGGCTACGTCGACGAGTTCCCGGAGGAGCCCGAGCTGGCGCACGCCGGCTGGTCGCAGCGCCGGCCGCTGGCCTGGGTCGTGCACGAGGAGACGTACGGCCGCCGCGCGCTGCCCGGCGAGGAGCCGCACGACCTGCTCTCGGAGACGGTCGCCGGCATCCGCCCGCTCGACGCGAAGGCGCTGGGCGAGGCCTGGGAGCGCCAGAAGCGCATGACCAAGCCCGCCGGGGCCCTGGGCATGCTCGAAATCATCTCCGCCCAGCTGTCCGGCCTCTCCCGGGTCTGCCCGCCGCCGATCCCGGAGCCGGCCGCGGTCGCGATCTTCGCGGGCGACCACGGGGTCCACGCCCAGGGCGTCACCCCGTGGCCCCAGGAGGTCACCACGCAGATGGTCGCCAACTTCCTGGGCGGCGGCGCGGTCTGCAACGCGTTCGCGAACCAGGTGGGCGCCGAGGTCTGTGTCATCGACGTCGGCGTGGCCGGCGACCTTCCCGCCACCCCGGGCCTGCTCCCGCGCAAGGTCCGCCCGGGTACGGCCGACCTCTCCACGGGCCCGGCGATGACCCGCGAGGAGGCGATCGCGGCCATCGAGGTGGGCATCGAGACGGCCCGCGACCTCGTCGCCGCAGGCAACAAGGCCCTGCTGACCGGCGAGATGGGCATCGCGAACACGACGGTCTCCGCAGCCCTGATCTCGGTCTTCACCGGGGTCGACCCGGCGGAGGTGACGGGCCGCGGCACGGGCATCAACGACGAGACGCACGCCCGCAAGGTCGAGGTCGTCCGCCGCGCACTGGAGCTCCACCAGCCGGACCCGGCGGACCCGATCGGCGTCCTGGCGGCGATCGGCGGCCTGGAGCACGCGGCCATCGTCGGCCTGCTCCTCGGCGGGGCGTCCCTGCGCACCCCCGTCATCCTGGACGGTGTGAGCGCGGGCGCGGCGGCCCTGGTGGCCCGGGCCATCGCCCCCGAGTCCCTCTCGGCGTGCATCGCGGGCCACCGCAGCGCGGAGCCGGGGCACGTGGCGGCCCTGAACAAGCTCGGCCTGCGCCCGCTGGTGGACCTGGACCTGCGCCTCGGCGAGGGCACGGGCGCCCTCCTGGCCCTCCCGCTGGTCCAGAGCGCGGCCCGCGCGATGCACGAGGTGGCCACCTTCGACTCGGCGGGCGTCACAGAGAAGTAGCAGGCGGGACCCGCCGTCCCGCACCGGCTTGGCCTGGGTGGCGTAGCCCGCGGTGCGGGGCACGGCGGGCACGGCGGGCACGGCAAGCCTGGTCCCATGACGGGTACCAGACCCCCCGTGGTCGTGCACGCCCCGGACGCCCGGGGCCTGCACGGTCACCGAGGGCAGCCGGACCCTGGGCAGCGTCTGGTCGCCCGGGGAACTGCGCCGAATGCTGCGGCGCGCCCGACTCCTGCCGGGCCCGGACCTCGCCGGCCAGGGATCCGTCCGCTGGGAGGGCGGCGACGCGGAGTGCTGGCCGGACAGGCCTCTGCGCAGGCGGCTGACGGCCGGCGTGCTGGTGGCGGGTCTGCTCGCCTGCGCCGTGCTGCTGCCTTCTCCTGGGCGATGGCGGGCGCGCCGGCCGCTCATTGCCCGCCCGGGTCCGATGGCGACTGCGTGGTCTTCCGCGGGCGCATCGACCACAACAACAACCTGGTCAACGTGACCCGTCGGCCGAGGTACGTCACCCTGTGGTGGTCCATGGAGCCGGGCGGAAACAATTGCGAGATCGAAGCCGTGATCTCCCCGCTCGACGCGGACGGGAACGTCGCCCCGCCCGTGGAGAGCGCGGACCGCTACGGTCTGGTGAAGGAGGAGTCCCGGGTGGCCCGCGTCGCCGTCGGCCCGCTCGCTGCGCGGTAGCGGGCGTCCGTCGGATCAGGTCGGACAGGCCGGACACCCCCTGGCCGGCAGGCCCGGACGACCCGGCTTCGAGCCGCCCCGACGCGGACGGCCGGGCCGGCTCCCCGCAGGCGGGGTGGACCGCCGGGGCCGCTGCGGACCCCGGGGCGTGCTGCCGCGCAGGTGGGGACGTATCTTGGACCCTCAGTACCGCACTACAGCTCAGCCATCCGCCGCTCCACTGCCGTAGCGGCTCGCCTCCCCGTCGCCCTCAGGAGCAGCCCCCGCCATGGCCGACAGCCCCGCCTACCCCGTAGGACTCCGCCTCGCCGGCCGCCGCGTCGTCGTCATCGGCGGCGGACAGGTCGCGCAACGCCGGCTGCCCGCGCTCGTCGCGGCCGGCGCCGACGTCCTGCTGATCTCCCCCTCCGCCACCCCCTCCGTGGACGCCATGGCCGAGACCGGCGAGATCCGCTGGGAGCGCCGCCGCTACCAGGACGGTGATCTCGACGGCGCCTGGTACGCGCTGATCGCGACCCGCGACCGGGCCGCCAACGACGCGGCCTCCGCCGAGGCCGAGAGCCGCCGGGTCTGGTGCGTGCGCGCCGACGACGCCGATGCGGCCACCGCCTGGACCCCGGCCACCGGCCGCGTCGAGGGCGTGACCGTCGCCGTCCTCAGCGGCAACGACCCCCGCCGCTCCGCCGCCGTCCGCGACGCCGTCGTCGAGGGGCTGCGCGACGGCTCCCTCGCCACGGCCCGCACCCGCACCCCGGGTGTCTCCCTCGTCGGCGGCGGCCCCGGCGACCCGGACCTCATCACCGTCCGCGGGCGCCGCCTCCTCGCCGAGGCCGACGTCGTCATCGCCGACCGGCTCGGCCCCCGCGACCTGCTCGACGAACTCCCGCCGCACGTCGAGGTCATCGACGCCGCGAAGATCCCGTACGGCCGGTACATGGCCCAGGAGGCCATCAACAACGCCCTGATCGAGCACGCCAAGGCCGGCAAGGCCGTGGTCCGGCTCAAGGGCGGGGACCCGTACGTCTTCGGCCGCGGCATGGAGGAGCTCCAGGCGCTCGCCGAGGCCGGCATCCCCTGCACCGTCGTCCCCGGCATCTCCAGCTCCATCTCGGTGCCCGGCGCCGTCGGCATCCCGGTCACCCACCGCGGCGTGGCGCACGAGTTCACCGTGGTCAGCGGCCACGTCGGCCCTGAAGACCCGCGTTCCCTCGTGGACTGGGCCTCCCTCGCCAAGCTCACCGGCACCCTGGTGATCCTGATGGGCGTCGACAAGATCGGCCTGATCGCCGACGCCCTGGTCCGGCACGGCCGCTCCGCCGACACCCCGGTCGCGGTCGTCCAGGAGGGCACCACCGCCACGCAGCGCCGCGTCGACGCCACCCTCGCCACCGTCGGCGAGACCGTACGGGCGGAGGAGATCCGCCCGCCCGCGGTCATCGTGATCGGCGAGGTCGTCAACGTCCGTACCCCCACCGCCTGAAGCGCCCGCGCCCGGCAGGGCCGTTGGCACCACACCCCGGACAAGGCAGTATCACCCTGTGGCTGATCTCATCACCGTCGAAGACCCCGACGATCCCCGCCTGCGCGACTACACGGGCCTGACCGACGTCGAACTGCGGCGCCGGCGCGAGCCCGAAGAAGGCCTGTTCATCGCCGAGGGCGAGAAGGTCATCAGACGCGCCAAGGACGCCGGGTACGAGATGCGTTCGATGCTGCTCTCCGCGAAGTGGGTCGACGTCATGCGCGACGTCATCGACGAGCTCCCGGCGCCGGTCTATGCGGTCACCCCGGAGCTCGCCGAACGCGTCACCGGCTACCACGTGCACCGCGGCGCCCTCGCCTCGATGCAGCGCAAGCCGCTCCCGACCGCCGACGAGCTGCTCGCGGGGGAGGGGGCGGGCGGCCGGATCGCCGTCTTCGAGGGCTTCGTCGACCACGCCAACCTGGGCGCCGCGTTCCGCAGCGCCGCCGCCCTCGGCATCGGCGCGATACTGCTCTCCCCGGACTGCGCGGACCCGCTCTACCGGCGCGCCATCAAGGTCTCGATGGGATCGGTGTTCTCGGTGCCGTACGGGCGCCTCGACAAGTGGCCCGCGGACCTCGAGAAGGTCCGCGAGGCGGGCTACCGGATCCTGGCCATGACGCCGAGCCCGAAGGCCACGCCGCTGGACCAGGTCCCGCCGGAGCGCTTCGAGCGCTCCGCGATCATGCTCGGCTCCGAGGGGCACGGCCTGTCCACGTACGCGCTGCGGGCCGCCGACGAGTGGGTCCGCATCCCGATGGCCGAGGGGATCGACTCGCTGAACGTGGCCGCGGCCTCGGCGGTCGCCTTCTACGCGACCCGCCCGCCCCAGTCCCCGGGGTCGTTCCCGCCGGAGCTCTAGGACCTCAGAACTCCAGAACCCCAGAACCTCAGAACTTCTGGGCGGCGGCGATGCCCAGCGCGACGATCAGCGTCACCACGACGAACACGATCAGCCGCTGCCGCATCAGTCTGGGGTCCGGCCGCGACGACCGCCGGCCCGTGCCCGTCGTACGCGGGGCCGGGCGGCCGCCCGTACGCCCCGCCGTCGGCCGGGAGGACGGACCGCCCGGGTTCCGCGAGGACGAGGGCCGCGAGGACGAAAGCCGTGCGCCGGAGGGACGGGAGTGCGGCC
Source organism: Streptomyces katrae (assembly GCF_000717655.1). Taxonomy (GTDB): domain Bacteria; phylum Actinomycetota; class Actinomycetes; order Streptomycetales; family Streptomycetaceae; genus Streptomyces; species Streptomyces katrae_B. Next base: position 161,597 of record NZ_JNZY01000007.1, read on the forward strand.
CGCTGTCCGGGCCCTGGCCCCGGCCCTGTCCCTGGTTCGGCGCCTGGGGCACGGGCGTGCCGCCCGTACGGCGCTCCGTGTGCTGGTCGGCGTACGCATCGGCCCGCTCCGCCGGCCGTCCGGTGGGCCGCTCGGTCCGTGCGCGCTGCACCGGCGGGCGCCCGTCGGACAGCCCCTGCGCCTCGCGGGCCGCGATCTCCTTCAGCCGCATCGACAGCTGCAGCGTGCTGGGCCGCTCCTCGGGATCCTTGGCCAGGCAGGCCTGTACGAGGGGCGCGAGCGCGTCCGGGACCCCGACCAGATGCGGCTCCTCGTGCACCACGCGGTACAGCATGACCTCGGAACTGCCGTGGCCGAAGGGCGAGTCGGCGGTCGCCGCGTAGGCGAGGGTGGCGCCCAGCGCGAAGACGTCGGTGGCCGGGGTGACGGCCGCCCCGCGCACCTGTTCGGGCGCGAGGAAGCCGGGGGAGCCGACGGCCGTGCCCACGTGGGTGAGGGTGCTCGCACCGGTGGCCCAGGCGATCCCGAAGTCGATGATCCGGGGACCCTTGGGCGACAGAAGAATGTTCGAGGGCTTGAGGTCGCGGTGGACGACCCCCGCCTCGTGCACGGCGACCAGTCCCTCGGAGAGCGCGGCACCGATCGCGGCGATCTGCGCGGCCGTGAGCGGCCCCTCCTCCGCCACCTTGTCGTGCAGGGACGGGCCGGGCACGTACTGCGTGGCGAACCACGGCCGCTCCGCCTCCAGATCCGCGGCCACCAGGCGCGCGGTGCACCCGCCGCGGATCCGCCGGGCGGCGGACACCTCGCGCGCGAAGCGCGAACGGAACTCCTGGTCCTCGGCCAGATCAGGCCGGATCACCTTGAGGGCGACACGCTGGCCGCGCCGGTCGGACCCCAGGTAGACCACGCCCATACCGCCGGCACCGAGTCGTCGGTGCAGTCTGAATGAGCCGACGACACGCGGGTCCTCGCGCCGGAGCCGCATCATCGCCATGTCCACCCCGCTGACCGGTCGTCCTGTTGACGTGCCACAGCTTACGGACCATCCGCCACGAGCGCTCAGAGGCCGCGCCCTCGCCGGAGGATTCGATGGTCAGTGCGGCACAGCCCACTTGAGGGTTCCTCACCCGCACGGGCCCCTGTCCGTACGGCACTTGCCGGTACGGCCAAACGGCCCTGGCGCCAAGGGGATTGAGGCGCCCGCAGGGGTGGTGCGCCGGGCGCACGGCTGACGGGGGGTCGGTGCGACGGGCCGGCGGACGAGCGGATCCCGTCCGTACCCCGCAGGCGGACACGCATGCGCGGGGAGTGACGGAAGTGAGCGAACTCACTACCCTCCGGTCATCCCCTCCGGGAAGACCCCCAGTAGGGGGGAGCGGTCTCCACCCAGGGGAGTACACGAGGGGTGGCCCCGTCATCCTCCTGGAGGCCTGCGAAGGGGTACGCGGGCAGGAGGCCAGGGGCCGTGCGCCCGCCTAGTGTTGAAGACAAGCGGCGGGTGGCGCACTCGTCCCCCGAGGTCACGGACCCGCCGCTGCAACCGACAGGGAGAGGACCATGGCGGACATCGCCCGGCAGGGACGCAAGGCATTCGCGTTCAACGGCCATGAGTCCGGCACGCGCCACCCACTGGTGGCCGCGGCCATGGTGCTCCCCCTGGCCGCCCTCCTGCTCTTCCTCTTCGGGGGATTCGACCAGGTGGCGGTACAGGCGTCGTCCGTGGGCGTGATGCTGGGGCGCTGAGCGGCGCCCCTGGTCCGGGAGAGCGGCCCGGACCGGGACATCGGCCTGTCGCACCCCGTGGGGACGGGGGCGCGGCGGACGGCAGGAGAAGGGTGCTGCCCGTCCGACTGGGGAGTCGGACGGGCAGCACCCTTTTTCATGCCGTCCCGCAGTTCCGTAACCTGCTCCCGAGACGCCAGCGACGGGAGCCGTGGAGCCGCGATGAACCAGGAGCCACTGCCCGCCGCCCTCGCGGCGTACGCCGGCGCGGGGCGGCAGGACGCCCCGTACGAACTCCTCGCCGAGCGGGAGGACGGGACCGTCGTGCGCTGCGGCGAGATCGTGGCCAAGGCGCACGCCGGGGACAGCGACCGCGAAGGGCTCGCCGTACGGATGCGGATCGCCGCGGACAAGGCGCTGGCCGGGGTGCTGCTCGCCCCGCTGCGCCCCGAGGTCGGCTACCTCGGGGGCCGGCCCGTGTCCCTGTGGCCGTACGGGGCCCCGGTCGACCCGGAGCGCCCCGAGGACGCCCCGTGGGAGGCGGCCGCCCGGCTGCTGGCGGCCCTGCACCAGGTGCCCGTGCACCGGCTGCCGGGTCCGGTGCCGCCGATGCGCGGCCCGGCCAAACTGGCCCGGGCCCTGCGCCGCCTGGCGCGGGCGACGGCTCCCGGCCGGGGTGCCGGTGCCGCCGGCGCCGGTCCCGCAGCGGCGGCCGGGCCCGTGGGCGCCCCCGCCGCCACCGGTTCGGCCGGTTCGGCCGGATCCGCCGGATCCCGTCCCGGTCCCGCCCTCGTGCCCAGCCCGGCCGAGGGCCGCCCCGCCGGCGACCTCGTACGGGCCGCCGCGCGGACCCTGCCCGCCTGGGTGCGGGGGGAGGCGCCGGCGCCCCGGGGCGGGGCGCTGTGCCACGGGGACCTGCACCTCGGGCAGTTGGTCCGCGGCCCCGGACCCGACGGGGGCTGGCGGCTCATCGACGTCGACGACCTCGGGATCGGGACTCCGGCCTGGGACCTGGCCCGGCCCGCGGCCTGGTACGCCGCCGGGCTGCTCGACACCGGCACCTGGGTCCGCTTCCTCGACTCCTACCGCGCGGCAGGCGGCCCCGCGGCCGGGCCGGCCGGCTCCGACCCCTGGCCGGAACTGGACCTCGCCGCCCGGGCGCTGACCGTACAGACCGCGGCCCTGGCCCTGGCCAAATCGGCAGAAAACCACCGCCGACTCGACGACGTGGAACGGCTGATGGTGGACTCCTGCGCCCGAATCGCCACCCTCCCGCCCGACTTGGAGCCGCAGGCTCCGTCGTAGGGTGAGCTTCACGCCACCGGGCATGCATCCGGTGTCGAAGCAGACGGCGAGGAGCTGATCCGGTCATGCAGTGTCCGAAGTGTCACGCGATGATGCACACCTACAACCGCAACGGTGTCCAGATCGAGCAGTGCAGCAACTGCCGCGGCATCTTCCTCGACTACGGCGAGCTGGAGGCGCTGACCCGCCTGGAGTCCCAGTACACCGGCGGCCAGTACGGCCAGGTCCCGCCGCCCGCCGCGCCGCCGGCCCCCTACCCGGCCGCGCACGCCCCCGCCCCCGCCTGGGGTGCCCCGCACCACGGCGGGCACGGCCACGGTCACCACGGCCACCACAAGGGCGGCTTCGGCCGGATGCTCTTCTCCTCCTGAGCCGCCTCCACAACGCAGAAGCCCCGGCCGTCGAGACGGCCGGGGCTTCCGGAGGTGGTGCGCGATACTGGGATTGAACCAGTGACCTCTTCCGTGTCAGGGAAGCGCTCTCCCGCTGAGCTAATCGCGCGGGACCACGGTTGGAACCGCAGGTGGAGCAAGGTGGTGCAGATACTGCGTGCGCGATACTGGGATTGAACCAGTGACCTCTTCCGTGTCAGGGAAGCGCTCTCCCGCTGAGCTAATCGCGCGGGGTCCTTGCGGACCAGTGGACGATACTGGGATTGAACCAGTGACCTCTTCCGTGTCAGGGAAGCGCTCTCCCGCTGAGCTAATCGTCCTTGGAGGTGGAGACGGGATTTGAACCCGTGTAGACGGCTTTGCAGGCCGTTGCCTCGCCTCTCGGCCACTCCACCTGGAGCTGCAGGGGTTCTCGGGAAGATCCCCCACTTCGAGCGGACGACGAGACTCGAACTCGCGACATCCACCTTGGCAAGGTGGTGCTCTACCAACTGAGCTACGTCCGCAGGTCACCGTGTTCGCTCCGGGGTTTTCCCCCTTCGCTCCCTGGCGACGTGTTGAACTCTAGCGGATTCCCGGGCCAGCTCAAAAACGCGTTTCCGCAGCGTGCTGCCGCTCGATCACCGCCGGTCACCTCACCGGCGCCGCGGCGTCACCGGTCATAGACTCGCAGCCGTGCACGACCTGCTCCCCCTGGCCCGCTTCGGCGGCCTCCTCGCGACCGACCTCCGAGACGTCACCAGCGACCCCTCCGCCCTCGACTCCACCGGCTTCTGGGCGGTGTCCGCAGACTTCGAGGGGCGTCTGGTCTGCGCCCGCTTCGGCGACATACGCCCCGACCCGGTCCCGGCGCCCGTCGCGGGGGCCTGGCGCGGCCCCGCCGCCGACCGGTGGTCCTCCTCCCTGGACCGCGCGGCCTACACGGCCGGCGTACGCCGCATCCGCGAGTACATCGCCGCGGGGGAGGTCTACCAGGCCAACCTCTGCCGTGTGATGTCCGCGCCGCTGCCCGACCCGGACCGCGCCGACGTCGACGCTCTCACGGCGCTGCTCGCGCGCGGCAACCCGGCCCCGTATGCAGGAACGATTCGCCTCCCGGCCCACGGCGTCGAGATCGCCACCGCGTCCCCCGAGCTGTACCTGCGCCGGGCCGGCCGCCACGTCGAGTCCGGTCCCATCAAGGGCACCGGCCGCACCGCCGCGGACCTTCTGCCCAAGGACCACGCCGAGAACGTGATGATCGTGGACCTCGTACGCAACGACCTCGGCCGGGTCTGCGCCACCGGCTCCGTCGCCGTCCCCGAACTGTGCGCCGTCGAGGAGCACCCGGGCCTGGTCCACCTCGTCTCCACCGTCAGCGGCGAACTCGCCGACGGCGCCGGCTGGCCCGAGCTGCTCGCCGCCACCTTCCCGCCCGGCTCCGTCACCGGCGCCCCCAAGTCCTCCGCGCTGCGGATCATCGAGGCCCTCGAGACCGCTCCCCGCGGCCCCTACTGCGGGGGCATCGGATGGGTCGACGCCGACCGAGGCACGGCCGAGCTCGCCGTCGGCATCCGCACCTTCTGGATCGACCGCCAGGGCCCGGGCGGCCCGCGCCTGCTCTTCGGCACCGGCGCCGGCATCACCTGGGGCTCCGACCCCGAACGCGAATGGGCCGAGACCGAACTGAAGGCCGCCCGGCTCCTGCGGGTAGCGTCAGGGGCCCATGAGGTGACTGGTACCCCTGGGTGAGCGGAGGGATCGTACGGTGAGGATCTGGCTCGACGGCGCGCTGCGGGACGCCGACAGCGCACAGGTGTCCGTGTTCGACCACGGGCTGACCGTGGGCGACGGGGTGTTCGAGACGCTGAAGGCGGAGCGCGGCACGGCCTTCGCGCTCACCCGGCATCTGGACCGGCTGACCCGCTCGGCCCGGGGTCTCGGACTGCCCGACCCCGACCTGGACGAGGTGCGCCGGGCCTGCGCGGCCGTCATGGAGGCCAACCCGATGCCGCTCGGCCGGCTGCGCATCACGTACACCGGTGGCGTCTCCCCGCTCGGCTCCGACCGCGGCGAGTCCGGCCCCACCCTGGTCGTGGCCGTCGGCGAGACCGCCCGCCGGCCCGACACCACCGCCGTGATCACCGTGCCCTGGGTCCGCAACGAGCGCTCCGCCGTGACCGGCCTGAAGACCACCTCGTACGCGGAGAACGTCGTCGCGCTGGCCGCCGCCCACCGGGCCGGGGCCTCCGAGGCCCTGTTCGCGAACACCGTCGGGCGGCTCTGCGAGGGCACCGGCTCCAACGTGTTCGTCGTACTCGACGGGGAGCTGCACACGCCGCCCGTCGCCTCCGGCTGCCTGGCCGGCATCACCCGCGCCCTGGTCGTGGAGTGGGCCGGGGCCAAGGAGACGGACCTGCCCTTCGAGGCGCTCGAGCAGGCCGAGGAGATCTTCCTGACCTCCACGCTGCGCGATGTGCAGGCCGTCCACCGGGTCGACGACCGTACGACGGCCGAGGCCGTGCCGGGACCCGTCACGGCCGAGGCGATGCGGATCTTCGACGCGCGCTCGGGCGAGGACCTGGACCCGTGAGCCCCGTGCCGCCCGCGACGCGTGGGGGGCGGGCGGCCGGACTGCCCCGTTAAAGGCTGTCGCACGGGCCGCAGGGCGGGGTAGAACTCGACTGATGACCACCACCCTGCGGCCGAGCGGGCCGCTTCAGCAGAGCACCGGGGGCGCGCGGTCGCGCCCGTACGAGATCCGGGTCAACAGCAGGCGCGTCGGTGCGCTGCTGGTCGCCTGCGACACCCCGTTCGGGCCGACGGTCGGGGAGATCCGCGACCTCGCCGTCGACGAGCCCGACCGGCGGCGCGGCCGCGCCACGGTCGGGGCGCTCGCCGCCGAGGAGGTGCTGCGCGGCTGGGGCTGCCGCCGCGTCCGGGTCTCCGTACCCGCCGACTCGGCGGGAGGCCTGCGGATGGCGCAGGCGCTCGGGTACGCCGAGTACAGCCGCATCATGGCCAAGGAGCTGCCCGCGGAGCCGCCCGGACTCCGGCAGGGGGTCCTCGGCCGCCCCATGACGCAGGCCGAGTACGAGGTCTGGCTCGTCGACGCGATCGACGGCTACACCGCGGACTGGACCAGCCGGGGCATGCCGGAGGAAGCCGCGCGGGCGAAGTCCGAGGCCGACCACGCACGCCAGCTGCCGCACGGACTGGCCACGGAGGGCACCACCCTCCGCGTCCTCGAGGCGGCGGGCGCCCCGGTCGGCCACCTGTGGGTGGCGCCGGCCGGGCAGGGCGCGTACGTCTTCGACGTCGCGGTCGCCGAGGAGCACCGGGGCCGTGGGTACGGACGCGACCTGATGCTCCTCGCCGAACGCGAGGCCCTCGCCACGGGTCACCGCACCCTCGGACTCCAGGTCTTCGCCGGCAACACCCCGGCCCTGCGGCTCTACGAGTCCCTCGGCTACCGGACGACCGACGTCAACTACGCCAAGGACCTGCTCTGAGGGGTGCCTGCTAGCCGTTGCCGGCGGCCAGCAGGCGGTCCGCGATCTCCTCGATGCGGACGCGCAGGCCCTCCTGGCTTTTGCCGCCGTCGAGGCGCTCGCCGCCGATCACGTACGTCGGGGTGCCGGTGACGCCGATCGCCTTGCCCTCGGCCTGGTCGGCGTCGACGATCAGGATGTGCCGGCCGTCGATCAGGGCGGTGTCGAACTCCTCGGTGTCGAGGCCGAGTTCCCGCGCGACGTCCAGCAGTACGGCCTCGCCGCGCTCGCCGAGCTCTGCGGTGCGGGCCAGTACGGCCTCCACGTACGGCCAGGCACGGCCCTGCTCCGCGGCCTCCTCGGCAGCCTGCGCCGCGGCGAAGGAGTGCTTGTGCTTCTCCAGCGGGAAGTGGCGCAGCCGGATGTCCAGCCGGTCGCCGTAGCGGGCCCGCAGGGCGTGTACGTCGCCCAGGGCGCGGTGGCAGTCCGGGCACTGGAGTTCGCACCAGACGTCGAGGATCACGGAATCGGTCATGCGGACAGTCTCCCAGCCGACGGACGCCGCCAACGAAACGGACCTCCCGCCGCCGCCCTGAGGAGGAGGCGCGACCCCGATATCTCCCGGAGATCGGTCCGGGATCCGCTCAGGACATGGCCGCTGCGGCGGTGCCCGGTGCAGGATGGAAGGGACAGTTCGCCCACCCCTGGAGGACCGCATGCTTGCCGAGACCATATGTTCCGCGGTGTCCGCGGCCGGCCTGGGCCTCGCCGCGGTGACCGCGTACCGCAAGCGCTTCCTCGCCGCCACGCGCATCGCGGCGTACGCGCTGGTGCCGGTCGCCCTGGTGATGACGGGTTTCGTGGAGTGGGTGTCCGGGATGGTCTTCGATCCGACCGTCTGGGCGGGCTTCGGACTGCTCGGGCTGTCCTGGGTGCTGTTCATGACCACGCGGGCCGTCGAGCGCCGCAGGCTCGGTGCCGGGGAGAAGCCGGCCAAGGCGGCCAAGGGGCGCCCCGCGCAGGAGGCCGTGGCCCCGGCAGCGTCCGCCCCCTCGCTCGGACAGGGCGCCCGTCCGCAGCCGGAGCCCCGCCGGGGCGCGGCGCCCGCCACTCCTGCGGACGACTTCTCCGACATCGAAGCGATTCTGAAGAAGCACGGCATCTGAGGTCCGCGCACGAAAACGCCGCGAGCCTGACGAGAAGGGGTGAACTCCCGCGTCAACGCGGGCGTGTTGAGGGCACGATCAGGGCACCTTGGGCCATCATCGCCCCGACATGCTCGACACAACGCAGGGTGAGCCGACGGTACCCGCGCCGACGGCCGCGACGGGCCCCGCCCCCGTTGCCGAGGAGCCGCGAGGCTGCCTCTTCGCGCTCTCCCAGCCGCCCCTGATGATCTTCCTAGGGGTGGTCGGCACCCTGCTGCTACTGGCCGCCGTGCATGACCTCTTCCTGCTCTGACGATCCCGCGTCGGCCTCCTTGCGCCGGGCCCGGTACGCCGCCACGTGCAGCCGGTTCCCGCAGGTCCGGCTGTCGCAGTAGCGCCGCGAGCGGTTCCGGGAGAGGTCCACGAAGGCCCGCCGGCAGTCGGGGGCCTCGCAGCGGCGCAGCCGCTCCTGCTCTCCGGAGACCACGATGAAGGCCAGCGCCATGCCGCCGTCGGCGGCAAGGTGGTCGCCGAGCGAGGCGCCCGGCGCGAAGTAGTGGACGTGCCAGTCGTAGCCGTCGTGGTCGGTCAGCTGCGGGGTGGTGCCCGCGGTCGCCACCAGCTCGTTGATCAGTCCGGCCGCGGCCCGGGGGTTGGCCGCCCCGAACACTTGCGCGAATTTGCCGCGGACGGTGCGCACCCCCGCCAGGTCGCGGGCGCCGAGCTCGCCGACGTCGCTGATCTCGTACTCGCGTACGAACTCGCGCAGCGAGCCGACGTCCGCCAGCCCGTCGGGCTGGTCCGCCTCGGCCGCGGTGTTCACCAGCGCGACGACGACGTCGAGCGCGCGACGGGTGTCGTGGGGAATCTGCACGGTGGTCGCTCCCTGGGGGCCGGGCCTGCGGCGACGGACCAGTGCCGCCGCTGGTGGCCGACTCTAGTCGCCCCCGGGCGGCACCGGGAGGTGCCTCCGCCGCGACTGCGTCACGCACACCGGCGCCGTCCTCGCGGGTGGCTCCCGCAAGGACAGCGCCGGCACTGCCGTATGTGGTTTTTGTCCAGCCCGCACCGTCGCCCCGAGTCGGACGGTGCGGAGTGGCCCCCGGCGCATGCCGGGAGGTGCTCCCTGCAGGCCTGGTTCAGCTTTCGGCCAGGATGTGGGAGAGCTCTTTGTCGAGGTCGAAGTGCCGGTGTTCGGTCCCGGGTGGAACCGCGGCGTCCGTCCGCTTGAGGAACGACTCGAGTGCGCGGGCGGGTGCTTCGAGCAGTGCTTCTCCCTCCGGTGAGCTCAGGGCGATGCAGACGACGCCCTGACCGTGGCTGCGGGACGGCCAGACGCGGACGTCTCCGGTTCCGGTGGGCCGGTGGAGGCCCTCAGCGAGGAGGTCTCGGGCGAATACCCACTCGACCGTCTCCTCGGCGCCGGTGTGGAAGGTGGCGTGCACGGCGTAGGGATCGGCCGTGTCATACCGCAGGCCCGCCGGGACAGGCAGTGAGGACTCGCTCGACACAACGAGGCGCAGGTGCAGCTCGCAGCTGACCGTGGTGTTCATAAGCGCCAGGGCCTTTCGCTCAGTGTGCGCTCGGGGATTCGCACGTCGGCGAAATCGACATGCCACCTACGGTGCCGTTGTAAACCCCTCTGACCGTTTTGCGGACCTCTGGGTCCCTCGGACGGCGGATCCAAACCATCATTCACGTGTGCTTCCGGCTCCGGTAGATTCGGGTCCATGAATACGGGGAGTGACCGCGGGACCGAAGCGTCCTCAGGCGACGACGCCAGCACCCAGCAGACCACGGAAGAAGCGCCGCACGTATCGAAGGCTCCCGCCTTCATCAAGTCGCGCCGCACCCTGCACCTGAGCTGGCAGGTCGGCGTCTTCATCGTCGGCCTCGCCGTCATCGGCGCAGGCGTTGCCATGCTCGTCCTGCCGGGGCCCGGCTGGGTCGCGATCTTCGCGGGCCTGGCGATCTGGGCCACCGAGTTCGCCTGGGCCCACCTGGTGCTGCGCTGGACCAAGCGCAAGGTCACCGAAGCCGCGCAGAAGGCGCTGGACCCCAAGGTCCGCCGCCGCAACATCATCCTGACCAGCGTCGGGCTCGTGATCGCGGGCGCGCTGGTCGGCTTCTACCTGTGGAAGTACGGGCTCACGCTGCCCTGGGACCTCAAGGACCAGTGATGGTCGGGAACCACCGCTGACATGGGGTAATGTTTGCGGTGCGTCCGGGCGATTAGCTCAGTGGGAGAGCACTTCGTTCACACCGAAGGGGTCACTGGTTCGAACCCAGTATCGCCCACCCGGACCAAGGGCCCGGAGACCTCACCGTCTCCGGGCCCTTGGCGTTTGCGCTCCCCAAGGTGTCCGCGCCGTCACCTCAGCCGGCCCAGCGCCGCCCGCAGCCGGCGCGCGTCCCGCAGCCGCTTCTCGTACGTCGCCCCCACCACCAGGAGCAGCAGCCCCGCCAGCGCCGGCGGCAGCCAGCGCGGCAGCGCGTCGACCACCTGGACCACGTACGGGGCCAGCTCGTGCAGGGCCACCGCCGCAAGGGCGCCGCCGCCGAGCAGCAGCGGGGCCTGGAGCCGCCGGTGCGCGCCGAGCAGCGTCACCGCGAGCGCCGCCAGGCCCAGCAGCAGCGGCCGCAGCCAGTACGGGTCCCCCCAGGCCGCGACCAGGCTCGGCAGCAGCGTCGCCCCCAGCCCCGGCCCGTACGCCGTCCAGGACGAAGCCCGCGCGTCCCGGCGGCGGCGCAGGAAGCCCACCGCGAGGGCGAGCACCGTCACCGGCAGCGTGTACGCCTCCGGCGCCGCCACGCCGGACGCCCAGAGCCGGATCCAGGCCGCCGCCACGAACAGGGTCCCGGCCGCCCAGCCGAGGCCGCGCCGGTCCGCCCGTACCGCCGCGCCCGCGCAGACCACCCCCGCCAGCGCGCACACCAGCGCAGACAGCGCCGGCTCCCGGACGGGCAGGAGCAGCGCCACCGCGCCGACCACGCCCGCCGCGATCTCCGCGGGCATCCGCACCCGGCCCAGGCGCGGGCCGAGCGCCGCCACCGCCGCCGGGACCGCCAGCAGGGGCAGCGCCCACCAGGCCACCGCGAGCCCCAACAGCGCCCCCAGCGCCGCCACCGTGCCCCCTGCGTACCCGACGGCCAGCACCGCCCCGCCTGCCCGTGTGGGCAGCGCGGCGGGCCCGTACGCCGCCCCCGCCGCGCACCCCGCACCGAGCAGCCCGAACACCGCGAACGTGGCCGTACGGCCGTCCAGCGCGGCCACCGCCAGGTTCATGGCCCCCACCGCGGCGCACACCGCAGCCGCGTACCCCGGGCCGCGTGCCACCCGCAGCGCGCACACCCCGGCCGCCGCCGTCACCACCAGCTGGGCCGCGAGCACCGCCGCCACCGGCAGCCCGTACGCCATCGGCGCCGTGAACAGCCCCGCCCAGACCAGGACCACCGCGATCACGCCCGGCTCCGGGCGGGGCAGGACCCGCGCCAGCCACCCGGCGGCCCCCGCCGCGACCAGCAGGGTCACCGCGGCCGCCGGACCCGGCCCGTACGCGTCCCGGGACGGGACCGTCGCTGCCCACACCTCGCCCAGCACCCCGATCCGGAACACCAGCGAGCCCACCGCGGGCAGCAGTGCCGACACCGCTGCCAGCGCCGCCACCCCCGCCCCGGCCCGGGCCAGGCCGCGCCGGACCGCCGCCGGGAGCGCGCTCGCCCGTACCGCCGCCAGCAGCGGCAGGGCGAGCAGCAGGACCACCACCACCGTCCCCTCTCGCGACAGCCCGGGACGGGCCAGGCCGCCGAGCGCCGCCACCGCCGCCAGAGCTCCGGCGACCGCCGCCGCCATCGCCGAAGGCTCCCGCCAGGCCACCCCGACGCCCAGCACCGCGCACGCCGCCAGCAGCAGGGCCGGACCTGCCGCCGCGGCCGCCGAGCCGGCCTGCGCCGACTCCGACAGCCCGGTCAGCAGTGCCCCCGCCGCGAGGACGGCCGCGCTCACCGCCGCCGGACCGAACACCGACACCCGCGCCCGCACGCCCGGGGCCGTCAGCACGAGCGCCGCGTCCAGCGCCGCCGTCACCAGCAGGGCCCAGCCGGCCCCCACCGGGCCCGCCGCCGAGGCCACCGCCGCCAGCGGCAGCGGGAGCTGCGCCGTCAGCACCGCCGCCGGCAGCGGGATCAGCAGCCCCGGCAGCACCCGGGCGTACCCCGCCCACAGCGCCGCCAGCACCGCCGCCGCCCCCGCCGTGTACGCGGCGCCGTCCACCCCCGGGACCGCGACCGCGTACACCGCGTACGCGTCCAGCACCGTCAGCAGCAGCCCCACCGCCGCCACCGACTCGGCCGTCGACCGCAGCCCCCGGCGCAGCAGCAGCGCCGGCGCGCCCAGCGCGGCCGCCGTCACCACGGCCAGCACCGCACTGCGCCCGGCGATCCCCATGGACCCCCAACTGACCAGCGTGAACGCCAGTGCAGCCACCGCCAGCAGCACCGCGCCCAAGGTCAGCAGCACGTTCTGCGCACTCGGCGCCGAGGCCTCCGCCGGCCGGGCGGGAACGCCCGGTGCCGTCCACCCGACCGGCGCCGGAAGCCGCAGCAGCCAGTCCCGGCGGGCCAGCAGATAGCCGCGCCGGGCCTCGAGTTGGGCCAGTTCACGGTCGATGAGCACGAGCTCCCGGTCGGGCGGGAGGGGGGAGCCGGGTGGTGGAGTCGCCATGTTCCGCAGTGTGGTGCCCGTCACGCCGTCAGGACATGGGCGTGGGTACTCAGATCCGCCCTGAGTACCCACGGAAGGAGTGCGTCTGCGAGAGGCGGGCCCGCACGAGGGCCCGCCGGTCCAGACTGGAGCCATGGACCGCAGCCGCGCAGGGAACACGGACCGCCGCCACCGTGACCGCTGGAACCGCTACCGCTTCCGCAGCGTGTGGGACCTCGACGCCCCGCCCGCCCGGGTCTACGCCGTACTCGAGCAGACCGGGGACTACCCGCGCTGGTGGCCCCAGGTCCGCGCCGTCGAGCAGATCGACGGGCACAGCGGCACCCTGCACATCCGCTCCGTCCTCCCGTACGAGATCCGCACGACCGCCACGGAACTCCTCCGCGACCCGGGCCGGGGCCTCCTGGAGGCCGCCCTGCACGGCGACATCGAGGGCTGGGCGCGGTGGACCGTACGGGCCCGGCGAGGCGCCGGCGGGCGCGGGACGCGGGCCCTGTACGAGCAGGAGGTCGAGGTGCGCAGCCCCCTGCTGCGGCGCCTCGCGCTCCCTGCGCGGCCCGCGTTCCGGCTCAACCACGCCCTGATGATGCGGGCCGGGCGGCGCGCCCTCGCCGCCCGCCTGGCCGCCTCACCGGAAGCGGTTTGAACCAGACCCGGTGCCTCTTGTATGGTTCAACTCGTTCCCGGGCGATTAGCTCAGCGGGAGAGCACTTCGTTCACACCGAAGGGGTCACTGGTTCGATCCCAGTATCGCCCACCGGGTCAGGCCGGTCCGTCACACGACGGACCGGCCTTCCGCACGTTCGGGGGCCGTTGGCCGCCGGCCGTCGCCCTACGCCGCAGCCGGCAGCTCCGGCCGCAGCGGCCAGTGCGGGTCCACCGACTCCGGTGTCCCCTGGCGCGCGAACCACGCCTGCAGCCCCCGCGCCTGCGCCGCATGCCACACCGCCTGCAGCGTGTGCAGCTCCGCCGGCGTCAGCCGCTCCAGCCGCGCCGCGAACCGGCGCCCCACTGCCCGTACGACCTCCAGCGAGGCCAACGCGTCCACCGCCGCGTCATGCGCCCCCTCCAGCTCTATCCCGTAGTGCGCGCACAGATCCGTCAGTGTCCGGCGGCCCTTGCGGTACCGGTCCAAGTGCTTGTCCAGCACCCGCGGATCCAGCACCGTCAGCGGCCGGTTGTCCAGGTAGCGCGCCAGCGTCGACGCCCGGTGCCGGCGCAACTCCCGGTCCAGCAGCGTCAGATCGAACGGCGCGTTCATCACCACCACCGGCCGGCCCGCCACCTGCTGCTCCCCGAGCGCACGGGCTATCTCCTCCACGACCGGCGCGGGCCACCGCCCGTTGCGCTGGAGGTGGTCATCGGTCAGACCGTGCACTTCCGTGGCGCCCGGGGGCACCGGAATCCCGGGATTGACCAGCCAGCGGGTGGAGCGGACCCGGCCGCCCGTACACTCCTGCACGACGAGAGCGGCGGACACGATCCGGTCCTGCTCCACGTCCACCCCGGTCGTCTCCGTGTCGAATGCGGCCAGCGGGCCCTCGTACCAGCGCGTCATGGCGAACTCCTCGTTCCCGATCGGCAGTTGGGGGCACCCGGGCGCCGCCGCCGCGGAACGTGCCGCCCCCGCCCGCATCGGTGATACCCGGCCCGTTTGCGCCGTACGCCGTTTGCGGGCCCTCTGGTACGGAGACAACTTCCCTGGGGGACCGCACACCTGACCGGTCATCACCCCGTCCACCCCACTCGGCAGAGCCCGGAAGGCATGGGGAGCCGGCCATGGCGCTCGCGCAGCCCGAACCGGGCGGGGTGCTGCAGGGGCGGACCGATCCGCGGAGCGAGGCGCGGACCGGACCGCTGCGCGGCACGCTCGCCACCACCGCCTGCATGGAGACCCTCCAGGTGGGATACCTGCACGCCGTCGCCGCCGCGGCCGGCTGCTCGCTCTCCCAGCCCTTTCCGGACAACGGCATCGACTGGCAGGTCAACCACGGCGCGCCCGAGCACGTCGTCGACGACGAGGTCACCATCAAGGTGCAGCTCAAGGCGACCTACCAGGTACCACCCAGACCGGCCGGTCCCACCTTCGCGTTCACCCTCGACAACGAGCACCTGGTGAAGCTGGCCCGCACGCCGGTCGCCGTCCACAAGATCCTCGTCGTGATGCTCGTCCCACGAGAACGCGACCAGTGGCTGGCCGCCGGCCACGACCGGCTCGACCTGCGGCACTGCTGCTACTGGACCAACCTCGCCGGGCACCCCGTGACCGGCCGGCGCCGGACCACCGTACGCATCCCCACCACGCGGATCTTCGACGACCGGGCGCTGTGCGAGATCATGACCCGGGTCGGGTCGGGAGGGACTCCTTGATGCACTGGCACTCACCGAACCTCGAACCGCTGACGTCCCCGTCCGAGTACGGGGACTTCTCCGACTCCGGGACACCCGATCCCGCCCACGTCGACCCCGCCGTGCTGGGGGCCCTGCTGCACCGGCACGGCTGGCAGCGCCGGGGCGGGGCCGCGGGGAGGTACGGGCGCTGGACGCCGCCTGCCGCTCACGGGTCGGCCGGCGGGGGGAACAGCCTCCTCGTCCCGGAGAGCCGTGCCTTCCCCGACTGCTCCGACCTGCTGGAGGAGGCCCTGACCGCGCTCGCGCGCAGCGCGCTGCCGTCCGCGCGGGAGGTGCTGTACGGACTGAGCGTGCCCAGCGACGAGATCCGCTGGGACCGGCGCGTCCCGGAGGGCCCCGAGGGGCCGTACGGACCCCGGGGCGCGGCGGCGTGGACCGTGCAGGAACAGCTCCGCTCGGCCGCTCGGCAGCTCCTGCTCGCCGGGGCCCTCGCGGACCGGGCCAGGGCCGGGTACTACGGCGCCCGCCACCGCCGCCAGGCCGAACGCGCCCTGGACGGAGTCCTGGTGGGCCCGGCCCCCGGCGGGCGCAGGCTCACCGCGTACGTCCCGGTGGACGGCGGGCGGGGCACGATGACCCGGCTGCACCACGCCCTGCACGCGGCGCGCGAGGCCGTGGACTACCGGCGGGCCACCGGCGGCATGGAGGCGTTCGACGCGGCGGTCGAGGCCGGGGTCAGCCGGGAGCTCGCCGATGCGCTCATCGCGCTGGTGCGGGGTTCGGAGGGCGCCCGCATCGCCCTGGCCTGGGCGCCGGCGGCCGGGGTCCCGGCGGGGTGCGCGGCCCGGCCGGAGCCGGTGGAGTTCTCGCCGGGGGACCTGCCGGTGCTCCGGGAGGCGGCGGCGCGCTACACCCGGGACGAACCGGCGGTTCCCGTGCGGGTGGCCGGGGCAGTGGTCCGGATGCGGCGCTCGGCGCCGGGCGGCGGAGGGACGATCCGGCTGCGGGTCCTCGCGGGCGCGGAGATCCCGTACGTACGGGCCGTCCTGGACGAGGAGGCGTACCGGGTGGCGGGGCATGCGCATCTGGTGGGCGTGCCGATCCGGGTGAGCGGGCGGTTGCAGCGCCGGGGCGGGTTCCGGCGGCTGACCGATGCCACGGACGTGACGCCGGTGCCGATGGACGAGGTCGAGCGCGACCGGCTGATGAAGTCGCTGGACGAGGCACTCGATCCGGGTGACGTCCTTCCGACGGACGACTGACGGGCGGGTCGCCGCTGCGCGGGGCTCAAAGGGCCCGGGGGCTCCGCCCCGGACCCCGCGCCTCAAACGCCGGCGGGGCCGGATTCGCCGGCCGGGCTGGACGTGCCGGCGGTGAACGCGGCCATCGTGAGGCCCGGGGTGGGGGAGAAGTCCGGGCCGCGGGTGAAGCCCAGGCGGGTGTACAGGGCCAGCGCGGGGGTGTTCGCCGCGCCCGTCGTGACCGTGACCGTACGGTCGGGCAGGAGCTCGGACAGGACGTGGCGGAGCAGGAGCGAGGCGGCGCCGCGGCGGAACCAGGCCGGGGACACGCAGAGGCGGTCGATGCAGGCGCTGCCGTCCGGCTCCTCCTGCCATGCCAGGAAGCCGGCGATCGAGCCGTCCTGCGCGACCGCGCCGAGCCAGTGCAGCGGCTGCTCCCGCATCTGCGCGAGGCTCTCGCGCAGCGCCGGGATGCCGTCGAAGCCGATCAGCTCCGCCTCCACGGCGTACGCGGCCCGGCCGATCCGGTGCACCGCCGTCGCCGTGGCGTCCTGCGCCAGGTCCAGCGCCCGGACGTCGAGCGGGCTCGGCACGGTCACGATTCCTCCGGGGCAGGACGGCGAGGGGGCGGCGGGTCCACCGTAACGAACCCGGCAACGCATAACCGTTTCGCGGCGGAGCCCGTCGGCTCGGTACGATTCAGGCGCGCAGCGTTCGCTCGCGCATCCCCTGAGTCAGGAGAGACCGGTGTCAGACGTCCGTGTGATCATCCAACGCGATTCCGAGCGGGACGAGCGCGTGGTGGCCACGGGCACTGCGGCGGCCGAGCTGTTCGCCGGCGAGCGCACCGTCGTCGCCGCGCGTGTGGCGGGCGAGCTCAAGGATCTTGCGTACGTCGTCCAGGACGGCGAGATCGTCGAACCCGTCGAGATCTCCTCCCAGGACGGCCTCGACATCCTGCGCCACTCCACCGCGCACGTCATGGCGCAGGCCGTGCAGGAGCTCTTCCCCGAGGCCAAGCTGGGCATCGGCCCGCCGGTCCAGAACGGCTTCTATTACGACTTCGACGTGGCCCGGCCCTTCACCCCGGAGGACCTGAAGGCCATCGAGAAGAAGATGCAGGAGATCCAGAAGCGCGGCCAGCGCTTCTCCCGCCGCGTCGTCACCGACGAGGCGGCCCGCGAGGAGCTCGCCCACGAGCCGTACAAGCTCGAGCTCATCGGCATCAAGGGTTCGGCTTCGACCGACGACGGTGCGAACGTCGAGGTGGGCGGCGGCGAGCTGACCATCTACGACAACCTGGACGCCAAGACCGGCGAGCTGTGCTGGAAGGACCTCTGCCGCGGTCCCCACCTGCCCACCACCCGCAACATCCCGGCGTTCAAGCTGATGCGCAACGCGGCCGCCTACTGGCGCGGCAGCGAGAAGAACCCGATGCTCCAGCGCATCTACGGCACCGCGTGGCCGTCGAAGGACGAGCTGAAGGCCCACCTCGACTTCCTCGCCGAGGCCGAGAAGCGCGACCACCGCAAGCTCGGCAACGAGCTGGACCTCTTCTCCATCCCGGACGAGATCGGCTCCGGCCTCGCCGTCTTCCACCCCCGCGGCGGCATCATCCGCCGGACCATGGAGGACTACTCGCGCCGCCGGCACGAGGAGGAGGGCTACGAGTTCGTCTACAGCCCGCACGCCACCAAGGGCGCCCTCTTCGAGAAGAGCGGCCACCTGGACTGGTACGCGGAGGGCATGTACCCCCCCATGCAGCTCGACGGTGGTACCGACTACTACCTCAAGCCCATGAACTGCCCGATGCACAACCTGATCTTCGACGCGCGCGGCCGCTCCTACCGCGAACTGCCGCTGCGCCTGTTCGAGTTCGGCACCGTGTACCGGTACGAGAAGTCGGGCGTGGTCCACGGCCTGACCCGGGCCCGCGGCTTCACCCAGGACGACGCGCACATCTACTGCACCCGTGAGCAGATGGCCGAGGAGCTCGACCGGACCCTCACCTTCGTGCTCAACCTGCTGCGCGACTACGGTCTGACCGACTTCTACCTGGAGCTGTCGACCAAGGACCCGGAGAAGTTCGTCGGCTCGGACGAGGTCTGGGAGGAGGCCACCGCGGTCCTCCAGCAGGTCGCCGAGAAGCAGGGCCTCCCGCTGACCCCCGACCCGGGCGGCGCGGCCTTCTACGGCCCGAAGATCTCCGTGCAGGCGCGCGACGCCATCGGCCGTACCTGGCAGATGTCGACCGTCCAGCTGGACTTCAACCTTCCGGAGCGGTTCAACCTCGAGTACACCGCGCCGGACGGCTCGCGCCAGCGGCCGGTCATGATCCACCGCGCGCTGTTCGGCTCCATCGAGCGGTTCTTCGCCGTGCTGCTGGAGCACTACGCGGGCGCCATGCCGCCGTGGCTGGCCCCGGTCCAGGCCGTCGGCATCCCGATCGGCGACGGGCACGTGGAGTACCTGCAGGAGTTCGCCGCCGAGGCGAAGAAGAAGGGCCTGCGGGTCGAGGTGGACGCCTCGTCCGACCGCATGCAGAAGAAGATCCGCAACCACCAGAAGCTCAAGGTCCCGTTCATGATCATCGTCGGTGACGAGGACATGGCCGCGGGCACCGTCTCCTTCCGCTACCGCGACGGTTCGCAGGAGAACGGCATCGCCAAGGACGAGGCCCTGGCCAAGCTGGCCAAGGTCGTGGAGGACCGCGTCCAGGTCTGACCTGCGCAGCGGCTCATCGAGGGGCCCCGGGAGAGCCTTCGTCTCCCGAGGGCCCCTCGTCTTCGCCCTCCCGGCGGAAGACCTGGATCAGCCAGGACGAGAAGGAACCCGTCACGGCGCCCAGCAGGCCCAGGCCGAAGGTCATCAGCCCGACCGCGATCAGCCGTCCCCTCGGGGTCACCGGGGCCACGTCGCCGTAGCCGACCGTCGTGAGCGTCTGGCACACGCACCACACCGCGTCCCAGAAGGTCCGGATCGGGGACGCCGGGTCGTGCCGCTCGACGTGGTACATGCCGAGCGAGCCGGAGAAGCCGAGCAGCAGCGACGAGAGACCGGCGTACGTGATCACGCGCGGGTAGAGGCTGCGGCGCGGGCGGTCGTGCTTGGCCTGGATGGCGTCGTGGACCTTGACCATGCGCAGCGGCCGCAGCGTCGGCAGCAGGACGACCAGGGCGTCCAGCCAGTGCAGGCGGATAAAACGCCGCGGCCGCTGGCGGCTGAGGACCAGCCGCACCAGGAAGTCCACGATGAAGCACAGCCAGGTCACCAGGACCAGGGCGCCCGCGATGTCCCGCCAGAGGCTGTGGGCATCGCCGGCCAGTACGCGGACCGCGTATCCGGCGAGGAAGACCAGCGAGGCATAGAACAGGGGCAGCTCGGTACGGCGCTCCCACACTGCGTCCCGGGTCTCGGCTTGTTCGCGCATGGGCCCAGCATCGCGGTCGTCGCGGCGGTCTTCGCCCCGGCGACACGCCCTCCAGGGGCAAGGTCATATGCTGCATCCCATGACGAGTGAGCCGGAGCAGCAGATCGGTGTGGGCACGCAGGACGCGTTCCAGCGTCTGTGGACGCCCCACCGGATGGCGTACATCCAGGGGGAGAACAAGCCGACCGGTCCGGAGGCCGGAGACGGCTGTCCCTTCTGCGGGATTCCGGAGATGTCCGACCAGGACGGCCTGGTCGTGGCCCGGGGCAGGCACGTCTACGCCGTGCTGAACCTGTACCCGTACAACGGCGGACACCTGATGGTCGTCCCGTACCGGCACGTCGCCGACTACACGGAGCTCGACGCGGCCGAGACGGACGAGCTGGCCGATCTCACCAAGCGGGCCATGATCGCGCTGCGCAAGGCGTCCGGGGCGCACGGGTTCAACATCGGCATGAACCAGGGTGCGGCCGCGGGGGCCGGCATCGCGGCGCACCTGCACCAGCACATCGTGCCCCGCTGGGGCGGGGACACGAACTTCATGCCGGTCGTCGGCCACACCAAGGTGCTGCCCCAACTCTTGGCGGACACCCGCCAGATGCTCGCCGACGCCTGGCCCACCGACTAGGGCCGGGCCAGACGAGGAGCTCCCGGGGGCCGCAGGCCGGCCCCGGGAGCACTAGGCGTCGTACACGTCGGCCTTGCGCGGGGCGGCGTCCTGGACGAGCCCGCTGACGATCATCGAACGGTTGTTGAAGCGGTCGATGTCGGCGCCGTTCTCCTCGAGGACCCGCATCGCGGCCGCGTGCACCGCCCGCAGGACGGGGGTGGCGGCGCGCAAGGCGTCGTCGGCCATGAAGCGGTGGCGCCAGGGCTGGCCCGCCCAGACGTGGCGCAGGCCGAAGGGCTCGGGCAGGACCAGCTTGCCGCCGAAGAAGTCGAGGATCGGCGGGAACCAGGTCAGCGGGGCGCGGACGGCGAGGCGGACCACTTCCTGGGCGTCCACCAGCGGCAGCGTGCGCTCCACGGTCTCCCAGAACCGGAAGGACTTCGGTACCTCGACCTTGGGGGCCGCGGACTTGGTGGTGAACAGGCCGTGCACCGGTCCGAGTGCGTGGCCGGTCACCTCGACGCGCAGGGTCTTGTACAGCACGGTGACCGTCACCAGCATGGTGATCACCAACTGGCCGTCCCAGAGCGGGTACTGGATGCCGAGGTAGTGCCGGTTGCCGCCGCTGAACTGCTGCTCGTTGCAGATCCGGGTGATCTCGTGCGGCTTGATGAGGAAGGTGTCCACGTCGGCGCCGGTGGGGCGGGCGACCTCCGCTGCGCCCTCGCCGACCGGGGTGACGATCCAGTGCTGGATCGAGGCGGGCGGCAGGCCGCCGGTGTGCAGCGGGCCGCGCTCCAGCTTGCGCAGCTCGGTGTCGACCGCGCGTATGACGTCCCAGCTGCGGAACGGGTGGATCTCCATGCCTTCGGTCTTGGGGGCGAGCTCCTCGGCCATCTGCCAGCTGCCCCAGCGGGTGCCCATGCCGAGGATGCCCTTGGGGCCGGCGTAGAAGACGGAGTTGCTGCGGTCCTCGGCCGTGAGCTTGGCGAGCGAGAGCCGCAGGTCCTCGCGGGCCTTCTCGTCGGGGTTGCCGGGGACCGCCTCCGGGATCTTGGCGCCGATGCCGTCGCCGGCGAGCAGACCGTCCCAGCGGGAGCGCAGGTCGGCGGCGGTGGCCTCGCAGATCCGGCGGGCGAGGAGCCAGCCCGCGACGGGGACGATGATCATGCCGCGCAGGTAGAGGCCGAGGAAGCCGGTGAACGGCAGCCGGAACATGAGCACGGCCACCACGACGGCGACGCCGACGAGCAGCAGGGTGCCCAGCCAGGACGAGCGTTTGCCGTCACCCTTGGCCAGTGTCTTGCGGAGCTGGAACAGGCCCAGCCAGAGCAGCAGGCCGGGCAGGAACAGCACCCCGGCGACGAGCATGATCATGCGCAGCTTGCGGTCGCGCTCCTTGCGGATGCGGGAGGCGGCCAGGCAGTGCTCGACGACGGTCTGCGGATCCAGGCCGAAGGACTGGATGAGCGGTTTGCGGCCGGAGGCGAGGGCGCGGGCCTCGACGGCGCGGCAGAAGGCCTCGCCCAGGTTGGGTTCGAAGAGCGAGATCTTGGGGGGTTTGATCGTCGACTTGTGGTACTCGTTGTCGGCCTTGAGTATGTCCGACAGCTTGCTGTCCTTGCCGCCGTCCCGGTATGCGGCCGAGGCGAGGGCGTTGGTCGCCGCGGTCTGGCCGCCGGCCCCCTGCAAGGGGATCTGCGCCCCGGGCCTGAAGTCGAATCCGTCGTCCGCCACCGTTGCCCCCATCGCTGTGCGTTGTGCTCTTTTGCCGCGCAGATGAGCCTATCGGCGTATCTCGTCCCGTGGTCATGGGACAGGGAAATGCCGCCCACCGCAAGCGGGTTGGGTGGGCGGCTTTCCAAGGGCGCCTGGCGCCCTGCCGGTCAGGTTCCCTTCTCGGCCTGTTCCCGCACCTTGTCGGCGATCTGGGGCGGCATGGGTTCGTGGCGGGCGTAGGCGCGGGTGAAGCGGCCCGTGCCGTGCGAGACGGAGCGCAGTTCGACGGCGTACCGGCCGATCTCGATCTCGGGGATCTCGGCGCGGACGGACGTGCGGCCGGGGCCGGCCTGTTCGGTTCCGACGACGCGGCCGCGGCGGCCGGCGAGGTCGCTCATGACGGGTCCGACGTACTCGTCGGGGACGAGGACGGCGAGCTCGGCGACCGGTTCGAGGAGGTGGATGCGGGCCTCGGTGGCGGCTTCGCGCAGGGCGAGGGCGCCCGCGGTCTGGAAGGCGGCGTCGGAGGAGTCCACCGAGTGCGCCTTTCCGTCGAGGAGGGTGATGCGTACGTCGACCAGCGGGTAGCCGGCCGCGACCCCGCGGGCGGCCTGGGTGCGTACGCCCTTCTCGACGGACGGGATGAACTGGCGGGGCACGGCGCCGCCGACGACCTTGTCGACGAACTCGATGCCGCTGCCGGGCGGGAGCGGTTCGACCTCGATCTCGCAGATGGCGAACTGGCCGTGCCCGCCGGACTGTTTGACGTGGCGGCCGCGGCCGGCG
This sequence comes from Streptomyces katrae, assembly GCF_000717655.1. Classification (GTDB taxonomy): domain Bacteria; phylum Actinomycetota; class Actinomycetes; order Streptomycetales; family Streptomycetaceae; genus Streptomyces; species Streptomyces katrae_B. The sequence continues at coordinate 184,498 of NZ_JNZY01000007.1, forward strand.
GCCTTGGCGCCGAACGTCTCGCGCAGGCTTACCTTGTGCGGGACGGGGTCGACCTGGACCCCGTAGCGGGTGCGCAGCCGTTCGAGGGCGACGTCCTGGTGGGCCTCGCCGAGGCACCACAGGACGACCTGGTGGGTGTCCGGGTTCTGTTCCAGCCGCATCGTGGGGTCCTCGGCGACGAGCCGGGCCAGGCCCTGGGAGAGTTTGTCCTCGTCGGCCTTGCTGTGGGCCGCGATGGCGAGGGGGAGCAGCGGGTCGGGCATCGGCCAGGGCTCCATGAGCAGGGGCCGGTCCTTGGCCGAGAGGGTGTCGCCGGTCTCGGCGCGGGTGAGTTTGGCCACGCAGGCGAGGTCGCCGGCGATGGCCTGGGTGAGGGTGCGCTGCTGTTTGCCGAAGGGGGAGGTGAGGGTGCCGATCCGCTCGTCGACGTCGTGGTCCTCGTGCCCGCGCTCGGCCAGTCCGTGGCCGCTGACGTGCACGGTCTCCTCGGGGCGCAGGGTGCCGGAGAAGATGCGGACGAGGGAGACGCGGCCGACGTAGGGGTCGGAGGAGGTTTTGACGACCTCGGCGACGAGGGGCCCGTCGGGGTCGCAGGTGACGGCCGGGCGGTCGGCGCCGTCCGGGGCGGTGACCGCGACGGCGGCGCGCTCCAGCGGGGTGGGGAAGCCGCCGGTGACCAGTTCCAGGAGCTCGACGGTACCGAGGCCCTGGCGGGCGCCGTCGGTGGCGGGGGCGGCCATCAGGACGGGGTGGAAGGTGCCGCGGGCCACGGCGCGCTCGAGGTCGTCGACGAGTGTCTTGATGTCGATCTCCTCGCCGCCGAGGTAGCGGTCCATGAGGCTCTCGTCCTCGCTCTCCGCGATGATCCCCTCGATGAGGCGGGAGCGGGCGTCGGCGATGCGGGCGAGCTCGTCGGGCGAGGGGTCGCGCTCCACGCGCTCCCCGGAGGTGTAGTCGTACACGCGCTGGGAGAGCAGGCCGAGGAGGCCGGCGACCGGCGCGTGCCCGTCGGGCCCGGGAGGCCCGTACAGGGGCAGGTAGAGCGGGATGACGGCGTCGGGGTCGTCGGCCCCGAAGATCTCGCCGCAGACGGTGGTCATCTGCGCATAGTCGGCCCGGGCGGCCTCCAGATGGGTGACGACGATGGCGCGGGGCATGCCGACGGCCTCGCACTCGTCCCAGACCATGCGGGTGGCGCCGTCGATGCCGTCGGAGGAGGAGACGACGAAGAGGGCCGCGTCGGCGGCGCGCAGACCGGCCCTGAGCTCGCCGACGAAGTCGGCGTATCCGGGGGTGTCCAGGATGTTGATCTTGATTCCGCCCCATTCGACGGGGACGAGGGACAGCTGTACGGACCGCTGCTGCCGGTGTTCGATCTCGTCGTAGTCGGAGACGGCGGTGCCGTCCTCGACCCGGCCGGCCCGGTTGACGGCGCCCGCCGTCAGCGCGAGGGCCTCGACCAGCGTGGTCTTGCCGGCTCCGCTGTGGCCGACCAGCACGACGTTCCGTACGGACGACGGCCGGTCGGCCGTCGGTGCCCTGCCGGCGGCTCCGGCTTGGTGTGATGTGGCTCCCATGGTGCTCGTGCCTCCCGGTGTGACGGTGAGGAGGTTGATCGGGGTCCTTCGAGCTTTGCACTGGCGTCACACTGCGTCCATACGTAGTACCCCGCGCTGTCCGGAGCGTGTCGCGGGCACGGACCGGCGACCGGCTGGCGCGAACCGGTGGGTGCGCGGCAGTGGCGGCCCGGGGCGCTGGCTACGATGGGCCAGCCGGTGGCCGATGTGGCCGTGCGGCCCAGCGACCCTCTGGGAAGGCCATGCTGAACAAGTACGCGCGTGCATTCTTCACGCGTGTTCTCACGCCATTCGCCGCTTTTCTCCTCCGGCGGGGGGTGAGCCCGGACGCGGTCACCCTGATCGGCACGGCCGGAGTGGTGGCGGGAGCGCTGGTCTTCTTCCCCCGGGGGGAGTTCTTCTGGGGCACGATCACCATCACCCTGTTCGTGTTCTCCGACCTGGTGGACGGGAACATGGCCCGCCAGGCGGGGGTCTCCAGCCGCTGGGGCGCCTTCCTCGACTCGACGCTCGACCGGGTGGCCGACGCGGCGATCTTCGGCGGCCTCGCGCTCTGGTACGCGGGCAACGGGAACGACAACGTGCTGTGCGCGGTGGCGATCTTCTGCCTGGCCAGCGGCCAGGTGGTCTCGTACACCAAGGCCCGCGGCGAGTCGATCGGGCTGCCGGTCGCCGTCAACGGGCTCATCGAGCGCGCCGAGCGGCTGGTGATCTCGCTGGTCGCGGCCGGTCTGTCCGGGCTGGAGACCTTCGGGGTGCCGTCCTGGATCGGGGTGCTGCTGCCGATCGCCCTGTGGGTCGTGGCCGTGGGCTCGCTGGTCACGCTGATCCAGCGGGTGGTCACCGTACGCCGTGAGGCGGCGGAGGCCGACGCGGAGGCCGCCGTGGCCGAGGGCGGCACGGCCTGATGGGCCGGGCACAGGACAAGCTGGTCGACGGCCTGTACGGGCTCGGCTGGGCCGGGGTAAAGAAGCTTCCGGAGCCGGCCGCGGTGGCCCTCGGCCGCCGGATCGCCGACTATGCGTGGAAGAGGCGCGGCAAGAGCGTGCTGCGGCTGGAGTCGAACCTGGCCCGAGTCGTGCCGGAGGCCGGGCCGGAGCGGCTGCGGGAGCTCTCGCAGGCCGGCATGCGCTCGTACATGCGCTACTGGATGGAATCCTTCCGGCTGCCGACGATGGACCCGAAGCGCTTCGGCACGGACGTCGAGTTCAAGGACGAGCACCTCCTGCGCGAGGCGCTCGCTTCCGGGCGCGGGGTCGTGGTCGCCCTGCCGCACCTGGCCAACTGGGATCTCGCCGGAGCATGGGCCATCGGCCACATCGGCGTCCCGTTCACCACGGTTGCCGAGCGGCTCAAGCCGGAGTCCCTCTATGACCGCTTCGTCGCCTACCGGGAGAGCCTCGGCATGGAGGTGCTGCCGCACAGTGGCGGCGCCGCCTTCGGGACCCTGGCCCGCCGGCTCCGCTCCGGCGGCCTGGTGTGCCTGGTCGCGGACCGCGACCTGTCGGCCTCCGGGGTCGAGGTGGACTTCTTCGGTTCGGCGGCGCGCATGCCGGCCGGGCCGGCCCTGCTGGCGCAGCAGACGGGGGCGGTGCTGCTCCCGGCGACCCTGCACTACGGGGAATCGCCGAAGATGTACGGCCGGATCCACCCCGAGGTGGCGGTGCCGAGGACCGGCACCCGGGCCGAGCAGACGGCCGTCATGACCCAGGCGCTCGCCGATGCCTTCGCCGAGGGGATCGCCGAGCACCCGGAGGACTGGCACATGCTGCAGCGGCTGTGGCTGGACGACCTGGAGGAGCGCTCCGCGTGAAGATCGGCATTGTCTGCCCGTACTCGTGGGACGTGCCCGGCGGCGTCCAGTTCCACATCCGGGACCTCGCCGAGCACCTGATCCGCCTCGGCCACGAGGTCTCGGTGCTGGCCCCGGCGGACGACGAGACGCCGCTGCCGCCCTACGTGGTCTCGGCGGGGCGGGCGGTGCCGGTGCCGTACAACGGGTCGGTGGCCCGGCTGAACTTCGGCTTCCTGTCGGCGGCCCGGGTGCGCCGCTGGCTGCACGACGGCGTCTTCGACGTGATCCACATCCACGAGCCGACCTCGCCCTCGCTGGGGCTGCTGTCCTGCTGGGCGGCGCAGGGCCCGATCGTGGCCACGTTCCACACCTCGAACCCGCGCTCGCGCGCCATGATCGCGGCGTACCCGATCCTGCAGCCGGCGCTGGAGAAGATCAGCGCGCGGATCGCGGTGAGCGAGTACGCCCGGCGCACGCTGGTCGAGCACCTGGGCGGGGACGCGGTCGTGATCCCCAACGGCGTCGACGTGGACTTCTTCGCCGAGGCCGAGCCGAATCCGGCCTGGTCCGGACAGACCCTCGGGTTCATCGGCCGGATCGACGAGCCCCGCAAGGGCCTGCCGGTGCTGATGGCGGCCTTCCCGCGCATCGTGGAGGAGTGCCCGGACGTACGGCTCCTCGTGGCCGGCCGCGGTGACGAGGAGGAGGCGGTGGCCTCCCTGCCCGCCGCCCTGCGGGCGCGGGTCGAGTTCCTCGGCATGGTCTCCGACGAGGACAAGGCGCGGCTGCTGCGCAGCGTCGACGTCTACGTGGCCCCGAACACCGGCGGCGAGAGCTTCGGCATCATCCTCGTCGAGGCGCTGTCGGCGGGGGCCGCGGTGCTCGCCTCCGACCTGGACGCGTTCGCGCAGGTCCTGGACCAGGGGGCGGCGGGGGAGCTGTTCACCAACGAGGACGCGGAGGCGCTGGCCGCCGGCGCCGTGGCCCTGCTGCGCGACCCGGCCCGCCGGGCGGAGCTCAGCACCCGCGGCTCGGCGCACGTACGCCGCTTCGACTGGTCGACGGTCGGCGCGGACATCCTCGCGGTGTACGAGACCGTGACGGACGGCGCGGCGGCGGTGGCCACGGACGAGCGCGTCCCCCTGCGCACCCGCCTCGGCCTCACCCGGGACCCGTCGGCCTGACGGGCGCATCCCCGAGCCACTCCCGGGCCCGGCGCCGACGGACGGAGTCCCCCGCAGCGCGCCGAAGCCGGGGAGGCCCGCAAGGGCCGACCCGCGCGAAGGGCGCGTGCGCGGGGAGGGGGTATTGTCGCGGGCCGTGATCGAAACCCTTGTCTGGACTGCCCTGGCGCTCGGCGTCATCGGGGTCTACCTCAGCTGGACCGCCGGACGGCTGGACCGGCTGCACTCGCGGATGGACGCCGCCCGCGCCGCCCTCGACGCGCAGCTCGTACGGCGCGCCTCGGTGGTGATCGAGGTGGCCGCCTCCGGAGCGCTCGACCCCGCCTCCTCGATCGTCCTGTACGAGGCCGCCCACGCCGCCCGCCAGGCCGAGGAGGAGCACCGCGAGGTCGCCGAGAGCGAGCTCAGCCAGGCGCTGCGCGCGGTGTTCTCCGATGCCGCCCAGGTCGAGGTGCTCAAGGCCGCCCCGGGGGGCGAGGCGGCCGCCGAGGAGCTGGCCGCCGCCGTCCGCCGGGTGCCCATGGCGCGGCGGTTCCTCAACGACGCCGTACGGGCCGCCCGGGCGCTGCGGCGCCACCGCAAGGTGCGCTGGTTCCGGCTGGCCGGCCACGCCCCGTTCCCGCTCGCGTTCGAAATGGACGACGAGCCTCCGGTGGATCTTGCCGACCGGCCCTAGGGGCCCCGGCGGGCCCTAGTTGTACCCAAAGGCCAATTTGAAAGAGGCCACCGGCTCCTCATTGGCCCTTGCGGTGGACTGGTCGGGGGCGGTTTGCTCGGCGGAGTACCACCGCAGCAGTTGTGCGGTGTACCACTGCAGGCCCGTCTTCCCTTCGAGTGAGGTCAATCCGTGAGCACGCTTCCCTCCACCCCGCAGTCCGCTGAGTCCGCGATCGGCACCTCCCGCGTCAAGCGCGGCATGGCCGAGCAGCTCAAGGGCGGCGTGATCATGGACGTGGTCAACGCCGAGCAGGCGAAGATCGCCGAGGACGCCGGCGCCGTGGCCGTCATGGCCCTCGAGCGGGTCCCCGCCGACATCCGCAAGGACGGCGGCGTCGCGCGCATGTCGGACCCGAACATGATCGAAGAGATCATCGAGGCCGTCTCCATCCCGGTCATGGCCAAGTCCCGCATCGGCCACTTCGTCGAGGCCCAGGTCCTGCAGTCCCTCGGCGTCGACTACATCGACGAGTCCGAGGTCCTGACCCCGGCCGACGAGGTCAACCACTCCGACAAGTGGGCGTTCACGACCCCCTTCGTCTGCGGTGCCACCAACCTGGGCGAGGCCCTGCGCCGCATCGCCGAGGGTGCGGCCATGATCCGCTCCAAGGGCGAGGCCGGCACCGGCAACGTCGTCGAGGCCGTCCGCCACCTGCGCCAGATCAAGAACGAGATCGCCCGCCTGCGCGGCTACGACAACAACGAGCTGTTCGCCGCCGCCAAGGAGCTGCGCGCCCCGTACGAGCTCGTCAAGGAAGTTGCCGAGCTCGGCAAGCTCCCGGTGGTGCTGTTCTCCGCCGGTGGCGTCGCCACTCCGGCCGACGCCGCGCTGATGCGCCAGCTCGGCGCCGAGGGCGTCTTCGTCGGCTCCGGCATCTTCAAGTCGGGCGACCCGGCCAAGCGCGCCGCCGCCATCGTGAAGGCCACCACCTTCTACGACGACCCGAAGATCATCGCGGACGCCTCCCGCAACCTGGGCGAGGCCATGGTCGGCATCAACTGCGACACCCTCCCCGAGTCCGAGCGCTACGCCAACCGCGGCTGGTAATCACCATGACCAACCCCGTCATCGGTGTCCTGGCCCTCCAGGGCGACGTGCGGGAACACCTGATCGCCCTGGCCGCGGCGGACGCCGTGGCCAGGCCGGTCCGGCGTCCCGAGGAGCTCGCCGAGGTCGACGCCCTGGTAATCCCCGGCGGCGAGTCGACGACGATGTCGAAGCTCGCCGTCCTGTTCGGCATGCTCGAGCCGCTGCGCGAACGCGTGCGGGCCGGCATGCCGGTGTACGGCACCTGCGCCGGCATGATCATGCTCGCCGACAAGCTGCTCGACGGCCGTGAGGACCAGGAGACGCTGGGCGGCATCGACATGATCGTCCGCCGCAACGCCTTCGGCCGCCAGAACGAATCCTTCGAAGCGAAGATCGATTTCGCCGGCATAGCGGGCGGCCCCGTCGAGGGCGTCTTCATCCGCGCCCCGTGGGTCGAGTCGGTCGGAGCCTCCGCCGAGGTGCTCGCCTCGTACGAGGGCCACACCGTCGCCGTGCGCCAGGGCAACGTCCTGGCCACCTCGTTCCACCCCGAGCTGACCGGCGACGACCGAGTCCACGCGTACTTCGTCGACATGGTGCGCGCGGGGCTCTGATCAGGTCCCGGTAGGATCTGAGGTGAACTCTGTTGGTTACGCGAAGGAGACAGGCGGATGTCCGGCCACTCTAAATGGGCTACGACGAAGCACAAGAAGGCCGTGATCGATGCCAAGCGCGGCAAGCTCTTCGCGAAGCTGATCAAGAACATCGAGGTCGCGGCCCGTATGGGCGGTGCCGACGTCGACGGCAACCCGACCCTCTTCGACGCCATCCAGAAGGCCAAGAAGAGCTCGGTCCCGAACAAGAACATCGACTCCGCGGTCAAGCGCGGCGGCGGCCTCGAGGCCGGCGGCGCCGACTACGAGACGATCATGTACGAGGGCTACGGTCCGAACGGTGTCGCGGTGCTCATCGAGTGCCTCACCGACAACCGCAACCGTGCCGCGTCCGACGTGCGCGTCGCCATGACCCGCAACGGCGGCTCGATGGCCGACCCGGGCTCGGTCTCGTACCTGTTCAACCGCAAGGGTGTCGTCCTGCTGCCCAAGGGCGAGCTCTCGGAGGACGACGTCCTGGAGACGGTGCTCGAGGCCGGTGCCGAAGAGGTCAACGACCTCGGCGACAGCTTCGAAATCATCAGCGAGGCCACCGACATGGTCGCGGTCCGCACCGCGCTCCAGCAGGCGGGCATCGACTACGACTCGGCCGACTCCAACTTCCTGCCGACCATGCAGGTCGAGCTGGACGAGGAGGGCGCGCGCAAGATCTTCAAGCTGATCGACGCGCTGGAGGACAGCGACGACGTGCAGAACGTCTTCGCCAACTTCGACGTCTCGGACGAGGTCATGGAGAAGGTCGACGCCTGATCGGGCATCAGCGGCGGGCCGGCGGGAACACACCCCGTCGGCCCGCCGCTTTGTCAGTGCCACCGGTTAGCCTGCACGCACTGGATGTCGAAGGAGGGTGGGGGGCGTGCGCGTACTCGGCGTGGACCCGGGGCTGACCCGGTGCGGTGTCGGCATGGTCGAGGGTGTCGCCGGCCGTCCGCTGACGATGCTCGCGGTGGGGGTCGTACGGACACCCGCGGACGCGGAGTTGGGGCACCGGCTCGTCGCGATCGAGCGCGGCATCGAGGAGTGGCTGGACAGTCACCAGCCCGAAGTCGTCGCCGTGGAGCGGGTGTTCAGCCAGCACAACGTCAGCACGGTGATGGGGACCGCCCAGGCGAGCGCCGTTGCCATGCTGTGCGCGGCGCGCCGCGGGATACCGGTCGCCCTGCACACCCCCAGCGAGGTCAAGGCCGCCGTCACCGGCTCCGGCCGGGCCGACAAGGCGCAGGTCGGGGCGATGGTGACCCGGCTGCTGCGGCTCTCCGCCCCGCCCAAGCCGGCCGACGCCGCGGACGCCCTCGCGCTCGCCATCTGCCACATCTGGCGGGCCCCCGCCCACAACCGCCTCCAGCAGGCGGTCGCCCTGCACGCCTCGAAAGGCCGCCCCTCATGATCGCCTTCGTCAGCGGCCCGGTCGCCGCAATTGCCCCCACCCTGGCCGTGATCGAGGTCGGGGGAGTGGGCATGGCCGTGCAGTGCACCCCGAACACCATCGCCGGCCTGCGGATGGGGGAGACGGCGCGGCTGGCCACGTCTCTGGTCGTACGGGAGGACTCGCTGACGCTGTACGGCTTCGCCGACGACGACGAGCGGCAGGTCTTCGAACTGCTGCAGACGGCGAGCGGGGTGGGTCCGAGGCTCGCGCAGGCGATGCTGGGGGTGCACAGTCCGGACGCGCTGCGGACGGCCGTCGGGACGGGGGACGAGAAGGCCCTGATGGCGGTACCCGGCATCGGCAAGAAGGGCGCGCAGAAGCTGTTGCTGGAGCTGAAGGACAAGCTGGGCGCGCCGCTGGTGGGCGCGCAGCGTGCCCCCGCGAGCTCCGGGCCGGCTCCCTGGACGGAGCAGCTCTCTGCGGCCCTGATCGGCCTGGGGTACGCCTCCCGGGAGGCGGAGGAGGCGGTCTCGGCGGTGACCCCGCAGGCGGAGGCCGCCATCGCGGCCGGCGGCTCCGCCCCCGTCCCCCAGCTCCTCCGGGCGGCCCTCCAGTCCCTGAACCGAGCCCGCTGACCTCGACGACACCGGGCCGGGTACCGCTGCGCGGAGCTTCTCCCGCCCCGCCCTTCCTCCGTTCCCCGGGCTCCGCCCCAGACCCGCGCCTCAAAGCCGGCGGGGCTGGATCTTCCGGCCCCGCGCGGTGGGAAATCCGGCCCCGTCGGCGTTCGAGGCGCGGGGGTGCGGGGGCCCCCGCAGCGGCGCCGCACCGGCGGGGTCCGGGCGCAGCCCGGTGAATGGGACAAGGGCGGGGAGGGGAGCAGCCCCCGCAGGGCACCGGCGGCCCGGCAGAGACCACCGTACGAACCGAGAAGGCAGACTGACAGCGTGAACTGGGATGACGAGAGCGACGACCGGATCGTGGCGGCGGCAGCGGACGGCGAGGACACCGCCGTCGAGGCGGCCCTGCGCCCCAAGGACCTCGGCGAGTTCGTCGGCCAGGAGAAGGTGCGCCAGCAGCTGGACCTCGTCCTCAAGGCGGCCCGCCAGCGCGGCGCCACCGCCGATCACGTCCTGCTCTCCGGCGCGCCCGGCCTCGGCAAGACCACCCTCTCCATGATCATCGCCGCCGAGATGGGCGCGCCCATCCGGATCACCTCCGGCCCCGCCATCCAGCACGCCGGCGACCTCGCCGCGATCCTGTCCTCCCTCCAGGAGGGCGAGGTCCTCTTCCTCGACGAGATCCACCGCATGTCCCGGCCCGCCGAGGAGATGCTGTACATGGCCATGGAGGACTTCCGCGTCGACGTGATCGTCGGCAAGGGGCCCGGGGCCACCGCCATCCCCCTCGAACTGCCGCCCTTCACCCTCGTCGGGGCGACGACCCGCGCCGGCCTGCTCCCGCCGCCCCTGCGCGACCGTTTCGGCTTCACCGGGCACATGGAGTTCTACGCCCCCGAGGAGCTGGAACGCGTCATTCACCGCTCCGCCCGCCTCCTCGACGTGGAGATCGACACCGCCGGCGCCGCCGAGATCGCCGGCCGCTCCCGCGGCACCCCGCGCATCGCCAACCGCCTGCTGCGCCGCGTCCGGGATTATGCGCAGGTCAGGGCCGACGGGGTGATCACCCGCGAGGTGGCCGGCACCGCCCTGCAGGTGTACGAGGTGGACGCGCGCGGGCTCGACCGGCTGGACCGGGCCGTGCTCGAAGCCCTGCTCAAGCTGTTCGGCGGCGGCCCCGTCGGGCTGTCCACCCTGGCCGTCGCCGTCGGAGAGGAGCGCGAGACCGTGGAGGAGGTCGCCGAGCCGTTCCTGGTACGGGAGGGGCTGCTCGCCCGTACCCCCAGGGGCCGGGTCGCGACCCCCGCGGCATGGGCCCACCTGGGACTCGTCCCGCCGCAGCACGGCGGGAGCGGATCAAGCGGACAACAGGGCTTGTTCGGGGCCTGACGGCGCGGAGGTTCGCCCGCTCAGGAACTGCGGTGCCATGCTGGGCGTTGTTCCATCGGTGCGGACTCGCCTAGACTCCGCCGATGCCGACCCTTCAGGTCGGTATGCCCACCCCCGTAGAAAAAGGCCGTCTCCCGTGCGGTCGTGCGAAGGATCTCCGTCCCGTGAATCTCGTGACACTCCTCCCGTTCATCGTGCTCATCGGGGCGATGTTCCTGATGACCCGCTCCGCGAAGAAGAAGCAGCAGGCGGCCGCGCAGATGCGTGACCACATGACGCCCGGCACCGGTGTCCGCACCATCGGCGGCATGTACGCCACGGTGAAGGAGATCGGCGACGACACCGTCACCCTCGAGGTGGCCCCCGGTGTTCACGCGATCTACGCGAAGAACGCCATCGGCGCCGTCCTGGAAGACGCGGAGTACAACCGCATCGTCCACGGTGCCGGTGATGATCTGACGATCGACACGCCGGTCGTCCCGGACGACGCCTCCTCGCTGACCCTGGACAAGGACGCGGACAAGCCCGAGGACGAGGCCCCGAAGCTCGACCTGGGCAAGAAGGACGAGCCCAAGGCTGATGAGCCGAAGGACGACGAGCCCAAGGACGGCAAGGCCGACGGCGAGGCCGGCACGAAGTAGCGCGCGGCGGGGGACCGTGCAGGCGCCTGACCGGCGGCCGGCGCGGTCCTCGGCAGTGACACTTCTGCGGGGGGCAGGGGTCCCCACCACACATTTTTCGTGGCCGTCCGCGCGCTGACCCGGCGTGGGGCGGTTGGACAGGGAGATACGACAAGGTGGCAGCACCGAAGAAGGGCCGGCGGCCCACGGGGGCTCAGGGGAGGCCGGGGCGCGCCCTGGCCATCATCCTGATCGCGATGGTGGCGCTCACCGCGGGGATGTTCCTCACGAAGCAGACGACCCCCCGGCTCGGCATCGACCTCGCGGGCGGTACGAGCATCACGCTCAAGGCCAAGAGCGAGCCCGGCAAGCCGGACGCGATCAACAAGACCAACATGGAGACGGCGGTCGGCATCATCGAGCGCCGTGTCAACGGTCTCGGTGTGTCGGAGTCCGAGGTCCAGACGCAGGGCCGCGACCACATCATCGTGAACATCCCCAAGGGGACGAACGAGAAGCAGGCTCGCGAGCAGGTCGGCACCACCGCCCAGCTGTACTTCCGCCCGGTCCTGGCCTTCGCCGACGGCGCCCCGGCAGCCCCCGAGGCGACGCCGAGCCCCTCCGCGAGCAGCTCCGGCGCCCCGAAGGCGGAGAGCAGCGGCAAGCCCGGCGCCTCGGCCACCCCGTCGTCCAGCGCCACTTCCCAGGGCCGTGCGCTCAGCGAGGCCCTCAAGGCCCCGGGCGCCACCGCCACTCCCTCGCCCTCGGCGAGCGAGTCGAAGAAGGCAGACGACAACAAGGCTCCGACCCCGACCCCGGCCCCGTCGGGCATCGAGGCGGCCGCCGCCGACCTCCAGGCGAAGTTCGCCGCGCTGGACTGCACCAACGAGGCACAGCGCTCCGCAGCCGGCAAGGGCGCCAAGCCCGAGGACGCGACCGTGGCCTGTGGCAAGCGCGGCGACGCCTGGGGCAAGTGGATCCTCGGCCCCGCCGGTGTCGCCGGTACGGACGTCAAGGACGCCAAGGGTGTCATCGACCCGCAGCGCGGCCAGTGGATCGTCACCATGCAGTTCACCGACAAGGGCGCCGACAAGTTCGCCAAGATCACCGGTGAGCTGGCCACCAAGCAGATGCCGCAGAACCAGTTCGCGATCGTGCTCGACGGCGAGGTCGTCTCCGACCCGTCCGTGAGCCAGGCGCTGACCGGCGGCAACGCCGAGATCTCCGGCGGCTTCAACCAGCAGTCCGCGCAGGACCTGGGCAACATGCTCTCGTACGGCGCGCTGCCGCTCTCCTTCAGCGAGGACAGCGTCACCACCGTCACCGCCGCGCTCGGCGGCGAGCAGCTGAAGGCCGGCCTGATCGCCGGTGCCATCGGCCTCATCCTCGTGGTGATCTACCTGCTCGTGTACTACCGGGGCCTGGCCTTCATCGCCATCGTCAGCCTCCTGGTGTCCGCGATCCTGACCTACACGATCATGGCGCTGCTCGGAAAGGGCATCGGCTTCGCGCTGAACCTGCCCGCCGTCTGCGGTGCGATCGTCGCGATCGGCATCACGGCGGACTCGTTCATCGTGTACTTCGAGCGCATCCGCGACGAGATCCGCGAGGGCCGCACCCTGCGCCCGGCCGTGGAGCGGGCCTGGCCGCGCGCCCGGCGCACCATCCTGGTGTCCGACTTCGTGTCGTTCCTGGCCGCCGCGGTGCTGTTCATCGTCACCGTCGGCAAGGTGCAGGGCTTCGCCTTCACGCTGGGTCTGACCACCCTGCTCGACGTGGTCGTGGTGTTCCTCTTCACCAAGCCGATCATGACGCTGATGGCCCGTACGAAGTTCTTCTCCAGCGGTCACCCCTGGTCCGGACTGGACCCGAAGCGGCTCGGCGCCAAGCCGCCGCTGCGCCGGTCCCGCCGTACCGGTTCCGGTTCCGTCACCGCTCCCGTCGACGCAAAGGAGGCGTGAGAGATGTCGAAGCTGGGAGATCTCGGCGCCAAGCTGTACCGCGGTGAGGTCGGTTACGACTTCGTCGGCAAGCGTTTCGTCTGGTACGGCGTTTCCATCCTGATCACCATCACGGCGATCGTGGCCCTGGCCGTTCAGGGCCTCAACATGGGCATCGAGTTCAAGGGCGGTGCCGTCTTCACCACCCCGAAGACGGCCGTCTCCGTCGCCAAGGCGACCGAGGTCGCCGAGAAGGCCTCGCGCCACGACGCGATCGTCCAGGAGCTCGGCACGGGCGGCATGCGCATCCAGATCTCGGGTCTGGACACGAACGACGCGGCGGGCGTCAAGAAGCAGCTCGCCACCGACCTCAAGGTCACCGAGGCCGACATCAACGCGGACCTGGTCGGTCCCAGCTGGGGCGACCAGATCGCGAACAAGGCCTGGACCGGCCTCGGGATCTTCATGATCCTCGTGGTGATCTACCTCGCCATCGCCTTCGAGTGGCGGATGGCGGTCGCCGCGCTGATCGCCCTGATCCACGACCTCACCATCACCGTCGGCGTGTACGCGCTGGTCGGCTTCGAGGTCACGCCGGGCACCGTGATCGGTCTGCTGACGATCCTGGGTTACTCCCTCTACGACACCGTCGTCGTCTTCGACGGTCTGAAGGAGGGCTCGAAGGACATCACCAAGCAGACCCGCTACACGTTCAGCGAGGTCGCCAACCGCAGCATCAACGGCACCCTGGTCCGCTCGATCAACACCACGGTCGTGGCGCTGCTCCCGGTCGGGGCGCTGCTCTTCATCGGCGGCGGCTTCCTGGGCGCCGGCATGCTGAACGACATCTCGCTGTCGCTGTTCGTCGGCCTCGCGGCCGGTGCGTACTCCTCGATCTTCATCGCGACCCCGCTGGTCGTGGACCTCAAGGAGCGCGAGCCGGCGATGAAGGCCCTGAAGAAGCGGGTGCTCGCCAAGCGGGCGGCCGCTGCGGCGAAGGGCGAGTCCGCGGACGGCGAGGGCCAGGAGGCGGACGACGCCCCGCAGGTCGTGGCCCAGGGCCGGCCGGGGCGGCGCCGGTGAGCGCGCTGGCCCCCGAGGCGCACGAGCTGCTGCTCAGCCGGATCAAGGACGTCCCGGACTACCCGAAGCCGGGCGTGATGTTCAAGGACATCACCCCGCTGCTGGCCGACCCGAAGGCCTTCGCGGCCCTGACGGACACGCTGGTGGAGCTGGCCGGGCAGTACGGCGCGACGAAGATCGTCGGGCTGGAGGCGCGCGGGTTCATCCTCGCGGCGCCGGTGGCGGTCCAGGCGGGCATCGGCTTCGTGCCGGTGCGCAAGGCCGGGAAGCTGCCGGGTGCGACGCTCGCGCAGTCGTACGAGCTGGAGTACGGGACGGCGGAGATCGAGGTCCACGCGGAGGATCTGGCGGCCGGTGACCGGGTCATGGTCATCGACGACGTCCTGGCCACCGGTGGCACCGCCGAAGCCTCGCTGACGCTGATCCGGCGGGCCGGGGCGGAGGTCGCCGGTGTGGCGGTCCTGATGGAACTGTCGTTCCTGCCGGGGCGCGAGCGGCTGGCCGGCGCCCTTGCGGGGGCCCCGCTGGACGCACTGATCATCGTCTGACGACGCTGCCGCCTGGCCTTCGAAGCGGCGGCTGTCCGGGATCCCCCGGGCGGCCGCCGCTTCGGCATGAGCGGGCCGCTGCGCGGGCCTGTCCCCTGGCCGCCCTTCCACCGTTCCCGGGGCTCCGCCCGCATCCGCGTCCCAAACGCCGGCGGGGCTCGATCCGGCTGATGCGGCCCGCCTGAGGCGGGGGTCCGGGGCGGAGCCCCCGCAGTCGGCCTGCATTGACAGGAGGCTCGGCGAACGAGGGGGCGGAACCATCGCTACCATGGGTTATCCGGACCGGACACGGGCACCGGATCCGCTGAGGAGCGCTCTTGCCAGACGAGGTCCAGCCACTCTCCGCCGCGCAGCCCGACCCGCAGGCCGAGCAGGCCGCGGCGCACCCCGCCACGCCTCCGCCGGCCCCGCCCGTGAAGCCCGCGCCCGCGAAGTCGGCCGGGTCCTCGAACCGCGTGCGGGCCCGCCTCGCCCGCCTCGGCGTCCAGCGTTCCAACCCGTACAACCCGGTACTGGAACCCCTGCTCCGCATAGTCCGCAGCAACGACCCGAAGATCGAGACGGCCACGCTGCGCCAGATCGAGCAGGCGTACCAGGTCGCCGAGCGCTGGCACCGCGGCCAGAAGCGCAAGAGCGGCGACCCGTACATCACCCACCCGCTCGCGGTGACGACCATCCTCGCCGAGCTGGGCATGGACCCGGCCACCCTGATGGCCGGCCTGCTGCACGACACTGTCGAGGACACCGAGTACGGGCTGGAGGACCTGCGCCGCGACTTCGGCGACGCCGTGGCCCTGCTCGTGGACGGCGTCACCAAGCTCGACCGCGTCAAGTTCGGCGAAGCCGCCCAGGCCGAGACCGTCCGCAAGATGGTCGTGGCGATGGCCAAGGACCCCCGGGTCCTCGTGATCAAGCTCGCCGACCGGCTGCACAACATGCGCACCATGCGCTACCTCAAGCGGGAGAAGCAGGAGAAGAAGGCCCGCGAGACCCTCGAGATCTACGCCCCGCTGGCGCACCGGCTGGGCATGAACACGATCAAGTGGGAGCTCGAGGACCTCGCCTTCGCGATCCTCTACCCCAAGATGTACGACGAGATCGTCCGCCTCGTCGCCGAGCGCGCGCCCAAGCGCGACGAGTACCTCACCGTCGTCACCGACGAGGTGCAGACCGATCTGCGGGCCGCCCGCATCAAGGCCACCGTCACCGGCCGGCCCAAGCACTACTACAGCGTCTACCAGAAGATGATCGTCCGCGGCCGCGACTTCGCGGAGATCTACGACCTGGTCGGCATCCGCGTCCTCGTCGACACCGTACGGGACTGCTACGCGGCCCTCGGCACCGTGCACGCGCGATGGAATCCGGTCCCCGGCCGGTTCAAGGACTACATCGCGATGCCCAAGTTCAACATGTACCAGTCGCTCCACACGACGGTCATCGGACCCAGCGGCAAGCCCGTCGAGCTCCAGATCCGCACGTTCGACATGCACCGCCGCGCCGAGTACGGCATCGCCGCGCACTGGAAGTACAAGCAGCAGACCGTCGCCGGCACCTCCAAGGTCCGCACCGACGTCCCGCAGGCCGCCAAGGGCAGCGCCGGGCAGGACACCGTCAACGACATGGCCTGGCTGCGCCAGCTGCTGGACTGGCAGAAGGAGACCGAGGACCCGGGCGAGTTCCTCGACTCCCTGCGCTTCGACCTCTCCCGCAACGAGGTCTTCGTCTTCACGCCCAAGGGCGACGTCATCGCGCTGCCCGCAGGCGCCACCCCGGTGGACTTCGCGTACGCCGTCCACACCGAGGTCGGCCACCGGACCATAGGCGCACGCGTCAACGGCCGCCTCGTCCCGCTCGAGTCGACCCTCGACAACGGCGACCTCGTCGAAGTCTTCACCTCCAAGGCCGAGGGCGCCGGGCCGTCGCGCGACTGGCTCGGCTTCGTCAAGTCCCCGCGGGCCCGCAACAAGATCCGCGGCTGGTTCTCCAAGGAGCGCCGCGACGAGGCCATCGAGCACGGCAAGGACGCCATCGCGCGGGCCATGCGCAAGCAGAACCTGCCGATCCAGCGGATCCTCACCGGCGACTCGCTCGTCACCCTCGCGCACGAGATGCGCTACCCGGACATCTCCTCCCTGTACGCGGCGATCGGCGAGGGCCACGTGGCTGCGCAGGGCGTCGTACAGAAGCTGGTGCAGGCCCTCGGCGGCGAGGAGGCCGCGAACGAGGACATCGAGGAGAGCGTCCCGCCGTCCCGCGCCCGCGGGAAGCGGCGCGGCAACGCCGACCCCGGCGTGGTCGTCAAGGGCGTCGATGACGTCTGGGTCAAGCTGGCCCGCTGCTGCACCCCGGTGCCGGGCGACCCGATCATCGGGTTCGTCACCCGCGGCAGTGGCGTATCGGTTCACCGCGCCGACTGCGTCAACGTGGACTCCCTCTCCCAGCAGCCCGAGCGGATGCTGGAAGTCGAATGGGCGCCGACCCAGTCCTCGGTCTTCCTGGTCGCCATCCAGGTCGAGGCGCTGGACCGGTCCCGGCTGCTGTCGGACGTCACCCGGGTCCTGTCGGACCAGCACGTGAACATCCTCTCCGCGGCCGTCCAGACCTCCCGCGACCGGGTGGCCACCTCCCGGTTCACCTTCGAGATGGGCGACCCGAAGCACCTGGGACACGTCCTGAAGGCCGTTCGCGGCGTGGAGGGCGTCTACGACGTCTACCGCGTCACCTCGGCGCGCCGGCCGTAGCCGAGCGCGCGCAGGGCACGCAGAGCAGGCAGTGCACGTACGGGGGCCCCGGTACGCAATGGCGTACCGGGGCCCCCGTACGGGCCGTGACTAGCCGCCGAACTCTTCCAGGCCCTTCAGCGCCTGGTCCAGCAGGGCCTGGCGGCCCTCGAGCTCGCGGGCCAGCTTGTCGGCCTTCGCGTTGTTGCCCGCGGCACGGGCCGCGTCGATCTGCTCACGCAGCTTGTCGACCGCCGCCTGCAGCTGACCCGTCAGACCGGCCGCACGGGCCCGCGCCTCCGGGTTGCTACGACGCCACTCGCCCTCCTCGGCCTCCTGGATGGCCCGCTCCACCGCGTGCATCCGGCCCTCGACCTTCGGGCGGGCGTCGCGCGGCACGTGGCCGATGCCCTCCCAGCGCTCGTTGAGGGAGCGGAACGCGGCCCGGGCCGCCTTCAGGTCCGTCACGGGTACGAGCTTCTCGGCCTCGTCGGCCAGCTCCTCCTTCAGCTTCAGGTTCTCCACCTGCTCGGCGTCGCGCTCCGCGAACACCTCGCTGCGCGCCGCGAAGAACACGTCCTGCGCACCGCGGAAGCGGTTCCACAGGTCGTCCTCGGCCTCGCGCTGCGCCCGGCCCGCCGCCTTCCAGTCCGCCATCAGCTCGCGGTAGCGGGCGGCCGTCGGGCCCCAGTCGGTCGACTTCGACAGCGACTCGGCCTCCGCGACCAGCTTCTCCTTGACCTTGCGGGCGTCCTCGCGCTGCGCGTCGAGCGAGGCGAAGTGCGCCTTGCGGCGCTTGGAGAAGGCGGAGCGGGCGTGCGAGAAGCGGTGCCACAGCTCGTCGTCCGACTTGCGGTCGAGGCGCGGCAGACCCTTCCAGGTGTCCACCAGGGCGCGCAGGCGCTCGCCCGCACTGCGCCACTGGTCGCTCTGCGCCAGCTGCTCGGCCTCGGCCACCAGCGCGTCCTTGGCCGCACGGGCCTCGTCCGTCTGCTTGGCCTTCTGGACCTTGCGCTCCTCGCGCCGCGAGTCCACGGTCGCGACCAGCTTGTCCAGCCGGACGCGCAGGGCGTCGAGGTCGCCCACGGCGTGGTGCTCGTCCACCTGCGTGCGCAGGTGGTCGATGGCCGTCTGCGCGTCCTTGGCGGACAGATCGGTGGTCCGCACCCGCCGTTCGAGGAGGCCGATCTCGACCACCAGGCCCTCGTACTTGCGCTCGAAGTAGGCCAGGGCCTCCTCAGGGGTGCCCGCCTGCCAAGAGCCGACGACCTTCTCGCCCTCGGCAGTACGCACGTACACGGTGCCCGTCTCGTCGACGCGGCCCCACGGGTCGCTGCTCACAGCGCCTCCTCCACCTGATGCCTGCGAGGGGTTCACCCCCTGGGCATCGTCCACAGTTTCCTGGGGCGGGCAGCGCCCGCCCTGCACAACGCCAACATAGGCGACCGCCGGGCCGGCTGTCCGCATCCCGCACGACGGAATATCGCCGCAGGGGCCGGACCGCGGCCGGTCCAGAGGCCGCCGGAACCCGTCAGTTCTGGGTGACGGCGCCCTTCTCGACGGTCACCGGGGTCTTGGGGGCGCCGTCCTGGCCGCCGTCGGCGGTACCGGCCTTGGCCACCGCCTCGAGCGCCTTCAGGCCCGCCGCGTCGATCTTGCCGAACGGCGTGTACGACGGAGCCAGCGGGCTGTCCTTGTAGACCAGGAAGAACTGGCTGCCGCCGCTGTGCGGCTGGCCGGTATTGGCCATCGCCACCGTGCCCGCCGGGTAGACCACCTGGCCCTGCTCGTTCGGCTTGCCCAGCGAGTCGAGGTTCTCGTCCGCGATGGTGTAGCCGGGACCGCCCATGCCCGTGCCCTCCGGGTCGCCGCACTGGAGCACGAAGATCCCGGACGTGGTCAGGCGGTGGCACTTGGTGTTGTCGAAGAAGCCCTTGTCCGCGAGCGACTTGAACGAGTTGACGGTCTCCGGCGTCTTCGCCGCGTCCATCTCGAACTTGATCTCGCCCGCGCTGGTCTTCAGGTCGAACGTGTACTTCGCGTTCTTGTCGATCGCCATCGCCGGCGAGGGCGACTGCTTCGGCGAGGGCGAGGCCGACGGGTTCGCCGCCGGATCCGCCGCCTGGTCCTTCTTGTCCTTGTCGAAGACGCCGCTCACGACGAGCCCGACCAGCGTCGCGACCACCACGGCCACCGCCGCGCCGATCACCGCCGCCCGCTGCCGCGACTTCCGCCGGGCCTCCGCCCGACGCTTCTGCTGGCGCTCGTACTTCTCCCTGGCGAGCTGTCGCCGCCGCTGATCGCTCGTGACCACCGGGTCGTCTCCTTGTACGTGTATGGCACCGCTGTCCGGGCTCGGTTAGGCCGTACCGTATATGGGTTCGCTGTGTAACGAGCGGCGCCGGTAGGCTCTGAGCAGCAGATTCCGAACTCGGCCGCTGCTGAAGCTCCCGCCGGACGACGATTGAGGACGAACGTGCTGATTGCCGGGTTCCCGGCCGGGGCCTGGGGGACCAACTGTTACGTGGTCGCCCCCGCCGCCGGTGAGGAGTGCGTCATCATCGACCCGGGCCACCAGGCCACCCAGGGTGTCGAGGAGACGCTGAAGAAGCATCGGCTCAAGCCCGTCGCGGTCGTCCTCACCCACGGCCACATCGACCACGTGGCCTCGGTGGTCCCGGTGTGCGGAGCGCACGACGTACCGGCCTGGATCCACCCCGAGGACCGCTTCATGATGAGCGACCCGGAGAAGGCGCTGGGCCGCTCCCTGGGAGCGCAGCTGATGGGCGAGCTCACCGTGGGGGAGCCCTCCGACGTGAAGGAGCTCACCGACGGCGCGAAGCTGGCGCTGGCGGGCATGGAGCTCACCGTCTCGCACGCGCCCGGGCATACCAGGGGGTCGGTGACCTTCGGGATGCCCGAGGCGGGGGACATCCCCCCGCTGCTGTTCTCGGGCGACCTGCTCTTCGCCGGCTCCATCGGACGTACCGACTTCCCGGGCGGCAGCCACGCGGACATGCTCGAGTCGCTGGCCCGCGTGTGCCTGCCGCTCGACGACTCGACCGTGGTGCTGCCCGGTCACAACGAGCACACGACCATTGGCCGTGAGCGCGCCACCAACCCGTACCTGCGGCAGGTGGCCGCCGGCCTGGGAGACGGCTTCACGTCTCCACGACGAGGAATGTGACGAGAGTTTCGTGAGCACCTTCAAGGCCCCCAAGGGCACCTACGACCTGATCCCGCCGTACTCGGCGAAGTACCTGGCCGTCCGCGACGCCATCTCCGGCCCCCTGCGGCTGTCCGGCTACGGGTACGTCGAGACGCCGGGCTTCGAGGACGTCGACCTGTTCGCGCGCGGTGTCGGCGAGTCCACCGACATCGTGACCAAGGAGATGTACACCCTCACGACGAAGGGCGGGGCCAACCTCGCGCTGCGTCCCGAGGGCACCGCGTCCGTGCTGCGCGCGGCGCTGGAGGCGAACCTGCACAAGGCCGGCGGCCTGCCGGTGAAGCTCTGGTACTCGGGCTCGTACTACCGCTACGAGCGCCCGCAGAAGGGCCGCTACCGCCACTTCTCGCAGGTGGGTGCCGAGGCGATCGGCGCCGAGGACCCGGCGCTGGACGCCGAACTGATCATCCTGGCCGACCAGGCGTACCGCACGCTGGGGCTGCGGAACTTCCGGATCCTGCTGAACTCGCTGGGCGACAAGGAGTGCCGCCCGGTGTACCGGGAGGCGCTCCAGGCGTTCCTGCGCGGGCTGGACCTGGACGCGGAGACCGTGCGCCGGGCCGAGATCAATCCGCTGCGCGTCCTCGACGACAAGCGGCCCGAGGTACAGAAGCAGCTGGTCGGCGCGCCGATGCTGCGGGACTACCTGTGCGACGCGTGCAAGGCGTACCACGAGGAGGTGCGGACGCTGATCACGGCGGCGGGCGTGGCCTTCGAGGACGACGAGAAGCTGGTGCGCGGCCTGGACTACTACACCCGCACCACGTTCGAGTTCGTCCACGACGGTCTGGGCTCGCAGTCGGCGGTGGGCGGCGGCGGCCGCTATGACGGGCTGTCCGAGATGATCGGCGGGCCGGCGCTGCCGTCGGTGGGCTGGGCGCTGGGCGTGGACCGTACGGTGCTGGCGCTCGAGGCCGAGGGTGTCGAGCTGGACATCCCGCCGACGACGTCGGTGTTCGCGGTGGCGCTGGGCGAGGCGAAGCCGGTGCTGTTCGGGCTGGTCACGGAGCTCCGCACGGCCGGTGTCGCGGCGGACATCTCGTACGGGGGCAAGGGCCTCAAGGGCGCGATGAAGGACGCCAACCGGTCGGGGGCGCGGTTCGCGGTGGTCGCGGGCGACCGGGACCTCGCGGAGGGTGTCGTCCAGCTGAAGGACATGGAGTCCGGGGAGCAGTCCCCGGTCGCCCTGGCGGACGTCGTCGAGGTCCTGCGGGCCCGGCTGGCCTGACCGCTGCCGCTCCTTGGGCGGGGCTGGACGGCGCGCAGCGCCATTTCAGCCCCGCCGGCGTTTGAGGCGCGGGTCCGGGCAGAGCCCGGGAAACGGAAAGGGGCCGGGCGGGGAGAAGGCCCGCGCGGCGGACCGGTACCGCCCTGGCATGGCCGGCCGGTGCCGCACCCGCGCGTCGGCCTGCGGAGCCCTCCGCATGAGGCGCCGCCCGGCAAGGACCGCGGGCCTCGTACCCGGAGCGGCAGCGGGACGTGCCCGCGCGCGGCCGGGCCCCTTACAAGAGGTCGTGGCGCATCGCCATCGTCACCGCCGCCGTGCGGTCCGTGACCTCCAGCTTCGCGAAGATGCGCAGCAAGTGCGTTTTGATCGTCCTGCCAGACGATCCCGACGCGCGAGCGCCAGGCCCGCCCGGCGGTGGCCGGGTCCGCGCCGAGCACGCCGACCTCGCCGCCGTCCCGTTCCCGGTGGCCCTGCGGGATCTCCACCGTCGTGCTCTTGCCGGCGCCGTTGGGCCCGAGGAGGCCGAAGACCTCACCCTGCCGGATCGTCAGGTCCAGTCCGTCCACTGCGGTGACCTCGCCGTACTGCTTGCGTAGCCCCCGTACTTCCACCGCGTTCCGTGTCATGTCCCACAGGGTGTGGCGGAACCCGCTCCACCGGTCCCCCCGTGCGTACGTCCTTATGTCCACCGAACGGTGGACACCGGCTCAGTACGGCACAATGGCCGGTGCTTGTTGACCTTGCAGATGTGGAGCGGTCGGTATGACGACACGAGGTACGGACGCAGACCCCGCCCCGCGGACGGTCGGCGCCAGCCGGGCACTCGCCCTGCTGCTGGTGATCACGGGCGCCGCGGGACTGCTCGCGGCCTGGGTGATCACGATCGACAAGTTCAAGCTGCTCGAGGACCCGAACTTCACGCCGGGCTGCAGCCTGAACCCGATCGTCTCCTGCGGCAACATCATGAAGAGCGACCAGGCGTCCGCGTTCGGCTTCCCGAACCCGATGCTGGGGCTGGTCGCGTACGGGATCGTCGTCTGCGTCGGCATGAGCGTGCTGGCCGGGGCCCGGTTCCGCCCCTGGTACTGGCTGACCTTCAACGCGGGCATGCTGTTCGGCGTGGTGTTCTGCGCCTGGCTGACGTACCAGTCGCTGTACAACATCAACTCGCTGTGCCTGTGGTGCTCGCTGGCGTGGGTCGCCACGATCTTCATGTTCTGGTACGTGACCGCGCACAACGTGCGGGAGGGCCTGCTGCCCGCCCCCGGCTGGCTGCGCTCCTTCCTCGACGAGTTCACCTGGGTGCTGCCGGTCCTGCACGTCGGGATCATCGGCATGCTGATCCTGACGCGCTGGTGGGACTTCTGGACCTCCTGAGGGCGCGGCTCGCTGTCGGTGCGCTGTCAGCGGGCTCGCTTAGGCTTCCTGTGTGGAACCAGACCTGTTCACCGCCGCTGCCGAAGACCGCCGGGAAAAGGATCCGGCGAGCTCCCCGCTCGCCGTCCGGATGCGCCCGCGCACCCTGGACGAGGTCGTCGGCCAGCAGCACCTGCTGAAGCCCGGATCGCCGCTGCGGCGGCTGGTCGGGGACGGGGCGGGCGGTCCGGCCGGAGCTTCGTCGGTGATCCTGTGGGGCCCTCCGGGCACCGGCAAGACCACCCTCGCGTACGTGGTGAGCCAGGCGACGCAGAAGCGGTTCGTGGAGCTGTCCGCGATCACGGCGGGCGTGAAGGAGGTACGCGCCGTCATCGAGGGCGCCAAGCGGGCGGCCGGCGGGTACGGCAAGGACACGGTCCTCTTCCTCGACGAGATCCACCGCTTCAGCAAGGCCCAGCAGGACTCGCTGCTCCCTGCGGTCGAGAACCGCTGGGTGACCCTGATCGCCGCGACCACGGAGAACCCGTACTTCTCGATCATCTCCCCGCTGCTCTCGCGGTCGCTGCTGCTCACCCTGGAGCCGCTGACGGACGAGGACCTGAGCGCGCTGATACGGCGCGCGCTGACGGAGGAGCGTGGCCTGGGCGGGGCGGTGACCTTGCCGGCGGACGCGGAGGCGCACCTGCTGCGGATCGCCGGCGGCGATGCCAGGCGGGCGCTGACGGCGCTGGAGGCCGGTGCCGGTTCGGCGATCGCCAAGGGGGAGTCCGAGATCAGCCTCCAGACGGTGGAGGAGGCGGTCGACCGGGCGGCGGTGAAGTACGACCGGGACGGCGACCAGCACTACGACGTGGCGAGCGCGCTGATCAAGTCGATCCGCGGCTCGGACGTGGACGCGGCGCTGCACTATCTGGCGCGGATGATCGAAGCGGGGGAGGACCCGCGGTTCATCGCGCGCCGCCTGATGATCTCGGCGAGCGAGGACATCGGGCTCGCGGACCCGACGGCCCTGCCGCTCGCGGTGGCCGCGGCACAGGCGGTGGCGATGATCGGCTTCCCCGAGGCGGCGCTGACCCTCTCCCACGCGACGATCGCGCTGGCGCTGGCCCCGAAGTCGAACACGGCGACGACCGCGATCGGCGCGGCGCTGGCGGACGTCCGGGCGGGGCTGGCGGGCCCGGTGCCGACGCACCTGCGGGACGGGCACTACAAGGGCGCGGCCAAGCTGGGCCACGCCGTGGGGTACGTGTACCCGCACGACGTGCCGGGCGCGATCGCCGCCCAGCAGTACGCCCCCGACGCCGTCCACGGCAAGCGGTACTACGAGCCGACCCGCTACGGCGCCGAGGCCCGCTACGCGGACGTGGTCGAAAAGGTCCGCGAACGCCTCCGCGGCACCACCTGACGCCGCCCGCCCCACCGCTGCCGTGGGCCGGCCCCCGGCCCCCGCGCCTCAAACGCCGGCGGGGCTGGATGGCGCGTAGCGCCCCATGTCAGCTCGGCACCTGCCCGCCGGCAGACGCCCTAGTGGCCCGCTGCCGCGAACAGCGTGTGCATCGCCCGGCGCAGGTCGCAGACGTCGTGTACCGGCGCCGGGAAGTCGAAGCGGGCGTCGAAGGAGGAGCCGTCGCCCGTGAAGCGGACCCGCAGGCCCAGCCGGTCCAGTGCCAGGGGGACCGCGGTCATGCCGGCGCTCTCCCGCGGGCCCAGCAGCGCGCACAGGTCGGCGATCCGGTCGCGGTGCGCGGCGGCCAGGTGCTGGAGGAGCTCCGTCTCGTGGTTCACCATCGGGTCCGCTTCCACCGTGGCCAGCTCCTCCGGGTCCACGTGCTCCGCGCCCCACAGGTCGTCCACCGAGATCTCGCCGACCTCCAGGCGCAGCATCACGAAGGACGGCCGGCCGTGCAGGCCGAGGAGTTCGCCCACCGGCCGGCGCTCCGCCAGCAGCGCCGCGCAGGCCGCGCGGTCGTCCCCGCGCACGTGCGTCAGCCACCCGGCCAGCCGCGCACGGCCTCGGATACGATGGGGCACGGACACCGGCGCCACATCCGTGATCTCGATCACGGCCGTGAGGTCGTCGTCCTGGGCGTAAGCGGCTGCCCTGGCAGCCGCGGATTCCCCTGACACCAGGAGAATCACGTCCCCGTCCGGGGTGACGGTCCGAGCGGCCGGCATCCCTGCCCCGAACTCCGCCTGGTCAAGAGACCGCAGCTGGTCAACAGCACCCGGCAGCGTGAGGGATACTGAGGCGTTGGACTCTACGAGGGTTCGTACGCGTTCGGCTCCGGTGAGCTGCCGAACGCCTTCCCTGGGACGCGGCTGACCTTGCTTATCGTCGGCGCAAGCGGATTCTGTTTCGTCTGAATCCGGACTGCGCTGCGCACTGGGCAGGGGGATCCCATGTGGTCGAGACATTACGTCCTCCTCGCTAAGGTAAGCCTCACCTAACTTACATGGAGGTAGGTTCCACGTGAACCAGAAGCGACCCAAGGTCAAGAAGTCGCGTGCCCTCGGCATTGCGCTGACCCCGAAGGCCGTCAAGTACTTCGAGGCCCGCCCCTACCCGCCGGGCGAGCACGGCCGTGGCCGCAAGCAGAACTCGGACTACAAGGTTCGTCTGCTCGAGAAGCAGCGTCTGCGCGCTCAGTACGACATCTCTGAGCGTCAGATGGCCCGCGCGTACGACCGCGCCAAGAAGGCCGAAGGCAAGACGGGCGAGGCGCTGGTCGTCGAGCTCGAGCGTCGCCTCGACGCCCTGGTCCTGCGTTCGGGCATCGCCCGCACCATCTACCAGGCCCGCCAGATGGTCGTTCACGGCCACATCGAGGTCAACGGTGGCAAGGTCGACAAGCCGTCGTTCCGTGTCCGCCCGGACGACGTCATCACCGTGCGCGAGCGCAGCCGCGAGAAGGTTCCGTTCCAGGTTGCCCGTGAGGGTGGCTACGCAGGCGAGGGCGAGACCCCGCGCTACCTGCAGGTCAACCTGAAGGCCCTGGCCTTCCGCCTGGACCGCGACCCGAACCGCAAGGAAATCCCGGTCATCTGCGACGAGCAGCTCGTCGTCGAGTACTACGCCCGCTGATCCAGCGGACGTAGCCTCACAGGCTGGTCAGCCCGTCGGTTCCCCCTTGGGGGAGCCGACGGGCTTCCTGTTTTTCGGGCCGCCCGCCGTGCCCCCGGACCGCGGCCTCGGCAGCGGCTCCGGCGCCGCCGCCGGCTCCGGCGCCCGCTCGACCGCCTCTGCTCCGGGGACAGCATGCGCAGCCGTGCCGCCGCCAGCTCCAGTGCCAGCGGGATCCCGTCGAGCCGGGTGCACAGCTCCTCCAGCGCGGCCCGGCTGGCCGCCGTCACCGCGAAGTCCGGATCGGTGGCCGCCGCCCGCTCGGCCAGCAGTTCCAGCGCCTCGTCGGGGCCCGGCGGCGCCAGCGGGAAGGTCTGCTCCCCGTCGAGCTCCAGCGGCCGCCGCCCGGCGGCCGGCACCCGCAGGCCGCAGGAGTGGCGCAGCAGCTCCCGCAGCAGCCCGGCGGTCTCGTCGACGAGCTGCTCGAAGCCGTCCAGGACCAGGAGCAGCCGCCGCTCGGCGAGGTGCTCGGCCAGGACCGTCCGGGGCGGGCGCGTGGTGTGGTCGGTGAGGCCGAGCGACTCGGCCAGCGTGACCTCGAGGAGCGCCGGATCGCGTACGCAGGACAGCTCGGCCAGCCAGACGCCGTCGCAGTAGCGTTCCTGCGCAGGACCGGCCGCAGCGTCCGCCCCGGCCGCCTCCCGGGCCGCCGCCAGCGCGAGCCGGGACTTGCCCACGCCGCCCACGCCCGTCACGGTGACCCGCCGGGAGGCCTCCAGCAGCCTCCCTACCTCGGCGAGTTCCGCCCCCGCCCGACGAAGCGGCTCAGCTCCGAGGGAAGATTGCCGCAGGTCCTCTGTTGCACGGGCCTCCGTCGCATGGGACGCGGAGGGTACTGGTCCGGATGCGCTGCGTACAAGGCGCCTCCGCCGGACCGCGAATTCCGGTACGGCGGTGGATCTCCGGCGCGATAGGGTCGGAGAACGACTTTTCCACGTAGTGATCAACAGGTAGAGAGCGGTGCAACGTGTCCGGTGGAGAGGTGGCCGGGATCCTCGTGGCCGTCTTCTGGGCCATTCTGGTCTCCTTCCTCGCCGTGGTGCTGGTGAGGCTGGCCCAGGTGCTCAAGGCGACGACCAAGCTGGTGGCCGACGTGACCGACCAGGCCGTCCCGCTGCTGGCGGACGCCTCCACCACGGTCCGCTCCGCGCGCACCCAGCTCGACCGGGTCGACGCCATCGCGAGCGACGTCCAGGAAGTCACCTCGAACGCCTCCGCGCTGTCCTCCACCGTGGCCTCCACCTTCGGCGGGCCGCTGGTCAAGGTCGCGGCCTTCGGCTACGGGGTCCGCAAGGCACTGGGCAAATCCACGGAAGAAGCGCCGCGGAAGGCGTCCCGACGTAACGTGATCGTTGGCCGTACGGTGCCGGCCGCCCGGCGCCGGAAGCAGAAGGGCTGAAACCTCCGATGTTCCGCCGAGCCTTCTGGTTCACCGCAGGCGCAGCCGCCGGCGTGTGGGCCACCACCAAGGTCAACCGCCAGCTCAAGAAGCTGACACCGGAGAGCCTCGCCGCCCAGGCCGCCGACAAGGCCGTGGAAGCGGGTCACCGCCTCAAGGACTTCGCCCTCGACGTGAAGGCGGGAATGTCGCAGCGCGAGGACGAGCTGAACGACGCACTGGGGTTGCACCAGGACCCCGACCGGCCCGACGACGTCACCGCCCTCCCCGGGCAGCGGCGGCTGCGGGCCATCCAGAACGACAAGACCACCCACTCCTCGAACCAGTCGAGGGTTACGTACAACCGGAATGAGGACCACTGATGGAGTCGGCTGAAATCCGCCGCCGCTGGCTGAGCTTCTTCGAGGAGCGCGGTCACGCCGTTGTCCCTTCGGCGTCGCTCATCGCGGACGACCCGACTCTGCTGCTGGTCAACGCGGGCATGGTCCCGTTCAAGCCGTACTTCCTCGGCGAGACCAAGCCCCCGGCCCCGCGGGCCACCAGCGTGCAGAAGTGCGTCCGTACGCCGGACATCGAAGAGGTCGGCAAGACCACCCGCCACGGCACGTTCTTCCAGATGTGCGGCAACTTCTCCTTCGGTGACTACTTCAAGGAAGGCGCCATCAAGTACGCCTGGGAGCTGCTGACCAGCTCCGTGGCGGACGGCGGCTACGGCCTGGAGCCGGAGAAGCTCTGGATCACCGTCTACCTCGACGACGACGAGGCCGAGACGATCTGGCGTGACGTCATCGGCGTCCCCGCCGAGCGCATCCAGCGCCTGGGCAAGAAGGACAACTTCTGGTCCATGGGTGTTCCGGGTCCGTGCGGCCCGTGTTCGGAGATCAACTACG
This sequence comes from Streptomyces katrae, assembly GCF_000717655.1. Taxonomy (GTDB): domain Bacteria; phylum Actinomycetota; class Actinomycetes; order Streptomycetales; family Streptomycetaceae; genus Streptomyces; species Streptomyces katrae_B. The sequence goes on from NZ_JNZY01000007.1 coordinate 213,008, forward strand.
ACCGCGGTCCGGAGTTCGGGGTCGAGGGCGGCCCGGCCGTCAACGACGAGCGGTACGTGGAGATCTGGAACCTGGTGTTCATGCAGTACGAGCGGGGTGCCGGTGAGGGGAAGGAGGACTTCCCGATCCTCGGTGACCTGCCGTCGAAGAACATCGACACCGGTCTGGGGCTCGAGCGCCTGGCGATGATCCTGCAGGGCGTGCAGAACATGTACGAGACCGACACCCTGCGCGTGGTCATGGACAAGGCCACCGAGCTGACCGGCGTGCGCTACGGCGCCGCGCACGACACCGACGTGTCGATGCGGGTGGTCGCCGACCACATCCGCACCTCGGTCATGCTCATCGGTGACGGTGTGACCCCCGGCAACGAGGGCCGCGGCTACGTGCTGCGCCGCATCATGCGCCGCGCCATCCGCAACATGCGCCTGATGGGGGCCACCGGCCCGGTCGTGCAGGACCTCGTCGACGTCGTGATCGCCACGATGGGGCAGCAGTACCCGGAGCTGATCACCGACCGCATGCGCATCGAGACCGTCGCGCTCGCCGAGGAGACCCGCTTCCTCAAGACCCTGAACGCCGGCTCCAACGTCCTGGACAGCGCCGTGTCGGAGACCAAGGCCGCCGGCGGTTCGGTGCTCGCCGGCGACAAGGCGTTCCTGCTGCACGACACCTGGGGCTTCCCGATCGACCTCACCCTGGAGATCGCGGCCGAGCAGGGCCTGTCGGTGGACGAGAGCGGTTTCCGGCGTCTGATGCAGGAGCAGCGGGCCAAGGCCAAGGCCGACGCCAAGGCCAAGAAGACCGGCCACGCCGACGTGTCGGCCTACCGTCTGATCGCCGACAACGCCGGCGGCACCGAGTTCACCGGCTACGCCACCACTCAGGGCGAGTCCACGGTCGTGGGCCTGCTGGTCAACGGTCTGCCCTCGCCGGCCGCGTCCGAGGGCGACGAGGTCGAGATCGTCCTGGACCGCACCCCCTTCTACGCCGAGGGCGGCGGCCAGCTCGCCGACCAGGGCCGCATCCGGCTCGACTCGGGCGCCATCGTCGACGTCCGTGACGTGCAGCAGCCCGTCCCGGGCGTCTCCGTGCACAAGGGCTCCGTCCAGGTCGGCGAGGTGACGGTGGGCGCTTCCGCGTACGCCGCCATCGACGTGAACCGCCGCCGGGCCATCGCCCGTGCCCACTCCGCCACGCACCTGACCCACCAGGCGCTGCGTGACGCACTGGGCCCGACGGCCGCCCAGGCCGGTTCCGAGAACTCGCCGGGCCGGTTCCGTTTCGACTTCGGCTCGCCGAACGCGGTGCCCGGCACGGTCCTGACCGACGTCGAGCAGAAGATCAACGACGTGCTCTCCCGGGAGCTCGACGTCACCGCCGAGATCATGAGCATCGACGAGGCGAAGAAGCAGGGCGCCATCGCCGAGTTCGGTGAGAAGTACGGCGAGCGCGTGCGCGTGGTGACGATCGGTGACTTCTCCAAGGAGCTGTGCGGCGGCACGCACGTCGCCAACACCGCCCAGCTGGGTCTGGTGAAGCTGCTCGGCGAGTCCTCCATCGGTTCCGGCGTGCGCCGTGTCGAGGCCCTCGTCGGTGTGGACGCGTACAACTTCCTGGCCAGGGAGCACACGGTCGTCGCCCAGCTCCAGGAGCTGGTCAAGGGCCGTCCGGAAGAGCTGCCGGAGAAGATCGCCTCCATGCTCGGCAAGCTGAAGGACGCCGAGAAGGAGATCGAGAAGTTCCGCGCGGAGAAGGTCCTCCAGGCCGCCGCCGGTCTCGCCGAGAACGCCCAGGACATCCGCGGCGTCGCCCTCGTCGTGGGCACCGTCCCGGACGGCACCGGCGCCGACGACCTGCGCAAGCTGGTCCTCGACGTCCGCGGCCGCATCCAGGGCGACCGCCCGGCCGTCGTGGCCCTGTTCACCACGGCGGGCGGCCGCCCGCTGACCGTCATCGCCACCAACGAGGCCGCCCGCGAGCGCGGTCTCAAGGCCGGCGACCTGGTCCGCACCGCCGCCAAGACCCTCGGCGGCGGCGGTGGCGGCAAGCCCGACGTCGCCCAGGGCGGCGGCCAGAACCCGGCCGCCATCCCGGACGCCATCGCCGCGGTCGAGCGCCTCGTCGTCGAGACGGTCTGACCATGACTCTGCGCCGCGGCCGCCGTCTCGCCATCGATGTCGGGGACGCCCGTATCGGGGTCGCCTCGTGCGACCCCGACGGGGTGCTCGCCACACCGGTGGAAACCGTTCCGGGCCGGGACATCCCCTTCGCCCACCGGCGGCTGCGGCAGCTCGTCGCGGAGTACGAACCCCTGGAGGTCGTGGTCGGCCTGCCCCGCTCGCTCAGCGGGCGGGAGGGGCCGGCCGCGGCCAAGGTGCGCGCCTTCGCGAACGAACTCGCCAAGGGCATCAAGCCGGTGACGGTCCGTCTGGTGGACGAGCGGATGACCACGGTCACCGCCGCCCAGGGGCTGCGGGCCTCGGGGAGGAACGCGAAGAAGGGCCGCTCGGTGATCGACCAGGCGGCCGCAGTGGTGATCCTTCAGAACGCTCTTGAGACCGAACGGGTATCAGGTAATCCGCCCGGTGAGTGCGTCGAAGTGGTTGTCTGATCGCGATACGGTAACGTTCCGCGCGATGCGGCGGCATTCGAACAGTCGTCGCCCACCACTTCAGAGGCGGAACCGGGTGCCGTGGCGGATGTAGCCACTGCCTCCGTCTCGCGGCTCTAGGGGATCGATGACTGAGTATGGCCGGGGCCGTGGCCCCGAACCGTGGCACCCGGAGGACCCCCTGTACGGGGACCACGGGTGGACCGGGCACGAGGCCCAGCAGGCTCAGATGCCCTATGCCGGTGGCCCGCAGCAGCAGCATCCGCAGGAGCCGCAGTACCAGCAGGACCCTCAGCAGTACCAGCAGAACCCCCAGTACCAGCAGGATCAGCACCAGTACCAGCAGGACCAGTACCAGCAGGACCAGTACCAGCAGGGCCAGTACCTGCAGGAGCCCCAGTACCAGCAGCAGTACGGGCAGCAGGGGCAGTACCCGGGGCAGCAGCAGGGCTATGCCCCGCAGCAGCCCCACCAGGCTCCCCAGCAACAGCTGCTGCACCCGCAGCAGCAGCCGGCGTACGACGGCCAGGGCTGGGACACCGGCCAGGGCCAGTACACCGGTGTCCCGCAGGCCGACCCGTACCTCGGCGCGGACCCGTACGCCCAGCAGCCCGTCGGCGGTTACCCGGGCGAGGCCCCCGACCTCTACGGCACCCCCGAGGCCTACCCGCCGCCGCAGCCCCCGGGCCGGCGCCACCTGGTCACGGAGCAGGACCAGGAGCAGGAGCCGGAGGCGGAGTACGCCGACGAAGAGGCCGAGGAGGCCTCGATCCTGCCGGGCGGCGGAAGCGACGACGATTCCGACGATCCGGACGCCGGCGGACGCCGCGGCCGCTCGAAGGACAAGCCCAAGCGCCGCAACGGTGCGGCCTGCCTGATCGCCGCCGTCGTCATCGTGGGCGTCATCGGCGGTGGCGGCTACTACGGCTACGACTACATCAAGTCCAAGTTCAGCACCGGCGAGGACTACGCCGGTGAGGGCGAGGGCTCCGTAGCCATCGACATCCCCAAGGGCACCGGCATCGGTGAGATGGGCCGCATCCTCAAGGCACACGGCGTCGTCAAGAGCGCGGACGCCTTCGTCGCCGCCGCCAAGGCCAACCCCAAGGGCGGTGCGATCCAGGCGGGCTCCTACGTGATGAAGGAGCACATGTCGGGCAAGGCCGCCGTGAACCTCATGGTGAACGGCGCCGGGGTCAACGCCCTGGACGTCATCCCGGGCTGGAAGAACATCCAGGTCTACAAGGCCATCGACGAGAAGCTCAAGCTCAAGGAGGGTACGACCAAGGACATCGCCTTCAAGGAGGCGAAGAACCTCGGTCTGCCCGAGTGGGCCAACAACAGCAAGGACATCAAGGACCCGCTGGAGGGCTTCCTCTACCCGGCCCGCTACGACCTCAGCAAGGACGCGAGCCCCCAGTCGCTGCTCAAGCAGATGGTGGCCAAGTCCAACGAGGCCTACGCGAGCGCGGACCTCCAGGGGCAGGCCGCCAAGCTGGGCCTCGCGAACCCGCTGCAGCTCGTCACCGTCGCGAGCCTCGTGCAGGCCGAAGGCAAGTACCAGCACGACTTCGACAAGATCTCCCGGGTGGTCTACAACCGGCTCAAGCCGGGCAACACCGAGACGTACGGTCTGCTCGACTTCGACTCCACGGTCAACTACATCAAGGGCCAGAGCACCCTGGACGTCGGTGCCGTCAACGACCTGCGCAAGCTCGACGACCCGTACAACACCTACAAGATCAAGGGCCTGCCCGCCGGCCCGATCGGCAACCCGGGCCCGGACGCGCTGAAGTCGGCGATCAACCCGGCCGCCGGACCGTGGTACTACTTCGTGTCGGTGAACGAGAACGAGACCCTCTTCGCCGTGACGAACGCCGAGCACAACCAGAACCGCCAGCGGTACGAAGAGGAACGGAAGAAGGCAGGGCAGTGATACGCGCAGCCGTGCTCGGTTCACCGATCGAGCACTCCCTCTCCCCGGTGCTGCACCGCGCCGCGTACCAGGAGCTCGGTCTCGACGACTGGTCCTACGACCGCTTCGAGATAGACGAGGCCGCGCTCCCGCAGTTCATCGCCGGCCTCGGCCCCGAGTGGGCCGGGCTGTCCCTGACGATGCCGCTCAAGCGCGCGGTGATCCCGCTGCTCGACGGCATCAGCGACACCGCCGCCTCGGTCGAGGCGGTCAACACGGTCGTCCTGACCAAGGACGGGCGGCGCCTCGGCGACAACACCGACATCCCCGGGATCCTCTCGGCTCTCCACGAGCGCGGCGTCGACAAGGTCGAGAGCGCCACCATCCTCGGCGCCGGCGCCACCGCCTCCTCGGCACTGGCCGCCCTCGCCCGGATCTGCTCCGGCGAGGTCACGGTGTACGTGCGCTCCCGGGCCCGCGCCGACGAGATGCAGGAGTGGGGCGAGCGCCTCGGCGTGGCCGTGCGCACGGCCGACTGGACCGACGCGGCCGACGGGCTGGGCGCGCCGCTGGCCATCGCCACCACCCCCGCCAGCGCCACGGACTGGCTCGCAGCCGCCGTACCGGCCGCCCCGGGGACCCTGTTCGACGTCCTGTACGACCCGTGGCCGACCGCCCTCGCGGAGGCCTGGGCGCAGCGCGGCGGCCGCCTCCTCGGCGGCCTGGACCTCCTCGTCCACCAGGCGGTGCTCCAGGTCGAGCAGATGACCGGCCGCCACACCGCGCCGCTGGCCGCCATACGGGCCGCCGGCGAGGCCGCCCTGCGCGCCCGCCATTAGGGGGTGTCCGGCGGATCATGGCCGGGCCCGGGCGGCACACCTGATGCACTGCGCCCACTGATCTTGCTCGCGTGAAGCCGGACCCGCCAGGGTGGGGAGGGTGCACCGGCGTCCGCCAGCTGGACCGGAGGGCGGTGCACCGGCCCGGACGTGGGAGGATCGGGTGAGGCGGGTCCGGGCCGCGCACCCGGCCGCGCCGCCGCAGTACCAGGCGCGAGCATGAGGAGCATCGTTGAGCAGGTTGCGTTGGCTGACCGCCGGGGAGTCGCACGGTCCGGCGCTGGTGGCGACGCTGGAGGGGCTTCCCGCCGGCGTTCCGGTCACCACCGAGCTGGTGGCCGACCATCTGGCGCGGCGCCGGCTCGGGTACGGGCGCGGTGCGCGGATGAAGTTCGAGCAGGACGAGGTGACCTTCCTCGGCGGCGTCCGCCACGGTCTGTCCCTGGGTTCACCGATCGCCGTCATGGTGGGCAACACCGAGTGGCCCAAGTGGGAGAAGGTCATGTCGGCCGACCCCGTGGACCCGTCGGAGCTGAAGGAGACGGGCCGCAACGCCCCCCTGACGCGGCCGCGCCCCGGCCACGCCGACCTCGCGGGCATGCAGAAGTACGGCTTCGACGAGGCCCGGCCGATCCTGGAGCGCGCGAGCGCCCGTGAGACCGCCGCCCGCGTCGCCCTCGGCGCCATCGCCCGGTCCTTCATCAAGGAGACCGCGGGCATCGAGATCGTCTCGCACGTCATCGAGCTGGCCGCGGCCAAGGCCCCGTACGGCGTGTACCCGACCCCCGCGGACGTGGAGAAGCTGGACGCGGACCCGGTGCGCTGCCTCGACGCGGACGCGTCGAAGGCGATGGTCGCCGAGATCGACCAGGCCCACAAGGACGGCGACACGCTCGGCGGCGTCGTCGAGGTCCTCGCGTACGGGGTCCCGGTCGGCCTCGGCTCGCACGTGCACTGGGACCGCCGCCTGGACGCCCGCCTCGCTGCCGCGCTGATGGGCATCCAGGCCATCAAGGGCGTCGAGGTCGGCGACGGCTTCGACCTGGCCCGCGTACCGGGCTCGCAGGCGCACGACGAGATCGTGTCCACCCCCGAGGGCATCAAGCGCACCTCCGGCCGCTCCGGCGGCACCGAGGGCGGTCTGACCACCGGTGAACTGCTGCGCGTACGGGCCGCCATGAAGCCGATCGCGACCGTCCCGAAGGCGCTCGCCACGGTCGACGTCGCCACCGGCGAGGCCGCCGCCGCGCACCACCAGCGCTCCGACGTCTGCGCCGTCCCCGCGGCGGGCATCGTCGCCGAGGCGATGGTCGCCCTCGTCCTCGCGGACGCGGTCGTCGAGAAGTTCGGCGGCGACTCGGTGCCCGAGACCCGGCGCAACGTCCGGGCCTACCTCGAAAACCTGCAGATCCGGTGACGGGCGGACCACTGGTCGTCCTCGTCGGCCCCATGGGGTCCGGCAAGTCCACGGTGGGGGCGCTGCTCGCCGAACGGCTCGGCGTCCCCTACCGGGACACCGACGCCGACATCGTCGCGGCCCAGGGCCGCGAGATCTCGGACATCTTCGTCGACGAGGGCGAGCCGTACTTCCGTGAGCTCGAGCGGCAGGCGGTCGCCGCCGCCCTCGCCGAGCACACCGGGATCCTCGCCCTCGGCGGCGGCGCCGTCCTCGACGCGGGCACCCGGGAGCTGCTCGCCGGCCTGCCCGTCGCCTACCTCTCCATGGACGTCGAGGAAGCCGTCCGGCGCGTCGGCCTGGGCGCCGCGCGCCCGCTGCTCGCCGTCAACCCGCGCCGCCAGTGGCGCGAGCAGATGGACGCCAGGCGCCCCCTGTACACCGAAGTAGCGCGCGTCGTGGTGGCCACCGACGACCGCACCCCCGAAGAGGTCGCCCAGGCGGTCCTCGACGCTCTGGAGTTGAAGGACGTATGACAGACCAGGTGACGCGCATCCAGGTCGGCGCCGTAGCCGGACACGACGCGTACGACGTGCTGGTCGGCCGGCAGCTGCTCGGCGAGCTCGGCGCACTGATCGGTACGAAGGCCCAGCGGGTCGCCGTGATCCACCCCGAGGCGCTCGCCTCGACCGGTGAGGCACTGCGCGACGACCTGGCCGGGCAGGGCTACGAGGCGGTCGCCATCCAGGTGCCGAACGCCGAGGAGGCCAAGACGGCCGAGGTCGCCGCGTACTGCTGGAAGGCGCTGGGCCAGTCCGGGTTCACCCGCACCGACGTGATCGTCGGCGTCGGCGGCGGAGCCACCACGGACCTCGCGGGCTTCGTCGCGGCCACCTGGCTGCGCGGGGTGCGCTGGGTCGCCGTACCGACCACCGTCCTCGCGATGGTCGACGCGGCCGTCGGCGGCAAGACCGGCATCAACACCGCCGAGGGCAAGAACCTGGTGGGCTCCTTCCACCCGCCGGCCGGTGTGCTGTGCGACCTGGCGGCGCTGGACTCGCTGCCGGTCAACGACTACGTCAGCGGCCTCGCGGAGATCATCAAGGCCGGTTTCATCTCCGACCCGGTGATCCTCGACCTCATCGAGGCGGACCCGCACGGTGCGCGCACGCCCGACGGCCCGCACACGGCCGAGCTGATCACGCGCTCCATCCAGGTCAAGGCGGACGTCGTCTCCACCGACCTCAAGGAGGCCGGGCTGCGGGAGATGCTCAACTACGGGCACACCCTCGCGCACGCCATCGACAAGAACGAGCGCTACAAGTGGCGGCACGGCGCGGCCGTGTCCGTCGGCATGGTCTTCGCCGCCGAACTCGGCCGTCTCGCCGGCCGGCTCGACGACGCGACGGCCGACCGGCACCGGGAGATCCTCGCCGCCGTCGGCCTGCCGCTGACCTACCGCGGCGACCAGTGGCCCAAGCTGCTCCAGACCATGCAGGTCGACAAGAAGTCCCGCGGCAACGTGCTGCGCTTCATCGTCCTCGACGGACTGGCCAAGCCCACCGTCCTCGAGGGCCCCGACCCGGCGCACCTGATCGCCGCGTACGGCGAGGTGTCCGCGTGAGCCGTAAGGTCCTCGTGCTGAACGGCCCGAACCTGGGCCGGCTCGGGTCACGCGAGCCCGACGTGTACGGGGCCACCTCGTACGCCGGGCTCGTGGAGAGCTGCCGCTCGCTGGGCGAGGAGCTCGGCTTCGACGTCGAGGTCCGCGAGACCAACGACGAGGGCGCGATCGTACGCTGGCTGCACGAGGCGGCGGACGGCAAGATCCCGGTCGTGATCAACCCGGGGGCCTTCACGCACTACTCGTACGCCATGCGGGACGCGGCCGCGCAGCGCACCGCGCCGCTGATCGAGGTGCACATCTCGAACCCGTACGCCCGCGAGGAGTTCCGGCACACGTCGGTCATCGCCTCGGTGGCGACGGGAACGGTGGCCGGCTTCGGCATCGGCTCGTACCGGCTGGCGCTGCGCGCACTGGCGGACGAAGTCTGACGGTGCTGGTGGGCGGCTCCGCCCCTGCGGTCATATAACGTTCTCGCATCAGTCGGCGGAACGAGACGGAGTGGCAGCGGATGCAGCAAGGAGTGGGGGGCGGCGGGGCGGGCTGGGGGCAGCCGGGACATCATCCGGCGGCGCCCCCGCAGCCGCCGATACCCCCTGCGCAGGGGTGGCCGGTGCCTGCGCCGCCGCAGGCACCGCCGCCGCCGGGCGGCCCCGAGGCCACGACGGGGCACATTCCGCTGCCGCCCGCGGTGCCCGGCACCGGCGGCGCCACGCTGGCCGTGCTGCTGATCGGCCCGGCGGGCGCGGGCAAGACCACGGTGGCCCGGCACTGGGCCAGCACCCGGCCGGTGCCGACCGCGCACGTGAGCCTGGACGACGTCCGGGAGTGGGTGTGCTCGGGCTTCGCGGACCCGCAGGCGGGCTGGAACGACCACTCCGAGGCCCAGTACCGGCTGGCCCGCCGCACCTGCGGCTTCGCCGCCCGCAACTTCCTGGCCAACGGGATCTCCTGCATCCTCGACGACGCCGTCTTCCCGGACCGGCCCGTGGTGGGCCTGGGCGGCTGGAAGCGGCACGTCGGCCCCGCCCTGCTGCCCGTCGTCCTCCTGCCCGGCCTGGAGATCGTCCTCGAGCGCAATGCCGCCCGCTCGGGCAACCGGCGCCTCTCGGACGAGGAAGTCGCCCGCATCCACGGCCGCATGGCCGGCTGGTACGGCTCCGGCCTGCCGATCATCGACAACTCGGACCTCGACGTGGAAGGCACCTCCCGGGCCCTGGACGAAGCCCTGGCCCGGGCCATCGCGGCCCCCGCCTTCTGACCGCCGCCGCGGGCCGGGTCCTCGTACGGGTGTGCTCACCGTGCCGGATGCGCGGGGCGCTCGTACGCTCGAAGACATGTCAGACGTGTACGCGGCCCGCCGGGGCCTGCTTCGCGACCGCTGTGCCGCCGCGGGGAACGCCGCCGCACTGATCACGCGTCCGGCGAACGTCCGCTACCTCGCCGGGGCGTCCCCGCCGGGCGCCGTCCTGCTCGTCGGACCGGGCGGCGAGGACATGCTGTTCACCGTCGGCCCGCCGAGCGGCGAGGCCGACGAGGGACGCCTCGACGACCAGCTCAGACTCTCCGTGCTGTCCGCCCCCGGCAGCGACGCGGCCGTCGCGGCCGGCGACATGGCCGGCTCCCTGCGCGCCGACTCGCTGGCCGTCGAGGAGCACCACCTCACCGTCGCCCGGCACCGTGCCCTGCGCTCCGTCGCACCCAAGCTGCGGCTCGCCGACCTCGGGACCTCCGTGGAGCAGCAGCGCCTCGTCAAGGACGAGGAGGAGATCGCCTGTCTGCGGATCGCCGCCGAGATCGCCGACCAGGCGCTCGGCGAGCTGCTGGAGTCGATCCTGGTGGGCCGCACCGAACGCCACCTCGCCCTGGAACTGGAGCGCCGCCTCGTCGACCACGGGGCCGACGGGCCCGCCTTCCCGACCTCCGTCGGCACCGGGCCGAACTCGGGCAGCTCCCGGCACCGCCCGTCCGACCGCCGCGTCGAGGAGGGCGATTTCCTCTCCGTCTGCCTCGGCGCCAACTACCGCGGCTACCGCTGCGAGATCGGCCGGACGTTCGTGATCGGCACCAGCCCGGCCGACTGGCAGATCGAGCTCTACGATCTTGTTTTCGCGGCCCAGCGGGCAGGACGCGAGGCCCTCGTGCCGGGCGCCGCGTACCGCGAGGTCGACCGGGCCGCGCGCTCCGTACTGGGCTCCGCAGGGCATGGTGAAGCCCTCGCTCCGTGGACCGGGCACGGCGTCGGCCTCGAAATCGACGAGGACCCGCAGCTTGCACCTACGGCAATGGGTAAACTGGACGCTTGCGTGCCGGTCACCGTCGAACCGGGGGTTCACCTCCCGGGCCGGGGAGGTGTCCGGATCGATGACACGCTCGTCGTACGCCCCGAGGCGGACGGCGGTCCCGAGCTACTCACCATTACGACCAAGGAGCTGCTCGCGCTCTAGCCCGCCGCGGCGGGCTGTGCGCGCACCCGTGGTCTTCCAGTGCAGGAGATTCCGCAACCGTGGCTTCCACGAACGACCTCAAGAACGGCATGGTGCTCAAGCTCGACGGTGACCAGCTCTGGTCCGTCGTCGAGTTCCAGCACGTCAAGCCCGGCAAGGGCCCGGCCTTCGTGCGCACCAAGCTCAAGCACGTGCTCTCCGGCAAGGTCGTCGACAAGACGTTCAACGCCGGCACGAAGGTCGAGACGGCCACCATCGACCGCCGCGACATGCAGTTCTCGTACATGGACGGCGAGTACTTCGTCTTCATGGACATGCAGACCTACGACCAGCTGATGGTCGACCGCAAGGCCGTCGGCGACGCCGCCAACTTCCTGATCGAGGGCTTCACCGCCTCGGTCGCCCAGCACGAGGGCGAGGTGCTCTACGTCGAGCTCCCTGCCGCCGTCGAGCTCGTCATCGAGCACACCGACCCGGGCGTCCAGGGCGACCGCTCCACCGGTGGCACCAAGCCGGCGCGCCTGGAGACCGGCTACGAGATCCAGGTCCCGCTCTTCGTCACCACGGGCGAGAAGGTCAAGGTCGACACCCGTACCAGCGACTACCTCGGCCGGGTGAGCAGCTAACCGTGGCTGCCCGCAGCAACGCGCGCAAGCGCGCCTTCCAGATCCTGTTCGAGGCCGACCAGCGCGGGGTACCCGTGCGCGAGGTCCTCGCGGACTGGATCCGCCACGCGCGGTCGGACGACCGGCAGCCGCCCGTCAGCGCCTTCACGATGGATCTCGTCGAGGGTTACGCCGACAAGGTGAACCGCATCGACGACCTGATCGTCACCTACGCCGTGGACTGGGAACTCGACCGCATGCCGGTCGTGGACCGGAACATCCTGCGGCTCGGTGCCTACGAGCTGATCTGGGTGGACGACACCCCGGACGCCGTGGCCATCGACGAGGCCGTCCAGCTGGCCAAGGAATTCTCGACGGACGAGTCCCCCTCGTTCGTGAACGGGCTGCTGGCCCGCTTCAAGGACCTGAAGCCGAGCCTGCGCCGGGGCGAGTAGCCCCCGGCGGTTCGGCGAGAACGGAGGGCCCGCAGCGCACATGCGCCGCGGGCCCTCCGTTTCTGCTTCCGGTTCCGTTCGCTCTCCTGCTCGCGAGGACGCATCGCGCCCGGACATGCAAAACCGGCGCGGGCCGGGAGCCACGGTCGGCTCCCGGCCCGCGCCGGTAACGTTTCTGCTGGTCCTGGGGGCGGGGACTAGATGTCCTCGTGCGCCACGGCGCGACGGGCATCCGCGTCGAGCACGCCCCAGCTGATCAGCTGCTCGGTCAGGACCGAGGGGGACTGGTCGTAGATGACGGCCAGGGTGCGCAGGTCATCCTGACGGATCGACAGCACCTTGCCGTTGTAGTCCCCGCGCTGGCTCTGGATGGTCGCCGCGTACCGCTGCAGCGGTCCGGCCTTCTCGGCGGGCACGCCCGCGAGGCGCTCCAGGTCGAGGCGCAGCTTCGGCGGCGGCTCGGCCGCCCCGCCGGGGGTCGTGCCCGGCAGGAGCTCCTGCACCGGCACCCCGTAGAAGTCCGCCAGCTCGGCGAGGCGCTGGACGGTCACGGCGCGGTCCCCGCGCTCGTACGATCCGACCACCACGGCCTTCCACCGGCCCTGGGACTTCTCCTCGACACCGTGGAGGGAGAGGCCCTGCTGGGTGCGGATGGCGCGGAGCTTGGCCCCGAGCTGTTTGGCGTATTCGCTGGACATAACGCTCCCGGACGCTGTGACGCTGTGACGACATGGACACGCTGACGACATGGACCACGTGCGGCTCCGCCGCGCGGCTGGTAACTCACTGTGAGGTTACGCAGCGTTACTTGGATGCGTCAAGCCGAATGCTCTCCGGCACCCACGGACGAGGGGCGCGCACAGGCCCGGTGCCGGTTCCCCGTCAGGGTCCTGGTACCGTGGACGACGTACATCAGACGTCCTTTAAGGTCCGTCCCGTGAGGCGGAGAAGGAGGTCCTTTTCATGGACGCTCAGGCTGCTCAGAACGTCGATGCCCCGGGCATCGAGGCGATGCGCCCCGTGCTCGAGGCACAGGACATCGCGCGGGTGCTGACCCGCATCGCCCACGAGATCGTCGAACGCGCCAAGGGCGCCGACGACGTGGTGCTCCTCGGCATTCCCACCCGCGGTGTGTACCTCGCCCGCAGGCTGGCCGCCAAGCTCGAAGAGATCACCGGCACGAAGATCCCGGTCGGATCCCTCGACATCACCATGTACCGCGACGACCTGCGGATGAAGCCCGCCCGCGCGATCGGCCGCACCGAGATCCCCGGTGACGACATCGACGGGCGCCTCGTCGTCCTCGTCGACGACGTGCTCTTCTCCGGCCGCACCATCCGAGCCGCCCTCGACGCACTGGGCGACCTCGGCCGCCCCCGCGCCGTACAGCTCGCGGTCCTCGTCGACCGCGGCCACCGCGAGCTGCCGATCCGCGCGGACTACGTCGGCAAGAACCTCCCCACGTCGCTGCGGGAGACCGTCAAGGTCCAGCTCCAGGAGGAGGACGGCCGCGACGCCGTGCTGCTCGGCCAGCGGACCGACACGGCGGCCGGGCAGTAGCCCGTACGAGTCAGGGCCCCGAAGGCGGGGGCCCGCGCGCGAGCCTGCCCGCCGGGCCGCACTCCGTCCCGCCCGCCGCTCTGCCCTCCCCACCGCTCTGACCTCATCGACTTACGGAGCACCCTGATGAAGCGCCACCTCATCTCGGCCGCCGATCTCACCCGCGACGACGCCGTCCTCATCCTCGACACCGCCGAGGAGATGGCCCGCGTCGCGGACCGGCCGATCAAGAAGCTGCCCACCCTGCGCGGCCTCACGGTCGTCAACCTCTTCTTCGAGGACTCGACCCGCACCCGGATCTCCTTCGAGGCGGCCGCCAAGCGGCTCTCCGCCGACGTCATCAACTTCTCCGCCAAGGGCTCCTCGGTCTCCAAGGGCGAGTCCCTGAAGGACACCGCGCTGACCCTCGAGGCCATGGGCGCGGACGCGGTCGTCATCCGCCACCACGCCTCCGGCGCCCCCTACCGGCTCGCGACCTCCGGCTGGATCGACTCCGCCGTCGTCAACGCCGGCGACGGCACCCACGAGCACCCCACCCAGGCCCTGCTGGACGCCTTCACCATGCGCCGCCGCCTGGTCGGCCGCGACGCCGGCCTCGGCAAGGACCTGAACGGCCGCCGCATCACCATCGTCGGCGACGTCCTGCACAGCCGGGTGGCCCGCTCCAACGTCCAGCTGCTCCACACGCTCGGCGCCGAGGTCACCGTCGTGGCCCCGCCCACCCTGGTCCCGATCGGCGTCGAGAGCTGGCCCTGCGAGGTCTCGTACAACCTCGACGAGGTGCTGCCGAAGTCCGACGCGGTCATGATGCTGCGTGTGCAGCGCGAACGCATGAACGCCGCCTTCTTCCCCACCGAGCGCGAGTACTCCCGCCGGTACGGGCTCGACGGCGACCGCATGGCCAAGATGCCCGAGCACGCCATCGTCATGCACCCCGGCCCGATGAACCGCGGCATGGAGATCACCGCCGAGGTCGCCGACTCCGACCGCTGCACCGCCGTCGAACAGGTCGCCAACGGCGTCTCCACCCGGATGGCCGTCCTGTACCTGCTGCTCGGAGGCTCCGAGCCGGCCGTCACCACCACCAGCACGCCCCGTATCGAGGAGAGCAAGTAATCATGAGCAAGATCCTGATTCGTGGGGCGAAGGTTCTCGGCGGCGAGGCGCAGGACGTCCTGATCGACGGCGAGACCATCGCCGAGGTCGGCACCGGGCTGTCCGCCGAGGGCGCGACCGTCATCGAGGCCGAGGGCCAGGTCCTCCTCCCCGGCCTCGTCGACCTGCACACCCACCTGCGCGAGCCCGGCCGCGAGGACTCCGAGACCGTCCTGACCGGCACCCGCGCCGCCGCCTCCGGCGGCTACACCGCCGTCTTCGCCATGGCGAACACCTTCCCCGTCGCCGACACCGCCGGCGTCGTCGAGCAGGTCTGGCGCCTCGGCAAGGAGTCCGGCTACTGCGACGTGCAGCCCATCGGCGCCGTCACCGTCGGCCTCGAGGGCAAGCAGCTCTCCGAGCTGGGTGCCATGCACGAGTCCGCCGCCCGCGTCACCGTCTTCTCCGACGACGGCAAGTGCGTCGACGACGCCGTGATCATGCGCCGCGCCCTGGAGTACGTGAAGGCCTTCGGCGGCGTCGTCGCCCAGCACGCCCAGGAGCCCCGCCTGACCGAGGGCGCCCAGATGAACGAGGGCGTCGTCTCCGCCGAGCTCGGTCTGGGCGGCTGGCCGGCCGTCGCCGAGGAGTCGATCATCGCCCGCGACGTTCTCCTCGCCGAGCACGTCGGCTCCCGCGTGCACATCTGCCACCTCTCCACCGCCGGCTCCGTCGAGATCGTCCGCTGGGCCAAGTCCCGCGGCATCGACGTCACCGCCGAGGTCACCCCGCACCACCTGCTCCTCACCGACGAGCTGGTCCGCTCGTACAACGCGGTCTACAAGGTCAACCCGCCGCTGCGCACCGAGCGCGACGTGATGGCCCTGCGCGAGGCGCTCGCCGACGGCACGATCGACATCGTCGCCACCGACCACGCCCCGCACCCCCACGAGGACAAGGACTGCGAGTGGGCCGCCGCCGCCATGGGCATGGTGGGCCTGGAGACCGCGCTCTCCGTCGTCCAGCAGACGATGGTCGAGACCGGACTGCTCGACTGGGCGGGCGTCGCCGAGCGGATGTCCTTCGCCCCGGCGCGGATCGGCAGCCTGGACCACCACGGCCGCCCCGTCTCGGCAGGTGAACCCGCGAACCTGACCCTGGTCGATACCTCGTACCGTGGTGTCGTGGACCCCGCACACTTCGCCTCCCGCAGCCGCAACACGCCTTACGAGGGCCGTGAGCTGCCGGGTCGCGTCACTCACACCTTCCTGCGGGGCCGGGCAACGGTCGTGGACGGGAATCTGGCGTGACACCTGCAGTAATCCATCTGGCCACCGAGGCCGCCGAACGACGGTCGGCGGAGGTGACGGACTGGGGCGCCCGCATCGCGTGGGTGATCGGTCTGCTCGTCCTCATCGCGTTCGTGTACTGGCTGATGCGGCAGGGCTGGAAATGGCGCGGCGCCCTGCAGAGCGATCTGCCGGAGCTGCCCGCCGCCCCCGGCGGTCTCCCCGAGCACCGGCTGGCCCTGACCGGCCGGTACCACGGGTCCACCACCGCCGGGCAGTGGCTCGACCGGATCGTCGCCCACGGTCTGGGCGTCCGCAGCCGGGTCGAGCTCACGCTCACCGACGCGGGCCTCGACGTGGTCCGTCCGGGTGCCACCGACTTCTTCGTACCGGCCGCTCAGCTGCGCGGCGCCCGCCTCGACAAGGGAATCGCGGGCAAGGTACTCACCGAGGGCGGTCTCCTCGTCGTCACCTGGGCGCACGGCGACAAGCTGATCGACTCCGGATTCCGCTCCGACCGCGCGGCCGAACACGCCGCCTGGGTCGAAGCACTCAATCTCATGAACCAATCCATCACGACGGAAGGCGCCGAACGATGACGACCTCCACCAGGGGAGCAGCCAAAGCTCCCGCCGTACTCGTCCTGGAGGACGGTCGGATGTTCCGCGGCCGCGCCTACGGCGCCGTGGGGGAGACCTTCGGCGAGGCCGTGTTCTCCACCGGCATGACCGGCTACCAGGAGACCCTCACCGACCCGTCGTACCACCGGCAGGTCGTCGTGATGACCGCCCCCCACGTGGGCAACACCGGCGTCAACGACGAGGACCCCGAGTCCTCCCGCATCTGGGTCTCCGGATACGTCGTCCGCGACCCCGCCCGCATCCCCTCCAACTGGCGCTCGCAGCGCTCGCTGGACGAGGAACTGGTCAGGCAGGGCGTCGTCGGCATCTCCGGCATCGACACCCGCGCGCTGACCCGCCACCTGCGCGAGCGCGGCGCCATGCGCGTCGGCATCTTCTCCGGCGAGGCCTGGGCGCACGTTCGCGACGAGGCCCTGCTGGCGAAGGTCCAGGCGTCCCCGCAGATGAAGGGCGCGAACCTCTCCGCCGAGGTCGCCACCAAGGAGACGTACGTCGTCCCCGCGATCGGCCCCGACGGCGGAGCCGTCCCGATCGGCAAGGCGAAGTTCACCGTCGCCGCCGTCGACCTCGGCATCAAGGGCATGACCCCGCACCGCATGGCCGAACGCGGCATCGAGGTGCACGTGCTGCCCGCCACCGCGACCGTCGAGGACGTGTACGCGGTCAACCCGGACGGCGTGTTCTTCTCCAACGGCCCGGGCGACCCGGCCACCGCCGACGGCCCCGTCGCCGTCATGCAGGGCGTCCTGGAGCGCAAGACCCCGCTCTTCGGCATCTGCTTCGGCAACCAGATCCTGGGCCGCGCGCTCGGCTTCGGCACGTACAAGCTGAAGTACGGCCACCGCGGCATCAACCAGCCGGTGCAGGACCGCACCACCGGCAAGGTCGAGGTCACCGCGCACAACCACGGCTTCGCCGTCGACGCGCCCCTCGACAAGGTCTCCGAGACCCCCTACGGCCGCGCCGAGGTCTCCCACGTCTGCCTGAACGACCAGGTCGTCGAAGGCCTCCAGCTGCTCGACCAGCCGGCCTTCTCCGTCCAGTACCACCCCGAAGCAGCAGCCGGCCCGCACGACGCCGCCTACCTCTTCGACCGTTTCGTAACCCTGATGGAGGCCGAGCGTGCCTAAGCGCACCGATATCCAGTCCGTCCTGGTCATCGGCTCCGGCCCGATCGTCATCGGCCAGGCCGCCGAGTTCGACTACTCCGGCACCCAGGCCTGCCGCATCCTCAAGGCCGAGGGCCTGCGGGTCATCCTGGTGAACTCCAACCCGGCGACGATCATGACCGACCCGGAGATCGCCGACGCCACGTACGTCGAGCCGATCACCCCCGAGTTCGTCGAGAAGATCATTGCCAAGGAGCGTCCCGACGCGCTGCTCCCCACCCTCGGCGGCCAGACCGCGCTCAACACCGCGATCTCCATGCACGAGCAGGGTGTGCTGGAGAAGTACGGCGTCGAGCTCATCGGCGCCAACGTCGAGGCCATCAACAAGGGCGAGGACCGCGACCTCTTCAAGGGCGTCGTCGAGGCCGTCAAGGCCAAGATCGGCTACGGCGAGTCCGCCCGCTCGGTCATCTGCCACTCGATGGACGACGTCCTCAAGGGCGTCGAGACGCTCGGCGGCTACCCCGTCGTCGTCCGTCCCTCCTTCACCATGGGCGGCGCCGGCTCCGGCTTCGCCCACGACGAGGACGAGCTGCGCCGCATCGCCGGCCAGGGCCTCACGCTCTCCCCGACCACCGAGGTGCTCCTGGAGGAGTCCATCCTCGGCTGGAAGGAGTACGAGCTGGAGCTGATGCGCGACACCAAGGACAACGTCGTCGTCGTCTGCTCCATCGAGAACTTCGACCCGATGGGCGTCCACACCGGCGACTCCATCACCGTCGCCCCGGCGATGACGCTGACCGACCGCGAGTACCAGCGGCTACGCGACATCGGCATCGCGATCATCCGCGAGGTCGGCGTCGACACCGGCGGCTGCAACATCCAGTTCGCGATCGACCCGGTCGACGGCCGCGTCATCGTCATCGAGATGAACCCGCGCGTCTCGCGCTCCTCGGCGCTCGCGTCGAAGGCCACCGGCTTCCCGATCGCCAAGATCGCCGCCAAGCTGGCCATCGGCTACACGCTCGACGAGGTCCCCAACGACATCACCGAGAAGACGCCGGCCTCCTTCGAGCCGTCCCTCGACTACGTCGTCGTCAAGGCCCCGCGCTTCGCCTTCGAGAAGTTCCCGCTGGCCGACGCCACCCTCACCACCACCATGAAGTCGGTGGGCGAGGCCATGGCCATCGGCCGCAACTTCACCGAAGCCCTCCAGAAGGCCCTGCGCTCCCTGGAGAAGAAGGGCTCGCAGTTCACCTTCGTCGGCGACCCCGGCGACAAGACCGAACTGCTGGCCACCGCCGTCCGCCCGACCGACGGCCGCATCAACACCGTCATGCAGGCGATCCGCGCCGGCGCCACCCAGGAAGAAGTCTTCGAGTCCACGAAGATCGACCCCTGGTTCGTCGACCAGCTCTTCCTGATCAAGGAGATCGCGGACGAGCTCGCCGGCGCCGAGAAGCTCGAGCCCGAGCTCCTCGCCGAGGCCAAGCGGCACGGGTTCTCCGACGCCCAGATCGCCGAGATCCGCGGCCTGCGCGAGGACGTCGTCCGGGAGGTCCGCCACGCGCTGGGCGTGCGCCCCGTCTACAAGACGGTCGACACCTGCGCCGCCGAGTTCGCCGCGAAGACCCCGTACTTCTACTCCTCGTACGACGAGGAGTCCGAGGTCGCGCCCCGCACCAAGCCCGCGGTGATCATCCTGGGCTCCGGCCCGAACCGCATCGGCCAGGGCATCGAGTTCGACTACTCCTGCGTCCACGCCTCCTTCGCGCTCAGCGACGCCGGCTACGAGACCGTGATGGTCAACTGCAACCCGGAGACCGTCTCGACGGACTACGACACCTCCGACCGCCTGTACTTCGAGCCGCTGACGCTCGAGGACGTGCTGGAGATCGTCCACGCCGAGTCGCTCGCCGGCCCCATCGCCGGTGTCGTCGTCCAGCTCGGCGGCCAGACCCCCCTGGGTCTCGCCCAGGCCCTCAAGGACAACGGCGTCCCCGTCGTCGGCACCTCGCCCGAGGCCATCCACGCCGCCGAGGACCGCGGCGCCTTCGGCCAGGTCCTCGCCGAGGCCGGCCTGCCCGCACCCAAGCACGGCACCGCGACCACCTTCGCAGGCGCAAAGGCCATCGCCGACGAGATCGGCTACCCGGTCCTCGTCCGCCCCTCGTACGTGCTCGGCGGCCGCGGCATGGAGATCGTCTACGACGAGACCCGCCTGGAGTCGTACATCGCCGAGTCCACCGAGATCTCGCCGACGCGCCCCGTGCTGGTCGACCGCTTCCTCGACGACGCCATCGAGATCGACGTCGACGCCCTCTACGACGGCACCGAGCTCTACCTCGGCGGCGTCATGGAGCACATCGAGGAAGCCGGCATCCACTCCGGCGACTCCGCCTGCGCCCTGCCCCCGATCACCCTCGGCGGCTTCGACATCAAGCGGCTGCGCGCCTCCACCGAGGCCATCGCCAAGGGCGTCGGCGTCCGCGGCCTGATCAACATCCAGTTCGCGATGGCGGGTGACATCCTCTACGTCCTGGAGGCCAACCCGCGCGCCTCCCGCACCGTCCCCTTCACCTCGAAGGCGACCGCGGTCCCGCTCGCGAAGGCCGCCGCCCGCATCTCGCTCGGCACCACCATCGCCGAGCTGCGCGAAGAGGGCATGCTGCCGAAGACCGGCGACGGCGGCACCCTGCCGCTGGACGCGCCGATCTCCGTCAAGGAGGCCGTCATGCCGTGGTCGCGCTTCCGCGACATCCACGGCCGCGGCGTCGACACCGTCCTCGGCCCGGAGATGCGCTCCACCGGCGAGGTCATGGGCATCGACTCCGTCTTCGGCACGGCGTACGCCAAGTCGCAGGCCGGCGCCTACGGCCCGCTGCCCACCAAGGGCCGCGCGTTCATCTCCGTCGCCAACCGCGACAAGCGCTCGATGATCTTCCCGGCGCGCGAGCTGGTCGCCCACGGCTTCGAGCTGATGGCCACCTCCGGCACCGCCGAGGTGCTGCGCCGCAACGGCATCAACGCCACCGTGGTGCGCAAGCTCAGCGAGGGCGAGGGTCCGAACGGCGAGAAGACCATCGTCCAGCTGATCCACGACGGCCAGGTCGACCTGATCGTCAACACCCCGTACGGCACCGGCGGCCGCCTCGACGGCTACGAGATCCGCACGGCGGCCGTGGCGCGCAGCGTCCCGTGCCTGACCACGGTCCAGGCGCTCGCCGCGGCCGTCCAGGGCATCGAGGCGCTGGGCCACGGCGACGTGGGCGTCCGCTCGCTCCAGGAGCACGCGGAGCACCTGACCGCCGCCCGCGACTAGCAGCCCGTACAGGGGAGGGGGACACCGGATTCGCGCAAGCGACGGGTGTCCCCCTCTTCATGAGCGCACGAGGGGATCTTCTCCACATGTACAAACTCTTCTTCGACCTCGTCTTCAAGCGGATGGACCCGGAGCAGGCCCACTACCTGGCCTTCCGCTGGATCCGGCTCGCGGCCCGCACCCCGGTGCTGCGCACCTTCGTGGCGGCGGCCCTGGCCCCGCGCCACAAGGAGCTGCGGACCGAGGCGCTCGGGCTGCGCATGCACGGCCCCTTCGGCCTCGCGGCGGGCTTCGACAAGAACGCCGTCGCCATCGACGGCATGTCCATGCTCGGCTTCGACCACATCGAGATCGGCACGGTCACGGCGCAGGCGCAGCCGGGCAACCCCAAGAAGCGGCTGTTCCGGCTCGTGCCGGACCGCGCGCTGATCAACCGGATGGGCTTCAACAACGAGGGCTCCGCCGCCGTGGCCGCCCGTCTGGCGGCCCGTGTGCCCGTTTTCAACACGGTCGTGGGCGTCAACATCGGCAAGACCAAGGTGGTGCCGGAGGAGGAGGCGGTGGCGGACTACGTCGTCTCCACCGAGCGCCTGGCCCGCCACGCGGACTACCTGGTCGTGAACGTCTCCTCGCCGAACACCCCGGGCCTGCGCAACCTCCAGGCCACCGAGTCCCTCCGGCCGCTCCTGACGGCCGTACGCGAGGCCGCGGACCGCACGGTGACCGACCGCCGGGTCCCGCTCCTGGTGAAGATCGCGCCGGACCTCGCCGACGAGGACGTGGACGCGGTCGCGGACCTGGCCCTGGAGCTGGGCCTGGACGGCATCATCGCGACGAACACCACCATCGCGCGGGAGGGGCTCGGCCTGAAGTCCGCCCCGTCCCTCGTGAAGGAGACAGGCGGCCTGTCCGGCGCCCCGGTCAAGGAGCGCTCCCTGGAGGTCCTGCGCCGCCTGTACGCCCGTGTGGGCGACCGCCTGGTGCTGGTGGGCGTCGGGGGCATCGAGAACGCCGAGGACGCCTGGCAGCGGATCCTGGCCGGCGCGACCCTGGTCCAGGGGTACAGCGCGTTCATCTATGAGGGCCCGTTCTACGCCCGCGCCCTCCACAAGGGCCTGGCCGCGCGCCTGGCCGTCAGCCCGTACGCGACCCTCGCCGAGGCCGTCGGCGCCGAAACCCGAAAGGCCGCCCAGTGACCGAGACCCCCGTGAACGAGAGCGCCGTGACCCCGTTCGGCACCCGCCTGCGTGCGGCGATGGACTCCCGCGGCCCGCTGTGCGTGGGCATCGACCCGCACGCCGCCCTCCTGTCGTCGTGGGGCCTGAACGACGACATCGCGGGCCTGGAGAAGTTCTCCCGCACCGTCGTCGAGGCGCTGGCCGACTCGGTGGCCGTCTTCAAGCCGCAGGCGGCCTTCTTCGAGCGCTTCGGCTCGAAGGGCATCGCGGTGCTGGAGCAGACCGTGGCCGACGCGCGGGCCGCGGGCACGCTGGTCGTGATGGACGCCAAGCGCGGTGACATCGGCTCGACGATGGCCGCGTACGCGCAGACGTTCCTGTCGCCGTCCTCGCCGCTGTTCTCCGACGCCCTGACGGTGTCCCCGTACCTGGGCTACGGCTCGCTGCAGCCGGCGGTGGAACTCGCCCGCCGCTCGGGGGCGGGTCTCTTCGTCCTCGCGCTCACCTCGAACCCGGAGGGAGCGGAAGTCCAGCGCGCGGTGCGCGAGGACGGCCGCACGATCGGCGCGACGATGCTGGGGCACCTCGCGGCGGAGAACGCGGGAGCCACGCCCATGGGCTCCTTCGGCGCGGTGGTCGGTGCCACGCTGGGCGACCTGTCGTCCTTCGACCTGGACATCAACGGGCCGCTGCTGGCGCCCGGCATCGGTGCACAGGGTGCGACGGCGGCCGATCTGCCGGCGGTCTTCGGCGCGGCGGTCCGCAACGTGGTCCCGAACGTCTCGCGGGGCGTGCTGAAGCACGGTCCGGACGCCGCGGCCCTGCGAGCCTCGGCCACCCGTTTCGCGGACGAGATCCGCGAGGCCGTCTCCGCCTGAGCCCGTTCCGGAGTGCCTCCGGGCACTCCGGTCGCACCGCACGTCGTACGGTCTGACGAAAATCGAACGTCTTTCACCGGACAAAACCGGGGTGGTTTGTCCGTGATGTACGGTTCAGTGGAGGCTGACCAGGACTTTTCGTCCGTTCTCGCTGACTGGAGCGGCCTTGGCCGCTAGTCTCCGATCAGAGTGACGAGCAGCGAACGAGTTCCACCGCTGTTCGGGCATTCGCCTGGTGTGGCGCCCTAGGGTTCCCCACCGGTCCGTATCCGACAGTTCGACATCCGAGGTGACGTAGGCGTGGCTCTTCCGCCCCTTACCCCTGAACAGCGCGCAGCCGCGCTCGAAAAGGCCGCCGCGGCTCGCCGGGAGCGGGCCGAGGTGAAGAATCGACTCAAGCACTCCGGCGCCTCGCTCCAAGAGGTCATCAAGACGGGCCAGGAGAACGACGTCATCGGCAAGATGAAGGTCTCCGCCCTGCTGGAGTCCCTGCCTGGCGTGGGCAAGGTGCGCGCCAAGCAGATCATGGAGCGCCTCGGCATCTCCGAGTCCCGGCGTGTCCGAGGTCTCGGTTCCAACCAGATCGCGTCTCTGGAGCGTGAGTTCGGCACTCCTGCCGGCTGACGCGTTGCCTGAAGTTCTCCCGGCGTTCTCAGGCAGTCCCGAGAACCTGGATAATCGCTTTATGGCAGCAGAGGTTCGTCCGCGGCTGACCGTGCTCTCCGGCCCTTCGGGGGTCGGCAAGAGCACGGTCGTCGCGCATATGCGCAAGGTCCACCCCGAGGTATGGCTCTCGGTGTCGGCCACCACCCGCAAGCCGCGGCCCGGTGAGCGACACGGAGTCCACTACTTCTTCGTCAACGACGACGAGTTCGACAAGCTGATCGCCAACGGCGAGCTGCTGGAGTGGGCCGAGTTCGCGGGCAACCGCTACGGCACACCGCGCGGCGCGGTGGTGGAACGACTCGAGAACGGCGAGCCCGTTCTCCTGGAGATCGACCTCCAGGGCGCGCGACTCGTCCGCGAGTCCATGCCCGAAGCCCAGCTCGTCTTCCTGGCGCCGCCGAGCTGGGACGAGCTGGTCCGCCGGCTCACCGGCCGCGGCACCGAATCGCCCGAGGTCATCCAGCGCAGGCTGGAGACCGCCAAGGTCGAGCTCGCTGCCGAGTCCGAGTTCGACACCACCCTGGTGAACACCTCCGTCGAGGACGTGGCGCGCGAGCTGCTAGCCTTGATGGAAGTTGTCTGATCGTTGATCGATGTTCATTTCGATCAATGCTTGATCTTTCACCCATTCTTCGGAAGGTAGAGCGTGTCCTCTTCCATCACTGCGCCCGAGGGCATCATCAACCCGCCGATCGACGAGCTGCTCGAGGCCACGGACTCGAAGTACAGCCTCGTGATCTACGCGGCCAAGCGCGCGCGTCAGATCAACGCGTACTACTCGCAGCTCGGTGAGGGCCTGCTCGAGTACGTCGGCCCGTTGGTGGACACCCACGTCCACGAGAAGCCGCTTTCGATCGCGCTGCGCGAGATCAACGCGGGTCTGCTGACCTCCGAGGCCATCGAGGCCCCGGCCCAGTAAGGCACCGGTCATTCCTTTCACCACAGGCCCGGCAGAACATCTGCCGGGCCTGTGGTGTGTCATAGACAGGTACGACGATCAGCCGAAGGGGCGTGTGTGGTGGGTAAGCCGAAGGTCGTGCTCGGAGTCAGCGGCGGGATCGCCGCGTACAAGGCGTGCGAGCTGCTGCGCCGGCTGACCGAGTCCGGACACGACGTACGGGTGGTGCCCACGGCGGCATCCCTGAACTTCGTGGGCGAGGCCACGTGGGCCGCGCTGTCCGGCAACCCGGCCGGCACCGAGGTCTGGGAGACCGTCCACGAGGTCCCGCACGTCCGCATCGGGCAGGGCGCCGACCTCGTCGTCGTCGCCCCGGCCACCGCGGACATGCTCGCCAAGGCCGCCCACGGCCTCGCCGACGACCTCCTCACGAACACGCTGCTCACCGCGCGCTGCCCGGTGGTCTTCGCCCCCGCCATGCACACCGAGATGTGGGAACACCCCGCCACCCAGGAGAACGTGGCCACGCTGCGCCGCCGCGGCGCCCTCGTCATCGAGCCCGCCGTCGGCCGGCTCACCGGCAAGGACACCGGCAAGGGGCGGCTGCCCGACCCCGAGGAGATCTACGAGGTGTGCCGGAGGGTGCTGGCGCGCGGCGTGGCCGAGCCCGACCTGGCCGGCCGGCACGTGGTGATCAGCGCGGGCGGCACGCGGGAACCGCTCGACCCGGTCCGCTTCCTGGGCAACCGCTCCTCCGGCAAGCAGGGCTACGCACTCGCCCGTACGGCCGTCGCCCGCGGGGCCCGGGTCACCCTCGTGGCGGCCAACACCGCGCTCGCGGACCCGGCCGGGGTGGACGTCGTAAGGGTCGGGACGGCCGTGCAGCTGCGCGAGGCGGTCCTGAAGGCTGCGGCGGACGCCGACGCCGTGGTGATGGCAGCGGCCGTGGCCGACTTCCGGCCGGCCGAGTACGCCGACGGCAAGATCAAGAAGAAGGACGGGCAGGATCCGGCCCCGGTGGCGCTCGTCCGCAACCCCGACGTCCTCGCCGAGATCTCGGCCGACCGGGCCCTGGAAGGCCAGGTCGTGGTCGGTTTCGCCGCCGAAACTGACGAAGTCCTCGAGAACGGCCGAAGAAAACTGCTCCGCAAGGGGTGTGATCTTCTCGTCGTGAACGAGGTGGGAGCAGCCAAGACCTTCGGTTCCGAGGAGAATGAGGCTGTGATCCTGGCCTCCGATGGGACAGAGACACCGGTGCCCTACGGTCCGAAGGAGGCGCTGGCCGAAGTGATTTGGGATCAGGTCGCCCCGCGACTCGTTCCCCGACGCGCCTGAGCGACGACCCTTCTCGTAGCGGATTCCATGAGCCAGAATGGAGTGCCGCAGGTCACATGGCTCCCATAGGGCGAGACAGGTGGTCCGGCAAACGGTGGCGACCGATAAACTGCATTCGGAACGTGATCGGGCGCAGCCCCCGGTGTGGTTCCGCCAAATGATCAGCCAGCAGCCGCTGCAACCCCAGGGAGCGTTGTGTCCCGTCGCCTGTTCACCTCGGAGTCCGTCACCGAGGGTCACCCCGACAAGATCGCTGACCAGATCAGCGACACGATCCTCGACGCACTTCTCACCGAGGACCCGACCTCGCGTGTGGCCGTGGAGACCCTCATCACCACCGGTCTCGTCCACATCGCCGGTGAGGTGACGACGAAGGCGTACGCGCCGATCGCGCAGCTCGTCCGCGACAAGATCCTCGAGATCGGCTACGACTCGTCGAAGAAGGGCTTCGACGGCGCCTCCTGCGGCGTCTCGGTGTCCATCGGCGCGCAGTCCCCGGACATCGCGCAGGGCGTCGACACCGCGTACGAGAAGCGTGTCGAGGGCGACGAGGACGAGCTCGACAAGCAGGGCGCCGGCGACCAGGGCCTGATGTTCGGCTACGCGTGCGACGAGACCCCCGAGCTCATGCCGCTCCCGATCCACATCGCGCACCGGCTCTCGCGCCGCCTGTCCGAGGTCCGCAAGAACGGGACCATCCCGTACCTGCGCCCCGACGGCAAGACCCAGGTCACCATCGAGTACGACGGCGACAAGGCCGTCCGCCTCGACACGGTCGTCGTGTCCTCCCAGCACGCCTCCGACATCGACCTGGACTCGCTGCTCGCGCCGGACATCCGCGAGTTCGTCGTCGAGCACGTGCTGGCCCAGCTCATCGAGGACGGCATCAAGCTCGACACCGACGGCTACCGCCTGCTGGTCAACCCGACCGGCCGCTTCGAGATCGGCGGCCCGATGGGCGACGCCGGCCTGACCGGCCGCAAGATCATCATCGACACGTACGGCGGCATGGCCCGCCACGGCGGCGGCGCCTTCTCGGGCAAGGACCCGTCCAAGGTCGACCGCTCCGCCGCGTACGCGATGCGCTGGGTCGCCAAGAACGTGGTCGCCGCCGGCCTCGCCTCGCGCTGCGAGGTCCAGGTCGCGTACGCCATCGGCAAGGCCGAGCCGGTGGGTCTGTTCGTCGAGACCTTCGGCACCGCCAAGGTCGAGGTCCAGAAGATCGAGGACGCGATCGGCCAGGTCTTCGACCTCCGCCCGGCCGCGATCATCCGCGACCTGGACCTGCTGCGCCCGATCTACGCCCAGACCGCCGCGTACGGCCACTTCGGCCGCGAGCTGCCGGACTTCACCTGGGAGCGCACCGACCGCGTCGACGCGCTGCGCACGGCCGCCGGCCTGTAAGCACACCCCGCCGCACGGCGGACCCGTACGGCCCCGGACCCCCCGCTGGTCCGGGGCCGTATTGCGTTGATCGTCCGGCGCCCCGGTGCCCATGCTGCACCTGCCCTCCCGGGACGCCGGGGTGACGTTCATCCGGAGCCGGACGCCAGCCGGGCGTTGAAGGACGGTTCCACCCGCCGCCGCCCGCCCCGATTTCGGGAGGGCGCCCACTGTCGGTGGCGTTTGGTAAGAATGCTGCTGTGAGCAGGGACAACGGCGAGAGCGAAACCGGGGCGGGCGGCCCGCCCGAGCAGCTCGCGCTGATACGGGAAATGGTCGCCGAGGCGAAGGCCAAGGCCCCCAAGGCCAAGCCGCGCACCTGGCGGGGCGCCGCCCTCGCCAAGGAGCTGCCGGTCGCCCGGATCCTCGTCAACAAGGGCGTCCTCCACCTCGACCAGCTCTGGGACTACGCCGTCCCCGAGGAGCTCTCCGAGGCGGCACAGCCCGGAGTCCGCGTCCGGGTCCGCTTCGGGGCCGGTTCCCACCAGGTGCACGGCGGCCGCCGTGAGGGCGGCGGCCTCATCGACGGGTTCATCGTCGAGCGCCGCGCCGAATCCGACTACAACGGTGCACTGGCCGCCCTCGCCCACGTCGTCTCGCCCGAGGTCGTCCTCACCCCGGGCATGCTGGCCCTGGCCCGGGCCGTCGCCGACCGGTACGCCGGCAGCCTGGCCGACGTACTCCAGCTCGCCCTGCCCCCGCGCAACGCGCGCGCCGAGGCCAAGCCCTCACCCGATCCGCTGCCCCCGCCCGCCGCGCCCGAACCGGGCGGCTGGGCGCGGTACGGCTCCGGCCCCGCCTTCCTGCGGGCCCTCGCCACCGGCGGCGCCCCGCGCGCCGTCTGGACCGCCCTGCCCGGCCCCGGCTGGGCCGACGAGCTGGCCCGGGCCATGGCCGCCACCCTCGCCTCCGGCCGCGGCGCCCTCGCCGTCCTGCCCGACGGGCGCACCGCAGCGCGGGTCGACGCGGCGCTGACCGCCCTGCTCGGCGAGGGGCGGCATGCGCTGCTCACCGCAGAATCCGGCCCCGAGAAGCGCTACCGGCAGTGGCTCGCCGTGCACCGCGGCTCGGTACGGGCCGTCATCGGCACCCGGGCCGCGATGTTCGCGCCCGTACGGGACCTCGGGCTGGTCGCCGTCTGGGACGACGGCGACTCCAGCCACAGCGACGACCACGCGCCGTTCCCGCACGTACGGGAGGTCCTCGAGCTGCGGGCCGTCGGCGATGGCTGCGGATTCCTGGCCGGGAGCACGAGCTGCACCGTGGAGGCCGCCCAGCTGGTCGAGACGGGCTGGGCGCGGCCGCTCGTCGCCGACCGGGAGACGGTACGGGCCTGTGCGCCCCGGATCCGGACGGTGGGCGACGAACTGCTGGCCCGCGACGAGGCGGCCCGCACCGCCCGGCTGCCGAGCCTGGCCTGGGAGACCGTACGGGAGGGGCTGAAGTCCGGGCCCGTGCTGGTCCAGGTGCCCCGGCGCGGCTATGCGCCGAGGCTGGCGTGCGAGCGCTGCCGCACCCCCGCCCGCTGCAAGGCGTGCGCCGGGCCGCTGGAGGCTCCGGACGCCCGGGACCTGCACTGCGGCTGGTGCGGCCGGCAGGAGAGCGCCTGGCACTGCGAGGAGTGCGGATCGTTCCGGCTGCGCGCCCAGGTGGTCGGCGCCCGGCGGACCGCCGAGGAGCTCGGGCGGGCCTTCCCGGCCGTGCCCGTGCGCACCTCCGGCCGCGACCACGTCCTGGACGAGGTGCCCGACCGGCCCGCGCTGGTGGTGTGCACGCCCGGCGCCGAGCCCGTCGCGGCGGGCGCCGGGTACGCGGCGGCGCTGCTGCTGGACGGCTGGGCGATGCTGGCCCGGCCCGACCTGCGGGCCGGGGAGGACGCGCTGCGCCGGTGGATCGCGGCCGCCTCGCTGGTCCGGGGGGAGGGGCAGGTCGTCGTGGTCGCCGAGCCGACGCTGCGGCCCGTCCAGGCCCTCGTGCGGTGGGATCCGGTGGGCCATGCCGTACGGGAGCTCGCGGAGCGGGCCCAGCTGGGCTTCCCGCCGGTGTCCCGGATGGCGGCCGTCGCCGGGCGCGGCGAGGCGGTGGAGGCCTTCCTGGCCGGAGCCGGGCTGCCGCCGGAGGCGGAGGTGCTGGGCCCGGTCCCGGTGCCGGGCCGGCGCGGGGAGCCGTCGCCCGGGGACCGGGCCTTGGTCCGCGTCCCGCCCGGCAGCGGGGCGGCGCTGGCGGCCGCCCTGAAGTCGGCGCAGGCGGCCCGGCTGGCGCGGGGAGTCCCGGCGGCGGAGGCGGTCCGGGTCCGGATCGACCCGCCGGACATCGGTTGAGGCGGCGCCGGGCGGGGGCAGCCGAACGCCCCCGGCGGAGACGACCGTGGGGGTCGTCCCCGCCGGGGGCGGGATGCGGGTTCGGCGTTAGGCCGGCCGGCCGTCGGAGGTCGGCGTCCCGGCGGCAGGCAGGTTTCAGCCGTGGCGGTCCGGCCGTGCCGGTCAGCCGTTGCGGGGCCCCGGGAAGGCGCCGGAGCGGGCCGCGGCCGCGGGCTGGGACTCCTCGCGCACCGGCTGCGGCGGGACCGAGCGGGCCGCCGGGACCGTGGGCAGCGGCCCAAGGGTCCGGGTGGGCGTGCCCTCGGCCAGCGGCTCCGCGGACTCCGCGGCCTGGGCCCGCCGGGCCCCGTACCGCCGGTGCACGGCCTGCTTGGTGACGCCGAGCGCGGAACCCACCGCGTCCCACGAGAAGCCGAGCGAGCGGTCGAAGTCCACCGCTGCGGTCACCAGCGTCTCGACGCTGTCCCGCAGCTCCTGCGCGAGACGGACGGTGGGCGCGGGGGCCCGGCCATAGACGACGAAGCCCGTCGAGGGACCGGAGCGGCGCGGGCGGTACACATTGCCGAGCTGGGCGGTGAGCGTACGCAGAGCATCCACCTGCCGGCGAACCCGCTCGATGTCCCGCACCAGGAGATGCAGGCTGGCCCGTGCTTGGGCGTCGTGGGTGGCGTGGTCGGCCATGAAGAAGCCTCTCGAACCGGTGCTGAAGAGCGGATCGGGCCGCAGACACCGTTCTCATCGCGGCCCGGTTTCGGTCAATCTCTCTTGACCAACGCGTCATACGGCACGGAAGTCACGCACGAGGGGCGTGTCGGCATATGCGAGAGGCGCGCGTGTGTGTCCACGCCCCCTGACGAGGCGTCCGGACCCCTGAACGGGCCCCGGGGGCACCCGCCGACCGGGCCGGGCACCCCCAACGGCACCGGGAACATAGACTGGTGCGCTGCTGACAGCCGAGATAGCGAGGTAGGACCCCAGTGAAGCTCGTCTTCGCAGGCACCCCCGAGGTCGCCGTGCCCGCCCTGGACGCCCTGATCGCCTCCGGGCGCCACGAGGTCGCGGCCGTCGTCACCCGGCCCGACGCACCGGCCGGCCGCGGCCGCCGGCTCATCGCCAGCCCGGTCGCCGAGCGCGCCGAGGAGGCCGGCATCGAGGTCCTCAAGCCGGTCCGGCCCCGGGACCCGGAATTCCAGGCCCGGCTGCGCGAGATCGGCCCGGACTGCTGCCCGGTCGTCGCGTACGGCGCGCTGATCCCCAAGAGCGCCATTGAGATCCCCCGCCACGGCTGGGTCAACCTGCACTTCTCGCTGCTGCCCGCCTGGCGCGGAGCCGCTCCCGTACAGCACTCGATCATGGCGGGGGACCAGGTCACCGGCGCCTCCACCTTCCTCATCGAGGAGGGCCTGGACTCCGGCCCCGTCTACGGGCACCTGACCGAGGAGATCCGGCCCACCGACACCAGCGGAGACCTGCTGACCCGCCTCGCCTTCGCCGGCGCCGGGCTGCTGGCCGCCACGATGGACGGCATCGAGGACGGCACCCTGCGCGCCGTCGGGCAGCCCGCCGACGGGATCTCGCTCGCCCCCAAGATCACCGTCGAGGACGCCCGGATCGACTGGAAGGCCCCGGCGATGCGCGCCGACCGCGTGGTGCGCGGCTGCACGCCCGCGCCCGGCGCGTGGACCGTCTTCCGCGGGGAGCGGCTCAAGCTGATCTCCGTCGGCCTGGTCGCCGACCGCACGGACCTGGCGCCCGGCGAGCTCGCCCCGGCCAAGAACAACGTGTACGTCGGCACCGGCTCGCACGCCGTCGAGCTGCTCTGGGTGCAGCCCCAGGGCAAGAAGCCGATGCGCGGCGCCGACTGGGCGCGCGGCGTGCGGATCGCTCCCGGTGAGCGTGTCGGCGGCACGGACGTAGGCTGATCCGTACCCGAAAATTTTCTGCTGCATCTCGTACACCCCGTAAACCCGGAGCACCTTTCACGTGAGCGATCAGTCCCGTCCCCCGCGCAGCGCCGCAGGCCAGCGGCAGGCCAAGCCGTACCGCCGCCCCAAGAAGGACCCCGTCCGGCTGCTGGCCTTCGAGGCGCTGCGGGCGGTGGGCGAGCGCGACGCGTACGCCAACCTCGTCCTGCCGCCGCTGCTGCGCAAGGCCCGCCAGACGGAGGGCTTCGAGGCGCGGGACGCGGCGCTGGCCACCGAGCTGGTGTACGGGACGCTGCGCCGGCAGGGCACGTACGACGCGGTCATCAAGGCCTGCATCGACCGGCCGCTGCGGGAGGTGGACCCGCCGGTGCTCGACGTGCTCTCGCTCGGCGCCCACCAGCTGCTGGGCACCCGGATCCCCACGCACGCGGCGGTGTCGGCGAGCGTGGAGCTGGCCCGCGTGGTGCTCGGGGACGGGCGCGCCAAGTTCGTGAACGCCGTGCTCCGCAAGATCGCCGCGCACGACCTGGACGGCTGGCTCGAGCGCGTGGCCCCGCCGTACGAGGAGGACGCCGAGGAGCACCTCGCGGTGTACCACTCGCACCCGAGGTGGGTCGTCAGCGCCCTGTGGGACGCCCTCGGCGGCGGCCGGGCCGGCATCGAGGACCTGCTCGAAGCCGACAATGAACGGCCCGAGGTCACGCTGGTGGCGCGGCCCGGGAGGTCCACGACGGACGAGCTGGTGGAGGCGGTCGGCGAGGACTCGGCGCTGCCGGGGCGCTGGTCGCCGTATGCCGTCCGGATGGCCGAGGGCGGCGAGCCCGGAGCACTGGAGGCGGTCCGCGAAGGCCGCGCCGGCGTCCAGGACGAGGGCAGCCAGCTGGTGGCGATGGCCCTCGCGGCCGCGCCGGTCGAAGGCAGCGACGAGCGCTGGCTGGACGGCTGCGCGGGCCCCGGCGGCAAGGCGGCCCTGCTGGCGGCCCTGGCGGCGCAGCGCGGGGCGTTCCTGCTCGCCTCCGAGAAGCAACCGCACCGGGCCAGGCTCGTGGAGCGCGCCCTGGCCGGCAACCCCGGCCCGTACCAGGTCATCGCTGCGGACGGCACCCGGCCGCCGTGGCGGCCGGGCTCCTTCGACCGCGTCCTGATGGACGTCCCGTGCTCCGGCCTGGGCGCGCTGCGCCGCCGCCCGGAGGCGCGGTGGCGGCGCCGCCCCGAGGACCTGGAGGGGTTCGCCCCGCTGCAGCGCGCGCTGCTGCGGGAGGCGCTGTCCGCCGTCCGGGTGGGCGGCGTGGTGGGCTACGCGACGTGCTCCCCGCACCTGGCCGAGACCAGGGTCGTCGTGGACGACGTCCTGCGCGGCCGCGGCGCGGGCGCCTCGCCGGTCATGGCCGAACTCATCGACGCCAGGCCGCACATGGCGGGCGTCCCGGCCCTGGGCGACGGCCCGGACGTCCAGCTGTGGCCGCACCTGCACGGCACGGACGCGATGTACCTGGCACTGATCCGGCGTACGGGGTAGCGGCGCGGGCCCGGGGCGCTGCCCCGGATCAACGGCAGATGGGGTGGGGTGGGCGTGGGCGGCGCCGGTGATGTCTGCCGGGG